>NZ_CABVPX010000038.1 GCF_902499125.1 Burkholderia arboris
ATGGCGGCGGCAACGGCGGTGGAAACGGCGGCGGAAACGGCGGTGGCAACGGCGGTGGCAACGGCGGTGGCAACGGCGGCGGCAACGGCGGCGGCAACGGCGGCGGCAACGGCGGCGGCAACGGCGGCGGCAACGGCGGCGGAAACGGCGGCGGCAACGGCGGCGGAAACGGCAACGGCAACGGCAACGGCAACGGCGGCGGAAACGGCAACGGCAATGGCGGCGGAAACGGCAACGGTGGCCACGGCAACGGCGGCGGCAACGGCAATGGCAACGGCAGTGGCGGCGCCGGCAATGGCGGTGCCAACGGCGTCGGCAATGGCCACGGCACTGGCAACGGCAATGGCGGTGGTCACGGCAACGGCGGATCGTCCGGCGGCAACCACTGACCGGAAGCGTTGCCCGGCCAGGTGCGATCAGAGCATCTCGAGCGCGCGCTTGCTGCGTGGCGGACGGAAATACGCGTCAAGCTGCGCGCGCTCGTCATCGCTCAACTCGAAATCGAGCGCGGCGCGATTGTCGCGCACGTGCTCGATCCTCGACGCCTTCGGGATCGCGAACACACCCGGCTGCGCGAGCACCCATGCCAGCGCGACCCGCATCACCGACACGCCGCGCAGCCGCGCAATCTCGTCGAGCGGCGAGCGTTTCGGCAACCGCCCGTGGTCGACCGGGCTATACGCCATCGCCGGCATCCGGTGATCGGCGAGCCACGGCAGCAGGTCGAACTCCGGGCCGCGCCGCGCGATGTTGTAGAGGATCTGGTTGGTCGCGCACGCACTGCCGCCCGCTTCGCGGACGAGTTCGTCCATGTCGGCCGTATCGAAGTTGCTCACGCCCCAGTGACGGATCTTGCCGGCGCGCTGCAACGCCTCGAAACCCTCGACCGTCTCCTCGAGCGGCACCGAGCCGCGCCAGTGCAGCAGGTACAGGTCGAGACGGTCGGTACGCAGGCGCTTGAGACTCGCGTCGCACGCGGCGATGACACCGCGCCGGCTCGCATGATGCGGATAGACCTTGCTGACGAGGAACACGTCGTCGCGCAGGCCTGCGAGCGCTTCGCCGACGAGCGCTTCGGTCGCGCCGTCGCCGTACATCTCGGCCGTATCGACCAGCGTCATCCCGAGTTCGATGCCCTCGCGCAGCGCGGCGATTTCGTCCGCGCGCCGGGCCGGCCGCTCGCCCATTTCCCAGGTACCCAGGCCAAGCTTCGGAATCGTCTCACCGTCCGGCAGGACGACCGTGGCGATCGTGTCTGTCATGCGTTCCTCGTTGTGGATTCGCGGCCGCACACTGCGGCCGGAGCATGGAATACGACGCGTCAGTGTAGTCAATCGATGCGCCCGCGACCTATTACACGGCAAAAACCGGCTATAACGGCGCGGCATGATGACTTAGAATGGCCGCAACCTGATCGATACCCATTCCATGAAGGCACCCACGGACGACCGGTGGCAGGACCTGCGCCCCGACCCCGACAACGATACGCCGCTCTACCTGCAGCTCGCTCGCAAGCTCGGTGACGCAATCCACGACAACCGCTGGACGGCCGGCGAGGCGCTGCCTTCCGAGCGCGTGCTGTCCGAAGCGCTCGGCGTATCGCGCATCACCGCACGCAAGGCGATCGCGCTGCTCGTCGAGCAGGGCTTGATCCGCCGCACGCAAGGCGCGGGCAACTTCATCCAGCCGCGCTACGAGGATCCGCTGTCGCGACTGTCGAGCTTCAGCGAAATGCTCGAGCGCCGCGGCTTCAAGCCGAGCTCGCAATGGCTCGCGCGCGAAATTCAGCCCGCGAACCGCGACGAAGTGATCCAGCTCGGGCTGTCGCCGGCCGCATCCGTTACGCGCCTGAAACGCCTGCGTCTCGCCGACGGCATCGTGATGGCCGTCGAGAACTCGACGTTCCCCGCGACGCTGATTCCCGATCCGCAGGCGATCGCCGGCTCGCTGTACAGCTATCTCGAAGCGCGCGGCACGCCGATCGTGCGCGCGCTGCAGCATTTCCGCGCGGTCAACGCGACCGACGAGATCGCCGAACAGATGGGCATCGCGCCGCACGATGCGCTGCTGCTGATCACGCGGATCGGCTATACGTCAGACCAGCGCGCGATCGAACTGACCGATACCTACTGCCGCAACGACTACTACGATTTCGTCGTCGAACTGCGCAAGTAACGCACGTCGCGCCGCCGGCGCTCACAGCCAGCGTGCGTCGTCGGTGCCGAGCGGCACGGGCGGCCGCGCGAACGACGGCGGCGTCACCGACAAGCGCTCGGCCGGCCGCACGGTGTCGAGCGCCCCGAACGGCGACGCGATGCGCTCGATCCGGTCGCGCACGTCGGCAGGCGCGAGATCGGGTGCCCGCAGCCCGTCCGGCACGACGCCGAACGACTGCAGCCAGCGTCCCGTCTGCGCGAGCGACGTCCGCACGTGCCAGCTTCCCCCTTCACGCGCCCGCCGCGCGAGCGCAATCATCGCGCCGAACGCCGCGAGATAACCCGTCGCATGATCGAGCGCCTGGCACGGCAGATGGCGCGGCGCGTCCGCATGCGCGGCCTGCTGCTCCTGCCATGCGATACCGCTCGCCGACTGTACGAGACTGTCGAAACCGCGCCGCTTCGCCCACGGCCCCGCGTGCCCGTACGCCGACACCGACACGCACACGATGCCGGGCCGCAGCGCCGCGAGTGCCTGCGGCGCGAAACCACGTGCCGTGAGCGCGCCAGGCCGGTACGCCTGCAGAAAGACGTCGGCATCGCTCGCGAGTGCCTGCAGCGTATCGACGCCCGCCGCGTCGCGCAGATCGATCCACGTCGAACGCTTGCCGCGCCCGTTGTCGATCACGAGCGGCGCGATGTTCGGCAGATGCGGACCGTTGACGAGCAGCGTCTGCGCACCGTGCGATGCCAGCGTGCGGCCCGCGACCGGCCCCGCGATGATGCGCGTGAGATCGAGCACGCGCACGCCGGCAAGCGGCTGGCCGGCGTCGCCGCGGCCGACCGGCTCGGCCGGCGCATCGCCGATCCGCTCGATTTCGAACAGCGGCAACGACGCAATCGCACGCGCCTGCTCGTGTTCCGCCCATTCCTCAGGTGTTCTGATCAATGCCGCGCACAAGCCGGCCTCGGCCAGCGCGGTATCGAGCGCCACGCCGTCCCAGGTACGGATCGCCGCGGCGACATCGGCGGGTTGCGCGCCGCAGCCAAGCACGCCGAGGATGCCGTGCAAGTGATGCGGAAAGTTCGCGTGCAGCTGAATCCAGCGCCCGTCGCCGGTCTCGAAGAAACCCGTCACCGGATGACGCAACTCCGGCGGCGGGCCGTCGTCGACGCGCAGGTAGCGCTCGCTGCGGAACGCAACGAGCGCGTCGCGCACCGACACGTCGACGGCTTGCGCGACGCCCGTGCGAAGCCGGTGGCATTCGGCGGCCGCGAGCCCGGCTGCCGCGATCGTCGCGACGGCGAGCGTGCCGACCTTGAACGTCGACGGCAGCGTCGGGTCCCGGCCCGTCACGGTCGCGCGGGCCAGCGCGCCAGGATCGCCGTGTGCGAGTTGCCACAGATGCGTCAATGCGAGTTCGGGTGTCATGGTGCTGGGGAGTCGTTGAGGAGACGAAATCGAGTCTAGAATTCGCGACAGGCGCGATCAATCTTGATTGCGCGAATCAATACATAACGAATAGTTGTAGCGGGGCCGCGTTTCATGCCCCCGACAGGAGCCACCGGCATGAGATCCCTCAGTGCACCGGAAGCCGCCGGCATCCTCGGTGTCAGCGTGAGTACGCTGTATGCGTACGTGAGCCGCGGCCTGCTGCGCTCGCTGCCCGACGGCGCGACCAAGCGCCGCTGCTACGACGCGGATGAAGTGCGCCTGCTTGCGCGCCGCCGCGCCGACGCGAAACGCGCGGGCGGCGTCGCCGAACGTTCGCTCGACTGGGGCGTGCCGGTACTGGAATCGCGGATCACGCAGATCGCGGGCGGCCGCCTGCACTACCGCGGCGCCGATGCGGTCGCACTCGCCGCCGAAGCGACGCTCGAAGAAACGGCCGCGCGGCTCTGGGACTGTCCGCCCGCGCGGCTGGCACACGCCTCGCTCGCGTCGACCGGTTTCGACGCCGCGCAATGGGACGACTGGGCGCGTCGCTGGGCGCATCTCGCGCCGCTCGAACGCACGCTGGTGCTGCTGCCTGCCGCGGCCGCATCGTTGCCGCGCTTATGGGCGCAGGGGCGCGACGCGCAGCTTGATGCCGGCACGCTGCTGCTGCGCGTCGCAACGGCCGCACTCGCCGGCATCGCGCCGGGCGACGCGCCCGTACACCGGCAGCTCGCGACTGCATGGCGCGTGCGGCGGCGCGACGAAGCCGACCTGCTGCGGCGCGCGCTCGTGCTGTGCGCCGATCACGAACTGAATCCGTCGACCTTCGCGGTGCGCTGCATCGCGTCGACCGGCACCCACCTGTTCGGCGCAATTGCGGGCGGGCTCGCGGCGCTGTCGGGGCCGCGCCACGGCGGCGAGACGTTCCGAGCCGGTACGCTGCTCGACGAAGCGGCCCGCGCCGCCGACCTCGATCGCTACCTCGCCCTGCGGCTGGCGCACGACGAACGCACGGACGGCGGCCGCACCGCCCTGTCCGGCTTTGCGCACCCGCTCTACCCCGACGGCGACCCGCGTTCGCGGGCGCTGCTCGACGCGCTGCAGGCCGCAGTGCCCGACCGGCCGGCGCTGCGGGTGGCGCACGCGCTCGCCGCGCGCGTCGAAGCAGCCACCGGCCTGCGCCCCGCGATCGATTTCGCGCTCGCGGTGCTGGAACGCACGCTCGCGCTGCCCGACGGCGCGGCGTTCACGCTGTTCGCGGCCGGCCGCACGGCAGGCTGGATCGCGCATGCGCTCGAACAGTACGCGGACGGGAAGCTGATCCGGCCGCGGGCGCGCTACGTCGGCAGCGACGCGGCCGTGTGACGCCGGCCGTCGCGCCATGCGGCGAACGGACGCCACCACGCGTGCGCGGTGTGCGCGGCCGGCGCCGCGAGCGGACCGAACGCGAACGTCGCGCCGCGCCGCCCCGCGCTGACCCACGCGCGCGTGCCGGGCAGCAACGTCAGCGACGCGCCGGCGCCCAGCCAGTGATCGTCGGGCCGGCCCTCGACGGTCACCCACACCTCGCCCTCGGCCACTTCGAGCAGCGTGCGATCGACGATCCGCCACCGTCCGGCCGGCTCGTCGCCGTCCATCACGTAAAGTCGCAGTTCGCGCATGGCAGCCTCCTGGTCGCACGGGTTCGATGACACCAGTATTTCGGACAGTGGCAGCACACGGACAGATACGGCTGCAGACACTTTTAGCTGAACTGTACTGGCCGACCGACGGGGACAGGCATCGGCCCGCCGGGCCCGGCACCGCCCGGCATGCCGCCCCGAACCTGCACGGCGCGGCGGCTTTCCCTACAATGTCGGCTGTCCCGCGCCACCGTCCCGCCCTCATGTTCCAGCGCCCGCCTGCCGCCGCCCCCGGCGAAAAGAACCTCACCGTGATGCTCTGGCTCGTTGCGACGGGCTTCTTCATGCAGACGCTCGATTCGACGATCGTCAATACGGCACTGCCGTCGATGGCCGCGAGCCTCGGCGAATCGCCGCTGCGGATGCAGTCGGTCGTGATCGCGTACTCGCTGACGATGGCGGTGATGATCCCCGTGTCGGGCTGGCTGGCCGATACGTTCGGCACGCGGCGCGTGTTCTTCAGCGCGATCCTGGTGTTCTCGCTCGGCTCGCTGCTGTGCGCGAACGCGCATACGCTGACGCAGCTCGTCGCATTCCGCGTCGTGCAGGGCGTCGGCGGCGCGATGCTGCTGCCGGTCGGGCGGCTCGCGGTGCTGCGCACGTTCCCGGCCGAACGCTACCTGCCCGCGCTGTCGTTCGTCGCGATTCCGGGCCTGATCGGCCCGCTGATCGGGCCGACGCTCGGCGGCTGGCTCGTGAAGATAGCGTCGTGGCACTGGATCTTCCTGATCAACGTGCCGGTCGGCGTCGCGGGCTGCATCGCGACTTTCTATTCGATGCCCGATTCGCGCAACCCGGCCGTCGGCCGCTTCGACCTGAAAGGCTATCTGCTGCTGACGATCGGCATGGTCGCGATCTCGCTGTCGCTCGACGGGCTCGCCGATCTCGGCATGCAGCACGCGGCCGTGCTCGTGCTGCTGATCCTGAGCCTCGCGTGCTTCGTCGCGTACGGGCTGTATGCGGTGCGCGCGCCGCAACCGATCTTCTCGCTCGAACTGTTCAGGATCCACACGTTCAGCGTCGGGCTGCTCGGCAACCTGTTCGCGCGGATCGGCAGCGGCGCAATGCCGTACCTGATCCCGCTGCTGCTGCAGGTGAGCCTCGGCTACTCGGCGTTCGAGGCCGGGCTGATGATGCTGCCGGTCGCCGCAGCCGGGATGTTCTCGAAGCGGATCATCACGCGGCTGATCACGCAGCACGGCTACCGCAAGGTGTTGCTCGCGAACACGATCATGGTCGGCGTGATGATGGCCAGCTTCGCGCTGATGCGCGACACTGTGCCGGTGTGGGTGAAGGTCGTGCATCTCGCGCTGTTCGGCGGGTTCAACTCGATGCAGTTCACCGCGATGAACACGCTGACGTTGAAGGATCTCGGCACGGGCGGCGCGAGCAGCGGCAACAGCCTGTTCTCGCTCGTGCAGATGCTGTCGATGAGCCTCGGCGTCACGGTCGCGGGCGCGCTGCTCGCGACGTTCACGGGCATGCTGCGCACCGTGACCCCCAGCAACACGCTGCCGGCGTTCCATGCGACGTTCATCTGCGTCGGGATCATCACGGCCGCGTCCGCGTGGATCTTCGCGCAGCTCGCGCCCGAGATCCGCAGCACCGCGCGCAAGACCGACCCGTCCGAGCGCGCGTGACGCGCGGCGCGCGCCGAACCGGGTCGGCGCGCACCATCGCGGTGCAGCCGGCCCCGCCGATGCGCGCCGCGATGCCCGGCTCCCCGGCCGCGACGGGCCGCCGCACGTGGCACGGTGCCGTGCATGCTTCTTGCTCGCCTATTCTCTAGGTAAACTGGCAGTCTTCCTTCGGCCGACATCATGAGCATGATCGAAATCGATCCCCCCGGCTTTCAGCCGCCCCGCCCCGTCGCCGGCGACGACGGGAACCGGCGCACCGTGCTGTACGGCGGCTACACCGTGTTCAGCGTGTTCCAGCCCGTTTTCTCGGTGTCGCACCGTCGCGCGATCGGCTATCACGCGTCGCTGCGCGCGCACGACGAGGAAAGCCGCCAGGTGGCGTCGCACGAGGTGTTCACGCAGGCGGCGCGCCGCGGCGACCTGCTCGAACTCGGCCGGCTCGCCGAATCGTTGCATCTCGGTAACTTCCACGCGTTCGACAGTCACGACGAGTGGCTCTTCCTGAGCCTGCATCCGGCCGCGCTGATGGACACCATCTACGGCGACGCGCTGCTCGCGAACCTGAAGGCGCTCGGGCTGCCGCCGCACCGCGTGGTGCTCGAGGTGCCGGAGCAGGCCGGCGGCGAGACGCCGCGCTACGCGGCGATCATCGACGGGCTGCGCAAGGCCGGCTTCCTGGTCGCGCTCGTCGGGTTCGGCGCGAAGCATTCGAACGTCGACCGCGTGTGGCACCTGCATCCGGACATCGTCACGCTCGACCGCGGCATCCTCGCGCAGGCAAGCGAGCACTCGCATCTCGAACGCGTGCTGCCGGGGCTCGTGTCGCTGCTGCACGAATCCGGACAGCTCGTGCTGATGGGCGGCCTGTCGACCGAACGCGACGCGCTGATCGCGCTCGAATGCGACGTCGATTTCGTGCAGGGCCAGTATTTCGCGGGGCCGAGCGTCGATCCCGTGCAGCCGCAGGCCGCCGCGGGCTGCATGGATACGCTGTCGGCCGCGCTGCGGCTGCGCGTCGCGCAGCGCGAGCGCACGCAGGCGGAACGGCTCGCACCGTACGTCGCCGCGCTCGAGGAAGCGAGCCAAAAACTCGGCGCCGGCGAATCGCTCACCGATGCGGCCGGCGCCGTGCTCGGGCTGCCCGAAACTGCGCGCTGCTTCCTGCTCGACGCGTCGGGCCGCCAGATCGGCGACAACGTGCTCGCGCGCGGCAGCGTGTCGCAACGCGCCAAGCGCTTCCGGCCGTTGCTGCACTCCGAAGGCGCCAGCTGGGAACGCCGTCCGTACTTCATCGACGCGATGCGCGCGCCGGGGCGCGTGCATCTGACACCGCCCTACCTGTCGATCAACGAGGCGCACCTGTGCGTGACCGCGTCGATCGCCGCACCGGCCGCAACCGGCATGCAGGTGCTCTGCGTCGACATCAACTGGGAAGCGGCGCTCAGCCGCGAGTAAGCGCGATGGCGCGCCGCCCTCACGCGGCGCCGCCCGCCTTGCGCACGATCAGCCGGTGCACGCGCTTGCCGGACGATGCGCTGACGACCTCGTGCTCGTCGATCACGTGCATGCTTGCGCCCAGCGCCGCATGCATCCGCGCCGAATCGAGTGCCGTATAGAGACGGCCGCGCTCGTCGCGCAACGTGCCGTTTCCGGCCACCCGCCAGCTCAGGTACAACGTGCCGCCCGGCATCAGCAGATCGGCCAGCCGCGCGGCGGCGGCCGCCGCGTCCGCCTGTTCGAGATGCATGACGACCGTTTCGCACAGCACGTTGCGAAACGCGCCGGACGGCACGCCGGCCAGCGCCGGCAGCGCGGCCAGCTCGAAGGTCAGGCCCGGATGGTGCCGCCGCGCCTCGTCGAGCAGCGCGGCGCTCGCGTCGTAGCCGCGCACGTCGAAGCCGCGCGACGCGAGCCAGGCCGTGTCGCGGCCCGCGCCGCAGCCGACGTCGGCGGTCGGCCCCGGCGAGAAATGCTGTTCGAGCAGCGCGTACATGTCGTCGGGCGCGGCCTGGTCGAGCCAGTCCTGCGCGTATTGCGCGGCATGGGCGTCGTAGGCGTCGAGAGTCGGGCGATCCACCATGGCGATTGCTCCGCAAAGGCGTCGTATGACGCACCCCGCATCTTAGCCGTTGCGCCCGGCCCGTGGCGTCGTGCGGGTGGCGGCGTGACGCGCGTTACGCTGGCCGCACGTGGCCTGCGCGCGGCGCGTGCGCGGTCAGCTCGGCCCACAACGCATCGCCGCGCCACGCCGGGCGCGCCGCCGCGCTTTCCGCGTCGTGAACGAGCGCGCACAGCCGCGCATTGACGGGCGCCGGCGCACCGAAGCGCGCGGCCAGCCGCACGATCTCGCCGTTGATCCACTCGACTTCCGTCGCGCGCCGCGCCGCGAGATCGTCGGACATCGACGAACGCGCGAGCGGATCGATCGCGAGCATCCGGCCGCCGAGCACGCGAAAGGCCGCATCGGGCAGATCGAGCACGGCCGGGATCCACGCGGCCGGCAGCGGCGTCACCCGCGCGGGCCGGATCGCGGCGCGCGCCAGCCAGTGCAGCGCTTCGCGCTGGGCCAGCGCGACACAGCGCCGGTACGCGCGTTGCGCGAGTTCGTCGCGCAGCGGCAGGTTCGCGAGCGCATTGACCGCGTTGTTCAGGTTGAGCAGCAGCTTCGCCCACTGTACGGCCCGCATGTCGCGATGCAGCACGAGCGGCAGCCCGGCGCGCGCGAAGGCGCCGGCGAACGGCCGCAGCGCAGGCGACGCGTCGGCCGCGAGCGCGCCGGCCGAACCCTGGTGAAACGCGCCTGGCCCGCGCTCGATCACGTTGAACGGCACCATGCCGGCCAGCACGGTCGCTTGCGGCAGCGCGTCGCGCAGCACGTCGGCGTTGTGCAGGCCGTTCTGGAAGCTGATCACGACCGTACCGGGCCGCAGCACGCCGGCCAGTTGCCCAGCGGCCTCGTGCGTGGCGGCCGACTTCACCGCGACGAGCACGAGCCGTGCGTCGGCGGCGGCGGCCGGATCGGTCGCAAACGCGACATCGGCCGGCGCGAGCGTCGCCCGATAGCCGCGCTGGTCGGTCAGCGTGAGCCCGTGCAGATGAATCGCATCGCCGATCCGCGCGCGACCGACGAGCGTCACGCGCGCGCCGGCCGCCGCGAGGCGGCCGCCGAGATAGCAGCCGACGGCGCCTGCGCCGACCACGCAGACCGGCGCGTCAGACATGCGAGTGCGCGCCGCCGTGCACGGGGCCGGCACGCCGCTCGACTTCGCGACGCACATCTCCGCGCAGCCCCGCGAAGAACGCGATTTCGGCCACGACGAACAGCGGTCCGACCATCAGGCCGACCAGATCGTCGACGAACGCGGGCTTGCGCCCTTCGAACCAGTGCCCGACGAACTGCACGATCCAGCCGACGACGAATGCGCCGATGCCGATCGCGAGCCATTGCGCGGTCGGCAGCAACGCGAGCGACTGCGCAGCCCACAGGCCGAGCGCGAACAGCGCGGCCATCACGATCCCGAACCGCAGGTCGAGACGCAGGTAGAACACGACGAACGCGACGGCCAGCAGCAGCGCCGGCGACAACGCGATGCCCGCCGCCATCCCGACCGCCGGCCGCGACAGCAGCACTTCGGCCGCGAACACGATCATCGGGATGCCGACCAGATGCGTCGCGATGTTGCGCGCGTCGCGATGGTAGGCCGCATACTGCGAAAGGTGGTCTTCGAGCGTCTTCATCGCGTCTCCTGGTCGGCTATTGAGCGCTATGATGCGCGTCACGCCCGAGAACCTCTGTCAGCTACCCGACATCGCGTGTCCATGCCCTCTCCGCTCGCCCCGTACCTGCCGCAGATCGAAGCGAACCCGTGGTTCGCCGCGCTGCCGCACGCGTTGCGCGCGGACCTGCTCGCCCGCGCGGCGCTGCGCCGCCTGCCGGCCGGCCACGCGCTGTTCCGGCGCGGCGACCCGCCATGCGGGCTGTACGCGGTCCTGGCCGGTTCACTCACGATAGGTGCGGTCGACCCGCAGGGCAAGGAAGCGCTTCTGACGGTGGCCGAGCCCGTCACGTGGTTCGGCGAAATCGCGCTGTTCGACGGCCAGCCGCGCACGCACGACGCGATCGCGCTCGACGACGCGCTGCTGCTGCACGTGCCGCAGGCCGCACTGCTCGCGATCCTCGATGCGACGCCGCAATACTGGCGGCAGTTCGCGCTGCTGATGGCGCAGAAGCTGCGCCTGAGCTTCCTGACCGTCGAATCGATGAGCGTGATGCCGGCCGCGCAGCGGCTCGCCGTGCGCCTGCTGATGATCGCCGAGGGTTACGGCGGCATCAGCGCCGGCCGCACGCGCGTGCGGCTGTCGCAGGAAACGCTCGCGTCGATGCTGTCGATCACGCGGCAGACCACCAACCAGTTGCTGAAGGCGCTGCAGGCCGACGGCGTCGTGCGGCTGCATGTCGGCGAGATCGAGCTCGTCGACATCGACGCGCTGCGCCGCGCGAGCGGGCTGGGCGACGGCACGCACTGAGCAACGCGCAACGCGCCGCTGCACGTTGCCCCGCCGCCGCCGCGTTGCGCTATCGTTGCTGCTCGTTCGTCCGCCACACACCTCGTCTTGAATACCTCGACCGCCCCCGCGCCTTCCCGTCATCCGTGGCCCGTCTTCGCCGCGTTCCTGCGGCTCGGCCTCACGTCGTTCGGCGGCCCGGTCGCGCACCTCGGCTACTTCCGCGCCGAATTCGTCACGCGGCGCGGCTGGCTCACCGAGCGCACCTATGCCGATCTCGTCGGGCTGTGCCAGTTCCTGCCGGGGCCCGCGAGCAGCCAGGTCGGGATGGCGATCGGCCTCGCGCGCGCCGGCTATGCGGGCATGTTCGCCGCCTGGCTCGGCTTCACGCTGCCATCGGCGCTGCTGATGATGCTGTTCGCGCTCGGCGTTCACGCAACGGGCGCACCGATCGAAGCCGGCGCGCTGCACGGGCTGCGCATCGTGTCGGTCGCGGTGATCGCGCAAGCGGTCTGGGGAATGGCACGCACGCTGTGCCCGGATGCGCGCCGCGTCACGCTGATGGCCGCGGCCGCTTGCGTCGCGCTGCTCGCGCCGGCCGCCTGGACGCAGATTGCGGTGATCGTCACGGCCGGCGCGGCCGGTCTCGTGCTGCTGCCGCAACCGGCACGCGACGCGCACGATCCGTTGCCGCTGCACGTGTCGCCCCGCTCGGGCATGGTGTGGCTCGCGCTGTTCGCGGCGCTGCTCGTCGTCTTGCCGGTTGCGGCCCGCGCGCTCCACTCCGATACGCTCGCCGTCGTCGATGCGTTCTTCCGCACCGGCGCACTCGTGTTCGGCGGCGGCCATGTGGTGCTGCCGCTGCTGCAGGCGGCCGTGGTCGCGCCCGGCTGGGTCGGCGATTCGGCGTTCCTCGCCGGGTACGGTGTCGCGCAGGCCGTGCCGGGGCCGCTCTTCACGTTTTCGGCGTATCTCGGCGCGTCGCTGCGCGATGCGCCGAACGGCTGGCTCGGCGGCACGATCGCACTGGTCTCGATCTTCGCGCCGTCGTTCCTGCTCATTGCCGGCACCGCACCGTTCTGGGAGCGCCTGCGCCGCAGCGCGCGCATGCAGGCGGCGCTCGCGGGCGTGAACGCGGCCGTCGTCGGGTTGCTGTTCGCCGCGCTCTATCACCCGGTCTGGACCGATACGATCGTCGCGCCGCGCGACCTGGCCGCCGCGCTCGCCGCCTACGTCGCGCTGGTGTTCTGGCGCGTGCCGCCATGGGCCGTCGTGATCGCGAGTGCCACGCTCGGCTGGGTGTTCGGCATGGTCGCCTGATCTGGCCAACTCGACGCGCCTGCGGGACAAAAACAAAAAAGGTTCATCGAGGATTGCCGGGGAACGCGGCGCGGATCTTGAGGAAGAAGTATTCCTCGTCGCGGTACCCGTAAGCCCGACGCTTGATGACCTTGATAGTGTTGTTGATGCCTTCGACGACGCTGGTATTGAGTGGGTGTCGGCAACGTGCGAGGATTCCGTGCCAGTAACCCTGTAGGCGCTGAGCAAACAGTTGCAGTGCTGCGATCCCGCTTTGCCGGGCTTGCTCAACCCATTGTTCCCAAGCCTTTTGCGCCCAAGCTGGCTTCCGGTAGAACCAGAGCCGTTTGAGTTCATCGCGTAGCACGTAGACGCACAACAACGGCTGGTTGGCGGCCAGCAGTTCCTTCAGATGCACAGCCTGTTCCTGCTTCAGGTTGCGGCGGTTGCGCAGCAGCAGCCAGCGACTGGACTTCAGAACCTTCCGGGCCGGCCGGTCATGGCGTAGCTGATTGGCCTGATCCACCCGTACCCGATCGATCACTTCGCGCCCGTACTTGGCGACGACGTGGAACAGGTCGTAGACCACCTCGGCCTGCGGACACTGCGCCTTGATCTCCAACTCGTAGGCCGTAGTCATGTCGATCGCGACCGCCTCGATGCGCTCGGCAACGCCCGCGGGTAGCTGTTCGAAGAAGGCTCGAGCTGTTTCGCGCGAGCGTCCCGCTCCAATCCAGAGCACTTGCCGGCCGATCGGATCGACCACCACCGTGGCGTAACGATGGCCTTTATGCAGCGCGAACTCGTCCATCGCCAGATAGCGGATCGTTGACCAGTCCGGCTCGGCCACGCGTGCGCGCAAGCGCATCTTGTCGATCGATTTGACCGTATGCCAGCCCAGGTCGTAGAAGGCCGCTACGGCCTGCACGCTGGCCGCTTGCAGCAACTTCTCGCAGGCCTTGGCGAATCGCTCGGTCACTCGCTGGTAGCGGCCCAGCCAGTCCAGCTTCTCCAGCCTCGGCCCGCCGCAGTGTTCGCACCAGACCCGGCGACGGGGGACATGCAGTACCACCCGATACTCGAACAGCGGCAAATCGCGCACCCGCCGCACCGTCGTTTCATGAATCTGCTGGCAACGCGCTCCGCATTGCTCGCAGTACATGACCTTGCTGACCGGCTTCAAGTGCAGTGACAGCGTGCGGCTTTCGCCCGCCGGCCACTCCACTCGCTCCAGCCGATAGCCTGTCCAGCAACCCAGTGCCTGAAGTGCCTTGCGATCGAGCAATTCTTCCTCCTGACCTCCATAAAGTCAGGCGTCAGGTTACGCAATCGCCCCCCAAGGCTCCACGGTTTCCTGCGATGAACCACAAAAAAGCCCTCGAAACGAGGGCTTTTTTTGGGGTGCTGCGCGCCGTGGCGGCGCGCCGGCGCCGGACTTACGCGAAGTTCTTCGCTGCGAAGTCCCAGTTCACGATGTTCCAGAACGCTTCGACGAACTTCGGCCGTGCGTTGCGGTAGTCGATGTAGTACGCGTGTTCCCACACGTCGATCGTCAGCAGCGCCTTGTCGGCGGTCGTCAGCGGCGTCGCTGCGTTGCTCGTCGACACGATGTCGAGCGAACCGTCAGCCTTCTTCACGAGCCATGCCCAGCCCGAACCGAACGTGCCGACTGCGGCCTTCGTGAACGCTTCCTTGAATGCGTCGTACGAACCCCACTTCGCGTTGATCGCGTCGCCCAGCGCGCCCGTCGGTGCGCCGCCGCCGTTCGGCGACAGGCTGTTCCAGAAGAACGTGTGGTTCCAGATTTGCGCGGCGTTGTTGAAGATGCCGCCCGACGACTTCTTCACGATCTCTTCCAGCGACAGGTTTTCGAATTCCGTGCCCGGGATCAGATTGTTCAGGTTCGTCACATAAGCCTGATGGTGCTTGCCGTAGTGGTACTGGATCGTCTCGAGCGAGATGGTCGGCGCGAGTGCGTCTTCAGCGTACGGGAGCGGCGGGAGCGTATGAGCCATGGCGATTCCTTCGTTGAGTATGTAGGGAGGCTGTGTTGGATGCTGCCGAGCGTCCGATTGTAGGCGAGGACGAATAACCCCGCAAACTCACGGGCCATTTATCCGCGGTATGCGGAAAAGCGATGTTTGCGCAACGTCCGTCAGGACGAGCCCGACGCTGCGCAGCATCCGTTCCCGTGCACGATGCGTCCGTTGCGACACCCTTCGCTCCGCTTGCAGCGGTTATGTCAGATCGTATCGGTCAGCCGCGGCTGCACGTCGGCGAGCGACACGTCGGCCGAGCCTTCGGCCAGATGCACGGTCAGGCGCCGCTGCGGCTTCAGCGCGTTCGGCGCCCGTACCGCACGGCCCGTCTGCGTATCGATCAGCGCCGCATAACCGCGCTCGAGCGTGCGCTGCGGGCTCAGTACCTCGAGCCTCGCAGCACAGGCTGACACACGCGCCGTGTCGCGTTCATGACGGCGCTGCAACGCAACCGCGAGACGTTGCGACAGCCCCGCGAGCGCCTGGCGCGCCTGCGACGCATCCGGCCGCGCGCGCTGCCAGCGCAGCTGTGCCAGGGCGAAGCGCGCGCGTGCGTCGCGCACCGGCCGCGACGCCGCCGACGCAAGCCGCACCGCGAGTTGCTCGACGTGCGTGCGCTGCCGCTGCAGCCGCTCGGCCGGGCTCACGAGCCGGCGCGCAAGCCAGTCGAGCTGCTGCGCACGTTGTTCGAGCCGGCGCGCCATGCCGCGCGCGAGCGCACGCTGGCGCTCGTCGACCTCGCGCAGCAGCAGCGCGCGCTGCGGGCTCGCGAGCTCGGCCGCGCCGGTAGGCGTCGGCGCGCGCAAGTCGGCCGCGAAGTCCGCGATCGTGAAATCGGTTTCGTGCCCGACGCCGCTGACGACCGGCAGTTCGCTCGCCGCGATCGCGCGCGCCAGCGCTTCGTCGTTGAACGACCACAGATCCTCGATCGAGCCGCCGCCGCGGCAGACCAGCAGCACGTCGACCTCACGGCGCGCATTCGCGGCCTCGACGGCCGCGACGAGCTTCTCGGCGGAACCGGCACCCTGCACGGGCGCCGGATAGACGATCACCGGAATGTGCGGCGCGCGCCGGGCGAGCGTGGTCAGCACGTCGCGCAGCGCGGCGGCCTGCAGCGACGTGACGATGCCGATCGCGCGCGGGTGGGCCGGCAACGGCCGCTTGCGCTCGGGGGCGAACAGGCCCTCGCCTTCGAGCTGCGCCTTCAGCCGCAGGAACGCCTCGTACAGGCGCCCCTGCCCGGTGCGCCGCACGGCTTCGACGTTCAACTGCACTTCGCCGCGCGGCTCGTACATCGTGACGACCGCGCGCACCTCGATGCGGTCGCCTTCGCGCGGCGTGAATTCCGCATATTGCGCACGGCCGCGGAACATCACGCAGCGCATCTGCGCCTGCTGGTCCTTGATCGAGAAATACCAGTGGCCGCTCGCGGCACGCGTGAAATTCGATACTTCGCCCGAAATCCACAACAGCGGAAACGAGCGCTCGAGCATCGTCGAAATCGCACGATTGAGCGCCGAAACGGGAATCACTTCGTCGCCGCCGCGCGTCGCGCCGGGTGCGGAAAAAGGAGAGTCGGAAAGCATGGACGGTCGGATGAATGCTGGCGGCGTCACGATAGTCCGACATGCGCGCGACGTCCAGCGCCGCCGCACTTGCCGTCGCGCGCGGAAGGTGTCCACACTCTGGCATTCGTCCGCCTAAAACGCTTGGAAACCGCTAAAAAAGCCAGACAATTCCTCATAACACATTGATTTTTATAGATTTTTAAACCTTTCAAAACAATTCGCCTCCGATTCGAGGCCCGCCCGGTGGGCGTTTGATGCGATCGACCGAGGAGTTTTTCACAGAGTTATCCACAGGCCGCCGCGATCCGGCCCCGCAGGCTGCGTCGGCCGGTCGCGCTTGCCGCGCCTGCGTGCGGCGCGCTAGAGTGCCGCCTTCCGCAGACCCCGCGGCATGCGCCGCCCAACGGAGAATCCGCCTTGACGAATCCGTCCCACGCCGCGGCGCACGACGCGCCGCGCCCGGCCCGATGAGCGCGCCCGGCGGCCCGCTCGCGCGACTCGAAGCGCGCCTGACTCGCGAATGGCAGCGGCGCGGCGCGCTCGCCTGGGCGCTCACGCCGTTCGCCTGCGTGTTCGGCCTGTGCGCGGCGCTGCGGCGTACCGCTTACACGCAGGGCTGGAAAAAGCCGGTCGACGTCGGCGTGCCCGTCGTCGTGGTCGGCAACGTGACCGTCGGCGGCACCGGCAAGACACCGACCGTGATCGCGCTCGTCGACGCGCTGCGCGCGGCCGGCTTCACACCGGGCGTCGTGTCGCGCGGCTACGGCGCGAACGTGACGGCGCCGACCGCCGTCACGCCCGCGTCGCGCGCCAGCGTCGGCGGTGACGAACCGCTGCTGATCGCGCGCCGCACCGGCGCGCCCGTCTGGGTGTGCCCCGACCGCGTCGCGGCCGCGCAGGCGCTGCGCGCCGCGCATCCGGACGTCGACGTGATCGTCAGCGACGACGGCCTCCAGCACTACCGCCTCGCCCGCACGGTCGAGCTCGTCGTGTTCGACCACCGGCTCGGCGGCAACGGCTTCCTGCTGCCGGCCGGCCCGCTGCGCGAGCCGTTGTCGCGGCACCGCGACGCGACGCTCGTCAACGATCCGTACAGCGGCGCGCTGCCGCCGTGGCCCGACACCTACGCGCTCGCGCTGACGCCGGGCGCCGCGTGGCACCTCGACCAGCCCGCGCTGCGCCGCCCGTTGTCGCAGTTCGCGAACGAACGCGTGCTCGCCGCGGCCGGCATCGGCGCGCCGGAACGCTTCTTCGCGACGCTGCGCGCGGCCGGTCTCGCGCCGGCGACGCGCGCGCTGCCCGACCATTACGCGTTCGCCGACAATCCGTTCGTCGACGATGCCGTCGATGCGATCCTGATCACCGAGAAGGATGCAGTAAAATTGGGCGCTTCCTGGCGCGACGCCCGACTGTGGGTTGTCCCCGTCGAAGCCGCGCTCGACCCTCGCCTCATTGCCCTCGTTGTGGAGAAACTCCGTGGACGCTCGCCTGCTTGAAATCATTGTGTGCCCTATCTGCAAAGGCCCGCTCCACTACGACCGTGCCGCGCAGGAGCTGATCTGCAACGCGGACAAGCTCGCCTACCCGATCCGCGACGGCATCCCCGTGATGCTCGTCGACGAAGCGCGCCAGACCGTCGAAGGCACGCCGGTCGATCCGGCCGGCCGCTGAGCCGCCAGGCCGCTCGCACGGCGCAACGATTCGAAACAGGCGGCCCGGCCCCGGCCGGGCCGCCGCCCCCGCCGGGCGACCGGCTCCCGGCGTCGCCCGCCCCGTCTTTCTCACCGCTCCCCGATGACTCACCCGCAACCCTTCATCGCCGTCATCCCCGCCCGGCTCGCGTCGACGCGACTCCCGAACAAGCCGCTCGCCGATCTCGGCGGCAAGCCGATGGTCGTGCGCGTCGCCGAGCGCGCGCGCGAAGCGGGCGCGCAGCAGGTGCTCGTCGCCTCCGACGCGCAGAGCGTGCTCGACGCGGCGCGCGATCACGGCTTCGAAGCGGTGCTCACGCGGGCCGACCATCCGTCCGGCACCGACCGGCTCGCGGAAGTGGCAGCGGCCTTCGGGTGGAGCGACGACACCGTCGTCGTCAACGTGCAGGGCGACGAACCGCTGATCGACCCCGTGCTGGTGCGCGACGTGGCGTCGCACCTGGCCGCGCATCCGGCCTGCGCGATCGCGACCGCCGCCCACCCGATCCACGACGCGGCCGACGTGTTCAACCCGAACGTCGTGAAGGTCGCGCTCGATGCGCAGAGCGTCGCGCTGTACTTCTCGCGTGCGCCGATTCCGTGGAGCCGCGACGCGTACCAGCCGCACTGGCCGGACGTCGCAGCCATGCCGGCGCCGGCCTTCCCGGTCTACCGGCACATCGGGCTCTATGCGTATCGCGCGCGTTTCCTGCGCACCTATCCGTCGCTCGCGCAGGCGCCGATCGAACAGGCCGAGCAGCTCGAACAGCTGCGCGCGCTGTGGCACGGCGAGCGTATCGCAGTGCTGATCACCGAGTCCGCGCCCGAAGCCGGAATCGACACGCCGGCCGATCTCGCGCGCGTGCAGGCCCTTTTTCAGCCGGGTTCAAAATAACCCGTGGCATAATCAGGCGATTGTGCGAGCCGTCCGCGACCAGCGCGTCCTCGCTTGACCCCGCCCGCGGCCCTGCCGGCAGCCGCGCGTCGCCCAAGCCGACGCGCCGCATCAGACCGGTCCGCCACGCGCCAGGCAAGCCCCGCGCCCGCCGTCGCCGACGCCTTTGTGTCTCGCCACACGAATCTACATACTTGGAGATATCACCATGCGTTTGATCCTGTTGGGCGCGCCCGGCGCGGGAAAGGGCACCCAGGCAAACTTCATCAAGGAAAAATTCGGCATCCCGCAAATCTCGACGGGCGACATGCTGCGCGCGGCCGTAAAGGCCGGCACGCCGCTCGGCGTCGAGGCGAAGGGCTACATGGACGCCGGCAAGCTCGTGCCGGACGCGCTGATCATCGGCCTCGTCAAGGAACGCCTGAAGGAATCCGACTGCGCGAACGGCTACCTGTTCGACGGCTTCCCGCGCACGATCGCGCAGGCTGACGCGATGAAGGAAGCCGGTGTCGCGATCGACTACGTGCTCGAGATCGACGTCCCGTTCTCGGAAATCATCGAGCGCATGAGCGGCCGCCGCACGCACCCGGCATCGGGCCGCACGTACCACGTCAAGTTCAACCCGCCGAAGGTCGAAGGCCACGACGACGTGACGGGCGAACCGCTGATCCAGCGCGACGACGACAAGGAAGAAACCGTCAAGAAGCGTCTCGAAGTGTACGAAGCGCAGACCAAGCCGCTGATCACGTACTACGGCGACTGGGCGCAGCGCGGTGAAGAAAACGGCCTGAAGGCACCGCAGTATCGCAAGATCTCGGGCCTCGGCGCCGTCGAGGAAATCCGCGAGCGCGCGTTTGACGCACTGAAGTAAGCAGCGCGTCGCGCACCCGCAAGCCGCCCTTTCCGGGCGGCTTTTTTTTGCGCGGACGGGATGCGCACGACCACACCGGTGTCGCCGCCGCGCGATGGCACCCCGTACAATCGGTCGAGCGCGTGCCCCGCCCTCGCGGCGCACCGGCTTTTCAGCCGATGGGGCAACATCGGACGGAACAACCGCTTTGCATGGGACCTCCCTAAACGCTGAAGCACCAAGGGCAGTCGACGCTTTGCATGGGACCTCCCTAGGCGCTGAAGCGCCAAGGGCAGTCGACGCTTTGCATGGGACCTCCCTAGGCGCTGAAGCACCAAGGGCGGTCGACGCTTTGCATGGGACCTCCCTAGGCGCTGAAGCGCCAAGGGCGGTCGACGCTTTGCATGGGACCTCCCTAGGCGCTGAAGCGCCAAGGGCGGTCGACACCGGAGAAAGTCATGGACATTCGCGGCAACGTCTTTCTGATCACCGGCGGTGCATCGGGCCTCGGCGCCGGCACCGCGCGGATGCTCGCGCAGGCCGGCGGCACGGTCGTGCTCGCCGACCTGAACGAAGCGGCGGGCACCGCGCTCGCAACCGAGCTGGGCGGCGTATTCGTCCGCTGCGACGTGTCGAGCGAGGCCGACGCGCAAGCAGCCGTCGACGCGGCAACGCACGCGGGCACGCTGCGCGGCCTCGTGAACTGCGCAGGCATCGCGCCGGCCGCGAAAACCGTCGGCAAGGACGGCGCGCATCCGCTCGACGTGTTCGCGAAGACGATCAACGTGAACCTGATCGGCACGTTCAACATGATCCGGCTCGCGGCCGCCGCAATGGCCGCGACCGCGCCGACCGCGGAAGGCGAGCGCGGCGTGATCGTCAGCACCGCGTCGGTCGCCGCCTTCGACGGCCAGATCGGCCAGGCCGCCTATGCGGCGTCGAAGGCCGGCGTCGCGGGCATGACGCTGCCGATCGCGCGCGACCTGTCGCGCAGCGGCATCCGCGTGATGACGATCGCGCCCGGCCTGTTCGAGACGCCAATGCTGCTCGGCATGCCGCAGGACGTGCAGGACGCGCTCGGCGCGATGGTGCCGTTCCCGCCGCGGCTCGGCAAGCCGGCCGAATATGCGATGCTGGTGCGCCAGATCGTCGAGAATCCCATGCTCAACGGCGAAGTGATCCGCCTCGACGGCGCGATCCGGATGCAGCCGAAGTAAGCACCCAAGCAAAACGCCCGCGATGCAGGCGTTTTTTCCGGTTCCGGCAACGGCTCGATCGCGGCTCAGTCCTCGCCGTCGCGCTGCATCCGCTGCCGCAATTCGCTCACCTGCGACTCGACGACGGTCGCGTCGTCCGCTTCCGGCCGCTCGCCGAGATACTGCTCGAGATCCTCGAGCGCGGGGCGCAGGTAATCGAGCCGCGCATACGCGAAGCCGCGGTCGCGCACCTCGTCGAGCTGCTCGGGCAACAGGATCACGAGCCGCTGCTGCACCGCGAGCAGCCGCTGCCAGCGTTCCGTCTGCAGATAGATCGTCTTCAGGTTGCGCAGCATCCGCGCGATGATCTCGCGGCTCGTCGCCGGTTGCAGCAGCGCGCGCAACGCGCTGTCGACCGCACCGGCCGCACGCGCGACGTACGGCTCGAGCATCTCGACCATCTCGGCTTCGGACAGCGAATGGCCATTGGTCGGATCGATGATCAGATCGCCGTCCGGCAGCGTCACGCGCAGCAGGAAATGGCCGGGGAACGATACGCCGCGCGCCGGCACGCCGACCTGCTCGGCGAGCTCCAGATACAGCACCGACAGCGAGATCGGAATCCCGCGCCGCCGTTTCAGCACGGCGTTCAGGTGGCTGTTATCGGGGTCGTAGTAATCGTTGTGATTGCACGCGAAGCCGAGCTCGCGGAAAAAGAAATCGTTCAGCGCGGCGACGCGGCCTTTCAGGTCCGCATCGTCAGTGAAGCGCCGGCGCAGCCGCGCCGCCAGCATGTCGAGTTCGGCCAGCGTGCCCTGCAGGTCGAGGTCGGGATACGCGTCCTGCGCCAGCGACAGCGCGGCCTCCGTGACGGGCAGGCTGTCGTCGTCCGCCACGAGCGTGCTGAAGTAGTCGAGGACGCGGGTCATTGCGGTCGTCACTTGGCGCGCCTTCTGAAGTAAGCGTATTTGAAGCCCATCACCCACAACATACCGAAATATAGTGCAGCGAACAGCACGAGGCACGCGGCCATCAGCGCAATGCGGTCGAGCGGCTGCGCGCGCATCCCGGTCCAGTCGAAGCTGATCGAGCACCAGTGCATCAGGCCCGCGAGCACGAGCGTCGCGCCGACGAGCTGCACGAAGAAGCGCAGCCAGCCCGGCGACGGCTGGTAGATGCCGCGCTTGCGCAGCCCGATGAACAGCAGCAGCGAGTTCAGGCACGCGCCGACGCCGATGCTCAGCGTGAGGCCCGCATGGCCGATCAGCGGCACGAACACGTAGTTCGAGATCTGCGTGACGATCAGCACGCCGATCGCGATCTTCACGGGCGTCTTGATGTCCTGCTTCGCATAGAAGCCAGGCGCGAGGATCTTGATCAGGATGATGCCGACGAGGCCGATCCCGTAGGTGGCGAGCGCCCGCGCGACCATCGTGACGGTATGCGCGTCGAACTTGCCGTAGTTGAACAGCGTCGCGGTGAGCGGCGTCGCGAAGAAGAACAGCGCGAGCGCGCTCGGCGCCGCGAGCAGGAACGTGACGCGCAGCCCCCAGTCGAGCAGCGCCGAATACTCGTGCGAATCGGCGTCGACGTGGGCCTTCGACAGGCTCGGCAGCAG
The DNA here is from genome assembly GCF_902499125.1 of Burkholderia arboris. Taxonomy (GTDB): domain Bacteria; phylum Pseudomonadota; class Gammaproteobacteria; order Burkholderiales; family Burkholderiaceae; genus Burkholderia; species Burkholderia arboris. The sequence continues at coordinate 22,579 of NZ_CABVPX010000038.1, forward strand.
GATCGTGCCGAGCGCGACGCCGAGCAGCGCCGTCGGGAATTCCATCAGGCGGTCGGCGTAGTTGATCCACGACACGGCGCCCTGCCCGAGCCGCGACGCGATGTTGGTGTTGATGATCAGCGACAGCTGCGCGACCGACACCGCGAACGTCGCGGGCACCATCTTCGCGAGCACGCGCTTCACGCCCGGGTGACGCAGCGCGCGCAGCGGGTTCAGGCCGATCAGCGGCACCATGTCGATCTTCTTCAGGCCCGGCAGCTGCACGAGGAACTGCAGCACGCCGCCGACGATGACGGCCCACGCGAGCGCATAGACCGGCACCTTCAGGTGCGGCGCGACGAACACGGCCGCGCCGATGAACGCGACGTTGAGCAGCACCGGCGCGAACGCGGGCAGCGAGAAGCTCTTGTACGTGTTGAGCACGCCGGACGCGAGCGTCGTCAGCGAGATGAACACGATGTACGGGAACATGATCTGCGTCATCGTGACCGCGAGCGGGAACGCCTGGCCATCCTTGTGCAGGCCGGACGCGACCGCGAACACGACCCACGACGCGCCGGCGATCCCGGCGACCGACAGCACGGCAAGCGCCCACGCGAGCACGGTGGACATCGCGTCGACGAGCGCCTTCGTCGCATCGTGCCCCTGCTGGTTCTTGAACTCGGCGAGGATCGGCACGAACGCCTGCGAGAACGCGCCTTCGGCCGACAGGCGGCGCAGCAGGTTCGGAATGCGGAAGGCGACGTAGAACGCGTCGGTATATTGACTGGCACCGAACGCACGGGCGATCAGCGTCTCGCGGGCCAGTCCGGTCACGCGCGACAGCAGCGTGAAGCCGCTGACCGTCAGCAGGGCTCGGAATAGATTCATGGGGCGCTTATTATACGGACGTTGCGCGACCCGGCCAGCGGCGTGATGCCGAAAAGCGCGCACGCCGCCGGCACTCCGTCCGGCGAATGTCACTTCGAACTTGCCACTCGCTTGATTTTGTTGCTATAATCGCCGGTTTCTGGGCTCGTACATGCACGGCAACTGCCGTTTTCATGTCCCTGCCTCGGTTAAAATCACCGTTTTTTTATGCGCCCCTGGGCAATCGTTCTCAGGGGACGGATCGAAAAGCAGCGCTTGGCCGTCAGGCTCCAAGCTCTGGAAACAGGACAGGATAAGGAACCGTCATGGCTAACTCCGCACAAGCACGCAAGCGCGCCCGCCAGGCCGCGAAGGCAAACTCGCACAACTCGGCGCTGCGCTCGAAATTCCGTACCGCGATCAAGTCGGTTCGCAAGGCTGTTGACGCCGGCGACCAGGCAAAGGCTGCCGAGCTGTTCAAGGCTGCCGTTAAGACGATCGACACGATCGCCGACAAGAAGATCGTTCACAAGAACAAGGCCGCTCGCAGCAAGAGCCGCCTGGCCGCAGCCGTCAAGGGTCTGCAGGCAGCAGCGTAAATCCGGTGCGCCCGCTCGCGCGGGCGTTCCTGTTTCCTGCGATCGCAAAAAAGCCCGCCTAGGCGGGCTTTTTTGTTGCCTGTCGCCTGCGCATCACGCGGGCGACGGGTTTTGCCGCGGCGAGCGCATGCGCCCTCGCCGGCCGGCCTTACTTCTTCGCGCTGTAGTCCGGCAATTCGCACGCCTCGGTGACGACGAGGTTGTTGTCCTTCGCGAAATTCAGCACGAAATCGAAAGCCATCGGTTCGATGTCGCGCAGCCGCGAATCGAGGATCACGCATTTCAGGTCGCCGAGCATCGTCGGGCGCACGTACAGCGAATACTTGAGACGCGCATTCGGCCCGCTCGCCCCCGGCCCGAAGCAGGCCATCACACCGGCCAGACGTTCCGACCAGTCGCTCGGGCGAAACTTTTTCCCGTCTTTCGTGATGCCCTGGATGAAGAATTCGGTCGGAGGGGTTTCAGCCATGTGGTTACCCAAGTGACGGCCCGGCGATGTCCAGGCAACGGCGCCTGGATACGCGAACACAAAGCTGGAACGGACGGCGGCACAAGCATTCCGATATCCCCAAAACGGGACGTCGATGCGCGCCGCCGGTAGACTGCACCGGATTTGTGCAGCGCACGGCTTGTGTCCGGCAGAGCGCGAAAAGCCTTGCCTGCCGGGCTGGAGAAAACTTTCGAATTATACCGCAGCGCGCCATCGCGCGTCGTCCCGACGGCCTCCTTCCCGCGCCGTCCGCCCCCTGTCGCGATCGTGCCCCGCTTCGTGCCACGGCTCGTCAAAGCACAGAAAATCCTTTATGCTGCTTTGAGTTATCCACACCCGACGGCGGCGCCGTCCGGCCTCGCTGCCGGGTGAAACCCGCCGTATTTCGCTTCATGACCGCCAAAACCATTCGTCACTACCTGCAGTTCAAGGATTTCTCGCTGGAAGACTACGAGTACGTGCTCGAACGCACGGGTATCCTGAAGCGCAAGTTCAAGAACTACGAGACCTATCACCCGCTGCACGACCGCACGCTCGCGATGATCTTCGAGAAGAGCTCGACGCGCACGCGCCTGTCGTTCGAGGCCGGGATCTTCCAGCTCGGCGGCCACGCCGTCTTCATGAGCACGCGCGACACGCAGCTCGGCCGCGGCGAACCCGTCGAGGATTCCGCGCAGGTCATCTCGCGGATGGTCGACATCATCATGATCCGCACGTTCGAGCAGGAGGTCATCACCCGCTTCGCGGAAAACTCCCGCGTGCCGGTGATCAACGGCCTGACGAACGACTACCACCCGTGCCAGGTGCTCGCCGACATCTTCACGTACTACGAGCACCGCGGCCCGATCGCCGGCAAGACCGTCGCGTGGGTCGGCGACGCGAACAACATGCTCTACACGTGGATCGAAGCCGCGCAGATCCTCGGCTTCAAGCTGCGCCTGTCCACGCCGCCCGGCTATGCGCTCGACATGAAGCTCGTGTCGCCCGGCAGCGCGCCGTTCTACGAGGTGTTCGACGATCCGAACGAAGCCTGCAAGGGCGCCGATCTCGTCACCACCGACGTGTGGACGAGCATGGGTTTCGAGGCCGAGAACGAGGCACGCATGCAGGCGTTTGCCGACTGGTGCGTCGACGAGGAAATGATGGGTCACGCGAACCCGGACGCGCTCTTCATGCACTGCCTGCCCGCACACCGCGGCGAGGAAGTGACGGCCGGCGTGATCGACGGCCCGCAGAGCGTCGTGTGGGACGAAGCGGAAAACCGCCTGCACGTGCAGAAGGCGCTGATGGAGTTCCTGCTGCTCGGCCGCCTCAAGCACTGACGCGCCGGAACGCACACGCGTAAAAAAAGCGCCGATCGACGATCGGCGCTTTTTGTTTGGGCGCGCGGAAAACGGTGCCGTGCCCGCGCTACAGGCAGACCGGTTCCGCCTCCAGTTCGACGCCGAAGTGCGCGCGCACGTCGGCCTGGATCGCCTGCGCCAGCGCGAGCACGTCGGCGCCCGTCGCGCCGCCGCGATTGACGAGCACGAGCGCCTGCCGGTCGTGCACGGCCGCCGCGCCGAGTGCGCGGCCCTTCCAGCCGCAGCGGTCGATCAGCCAGCCGGCCGCGAGCTTGACCCGCCCGTCCGGCTGCGGATACGACACGACTTCGAGGGCGCGGGCGCGCAGCGCCTCGAACTGCGCGGCGTCGATCACCGGATTCTTGAAGAAACTGCCCGCGTTGCCGAGCACGAGCGGGTCGGGCAGCTTCGCGCGGCGAATCGCGACGACTGCGTCGAACACGTCGCGCGGCGTCGCCGCATCGGGTGCGATGCCGCGCGCGTCGAGCTCGCGCGTGACGTCCGCGTAGCCGAGCCGCGGCGTCCATTGTTTCGGCAGACGGAACGTCACCGATACGATCGCGAACCGGCCACGCCCGTCCCGCTTGAAGAAGCTGTCGCGGTAGCCGAACGCGCAGCGCGCGGCGTCGAAGCGCTCGCTGCGCCCCGTCGCCAGTTCGACCGCGACCAGCGAATCGAAATACGCCTTCATTTCGAGGCCGTATGCGCCGATGTTCTGGATCGGCGCGGCGCCGACGGTGCCTGGGATCAGCGCGAGGTTCTCGAGGCCCGGCATCCCGTGCTCGAGCGTCCATGCGACGAATGCGTGCCAGTTCTCGCCGCCGCCGGCCTCGACGTACCACGCGTCGCCGTCCTCGCGCACGACGCGGCGGCCGGCGATCTCGTCGAGCAGCACGACGCCGTCGAAATCGCGCGTGAACACGACGTTGCTGCCGCCGCCGAGCACGAGCTGCGGCAGGTTCGCGACGCGCGGGTCGCGGTGCAGCGCCTCGAACTGCGCCGCGTGCGTGACGCGCGCGGCAAAGCGCGCGCGCGCGGCGATGCCGAACGTGTTGTGCGCGGCAAGCGCATGGTCGGGAAGCAGCGACAGGGTGGAATCGTCAGGAGGCATCGGCATTCGCGGTCACGTCGGCCCGGTCCGGCAAACGGCCGGTCTTGGGCAAACGGAGGGGCATCGGTAAAATGGCAAACAGTCCGCAATTATAGCGAGTGCCCGCGCGCGAGCCGGGTGCCCGCATCTCAAGGGAGAATGCCATGCCATCGTTCGACGTCGTTTCCGAAGCGAACATGATCGAAGTGAAGAACGCCATCGAGCAGTCGAACAAGGAAATTTCGACGCGCTTCGACTTCAAGGGCTCCGACGCGCGCGTCGAGCAGAAGGAACGCGAGCTGACGCTGTTCGCCGACGACGATTTCAAGCTCGGCCAGGTCAAGGACGTGCTGATCAGCAAGCTGGCCAAGCGCAACGTCGACGTGCGCTTCCTCGACTACGGCAAGGTCGAGAAGATCGGCGGCGACAAGGTCAAGCAGATCGTCACCGTGAAGAAGGGCGTGAGCGGCGATCTCGCGAAGAAGATCGTGCGCCTCGTGAAGGACAGCAAGATCAAGGTGCAGGCGAGCATCCAGGGCGACGCGGTGCGCGTGGCCGGCACGAAGCGCGACGACCTGCAGAACGTGATCGCGATGCTGCGCAAGGACGTGACCGACACGCCGCTCGACTTCAACAACTTCCGCGACTGATCGCCAGCCGATCCGTCACGTCATTCGGCCGGGCCCCGCATGCGCGGCGCGCCCGGCGCGCGGCAAGCGCCGCGCTTTCTCAGGCTTTCCCGCCGTCCTGCGCGCCGCCGTCCGCGGCCGCCTTCTTCTTGTCGCCGATCCGGCTCTCCTGCCCCGCGAGCAGCTTCGAAATGTTGCCGCGGTGACGCCACACGAGCAGCACGCTCATCGCGAGCACGGCCCACGCGACCGGGTTGTGGCCCGTGCCGAACAGGAACACGTCGAACACCGGCGCGAACACGGCTGCCACCAGCGCCGCAAGGGACGAATAGCGGAAGAAGAACGCGACGATCAGCCAGGTCAGCGCAGTCGCGAGCCCGAGCACCGGGTGCACGGCGAGCAGCACGCCGGCCGCGGTCGCGACGCCCTTGCCGCCCTGGAAGCGGAAGAACACCGGATACAGGTGGCCGAGGAACACGGCGATCGCAACCCACGCGACCGCGACGTCGGGCAGGCCCAGGCGTCGTGCGAGCCAGACGGCAAACCAGCCCTTGAACGCGTCGCCAACGAGCGTCAGGATTGCGGCCTTCTTGTTGCCGCTGCGCAGCACGTTGGTCGCGCCGGGATTCTTCGACCCGTACGAACGCGGGTCGGCCAGGCCCATCGCAGAACTGACGACAACGGCGAACGACACCGAACCGATCAGGTAGGCAACGAGGGCGGCGAGCAGGATCTGCATGCGGAGGACTCTTCTTTCAACGTATCGGTAAAGGGACGGCCGTGCGCGGCAAGCCGGCAAGCCGAAACGGCGCCCATTCTACCGAACGGGCGCGGGGTGCCACGAAGGTGAAACCCTCAGTCGACACTCGCGCACTGCACGGGCTGCGCGCCGAGCAGCGATACGAGTACCGCCGGCGCGAGGCTGACGAGGTAGCCGCGGCGGCCGCCGTTCAGGTAGATCGTCGGCAATTCGAGGATCGTCGCCTCGACGTAGACGGGCATCGTCTTGCGCGTACCGAACGGCGACGTGCCGCCGACGAGATAGCCCGAATGGCGGTTCGCGACCTCGGGCTTGCACGGTTCCACGCGCTTCGCGCCGATCTGCCGCGCAAGGTTCTTCGTCGACACGGTACGGTCGCCGTGCATCAGCACGATCAGCGGCTTCGCGTGTTCGTCTTCCATCACGAGCGTCTTCACGACGCAGTGCTCGTCCGCGCCGAGCTGGCGCGCCGATTCGCCGGTGCCGCCGTGCTCGACGTAGTCGTACGGATGCTCGCCGAACGCCACGCCATGGCGGCGCAACAGCTGGGTCGCGGGGGTTTCGGACACGTGTCTGGATTTGCTCATGGCGGCATTTTAATGGCGAACGACCGGCAGGCGGGCGGCGACGTGCGCAGGCCGGCGGTATACTCGCGGCCCGTTTTCCGCCGGACGGCCGCCTGAGCCGCCGCCCCGATTCCGCCCGCCATCATTGCGGACATCGCGAAGGGCTATTGCCCGATTGGCCGATTGTCGCGCGCGCGACGTCATGGCACGATCGTTCGCAAACAACGTCGCGCCGCCGCCCGGCGCCCTTTTCTGGAGACGCCATGTCCTCGCCCATTCGTTCGTCCGAGTCGCTCGACGTCGACGCCCTGCTCGCCGCGCTGCCGCGCCGCATCGCCGACGTGCCCGCGCGCTGGGCCGCACAGGCGCCCGCGCACCCGGCGCTGATCGAAGACGCGCGCCGCCTGACGTACGGCGAGCTGGCGCAGGCCGTCGATGCGGCGGCCGCGCGGCTCGCGAGCCTCGGCGTGCAAGGCGGCGACCGCGTCATGATCGTCGCGGAAAACTGCGTCGCGCAGATCGTGCTGCTGTTCGCGGTGGCCCGCCTCGACGCGTGGGCGCTCGTGTCGAACGCGCGGCTGTCCGCCGGCGAACTCGATGCGATCGCCGCGCATGCGCGCCCGAAGCTGGCCGCATTCGCGACGGACGCATCGCCCGACGCGCGCGCGCATGCCGCGCGGCTCGGCGCGACACCCGCCGGCGCGCTGCCGGTCGACATCGGCGCGTGGTCGTATCGCGTCGACGCGAGCGCGCCCGCCGAACCGGTCACGGCAGACGGCGCCACACAATGCGCGGCGCTGATCTACACGACCGGCACGACGGGCACACCGAAAGGCGTGATGCTGTCGCACCGCAACCTGCTGTTCATCGCCGCAACGTCGAGCACGCTGCGCCGCGTGTCGCCCGACGACGTCGTCTACACGGTGCTGCCCGTGTCGCACGTGTACGGGCTCGCGTCGGTCTGCCTCGGCAGCCTGTACGCAGGCGCGACGCTGCGGCTCGCGCCGCGCTTCTCGCCGGAGGCCGTGCGCGTCGCGCTCGCCGACGAAGGCGTGACGATCTTCCAGGGCGTGCCCGCGATGCACGCGAAGCTGCTCGAGCACCTGCACACGCACGGCCACACGTGGCATGCGCCGCGCCTGCGCTTCGCGTATTCGGGCGGCTCGCCGCTCGACGCGAACCTGAAGGCGCGCGTCGAGCGTCAGTACGGCGTGCCGCTGCACAACGGCTACGGGATGACCGAAAGCAGCCCGACGATCACGCAGACGCCGCTCGGCGCGCCGCGGGCCGACAGTTCGGTCGGCGTGCCGATTCCGGGCGTCGACATGCGGATCGTCGCGCCTGACGGCACCGACGTGGCGCCGGGCGACGTCGGCGAGATCCGCGTGCGCGGGCCGAACGTGATGCTCGGCTACTACCGCAACGCGGACGCGACGCGCGCCGCCGTGTCGCCGGACGGCTGGCTGAGCACCGGCGATCTCGCGCGGCAGGAGCCGGACGGCGCGGTGACGATCGCCGGCCGCAGCAAGGAACTGATCATCCGGTCGGGCTTCAACGTGTATCCGGTCGAGGTCGAGCAAGTGCTGAATGCGCATCCGGACGTCGTGCAGGCGGCCGTGATCGGCCGCGCGGTCGAGGGCAACGAGGAAGTGCTCGCGTTCGTCGAGCTGGTGCCGGGCGCGACCGCGGACGAAGCCGCGTTGCACGCGTGGTGCGCGGAGCGGCTCACGCCTTACAAGCGCCCTGCGTACATCCGCGTGCTCGATGCGCTGCCGGCCGCATCGACCGGCAAAGTGCTGAAGCACAAGCTGCGCGAGCTGGTCTGACGCCGGCCGCTGCGCGCCTGCGTACGCGTCGAGCGCGTACCGGCGCCCGCGCGGCGCCGGATGCGCGCGCCCCGCGTACTAACCGCGCGGGTGGTGCTGCGCGTGCAGCGTCTTCAGCCGCTCGCGCGCGACGTGCGTATAGATCTGCGTGGTCGAGATGTCGCTGTGGCCGAGCAGCAGCTGCACGACGCGCAGGTCGGCGCCGTGGTTCAGCAGGTGTGTCGCGAATGCATGCCGCAGCGTATGCGGCGACAGGTGCGCGCGCACGTCGGCCTGCTGCGCGTGACGCTTGATGATGTTCCAGAACTGCTGGCGCGTCATCCCGTCGCCGCGCGCGGTCACGAACAGCGCGTCGGCCGCGCGCGCGCCGAGCAATGCCGGCCGTGCACCGCGCAGGTAGCGCTCGATCCAGCCGTGCGCCACTTCGCCGAACGGCACGAGCCGCTCCTTCGAGCCCTTGCCCATCACGCGCACGACGCCTTCGTTCAGGCCGACCTCGACCGTCTTCAGCGTCACGAGCTCGCTCACGCGCAGCCCGCTCGCGTACATCAGCTCGAGCATCGTGCGGTCGCGCAGGCCGAGCGGCGTGCCGACGTCGGGTGCGCCGAGCAGCGCCTCGACCTGCGCCTCCGACAACGTCGACGGGAACCGCGCCGCCTGTTTCGCGGACGTGATCCGCAGTGTCGGGTCGGCGCTCGCGCGATGCTCGCGCACGGCCCAGCCGTAATAGCGACGGAACACCGACAGCCGCCGGTTCGACGACGTCGCCTTGCCGTCGCTGCGCGCGGCGATGTAGCCCGTCACCATCGCTTCGTCGGCCGCATCGAGCGGCGCATCGTGCGTCTCGGCCAGCCATTGGGAAAACAGCACCAGATCGCGCCGGTACGCGTCGAGCGTGTTGCGCGCGAGCCCGTGCTCGAGCCACAGCGCATCGCAGAACACGTCGATCGACGCGCGGCTCGCGAGCAGCGCGGGTGACGCCGCGGCGGCATCGCCGTCGGCTTCGGGGGAAATCATGGGTTCACTCATCAGTACGGCACGCCTTCGTGCGCCAGCAGCCAGCGCTTCACTTTCTGGTAATAGCCGTTGTCGTCGTGGTTCGCGAAGCCGCCGAGGCCGCCCGCCGCGACGACGCGATGGCACGGAATCACGAGCGGGAAGTAGTTCGCGCCGCACGCCTGGCCGACCGCGCGCGGTGCGCTGCCGATCCGCTTCGCGACCTGGCCGTAGGTCAGCACGGTGCCGGGCGGGATATCGCTGATCACGTCCCACACGCGGTGCTGGAATGCGCTGCCGACTTCCGCGAGCGGCAGGTCGAAGCGCGCCGACGCACGCTCGAAATAACGCTCGATCTGCTTGACCGCGCGCTTCGCGAGCGCCGAATCCGGATCGACCGACTTCACCGATTCGGGCAGATAGACGATCTCGCGCACCACCGCGGCATCCGTACGGATGCCGACCTTGCCGAACGGCGCGTCGATGACTGCGTTGAACATTGCCTTCTCCTGACCGGGGGATGCGCGCGGCCCCGCCACGCGCCGACGACACTTTACGCCGCCTTCACGCGGCACGCAGCGCCCATTCGACATGCTCGCGCACAACCGGCGACGGGTCGTCGGCCCGCGCGCGCAACGCGGCGACGATCGCGTCGCGCGCCGGCGGCGCGAGCCGGTCCGGACCCACGCGCAGCGCATTGCCGAGCCCGACCGCGAGATTGCGCAGCCAGCTTTCGTAGCCGATGCGCCGGATCGCGCTGCCCTGCATCCGCGTGTCGAATGTGTCGGCATCCCATGCAAACAGATCGACGAGCGTCGCGCGGTCGAGACCGTGCCGCACGTCGAAATCGGCGACGGGCGCGGCCTGCGCGAACTTGTTCCACGGACACACGAGCTGGCAGTCGTCGCAGCCGTACACGCGATTGCCGATCATCGGCCGCAACGCTTCGGGGATGCTGCCTTTCAGTTCGATCGTCAGATACGAGATGCAGCGGCGCGCGTCGACGCGGTACGGCTCGACGATCGCACCGGTCGGGCACGCGTCGATGCAGCGCGTACAACTGCCGCAGTGCGCGCCGGGCGTCTCGGGTGCGGTGTCAGGCGACGTGTGCGCGTCGGCCGGCAACGGCAGGTCGACGTAGATCTCGCCGAGGAAGAACAGCGAACCGGCATCGCGCTGCAACAGCAGCGTGTGCTTGCCGCGCCAGCCGACGCCCGCCTTCTGCGCGAGTTCGACCTCGAGCACGGGCGCCGAATCGGTGAACACGCGGTAGCCGAATGCGCCGATCTCGCCCTCGATGCGCTCCGCGAGCGTCTGCAACCGGTTGCGCAGCACCTTGTGATAGTCGCGGCCACGCGCATAGATCGACACGACGGCCGCCTGCGGATCGTCGAGCCGCGCCCGTTCGCGTGCGCGCCAATCGTGCGGCACGAGCGCGCCGGGCTCGCCGCCCGGTGCATCGCCGGCGAGCGTTTGGGCCGGCAAATAGGCGAGCCGCACGGAAATCACGCGTCGCGTACCGGCCACAAGTTCGGCCGGACGCGCGCGTTTCATCCCATGTTTCGCCATATAATCCATTTCGCCGTGGTATCCGGCTTCCAGCCAGGCGGCGAGGCCTGCTTCGGCATCCGAGAGATCGGTATCGCTGATGCCGATCGCCCCGAAACCCAATTCGCGCCCCCACGCCCTGATGCGAGCGGCAAGCGCAGTCAACGCCGCATCATCGAGCGCGCACGGCGCCGCGCCTTCGGCTTGAGTCGAAGGCCTGTCGGATGCGGCGAGTTCCGGTAATCGGTTCATCGCACTATTTTACGAGAATGCCAGCCACGTCCAGCCAATCGCCTCATGACGCCATGCTGCCCGCCCCGCTCGCGGAGCGCGTGATCGCGCTCGCCGACGAAGCGGCGACCGAGGCCTTCGGCACCCGCTTCGCGCACGCGCTCGACGCGGCGCGCATCGAACTCGACCGCGCGCATGCGTTCGACGGGCTGCAAATCCAGCTGGTCGGCGATCTCGGCGCGGGCAAGACGACCCTCGTGCGCGCGATCCTGCGCGGCCTCGGCCACCCGGGACGCGTGCGCAGCCCAACCTATACGCTCGTCGAGCCATACGCGCTCGAACGCGACGATGGGGAACTCGAGGTCTATCACTTCGATCTGTATCGATTCAACGATCCGGCCGAATGGTCCGATGCAGGCTTTCGCGAATATTTCAATTCCAGCGCGATCTGCCTCGTCGAATGGCCGCAACAGGCGGGCACCCTGCTCGGCGTGCCCGATCTGGTTTTCTCGCTCGACGTGGATGGCGACGGCCGCGCCCTCACCGTCCGGGCGTATAGCGCTTCAGGAAAGGCATGTCTCGAAAGATGTTGATCAAACCGTTCCGCTCGATCGAATCGGCGGCCACCGCGACGCACAACTGGCGCCGCCGCCAGATTCTGTGCGCGGGCGCGTCGACGCTGGTGCTCGGTCTCGTCGCGCCGCGGCTCGCGCACGCGTCGTCGGTGCTCGGCGTGCGCGTGTGGCCCGCGCGCGATTACACGCGCGTCACGATCGAATCCGACCAGCCGCTGCAGAATAGCCAACAGCTGCTGCAGGGTCCCGACCGTCTCGTCGTCGACCTGACCGGCCTCGACCTCGACCAGGCGCTGCGCGACCTCGTGTCGAAGATCGCGCCGAACGATCCGCAGATCCAGTCGGTGCGCGTCGGCCAGTATCAGCCGCACGTCGTGCGGATGGTGTTCGACCTGAAAGGCTCGGTGAAGCCGCAGGTGTTCACGCTGCCGCCCGTCGGCACCTACAAGTACCGGCTCGTGTTCGACCTGTATCCGGCCGTGGCGCCCGATCCGCTGTCCGACCTGATCGCGCAGACGGAACGCAAGGAGCAGGCGCTCAACGATACGGCGCGCGCGCAGCAGATGCAGCCGCCGACCACGCTGGCCGGCCCGGGCACGCCGCCGCCCGGCGCGGGCGACAACAGCGACGCGTTCTTCCAGCGTTTCGCGCAGAACACGCCGGCCACGCCGCACACGCCGCCGGCGGCCGGCACGCCTTCGACGCCCGCGAAGCCGGCCGTCAAGCCGCCGCCCGTCATCGCGCGCCGCGACGACAGCGACGACGACGGCGACACCTACAAGTTCACCGCGCCGAAATCCGGCAAGGGCAGCACCGTGCGCCTGCTGACGGTCGCGATCGATCCGGGCCACGGCGGCGAGGATCCGGGCGCGATCGGCGGCGGCGGCACCTACGAGAAGCACATCGCGCTCGACATCGCGAAGAAGCTGCGCGCGAAGATCGACGGCGCGCCGAACATGCGCGCGATGATGACGCGCGACGCCGACTTCTTCGTGCCGCTGAACGTGCGCGTGCAGAAGGCGCGCCGCGTCGGCGCCGACCTGTTCGTGTCGATCCACGCGGACGCGTTCACGACGCCGTCCGCGCGCGGGTCGTCGGTGTTCGCGCTGTCCGACCACGGCGCAACGAGTGCCGCGGCGCGCTGGATGGCGAACAAGGAGAATTCGTCCGACCTGATCGGTGGCATCAACATCAAGACGGCGGACGCGGCCGTGAACCGCGCGCTGTTCGACATGTCGACGACCGCGCAGATCCGCGACTCGCTGCGCTACGGCAACTACGTGCTGAAGGAAGTCGGCGGCATCAACAAGCTGCACAAGGGCTCGGTCGAGCAGGCCGGGTTCGCGGTGCTGAAGGCGCCCGACATTCCGTCGATCCTCGTCGAGACCGCGTTCATCAGCAACCCGGACGAAGAGCGCCGGCTCAACGACGACAGCTATCGCGACGAGATGGCCGACGCGATCTTCCGCGGCATCAAGCGTTACTTCTCCGCGAATCCGCCGCTCGCGAAGAACCGGATGGCCTGACGGCCGCCCGTTCCCTGCCGCCGGCACGCGCTGCGTGCCGGCGCGTCACGACGCCGCGAAGCGGCGCACCAGTTTCCCGCCGAACACGTTCACCGCGAGCCCGCCCATCACGAGCGCGGTGCCGATCAGTTGCGTGCGCGTCAGATGTTCGTCGAGCAGCAGCGCCGACGACGCGAGCCCGACGACCGGCACCAGCAGCGAGAACTGCGCGACCTGCGCGGCCGGGTAGCGCGACAGCAGCCGGCTCCACAGCCCGTAGCCAAGCAGCGTCGCGACGAACGCGAGATAGACGACCGCGAAGATCGACGCGCCGTTGAGCCCGGCGAGCGCGGTCGCGATGCGCTGCGGCCCTTCGAACCACAGCGACAGCAGGAAGAACGGCACGGGCGGCACGAGGCTCGCCCACACGACGAGCGACACGAGATTCGCCTTCCCGACCTTCTTCGTGACGATATTGCCGAACGCCCACATCGCGGCCGAGCAGATCGTCAGCAGGAAGCCCGCGAGCGTCATCGCGCGGCCGCCCTGCGCGGCGATCACGACGAGGCCGCCCGCGGCGATCGCGAGCCCGATCAGGTTCTGCACGTGCAGCCGCTCGCCGAGGAACAGCATCGCGAACACGAGCGTGAAGAACGCCTGCGACTGCAGCACGAGCGACGCGAGGCCGGCCGGCATGCCGACGTACATGCCGGTGAACAGGAACACGAACTGGCCGAGCTGGATCGTCGCGCCGTACAGCACCAGCAGGCGCCACGGAATCTGCGGCCGGCGCACGAAGAACACGGCGGGCACGGCCGCGAGCGTGAAGCGCAGCGCGCCGAGCAGCATCGGCGGCATGCCATGCAGGCCGACCTTGATCACGACGAAGTTCACGCCCCACGCCAGGATCACGACCAGCGCGAGCAGCAAGTCCTTCGGGGCCATCATCGGCGTCTCCTCGATTCGAATCATTGTGCCAGGCCCCCACCCTGTCGCTTCGCGCCAGGCACTCCGAGGGGGTCAGGAAAACTTGGGGCGGCCCGGCGTTTTCCCGAGAAGCGCGTCAGTCTACCGGGTTTCGCCGGGGGCCCGATACCCGCGCGGCGCGCATGGAATCGGCGGCGGGCGGCCAGTACAATGACCGGCATCCCCCGCCGCCCCACTGGAGCCGCCATGACCGACTCGATCAAAGCCCTGCTGAAGCCGCACGTGCGCGACATCGGCAACCTGCAGGTACGCCGCACGCTGCCCGCGCTCGCCGCACGTCTCGTCGGCCCGTTCATCTTCTTCGATCACATGGGCCCCGCTACGCTGCCGGCCGGCACGGGGCTCGACGTGCGCCCGCATCCGCACATCGGGCTCGCGACCGTCACCTACCTGTTCGACGGCGCGATCCTGCACCGCGACAGCCTCGGCTCGCTGCAGGCCATCGTGCCGGGCGACGTGAACTGGATGACGGCCGGCCGCGGGATCGTCCACTCCGAACGCACGCCCGACGCGCAGCGCGCCAGCGGCCATACCGTGCACGGGATCCAGACCTGGGTCGCGCTGCCGCAAGCGCACGAGACGACCGAGCCGTCGTTCGAGCACCATCCGGCCGACACGCTGCCGAAGCGCAACGAAGACGGCGTATCGCTGACGGTGATCGCGGGCGACGCGTTCGGGCTGCACTCGCCCGTCACGACGTTCTCGCGCACGCTGTACGTCGCGGCCGAATTCGCGGCCGGCGGCCGGCTCGAACTCGACGCGTCGCACGAGGAGCGCGCGGTCTACGTGGTCGACGGCGAGCTTGCGATCGACGGCACGCCGGTGCCGGCCGAACAGATGGCCGTGCTCGCACCGGGCGCGACGGTCACGCTGACGAGCGGTAGCGGCGCACGCGCGATGCTGCTCGGCGGCGACAAGATCGACGGCGAACGCTTCATCGAATGGAATTTCGTCGCCAGCAGCCGCGACGCGATCGAGCGCGCGAAAGCGGCCTGGACGCGCCAGGAAATGGGCAAGGTGCCGGGCGAGACCGAGTGGATCCCGCTGCCCGAGTCGAAACCGCGTTGAAAAAGGGGCGCACCGCCCCCATCCTGACGATATTCGAACCGAAGAGAACGACATGGACACCACGCTTGCCACTTTCGAGAAAGACGTCATCGAGGCGTCGCTGGACACGCCCGTGCTGGTCGACTTCTGGGCGCCGTGGTGCGGCCCCTGCAAGACGCTCGGCCCGCTGCTGGAAAAGCTCGAAGCCGACTACGAAGGCCGCTGGAAGCTCGTGAAGGTCAACGTCGACGAGAACCAGGAACTTGCCGCGCACTTCCAGACGCGCAGCATCCCGCACGTGATCGCATTCGCCGACGGGCGCCCGGTCGACCAGTTCGTCGGCGTGCTGCCCGAAGGCCAGTTGCGCGCGTTCCTCGACCGGCTGCTGCCGGCGCCCGAGGAAGCCGAGCGCCGCGCCGCGCAGTACGCGATGGCCGAGCAGCGCTTCGACGATGCGCTCACGCACCTCGAAGCGGCGCTCGCGCTGAACCCCGGTTTCGACGACGCACGCCTCGACCTGATTGAACTGCTGCTCGCGAGCAACCAGGTCGATGCCGCCCGTGCGGAGACCGAACGCCTGTCGCCGCAGACCGTGCAGAACGGCGATCCGCGCTACCAGGCGATCAAGACCCGTTTCGACGCGCTCGAAGCCACGGCCGACCTGCCGCCGACCGACGCGCTCGAAGCACGCATTGCGGCGAACCCGGCCGATCTCGACGCGCGCTTCGACCTCGCGCAGAGCCTGATCGCGCGGCGCGCGTACGAAGGTGCGGTGGAGCAGTTGCTGGAAATCGTCACGCGCGACCGCGCGTACGGCGACGATCTCGGCCGCCGCACGCTGATCTCGGTGTTCGAACTGGCCGGCGATCGCCCGGACCTCGTCGCCGGGTGGCGACGCAAGCTGAGCATGGCGCTCAACTGACGCGCGGCACGCCGGGCCGCAATGGCCCGGCCGGGCCGCCGTCTCGCTTGCGGCGCACTACCCGCGCCGCAGCCTCATCCCGCTACGCCCGCGCGGCGCGGGCTCAGCCGGCCGCCTGCGCCGCGATCGCGCGCAGCGCATGCGCGGCGGCCGCGAACCCGAAGCTCGCGGTCACGCACACGCTCGAACCGAATCCCGCACAGTTGAGCCCCGCGACATGCGCCGCGGCGGACGGCTCCGCACCGTCCTCGATGTCGCACGCGGCGGCTTCCGGATAGATCAGCGGCTCGTCCGAATACACGGCGCTGACCTTGAAGCGCGCCTTCGGCCCGCGCGGAAAGCCGTGCTGCTTGCGCAACTGCGCGCGCACCTTCGACAGCAGCGGATCCTGGATCGTCAGCGCGAGATCGTCGATGCGGATGCGCGTCGGGTCGAGCTGCCCGCCCGCGCCGCCGACGACGACGAGCGGCTGCCGCTTCGCGACGCACCACGCGATCAGCGCGACCTTCGTGCGCACACTGTCGATCGCGTCGATCACGTAGTCGAAGCCGCCGCCGAGCAGCGCGTCGAAGTTGTCGGGTTCGACGAAATCCTCGATCCGGTTCACGCGGCACGCGGGATCGATCAGCGCGATCCGCTCGGCCATCGCGTCGACCTTCGGCTTGCCGTAATTGCCGTCGAGCGCGTGGATCTGCCGGTTCGTATTGCTTTCCGCGACGTTGTCGAGATCGATCAGCGTCAGCGTGCCGACCGCGTTGCGCGCAAGCGCCTCGGCCACCCACGACCCGACGCCGCCGATCCCGATCACCGCGACGTGCGCACGCTCGAACGCGGCGGCGGCCGGCGCGCCGTACAGGCGCGCGACGCCGCCGAAGCGCCGGGCGCGATCCACGTCAAGCTGGATTTCCGGGGTCGGGGTAAGATCAGAAGAACTGGGCGGGGAAGCTTCGGCAGCGGACATGGCAGCAAGGAAAACGTAAGTCGTGCAGCCCTCTATTTTGCCTGAACTCCCCGCTCGCACGCGCCACTGTGCACGCACGATTCTCGCGCGTTCGCTATACTGGCCCCAGATTGAAGCGTTTGCATAACATGACGACTCTCGCCGATCTCCGCATCAACTATTCACGTGCTTCGCTCGACGAAGCCGATGCTGCCCCCGACCCCCTCGCCCAGTTCGATCGCTGGTTCAAGGAGGCGCTCGCCGCCAAACTGCCCGAGCCGAACACGATGACGCTCGCGACCGTCGGCGCCGACGGCCGGCCGTCGGCACGGATCGTACTCATCAAGGGCGTCGACGAACGCGGGTTCGTCTTCTTCACCAATTACGAAAGCCGCAAGGGGCACGACCTCGCCGTGCATCCGCAAGCCGCGCTGCTGTTCTACTGGATCGAGCTCGAGCGCCAGGTGCGCATCGAAGGCCGGATCGAGAAAACCAGCGCCGAAGAAAGCGACCGCTATTTCGCGTCGCGCCCGCTCGGCTCGCGCATCGGCGCGTGGGCATCGGAGCAGAGCGCCGTGATCGACAGCCGCGCGACGCTCGAAGCGCGTGAAAAGGCCATCAGCGAACGCTACGGCGACAACCCGCCGCGCCCGCCGCACTGGGGCGGCTACCGCCTCGTGCCCGACGCGATCGAGTTCTGGCAAGGGCGCCCGTCGCGGCTGCACGACCGTCTGCTCTATACGCGCGACGCCACGGCGTCGCCGGGCTGGACGATCTCGCGCCTGTCGCCGTAAGCGCGGCGCCGGCGCACGCCGGTCGTGTCTCGTGTTGCATCCGGGTGCCCGCTTCGCAAGCGGCGGGCGCCGGTCAAGATACTTGGCTGTATTCGATTCAACGAACAAACGGAGAATCCAAATGTTCTGGGAAAAGAAGCTGGCACAGTGGGCGGACGAAGTACGGGCGAAAGCGAACATACCGGCGCGCCTCGTGCTGTGGAACGGCGATCAACTCGATTTCGGCACCTTCAGCGCACCGCAGGTCACGCTGAAGGTGAACAGTGCGTCGGCGTTGCCGCTGCTGCTCGATCCGAGCCTCGACAATCTCGGCGAAGCGTACGTGAAGGGCAAGATCGACATCGAAGGCAGGCTGTCGGACATCATCAACATCAGCTACTCGCTCGCGCGCAGCACGGTAACGAGCGCGAGCAAGCTGGCGCGCGTGAAGCGCTACTTCAATCACTCGAAGAGCACCGACAAGAAGGCGATCCAGTATCACTACGACGTCTCGAACGAGTTCTACCGGCTGTGGCTCGACGAGAACATGGTGTACTCGTGCGCGTACTTCGAGAACGGTGACGAGGATCTCGCCACCGCGCAGATCAAGAAAATCGACCACATCCTGACGAAGATCCGGCTCGAGCCCGGCCAGCGCCTGCTCGACATCGGCTGCGGCTGGGGGGCGCTCGTGCTGCGCGCCGCGCAGAAGTTCGGCGCGACGTGTCTCGGCGTGACACTGTCGCAGAACCAGTTCGACCTCGCGACTGCGCGCGTGAAGGCCGCGGGGCTCGAAGACAAGATCGAGATCCGCCTGCAGGATTACCGCGAGATCGACGGCCAGTTCGACCGCATCACGAGCGTCGGGATGTTCGAGCACGTCGGCCGCAAGAACCTGCCGCTCTACTTCTCGCGCGTGCATGACCTGCTCGCCGACGACGGCATCGCGATGAACCACGGGATCACGTCGACCGATGCGGAAAGCGGCGAAACGGCGCTCGGCGGCGGCGAATTCATCGACCGCTACGTGTTCCCGGACGGTGAGCTGCCGCACATCAGCCTCGCGCTCGAAGCGGCGCAGCGCGGCGGACTCGAGGCGGTTGACGTCGAAAGCCTGCGGCGGCACTATGCGCGCACGCTCGAGATCTGGACGGAGAACTTCGAGGCGAAGGCCGACCAGGCGAAAGCCCTCGTCGACGACGAAAAATTCCGCATCTGGCGCGTATATCTTGCCGGCTGCGCGTATGCATTCGAGCACGACGACGTGTCGATCTTCCAGATCGTGTGCCGCAAGGCCGGACGCAGCGCGAAAACGCTGCCGTGGTCGCGGCGCTATATGTACGAACACGCGCTGCCGCGCTAGGCGGCGCTTCACGCTGGGCATGCATGGGTGACGGCAGGACGCGGCGCAAGGCGCCGCCGGAACGACAGCGGCGCGACGATGCGGACGAGTCGCACGCCGACGGGCAATTCGACCTGTTCGGCGTGCCGGCGGATGGCGTACGCGCGTCGCCGGCGCCGGCGGACGATGGCCGCCCCGCCAGCCCCGATGAGCACGTAACACCGCACGGGCAGGACGATCCGCGGCCTTCCCCTACTCCCCCGCGCCCTGTCGACGACGAACCGGCACCTGCCTCCGGCCTGCTGTGGGACGAGCCGTCGCCGCCCGCCGCGCCGCCGAAGAAAGGCCGGCGCAAGCGCGGCGTGCTGCCCGCGCCGATCGCGGCGGACGTCGCCGACGCCGCGGCCGGCCTGCCGCCGAACGTCCGGCTCGGCACGTCGTCGTGGTATTTCCCCGGCTGGAACGGCATCGTCTACGACGGCGATTTCGCGCAGACGAAGCTGTCGCGCGAAGGGCTCGAAGCATACGGCGCGCATCCGCTGCTGAGGAGCGTGAGCCTCGACCGGTCGTTCTACGGCCCGCTGTCGGTGGCCGACTACCTGCGCTACGCGCAGCAGGTGCCCGACGATTTCCGCTTCGTCGTGAAGGCGCCGGCTTCGGTGACCGATGCGGTGATCCGCGGCCGCCGCGGCGAGCCGTCGGGGCCGAACCCGACCTTTCTCGACGCATCGCTCGCGACCCGCGAATTCGTGCAGCCGTGTCTCGAAGGGCTCGGCCGAAAAGCGGGCGTGCTCGTGTTCCAGTTTTCGCCGCTGCCCGATCAATTGCTTGCCGAACCGGCTGCGCTGATCGACCGGCTGACCGCGTTTTTCGCGGCGCTACCGCCGCTGCCGCCGGAAGCCGACGGCACGCGCTACGCAATCGAGATTCGCGACGCGAGCCTGCTCACGCCGCGCTTCATCCGTGCGCTCGCCGCGCTCGGCGTGCGCTACTGCGTCGGCCTGCATGCGCGGATGCCCGACCCGTTGCGCCAGGCCGCCGCGCTCGCGCTGCTCGACGGCGACGCGCCGGGGCCGCTGATCGTGCGCTGGAGCCTGCACGGCGGCTTCAAGTACGAACAGGCGAAAGCGAAATACGAGCCGTTCGACAAGCTCGTCGACGAAGATCCGGCCACGCGCTCGGCGCTCGCCGAACTGGCCGCGCGCTACGCGCTGGCCGGGCAGCCGGTGATCATCACGATCAACAACAAGGCGGAAGGCTCCGCGCCGTTGTCGTGCATCGCGCTCGCGCGCGAAATCGCCGCCGCGTGCGCGCAGTGGCGCAACGAGGCGGCGTAACGCGTGTTTCCGCCGGCTGTCGCCGGTCATGCGCTTACGCGCCGCGCAGCGACTTCAGCCGGTGCGAGAACTTCTGCCGGAACTTCGCGAGCTTCGGCCCGATCACGACCGAGCAATAGCCCTGCCCCGGGTTCTGCGCGTAATAGTTCTGGTGATAATCCTCGGCCGGCCAGTAGTTGCCGTCGAGCGGCACCACCTGCGTGACGATCGGCTGCCCGAACACCTGCTCGCGTTCCAACTCGCGGATCACGTCGAGCGCGGTGTCGCGCTGCGCATCCGAATGCGTGAACACGACCGACCGGTACTGCGTGCCGACGTCGTTGCCCTGCCGGTTCAACTGGGTCGGATCGTGCGTCGCGAAGAAGATCTCGAGAATCTCGCGATAGCCGATGCGCGCCGGATCGAACGTCACGTTGACGACTTCCGCGTGGCCCGTATCGCCTTCGCAGATGTCGCGGTAGCCGGGATTGCGCGTATGGCCGCCCGCGTAACCCGACTGGACGGCCGTCACGCCGTCGACGTCGAGAAACACGGCCTCCGTGCACCAGAAACACCCGCCTCCCAACGTCGCGGTTTCAAGCATCTCGTTCCCCATGAAATCAGTCCCTCGTTGATGACGGCAACCGCTACGCATGTACCGGCGCCGCCGTTTCGTCTCGCCGCCGCCCGCACGCGGTGCGGACGCAGCGGCACTCCGGCAAGTATCTCACTCGCGCGCGAACCTGGCAGAGCGGACAGGTGCCGCACGCGACCGTGCCGCACATTTCTCGTCTACACTTAGGCACGCGCAAGCGGCGGCAAACCCGTCGCGCCAGCCAAGCGTCCGATGCACGCCCGACCCTGATGCAAACATCATCTGCCGGAACATCGATATGCATGCCTTAGCAGACATCCCCCGCATCGCGGGCCCGGTCGCCGCCACCTCGCGCGCCGGCACCTCAATCGCACCATCGCGATGCCGCACGGCCGTCCCGCCCCGGGCACGGCGGTCCAGTACCTCGTCTTTTCCCGCTTTCACGATCTGATGCACGGCGCCGTACGCGTCGCCGACGCGTGCATCCGCCTGCCGATCGCGCCCGCCGGCGCCATCCACGCCGAACGGCACCCGCAGTCCGCACGCCCGCAACGAACGGCCGTGCGTCCACGATCCCAACCCATCGAGAGGGCATCACCATGAGCATGCGGCCTGACCCGACGTTTCACGCCTCGCCGGCGCTTGCGATGCAGGCACCCGCCGAAGAATTTGCCTATACGTTGTTGCTGAGCCCCGATTTTTCCAGACCCGACGCGCTTGCCGTGATCGACGTGAAGCCCGGTTCGCCGACTTACGGAAAGATCGTGCATACGGTAACGATGCCGAACACCGGCGACGAGTTTCACCACTTCGGCTGGAATGCGTGCTCGTCGTCGCTGTCGCCGCTGACCGGCCATGCGTTCCTCGAACGCCGCTTCCTGATCATCCCCGGCCTGCGCTCGTCGCGCATCTACGTGATCGACACGAAGCCGCATCCGACACAGGCGCGCATCCACAAGATCATCGAGCCCGACGAGATCTTCGCGAAGACCGGCTATTCGCGTCCGCACACCGTACACTGCGGCCCCGAAGGCATTTACGTGAGCACGCTCGGCGGCGCGGGCAAGGACGGCACCGACGGCGCGCCCGGCATCTTCATCATGGATTGCGAAACCTTCGACGTGCTCGGCCGCTGGGAGATCGACCGCGGCCCGCAGGACAAGCACTACGACTTCTGGTGGAACCTGCCGCGCGACTACATGGTGTCGAGCGAGTGGGCGCTGCCGCCGCAGTTCGAAAACGGGATCGTGCCGGCAGACCTGCTCGAGAACAAATACGGGCACCGGCTGCATTTCTGGGACCTGCGCGCGCGGCGCAACGTGCAGACGATCGATCTCGGCGCGCAGCACCAGATGGCGCTCGAGGTGCGGCCCGCGCACGACCCGGCGCGCGAATACGGGTTCGTCGGCGTCGTGGTCGATACGACGAATCTCGAAGGCTCGATCTGGACCTGGTGGCGCGAAGGCGGCAAGTTCCATGTGAAGAAGACCGCGACGATCCCGGCCGAGCCGGCCGCGGCCGACGAGCTACCGCCGCTGCTGAAATCGTTCGGCGCGGTGCCGCCGCTCGTGACCGACATCGACCTGTCGCTCGACGACCGCTTCCTGTACGTGTCGTGCTGGGGGACCGGCGAGATGCGCCAGTACGACGTGTCGGATCCGCACAACCCGGTGCTCGCGGGGTCGGTACGCATCGGCGGCATCGTGCGCCGTGCGCCGCACACGAACGGGCGCAGGTTCGCGGGCGGCCCGCAGATGGTCGAGATCAGCCGCGACGGCCGGCGCGTGTACTGGACCAATTCGCTGTATTCGACGTGGGACGACCAGTTCTATCCGGACGGCGTGCCGGGCGCGCAGGTGCTCGCGCATGCGGGGCCGGAAGGCGGGCTGACGCTCGCCGAAGATTACTGGGTCGAATTCCCCGACGGCTACCGTGCGCACCAGATCCGGCTCGAAGGCGGCGACTGCTCGACCGACTCGTTCTGCTATCCGTCGGTCCGGCGTTGAGCACCGGCCTGCACGCGCAGGCCGCCCTGTGGGCGGCCGTGCTCGCGAGCGGCATCTATCACGGGCTCAATCCCGCGATGGGCTGGCCGCTCGCGGTGTCGAACGCGCTGATGACGCGCCGCGGCGCCGCGCTCGTCGCGGCGCTCGGCTATCTCGCGCTCGGCCATGCGCTCGCGGTGTTCGCGGTGATGCTGCCGTTCGGGCTGCTCGCCGCGCTGCTCGCGTGGCAGTCGGCGATCCGGATCGGCGCGAGCGCGCTCGTGATCGGCTTCGGCGCCGTGCTGCTGATCCGGCGCAGGCATCCGCGCGCGCTCGCGCGGATCCCGCCCGCGCGGCTCGGCCTGTGGTCGTTCGCGGTCGCGCTCGCGCACGGCGCGGGGCTGATGCTGGTGCCGATCTATCTCGGGCTGTGCGGGCTCGACGGCGATGCCGGCCACCGCGCGGCCGCGATGCTCGTCGATGCGCATCTCGGGATGGCGCTCGTCGTCGCGGCCGTGCATGCGGCCGCGATGATCGCCGCCGGCGGCGGGCTCGCGTGGCTCGTGTACCGCTATCTCGGACTGAAGTTCGTATCGCGAAGCTGGTTCAATCTCGATGCGGTGTGGGCATCGAGCCTGATCGTGACAGGCGCGCTGTCCCTCGGGCTGGCAGCGGCGCGCTAGCGCGGGGATCGATGGCAGGCATGATGCGGCGCTGCCGGTTGGCGCAGCAGGCCTGCTTGAAAAACGCGACAGAACGGCGATGCCGGCCGCCCGCGATGCGCATCGAGCAGCGCGCCGCAGTGTTCGGTACGCCACCTTGCCCCCGCAATGCACCGTCCGGCCGGGCCCGGCGGCTGCGATTCCGCTAAAATCGGGCCATGCGCACCCCTTCCCAATCGACCGCCTTGTCGCCTTTCGTCCGCCGTGCCCGCCCCGTCCGCGTCGCGCCGCGCCTGCCCGTCTCGTTCCGGATGGTGGCCCGATGAGCCGCGCCAACCCGCCGGATTTCGACGCGGCCGCGTTCCGGCAGGCACTCGGCCAGTTCGCGACGGGCGTGACGGTGATCACGACGCGCGCGCCGTCCGGGCAGCTGATCGGCATCACCGCCAGCTCGTTCAACTCGGTCTCGCTCGATCCGCCGCTCGTGCTGTGGAGCCTCGCGCACAAATCGGCGTCGACGCCCGTGTTCCGCGGCAACAGCCATTACGTGGTGAACGTGCTCGCGGCGTCGCAGCTCGACCTGTGCAAGCGCTTCTCGACCTACAAGGGCGACCGCTTCGAAGGGATCGCGCATGCGGCCGGCAACTCGGGGATGCCCGTGCTCGACGGCGCGCTCGCCTGGTTCGAATGCCACAACCGCAGCCGCTACGATGAAGGCGACCACGTGATCTTCGTCGGCGAAGTCGAACGCTGCGGCGTGCGCGCGGTATCGGACACGGCCCCGCCGCTCGTCTTCCACGGCGGCGGCTTCCACGGCCTCACACCGCTTTGATCGCCCCCGTGCGCGCCAGCCCGACCGGCGCGCCCGCTTCATCCTTCAGCGTCTGCAGCACGATGTTCGAACGGATGTCCATCACCCCGGGCGCCTTGTAGAGCCGGTTCAGGACGAAATCCGAATAGTGCTTGAGGTTGTGCGCGAGCACGCGCAGCAGATAGTGGCTCTCGCCCGTCACGACGAATGCGCCGACCACCTCCGGCCATTCGCGCAGCGCTTCCGCGAAGCGCTCGTGCCATTGATTCTCTTCGTTGCGCATCGACACCTGCACGAATGCCTCGAGCTCGAAGCCGAGCTTCTCGCGGCTCAGGCACGCGCGATAGTGCTCGATCACGCCCTGCTCCTCGAGCAGGCGCATGCGGCGCAGGCAGGCGGATGGCGAAAGCGAAATGCGTTCCGCCAGGTCGAGATTGCTGATTCTGCCCTCCTCCTGCAGTACCGCCAGAATCCGGCAGTCGGTGGCATCGAGCGTGATCGCGTGCATTTTTGGTCCCCGTTTTCCCTCTGAGTCGAATTATCTGCCAATCCGGCGGATTGTCCATGTTTATTTCGCAAGCACTTTCTGCGAGCGTCCACCTATCATTCGAAGGATCGATTCACCGATTCGTCATGCCATGGACACTCTCTGGGACATCTCGCCGCCTGTCAGCCCCGCCACCCCCGTGTGGCCGGGTGATACGCCGGTTTCCGTCGAACGCGTGTGGCGGATGGAGGCCGGCTCGCCGGTCAACGTCGCGCGCCTGACGTTGTCGCCGCACACGGGCGCGCATTGCGACGCGCCGCTGCACTACGACGCCGACGGCGCCCCGATCGGCGCCGTGCCGCTCGACACCTATCTCGGCCCGTGCCGCGTGATCCATTGCATCGGCGCGTCGCCGGTCGTGCAGCCGGCCGACATCGCGACCGCGCTCGACAACGTGCCGCCGCGCGTGCTGCTGCGCACGTATGCGCGTGCCAACGTAGAACAGTGGGACAGCCATTTCTGCGCAGTCGCGCCCGAAACCGTCGATCTGCTCGCCGCGCATGGCGTGAAGCTGATCGGCATCGATACGCCGTCGCTCGACCCGCAGGAATCGAAGACGATGGATGCCCATCACCGCGTGCGTGCGCACCGGATGGCGATCCTCGAAGGCATCGTGCTCGACGACGTGCCGCCCGGCGACTACGAACTGATCGCACTGCCGCTGAAGTTCGCGACGCTCGACGCGAGCCCGGTGCGCGCGGTACTGCGCGCGCTGCCTGCACGTGCCTCCTGATTACCCCGACCCACGACCCCACATCATGATCAAGACCCGTGAAGACGCGCTCGCGCTCGACCGCGATGACCCGCTCGCCCCGCTGCGCAGCCAGTTCTCCCTGCCCGATGGCGTAATCTACCTCGACGGCAACTCGCTCGGCGCGCAGCCAAGCGCCTCGGCCGCCCGCGCGCAGCAGGTGATCGGCGCCGAATGGGGCGAAGGCCTGATCCGCAGCTGGAACACGGCCGGCTGGTTCGCGCTGCCGCGCCGTCTCGGCGACAAGCTCGCGACGCTGATCGGCGGCGCACCGGGCGAAACGGTCGTCACCGACACCATCTCGATCAACCTGTTCAAGCTGCTGTCGGCGATGCTGCGCCATCAGGCCGAACGTGCGCCCGAGCGCCGCGTGATCGTGTCGGAGCGCTCGAACTTCCCGACCGACCTGTATATCGCGCAGGGGCTGATCGAACAGCTCGGCGGCGATTACGAGCTGCGCCTGATCGACGATCCGGCCGACCTGCCGGCCGCGCTCGGCGCGGACACGGCCGTCGCGATGATCACGCACGTGAACTACCGCACCGGCTACATGCACGACATGCCGGCCGTCACGCAACTCGTGCACGACGCGGGCGCGCTGATGCTGTGGGATCTTGCGCACTCGGCCGGCGCGGTGCCGGTCAATCTCAACGGCGCGCGCGCGGACGGCGCGGTCGGCTGCACATACAAGTACCTGAACGGCGGCCCCGGCTCGCCCGCGTTCGTGTGGGTGCCGCAGCGCCATCTCGCGCATTTCTCGCAGCCGCTGTCGGGCTGGTGGGGCCACCGCGCGCCGTTCGCGATGCAGCCGGCCTTCGCGCCCGATCCGGGCATCGCACGCTTCCTGTGCGGCACGCAGCCGATCGTGTCGATGTCGATGGTCGAATGCGGGCTCGACGTGTTCCTGCAGACTGACATGCACGCGATCCGCCGCAAGTCGCTCGCGCTGACCGACGCGTTCATCGCGCTCGTCGAAGCGCGCTGCGCAGGCCTGTCGCTCAAGCTCGTCACGCCGCGCGCACATCACCAGCGCGGCTCGCAGGCAAGCTTCGAGCATCCGCACGGCTACGAAGTGATGCAGGCGCTGATCGCGCGCGGCGTGATCGGCGACTACCGCGAGCCGTACGTGCTGCGCTTCGGCTTCACGCCGCTCTACACGCGTTTCGCCGATGTGTGGGATGCCGTCGAGACGCTGCGCGACATCCTCGCCACCGACGCGTGGAAGGCGCCCGAGTTCGCCGAACGCGGCGCGGTGACCTGACCGGTTTTGCCCGGCGCGCGCGCCGCGCGCCAGGCCCCCCGTCATTCAAATCTGGAGAGAGTCGTGAATTCTGGTCATATGCAGCCACCCGGCGAAGACGCGCCGGCGGGCTGCCCGTTCTCGGGCGCACGCGCCGCACAACCGGCGCAGGCCGCGCACGAGGCGCCGCACGTGCCGGGCGATGCCGGCTGGCACAACGCGCAGCTCGATTTCTCGAAGTCGATGAGCTATGGCGACTACCTGTCGCTGAATTCGATCCTCGACGCGCAGCATCCGCTGTCGCCCGATCACAACGAGATGCTGTTCATCATCCAGCATCAGACGAGCGAGCTGTGGATGAAGCTCGCGCTGTTCGAACTGCGCGGCGCACTCGACGCGGTGCGCACCGACGCGCTGCCGCCCGCATTCAAGATGCTTGCGCGCGTGTCGCGGATTCTCGAGCAGCTGGTTCAGGCGTGGAGCGTGCTGTCGACGATGACGCCGTCCGAATACTCGGCGATGCGTCCGTATCTCGGCCAGTCGTCCGGCTTCCAGTCGTACCAGTACCGGCAGCTCGAATTCCTGCTCGGCAACAAGAACACGCAGATGCTGCAGCCGCACGCGCACCGGCCCGACATCCTCGGACAGGTGCGCGCAACGCTCGAAGCGCCGTCGTTCTACGACGAAGTCGTGCGCCTGCTCGCGCGGCGTGGTTTCCCGATCGCGCCCGAGCGGCTCGAGCACGACTGGACGCAGCCGACGCGGCACGACGAAACCGTCGAAGCCGCGTGGCTCGAGGTGTATCGCCACCCGCAGCAACACTGGGAGCTGTACGAGATGGCCGAGGAGCTGGTCGACCTCGAAGACGCGTTCCGCCAGTGGCGCTTCCGTCACGTGACGACGGTCGAACGCATCATCGGCTTCAAGCAGGGCACCGGCGGCACGAGCGGCGCGCCGTACCTGCGCAAGATGCTCGACGTCGTGCTGTTCCCGGAACTCTGGCACGTGCGCACCACGCTGTAACGCGCGTCCCGCGCCCGCCGTCACGACGACGTGCGGGCCAGCTCCTCCCCTTCGCGCGGCGCCGCCTGCGCGCGCGACAGCCGCGGAATGTGCCGCCGCACCGCGAGCAGCGCGATGCACACGACACCCATCGCGACGGCCAGCATCGTCAGATACGCGCCCGCGCCGCCCGTCGTGATCACGATTGCGCCCGCGAACGCGCTGAGGATCGCGCCGAGCCGGCCGAACGCAAGCGCACTCGCGGTGCCCGTCGCACGCACGGCCGTCGGATAGATGTACGCGCAAAGCGCATACATCGTCGACTGCACCGCGTTGACGAACAGCCCGTGCAGGCCGAGCCCGACGATCAGCCAGCTCGTATGGCGGCTGGCATCGACCCCCATAAGCCACACCGCACTCGCCGCGCCGCCGATGCTGCACAGCGCGAGCGGCCAGCGCGACCCCGCATGCGCGATCGCCCATGCGCACAGCAGCGCGCCGATCACGCCGCCGAGGTTGTACGCGGTGAGCCCCGCCCCCGCGACCGACACGCTCAGCCCGCTCGCCGCGAGCATCGTCGGCAGCCAGCTGAACGCCGCGTACACCGCGAGCAGGCACATGAAGAACGCACACCACAGCGCGATCGTGTCGCGCGCCTGACCGCTCGCGAACAGCGCGCCGAAGCCGCTGCGGCCGCCGGCCGCGCGCGCGTCCTTCATGTCGGTGAACACGGTGCCCGGTGCGACCGGCCGCTGCATCCTGGCGAGCAGCGCGGCGAGTTCCGGCCAGCGCGCGGAACGCCGCGCGAGATAGCGCGGCGATTCCGGCAGCGCACGCACGAGCACGAAACCAAGCACGAGCGGCAGCGCGCCGCCCGCGAAGAACAGCCCGCGCCAGCCGTAGCGCGGCAGCACCTCGTGCGCGAACAGGCCGGCCAGCATGCCGCCGAGCGGCACGCAGACGATCGTTGCCGTCACCATCATCGTGCGGCGCCGCGCAGGCGTGTATTCGGCCGTCATCGTCGTGGCTGTCGGCAGCGCGCCGCCGATCCCGAGCCCCGCGACGAAGCGCAGCACCGCGATCGCCGCGACGTCGGGCGCGAAGCCGATCGCGCAGGTCGCGATGCCGAACAGGAACACGCTGCCGATCACGGCCTGGCGGCGGCCGAAGCGGTCCGCGACGATCCCCGCGCACGCGCTGCCGATGCCCATCCCGATCAGCCCGGCCGCGACGGCCGGCGCGAACGCGCCGCGCGTAATGCCCCATTCGCGGATCAGCACCGGAATCGCGAAGCCGATCAGTTGGCCGTCGAAGCCGTCGAGCACGATCGCGAGCGCGGCAAGCAGCACCACGCAGCGCTGCATCGTCGTGAACGGCCCGTCGTCGAGCGTCGTGCCGATGTCGACCGACGGCGCCGGCAATCCGTCGCGCGTGCTCATGCGGCCTCCCGTGCACCGCCCATCGGCGGCAACGTGCGCGACCGGCGCGCGGCAAGACAACGGCATTCGATGGCTTTCATGGCGTCTCCAGTTGCCCGGGCTGGCGCGCGCACGCGTGCCCGGATCGCTTGCAGCGCGGCCGGCGTCGATGCGCCGGTGCCCGCGCGGTGTCCCATCCGTGTCGATCCGGCGCCATCGGCCATAGGTCGTGCGCGCGGCTCGTCATGCGGCGCCAGCCGGCCGCCGGCCTGATGCTCAGTTCATCCGTGCGTCGATCAGCCGGACGAGCGCGAGCATCGTCTCCGCATGCGGCACGGGGACACCCGCTTCACGCGCGGCCGCGACGACCTTGCCGCCGATCGCGTCGATTTCCGTACGGCGGCCCGCCAGCACGTCCTGCAACATCGACGGGCGATGGCCGCGATGTTCGCGAATGGCATGTTCGACGTTGCGCGCGATGCGCTCGTCATCGACGGCGATCCCTTTCGCACGCGCGACCGCTGCGGTCTCGGCCGCGATCGCCAGCGCGAGCCGCGGCCCGTCGTGATGATTGCCGAGCTGGTCGACCGTGCAGCCGGTCGCCGCGCACAGCGTGTTGAGCGCCGCGTTGAACGCGACCTTCTCCCAGATCGCGGCCCACACGTCGGCGTCGAGCGTGCACGCCAGCCCCGCGCGCGACAGCGCATCGGCCACGGTCGCCGCGAACGGGCGTACCGCGCCGTCGGCCGTCATCATGCGGATCGTGCCCGCGCCGTGCGAGCGCACGTGTGCAGGCCCGGCCGCATCGGCCGGCCACGTCGTCACGCCGACCAGGATGCGGTCGAGCGGCACGAACGCATTCAGCGCCTCGACATTGCCGAGCCCGTTCTGCAGCGTCAGCACGGCCGTGTCCGGCGTCAGCAGCGCGTGCACGCCTTCGAGCGCCGCGCGCGTGTGCAGCGACTTCGTGAAAACGATCAGGAGGTCGAACGGTGCATGGGGCGACGCAAGCGCTTCGGCGTTCGCCGCTTCCGGCCGCACGGCCTGCAATGTGCGGATACGTCGCTCGCCGTGGTCGTCGTCGATGCGCAGCCCGTCGCGGCGAATCGCGTCGAGATGCGCGTCGTTCACGTCGATCAGCGTGACGGCCTCACCGCTTTCGGCGAGCAACCCGCCGAACAGCGAGCCCATCGCGCCCGCTCCCAGAATCGCGATCCTCATCGTCGGCAGCCTCGTCAGAACGGATAGTGGCGCGGCGCGGTCTGCACGGTGATCCAGCGCAGGTCCGTGAATGCGGCGATGCCGGCCTTGCCGCCGAAGTGGCCGAAGCCGCTGTCCTTCACGCCGCCGAACGGCATCTGCGCCTCGTCGTGCACGGTCGGGCCGTTCACGTGGCAGATGCCCGATTCGATGCGCGCCGCGACGCGCAGCGCACGCGCGACGTCACGGCTGAACACGGCCGACGACAGCCCGAATGCGTTGTCGTTCGCGCAGCGGATCGCGGCCTCCTCCCCGTCGACGCGCACGATGCCCTTCACCGGGCCGAACGATTCTTCCGCATAGATGCGCATTGCGGGCGTCACATGGTCGAGCAGCGTCGCGGGAAACAGCGTGCTGTCCGCGTTGCCGCCGCACAGCAACGTCGCGCCATGCGCGAGCGCATCGTCGATCAGCGCGTTGCAGCGCTCGACGGCCTTCATGTCGATCAGCGAACCGAGCACGACGGGCCCGTTGCGCGGATCGCCGAGCGGCAGCGACGCGGCCTTGTCGGCGAGCTTCGCGACGAACGCATCGGCGATCGACGCATCGACGACGATACGCTCGGTCGACATGCAGATCTGCCCGGAATTCGCGAATGCGCCGAACGCGGCCGCCGCGACCGCCGCGTCGAGATCGGCGTCGTCGAGCACGACGAACGGCGCCTTGCCGCCAAGCTCGAGCACCGACGGTTTCAGGTGGCGCGCGCAGGCTTCGGCGACGATCCGTCCGACACGCGTCGAGCCCGTGAAATTCACGCGGCGCACGGCCGGATGCGCAATCAACGCATCGACGACGGCGCCTGCGTCGTCGGGCGCATTCGTGACGAAGTTGACGACGCCCGGCGGCAACCCGGCTTCCTGCAGCGCCTCGACGATCAGCCCGTGCGTGACGGGACACAGCTCCGAGCCCTTCAGCACGACCGTGTTGCCGCATGCGAGCGGCAGCGCGAGCGCGCGCGTCGCGAGGATCACCGGCGCGTTCCACGGCGCGATGCCGAGCACGACGCCGGCCGCTTGCCGCACGCCCATCGCGAGCGAGCCCGGCACGTCGGACGGAATCAGCTCGCCGCCGACCTGCGTGGTCAACGACGCGGCCTCGACGAGCCCGCTCGCGGCGAGGTGCACGTTGAAGCCGGCCCACAGCGCGGACGCGCCCGTCTCGGCCGCCATCGCGGCGACGAACTGCTCGTGCTTCGCTTCAAGTGCGGCGGCCGCCTTCAGCAGCAGCGCGCGACGCGCGCCGGGGCCGAGTGCGGCCCAGCCGGGAAACGCGCGGGCGGCCGCGTCGGCCGCCGCACGCGCATCGTCGACGGTGCATGCGGGCGCTTCGGACGCGACTTCGCCGTCGAGCGGATTGCGGCGCACGAAGGTCGCGCCACTGGACGCATGACGGCGTTCGCCGTCGATCAGCATCGATACGGTTTGCATGAATTCTCCGGAAGGACGCGCGCGGGGCGTGTCAGGCAATCTCGACTTCGACGACGACCGGCGTCGCGGCGCGCAGCGCGTCGGTCAGCGTGTCGCGCAATTGCGCCGCATCGGACACGCGCACACCGCGGCAGCCCATCCCTTGCGCAAGCGCGACGAAATCCAGGTCCGGCAGATCGGTGCCCTGCACCGGGTCGTCCGGGCCGAAGCCGAACACGGGCGCGAAATCCTGCAGCGCGGCGTAACGCCGATTGCTCAGGATCACGAACGTGATCGGCAACTTCAGCTGCGCGGCGCTCCACAGCGCCTGGATCGAATACAGGCTCGAGCCGTCGCCGATCAGCCCGATCACCCGCCGCGCCGGGTGCGCAAGCGCGACACCGACGGCGGCCGGCATCCCGTAGCCGAGCCCGCCGCTGTCCATCGTGTAGAACGTGCCGCTGCGCGTGAACGGCAGGTGTTCCTGCATCACCGGCCGCGCGCTCGGCGCCTCCTCGACGACGATGTCGTGCGCGTCGCGCACGTCGGCAAGCGTCTGCAGCGCGAATGCGACCGACATGCGCTCGCCGGCAGCGGGTGCGTCGACGCGCACGCGCGGCGCGCGCGGCGCGGGCATCGGCCGCTCGAGCGGCGCCGGGCGCGCCAGCAGGTCGCGCGCGGCCAGCCGCAGGTTGCCGACGACGGCATCGCCCGACGGCGTCCACGCGGCGACGCCCGGATCGTCGACGAGCTGCACGAGCGTCGCGCCCGGCGGCACGTGCGGACCGAAGCCTTCGATGTGATAGGTGAACGCGGGCGCGCCGAACGCGAACACGAGGTCGTGCCCGTCGAGCCGCGCGACGATCTTCTCGCGGATCGCGGGCAGGAAGCCGGCGAACAGCGGATGATCCTCGGGGAAGCTGCAGCGCCCCGACATCGGCGCGACGTACACGCGCGCACGGTGCCGCTCGGCGAGCCGCACGAGGTCGTCCCACGCACCGGCGCGATCGACGGCCGCGCCGACCACGAGTGCGGGACGCCGCGCGGCGTCGAGCGCGTCGCCGAGCCGCGCCAGCGCATCGGGATCGGGCCGCACGACGCTGCTGACGTCGCGGCGCGGCAGCAGCGCGGCCGGCTGGTCCCAGTCGTCGACCGGAATCGACACGAATACGGGGCCGCGCGGCTCCTGCATCGCGATGCGGTACGCCCGCGCGATCGCGGCCGGCACGTCCTGCGCGCGCGCAGGCTCGATGCTCCATTTCACGTACGGCTTCGGCAGCTCGGCGGCTTGCGTCGCGCCGAGGAACGGATCGAACGGCAAAATCGCACGCGCCTGCTGGCCCGCGGTCACGATCAGCGGCGTACGGTTCTTGAATGCGGTGAAGAGGTTGCCCATCGCGTTGCCGGTGCCTGCCGCCGAATGCAGGTTGACGACCGCCGCATTGCCGGTGGCCTGCGCATGGCCGTCGGCCATCCCGACCACGACGGCTTCATGCAGGCCGAGCACGTAGCGGAAATCGTCCGGGAAGTCGCGGAACATCGGCAGCTCGGTCGAGCCGGGATTGCCGAACACGCGGTCGATGCCGAACTGGCGAAGCAGGTCGATGACCGAATCGCGTACGGTGATCGGTGCGGCGGATGGGGGCGGATGGCCGGACATGCTCGGGTGTCTCCTCGATGGCTTGGCGGTTTCCACAGTATCGAAGTGCAAGCCATTCTCGGATACTGTATTTTCTGTCCAAAGCCATTACGTTCCGGCATGACTTTCGATCTCCGACAATTGCGCGCGTTCACGACGATCGTCGCGTGCGGCAGCCTCGGCCGCGCGGCCGACGCGCTGCATGTGACGCAGCCGGCGCTGAGCCGGATCCTGAAGCGGCTCGAGGACCAGGTCGGCGCGCCGCTGTTCGAGCGCCACTCGAAGGGCGTGCAGCTCACCGCGTTCGGCGAAGCGCTGCTGCCGCATGCGACGCTGCTGCAGCATGAGGCCGAGCATGCGCGCGAGGAGCTCGACGCGATGCGCGGGTTCGCGAAGGGCACGATCAAGGTCGGCACGGTGGGCAGCATCGCGAGCCTGGTGCTGCCGGTCGCGGTCGGCCGCGTGCTTGACCGCTGGCCGAACCTGCGTGTCGAGATCATCGAAGGTGTGTGGGACCGGCTCGCGGAAGGGCTGAACAAGCACGAGATCGATCTCGCGCTGTCCGCGCACGGTCCCGATACCGACGAGATCGTCGCGATTCCCGAATGCCGCTGGGAAGATCGCAGCCACATCGTTGCGGCGCCGCACCATCCGCTGCGCGCGCTCGGCCGCGCGCCGACGCTCGCCGATACGCTGCACGCGCGCTGGGCGATTCCGCCGCGCGGCACCGCGCCGTTCGACCACATGCGCGCGACCTTCGACGCGCACGGGCTCGCGCTGCCCGACATCGCGGTCGAAACGCGCTCGGTCACGACGCTGAAGAGCCTCGTGGCGCACGCGGGCTTCCTGAGCTGGATGGCCGAGCCGATGTACGGCGCCGAACAGCGCGCCGGCACGATCGATACGCTGCCCGTGCGTGAAGTCGTCGCGGTGCGCACGCTCACCGCGTTCCGGCGCCGCCACGGCATCCTGCCGGGGCCGGCCGGCAAGCTGCTCGACGAACTCGTCGCGCTGACGCGCGAAGGGCGCTGACGCCGTTTTTCCGTCCGGCCTTTCGCGCTCGCCCTGGCCGCGCGCCACCGCAGCGCACCATCGAAATGCCGTTTCCCCGCCTTGACTTTCGCTCGCCTGAATACGATCATTCGCTCACATAAAGAGCAAATGATCGTATTCGACTGGAAAGACAGGCACGAACAGGAGACACCGGATGAGCGAATCGTCCTCTGCCCGCGCGCCCGTGCTGCTGCACATCGGCGCAGGCTCGTTTCACCGCGCGCACCAGGCGTGGTATCTGCATCGCGTGAACGCGGCCGTGCCGGCCGGCGAACGCTGGTCGTTGAGCGTCGGCAACATCCGCGACGACATGCGCGCGACGATGGACGCGCTCGCCGCGCAGCACGGCGAATACACGCTCGAAACCGTCACGCCGCAAGGCGAACGCGCCTACGAGACGATCCGCGCGATCACGCGCGTGCTGCCGTGGTCGCTCGACCTCGCCGCGCTGATCGACGCCGGCGCCGACCCGGCCTGCCGGATCGTGTCGTTCACCGTCACCGAAGGCGGCTACTACCTCGACGAACACAACCGGCTCGACCTCGCGAACGCCGATCTCGCCGCCGACCTGCAGGGCGCGCGCACGACGCTGTACGGTGCGCTCGCGGCGCTGCTCGCCGAACGCGCGCAGCGTGACGCGGGCCCGCTCACGCTGCAGAGCTGCGACAACCTGCGCAACAACGGCGCGCGCTTTCGCGCGGGGATGCGCGAATTCCTCGAACGGCGCGGGCAGGCCGACCTGCTCGCATGGTTCGACGCGCACGTCGCGACGCCGAGCGCGATGGTCGACCGCATCACGCCGCGCCCGACCGCCGACGTGCGCGAGCGTGTGCGCGCGGCCACCGGCTTCGACGATGCGTGCCCGGTGATGGGCGAATCGTTCATCCAGTGGGTGATCGAGGACCGCTTCGCGGCCGGCCGGCCGCGCTGGGAACTGGCCGGCGCCGAGCTCGTCGACGACGTGCATCCGTACGAGGAAGCGAAGATCCGCATCCTCAACGCGACCCACAGCTGCATCGCGTGGGCCGGCACGCTCGCGGGCCACACCTACATCCACGAAGGCACGCACGACGCGGCGATCCGCCGCTTCGCGCACGACTACGTGACGCAGGACGTGATCCCGTGCCTCACGCCCAGCCCGCTCGATCTCGCGCGCTACCGCGACGTCGTGCTCGAGCGCTTCGGCAACCCGTACGTGCTCGACACGAACCAGCGCGTCGCCGCCGACGGCTTCTCGAAGATCCCCGGCTTCATCGCGCCGACGCTCGTCGAATCGTTCGCGCGCGGCGCGGCGCCGGTCGCCACCGCGGTGCTGCCCGCGCTGTTCCTGCGCTTTCTCGAACGCTGGGCGCGCGGCACGCTGCCATATGCGTACCAGGACGGCGTGATGGACGACAGCGCCGCGCGCGCGATCGTCGACGCCGACGACCCGGCCGTCGCGCTGTGCGCAAGCCGCCCGCTGTGGGGCTCGCTCGCGGGCAACGCGGCGCTGTTCGAGGCGCTGCGCGCCGGGCTCGCGCGCGTCGACGCATGGCTCGCGGCGCGCTGATGCGCGCACGCCGGCGCCCGGCCGCCCGGCCGGGCGAACCCGCTTGGCACAGGCCGGGCGGCACGGCTAAAGTAGCGGCTCCTCTCTGACGGAACGGATCGCTCATGTATCTCGGCATCGACCTCGGCACCTCGGAAGTGAAGGTGCTGCTGCTCGCCCCGGACGGCGCGGTCGTCGGCACCGCCGGCTCGCCGTTCACCGTGTCGCGGCCGCACCCGCGCTGGGCCGAGCAGCATCCGGACGACTGGTGGCACGGCACGCTCGCCGCGCTCGCGGCGCTGCGCGAACGGCACCGCCAAGCGTTCGCGCAGGTGCGCGGCATCGGCCTGTCGGGCCAGATGCACGGCGCCGTGCTGCTCGACCGCGACGATCGCGTGCTGCGGCCCGCGATCCTGTGGAACGACATGCGCAGCGCCGACGAATGCGCACTGCTCACCGAGCGCGCGCCCGATCTCCATGCACTGGCCGGCAACCTCGCGATGCCCGGCTTCACCGCGCCGAAACTGCTGTGGGTCGCGAAGCACGAACCCGACGTGTTCGCGGCAACCGCGTGCGTGCTGATGCCGAAGGACTACCTGCGGTTCCGGCTGACCGGCGCGAAAGTGTCCGATCCATCGGACGCCGCCGGCACGCTGTGGCTCGACGTCGCGCGCCGCGACTGGTCCGACGCGCTGCTCGCCGCGTGCGGGATGACGCGCGACCAGATGCCCCGCATCGTCGAGGGCAACGCGCCGTCCGGCACGCTGCGTGCGGACGTCGCCCGCGAACTCGGGCTGTCGGAGGCCGTCCTGGTCGCGGGCGGCGGCGGCGACAACGCGACGAGCGCGCTCGGCATCGGCGCGATCCATGCGGGCGACGGCTTCGTATCGCTCGGCACGTCCGGCGTGCTGAGCGTGGTCGGCGACCGCTTCATGCCGAATCCCGCATCGGCCGTGCACGCGTTCTGCCACGCGATTCCCGATCGCTGGCAACTGATGAGCGTCGTGCTGTCGGCCGCGAGCTGCCTGCGCTGGGTCTGCAAGCTGACCGGCACCGACGAGCCCGCGCTGCTCGCCGAAGTCGAGGCGCTCGACCCCAACGCGCTCGCGACGGCCCCGCTGTTCCTGCCCTACCTGTCCGGCGAGCGCACGCCGCACAACGATCCGTACGCGCAGGGCGTGTTCTTCGGGATGACGCACGCGACCGAACGCGCGCACCTCGGCTACGCGGTGCTCGAAGGCGTGACGCTCGGCCTTGCCGACGGCCTCGACGCGCTGCACGCAGCCGGCGTCGAAACCGACCGGTTGTCGCTGATCGGCGGCGGCGCGCGCAGCGCGTTCTGGGCGCAACTGATCGCGGACGCGCTGAACGTCAGCACGCGCCAGATCGGCGGCGGCGAAACGGGCGCGGCGCTGGGGGCGGCACGGCTCGGCTGGCTGGCCGCCGGCGGCGATCCGCATACGGTGCTGACCAAGCCGCCGGTGCGCGCCGAATATGCACCGGACGCCGCCCGCCATGCACTGCTGCGCGAACGCCTCGACGCATTCCGGACGCTGTACCGCCACGTGCGCCCGCTGTACGAACCGTCGCGCGCACGACTCGCGTAGGCGCCGCGGCCGTGCGCCCGGCCATCGGCCGCGCGCGCGACATGCGGTACAGTGGATGCCGTCATGCGGCCCGCCGGCCGGTCCGCGGGGCGGCCCCCAGATCCGAACCGAATCGCTATCGTGTCCAAGTCCTCAGAAAAACTCGATCTCGCCACGCGCGCCGCGTGGCTCTATTACGTCGCGGGCGACACGCAGAACGAAATCGCCGAAAAGCTGCAGGTATCGCGTCCCGTCGCGCAGCGCCTCGTCGCGTTCGCGGTCGAGAAGAACCTGATCCGCGTGCGCGTCGACCACCAGCTTGCCGACTGCCTCGATCTCGGCGCGCAGTTGTCGAAGCGCTACGGCCTCGCGATGTGCGAAGTCGTGCCCGTCGACACCGATGCGCCCGACGCGATCGACCGCAAGCTCGCGGTCGCCGGCGCGCAGGTGATGGAGCGCTACCTGAACGAAACCCGGCCGATGGTGATCGCGGTCAGCAGCGGCCGGACGCTGAAGGCCGCGGTCGCGCAGATCGCGCAGATCGACCGCCCGCAGCACCGGCTCGTGTCGATGGTCGGCGCGATCGCGGCCGACGGTTCGTCGAACCGCTACGACGTCGCGCAGTACATCTCGGAGAAAACCGGCAGCAAGCATTTCCTGCTGCCCGCGCCGCTGTTCGCCGACAGCAACGCGGAACGCGCGCAGTGGTGCAATCACCGGCTGTACCGGATCGTCGAGGCGCTGTCGGGCGAAGCCGACGTCGCGTTCGTCGGGATCGGCAACATCGGCCCGCACTGCCCGCTCTACGAAGACGGCTTCATCACCGAGCAGGAGCGCGACGAGATGACTGCGCTCGGCGCGGTGGCCGAACTGCTCGGCGTGCCGATCGACGCGCAGGGTACGCAGATCACCGTGTCGACCAGCGCGCGCGTGACGAGCGTGGCGCTCGCCACGCCGCCGAAGCTGCCGACGATCGCATTCGCCGGCGGCCCGAAAAAACGCGACGCGGTGATTGCCGCACTGCGTGGCGGCTGGCTGTCGGGGCTCGTCACCGACGAAACCTGCGCACGCGCCGCGCTCGACGCGAAGGCGGCCTGACGCCGCCGTCGAACGCGCTGTCTCAGGCCGCGCGCGGCGCCGGAAACGCATGCCGGCGCGCGCGCC
Organism: Burkholderia arboris; assembly: GCF_902499125.1. Classification (GTDB taxonomy): domain Bacteria; phylum Pseudomonadota; class Gammaproteobacteria; order Burkholderiales; family Burkholderiaceae; genus Burkholderia; species Burkholderia arboris. The sequence goes on from NZ_CABVPX010000038.1 coordinate 61,560, forward strand.
ACGCGCCGACCCACGCGGCCGCCAGCAGCACGACGAGCACCCACGGAATCGCGCCGGCACCCGTGGCGCCGAGCAGCATCCCGCCCGCGATGCCGCCGCCGGCGATCGCGAGATTCCATACCGTCACGAGCATCGACTGCGCGACATCGGCCGACTCCCCGGCCGCGTTCGCGGTGGCCGTCTGGAACAGCGTCGGCGCGCCGCCGAACGCGAGCCCCCACAGCACGACGCCCGCATAGACGATCGTCATCCCGGAACCCGCGCCGAGCAGCGCGGCCGCCAGCGCGAACAGCGCGATGCTGGCGAGCGTCAGGCGTCGTTGCGCGGCGCCGATCCATGCACCCGTCAGCGCGATGCCGGCCAGCGACGCGATGCCGAACACGAACAGCACCACATCGACCTGCGCGCCCATGCGCACGCCCGCGAGGAACGGCGCGACGTACGTGTACAGCATGTTGTGCGCGAGCACGTACGCGAACATCACCGTCAGCACCGGCCGCACGCCGGGCAGCGCCATCACGCCGAGCACCGGCTCGCGCGCGCCGGCCGGCTGCCCCGGATAGTCGGGCACGCGCACGCGGATCCAGCCGATCAGCGCAAGCGCCGCCAGCGTGATGCCCGCGAACGCGACGCGCCAGCCGAACGCCGCGCCCAGCGCGGTGCCGGCCGGAATACCGATCGACATCGCCACCGGCGCGCCGAGCATCGCGACCGCGATCGCGCGGCCGCGCAGCGACGCATCGACCATCCGGCTCGCATAGCCGGCCAGCAGCGCCCACAGCAGCCCGGCCGCCATGCCCGCGACGAAGCGCGCGGCAAGCGTGAGCGCGTAGTACGGCGACACGGCCGTCACCGCATTCGACACGACGAAGCCGGCCAGCGCCGCGAGCAGCAGGCCGCGACGCCGCATCGCGCGCGTCGCGGCAACGAGCGGAATCGCCGCGACGATCGAGCCGAGCGCATACACGGTCACGAGCTGGCCGATCAGCGCCTCGGGCACGCGCAGGTCGGCGCTCATCAGCGGCAAGAGGCCCGCCGGCAACGCTTCGGTGAGGATCGTGATGAAGCCGGCCGTCGCGAGCGCCAGCAGGTTCGAGACCGGCAGGCGTTCGCTCGCCTGCGCCGGCTGGCCGGCAACCCGGTCGTCCATCAACGGGCAATCGCTCATGACGCGCTCCCGGTTTCGACGCCGTAGACCGCATCGCGCACCGCGGTCACGATCCGTCCGTCGAGGCCCTTGTACAGCGTGTTGGTCAGCGCAACGACCGTCAGCCCGGCCGCGCGGTCGACGAACCACGTATGCCCGTACGCGCCACCGCCGCGCCAGGTGCCGACCGACTCCGGCGACTGCGCGGCGGCCGGATCGCGCAACACCGAAAAGCCGAGCCCGAAGCCGAAACCGGGCGCGTCCGGCAGTTCGTGCGCCCCCGGCTGGACACGCGCCATCTCGTCGCCCCATGCGGGGTCGAGCCAGCCGTCGCGGCCCGTGCGCAACGCGTCGAGCAGCGTCACGCAGTCGCGCGCGGTGCCGGCCATCCCCGCGCCGCCCGACGGCCAGGCATCGGCATCGAACACGCGCGCCGGCTCGAAACGGATGCCGATCGTGCCGTCGAACACCGGTACGAGATCGACGTCCGCCATCCGGCGCGGCGCGCCCGGCGTGGTCACGTATGGCGTCGCGAAGCGTGCGGCGTCGTGCGCGACGAACGCGGTGTCGGTCATCCCGAGCGGTGTCGTGACGCGCTCGGCCACCGCGTCGGCGAGCGGCCGCCCGTCGACCGCCTCGATCAGCGCGCCGACCACGTCGAGCGCGAGCGAATAGCCCCACGACGTGCCCGGCGCGAACTGCAGCGGCACGCTGGCGATGCGCCGCAGGTTTTCGGCAAGCGAGAGCCCCGCGCGATCCATTCCGTCGGACACGCCCGCGCGCGCATACGGGCCGTCGCCGTCCGCTTCGAGGAAGCGGTAGCCGAGGCCGGCCGTATGCGACAGCAGATGACGCAACGTGATGACGGCAGGCGTGCCGTCGGTCAACGTCGGGCGGAATTCGGGCAACCAGCGAGCGACCGGTTCGTCGAGCGTGATGCGTCCCGCCGCGACGAGCCGCATCGCGGCGGCCGCCACGACCGGCTTCGTGACCGACGACAGACGGAACAGCGCGTCTTCCCGCATCGGCGTGCCGGCTTCGCGATCGGCGAGCCCGACGGCGCGCGCATAGCGCAGCTCGCCGTCCTGGGCGACCCGCACGACCGCGCCGACCATGCGCTCGTCGGCGAGCGCGCGATCGAGTGCGTCGTCGAGCCGGTGGCGCAACGCGGCGTCCGGTGCCACGCGGAAAGCGGTGACAGGCAGGGATGACATGACGTGACCTCATACGGTGAACGAGCGCTCATCGTAGGGAGCCGACGCAAGAAGAAAAACCGGGTTAGAGTTCCGGACAATCCGGACGTGGAAGTCCGCAATCGGGAACCTGCATGGAAAATCTGGGCGGCTTCGTCGTGTTCGTTCAGGTCGCGGAAACGCGCAGCTTCGTCGCGGCGGGCCGCGCGCTCGGGCTGTCGGCATCGGCGATCGGCAAGCGCATCGCGCGGCTCGAGGCGCGCCTGAACGTGCGGCTCTTTCACCGCAGCACGCGCAGCATCACGCTGACGGCCGAAGGCGCACGCTTTCTCGAACGGTGCCGGCGCGTGATCGCCGAGATCGACGCGGCCGAACAGGAACTGACGCACAGCGCGGAAGCGCCGCGCGGGCGGCTACGCGTGAGCCTGCCGACGATCGGCACGCTGCTGTTGCCGGTGCTCGCCGATTTCATGGCCGCGTATCCGGAGATCGAACTCGACATCGATTTCAGCGACCGGCTCGTCGACGTCGTCGACGAAGGGTTCGACGCGGTGCTGCGCACCGGCCAGCCGTCGGATTCGCGCTTGTCGTCGCGGCTGCTCGGCCACTTTCGCCAGCACCTCGTCGCGTCGCCCGACTATCTCGACCGGCACGGCACACCGCGCACGCCGGCCGATCTCGCGCAGCACCGCTGCCTGCACTACCGCTTCCCGACCAGCGGCAAGCTCGAGACCTGGCCGCTGCGCGCGCCGCGCGCGGGCACGCTGCCCGAGGTGCCGGTCGCGATGGTCAGCAACAGCGCGGAAGCGCGGCTGTGCTTCGTGCTGCGCGGGCTCGGCATCGCGTGCCTGCCCATCTTCTTCGTGCGCGACGCGCTCGCCGACGGCACGCTGCACGCGGTGCTCGACGAACACGTCGCGAGCTGCACGCCGGTTTACGTGCTGTGGCCGTCGGGCCGGCACCCGACGCCGAAGCTGCGTGCGTTCGTCGACTACATGGCCGAACACCTGCGCATCTGAGCGGCGCCGGCGCCGCCCGTCACGCGGCCTTTGCGTGCGCGCTCAGCCGGCGGAACGCCTGACCGTGCTCGTCGAACAGATGACAGTGCTCGGCCTGAGCGTGCACGCGCAGTGCCTCGCCGGTGCGATACGTGTCGAGCGGCGGAATCCGCGCGATCAGCCCGTCCGGCGCAACGGCCGACTCCGCATACAGGTACGCGGCATCGCCGAGCGATTCGACGGCCATCGTCCGGGCGGCAACGCCCGTGCCGGCTGCATCGACCAGCAGGTGTTCGGGCCGCACGCCGACTGTCACCGTGGCGCCGCGTTGCAGCCCCGCCGCTTCCACCGCGACGCGCTGCGTCTCGCCGCTGTCGAAGCGCACGAGCACGCCGCCCGCATCGGCCGATTCGACCGTGCCCTTCAGGAAGTTCATCTTCGGCGAGCCGATGAAGCCCGCGACGAACTGGTTCGCCGGCGCGTGATACAACGCGTTCGGCGTGCCGACCTGCTGCACCGCGCCGCCTGACAGCACGACGATCTTGTCCGCGAGCGTCATCGCTTCGACCTGGTCGTGCGTCACGTAGATCATCGTCGTCTTCAGCTCGTCGTGCAGCCGCGCGAATTCCAGCCGCATCTTCACGCGCAATGCGGCGTCGAGGTTCGACAGCGGCTCGTCGAACAGAAACACCTTCGGCTTGCGCGTAATGGCGCGGCCGATCGCGACGCGCTGCCGCTGGCCGCCCGACAGCTGCTTCGGCTTGCGGTCGAGCAGGTGATCGATGTGCAGGATCTTCGCGGCCTGCTTCACGGCCTGGTCGATCTCGGGCTTTTTCGCGCCCGCGAGCTTGAGGCCGAATGCCATGTTGTCGTACAGCGTCATGTGCGGGTACAGCGCATACGACTGGAACACCATCGCGATGCCGCGTTTCGCGCTCGGCACGTCGTTGACCTTCGCGCCATCGATCAGCAGGTCGCCGTTCGAAATATCCTCGAGGCCCGCAATCATCCGCATCAGCGTGGATTTGCCGCAGCCGCTCGGCCCGACGAACACGACGAATTCGCCGTCGGCGATGTCGAGGTTCACGTTGCGCAGCACTTCGGTGTCGTCGTAGCGCTTCGCGATGTTGCGCAGGAGCACGCTTGCCATGATCTGTCTCCGTTCGTTCGTGATGCGCCGCCTTGCCGGCAGCGCGCAATCGTTGCTAGTTCGGCAGCACCGCGCCCGTCGCCTGCCAGCGCGCGACGTAGCCGGGCAGCTCGTGCATGTCGTCGAATACGTGACGCGCGCCGATGCTGCGCAGCGCGTCGATCTGGGCCGCCGACGCGTGCCCGCCGCCGACGAAGCCGAGCACGGTCATGCCGGCCGCGGCCGCCGCGGTGATGCCGGTCACGCTGTCCTCGACGACGAGGCAGTGTGCGGGCGCCGCGCCGAGCGTGCGCGCAGCCGCGAGATACACGTCGGGCGCCGGCTTCGGCCGCGCAACCGAATCCGCGCAGAACAGCCGGTCGCCGAAGAAACGCGCGAGGCCCGTGCGTGCGAGCGCCGCCTCGACGTACGCGCGATAGCTGTTGCTCGCGCACGCCGTCGTCAACGGGATCGCGGCGAGCGCCGTGTCGATGCCTTCGACCATCGGCGCGTTGACGGCGGCCGCCTCGACCGCGCGGCGGATCGCCTCGACGTCGGCGGCCGACAGCGTGCGGCCGACGGCCTCGCCCGCGCCGGCCAGCACGCGCTCGATGCGCAGCCCGAGCAGCGGCATCACGGCCGGCCGCGCGTCGACGCCCGGCCAGCGCGCATCGAGTTCGCGCACGATCACGTCGGCGGCCACGGCCTCGCTGTCGATCAGCACACCGTCGCAATCGCAGATCAGGATATTCACGCTCATTTGACCGCCCCGAACGTGAGCCCGCGCACGAGCTGCTTCTGCGACAGCCAGCCGACGATCAGGATCGGCGCGACGGCCAGCAGGGAAGCCGCGGACAACTTCGCCCAGAACAACCCTTCGGGGCTCGAATAAGACGCGATGAACACGGTCAGCGGCGCGGCGTTCGAACTCGACAGGTTGATGCTCCAGAACGCCTCGTTCCACGACAGGATCACGAGCAGCAGCGCGGTGGACGCGAGCCCCGGCAGCGCCATCGGCATCAGCAGGTAGACGATCTCCTGCCATGTCGACGCGCCGTCGATCCGCCCGGCTTCGAGGATGTCCTTCGGAATTTCGTTGAAGTACGTGAAGGTCATCCACACGGCGATCGGCAGGTTGATCAGCGTGTAGACGATCACGAGCCCCGACACCGTGTCGAGCAGCCCCGCGTTCTTCCACAGCAGGTAGATCGGCACGAGCACGCCGACCGACGGCATCATCTTCGTCGACAGCATCCACAGCAGCACCTTCTGCGTGCGGTGGTTCGGGAAGAACGCCATCGCGTACGCGGCCGGCACCGCGAACAGCAGCGAGATCACCGTGACGCCCGCCGAGATCAGCACCGAATTCCACGCGAACGCGAAGTAGTTGCTGCGCGCGAACACCTCGCGGAAGCTGTCGAGCGTCGGCACGAAGAACAGCGTCGACGCGTACGCCTGCTGCTCGGTCTTGAACGCGGTGATCGCCATCCAGAAGATCGGGAAGAACAGCAGCAGCGCGATCAGCCACGCGAGCGTGCCGGGCAGCGCGCGCCGCACGAGGTCGAACACGGCCGGCACGCGCCGGCGTTCGAAGGTCAGGTCGCTCATTTCTCGTACTCTCCCTTCAGGTTGCGCGCGAGCATCCGCACGAGGAAGAACGACACGACGTTCGCGACCACGACGGCGATGATGCCGCCCGCGGACGCGAGGCCGACGTCGAACTGCTGCAGGCCGAGCGCGTAGATCAGGTAGGACAGGTTGGTCGTTGCGTCGCCGGGGCCGCCGCCGGTCGTCGTATAGATTTCCGCGAAGATCGACAGCAGGAAGATCGTCTCCATCATCACGACCACGGCGATCGCGCGCTTCAGGTGCGGCAGCGTGATGTAGAAGAACATCGCGATCGGGCCGGCGCCATCGATGCGCGCGGCTTCCTTCTGCTCCTGGTCGAGCGACTGGATCGCGGTGAACAGGATCAGGAACGCGAACGGCAGCCACTGCCACGCGACGATGATGATCACCGCGGTGAGCGGGTAATCGGCGAACCAGTCGATCGGCGTCATCCCGAGCGCGCGCATCGCGTTCGCGACGAGCCCGTATACCGGATGCAGGATCATGTTCTTCCAGATCAGCGCGGACACCGTCGGCATCACGAAGAACGGCGCGATCGCGAGCAGGCGCGCAACACCCTGCCCGTAGAACTTGCGGTCGAACAGCACGGCCATCAGCACGCCGCCGACCACCGTGATCGCGAGCACCGCGCCGATCAGCACGAGCGTGTGCCAGATCGCGGGCAGGAACGACGGATCGGTCGCGAGGAAACGGTAGTTGTCGAGCCCCGCGAAGCCCTTCACGTCCGGGTTCAGCAGGTTGTAGCGCGAGAACGAATACCAGATCGTCATCGCGAGCGGAATCGACATCCACAGCAGCAGCACCGCGACGGACGGCGACACGAGCCAGCTCGCGCCGCCGCGCGCGCGGCGCGGCGCGCCGGGTGGCGACGACGCGTCGCCGACCGACGGCGCGTGACTCAGGGGAAGACGCAGGTGACGCATGATCGGAGTCCCTCCGGTTGATGCGCGGGCGCGAACGACCTGCCCGCCTTTCAGCTTCGCCGGCCCGCAGCGTGTGCAACGGCGCACGCTGCGGGCCGCGTGACTGCTTGAGCGTTACTTCTTGTAGCCGGCCTGCCGCACTGCGCGGTCGGCCGCGGCCTGCCCGGCGGCGAGCGCCTGGTCGACCGTCATCTGGCCCGCGACCGCACCGGCGATCGACTGGCCGACCACCGTGCCGAACGACTGGAATTCAGGAATCCCGACGTACTGCACGCCCGTGTACGGCACCTTCTTCAGCGACGGATCGTTCGGGTCGGCCGTCTCGATCGCCTTCAGCACGAAGTCCGAGAACGGCGCGGCGGCCTTGTACTCGGGGCGCTGATACGTCGACGTGCGCGTGCCCGGCGGCACCGATGCCCAGCCTTCGTCCTTGCCGGCCATCTCGATGTACTGCTTCGACGTCGCCCACGCGATGAACTTGCGCGCGGCGTCCTGCTGCTTCGACGTCTTCGGCACGGCCAGCGCCCATGCCCACAGCCAGTGCGAACCCTTCGGTGTGGCCGCCACCGGCGCGGCCGCGAAGCCGATCTTGTCGGCCACCTGCGACTGCTGCTTGTTGTAGAGCATGCCGGCCGCGACCGTCGCATCGATCCACATCGCGCACTTGCCCGATGCGGTCAGCGTCAGGTTCTCGTTGAAACCGTTCGAGCTCGCTCCCGGCGGGCCGTCCTTCTTCAGCAGGTTCACGTAGAACGTGATCGCCTTCTTCCATTCGGGCGACGTGAGCTGCGCGTTCCAGTTCTCGTCGAACCAGCGCCCGCCGAACGTGTTCACGACCGTCGACACGTACGCCATGTTCTCGCCCCAGCCGGCCTTGCCGCGCAGGCAGATCCCGTAGGTGCCCTTCGCCTTGTCGGTGAGCTTGTCCGCGAAGTCGGCGATCTGGTCGTAGGTCGGCTGGTCGGGCATCTTCAGCCCCTTCGCCGCGAACAGGTCCTTGCGGTAGAACGTCATCGAGCTTTCGACGTAGAACGGCAGCGCATAGAGCTGGCCGTTGTACGACAGGCTGTCACGCGCGGTCTTCACGATGTCGTTCAGGTCGTAATCGGCCGGCAGGCCCGTGATCGGCGCGAGCCAGCCGCGCTTGCCCCACTGCGGCGTCTCGTAGGTGCCGATCGCCATCACGTCGAACTGGCCGCTGCCGGTCGTGATGTCGGTCGTCGCGCGCTGGCGCAGCACGTTCTCCTCGAGGATCACCCAGTTCAGCTTGATGTCCGGGTTCGCCTTCTCGAATGCCGGCGACAGCTTCTTCAGCTCGATCATGTCGGGGTTGTTCAGCGTCGCGATCGTCAGCGTGCCGGCGGACGCGGCGCAGGCCGCCGTCGCGAGCGCGGCTCCGGCGAAGCAGCGTGCGGCGGCGTCGAGCATCTTTCGTTGCATGGCATGTCTCCTGTGTTTGTTCGAAGTGTCGTCGGTGTTGCGTCGTTTCCTTCGCGGCCCGTCATGCCGGCCGCTGCATGCCGCACGCGCGCGCATAGTGCGCGATCACGTCGCGTATCCGGTGGCGCACCCACGCGCGCGGCTCTTTCGCGAGCCCGCCCGCGCGGCATGCCGCGTAGACATCCGGCAGCCACTGCGCGACGAGCGTCTCGGGCACCGGCTGCCGCGCGAGGTTGCCGAACAGTTGCTCTACCGCGGCCGCGACGGCCGGCTGCAGCCAGTAGTAGCGGATGCGGTCGCTGTAGCTGAACTGGCGCGCGAGCCGCTGCGCGCTCTCGTCGCCGCGGTAGTACGGCGCCCAGTGTTCGGGCTGCGCACGCATCGCGGCATCGACGACGTCGCGCAACCGCGAGCGCTGCGCGACGTCGTCGATCAGCGCCTCCTCGATGAAGGTCAGCGCAAACAGGGCCTCGCGCAGCGCGAACGTCAGCGCGGGGCCGACCTTCAACACCGCGAAGTGGTCGCGCACGAGCGCGGCGAGCGCATCTTCGGTCTGGTAATCGGTCGAATGTGCCTCGAACACGAGGCGTGGTGTATGCAGGATACTCGCCCCAAGCGACGCTGCCTTGGCACTGTCGTAGTCGAGCACGTGGCGATCGTCGAAATCGACGCCCGGCTGCGCGACGATCGCGACGACGCGCGTCCATGCGTCGTCGAGCCCGGCCGCCGCGAATGCGCGGCGGTGCGCGTCGAGCGTCGCGTCGATGCTGTCGCTGCGCGTGACCGCGATTTGCGCGATCGCATCGCTGCCCGCTTCATCGCCCGCATCGCCGCTGACTTCGCCGCCCGGCGTCGGGACCTCGGTGCCGATCACGTAGACGGGCGCCGTGCCGGCGCGCCGGGCGGCATCTTCCGCCGCGCGGCACAGCTCGGCCGCGCGCGCGGCGATCGTCCGGTCGTCGAGCCGCTCGGGATCGTCCGCGCACGCCATGCTCGCATCGAGGTGGATCTTTTCGAAGCCGGCCTCGACATACGCGGCGACCATCGCGACGGCCTCGCGCATCGCGTCGGCCGCACGACGGTGCCGCCACGGGTTCGGGCCGAGATGGTCACCGCCGAGCACGAGCGCCGACGGCGCAAGCCCGCAGCGCGCGGCGATCGCGTCGACGTCGCGGCGGAAATCGGCCGGCGTCATGCTCGTATAGCCGCCGAGGTGGTTCACCTGGTTGCAGGTCGCCTCGATCAACAGAGGCGAGCCGTCCGCGCGCGCGGCTTCGCACGCGGCCTCCAGCACGAGCCGGTGCGCGCTGCAGATCGAATAGATGCCGCGCTGCGCGTCCGCGCGGTTCGCGTCGAAGATCATCCGCAGCACGGCGTCCGCGTGCGCATGGCGCGGGCGTTCGGCAAGGGTCGTCAGGCCGGACATGCGATACCTCGTTCGGTCAGGAAGCGGTCGATCTCGGCCGCACTGCTGTTGCCTTCCATCGGGCCGCGCCGCGTGACCGCGATCGCGCCGGCCGCGTTCGCGCGGCGCAGTGCGACCTCGATCGGCACGCCCGCGACGAGGCCCGCGACCAGCGTGCCGCCGAAGCAGTCGCCGGCGCCGGTCGGGTCGGTTTCGTCGACCGGAAAGGCCGGTGCGTCGACGCGGCTCGCGCGGTCGAACGCGACGCTGCCTTGCGCGCCGCGTTTCAGCACGACGCGCTCGAGCAGCGGATGCGTCGCGAGCAAACCTGCGATCGCGCGCTCGGCCGGCTGCGGCCCGCAGAAGAACGGCAGGTCGGCCTCGCTCGGCAGGAACAGATGGCACGCGGCGAGCATCTGGTCGAGCGCCGCGCGCATCGGGCGGAAACTCAGCATCTCGGGCCGCACGTTCGGATCGAACGACACCTTCGCGCCGGCACGCGCAGCCTCGATCACGCCGCGCTGCACGGCCGCGATCGCCGATTCGCTCGTCAGCGACGAGCCCATCACGTGGAAGTAGCGGCAGCCGTCGAACATTGCGCTATCGACGTCGGATGCATCGACGCACGCGGCCGCGCTGGTGGACAGCGTGAATACGAAGCTGCGCGTGCCGTCGTCGCGATATGCGACGAACGCGGTGCCGGTCGGGCGCGCGACGCGGCGGATGCGCGCGACGTCGACGCCGTCGCGTTCGAGCCGCGCGACGATCGCATCGCCGAACGCGTCGCGGCCCACGCAGCCCGCATACGCGACGCGCGCACCGAGCCGCGCGGCCTGGTCGGCGAAGATCGCCGGCGCACCGCTCGGGAACGGTCCTGCGAACAGGCCCGGTGTCTCGAAGCCCTGGCCGCGCTCGGCGGCGACGAATTCGGCGAGCAGTTCGCCTGCGACGACGATCTCGGCCATCAGGCGGCCCCTCCTGGTACGACGGCGGCCGCGGCGCGCGGCGATGCCGCAGCGTCGCGGGCCGGCCGGCGGGTGGCGCGTGCGAGCGGCGCCACGTCAGCTCATCCAGTTGCCGCCGTCGACGTTCAACGTCTGGGCGGTGACGTAATCGGCGTCGGCCGACGCGAGGAACAGCGCGGCGCCCGTCAGGTCGCCCGGCACGCCCATGCGGCCGAGCGGCACGGCTTCGCCGACGAGCCGCTTCTTCTCGCCGAGCGGACGGTTCTCGTAGCGCGCGAACAGCGCATCGACCTGCTCCCACATCGGCGTGTCGACGACGCCCGGCGCGATCCCGTTCACGTTGATCCGGTGCGGCGCGAGCGCGAGCGCGGCCGACTGCGTATAGCTGATCACCGCGGCCTTGGTCGCGCAGTAGTGCGAAACGAGTGACTCGCCGCGACGGCCGGCCTGCGACGACATGTTGACGATCTTGCCGCCGCGCCCCTGCTCGACCATCCGCTGCGCGACGGCCTGCATCAGGAAGAACAGCCCCTTCACGTTGACCGAGAACAGCCGGTCGAACACGTCCCACGATTCGTCGAGGATCGGGCGCATGTCGAACAGCGCCGCATTGTTGAACAGGATGTCGACGCCGCCGAAGCGCTCGACCGCCGTCGCGACGATCCGCTCGATGTCGTCGCGGCGCGTGACGTCCGCGGTGACGGCCACCGCGCGGCCGGGGTTCGCCTCGATCAGCCGCGCGAGCGAGCCGCCTGCCGGCTTCACGTCGACGAGCACGCAGCGCGCGCCCTCGTCCAGATAGCGTTGCGCGACCGCCTCGCCGATGCCGCTTGCGGCGCCCGTCAGGATCGCGACCTTGTCTTCCAGTCTCACTGGCTGTCTCCGGTTCGTTCTGCTGTACGACGGTCACGAGGTGAGCGAACGCTCGCTGACCGATCAATTGCTCTGTTGTTGATCGAATGATCGGATACGCGATTCGCGCTGTCAAGACGACGTGACGGCTTTCTATGACGCGCTGCGGCACGGCGGCGCACGACGGCGGCCCGTTGCGTACGCCCGGCAAGGCGCGGGGCGCGCGGTGCGGCGCAGTGGGACCGGCGATGAAGGGGACGAAGCGAGGACGGAAAGGGGAAATCGCGCTGCACGGCGCGACGATACGTTATATCATCGCCATACTGTGTTTCATCGCCCTGCTTCACGCCATGGCTACCTCATCGTCCATTGACGCCCGGCTGTCCCGGGCCGACGCATTCGCCGCCGAGCACGGGCTCGCGTGGACGCCGCTGCGCCGCCAGGTCTACGAACGCGTGCTGGCCGCGCAGCGCCCGATCGGCGCGTACGACCTGCTCGCCGAACTCGAACCGCAGCGCGGCCGCGTGCCGCCGACGACCGTCTATCGCGCACTGGATTTCCTCGTCGAGCACGGCTTCATCCACCGGATCGAATCGAAGAACGCGTTCTTCGCGTGCTGCGAGATCGGCGTGCCGCACGAAGGCCAGTTCCTGATCTGCGATTCGTGCGGCGACACCGTCGAGATTCCCGGCGGCGACCTCGCGAAGCAGCTGTCCGCGAGCGAGCCCGCGCACGGTTTCGAAGTCCACCACCAGGTCGTCGAGCTGAGCGGCCTGTGCGGGCACTGCAAGCGCAAGCCCGCGCAACGCTGACGCCGAATCGCGCGGCCACGCGCCGCCCCTTCCCACGAGGAGTTCCATGTCCATTGCCCTGAAGCGCGCGCCGCGGCGTGCCCTGTCGCCTGTCCGCTGGCTCGCCGCCGCCGTTGCCGCGCTGTCGCTCGCGGCGCCCGCGTTCGCGCAGGCCGCGACCGTCAACGTCGTCGCCGCCGAGAATTTCTACGGCGACGTCGCGACGCAGATCGGCGGCAGCCACGTCGCGGTCACGAGCATCCTCAGCAATCCCGACCAGGATCCGCACCTGTTCGAAGCGAGCCCGAAGACGGCCCGCGCGCTCCAGCACGCGCAGGTCGTGATCTACAACGGCGCCGACTACGATCCGTGGATGGGCAAGCTGCTCGGCGCGTCGAAGCAGGCGAAGCGCGCGACGATCGTCGTCGCCAACCTGGTCGGCAAGAAGGCCGGCGACAACCCGCACCTGTGGTACGACCCGGCGACGATGCCGGCCGCCGCGCGCGCGATCGCGGCCGAGCTTGGCCGTGCCGACCCGGCGAACAAGGCCGAGTACGACGCGAACCTGCAGAAGTTCGTCGCGTCGCTGAAGCCCGTCGACGACAAGGTCGCCGCGCTGCGCGCGAAGTACAAGGGCGTGCCGGTGACGGCCACCGAGCCCGTGTTCGGCTACATGTCCGACGCGATCGGTCTCGACATGCGCAACCAGCGCTTCCAGCTCGCGACGATGAACGACACCGAAGCCAGCGCGCAGGACGTCGCCGCGTTCGAGAACGACCTGCGCAAGAAGCAGGTGCGCGTGCTGATCTACAACAGCCAGGCCGAAGAACCGATGACCAGGCGCATGCTGAAGATCGCGCGCGACGGCGGCGTGCCGACCGTCAGCGTCACCGAGACGCAGCCGGCCGGCAAGACCTTCCAGCAATGGATGGCCGGCCAGCTCGACGCGCTCGGCAACGCGCTGTCGGCCGGCAAGCAATAAACAACCGTAACGACATGACCGACACTCCCCACGCACTCGCCGTCGATCGCGTCACGCTCGAACTGGGCGGACGCACGATCCTGCGCGATGTCAGCTTCTCGATCGAACCCGGCGAATTCGTCGGCGTGCTCGGGCCGAACGGCGCGGGCAAGACGACGCTGATGCGCGCGGTGCTCGGCCTCGTGCCCGTGTCGGCCGGCACGCTGTCCGTCGGCGGCGTGCCGGTCGTGCGCGGCAACCCGTCGATCGGCTACATGCCGCAGATCAGGAGCGGCCTCGCGAACCGCCGGATGCGCGGCTACGACTTCGTCGCGATGGCCGCCGACGGCCACCGCTGGGGGCTGCCGCACACGAACGCGGCCACGCGCCGCGACGTCGATCGCGTGCTCGATCTCGTCGGCGGCCCGTCGCTCGCGCGCCGGCCGCTGTCGGAACTGTCGGGCGGCGAGCGCCAGCGCCTGCTGCTCGCGCAGTGCCTGCTCGGCAATCCGAAGCTGCTGCTGCTCGACGAGCCGCTGATCAGCCTCGACCCGAACCACCAGCGCGGCGTCGTCGAACTCGTGCGCAACGTGCAGCGCGAGCTCGGCATCACCGTGCTGTTCTCCGCGCACGAACTGAATCCGCTGCTGAACGCGCTCGACCGCGTGCTGTATCTCGGCAACGGCGTCGCGGCGCTCGGCACCGTCGACGAGGTGATCACGAAGCCCGTGCTGTCGCGGCTCTACGGGTCGCCGATCGACGTGATGCGCGTGAACGGCAAGATCTTCGTGATGTCGGGCGACGTCGAGATCGAGAAGCACGACCACGAACACGAGGACGACGACGGTCACTCGCACGGCGGTGGCGGCGGCCACGGCCATCACCACCACGGACACGCTCATCCCGGGCATTCGCACGATGTTTGAATACGACTTCATGATCAACGCCTTCGCGGCGTCGGGCATCGTCGCGGTGCTCGCGGGCATCGTCGGCTACTTCCTGGTGCTGCGCGGGCAGACCTTCGCGGGCCATGCGCTGTCGCACGTCGGCTTCACGGGCGCGACGGGCGCGGTGCTGCTCGGCATCTCGCCGATCTGGGGGATGGTCGGCTTCACGCTCGCGGCCGGGATCGGGATGGGTGCGCTCGGCGAAAAGCTCGCGGGCCGCGACGTCGCGATCGGCGTGATCCTGTCGGGCGCGCTCGGCTTCGGCCTGCTGTTCCTGCATTTCTATACGTCGTTCGCAACGCAGGTCACCGCGCTGCTGTTCGGCAACGTGCTCGCGGTCAGCCACGACACGCTCGCGGTGCTCGCGGGCATCGGCGCGGTGAGCCTCGCGGCGCTCGCGCTGATCGCACGGCCGCTCTTGTTTGCATCGCTGCAGCCGGAACTGGCCGAAGCCAAGGGCGTGTCGTTGCGCACGGTGTCGATGCTGTTCCTCGCGGTGTGCGCCCTCGCGGTGGCCGCGGCGACGCAGATCGTCGGCGTGCTGCTCGTGTTCACGCTGCTGGTCGGGCCGGCTGCGGCCGCGCAGAACGTGTCGACGCGGCTGTCGACGGGCGTGCTGCTCGCCGCGCTGTTCGCGCTGTTCGAGGCGTGGGCCGGCATCGTGCTCGCCTATCACACCGACTGGCCGACCAGCTTCTGGATCACCGCGCTGTCGGCGCTCGTGTACGGCGCGAGCCTGTTGCGGCGCAACTGATCGCTGCCCGACGGATCGCTGCCCGACGCAAATGAAAACGCCGGCGTGCCCGAGGGCAGCGCCGGCGTTTTTTCATGCGTCCGCGAGTTCGCGCAGAACGCCGTACGCGTTATCTGCGTCCCTTCCCGCTCACCGGGCCAGCACCCGCGCGTGATGCGCGAGGTGATCGGCGATGAACGTCGAGATGAAGTAGTAACCGTGGTCGTAGCCCGGATGACGGCGCAGCGTCAGCGGCTGGCCGGCCTTCGCGCACGCGGCCTCGAACACGTCGGGATTCAGCTGGTTCGCGAGGAATTGATCGGCCAGCCCCTGGTCGACGAGGATGCCGTCCGCGAACTTCGGCGCATCGGCGCGCGCGACGAGCTCGCTCGCGTCGTGCGCCTTCCATGCGTCGCGATCGTCGCCGAGGTAACCCGAGAACGCCTTCTCGCCCCACGGGCAGCGCGTCGGCGCGGCGATCGGCGCGAACGCCGACACCGACCGGTACAGGCCCGGATGACGCAGCGCGAGGGTCAGCGCGCCATGCCCGCCCATCGAGTGACCGAAGATCCCGAGCCGCGCACCGTCGATCGGCAACTCGGCCGCAACAAGCTCGCGCAGTTCGCCCGTCACGTACGATTCCATCCGGTAATGCTTGGACCACGGTGCCTCGGTCGCATCGACGTAGAAGCTCGCGCCGACGCCGAAATCCCATGCCTCGGTCTCGCCCGGCACGCCCGCACCGCGCGGGCTCGTGTCGGGCATCACGAGTGCGATGCCGTGCTGCGCCGCGTATTGCTGCGCGCCGCCCTTGATCGCGAACGTCTCGTCGGTGCACGTGAGCCCCGCGAGATAGAACAGCGCCGGCACGCGGCCGTGCGCCGCCTGCGGCGGCAGGTACACCGAGAACTTCATCGGCAGGCCGATGGCCGCCGAATCGTGACGGTAGAAGCGCTGCTCGCCGCCGTGGCACGCATGCGAGGAAACGAGTTCGAGCATGGCGATGCGCTCCCGGTCAGTACAGCACGACCGAACGGATCGACTCGCCGGCCTTCATCAGGTCGAAGCCTTCGTTGATCCGCTCGAGCGGCAGCGTATGCGTGATCAGGTCGTCGATGTTGATCTTGCCTTCCATGTACCAGTCGACGATCTTCGGCACGTCGGTACGGCCGCGCGCGCCGCCGAACGCCGAGCCCTTCCACTCGCGGCCCGTCACCAGCTGGAACGGACGCGTGCTGATTTCCTCGCCCGCTGCCGCCACGCCGATGATGAACGACTGGCCCCAGCCCTTGTGCGTGCACTCGAGCGCCTGGCGCATCAGCTTCACGTTGCCGACGCACTCGAACGAGTAGTCGGCGCCGCCGTCGGTCAGTTGCACGATGTGGTCGACGACGTTCTCGACTTCGTTCGGGTTGATGAAGTGCGTCATCCCGAACTTCTTCGCGAGCTCGACGCGCTTCGGATTGATGTCGACGCCGATGATCTTGTCCGCACCGACCATCTTCGCGCCCTGGATCACGTTCAGGCCGATCCCGCCGAGGCCGAACACGACGACGTTCGCGCCCGCCTCGACCTTCGCCGAATACACGACCGCGCCGACGCCCGTCGTCACGCCGCAGCCGATGTAGCAGATCTTGTCGAACGGCGCGTCCTCGCGCACCTTCGCGACCGCGATTTCCGGCACCACGATGTAGTTCGAGAACGTCGACGTGCCCATGTAGTGGAACAGCGGCTTGCCGTCGAGCGAGAAGCGCGACGTCGCGTCGGGCATCAGGCCCTTGCCCTGCGTCGCGCGGATCTTCTGGCACAGGTTGGTCTTGCGCGACAGGCAGAACTTGCACTCGCGGCATTCGGGCGTGTAGAGCGGAATCACGTGATCGCCCTTGCGCAAGGTGCCGACGCCGGGGCCGACGTCGACCACCACGCCCGCGCCTTCATGGCCGAGGATCGCCGGGAAGATCCCTTCCGGATCGGCGCCCGACAGCGTGTAGTAGTCGGTGTGGCAGATGCCCGTCGCCTTCACTTCGATCAGCACTTCGCCTGCGCGCGGCCCTTCGAGATCGACTTCCTCGATCGTCAGCGGCGCACCCGCCTTCCATGCAATCGCGGCTTTCGTTTTCATCGTGTCACTCCTGTGTGTCTGTGAGGTCGGCCCGCACGCGCGTTTCGGCGCCCGCCGGGTTCCATGCAAAGCTGTCGAAGCCGTGCCGCGCGGCATCGCGCGCGACACGAAGAAAGCATCCCGTGCTCGCCATGATGGCCGGTCCCGCCACGCACCGCGTGCGGGAAACGGCCGCCGGCTTGCCACGATGCGTCATCGCTGACGCAAAAGAACAAGTGTTCGAGTTTAAACGCCCGCCGTGAACCATGCATCCGTGCGCGCGTACAGATCGATGAAGCGCGCGTGGCGCGCGGCCAGCAGGCGGTCGTCGCGCGGCGCGGCGACCGGCGACGCGGCCGGCGCCAGCGCGCGCAACGCGTCTTCGCGCCAGTGCCCGATCGCGACGCCCGCGAGCAGCGCTGCGCCGCGCGTCGCGGCATTCGGGCAATCGATCGCGTACAGCGACGCGCCGAGCGCGTCGGCGAGCAACTGGCGCCAGCGCGGATCGACCGAGCCGCCGCCCGCGAGACGCAGCGTCGCCACCAGGTCGCCGCGCTCGGCATCGCGGATCGCATCGAGCCCCGCGCGCAACGCGAACGCGACGCCTTCGAACGCGGCGCGCATCATCGCGCCGCGCGTATCGCCGAGCCCGAGGCCGAGCCAGCCGCCGCGCGCTTCGGGGTTCATCCACGGCGAACGCTCGCCCGTCAGGTACGGCAGGAAGCACAGCCGTTCCGACGCCGGCTGCGCAAATGCATCGTCATACGCGTCGGCCCATCCCGCATAGCCGAGCCAGCCGCGCACGGCTTCGAGCGCAAGCCCGACGTTCTGCATCGCGGCCATCGTGTAATAGCCGCCGCCGGCCGCGGTGCGATAGCGATGCAGTCCGCGCCGCGCGGGCGGCAGCGCATCCGCGAGCACGACGATCTGGCCGCCGCTGCCGGTCGTCAGCAGTGCGTCGCCTGCGGCGAGCAGCCCGCTGCCGAGCGCCGCGCAGGCGGTGTCGGCCGCGCCCGTCGCAAGCGGCACGCCGGCAGGCAGCCCGAGCGCGGCGGCAGCCTGCGCGCCGAGCGTGCCGCAGCGCGCGGTCGACGCCATCACCGGCGCGAAGCGGTCGGCCGGCAGGCCGAGCGCGTCGATCAACGCGAAATCCCACGCGCCATCGGGTGTCGCAAGCGCGGTCGCGCACGCGTCGCTCGGATCGGCCGCGACGTCGCCGCCGAGCGCGATGCGCAGCCAGTCCTTCGGCTGCACGGCCCAGCGCGCGGAGCGCAGCGCATCGGGTTCGTGCGCGGCCAGCCAGCGCAACAGCGGGCCAGCCATGCCGGGCGCGACGGGATTCGGTGCGACGGGCCAGGCGGCCGTGTCCGCTTCGCGCACCGCGCGCGTGTCGGGCCACAGCAGCGCGGGCCGCACCGGCTGCCCGGCCGCGTCGATCAGCACGGCGCCGTGCATCTGGCCCGAGAAACCGATCGCCGCGACCTGCGCGCGCTCGCCGGCCGGCAGCCGCGCGGCTGCGCGCACGAGCGCCTGCCACCACGCGTCGGGCGCGATCTCGGCCCAGCCGGGCTGCGGTGCCGACAGCGCATAAGGTTCGCTCGCGACTGCCCGCTCGACACCATCGGCATCGAGCGTGACGAGTTTGACGGAGCCGGTGCCGAGGTCGATTCCGAGCAGGCGCATGACGGATAGGCAAATTCGTATGAACGGATCTCGATGATAACGGGATCGCGATGTGCGCCCCGGTTTTTGCCACCACGCGGACGCGTCGAAAGTACGGCCGGCCGCCGGGTTTCACCGGGCTGCACCTTGCGAGCAAAAGCGGCCGTTCGCGGGTTAACCCGGCGCGATTTTTCGACACCCCTTTTTGCCACTATGCGCATCGCCCGATACACACCATAAAGCGGCCTATATTTGACATGGGGGCCGGCGCTATTTTGAAGGGCTATAAAACCGGGGAACCTCACTCCTGCGGCTGTTTCCCGATGATCGACACCCTGTTCCATGCCGAATTGGCATATCGAACCAGCAAAGAACGGAATAGTACCCAGCGCTCTTGTTGCGTGGATTCATTCCGCATAACTTCGTATCACCCCGAAAACAAGATCATGGAGTGAGACAGATGCAATCGAACACGGTCCATCCGTGCGATGAAGTGCTGCCGACCGGCAAGCTGGTTACGCTTGGCCTGCAACACGTCCTCGTCATGTACGCCGGCGCTGTCGCCGTGCCGCTTATCGTTGGCGCGGCGCTCAAGCTGCCGAAAGACCAGATCGCGTTCCTGATCAGCGCCGATCTGTTTTCGTGCGGCATCGCCACGCTGATCCAGACGCTGGGCCTGTGGATCTTCGGGATCCGCCTGCCCGTCATCATGGGCTGCACGTTCGCGGCAGTCGGCCCGATGATCGCGATCGGCACGAACCCCGGCCTCGGCATTCTCGACATCTTCGGTTCAACGATCGCGGCCGGCATCATCGGCATCGTGCTCGCGCCGATGATCGGCAAGCTGTTGCGGTTCTTCCCGCCAGTGGTCGTCGGCACCGTGATCGCGGTGATCGGGTTGTCGCTGATGGAAGTCGGCATCAACTGGGCGGCCGGCGGCGTCGGCAACCCCGAGTACGGTAGCCCCGTCTATCTCGGCCTGTCGCTGCTCGTGCTGACGCTGATCCTGATGATCAACAAGTTCGGCCGCGGCTTCATCGCGAACATCTCGGTGCTGCTCGGCATCGTCGCCGGCTTCGCGATCGCGTTCGCGATCGGCCGCGTCAATACCGACGGCGTCGCGCACGCACCGTGGGTCGGCATCGTGATGCCGTTCCACTTCGGCATGCCGCACTTCGACCCGCTGTCGATCGTGACGATGGTCACGGTGATGTTCGTCACGTTCATCGAATCGACCGGCATGTTCCTCGCGGTCGGCGACATGGTCGATCGCCCGGTCAACCAGGAACGCCTGGTGCGCGGCCTGCGCGTCGACGGCCTCGGCACGCTGATCGGCGGCATCTTCAACTCGTTCCCGCATACGTCGTTCTCGCAGAACGTCGGCCTGATCGGCGTGACGGGCGTGAAGAGCCGGTTCGTGTGTGCAACGGGCGGGGTGATCCTCGTGCTGCTCGGGCTGTTCCCGAAGATGGCGCAGGTCGTCGCATCGGTGCCGCCGTTCGTGCTCGGCGGCGCAGGCATCGTGATGTTCGGGATGGTGGCCGCGAACGGCATCAAGGTGCTGTCGAAGGTCGACTTCGTGAACAACTCGCACAACCTGTTCATCGTCGCCGTGAGCGTCGGCATGGGCCTCGTGCCGGTCGTGTCGCCGCACTTCTTCTCGAAGCTGCCGCCCGCGCTCGCCCCGATCCTGCACAGCGGCATCCTGCTGGCATCGGCCACGGCGGTGATCCTGAACATCGTGTTCAACGGCGTGAAAGGAGAAAAGGATGCGCGCTGCGACATCCGCCGCGCCGGACACGACTTCGACGGGCGTCCCGCCGACGTGCACCACTGATCGCCCCGCGCCGGACGACGGTGCGAAGCGGTAACGCAAAACGCCACGGCATGCCGTGGCGTTTTTGCTTGGCGGGTGCCGGACAGGACCGGCGCAAGGGCGATCGCGTCTTGCCCGTGAATACTGGTCGCAGCACGCTGCGCTGGATACCGATGGTCGCCCGGACTGGCGTGATTGGTGTGATTGGTGTGATTGGTGTGATTGGCGTGATTGGCGTGATTGGCGTGATTGGCATGTACGGCGCAAGCAGGACGCGACGCACTCATCGTCACGACAACGATCCTCTCCCGCACGATTCGACAGTACAAAAGAAAACGCCACGGATTTGCATCCGTGGCGTTTCGCTTACGCGTACAGCCGGTTCGAAGAACAAGCGCGGTTTCCCGCGCCTGCCCTTCCTTGCGCTTACCCGTTCGTCGCTGCCGCCGACGCCGCCGCCGGAGCGGCCGCCTTGTCGTAGTCGACCGGTGCATCCGGCGCGCGCGGCGTCTCGCCGGCGCGCTGGACCCACCCGCCGCCCAGGGCGCGGTACAGGTCGACCAGGTTCGTCCAGCGCGCCAGACGCGCGCTGATCAGCGTCTGCTGCGCCGAGTACAGGTCCGTCTGCGCGGTCAGCACCGACAGGTAGCTGTCGACGCCGTTCTTGTAACGCAGGTCCGACAGATCGAAACGGCGCTGCTGCGCGTGCTCGTTGCGCTCCAGCGCCGCGATCTGCTGGTCGTACGTGCCGCGTGCGGCCAAGCCATCCGACACTTCGCGGAACGCCGACTGGATCGCCTTCTCGTAGTTCGCGATCTCGATGCGCTTCTGCACGTGCGCAAGATCGAGGTTCGCGATGTTCGCGCCGCCCTCGAAGATCGGCAGTGCGATGTTCGGCGCAAACGACCACGCCGCCGTGCCGGCCTTGAACAGGCCGCCCAGCGTCGGGCTCGCGGTGCCGAACGCCGCCGTCAGCGAGATCTTCGGGAAGAACGCCGCGCGCGCCGCGCCGATGTTCGCGTTCGCGGCCAGCAGCGTCTGCTCGGCCTGCATCACGTCCGGACGGCGCGTGAGCAGATCCGACGGCAACCCGGACGGCACGTCCGTCAGCAGGTTCTGCGCGTCGAGCGGCATGCCCGCCGGCAGGTCGTCCGGCAGCGGCTCGCCGATCAGCAGCACCAGCGCGTTCAGCGCCTGTGCGCGGGCACGCGCCTGCGCCTGCTGGTTTGCGAGCGCCGTCTCGACCACCGTCTGCGCCTGACGCAGCTCGAGCTCGGAGCCCGTGCCGTTGTCGAACTGCAGCTTGGT
>NZ_CABVPX010000039.1 GCF_902499125.1 Burkholderia arboris
CTACGGGTACCGCGACGAGGAATATTTCTTCCTCAAGATCCGCGCCGCGTTCCCCGGTAATCCTCGATGAACCTTTTTTTATCCCGCGCGGGGCGGTGCGATTCAGCCTGCGCGCTTGCGGAACACCAGGTCCCACACACCGTGGCCGAGCCGCAGCCCGCGCCGTTCGAACTTCGTCACCGGACGGTAGTCGGGGCGCGGCGCATAGTCGGCAGCCGTGTTCTCGAGCGTCGGTTCAGCGCCGAGCACTTCCAGCATCTGCTCCGCATAGTTCTGCCAGTCGGTCGCGCAATGCAGGTAGGCGCCCGGCTTCAGGCGCGATGCGAGATGCGCGACGAGCGGCGGCTGGATCAGCCGGCGCTTGTGGTGGCGCGCCTTGTGCCACGGATCGGGGAAGAAGATGTGCACGCCGTCGAGGCTTTCCGGCGCGAGCATGTGCTCGAGCACCTCGACCGCGTCGTGCTGGATGATGCGGATGTTCGGCAGATCCTGCTCGCCGATCAGCTTCAGCAGCGCGCCGACGCCCGGCTCATGCACTTCGACGCCGAGGAAATCGTCGCCCGGACGATGCGCGGCGATTTCCGCGGTCGATGCGCCCATCCCGAAACCGATCTCGAGAATGCGCGGTGCCTTGCGGCCGAATACGGCATCCCAGTCGGGCATCTCCGGCGCATACGGGACGACGAAGCGCGGGCCAAGGTCGTCAAGCGCACGGCGCTGGCCGGTCGACACGCGGCCGGCGCGCGTCACGAAACTGCGGATGCGGCGGTGGTGCAGCGGGTTGACTGCGTCGGCGCCTTCGGCGGCTTCGTCGGGAATGGCGTCGTCGTGCGGCGGCAGGCCGGCTTCGTTCGGATCGTCGTGCATCATCGGTACAGAGAAAGGCTCGGTTGCGGGCGAGGGCATCGGGCGCGCGGGACGCGCCTGCGCGGTACAAAAAAGCCGCCTTCGACGAGGCGGCTGGGCGCGCGGTTGCGGAACGTGGCGACGGGAGCGGCGATACGCCGTCAAGCCGTTGATCCTGAAGGATTTCCCGTTCAGCCAACCGGAAAGAGCCGGATTATGGACTGGTTTGATCCGACTGGCAAGGTTGCGGCGGGCGGCGGCCGCGCTGCCGCTGGCCCCGGGGCCGACGCGCTCCGGGTTGGGGCCATATGGCGAGAGGGCCGACGCGCATGCCGCTTCGGCCCTCGTTTCAGCGAACGGATGCGTTGCGCGTCACGCGACGCGCGCGTCGAGCCGGCGACGCGTGATCGCCTTGATCTGGTTCAGCGCGTAGTCGAGTTCGAATGCGGTTTCGCGCGACACGCGGCTCTCCAGTTCGAAGAAGATGCCGGCCTTCGTGTAGTGGCGCACGCAGATGATGAACGGGAAGCCGTGCTGCTCGCGATACGCGCGGTTCATCCGCTGCAGGCGGATTTCCTCGTCGTCGGTCAGTGCATCGAGGCCGGCGCTCGTTTGTTCGCTGACCGATGCATGCGTCAGCCCGCCGCCGCGCACCGCCTGTGCAGACAGTTCGGGGTGGCGATCGAAGAACGCCTTTTTCGCGTCGATGCCGCGCGCGCGGATGCTGGCCATCATCGCGTCGTGCAGCGCGTCGACCGAAGCGAACGGGCGCGCGGCCCATGCGTCTTCGGCGACGTCCGGCGAGTGCTCGAAGATGTCGCCGAGGGCTTGAACGAACTGATCCTTCGCCATCGCGTTGATCGCGGCGAGCCGGGTGGTGTCGAGTGGAGTCGAGGACATCGTCTGTAGGAACCTTCGAGCGGGAATGGAGGTTCCGAGTATAGGAATCGCACCGGTGCGACCAGAAGTGGGCAAGTCCTATTGGCCGTATACCAGCCGGGGCATCGGCCCCGCACGTCGGCGGTTCCGGGCCCGCGTCGCCGCGCGCGTCATGCGGCGCCGGCAACCGACGTCAGCCGCTCGCCGCTGTCCGACAACAACCCGCGCAGCCACGCATGCGCCTTCGAGCGATGCTTGTTCGGATGCCAAAGCACATAGAAGCGCATCAGCGGAAAGTTGAACGGCGCCGGGCGGATCAGCAGCGGCAGGCGGCGCGCGTAGTACGCCGCGAAATGCCGCGCGGTCGTCAGGATCAGGTCGGACTCGCTGACGAGGTACGGCGCGAGACTGAAGTAAGGGCAGGACATCTGTCGGCCGCGGCTCAGGCGC
Organism: Burkholderia arboris; assembly: GCF_902499125.1. Taxonomy (GTDB): domain Bacteria; phylum Pseudomonadota; class Gammaproteobacteria; order Burkholderiales; family Burkholderiaceae; genus Burkholderia; species Burkholderia arboris. The sequence goes on from NZ_CABVPX010000039.1 coordinate 2,176, forward strand.
AATGTCGCGAGCGAACTCTCGACGACGCCGCGCTGCGAGCTCGAGTAGGGCAGCGGCACCAGGTGCGACGCATCGATATAGCTTTCCGCGGTGAGCCTGCCGGGCTTCGCGAGCCGATTGTCCTTCGACATCAGGCACACGATTTCGTCCTCGAGCAGCACGTTCATGTGCAGGTGCTCGGGTGGCGTCGGCCAGTTGCCGATCACGACGTCGACCTGTCCTTCGGCGAGCGCCTTCTCGTAGTCGTATTCGGTGCCCATCGGCAGCGTGACGAGCTTCGAGTTCGGCGCGTGCTGGCGGAACCGCCGCGCCAGGTCGGCAAAGAACGGCGGCGCGAGGTAGTCGGGCATCGCGATCGTGAACGTGCGGTCGGAGCGCTGCGGATCGAAGGCGTCGTCGGCGCTGAACATCTTGTCGAGCGCATTGAGCGCGACCCGCGCGTCCTGCGCGAGCTGCAGCGCGCGTTCGGTCGGCACCATCTCGTTCTTCTCGCGCGTGAGCAGCGGATCGTCGAACAGCTTCCGCAAGCGTTTCAGTGCGCTGCTGAGCGCGGGCTGCGACTGGTTCAGCCGGATCGCCGTGCGCGACACGCTGCGTTCCTCGACGAGCGTACACAGCACGCGAAGCAGGTAGGTGTCCAGCGGATCGTCGTGGCGCATGGTGATTCCGGGTTCGTTGAGCGGCTCCACTTTGCCGTCGAGTGCCGAACGGCGTCAACGGGGCGCGGCGGGGGCGGAGCGTCCGCGCGGCCGTCGCGCGACGGGCGGGCGCGCCGCCGATGCCGCTGAAACGGCCGCCACGCTTGACGGGCGACGCCCCGCGAAGCGATACGGGGCGGCCTGCAGCGCGGTTTGCTATGGGGCCTATAACAACCCGAGCCTGTCTGCTGCCGGACCCCTGCGATATGGTCGGGCTTCACAACAAGATCACGGCCTGGCAAGCCGCCGACGCACGACCGGATTGCTGCGCAGCGTGGCGGCGACACGGGCGGTCGCGTCGCCGGCCCAGGACGGTCGAGTCATTACAGGAGACAACTGTGTCCGTCACGGAACAGCATTCGTCAGTCTATTCGTCGGCCGAGCCGACGCTTGAAGAGCGCGTCTATCGCAAGGTGTCTTGGCGTCTTCTGCCGTTTCTCTGCGCACTGTGGGTGCTCGCGTGGCTGGATCGCGTGAACATCGGTTTCGCGAAGCTGCAGATGCTCGATACGCTCAAGTTCAGCGAGGCCGTCTACGGGCTCGGCGCCGGCATCTTCTTTCTCGGCTACTTCTTCTTCGAAGTGCCGTCGAACGCGCTGTTGCAGAAGATCGGCGCGAAGAAGACCATCATGCGCATCACGATCGGCTGGGGGATCATCTGCATCCTGCAGTCGTTCGTGAAGACGCCGACGCAGTTCTACCTGCTGCGCTTCCTGCTCGGCGCATTCGAAGCCGGCTTCTATCCCGGCATCATCCTGTACTTGACCTACTGGTATCCGAGTTCGCGGCGCGCAAAGGCGTTCGGCACGTTCATGTCGGCGTCGGCGATTGCCGGCGTGCTCGGCGGCCCGCTCGCCGGTAGCATCATGACGTCGCTCGACGGCTCGCACGGCTTCCACGGCTGGCAATGGCTGTTCGTCATCGAGGGCATCCCGTCGGTGCTGGCCGGGGTCGTTGCGTACTTCTACATGACCGACCGGCCCGAGCAGGCGAAGTGGCTGTCCGTCGCCGAGCAGCAGGTCGTGCGCAACGTGCTGGACACGGACAAGCGCGAGCTCGGCGAGCGCGGCCACGACTGGCGCACGCTGTTCCGCAACCCGAAGGTGTGGCTGATGATCGCGATCTTCTTCTGCCTGCTGTGCGCGAATTCGGCGCTGACGTTCTGGATTCCGACGATCATCCGCGACTCGGGTTTCGGTGCCACCGTGGTGATCGGCTGGATCGCCGCGCTGGCCTACGTGTTCGGTGCTGCCGGGATGATCCTGAACGGCGCGCGTTCCGACCGGAGCAAGGAAGTGCGCTGGCACTTCGCGATACCGTCCGGCTGCGGCGCGCTGGCAATGGCAGCGATGGCCGTGCTGCTCGGGATGCCGGGCGTGGCGCCCGCGTTCACGATTGCCGCGATGATCATCGCGCTGGCCGGCACGATGAGCGCGATTCCCGTGTTCTGGCAGTTGCCGAACCTGTATCTGGCCGGCAGCGCCGCGGCGATCGGCGTCGCGCTGATCAATTCGGTGTCGAACCTGGCCGGCTTCGGTGCGCCGTATGTGCTCGGGCTCGTCAAGAGCGCAACCGGCAGCCTTGCACCGGGCCTTTACCTCGTCGCGGCGATCGAGCTGATGGCCGCCGTGCTGGTCGTGACCGGCATCGCGCATGCCCGCAAGTCGAAGGAGTCCTGATCATGAGCGAATTCATCAAGCGAGAGCGCCGGCAGTTCGTGATGGCGTCGATGGCCGCCGCCGGCGGCATGCTGCTGGCCGGCCGCGCACAGGCTGCGACGCCGCTGGCGGCGCAGGGCGATGCGCTGAAACCCGCGCAGGCGGCCGATCCGGTCTCGCAGCATGGCGCGAGCCCGCGCCTGACCATTCACCTGCTCGATACCTACCACGGTGCACCCGCGGCCGGCATGCACGTCGAGTTTTCGCGGATCGAGAAGGGCGAGGCCGTGCCGATCCGCAAGGCCGTCATCAACCCGAACGGGCGGACCGATGAGCCGCTGCTGATCGGCGACACGTACGTGGCGGGCGATTACGAGCTGCTGATGCAGGTCGACGATTACTTCAGGATGAAGGGTGCGCGGCTGCCGTCGCCGTCGTTCCTGACGCAGGTGCCGATCCGCTTCCGCGTCACCGATGCATCGGTGCGGCTGCACCTGCCCGTGCAGTTCGGGCCGTGGAATTACACGTACTACCGCGGCAGCTGAGCGGCAGGTTCATTCCGGATCCCTCGACCCGAATTGGAGCAAGCGAATGGCAGGCATCAGCACCCATGTTCTCGACCTGACGACCGGCAAGCCGATCGGCGGCGTACCGATCGAACTGTACGACCTGGGCGTCACGCCGCCCAGGTTGCTGAACCGGACGGTCAGCAACGCGGACGGGCGCACCGACGCGCCGATGTTGCGCAGCGAAGCGGCGCGCGCCGGGCAGTTCGAGTTGCGTTTCTCGATCGGTGCGCACTTCAAGGACGCGAGCGCGCTGTCCGACGTCGTGCCGGTCCGCTTCACCGTATTCGATCCGGCACAGCACTATCACGTGCCGCTGCTCTGCTCGCCGTGGTCCTTCTCGACGTACCGCGGCAGTTGATCTCACCTGAATGGAGAAGTGCCATGTCTCAAACCGATACCTACCTCGTCGACTCGATCCGCCTCGCGATGGAGAACGTGCGCGAGCGCAAGACCTGGCCGTTCGGCGCCGTGCTCGTCCGTGACGGCAAGGTGCTCGCGCGTTCGGTCAATGAAGTGGATGCGACGTGCGATCCGAGCGCGCATGCCGAGATGCAGGCCGTGCGTGCCGCGAGCAAGGCGCTCGGCAGCACGGATCTGGGCGGCTCGGTGATGTATGCGAGCGGGTATCCGTGCTCGATGTGCCTGTCGGCGATGTATCTGGCGGGCGTCAGCGAGGTGTATTACGCGTACTCGAACGAGGACGGCGAGCCGTACGACCTGTCGGCCGCGCGCGGGTATGTGGAGATCGCGCGTCCGCTGGAAGCGCGCGAGATGAAGCTGGTCCATCACCGTGCGCGCGATGAAGGGCAGGACCTGTACGAGGCCTGGCAAGCCGTGCACGCTGGCTGAACGACGGGCTCGTACCACGCAAGGTTGATCGGTGCTGGCGCTTACGGCGCACTCCCCGGCACCGGTTTTGGGACACGCTTTCCTGGTGAGGGAGGGTGTGTCCTTTTTTCTTTGGGCGGTTCGGAAGTGTTCGGGCGATTGAGTAGAATCGCTGACGCAACCGGTATGACCGGATGCGCGAGACGCGTGCGCAACGTGATGACAATGAACAGTGCGCGTTTCGTTCGATTGCTCGCGGCCAGAATGACAAGAGGCGATGACGGCCGCCATGACGCTTCATGTTCCGCATGTGGTTGCGCTGGCAACGATGGTGAGAGATGACGCGTGGGCATGATCCACGACCAATGGCCTTTGGGGAGAAAAGCCATGAGTGAAACAACTTCCGGACGTCGCAAGATCGGTAGCGGCCCGGCGACGCTCGCGCTCGCCGAGTGTGCGATTGCCGGCATCGTCGGCATTTCGATCTTTAATAATCCGGATGCCTTTGCCGGGGCGTCGGGGTTCGGCGCGATCGGGACTGCGCTGGCTGTTGTCGTCCTGTGCTGCATCGTTTCGCTCGGCGGTCTCGTCTGGGCGATCGGTGCGCTGCTGAATGCCGATCGCGATGCCGGAGCGAGTGCGATGCTGGCGTATTGCGCGATCGTGCTTCATGGCCTGCTGTGCTTGCCCCTCCTCATCGTGATGTTGCGGGCGGCATGAGGTAGGCGTTGCGCTCATGGGCCGGCCTTCGCACGTCGTCGGACGAGGGAGGCTGGAGGTGCGTTGCGGATGGAGCAGCAGGCGCCGGACTTTCCATTGCGGGCTACCGATCCGCAAATCTTGCGACGGGCGCGCGAAGGAGATGCCCCCGTGGCACACATTCAGGATCGGATAGCGCTGGAAGAGGGGCAGTGACTGCCGGAGAACCCTGCAAGCCTTGTGTGGCGAGGGTTTGAGATGGTGTGGAGCGGGCGATGGGAATCGAACCCACGTCATCAGCTTGGGAAGCTGAGGTAATGGCCATTATACGACGCCCGCAGAACGCGTAATTCTACAGGGTTTGGCCGCGGTGTTGCAAGTGAGGCGTGTTGGCGGCTGGCAAACGGCTTCGCGCTCCCCGATGGCGCGCCATCTCGATACGCCGGCTACACGAGGAGGGCGGCACTGAAACGCGAGGCGCCATCGCGACACCCAGGCCGAACGAAACGCACCGCCGGCACGTTAGCACGCAAGCCCGTGTCGAAAATAGACGAGTCGGTGTCGGAAGCATGCAAGTCCCGGCAACGCTTTCGAACTAACGTGACAAGCCTCATTTACGATCGTTAGTCTGGAGCTGATATGTCCGATTTCATCACCGTTCTGCGCGAAACCTGCCCGACGCCGGTCCTTGATGCGACCAAGTGGAAGCGCATCGGCGGCGATCCGCACACCGTGAACCTCAACGCGTACCTCTCCAAGGACGGCAGCAAGATCATGGGCACGTGGATCTGCACGCCGGGCAAGTTCGAGGTGAACTACGAGAAATGGGAGTACTGCCACTTTCTCGATGGCTACTGCATCATCACGCCGGAAGGCGAGGCGTCGGTGCACCTGAAAGCCGGCGACGTGTTCGTCATTGAACCCGGCATGAAAGGGACGTGGGAAGTGGTGGAGACGGTGCGCAAGTACTTCGTCTTCGCGTGAGCGGGCCGGTAGAGTCGATCCACGCTTGTCTTGGTCACCCGACACCCGCCCGGTTCACGGAGCAGGGAGGCAAGCAGGGGATTCCGCCTCAGTAAAACCCGATCCGGTTCGAAAACAGCTCGCCGAGCGTGGTTGCACGCTCGGCCGGTTTCGCCCCCTCTCGCGATCGCGCCCGGTGCCTGCAAGACATCGCGCAAGCGCCTATGATGCGACGATCCGCCCGTCGCACCGGCCGTCGCGTGCATGGCCTGCGAGCACCGCATGTTTTCCCGGAACCCCGACCATGCGCATCACCGCGATCCACGAGCAAGCGATTCCCGTGTCCCGCTATGCCGATCCGGCGATTCCATCCGGGGGCCTGACGACGAGCGTCGTCGCGGTCGTCACCGACGTCGTGCGCGACGGCAGTCCGGTGACGGGTTACGGCTACGCATCGATCGGCCGCTTCGCGCAGGGCGGCCTGATCCGCGAACGGTTCGCGCCGCGCCTGCTGGCTGCGGCCGGCACGCTCGCAGACGAATCCGGCACGAACCTCGACCCGTTCCGCGCCTGGCGCGCGATGATGGCCGGAGAAAAGCCCGGTGGACATGGCGAACGCTGCGTCGCGGTCGGTACGCTCGACATGGCGATCTGGGACGCCGCCGCGAAAATCGCCGACCTGCCGCTCCATCGCTTGCTCGCCGACCGGCTCGAACGCGCCGCCGCACCGCGCGTGCGCGTGTACGCGGGCGGCGGCTACCGTTATCCGCATGACGATCTCGCGCGCCTGTCCGACGAGATGCGCCGTATCGCCGATCTCGGCTACACGCACGCGAAGATCAAGATCGGCGGCGCGGATCTCGACCAGGACCGGCGCCGCATCGAAGTTGCTGCCGCGCACCTTGCAGGGGCTTCGCATCTCGCGGTCGACGCGATGAACACGTACGACGCGATGACTGCCCGCACGGCCGCCGAGAGCCTCGCGCCCTTCGATCTCTGGTGGTTCGAGGACATCTGCGATCCGCTCGACCTGCCGCTTCAGGCGGACATCGCCACGCGATACGCTTCGCCGATCGCGGCCGGCGAAGCGCTGTTCTCGCTGGCGGAAGCAAAGCTGCTTGACCGCTACGGCGGATTGCGTAGCGACCGCGACATGCTCGTGTTCGATCCCGTGCATTGCTACGGGCTGCCGGGCTATCTGCAGATCGTCGATCACTTCGTGTCGCGCGGCTGGCGGCGCGAAGCGTTCTGGCCGCACGGTGGCCATCTGTTTGCGCTGCACGTCGTCGCGGCGCTCGGGCTCGGCGGCGCGGAAGTCAGTCCGTTCGCGTTCCATCCGTTCAGCGGACTGGCCGATGGCGAAGCCGTCGACGCGGGATATGCACGCGTGCCGCAGGCGCCTGGCATCGGTTTCGAACTGCATAGCAATGCACACGACACGTTCCGCACGATGTCGATATCCGGCCGCTGACGCCTAAAGCGCATCGATCGCGAATCGAATCGCGAAGCCGAGCATCATCACGGCAACAAAGCCGTCGAGCACCCGCCACGCGAGCGTGCGAGCGAACCACGCACGGCACGCGCGTGCGCCATAGGCGAGCATCAGGAACCATGCGAGCGACGCGGTCATCGCGCCGATCGCAAACGGCGCGCGCGTGGACGGCGTGTGACTCACGATCACGGTACCGAGCAGCAGCACGGTATCGATCCACGCATACGGATTGAGCAGCGAAACGGCTGCGGTTGCCAGCACCGTGCGTGACAGCGTGGGCTCGCCGCTGCCGGCGCGTGTACCGTCGACATGCCCGGGCTGCCGTCTCACGATCGCCGAGCGCAACGCGAGCAGGCCGTAGCCGGCGAGATACGCGATACCGGCCCACAGCGCGGCCGACACCACGGCGGGATGCCGCGACAGCAACGACGACAATCCCTGCGCGCCGAGCGCGATCAGCAGTGCGTCGCTGCCTGCGCAGACGAGGGCGATGGCGAGTAGATGGGGGCTCGAGATCGAGCGCTTGATGACGAAGGCGTCCTTGGGGCCGACCGACGTGAACAGGCCGGCGCCAAGCAGCAGGCCTTCGATGAAGGCAGAGGTGTCGAGCACGAGCGGGCCGACAACCTCTTAAGCTGAACCGGTGATGGTTACGATGGGAGCAACGTTAAGGAGCGCCGGGGGGCGTTGTCAATGCCCCGCCGGGCGCCTGCGCATCGCTCATCGCGCTGCCGCATCGCCGAGGTTGAGCGTGACGAGCGCGCAGACGGTCAGCGCGATGCCGGCGAGCTTCAGCGACGACACCGATTCGTCGAAGCAGACGATGCCGATCACGGCGGTGGCCGCCGTGCTGGCAGCGGCCCAGCTTGCATAGGCGAGCCCCATTTCGAGCCGCTTCGTCGCGAGCGCCATCAGCCACACGGCGCACGCATAGCAGACGACCGTGATCGCGGACGGCAGCGGGCGGGAAAAGCCGGCCGACAATTTCAGGCCGACGGAGCCCGAGCACTTCGGCGAGAACACTGACGCCCAGCAGAAGCCAGGCAGACTGGAGCGGGGACACGAACGGCCTCCTTCCCCCGACGCTTGTACCGAGCGGCGAAGAGAAGTGGCAGTGTCAGCGGTACCCAGGTGGAAGGAGCTTAGTACGCGCGGCGGGGCCGCACAAGGTACGGGCGGCGCCGGTCACGCGCGATCGCCATTGCCGGCCGCCCATTCGGGCCGCTGCCCGAGCGTGTCGAACAGCCGGACGATCTCGGCCTTCACTTTCTGCACCGCGTTGCTGACGAGCGCGGTGTCGTGCCAGCACAGCGACAGGTCGCGCGCGAACAGGCGGTGCGCGACCGTCGACAGCTTGAGCTTGCGCTCCTCGATCTCGACGTGCGCGGCCGTCCACGGCAGGATCGTCACGCCGAGTTGCGCCATCACGGCCGCGAACAGCAGCCCGGTCGAACTCGCCTCGAAGCTGATTTCGTACGACAGCCCGGCCTCGCGCATCGCCCAGTCGACGCGGTTGCGGATCGTGTTCGGCGCGCTCGGCAGCACGAGCGGCATTCGCGCGATCGCATCGAGCGGCACGGGATCGTCCGGCACCTGGAATCCGGGCCACGTGATCAGGTACAGCGTTTCGGTCAGCAGCCGGTGGATCGCAATGCCGCGCGTGTCGACCGCATCGACGACGATCGCGAGATCGAGCCGCGTGCGTTCGAGCAGCGTGTCGAGATCGGCGCTCGGCGCCTCGATCAGCTCCAGCATGATGCCCGGATAGCGGTCGCGCACGGCGCGGGCGAGCGGAATGGCCAGCACGCGCGCGGTGCTCGACGGCATCCCGACCGTCACGCGGCCTTGCGGCGTTTCGGCGTCGCGGCGCAGCAGCTCGCGCGTGCCGTCGGCCTGGCGCAGCAGTTCGAGCGCGTGCTGATACAGCGTGCGGCCGGCGGCGGTGGGTGCGACGCCGCGCACGCTCCGCTCGAGCAGCTGCATCCCGAGATCCTGTTCGAGATTGCGCATCTGCTGGCTCACCGCCGGCTGCGCGACATGCAGCGCCTCGCTCGCATGCGTGACGTTGCCGCATTCGACGACCTTCACGAAATAGCGCAACTGTCTCAAGTCCATCGCCGCCGTCTCCCGATTCAAGCCATAAGCCAATCCGATCGAGCAAGATGAATATCATATTTTTCCGCGATCGATGGTGTTTCTATACTCGTCTCACAAAAGAGCCCGACTGCCGGCCATCCCGGACCGGACGCGGCGAACGTGCCGGCCCCGCCGGCAAGGAGACGAAGATGTTCAAGGCGATCGACGCGCCGGCGGCCGGCGCGAAGCCGCGGCGTACGCCGCTCACGCGCGAGCAGGTGAAGGGTTTCTGGGCCGTGTACGCGGGCTGGGTGCTCGACGGCGTGGATTCGGTGATCTACGCGCTCGTGCTGATTCCCGCACTGACCGAATTGCTCCCGGCCTCCGGTATCGCGGCGACGCCCGCGAATCTGGGGATGTACGGCTCGATCCTGTTTGCGCTGTTCCTGATCGGCTGGGGCTTGTCGTTCATCTGGGGGCCGCTTGCCGACCGCTTCGGCCGCGTGCGCACGCTTGCCGCGAGCATCCTGATCTACTCGGTGTTCACCGGCGCGGCCGCGTTCGTGCACGACGTATGGGCGCTGGCCGCGTGCCGGCTGATCGCCGGGATCGGCGTCGGCGGCGAGTGGGCGCTCGCGGGCACCTACGTCGCCGAGAGCTGGCCCGAAGACCGTCGCAAGATGGGCGCCGGCTACCTGCAGACGGGCTACTACTTCGGCTTCTTCATCGCCGCCTGCCTGAACTACACGATCGGCGCGACCTACGGCTGGCGCGCGATGTTCCTGTGCGGTCTTGCGCCCGCCCTGCTCGCGGTGTTCACCGTGATGCGCGTGAAGGAGCCGGGGCAGTGGCGCCGGCACGACGCGCGCGATGGCGACGTGGCCGACGCGCGGCGTGCGCATCCGCTGCGCGAGATCTTCGCGCCCGCGTTCCTGCGCCGCACGCTGACGAGCGCGAGCCTCGTCGGCGTCGCGATCGTCGGGCTGTGGGCCGGCTCCGTCTACGAGGCGAGCGCGGTCAGCACGCTGGCGGCGCGGGCGGGCATCGATCACGTCGGCGCGCTGCGGCTCGCGTCCATCGGCGCGGCGATCCTGTCGTGCGCGACGATCGCGGGCTGCCTGGTTGCCCCGTGGCTGTCGGAACGGCTCGGCCGGCGCACCGCGCTCGGCGTGTATTTCGCGGGGATGGCCGCATCGATCGTGTTCGCGTTCGGCTGGGCGTTCTACCAGCCGAACGGGCTCACGGCCTTCATGGTGTCGCTCGCGTTCCTCGGTTTCTTCGGCGGCAACTTCGCGATCTTCTCGCTGTGGCTGCCCGAACAGTACCCGACGCGCGTGCGGGCCACCGCGTTCGCATTCAACGCATCGGTCGGCCGCTTCATCGGTGCAGGCGTGAACTTCCTGCTCGGCGCCGCGATTCACGGCTACGGATCGCTCGGCGTGCCGGTCGCGTGGACCGCGGCCGTGTTCGGGCTCGGCATCCTGATCCTGCCGTTCGCGGTCGAGACGCGGCATCAGACGCTGCCCGAATGAACGGCGCACGTCCCGTGTTCATATCCACGCCATACCCAGTCGTCAATATCAGGAGTCCGGAATGCAGGCATTGAAGGGAATCAAGGTCGTCGATCTGAGTCGCGCGCTGTCGGGGCCGTTCTGCTCGATGGTGCTCGCCGATCTCGGCGCCGACGTGATCAAGGTCGAGTCGGGGCCGCACGGCGACATGAGCCGCACCTGGGGGCCGTTCGATCGCGGCGTGAGTACGTACTACCTGTCCTGCAACCGCAACAAGCGCGGCATCTGCGTGGACTTCCGGCAGCCGGCCGGCCTCGACGTCGTGCGGCGCCTGATCGCACAGGCCGACGTCGTGATCGAGAATTTCAAGGCCGGCACGATGGACGCGATGGGGCTCGGCTATGCCGTGCTGAGCGCGCGCGATCCGCGGCTCGTGATGGGCAGCGTCACCGCATTCGGCCCGCGCGGCCCGCTGCGCGACTGGCCGGGTTTCGACCAGATCGCGCAGGGTTATGCAGGGCTGATGAGCCTGACCGGTTTCCCGGACGGCGAGCCTACCCGCACCGGCACCGCGATCGGCGATCTCAGCTCGGGGATGTGGGTGGCGACCGGCGTGATGGCCGCGCTGTTCGAGCGCGAGCGCACCGGGCGCGGCCAGCATGTCGGCACGTCGTTGCTGGAAAGCCTCGTGTCGCTGCTGAGCGTGCACGGGCAACGCTACCTGAGCCTCGGCGACGTGCCGCGCCGCACCGGCAATGCGCATGCGGTGATCGCGCCGTACGGCGTGTTCGAGACGGCCGACGGCCCGCTCAACCTCGCGCCGATCACGACCGACATGTGGCTGCGACTGTGCCAGTTGCTGGATCTGCCCGAGCTGCCGAACGATCCGCGCTTCGCGACCAACGATGCGCGCGTCGCGCACCGTGACGAACTGAAGGCGTTGCTCGAAAGCCGGCTGCGCACGCGCGGCAAGCGCGAATGGACGCAGCGTTTCGTGGAGGCCGGTTTGCCGGCCGGGCCGATCAATACGCTCGACGAAGTGTTCGACGATCCGCAGCTCGCGCATTGCGGGCTGGTCGAGCCGGTCGCCCATCCGACGCTCGGCACGCTGCGCCAGGTCGTCACGCCGCTCGGCGGGATGGGCGACGACGTGCCGGCGCCCCGCACGCGCCATGCGCCGCCGCTGCTCGGCGAGCATACGGTCGACGTGCTGCGCGAAGCGGGCTACGGCGACGATGCGATCGACGAACTGCTGGCCGCGCGCGCGATCTTCCAGGCGGAAGCCGTGGCGGAGGCCGTGCAATGACCGACATGACGAAACACGACAGCGCGTCGGCCGTGACGGTCGAGATGGTCGGCGAGCGGATTGCGCGCGTGCGGTTCGCGAATCCGGCGCGGCGGCATGCACTCGACGCACCGTTGCTCGATGCGCTGGTCGCGCGCCTCGACGCGCTCGCCGGACACCGTCCGCCGCCCGTCGTGATCCTGTCGAACGACGGCAGCGGCGACGTGTGGAGCGCGGGGCACGACCTGCGCGAACTGGCCGACGATCGCGATCCGCTCGCATATGGCAAGCCGCTTGAGCGCGCGCTGCGGCGTGTACGGACCTATCCGGGGGCAGTGATCGCGGCGGTGGCCGGGTCGGCGTGGGGCGGGGCGGTCGATCTCGTGATGAGCTGCGATCTAGTCGTCGCGGCGCGCGATGCGCGTTTCGCGATGACGCCGGCGAACATCGGCCTGCCGTATTCGACGAGCGGCCTGCTGCGTTTCTACGACAACCTGCCGATTCACGTGCTGAAGGAAATGTTCTTCTGCGCGCAGCCGCTCGACGCGGAGCGCGCCGCGCATCACGGGCTCGTGAACCGGCTGGCCGAGCCGGGCGGTGTCGACGACGCGGCGCTCGACGTCGCGCGCACGATTGCCGCGAAGGCGCCGCTGGCCGTGCATGCGGTGAAAGAGCAGTTGCGCGTGCTGCAGGACGCGCGGCCGCTGCCTGCCGATGCGTTCGAACGCATCGCCGAGTTGCGCCGGCAAGCGTGCGAAGGTGCCGATTTCGACGAAGGGTTGCGTGCGTTCGCGGAGCGTCGCGCGCCGCAGTTTCGCGGCGCCTAGGCGTACCGGTCGCGCTGCGACGGCGGTGTGCGCTACACGCCGCCGAGTGCGTGTACGCCGACGAGCAGCAGCGCGCCGATCGCGATCAGCAGCAGCGCATGAAGGCGCGTGTAGATCACGCACAGCGTCGATGCAACCGCGATCGCGCGCGCGGCCCAGCCGCCGTCGAGCGCCTGCAGCAGCACCCACACCGACGCGAGGATCATGCCGGCCGCGACCGGGCGCAGGCCGGTTTCGAGCGCAATCTGCCAGCGCGCGCCCTGGTGCCGCCGCCACAGGTGCGCGACGCCGTAGATCAGGAAAGCCGTCGGGCCGAACAGCGCGAGCGTCGCGATCACCGCGCCCCAGAAGCCGGCCACCTGCCAGCCGATCAGCGTCGCCAGCAGCGAGCCGGGGCCCGGCGCCATCCGCGCGATCGCGAAGTCGTTCACGAATTGCGTGGCGCTCATCCAGTGATGGACGTCGACGACCTGCCGCTGGATATCGGCAATGATGGCCTGCCCGCCGCCGATCGTCGCGATCGACAGCGGCGCGAATACGCCGAACAGGGCGGCATAGCGTGCAGACGCGTTCATCGTGCGTCGCGCTCGGCCGATGTAGCGGCCGCGCGGCGGTATTCGAGCGCGACGCTCAGCGTGCCGCCGATCAGCACGGTCCACACGAGCGGCCAGTGCAGCACCGCAACCGACACGAACGTGAGCGCCATCACGGCGAACGGCAGCACGCGACGCGGCAGCCGGCGCACGGCGGTGATCGCCATCGAGATCGACAGGCCAATCGCCGCGGCCGCCGCGCCGGCGAGCGCGACGTGCGTGAGCGGAAAGCGCGTGAGGGTCGAGAACGCGACGCCGAACAGCACGATCAGCACGGCCGGCGGCGCGATGATGCCGGTGAAGCCGGCCACCGCGCCGCGCCAGCCGGCGAGGCGGTAGCCGATCCAGATCGCGAGGTTCTTCACGTTGACGCCCGGCAACGCCTGCGACAGTGCGAGGCCGTTGAGGAACGCCTCTTCGTCGAGCCAGCGCCGTTCGTAGACGAAATCGCGCATCATCCGCCCGCTCAGTCCGCCGCCGAAGCTGGTCAGGCCGATTTGCGTGAACGCGATGAACAGCGCGAGGATGCCCGGCGGCGGTGCGTCGCCTGCGGGCGGTGCCGGTGGAGTCGTGGCGGAGGGCGGGGGCATCGGGCGGGGAGCACGTGGCGATCGGGCGATCGCCCATGTTAGCAAGGGCTGCCTGTCAGCACGCTGACATGGGCTGGGCGCCGGCGCGACGACACCCGCAACCGGTTCGACGCGCTAGGCGCGCACGACCGTCACGCCTGCCGCCTCGATCGGCTTCGTCAGCGCGGCTTCGGTTTCCTTCTCGACGACGATCGTCTGCGCGAGCGTGATCTCGCCGATCACGAACTGCGACGCCGCGCGCAGTTTCGATTGCGACGCGAGCACGACCGTCTCGGCCGCGCGTTCGGCCAGCGCGCGCTTGATCGCCGCTTCCTCGAAGTCGCCGGTGCTCAACCCGGCGACCGGATGGACGCCCGTGACGCCCATGAAGTACAGGTCCGCATGAATGCGCGCGATGCCTTCCATCGCCGCCGCGCCGACCGCGACGATCGAATGCTTGTACAGCCGCCCGCCGATCAGGATCACGTCGATCGACGGATGCGCGGCCAGCGCGACCGCGACGCTCGGGCTGTGCGTGACGATCGTCGCGCGCAGGTCGGCCGGCAGCTGGCTGACGAGCAGTGCCGAGGTCGTGCCGCCGTCGACGATCGCCACCTGGCCGGGCGCGATCATCTCCGCCGCGCGCCGCGCGATGCGCCGCTTTTCCGCCGTCTCGAGCGCCTCGCGCTGCGCGAACGGCGCGACGGCCGGCGACGCCGGCAGCGCGCCGCCATGCACGCGCTGCAGCAGACCTTCGGCCGCGAGTTCGCGCAGGTCGCGACGCACCGTGTCCTCGGACACGCCGAATTGCGCGCTCAGCTCGACGGCCAGTACCTGGCCGTCGCGTGCGAGCGCATCGAGGATCGCCTTCTTGCGTTGGGTCGTCAGCATCGTGGTTGCACGAAAATTCTTGAAATTGCACGAATCTGCACGTTACCATGGGCGCCGTCTTTTGTCGAACGGGAGGCTGCAATGGCTGCAACGCGTGACCGGGTGCGCATCGTCGATACGACGGTGCTGTCCGATGACTGGTATGTGCTGAAGAAGGTGACCTTCGATTTCCTGCGCCGCGACGGAACGTGGCAGCGCCTGAGCCGCGAGACCTACGATCGCGGCAACGGCGCGACGATCCTGTTGCGCAATGCCGGCACGGGCGACGTGTTGCTGACGCGGCAGTTCCGGATGCCGGCGTTCGTGAGCGGGCACGACGGCATGCTGCTCGAAGCGGCGGCCGGCCTGCTCGACGATGAGACCCCCGAAGTGCGCATCCGTGCGGAGGCCGAGGAGGAGACCGGCTATCGCGTGCGCGGCGTGCGCAAGGTGTTCGAGGCGTTCATGAGCCCGGGTTCCGTCACGGAGAAGCTGCATTTCTTCGTCGGCGAATACGATGCGTCGCTGCGCACCGGCGACGGCGGCGGCGTCGCGGAAGAGGGCGAGGATCTCGAGGTCGTCGAGATGCCGCTGCGGGCCGCGCTGGATGCGGTCGAGCGCGGCGAGATCGTCGATGCGAAGACGATCATGCTGCTGCAGTACGTCGCGCTGCGGGAAACCGCCGGCGCGCGCGCCGCATGACGCCGCGGCTCGTGCTGGTCGCCGGCCCCTATCGCAGCGGCACCGACGGCGACCCCGCGCGCATCGCCGCGAACCTGCACCGGCTGGAAGCGGCGGCGCTGGCCGTGTATCGGCGCGGGCACGTGCCGATGATCGGCGAGTGGGTGTCGCTGCCGCTCGCGGCCGCGGCCGGGTCGACACAGGTCGGCGACGCGATCGGCGAGGCGTTCCTGTATCCGGCCGCACACCGGTTGCTGCGCCGCTGCGATGCGGTGCTGCGTATCGAGGGCGCGTCGCGCGGGGCCGACATGGACGTCGGTCTGGCGCGGCAGCTCGGCAAACCGGTCTATTTCACGGCCGACGAGATTCCGGTCGCGCAGGACGATCCGGATAGCTGACCAGGAAGGGCGGCGCCGGGCCGGCGCACCGCAGGCCGCGTTGCTGTATCGGCCGCTTGTCTGCATGGCAGATGACCGGACGAGCACGGCGTCGTGCCGCTGCATCGCGCATGCGGCGCGGCGCCCGAACGGGCGTATGATCGCGACGCCACTCGCGCACCGTTCGACGCTACCGCCGCCCCATCATGCCGTTCTCCGATCCCGCCGATCCCGCCGATCCCGCCGATTCCACCGACGCCACCGACGCCACCGACGCCACCGACGTGCCACTGCCCGTCGATCTCGTCGCATCCGCCGTCGACGCGCTCGCGCGCGCCGACGCATTGCTCGTGACGGCCGGCGCGGGTATCGGCGTCGATTCCGGGTTGCCCGATTTTCGCGGGTCCGACGGCTTCTGGCGCGCGTATCCGGCGCTGCGCCACGCGCGTTTCGAATTCCACGAGATTGCGTCGCCGCATGCATTCCGTGCGTGTGCGCCGCTTGCGTGGGGGTTCTATGGGCACCGTCTCGCGCTCTACCGCGCGACGGTGCCGCATGCGGGTTTCGCGATCCTGCGCCGCTGGATCGACGCGATGCCGAACGGCGGCTTCGTGCTGACGAGCAACGTCGACGGCCAGTTCCAGAAAGCCGGCTTCGATCCGGCGCGCATCGTCGAGATCCACGGGTCGATTCATGCGCTGCAGTGCCTGCGGCCGTGCTCGGACGACACGTGGGATGCGGCGCCGTTCGTGCCCGATGTCGATGAAGCCACGTGCCGCCTGGTCGGCGACATGCCGTGCTGCCCGCACTGCGGCGGCCTCGCGCGGCCGAACATCCTGATGTTCGGCGACACCGGCTGGCTCGGCGAGCGCTATGACGCGCAGGAACGCGCGCTGGAAGACTGGATCGCGCAGGCCGGGCGCGTCGCCGTGGTCGAGATCGGCGCGGGCACCGCGATTCCGACCGTACGCCTGCTGAGCGAACGGCTCGGTGCGGACGTGATCCGCATCAACGCACGCGAAGCGCATGCGCGCCGTTCGGACGTGATCGGGCTGAAGGGGAGCGCGCTCGTGACGTTGACCGCGCTCGATCGCGCGTGGCGCGGCGGCTGAGTCCCGCGCCACGGGCCTGCAGGCGGCAAACGCCAGGTTACGGACGGGCGACGAGCGCCTGCACGAGCGCCGACGCGACGGGCGAACCGAGCCCCGTCACGTAGTCGTAGCCGCCCGCAGCGTTGCAGATGCTGCCGCAATTGCCGTTCGACCCGGTCGTCACGTCGTGAAAGTCGCTGCCGTATGCGTTTTTGCCGACCGTATAGAGCGCGTCGTAGGTGCCGCTCAACGACTTCTTGCCGGCCGCCGTGCGCAGCGAGTTCGCGATCGCGACGAGCGCCGACCATTGCGGCGCGCCCGCGCTCGTGCCGCCGACCTGGAACCAGCCGGCCTGCCCCTGATAGGTGACCGAGTCGTACACCGCGAAACCGCTGGACGGACTCGCGTCGTAGCTGACGTCGGGCACGCCGCGCTTGCCGGCCACCGGAATCGGCCAGGCGGTCTGGCCGGCCGGCTCGGCCTCGGTCGTGCTCACGCCGCCGCCGCTGCCGCTCCATGCCGCTTCGCCGACATAGTTGCCGGCCGAATCGGACGACAGCGTTGTGCCGCCGACCGACACCACGTAAGGCGACGCGGCCGGGTACTCGGTCCCGGTGCCGCTGTCGCCGGACGACGCGACGAAGGTGACGCCCGCGACGTTGAAGTGGCTGTCGAAGCCGGTCTCGGTGCTGAATTCGCTGCCGCCGAAACTCATCGACACGACCGACGCGCCGCGCTTGACCGCGACGTCGACCGCGGCCAGCAGGTCGCTGAAGCTGGCCGAAGCGGCCTCGACCAGCACGATCTTCGCCTTCGGCGCGATCGCGTGCACCCATTCGACGTCGAGCGACATCTCGAGCGACCAGCCCGAATCGGTCTTCGGCCGCGCGCCGTGTGCGTACACCTTGGTGAAACAGCCGTTCGACGACGTGCAGGCCGGCAGCGACAATGCGTTGCTGAACACGCCGAGATCGGACTCGATCTTCGGGTCGTCGTACGCGTCGACGATCGCGACGGTCATCCCGTCGCCCTGGTTGGCGATCGAATCGAATCCGTACGCGTGTCGCGTGAGCGCGGGCGTGAGGCCGGCGATCGTGGCCGTGCTCGCGCGCTGCTTCGTGTGGAACGGCGGGCGGGCGAATCCTTTCGGCGCGCGGTTGCCCTCGACGTAGGAGGGTGGCCCGTTGCCGTCGGCGAGCGCGACAGTCGATGCGAGCAACGACGCGCACAGCGCCGGAATCAACATGGATGACGGGCGGATATTGTTCATTTTTCGAGTCTCCATGTCGATGGAATAGCGTGGCGAATCAATTTTACGAAATCGGTGGAGTCGATTGAATCGAATATCGGCCGGATACGGGAATGTCTGATAAGGGAAAGTACGTGTAACCCTTGTGAGAAGGGTGTTTTGCAGGGTTGACCTGTGTCGGGGCGAATCGCATTCTCGATTTTAAAAAACCGATAAATAATCAGCCGATTCAAAATCAATTCGTAATGTCAGATGTAATTATTCGGAAATGATCGACGGCGATGCGCGCGTGGAAATAATGAAACGCATCGCGCGGTTGCCGTTCGATCGAGTGCGTGCCGGCATTGCCGCCGTCGCGCGATTCCGCATACAGTTCAGCGTAAGCCGCGCCCGCCGCGCAGCGGCATCAATGAGGGGTGTCCTTGTTCTATTCGATCGTCGCGATCTTCGTCGGCGCGGGGCTCGGCGCGTTGCTGCGCTGGTTCCTGAGCCTCGCGCTCAACGAATTCTTTCCGGCCGTGCCGCTTGGCACGCTCGCGTCGAACCTGATCGGCGGCTACGTGATCGGCGTGGCCGCCGTCGTGTTCACGGCGCGCGTCGGGTTGCCGCCCGAGTGGCGATTGTTCGTGATCACGGGCTTCCTCGGTGGCCTCACGACGTTCTCGACCTATTCGGTCGAAGTGATGACGCATGCGCTCGAGGGCGAATTCGGATGGGCGTTTGCGGTGGCTGCCCTACACTTGACTGGATCGTTCGCGCTCACGGCGCTCGGCATGTGGACCGCGCGCGCGTGGCTCGCGGCGGCCTGAGCGTGCCGCCACCGGAGGGTGCGATGGACAGGGTCTTCTTGCGCTTCTATGTGCACGAGCAGCACCGGCTGCACTGGAAGCCGCTGTGGGAATGGTTGCTGGAGGAGGCGAGCCGGATGGGCGTCGCGGGCGGGTCCGCGTTTCGCGCGATGGCCGGTTTCGGCCAGCATCGGGTGCTGCACGAGGACCGCTTCTTCGAACTGCAGGGATCGCTCGCGATCGAGGTCGAATTCATCGTCACCGAGGACGAAGCGCGGCGGTTGCTCGAGCGGCTGTCGCACGAGAAGGTGCGCGTGTGCTACGCGATGATGCCGGCGCAGTTCGGCGTGATCGATACGCTCGGCGCACCGCCGGCACCGGGGCCGGCGGCGTAGCGGAGCCGAATCAGATACCGAACATCGTCAGCGACACGGCAGCGCGCGTGACGATCATCAGCAGGACCTGCACGATCACGAACAGCAGGATCGGCGACAGGTCGATGCCGCCGAGGTTCGGGATCACCCGGCGCAGCGGGTTCAGGAACGGTGCGGTGAGCTGGAAGAGGATCGGCATCGCCGGCGAGCGCGGATTGAGCCACGACAGCAGCGCCATCAGGATCGTCATCCAGATGACGAGATTGAGCGCCCACTTCACGACGGTGAGCAGCGCGACCACGACGAGCGTCGCGATCACCGCGGCCGGATCGAAGCCGGCCATCACGACCATCAGCACGACGTACACGAGCGCGGTGAGCAGCGCGGCGGCGACGCTGGCCCAGTCGATGCCGCGTACGCCCGGGATCACGCGGCGCAGCGGCAGCACGAGCCAGTTGGTCGCCTGCAGCACGGCCTGCGTGACGGGGTTGTACGGCGGCACGCGGACGGCCTGCATCCAGACGCGCAGGATCAGCGCGGCGCCGAACAGCGTGAAGACGGTATTGAGCAGAAAACGGGCGATCTCGCCGAACATCGTTGGCATCCTTTTTATACAGTCAGTAGCGCGCGGCCGCCAACGCCGGTTGGCGGCGCATCGGCCGACACCTTATCACGCCTCGTCTTGCGACGGGGAGGGGTGCGCGGCCGCGCGCGCGAGCGACGTTTCGACGGCTTCGGCCAGCGCCGGCAACGACGCCGGCGGCGTGGCGCGCTTCGCCGCGAGCGCGACCGCGCGGCGTGTCAGCAGTGCATACAGCGCCGCGTGATCGCCGCCGCGCGCTTCGAGCAGCGCGAGCTGGCGTTCGACGATGCCCGTATCGCCGCGCGACACCGGGCCGGACAGTGCATTCGCGAGCCCCTTGTCGCGCGCGGTCTCGATCGTGCCGGCGAGCATCGGCAGCAGCGCGCGCAGCGCGGCGTCCTCGTCGAAGCCGAGGCCGCGCCACAGCTCGACCGCTTCCGACAGCCCGCACAGCGCGAAGCTCGCCGCGTAGTGTGCGGCCGCGTGATAGAGCATCCGGCCACCGGCCGGAATCGACAGCGGATGACAGCCGAGCGCGGCAGCAAGTCGCAGCAGCGTCGCGTGCAGTGCACCGTCCGCTTCGATCGTGACCGAGCAGCCGTCGATGCGCGCGAGGTCGGCGTCGGTGCCGCCGAACAGGTACAGCGGATGGAAGCCGCCGGTGGCCGCGCCTTGCTGCTTCGCCGGATCGAGCAGCGCGACCGCCGATGCGCCGCTGCAATGAACGACCGCCTGGCCGGCGGCGCGCGCCGCGTCGAAGCGGAGCGCCGCGGCGGTCGGGGCGAGATGGTCGTCGGGCACCGTCAGGAAGATCAGGTCGGCCGCATCGACAACCTGCTGCGGCGTGTCGACTGCCTGGCAGCCGTCGATGCGCGCGGCAAGGCCGGCGGCCGACGCAGGCGTGCGGCTCGCGATTGCCGCGACGGGGAAGCCGGCCTGCGCGAAGCGCTGCGCGACACAGCGTGCGAGGCGGCCGGCGCCGATGAAGCCGAGGCGGGGTGTGTCGGGAAGGGACATGGCAGCGCACGTAAGCAAAAACGAAGCAACCGCCAGTATCGCAGGAATGTCGGTTGGGTCGTGGAAGGGTGGTCGCCGTACGCCGCAGGTATTCATTACCGACGTGCGGCCCGCTCTCCGTGCGGATCGGTGTCCGGCGTCACGGCCGGATCACGATCGTGGAATCCGACCCCGAAATAGCGCGTGCGCATATCCCGCTTGAAATGTCGGCATCTTGTCTCAAATTTGTAATCGTTCATTACGTACGCGAGCCCGCTGTGCGCGCCGTATCCGGTAAGACTGACCGGCCTTGATGTTGCAACCCGAGTCGTCGGACGGAATCGCGCGACCGGCAAGGGGCGCGGCCGGTTCCGGACGCCGCGCCGCAAGGCGGCTCCAGCCGCGTGCAATTGCAATTTGCAACAAATGCACGATACGCGAGGGGCGGGTTTTCGCTACATTGCTTCCATGCGACGTGCATGCCCGCCGTTGCCGACAGGAGCGCCTAAAATACCGCTCCAGCAGGAGAATCGAAGTGAAAAAGCTCATTCCGTTCATCGCCGCCGCCGCGCTGGGCCTGGGTGCCGCAAGCGCCGCGCAGGCTCACGTGTCGATCGGGGTCGGCATCGGTATCCCGGTCGCACCCGCGTACCCCGTCTATGCACCGCCGCCGCCCGTGTACTACGCGCCGCCGCCTCCGCCCGTCTACTACGCGCCGGCGCCGGCCTACTATGCGCCGCCGCCCGCCGTGGTCGTCGGCGGCTACGGTGGTGGTTACTACGGTCGCCCGTACTGGCGACATGGTTACGGCGGCTGGGGCCATCACGGCTACTGGCGTCGCTGATTCGTCCCGCGCGGCCTGACCGCGCGTGGCAAAACGGCGCATCGTCCCGCGAGGGGCGCTGCGCCGTTTTTCTTTTGGGGCTGCCGCTTGCTGCGCGGCCCGTGCGGGCCGGCTTCGCTTACACCGCGTGCACGATCAGGTCGCGGTAGCCGCCGACGATCACGCTATACGAGAAATACGCGAACAGCAGCGCCGACGCGATATGGCACGCGCGCATCAACCCGGCGCCCGCGCGCTTGCGGCCCTGGCTCGCGAGCGTGCACATGAAGAGCGTCCAGGCGAGGCCGCCGAGAAAGAAGCCCGACAGGAACACCGACGCGGTGACCGGCGTCGTCGCGCCGGCCTTCGCGATCAGTGCGCCGCCGACCGCCGCGAACCACAGGATCGCGCTCGGCGACGACATCGCGAGCAGCATTCCGCGCAGGAAGCTGCGCCGCGCGCTTGCCCGCGGCTGCGGGGCGTCGTCCGCATCGTCGTCGGCCGCGCGGGCCGGCGCCAGCGCTTCGCGCGCCATCTTCCACGTGAGAAACAGCAGCACCGCGCCGCCGCCGATCCACACGATCCAGCGCACCGGCTCGAACTGCAGCAGCACGGCCATCCCCGCGAGCGCGAGGGCCGCGTAGACGAGATCGCCGACGCACGAGCCGACGCCGAGCCAGAAGCCCGGCCGGAAGCCGTGCGACAGCGTCAGCGACAGCATCGCGACGTTCACGAGGCCGATGTCGAGACAGAGCGACAGCGACAGGAAGAAACCGTCGGACAGCATGGAGGCGGGCGGAAAGCTCATCTTCGTCGTGCTTGTGGCAATTGCGCGGCACGGGCCGGCGCGTGCCGGCCGCGTGGCTTCAGAGGCCGATCTCCTGCCAGAGCCGGTCGACGCGCGCCTTCACGGCCGCATCCATCTCGATCGGGCGGCCCCATTCGCGATTCGTCTCGCCGGGCCACTTGTTGGTCGCGTCGAGCCCCATCTTCGAGCCGAGTCCGGCCACCGGCGATGCGAAGTCGAGATAGTCGATCGGCGTGCTGTCGACCATCACCGTGTCGCGCACGGGGTCGACACGCGTCGTGATCGCCCAGATCACTTCCTTCCAGTCGCGGATGTTCACGTCCTCGTCGACGACCACGATGAACTTCGTATACATGAACTGCCGCAGGAAGCTCCACACGCCGAACATCACGCGCTTCGCGTGGCCTGCGTAGCTCTTCTTCATCTGGACGATCGCCATCCGGTAGCTGCAGCCTTCGGGCGGCAGATAGAAGTCGGTGATCTCGGAGAACTGCTTCTGCAGCAGCGGCACGAATACTTCGTTGAGCGCGACGCCGAGCACGGCCGGCTCGTCGGGCGGCTTGCCCGTGTAGGTCGAGTGGTAGATCGCGTCGCGGCGCATCGTGATGCGCTCGACGGTGAACACCGGGAACCACTCCTGCTCGTTGTAGTAGCCGGTGTGGTCGCCGTACGGCCCTTCGAGCGCGTGCTCGTAGGCGGCCGACGCATTGCCGGCCGGCCGCGGCGGGGCGCCGGCCGGAGCGGGGGCAGGCGTGCCTTCCTGCGGGTAAATGAAGCCTTCGAGCACGATCTCCGCGCGCGCGGGCACCTGCAGCGTGTCGACGCCGGGCGTCAGGCACTTCGCGAGCTCCGTGCGGCTGCCGCGCAGCAGGCCGGCGAACTGGTATTCGGACAGCGAATCGGGCACGGGCGTCACCGCGCCGAGCGTCGTGGCGGGATCGGCGCCGAGCACGACCGCGACCGGATACGGCTTGCCGGGGTTCTGCAGCGCGAACTCGCGGAAGTCGAGGGCGCCGCCGCGATGCGCGAGCCAGCGCATGATCAGCTTGTTGCGGCCGATCAGCTGCTGGCGGTAGATGCCGAGATTCTGGCGCGACTTGTTCGGCCCGCGCGTGACCGTCAGGCCCCACGTGACGAGCGGCCCCGCGTCGCCGGGCCAGCAGGTCTGGATCGGCAGCTTGTTCAGGTCGACGTCGTTGCCTTCCCAGACGATCTCCTGGCACGGTGGCGACGACACCGACTTGGGCGCCATGTCCCACACGGCCTTCGCGAGCGACAGCAGCTTGCCGGCGTCCTTCAGGCTCTTCGGCGGATCGGGTTCTTTCAGCGCGGACAGCAGCCGCCCGAGATCGCGCAGCGAATCGAGCGCGGCGTCGTCGCCCGCGTCGACGCCCATCCCGAGCGCGACGCGGCGCGGCGTACCGAACAGGTTGCCGAGCACCGGAAACGCATGGCCGGGCGGCGCGTTGAACAGCAGCGCAGGGCCGCCGGCGCGCAGCATGCGGTCGCACAGCTCGGTCATTTCGAGCACGGGCGACACGGGTTGCGTGACGCGCCGCAGTTCGCCGAGCGCCTCGAGGCGCTGGATGAAATCGCGTAAGTCTTTGTATTTCATGAAGAAGGTCCGGGCCACCCGCGTAGCGGGCAGCGATGGGCGGGCGCAGCGGCCGGCTGCGGCCCCGAATTGACCGACGATTCTACCCGGGCCGCCGTGCGGCCGCCCGGCGGAGAAAAAAGTCGACCGCGCGCAAACCCCCTACGGCACGGGACTTGCGATCTGAAGACCGTTCTTAAATTACTTTTTGTTATAATTTCGTAGTTTTATAGTGTTGACGATCTATAAAACCCTGCTAGAATCCGCTCACATTGGCTGCAGGGTAAAAGGCTTCGAGCCGCCAATCACCGATCTTTGACGCAGCGCGTCACCGTCCGCCGAATCCTGCACGGCGTATCCGACGGCCTTAGTCGTAGTCCTCGCCAGCGCTACCAGACGCTGGTTTTTTGCGTGGGTGCCACCGCGTATGCCCGCCTCGCCCAGTGTGCGAAGGCGCCGGCCCTCTTACACCGTGGCCTCGAACGGTACTTATACCGTTTCCCCGATGCTTGCGCGTCCCAACCAAGGCGTGCGGCGTCGTGATTCCGCGGCGCGTTTTCTGTCTCGCCATCGAGCTGAGCGAGCCGCACGAGTCATGTTCATGGGAGATGATCTGAATGAACGCTTGGTTATCGTGGCGTCCCAATGAGCAGCATGCGCAGATCGTGCGCAACATGCTGCGTCGCGGGACGCGTGTCAGTCACCATCTATTCAGCGTTGTCGGCTGTTTCGCTGTCGCGGTTGCGCTTGCACTGTGGCTGCTGCCAACCGTCCGCGGCACGCTTGCCGCGAAGCTGATGCCGGTCGTATCCGCGGCCGTGCAGGCCGGGCCAGCCCGTTTGCTGTCCGGTCATCCGCTGCCGAACTTCGCGCCTGCCGGTGCGCAGCCGCAGCAGGAAGAGACGCCTGAAACGGACGCGCTTGCGGTCGGCCTCGATGTCGCACCGGAAGCCGCCGCACAGGGTGCCCAAGGCGATGCGTCGGATCCGGCCCGCAACGGCCCGTCGCCGGTCGCACTGGCCAAACTGATTCCGACCCAGCGGGTGGCGGCCGATGCGCGCGACGATCGTGCGCTCGCATCGAACCGCGAACAGGCGCTCGTCGCGACCTATCTGTCGCGCCGTTACCGCGTCGCGCAGGAGCCGCTCGGCCAGCTCGTCAAGGCTGCGTTCCAGACCGGCCGTGATGTCGGACTCGATCCGCTGCTGCTGCTGTCCGTGATGGCGATCGAATCGGGCTTCAATCCGTATGCCGAAAGCGGCGTTGGCGCGAAGGGCCTGATGCAGGTCATGTCGAAGGTCCATTCCGACAAGTTCGAGTATTTCGGCGGCACCGACACCGCGCTGCAACCGCTCGCGAACCTGCAGGTCGGCGCACTCGTGCTGAAAGACTGCATCGCGCGCGGCGGCTCGCTGGCGAACGGCCTGCGCCTGTACAACGGTTCGACGAATCCCGACGACACCGCATACGGCTCGAAGGTGATGGCCGAACGTGGCCGGCTGCGCGACGTGTCGCACGGCCGCAGCGTGCCGGTCAACGCGCCGCAGGCGCCGGCGCAGCCGGCGAAGCCGATCGTCACGGCGGCCGTGACGGGCGCGGCAGGCGGCGCGAAGCGCGTGCATGCGACGCTCGACGGCGCGACGTCGGTCAAGGCGGCAGCGCCGAAGGAAACCGCACCGCAGGACGACGCGAGCGTCGATACCGCGAAGCAGTCGCACGGCGTTCATTCGGAGCTCGGCGCGTAACATTCCGCGTGCCGCCCGGCTCTGGCCGGCAGGCAATGAAAAAGGCACCCGATCCGGGTGCCTTTTCTTTTTGCGGCGTGTGAAACGGCCGGTGTGCCGGCCGCGGCGTCAGTGCTGCCCGAACAGGGTCGCGAGCCGGTCGACCGCCTCTTCGAGCCGCGAGTACGCCGTTGCATACGACAGGCGGATATAGTCGCGCGGCGCATGGACGCCGAAGTCCATGCCGGGCACCAGCACGACGCCGGCGTCATGCAGCATCGCCTGCGTGAGCGCGGCGCTGTCGCCGGCTGCCGGATGGGCGACGCCACCGCAATGCGCATATACATAGAACGCGCCGTCCGGCATCACGGGCACTCTGAAGCCGAGCCGTTCGAGCGCCGGCGCGATGAAATCGCGGCGGCGCTTGAATTCGAGGCGGCGCGCTTCGTAGAGTTCGAGCGTGGCCGGTTCGAAGCACGCGAGTGCTGCGTGCTGCGCGAGCGCGGACGGGCAGATGAACAGGTTCTGCGACAGTTTTTCGAACGTGCCGACCAGCGCGGGCGGCACGACGAGCCAGCCGAGCCGCCAGCCCGTCATGCTGAAATATTTCGAGAAGCTGTTCACGGTGATGACGTCATCGCCGAATGACAGCGCCGATACGGGCGCCGCATCGTAGCTGAGCCCCTGGTAGATCTCGTCGACGATCGTGAAGCCGCCGCGGGCGCGCACCGCTTCGACGATCCGTTTCAGTTCGTCCGGTTCGAGCGACGTGCCGGTCGGGTTCGACGGCGACGCGAGCAGCACGCCGCGCGTGCGGTCGTTCCAGTGCGTGCGGACGTCGTCCTCGGTGAGCTGGAAGCGCGCGTCAGGGCCGCTCGGCACGAGCACCGCGCGGCCTTCGGCCGCCGCGACGAAATGCCGGTTGCACGGGTACGACGGGTCGGGCATCAGCACTTCGTCGTCACGACCGACGAGTGCGAGGCACGCGAGCAGCAGCGCGGCCGACGCGCCGGCCGTCACGACGATCCGCTCCGGGCTGATCGTGAGGCCATACGCGCGTGCATAGTGCGCGGCGATCGCCTCGCGCAGCGGGGCAATGCCGAGTGCGCTCGTGTACTGCGTGACGCCGCGGCGCAGCGCGGCCGCGGCGGCTTCGACGACCGGCTCCGGCGCGGTGAAATCCGGCTCGCCGATGCCCATGTGGATAACATCGCGCCCCAACGACTCGAGCCGCTGTGCCTCCTTCATCAGTTCCATCACATGGAAGGGCTGGATCGCGTCGACGCGTGCGGCGAGCGTGACGAGCGAATCGGCGGTGGTATTCATCGGCGGGCAGGGCGGGGGAGAGGAAGAATGAAAAACGGGCGCTCGCGCGCCCGTGGACAAACAAACGGTGTCAGCCGTTGCGGCGTGCCTGCGTTTCTGCAGGGCGCAGCTTCGCGGCGAGCTTGTCGAGCACGCCGTTCACGTACTTGTAGCCGTCGGAGCCGCCGAACGTTTTCGCGAGTTCGACAGCTTCGTTGATGATCACGCGGTACGGCGTTTCGACATGGTGCGTGAGCTCGAACGTCGCGATCAGCAGCACTGCGCGTTCGACCGGAGACAGCTGGTCGATCGGACGGTCCAGCGACGGTGTCAGCGCTTCGACGAGCGTGGCGTGCTCGCGGATCACGCCGTGCAGGATCGCGTCGAGCAGCTCCTTGTCAGCCTTGTCGTAACCGAGCGCGCCGCGCAGTTGCGCGTCGATCTCGCCGGAGGACGCGTTCGACAGCAGCCACTGGTAGAGGCCTTGCGTCGCCAGCTCGCGCGATTGTCGGCGGGCGCTCTTCTTCATGCGCGCTCCTCTTCGTCGTCTTCGTCTTCCTCTTCGTCCTCGTCGTCATCGCCGAGCTGGTCGAGGGCCATCGTCAGGTTGGCCATCTCGACGGCGACGCGTGCGGCGTCACGACCCTTTTCGGTCATGCGCGCGACGGCCTGCTCGTCGTTTTCGGTCGTGAGGACCGCGTTCGCGATCGGCAGGTTGAAGTCGAGGCCGATGCGGGTGATGCCCGCGCCGCTTTCGTTCGACACGAGTTCGAAGTGGTAGGTCTCGCCGCGGATCACCGCGCCGAGCGCGATCAGCGCGTCGAACTGGCCGCTTTCGGCGAGCTTCTGCAGCGCGAGCGGGATTTCCAGCGCGCCGGGCACCGACACGAGCAGCACGTCTTCACCGGTGACGCCGAGGCGTTCCAGTTCTTCGACGCACGCGTCGGCGAGGCCGTTGCACACGGGCTCGTTGAAACGCGATTGCACGATGCCGATACGCAGGCCGTCGCCTTCGAGATTCGGTTGGTATTGTCCGATTTCCATGATCTGGTCCGTGGTGTGGATGAACGGTTATAGGGCGAAAGCGCCGTGGCGGGTTACGCGTTGGACGCCGGGCAGGACTTGGCTTCGCCGCCGGGCATCGGAATGAAGCCCGTGACTTCGAGGCCGTAGCCGGACATGCTGCCCAGCTTGCGCGGATTCGACAGCACCTGCATCTTGCTGACGCCGACATCGCGCAGGATCTGCGCGCCGATGCCGAACGTCTTGAAATCGACCGGCCGGCGCTTGAGCGCAGCAGCCTTTTCTTCCTCGTCGAACGCCTTGAAGACGTCGATCAGGTGTTCCTTCGTGTCGCCGCAGTTGAGCAGCACGATTACGCCGAGGTCGCGCTCCGCGATCTCGCGCATGGCGGCGTCGAGCGTCCACGAGTGCGTCGACACGCTCGTCTCGAGCAAGTCGAGCACCGACAGCGGCTCGTGCACGCGCACCGGCGTATCGACGTCGGGCGACGGTGCGCCGCGCACCAGCGCGATGTGCGGCGAGCCGCTCGGCTGGTCGCGGTACAGCACCGCGCGGAACGTGCCGTGCGCGGTCTGCATCGTGCGCTCGGCGATCCGCTCGATGATCGATTCGGTGCGGCTGCGGTACTGGATCAGGTCGGCGATCGTGCCGATCTTCAGGTTGTGTTCCTTCGCGAATTCGATCAGGTCCGGCAGGCGCGCCATCGTGCCGTCGTCCTTGATGATCTCGCAGATCACCGCGGCCGGCGTGAGGCCCGCGAGCGCGGTGAAGTCGCAGCCGGCTTCGGTGTGGCCCGCGCGCACGAGCACGCCGCCCGGTTGCGCCATGATCGGGAACACGTGGCCTGGCTGCACGATGTGCTCGGGGCGCACGTCGTGAGCGACCGCCGTGGCGATCGTGTGCGCGCGGTCGGCGGCCGAGATGCCGGTCGTCACGCCTTCGGCCGCTTCGATGCTGACCGTGAACGCGGTGCCGTACTGCGTGCCGTTGCGGTAGGTCATCAGCGGCAGGTGCAACTGCTTGCAGCGCTCCTGCGTCAACGTCAGACAAACCAGGCCGCGGCCGTACTTGGCCATGAAGTTGATCGCTTCCGGCGTGACGAATTCGGCGGCGATCACGAGGTCGCCCTCGTTTTCGCGGTCTTCTTCGTCGACCAGGATCACCATCCGGCCGGCTTTCAGCTCGGCGATGATGTCGAGCGTGGAGGCGAGCGTCATAAGGGGGCGAGAAAGAGGAAAGTGCGTATTTTACGCCAGCCGGGCGGCGTTTCGACTGGCGCGGACCGCGCACGTCGGGCAAGCACGCCGGAAAGCGTTGCGGGCGGCCTGCGCGGCAGGCCCGGCGGCCCGCCGCGCGTGGCCGGCACGCGGGTGCGGACGGTTGCGGGCCGGGCGTTTCCCGGCCGCGCGTCACGCGTGCTGGTCGCGCCCGCCGAGGTAGTCGAGCTTGCCGAGTTCGACGCCGCTGTGGCGCAGGATGTCGTAGGCGGTCGTCACGTGGAAGAAGAAGTTGGGCAGCACGAAATTCAGCAGGTACGACTGGCCCGTGAATTCGATCGGGCCGACGCGCATCTTCAGCACGATCTGGCGCGCCTCGCTGCCGTCGATCTGTGCGGCGTCGAAGCTCTTCAGGTAATCGATCGTCTTCTGGATGCGCGCATGCAGTTCGTCGAAGGTTTGCTCGACGTCCGGGTAGCTCGGGATCTCGGCGCCGGCGAGCCGCGCGGCGCAGCCCTTCGCCGTGTCGGTCGCAATGTAGACCTGCCGGACGAGCGGCAGCATGTCCGGGTAGAGGCGTGCACCGATGAACACCGACGGATCGATCTGCTTCTCGGCCGCGTGCGCTTGCGCCTTGCCGAGGATGTGCTGCAGGTTGGTCAGGCCGCGGATCAGGACGGGCAGCGAAGCCTGGTGCATCGAGATGGACATGGGAACGACTCCTGTGGGAAGAGGGGCGGCCGGTGCGCGGCGCGTCGTGCGTTGTGGCGTTGAAACCGCCGTCGATGCATCTTAGCGCGACGGCATGACCCGTGCGCGTCGTTGGCCATTCGGCCGGGAATCGTTAGAGCAAACGGCCGCCAGCCGGGCCGGAGCGGTTTCAATCACGCCGGAACGGCGGTCCTCCCGGACACCGGGCATCGATCCGAAAATCGTCGTATCATGAAACACGAAACACGAAATATGAAGCAATGGAGACCCGCATGATCGAACTCGACAGCGCCGCGTCGGCCGTCCTTGCCCGGCTGGCGTCCTTCGGCCAGGAAAACGATGCGCAGATGGCCGACCGCAGCCGCAAGATGCTCAATCTCGAGCTGCCCACAGCCGAGCTGCTGTACCTGCTCGTCACCGGCGCGCGGCGACGGCGCGTGCTCGAGATCGGCACGTCCAACGGCTACAGCGCGATCTGGCTTGCGCATGCCCTGCGCGAAACGGACGGGCAGCCGCTCGTCACCGTCGAGTTTTCGCCGGAGAAGGCCGAGCAGGCGAGGGGCAACCTGCGCGCGGCGTCGCTGCAGGACTGGGCGCAGGTGATCGAAGGCGAGGCGACGCAGGTCTGCGCGGCCGTGACGGGCCCGTTCGACTGCGTGTTCTTCGACGCCGATCGCGTGAGCGCGCCGCAGCAACTGGCGCACCTGTTGCCGAAGCTGACCGCCGACGCGCTGCTCGTCGCGGACAACGCGCTGTCCCATCCGGACGAGATCGCCGGCTATCTCGCCGCGGTCGACGCTACGCGCGAGTTCGACACGACGATCGTGCCGGTCGGCAAAGGGCTTCACATTGCGCGTCGCCGGAGGCCGGCATGACGCGCGCCACGCTCGAACGGACGACGCTGGGGCGCGACGCGTACGGTGCGATCCGGGAGATGCTGGTCGACGAAGCGCGCTTCGCGGCGGGCGAGAAGATCAGCATCGAAGCGCTGTCGCGCGATCTCGGCATCAGCCGCTCGCCCGTGTGGGCGGCGGTCTCGCGCCTGGAAGCCGAGGGGCTGCTGCAGGTCGTGCCGCGCCAGGGCGTGTTCGTGATCGCGTTCGATCGCGCGCGGATCGTGGCCATCTTCGAGGCGCGGGAAGCGCTCGAAGGCATGGCGGCGCGTCTGGCGGCGCAACGCCTGACGCCCGACGATCGCGCGATGCTGGACGAAGCGCTGGTGCGGCAGGCGCGCGCGGTCGACGCGCGCGACGGCGATGCCTACCGCGTCGCGAATCTCGACTTCCACCATGGGCTGCTCGCCACCGCGCGCAACGCGACGATCGAGACGTCGCTCAGGGCGCTGTACGCGCAGGTGCAGACGATGTGTGCGGGCGGTGCGAGCCCGATGGACGACTGGACGCGGCTGGGCGGGAATGTCGCCGAACACCGGCAGGCGTTCGACATGATCGCGAAACGCGATGCGGATGGCGCCGAGCGCGCGGCACGCGAGCATGTCCGGCAACTGCTCGACACGATTCTGGCGCGGGCGGGCGGAGAAGGGGCGGATGCCTGATCGCCGGCGGAACACCGCGGGCGATGCGGGCAGGATGAAGAAAAGCGGCGACTGCCGATACCCGGATATCGAGCCGTCAGCCGTCGCTGCGATCAGTCCTGATGCGCGCCCTGCGACGACGACAGCATCCGTTCGACATAGCGCGCGATCATGTCGACTTCGAGATTCACCTTGTCGCCGGCCTTCACGTGGCGCAGCGTCGTGACCTCGACCGTATGCGGAATCAGGTTGATCGAGAATTCGCAGCCGTCCGCGCGATCGTCGATCGTGTTGACGGTCAGGCTCACGCCGTTGACCGTGATCGACCCCTTGTACGCGAGATAGCGGCCAAGCTCGCGCGGCGCGACGATGCGCAGTTCGTGCGATTCGCCGACCGGCGCGAAGCGCGACACGGTGCCGAGGCCGTCGACGTGGCCCGACACGATGTGCCCGCCAAGACGGTCGTGCGCGCGCAGCGCCTTCTCGAGGTTCACTTCGCCGGGCTGCGCGAGGCCGACCGTGCGGTTCAGGCTTTCGCGCGACACGTCGACGTCGAACGCGGTGTCGCGCTTCTCGATCACCGTCATGCACGCGCCCTGGATCGCGATGCTGTCGCCGAGCGCGACATCGGCGAGATCGAGCCCGCCCGCCTGCACGGTCAGGCGCACGCCTGCATCGGCCGACGTGCCGAGCGGCTCGATCGATTCGATGCGGCCGACGGCCGCGACGATTCCGGTGAACATCGTGACGATTCCGTTCAGTGTGGGGTGTCGGGCGGCGTGAACCGCGCGAGGATCCGCAGGTCGTCGCCGATCCGCTCGAACCCGTGGAACGACAGTCGCGTGCGGGCATCGAGATTCGCCGGCGCGGCGAGGTCGAACATGCCGGCCGCATCGGCGCCCAGCAGGCTCGGTGCGAGGTAGACCAGCAATTCGTCGACGCACCGTTCGCGCAGCAGCGAGCCGTTCAGCTTGTGGCCGGCCTCGACGTGCAGCTCGTTGACGCCGCGCGCGCCGAGTGCCGCCAGCATCGCGGGCAGGTCGACCTTGCCGTGCGCATTCGCGAGCGGCACGATTTCCGCGCCGCGCGACTTCAGCACGTTCGCACGCATTTCACCGCCGGCGTCGAGCCGTCCGCAGAAGATCAGCAGCGGGGCACCTTCGAGCAGCCGCGCGTCAAGCGGCAGGTCGAGGCGGCTGTCCACCAGGATGCGTTGCGGCTGGCGCGGCGTGTCGATGCCGCGCACCGTCAGCAACGGATTGTCCTCGCGCACGGTGCCGATGCCGGTGAGGATCGCGCACGCGCGGGCGCGCCACGCATGCCCGTCGAGGCGCGCGGCCTCGCCGGTGATCCACTGGCTTTCGCCGGACGGCAGCGCGGTGCGGCCGTCGAGCGATGCGGCCGTCTTCATCCGCACCCACGGGCGGCCGCGCGTCATCCGCGACACGAAACCGATGTTCAGCTCGCCGGCTTCATGCGCGAGCAGCCCGCAGCGCACGTCGATGCCCGCGTCGCGCAGCATCCCGAGGCCGCGCCCCGACACCTGCGGGTTCGGGTCTTCCATCGCGGCGACGACCTTCGCGACGCGCGCTTCGATCAGCGCGTTCGCGCACGGCGGCGTGCGGCCGAAATGGCTGCACGGCTCGAGCGTCACGTAGACGGTCGAACCCGCGACGTCGTAGCCGCGCGAGCGTGCATCCTTCAGCGCCTGCACTTCCGCGTGATCCTGGCCGGCCGGCTGCGTGAAGCCTTCGCCGATCACGTCGCCGTCCTTGACGATCACGCAGCCGACGCGCGGATTCGGCGCCGTCGTGTACATGCCGCGCGCCGCGAGCGCAAGCGCGCGCTCCATGTGGGCGAAATCGATATCCGAGAACATGCGCGCGGCCCCGGATCAGGCGGCGAGTGCCGCGAACGCGCGGCGCGCGGCCGCGAGCGTCGCGTCGATCACCGCGTCGTCGTGCGTGCTCGACACGAAACCGGCCTCGTAGGCCGACGGTGCGAAGTACACGCCCTCGTCGAGCATCAGGTGGAAGAAGCGGTTGAAGCGCTCGGTGTCGCTCTTCGTGACTTCGGCGAAGCTGGTCGGCACGCGCTCGGCGAAGTAGAGGCCGAACATCGCGCCGATCGAGTCGGCCGCGAACGGCACGCCGGCCGCGCGCGCTTCCGCCGCGAGGCCGTCGGCGAGCCGCTTCGTCTGCGCGGTGAGCGCGTCGTAGAAGCCCGGCGCCTGGATCAGCTGCAGCGTCTTCAGGCCCGCGGCGACCGCGATCGGGTTGCCCGACAGCGTGCCGGCCTGATACACGCCGCCGAGCGGCGCGAGGTGGGCCATGATGTCGCGGCGGCCGCCGAATGCAGCGGCCGGCATCCCGCCGCCGATCACCTTGCCGAGGCAGGTGAGGTCGGCCGTGATCCCGTAGTACGCCTGCGCGCCGCCGAGCGCGACGCGGAAACCGCACATCACTTCGTCGAAGATCAGCACGGCGCCGTGCTTCGTGCACAGCGCGCGCAGCGCGTTCAGGAATTCGGGCGTGCCGCGCACGAGGTTCATGTTGCCCGCGACGGGCTCGACGATCACCGCGGCAATCTCGTCGCCGAACGCGCCGAAGGCTTCCTCGAGCGCGGCGACGTTGTTGTACTCGAGGACGGTCGTGTGTTTCGCGATGTCGGCGGGCACGCCGGCCGACGTCGGGTTGCCGAACGTCAGCAGGCCCGAGCCGGCCTTGACCAGCAGGCTGTCCGCGTGGCCGTGGTAGCAGCCCTCGAACTTGACGATGCGGCTGCGGCCCGTGAAGCCGCGCGCGAGACGCAGCGCGCTCATCGTGGCCTCGGTGCCGCTCGACACCATCCGCACCTGCTCGATCGACGGCACGAGCTTGCAGATTTCCTCGGCGATCTCGATCTCGGCTTCGGTCGGCGCGCCGAACGAGAAGCCGTCGGCGAGCACGTTCTGCACGGCCGACAGCACTTCCGGATGGACGTGGCCGACGATCATCGGGCCCCACGAGCCGATGTAGTCGATGTACTGCTTGCCGTCGGCATCCCAGAAATACGGGCCTTGCGCGCGTGCGACGAAGCGCGGCGTGCCGCCGACCGAACGGAATGCGCGCACCGGCGAGTTGACGCCGCCGGGAATGGTCTTCTGGGCGCGTTCGAAGAGGATCTGATTGTTGGACATGAGCGAAACCTGCGAGAGAAGGGCGCGGGGGCCTGTGCACGGGCCGCGGCGCCTGGGCGGAACGATCGTCTGATTGTACCGGAGACGCGCGCGGCGGGCCCGTCAGCGCTTGTGCGGCCTTTCGGCGCGTGGGGAGCGGCATCGACCGGAAACGAGGGCCGGATTCGGTCCGGCACCCGGCCCGGCTAGCGCGGCGGCTTGCGCTTGCCGGTCAGCTCGGCCCAGCGTTTCTCGAGCGGACCTTCGACCATCGGCTTGATCGACGTGCCGGACGTCTGCGCATCCCAGGTCTGTACCGAATACGGGTGGACGCGCAGCGCGTCGCGCGCGATCACGACCTCCTGGTGCGCGTCGACCAGCCAGTCGTAGACGAAGTCGATGCACAGCCGGTAGCCGCGCTTCGTCGACGGATCGGGCACCTCGTACGGCGCGCGCGTCACGTAGCCGGAGCCGAACACGCCCTTGGGCTCCTTCGCGACGCGGTGCAGGAACACGCGGTCGCCCGGCAGGATGCTGCGCGCGAAGCCGCAGCCCCACACGTCATGCACGGCCTCGCCCGCCTTCACGCGCGCGGCGACGTCGGGCAGCTCGGGCCACGGCCATTTCTTGGGGCTCCAGATCAGCAGGAAGGCGGTCATCGGTTCGGTCGTACGTCGAATTGATCAGACGAGAAGGGCGGGAAGCCGCAAGCTTAATCGAATCCGCCCGCAATCCCGCGCGGCACATGCGTTGCGCCGGAGTTTCGCGGCGTGCCGCCGCACGCGGCCCAAGGCGCGCAAACAAGTTGCGCGTACAATCATGGGCCTGAACGCACCGCTTGCGGCGCGGCCTCCCGTCTTCACCGCCACGCGCGCCCCGATGCGCGCGGGCTCCATTCCGGATACCCATGTCTCACGTCGTCCGGCGCCGGCCCGATGCCCGGCTGATCCTGTTGCTCGGCGCGCTCGCGGCCTGCGGGCCGATCGCCACCGACATGTACCTGCCGAGCCTGCCGTCGATCGCCGACGGTTTTTCCGTCAGCCCCGGCGCCGCGCAGCGCACGCTGACGAGCTTCATGGCCGGCTTCTCGGTCGGCATGCTGCTGTACGGCCCGCTGTCCGATACGTGGGGCCGCCGCCCCGTGCTGCTCGGCGGCATCGCGCTGTTCACGCTCGCGAGCATCGGCTGCTTCGTGTCGGGCTCGATCGACATGCTGATCGTCGTGCGTTTCCTGCAGGCGCTCGGCGCCGGCGCCGCGTCGGTGCTCGCGCGCGCGATCGCACGCGACGCGCATGAGCCGAGCGACGCGGCGAAGGTGCTGTCGATGGTCGCGATCGTCACCGCGGTCGGGCCGCTGCTCGCGCCGCTGATCGGCGGCCAGATCCTGCGCTTTTCGGGCTGGCGCGGCGTGTTCGTCGTGCTGGCCGTGTTCGGCGCGATCTGCGCGGCGACTGCCTACCTGCGCGTGCCCGAAACCTGGCCGAAGGAGCGGCGCAAGAGCACGGCCGTGCTCGCGTCGTTCGCGTCGTACGGGCGCATCCTGTCGGACCCCGTCGCGTGGGGGCACATGCTGTGCGGCGGGATGGCGTTCGCGGCCATGTTCTCGTACATCACGGCGACGCCGTTCGTGTACATCGAGTATTTCCACGTATCGCCGCAGCACTACGGGCTGCTGTTCGGCCTGAACGTCGTCGGGATCATGATCGGCAACTTCGCGAACACGCGCCTCGTCGGCCGCATCGGCTCGCTGCGCATCATCGCGGCCGCATCGCTCGTGAGCGCCATCGCGTCGCTCGCGGTGGCGTTCGTCGCGCTGACCGGGTGGGGCGGGCTGTGGTCGATCGTCGTGTGCCTGTTCTTCGTCGTCGGCGTGGTTGGGATCCTGTCCGCGAACTGCACGACCGACCTCATGCACCGCTATCCGCACAACGCGGGCGCGTCGGCCGCCGTGTTCGGCGCGATGCAGCTCGCGCTCGGCGCGCTCGCGAGCGTCGCGATCGGCGCACTCGCGGACGGCACGCCGTTCGCGATGGGCGTGACGATCGGCGTGTCGGGCGTGCTGTGTTTCGGTGGCCGCTACCTCGTGCTGCGCTGGCACGGCCGGCCGGTGAAAGCGGGGGCTTGAAACGCCAGCCTCGCCACTCAAAGAAAAACGCCACCGGCGCATCGCGCGCGGTGGCGTTTTTCTTTGAGGCGCAGGAAGCGGCTGACGCCGCACCGCGCCTCAGTCCCGCGCGACGTCCTTCGCCGCCGGCGAGGCGCCGTGGCTCAGCCAGTCGAGCACGTCGGCCGTTTCGTCGTCGCTTGCGCGCGCCTTCGCTTGCGCAACCGCCTCGGGCACCTCGCCGTTCGTCGATGCGCGACGGATCGCGACGCCAACCGCGAGGATGTCGATCATCAGCAGATGCAGGATCCGCGAGATCATCGACAGTTGCGACTCGCGCATCTCGATGTGGTCGGTTTCGAGCGCGACGGTTGCGCGCTTCGCGAGCGGCGTGTTGCTCGACGTGATCGCGATCACCTTCGCGCCGGCCTGCATCGCGACGTCGAGCACGCGCAGCAGCTCGGGCGCGCGCCCCGACTTCGACACCGCGACGATCACGTCACCCTTGCCGAGCAGCGCGGCCGATGCGGCCTGCATGTACAGGTCGCCGTACGCGATCGTCGGGATGCCGAAGCGGAAGAACTTGTAGTGCGCGTCCTGCGCGACAATGTTCGAGTTGCCGAGACCGTAAAACTCGATGCGCCGCGCGCCGTTCAGGATCTCGATCGCGTTCTCGACGTGCTCGAAATTCAGGTGCTCGCGCAACTGCAGGATCGCGGACACCGTGTTGTCGAGCACCTTTGCGCCGAAGTCGGTGGCCGTGTCGCCGAGATGCACCTGGCTGTGGCTCATCGGGATCGTGCCGGTCAGGCCGGTGGCGAGCTTCAGCTTGAAGTCCGACAGCCCCTGGCAGCCGAGCGAACGGCAGAAGCGGATCACGGTCGGCTGGCTCACGTCGGCCTTGCGCGCGATATCGACGATCGGGTCGTTGATGATCGAGCGCGGATGGTTCAGCGCGAGATCGGCCACGCGGCGCTCGGCCGGCGTCAGCGCGTCGCGCATCTGGCGGATCCGTTCGAACACGGCCGACGACGCCCCGCCCGAGCGGTTCGACAACTGCTCGGCGAGAATCGCCGACACGCCGAGGAACGCCGGGTATTCGGCGGTGATCAGGTAGGTCGGGATGTTCTCGAGGTAGTGCGTGAAGCGGCCCTTCGCCTCGAAGCGCGCGCGGAACGACGAGCGCGTGAACAGTTCGCCGAGCTTCAGCGCGACGCCGCCGCCGATGTACACGCCGCCGAGCGAGCCGAGCGTCAGCGCGACGCTGCCCGCGAACGCGCCGAGAATCCCGCAGAAGCATTCGACCGTCTCGAGCGCGAGGGCGTCGCCCGCATGCGCGCGCTCGACGATCTCGACCGTGTCGACGGTCGCGGCGACACGCTTCTTGTCGCGCGCGGCGAGCGCACGATAGATGATCTCCATGCCGGGGCCCGCGCACACGCGTTCGAACGACACGTGCGGAAACTTCTTGCGCGCGTACTGCAGCACCAGGTCCTCGCGCTCGTCCTGCGGCGCGAACGACGCGTGGCCGCCTTCGCTGCCGAGCGCGATCCAGCGGTCGTCGGCCGGAATCAGCCCCGATACGCCGAGGCCGGTGCCGGGCCCGAGCAGCCCGATCACGCTGTTCTGGCGGCGCGTGCCGCCGCCGACCTGCACGCGCTGTGCGTCGGTCAGGCCCGGCAGCGCCATCGCGAGCGCGGTGAAATCGTTGACGACGAGCAGCGTGTCGAAGCCGAGCGCACGGCGCGTCGCCTCGATCGAAAAGCTCCAGTCGTGGTTGGTCATCGTGACCTGGTCGCCGTCGACCGGATTGGCGATTGCGATCGCCGCGTGGTTCACGCGGCTGATCTTCACGTCCTTCAGGTACTTGCGGATCGCGTCGGTGAGCGTCGGATAGTCGGCGCCGGGATACACGCGAATCTGCGTGATTTCGCCCGGGCCGGTTTCCAGCGCGAAGCGCGCGTTGGTGCCGCCGACGTCCGCGAGCAGGCGCGGACCGTCGGCATGCTGACCCGCGACGACCGCCTTACTTTGCGCACCAGTAGACATCGAGCTGGGTCCCCTTGTCGTTGGCCAGTTGGGAAATCGCGTTCTTCTGCAGCGACGCGGCCGCGGCGTCGAGCACCTCGCGCTTGCGAGCGCCCGCGATCAGCAGGAACAACCGGTCGACGCGCTTCAGCGCATCGAGCGAATAGCTCACGCGCGCATGCGGCGCGGCGCCCGGATGGACGGCGACGAAACGTGCTTGTGTCGCGATCGCGTGGTCCCATTCGGGCGCGTCGGCGAAGATCGACGCGGTGTGGCCGTCTTCGCCCATGCCGAGCACGGCGATGGTCGGCACGCGGTAGTCGGCGTTCGCGTTCAGCGCGGCGACATGCGCGTCGAGCGTGCTGCGCGTGTCGACGAGCGGCAGGAAGCGGGCAGGGGCCGCCGCGTGTTGCAGCAGCGTGTCGCGCACGAGCTGCGCGTTGCTGGCCGCGTCGTCCTCCGGCACCCAGCGGTCGTCGACCAGCGTGACGTCGACGCCGGCCCAGTCGAGCGCCGCGTGCGACAGCGTGTGCAGGAACGGGCGCGGGCTCGTGCCGCCGGACACCGCGAGCGTCGGGCGCGCGGGGCCGGCGAGCGCGGCGCGCAGCGCCTCGCCGACGGCGCGCGCGAGCGCTTCGCTTTGCGCTTCCTGGGTGTCGAAAGCGTGAATCTCGATCACATCTCCTCCGGACTGCTTTGTCTGTTCAAATCGTACGAATCGTGGGGCACGTTGCCGCGGACGGTGGCGCGCGCGGCAACGGTTTTTGCATCAGTTTTCTTCTTCGAGCCAGCAGGTGTCGTGCTGCGCGAGCATCGCGCTCGCCGCGGCCGGCCCCCAGGTGCCCGCCGCGTACGGCTTCGGCGGCTTCAGCGTGCGCGCCCATTCGTTCAGGATAGGCTCGACCCAGCGCCATGCGGCTTCCTGTTCGTCGCGTCGCACGAAGAGGGCGAGCCGGCCGTTGATCACGTCGAGCAGCAGGCGCTGGTACGCCTCCATCTGCCCTTCCTTGAAGAACTGGTCGAACGCGAGGTCGAGGTGCACGCTCGCGAGGTTCATCCCTTCGCCGGGCTGCTTCGCGAGGCAGTACAGGCGGATCGTCTCGTTCGGCTGCAGCCGGATCACGAGGCGGTTCGAGCCGGGGCGCAGCGCAGTGGGGCCCAGCGCCGAGTGCGGCACCGGGCGGAAATTGACGACGATCTCCGCGACGCGGTCGGCGAGACGCTTGCCGGTGCGCAGGAAGAACGGCACGCCGGCCCAGCGCCAGTTCTCGATCTCGACCTTCAGTGCGACGAAGGTTTCGGTCTGGCTGTCGGGCTTCACGCCCGGCTCGGTCGCGTAGGCCGGCACCTGCGCGCCCTTGATCACGCCCGCATGATACTGGCCGCGCACGGCCACCTTGCCGATATCGCGCGGATCGACGGGTTTCAGCGCGCGCAGCACGCGCAGCTTCTCGTCGCGCACCGAGTCGGAATCCATCGAATGCGGCGGCTCCATCGCGACGATCGACAGCAGTTGCAACAGGTGGTTCTGCACCATGTCGCGCAGCGCGCCGGTATTGTCGTAGAAATCGCCGCGCGCCTCGACGCCGAGCTCCTCGGCAATCGTGATCTGGATGCTCTCGACCCATTCGCGGCGCCACAGCGGCTCGAACAGCGCGTTGCCGAAGCGCAGCGCGAGCAGGTTCTGCACCGGCTCCTTGCCGAGGTAGTGGTCGATCCGGTAGATCTGGCCTTCCGCGAAGATCTCGCCCACCGCATCGTTGATCGCGTTCGACGATTTCAGGTCATAGCCGAGCGGCTTCTCGAGCACGATGCGCGCGCCTTCGTTCAGGCCGACCGACGCGAGTGCCTTGCAGATCGGCACGAACAGCGACGGGCCCGTCGCCAGAT
This sequence comes from Burkholderia arboris, assembly GCF_902499125.1. Taxonomy (GTDB): domain Bacteria; phylum Pseudomonadota; class Gammaproteobacteria; order Burkholderiales; family Burkholderiaceae; genus Burkholderia; species Burkholderia arboris. The sequence goes on from NZ_CABVPX010000039.1 coordinate 42,871, forward strand.
AGAACACGCGGATGCCGGGCAGCGCCGCGATCGCGTCGCGCAGCACGACGTAGTCTTCCGCGCGGCCGAGGTCGAGCTTCACGTATTCGATGCGATCGAGGAAGGACTTCCACGCGGCGTCGTCGAACGCCTTACCGGAGGCCTTCGCCGCATGCGGCTTCACGTGCGTATCGACCCATTCGAGATAGGCCGCCCGATCCGATTCGTGCCGCGCCACGGCCACGATCCGGCCGCTCGACGCGAGCATGTTCGCGCGGTGCGCTTCGAATAGCGCGGGCAGGATCTTGCGCATCGACAGATCGCCGGTGCCGCCGAAAAGTACGAAGGTAAAGCTGGAATCGGTATGCATGTGTCTCCGCCGTGTTGGGGGTGCTGGGAAGCGATCCGTAGTGCGATAAAAATATTTTTGACACTGAATTGTAGTTTAACTACAATCCGCCGCAAGGGGTAGCACCTGGGCGAAGAAAAAAAGATGTGCGGCCGATGAGCTGCGCGAGCTTCGCCTTCGGGAGCGCCTTGTGCCGAATGTTATCGGACATTGGCGGCGCGCATCGTCAGCGCGCCGTCGGCCCCGGGCTCGCGTCGCAGCATCGCGGCGGGCCAGAAACACAAAGAGGAGACACGCCGTTGAATCTCGATTCACGCTTTCTGTAAGAGCCCGGCCGGTCATCGGCCCGTACGCTGCATGCGTCCCGCGGCTCGATTTCCCCGTCGTTATCAAGAAGCCGGTTCCCGGTCAGGGAACCTCACGAGTTGATTCAGTCTGGAGGAGATAAGTAATGAAAGTTCGCTCGATCATGGGTGCGCTCTGCGCCGCGGGTCTGATGGCTGGCGCCGTGGCGGCGCAGGCAGCCGAGAATGTAACCGTGCTGCACTGGTGGACCTCGGGTGGCGAGTCGAAGGCCGTCGGCGTGCTGAAGGACGACGTGCAGAAGCAGGGCTACGTGTGGAAGGATTTCGCGGTCGCGGGCGGCGCCGGCGCCGCGGCGATGACGGCACTGAAGACCAAGGTGATCAGCGGCGACGCACCGTCGGCCGCGCAGATCAAGGGCCCGCTGATCCAGGACTGGGCCGACCAGGGCGTGCTCGTCAACATCGATTCCGCCGCCGGCGACTGGAAGCAGAACCTGCCGCCGGAAATCGACAAGATCATCAAGTACAAGGGCCATACCGTCGCCGCACCGTTCTCGGTGCACCGCGTGAACTGGCTGTACATCAACAAGGCCGCGCTCGACAAGGTCGGCGCGAAGGTGCCGACCACCTGGCCCGAATTCTTCGCGGTGGCCGACAAGCTGAAGGCCGCGGGCATCCAGCCGGTCGCGATGGGCGGCCAGCCGTGGCAGGACCTGACGCTGTGGGAAGACGTCGTGCTGTCGCAGGGCCCGGCGTTCTACAAGAAGGCGCTGGTCGACCTCGACCAGGCGACGCTGACGTCGCCGCAGATGCTGTCGGTGTTCGACACGGTGCGCAAGATCCAGGGCTACTTCGACACGGGCCGTAACGGCCGCGACTGGAACCTCGCGACCGCGATGGTCATCAACGGCAAGGCCGGCATGCAGTTCATGGGCGACTGGGCGAAGGGCGAGTTCGAGAACGCCGGCAAGAAGTCGGGCAAGGACTACATCTGCGCACCGGTGCCGGGCACGGCGAATGCGTACACGTTCAACGTCGATTCGTTCGTGTTCTTCCAGCAGAAGGGCGAGAAGGCGGCGACGCCGGGCCAGCTCGCGCTCGCGAAGACGATCATGACGCCGGACTTCCAGGAGCAGTTCAGCCTGCTGAAGGGTTCGGTGCCGGTGCGTCTCGGCGTGAAGATGGACAAGTTCGACGACTGCGCGAAGAAGTCGTATGCCGACGAGCAGACCGCGATCAAGTCGGGCGGCTTCGTCCCGTCGCTCGCGCACGGGATGGCGCAAAGCGACGCGACCGCCGGCGCGATCACGGACGTCGTGACGAAGTTCATGAACTCGCAGCAGGATTCGAAGAGCGCGGTCGCCGCGCTCGCGAAGGCCGCGAAGGTCAAGTAACGCGCGACAGGCGCCCGGCCGGAAGCGCTTCATCGGCCGGGCGTTTTTGCATGTGCAGCAAACGGGCTCGCCCGCGGGCCCGTGCCGTACCTGGCGCCGGCCCGGCCTGCGTCGCCCTCGTTCCAGGAGTCGAATCAAGTGGCTGCCCCTCTTAGCGGAAACGGATCCGGCGCTGCCGCCGCACGGCGTACGTCGCCGATGTCGGCCTTCGCCGATCGCTGGATCCCGAAGCTCGTGCTTGCGCCGAGCGTCGCGATCGCCGTGGTGTTCATCTACGGCTTCATCCTGATTACCGGCTATCTGTCGCTGACCAACTCGCGACTGTTGCCGAACTACGAATTCGACGGCTTCGGCCGTTACTCGGACCTGTTCCAGAACGACGTGTGGTGGACCTCCGCCGCGAACCTCGGCTGGTTCGGGATCCCGTTCATCGTGGTCTGCGTCTCGCTCGGGCTGTTCCTCGCGATCCTGCTCGACCAGCGGATCCGCAACGAAGGCGCGCTGCGCGCGATCTTCCTGTACCCGATGGCGCTGTCGTTCATCGTGACCGGCACCGCGTGGCAGTGGATCCTGAACCCGGGCCTCGGCCTCGAGAAGGTGATGCACGACTGGGGCTGGACGAGTTTCTCGTTCGGCTGGCTCGACGATCCGGACAAGGCGATCTTCTGCGTGGTGATCGCGGCCGTGTGGCAGTCGACCGGCTTCGTGATGGCGCTGTTCCTCGCGGGGTTGCGCGGTGTCGATGCGGAAATCTTCAAGGCCGCGCAGGTGGACGGCGCGACGCTGCCGACCATCTACCGCAAGATCGTGATCCCGAGCATGCGCCCGGTGTTCTTCTCGGTGCTGCTGATCCTCTGCCACATCACGATCAAGACCTTCGACCTCGTCGTTGCACTGACGGCAGGCGGCCCCGGCACGTCGTCGTCGCTGCCGGCCATGTTCATGTACACGTTTTCGTTCAACCGCGGCCAGCTCGGGCTCGGCGCGGCGTCCTCGGTGATGATGCTCGCGACCGTGGTCGCGGTGCTGGTGCCGCTGATGTATATGGAATCGAGGAGCACCCGCAATGCAGCCTAAGATGACGATCAGCCGGGCAGTGATCTATGCGGCACTGATCCTGTTCGCGCTGTATTTCCTGTTCCCGATCTACGTGATGCTGTCGACGTCGTTCAAGGATCTCGACCAGCTGCGCACCGGCAACCTGCTGACGCCGCCCACCACGTGGACCATCGACCCGTGGGTGAAGGCGTGGAGCGGCGCCTGTACCGGCGTGCGCTGCGACGGGATGAAGCCGTTCTTCCTGAACTCGCTGCAGATGGTGATCCCGGCCGTGCTGATCTCGTCGCTGATCGGCGCGTTCAACGGCTACGTGCTCACGCACTGGCGCTTTCGCGGCGCGGACGCGCTGTTCACGATGATGCTGGTCGGCTGCTTCATCCCGTTCCAGGTGATCCTGCTGCCGATGGCGCGCCTGCAGGGGATGCTGGGCCTCGCCAACACGATTCCGGGCCTCGTGTTCGTGCACGTCGTGTACGGGATCGCGTTCACGACGATGTTCTTCCGCAACTTCTACGTGAGCGTGCCGGCCGAACTCGTGAAGGCCGCGCGCATCGACGGCGCGGGCTTCTTCACGATCTTCACGAAGATCCTGCTGCCGGTGTCGCTGCCGATCTTCATGGTGTGCCTGATCTGGCAATTCACGCAGATCTGGAACGACTTCCTGTTCGGGATCGTGTTCTCCGGCGTCGATTCGATGCCGATCACGGTGGCGCTGAACAACCTCGTCAACACGTCGACGGGCGTGAAGGAGTACAACGTCGACATGGCCGGCGCGATCATCGCCGCACTGCCGACGCTGCTCGTCTACATCGTCGCCGGCCGCTACTTCGTGCGCGGGCTGACGGCGGGCGCGGTGAAGGGGTAAGCGCGGCTTTATCCGATACGACGAACCGGCCGCGCACGACGCGCGGCGCATCGAAACGAACCCGACGCGGCGCCCGAGTGCGCCGCGCGAGACGAGACAGAGGATTCACAGCATGGCAAGCCTTTCCATCCGTGACGTGTACAAGACCTACCCGAACGGGGTGCCGGTCCTGAAGGGTGTCGACATCGAGATCGAGGACGGACAGTTCCTGATCCTGGTCGGCGGGTCGGGCTGCGGGAAATCGACGCTGCTCAACATGATCGCCGGGCTCGAGACGGTCACGAGCGGCGAGATCTGCATCGACGGCAAGGTCGTCAACGACCTGTCGCCGAAGGATCGCGACATCGCGATGGTGTTCCAGTCGTACGCGCTGTATCCGTCGATGACGGTGCGCGAGAACATCTCGTTCGGCCTGAACATCCGCAAGGTGCCGAAGAACGAGCAGCAGCAGATCGTCGACCGCGTGTCGCAGATGCTGCAGATCCAGCACCTGCTCGACCGCAAGCCGGGCCAGCTGTCCGGCGGCCAGCGCCAGCGCGTCGCGATGGGCCGTGCGCTCGCGCGCGATCCGTCGCTGTTCCTGTTCGACGAGCCGCTGTCGAACCTCGACGCGAAGCTGCGCATCGAGATGCGCGCGGAAATCAAGCTGCTGCACCAGCGCCTCGGCACGACGATCGTCTACGTGACGCACGACCAGATCGAGGCGATGACGCTCGGCGACCGGATCGCGGTGATGAAGGACGGCGTAGTCCAGCAGTTCGGCGCGCCGCAGGAGATCTACGATTCGCCGTCGAACCTGTTCGTCGCGGGCTTCATCGGCGCGCCGCCGATGAACTTCATCAACGGCAAGCTGGTCGAGCAGGGCAGCGGGATCGCGCTCGAGATCGACACGGGCCTCGCGCGCAGCGCGCTGAACCTGCCGTTCGACGCGAAACGGATGAACGGCCACGTCGGCCGCGAGGTGATCCTCGGGCTGCGCCCGGAGCGCATCACCGACGCGCGCAACGCGCACCACGGCGAGGCGTCGAAGCTGCAGCCGATCGACGTGCGCGTCGACGTGACCGAGCCGACCGGGCCGGACACGCACGTGTTCGCACAGGTGAACGGCAAGCGGATCGTGAGCCGCGTGCATCCGGCCGCGAACCCGCAGCCGGGGCAGACGCAGTCGCTGTTGTTCGACGTGTCGAAGGCCGTGCTGTTCGATCCGGCGTCGGAAGAGCGGATCGCGTAAAGCGGCGGTTACGCCGAGCGTTGGAGAAAGGGGCCGTGTCGAACGGCCCCTTTTTTGTTTCGGCGATGCGGCTGACGTGGCCGCGGTCATGGCGATCAGTGCGGCAGCCGCACGTCGAACTTGAACGTCGCGAGCCGCGCGACGAGGATGAAGCCGGTCGCGAGCAGCACGCTGTATACCGAGTCGAACTGCAGCCACACGAGCAGCAGGTAGAACCAGCAGCCGACGAATGCGCAGGTCGCGTACGGCCGCGAATCGCGCAGGATCAGCGGGATGTCGTTGCACAGCACGTCGCGGACGATTCCGCCGACCACACCGGTGATCACGCCCATCATCACCGCGATGAAGCGCGGCATCTCGGCGTCGAGCGCGATGGCCGTGCCGGAGATGCTGAAGATGCCGAGCCCGATCGCATCGGCGATCAGCAGCAGCCGTTCGGCCGACAGCCGCGACAGCATTCGCAGCACGAACGGCGCGAACAGCGCGAGCACGAAGATCGCGATCACGTAGTCGTCGTGCACGACCCAGTAGAATGGCCGGCGCTCGAGCAGGATGTCGCGCAGCGTGCCGCCGCCGAACGCGGTCGCGAGCGCGACGACGAACGTGCCGACCGAATCGAGGCGGTTCTTGCGCGCCTCGATGAAACCCGAAATCGCGAAGGCCAGCGTGGCGATCGCCTCCAATACCGCGATCGCGAGCGTCAGCCTAGGATGCGGCACGCGGCCCCCGCTCGGCCGGCGCCGCATGCGGCTGCAGCAGCACGAGCACCGCGCCGGCACCGCCGTCGTTGCCGCGCGCTTCGCAGAACGCGATCACTTCTTCCTTCTGCACGAGCCACGCGCGCACCTTGCCTTTCAGCACGGGCTCCTTGCCGATCGAGCCGAGCCCCTTGCCGTGGATCACGCGCAGGCAGCGCAGCCCCTTCTTGCCGGCTTCGCGGATGAATTCGGCGAGCGCATCGCGTGCCTCGTCGCGCCGCATTCCGTGCAAGTCGATCTGCGCCTGCACGATCCACGCGCCGCTGCGCAGCTTGCGCACGACGTCGCGGCTGATGCCGGGGCGGTGGTAGTACAGCGAGTCGTCGCTGTCGAGCAGCGTCTCGGGATCGAATTCGTCGGACAGCGTCGCGTTCAGCACGGCTTCCTCGTCGCGCTGCGTCTGCTTCGGCACCGGGTCCGGCGGCGTGCGGCCCGCCGACGCGCGCGGCGGAGCGTTCAGCGGCCGGATCGAGCCGATTTCGTTGCGGAACAGGTTCGCGTCGGCTTCCGCCTTGCGCTCGGCTTTCGCGGTTTCGACGCGCGCGCGTTCGCGGCGGTCGGCTTCGCCTTGCAGCGACTTGCGCAACGCGCCGAGGCCCGCGAGGCCCTGGCCGCGCAACGCGGCCGGATCGGGCGCGGGCGGCGGAGCGGCCGGCGCGGGGTTCGCGGGACGGGCAGCGATCTTCCGCTTCGCGGGATCGCTCGGATGGGGCTGGTTCTTCGCCATGATTCGGTAGCAGGGCAGGCGCGTTCGGGCGCGCGGGCAAAAAAAAGCCGCTGCACGGCGGCAGCGGCTTTCCGGTCGAGCCCGCTTCGCGGCAGCGGACGCCATTGTAGCGCCCGGCGCGGCAAGGCTCGCGGCTTACTTCTTGTCGTGCAGGCTTTCGAGGTAGCGTTGCGCGTCGAGTGCGGCCATGCAGCCCGTGCCCGCGCTCGTGATCGCCTGGCGATACACGTTGTCCTGCACGTCGCCTGCAGCGAACACGCCGGCGACGCTCGTCGACGTCGCGTTGCCGTGCAGGCCGCTCTTCGTCAGGATGTAGCCGTCCTTCATCTCGAGCTGGCCCTGGAACAGGTCGGTGTTCGGCTTGTGGCCGATCGCGACGAACACGCCCTGCACCGCGAGGTCTTCCGTCGCGCCGGTCTTCACGTTCTTGATGCGCAGGCCCGTGACGCCCGAATCCTCGCCCGTCACTTCGTCGAGCACGTGATCCCACTTGATGTCGACGACGCCTTCCTTTTCCTTCTCCAGCAGGCGGTCGATCAGGATCGGCTCCGCGCGGAACTTGTCGCGGCGATGGATCACCGTGACCTTCTTCGCGATGCCCGTCAGGTAGAGCGCTTCCTCGACGGCCGTGTTGCCGCCGCCGATCACCGCGACTTCCTGGCCGCGATAGAAGAAGCCGTCGCAGGTCGCGCAGGCCGACACGCCCTTGCCCATGAACAGTTCTTCGGACGGCAGGCCGAGATACTGGGCCGACGCGCCGGTCGCGATGATCAGCGAGTCGCACGTGTATTCGCCCGAGTCGCCGATCAGGCGGATCGGCTGCTCGTGCAGCTTCGCCGTGTGGATATGGTCGAAGACGATTTCGGTGTTGAAGCGCTCGGCGTGCTCGAGGAAGCGTGCCATCAGCTCCGGACCCTGCACGCCTTTTGCGTCAGCCGGCCAGTTTTCGACATCGGTCGTGGTCATCAGCTGGCCGCCCTGTGCGATGCCGGTGATCAGCACCGGGGACAGGTTGGCGCGTGCTGCATAGACGGCAGCCGTGTAGCCGGCGGGGCCGGAACCGAGAATCAGGACTTTGGCGTGTTTGGGCGTGGACATGTGCGAATCCGTAAAAGGCGGCCGCGGCGGGCGGGGTAGGGCTCGCCGTACGATCCGGAGTGACCGGGATGCCGTCATAGATGGGTATCAGACGCGCATTATAAAGGTCCCGTTGCTGCGTTGCCGAACGAGAGTTTCAATCGCGGCGATAGTGTCGCGCGGTGCAACGGCCGCGCATGCTGGGCGAGCAGGGCGCGCGGCGGCGCGTTGCCGCACGTGCACGGCGGGGCGCGGCGCCGAATCGCGGTGGCGGACCGGCGGCGCCCGACGGCCGGTCGGACCGGAGCGAAAGGGCGGCTGCGAAGCGCATCCGGCGCGCCGGCCTGACCCCGGCCCCGTTATGTAACCGTCATTTACACTTGGCGGCCCGGTGCAGCGCTTACAATATGCGGGATCGAACGACAGGCGGGCCCGCAGCCCGTCCTCTTTATACGGATTCATGGCAAAAGCTCCTTATTCCGCCCAGGCACAGGCGTTGCCGCACCGGATGTCGAAGCTCCTTACGGAGATCCGCTGGATTCTCCAGGTTGCGCTCTGTGCGTTTCTGGTGATGGCCCTGCTGAGCTACAGCCGGCGCGATCCGAGCTGGACGCACGCCGCCCAGGTCGATCACATCTCGAACTGGGCCGGCCGCGTCGGCGCGTGGACGGCCGACATCATCCTGCTGCTGTTCGGCCTGTCGGCCTACTGGCTGATCGTGCCGCTCGGGCGGCGCATCGCCGCGAACTACCGTCGCATCACGCGCCACGAGGCGATTCCCGACGAACCCGAGCGGCCGATCGGCTGGCTCACCGAAATCTTTGCGTTCGTGCTGGTCGTGCTCGCGTGCGACGGCATCGAGGCGCTGCGCATGTGGTCGCTGAAGGTGCAGTTGCCGCGCGCGCCGGGCGGCGTCGTCGGCGAGGCCGTCGCGGGCGCGATGTCGCATGCGTTCGGCTTCACGGGCGGCACGCTGCTGCTGCTGATCGCGCTCGCGATCGGCCTGTCGCTGTATTTCCGCTTCTCGTGGCTGTCGGTCGCCGAGCGCGTCGGCGGCGCGATCCTGTCCGCCGTCAACGTCGCGAAGCTGCGCCGCGAGGCCGAGCGCGACCGCAAGCTCGGCGAGGCCGCGGCCGTGCGCCGCGAAGGCAAGGTCGAAGAGGAGCGCGTGCGCATCGAGGATCACGAGCCGGTGACGATCGTGCCGCCGGTCGTCACGCCGGCGAAATCCGAGCGCGTCGAGCGCGAGCGCCAGGTGCCGCTGTTCACCGACCTGCCGGGCGATTCGACGCTGCCGCCGGTGTCGCTGCTCGACCCCGCGCCGAAGACGCAGGAAGCGATTTCCGCCGATACGCTCGAATTCACGTCGCGCCTGATCGAGAAGAAGCTGAAGGACTTCGGCGTCGAGGCGAGCGTCGTCGCCGCGTATCCGGGCCCGGTCGTCACGCGCTACGAGATCGAGCCGGCTACCGGCGTGAAGGGCAGCCAGATCGTCAACCTCGCGAAGGATCTCGCGCGCTCGCTGTCGCTCGTGTCGATCCGCGTCGTCGAGACGATCCCCGGCAAGAACTACATGGCGCTCGAGCTGCCGAACCAGCGCCGCCAGACCGTGCACCTGTCCGAGATCATCGGTTCCGAGGTGTACGCGGCCGCGTCGTCGGCGCTGACGCTGAGCCTCGGCAAGGACATCGGCGGCAAGCCGGTGTGCGCGGATCTCGCGAAGATGCCGCACCTGCTGGTGGCCGGCACGACCGGTTCGGGCAAGTCGGTCGGGATCAACGCGATGATCCTGTCGCTGCTGTACAAGGCCACCGCCGAACAGGTGCGCCTGATCCTGATCGATCCGAAGATGCTCGAAATGAGCGTCTACGAAGGCATTCCGCACCTGCTGTGCCCGGTCGTCACCGACATGCGCCAGGCCGGCCATGCGCTGAACTGGACGGTCGCGGAGATGGAGCGCCGCTACAAGCTGATGAGCAAGCTCGGCGTGCGTAACCTCGCCGGCTACAACAACAAGATCGACGACGCGGCGAAGCGCGAGGAGAAGATCCCGAATCCGTTCAGCCTGACGCCCGAGGATCCGGAGCCGCTCGGCCGCCTGCCGAACATCGTCGTCGTGATCGACGAGCTGGCCGACCTGATGATGGTCGTCGGCAAGAAGGTCGAGGAACTGATCGCGCGGATCGCGCAGAAGGCGCGCGCGGCCGGCATCCACCTGATCCTCGCGACGCAGCGTCCGTCCGTCGACGTGATCACGGGCCTGATCAAGGCGAACGTGCCGACGCGGATCGCGTTCCAGGTGTCGTCGAAGATCGACTCGCGCACGATTCTCGACCAGATGGGCGCCGAATCGCTGCTCGGGATGGGCGACATGCTGTATCTGGCGCCCGGCACCGGGCTGCCGGTGCGCGTGCACGGCGCGTTCGTCGCCGACGACGAAGTGCATCGCGTCGTCGAGAAGCTCAAGGAGCACGGCGAACCGAACTACGTCGAGGGCCTGCTCGAAGGCGGCACCGCCGACGGCGACGAGGGCTCGGCCGGCGCGGGAACCGGTGAAGGCGGCGACGAGTCTGATCCGCTGTACGACCAGGCGGTCGAGATCGTCATCAAGAACCGCCGCGCGTCGATCTCGCTCGTGCAGCGTCATCTGCGGATCGGCTACAACCGCGCGGCGCGGCTGCTCGAGCAGATGGAACAGTCGGGGCTCGTGTCGGCGATGTCGTCGAGCGGCAACCGCGAAATTCTTGTGCCGGCGCGCGACGCGGAATGAGTCCGCGGCGCCCGCAGCGCCGGCCACCCAGGGAGAAAACCGCATCATGCAGCAACTTTCGTTCGCCCCTTCCCTTCGTTCGACGCGGCGCTGGCTCGGCGCGGCGCTCGCCGGCGCATCGCTGATGCTCGCGGCGACGCACGCGTTCGCGGGCGGTACCGAGCAGCTGAAGGCCTTCGTGTCGCAGGTGCGTTCGGCGAAGGGCGATTTCACGCAGCAGATCGTCAAGGCGCCGGCCAAGGGCGCGAGCGCCGCGCAGGCCGCACCGAAGCCCACCGACAATTCGAGCGGCACGTTCGTGTTCGCGCGTCCCGGCAAGTTCATCTGGACGTACCAGAAGCCGTACCAGCAGGTGCTGCAGGCCGACGGCGACAAGCTCTACGTGTACGACCGCGACCTGAACCAGGTCACCGAGCGCAAGCTGAACGGCGCGCTGGGCGCGAGCCCCGCCGCGATCCTGTTCGGCAGCAACGATCTCGACAAGAACTACACGCTGCGCGATGCCGGCGAGAAGGGCGGCATCGAGTGGCTCGAGATGTTGCCGAAGGCGCAGGACACGCAGTTCCAGCGGATCGGCATCGGTTTCCGGAACGGCACGCTCGCCGCGATGGAACTGCACGACGTGTTCGGCAACGTCACGCTGCTGACCTTCACGAACATCCAGACGAACCCGCCGCTGAAGGGCGATACGTTCAAGTTCGTGGTGCCGAAGGGCGCCGACGTGATCACCGGCTGACCGGCGCCGCGCGCCGCTCTTGCGCAACGGGCCTGCCGGTGACGGCAGGCCCGTGTTGTTTCCGGGCGCGGGCACCGGGCGCGGGCACCGGGCGCGGCAGTGCCGTCGCGCGGCTGTCATAATGTCGGGTCCGGCGGCCGGTTCGGCCGCCATCGTTTGATGTGGAGCGAGGGTTCATGTCCGACCTGTTTCAAGTCGAGCCGCGCCGCCCGCTCGCCGAGGCGCTGCGGCCGAAGACGCTCGCCGAGGTGATCGGCCAGACGCATTTGCTGGGCGAAGGCAAGCCGCTGCGGCTCGCGTTCGAGTCGGGCAAGCCGCATTCGATGATCCTGTGGGGGCCGCCCGGCGTCGGCAAGACGACGCTCGCCCGGCTCACCGCGCTTGCGTTCGACTGCGAGTTCATCGCGCTGTCCGCGGTGCTCGGCGGCGTGAAGGACATCCGCGAGTCGATGGAGCAGGCGAGGGACACGCTGAACCGCACCGGCCGCCACACGATCCTGTTCGTCGACGAGATCCACCGCTTCAACAAGGGGCAGCAGGATGCGTTGCTGCCGTTCGTCGAGTCGGGGCTCGTGACCTTCATCGGCGCGACGACCGAGAATCCGAGCTTCGAGGTCAATTCGGCATTGCTGTCGCGGGCGCAGGTGTACGTGCTGAAGTCGCTGGACGACGACGAGATGCGCCAGTTGCTGAAGCGCGCGCAGGAAATCGCGCTCGACGGCCTGTCGTTCGACGACAAGGCGATCGATACGCTGGTCGGCTATGCGGACGGCGACGCGCGCCGCTTCCTGAACCTGCTCGAACAGGCGCAGACGGCGGCGACGTCGGCCGGCACCGCGACGATCGATGCCGAATTCGTCAGCAGCGCGATGACGCTGAACGCGCGGCGCTTCGACAAGGGCGGCGACAACTTCTACGACCAGATCTCGGCGCTGCACAAGTCGGTGCGCGGGTCGAGCCCGGACGGCGCGCTGTACTGGTTCTGCCGGATGATCGACGGCGGCGCCGATCCGAAGTATCTCGCGCGGCGCATCGTGCGGATGGCGTGGGAAGACATCGGCCTCGCCGATCCGCGCGCGCTGCAGATGGCGAACGACGCGGCCGAAACCTACGAGCGGCTCGGCTCGCCGGAAGGCGAACTCGCGCTCGGGCAGGCGGTGATCTATCTTGCGTGCGCGGCGAAGAGCAACGCCGGCTACAACGCGTTCAACCAGGCGATGGCGTTCGTGAAGCAGGACAAGTCGCGCGAGGTGCCCGTGCATCTGCGCAACGCGCCGACCAAGCTGATGAAGGAACTCGGCTACGGCCATGCGTACCGTTACGCGCACGACGAGCCGAACGCGTATGCCGCCGGCGAGACGTACCTGCCGGACGGAATGCGCGAGCCGCGCTGGTACCAGCCGGTGCCGCGCGGGCTCGAATCGAAGATCGCCGACAAGCTTGCGTGGCTGCGCGAACTCGACCGTGAGGCCGGCAAGAAGGACTGACGCGGCAACGCGTGGGCCGGTCGGGCCTGCGCGGCGGCCGCTGCGTCAGCGCTTGCGGCCCGGCTGCTGTTTCTTCCAGTATTCGAACGGCTCCTCGTGACATTCGATGTCGAGTTCGGCGACGCGCGCGTGCAGGCGTTCCTGCGCGTCGGCGATCGCGAGGTTGTAGATCGCCGGCGCGATGTCCTCGATGAAGAAATGCAGCAGTGCGCCGGCCTGGATGTTGCCGATCGGCTCGTCCATGTTTTCTGTGAAATAGCGTTGCAGCGACGCGACTGCGCGATCGCGGACATCCTTGTCGAGCTCGATGGCCATCGGGTTCCCCGGGGTTGCGGTGATGCGGAGCCGGCGCTTCGCGCGATCCCTTGCCGCCAGCCGGCACCGGCATTTGCGATCGGCAACCGTGCGACGCGCCGCGATTCGCCGGCAGCCGACGTTGCGGCCCGGCAAGGCCATACTGCCACGGCCGCCGCCCGTTTGCGGCATTGTCCGTCCGGCCAATGCCGTGGCGGCCGCGCGGTGCGTTAGAATTCCCGTCTTACACAACGATTTTCCAAGTCCTCCCATGCTCGACATCCAGTTGCTGCGCAAAGACCTCGACGGCGTCGCGAAGCGCCTCGCCGATCGCGGCTACACCCTCGACGTCGCCGCGTTCTCCGCTCTCGAAGCGGAACGCCGCGCGATCCAGACCCACACCGAAGAGCTCCAGGCGCGCCGCAACAGCCTGTCGAAGCAGATCGGCGCGATGAAGGGGAAGGGCGAGGACACGTCGGCCGTGATGGCCGAGGTCGGCGGGATCGGCGACGACATGAAGGCGTCGGAAGCCAAGCTCGGCGACATCCAGGCGCGTCTGTCCGACCTGATGCTGGGCATGCCGAACGTCGCGCACGAAAGCGTGCCGGTCGGCAAGGACGAAGCCGACAACGTCGAGGCACGCCGCTGGGGCACGCCGCGCCAGTTCGACTTCGAGGTGAAGGATCACGTCGATGTCGGCACGCCGCTCGGCCTCGATTTCGAGACGGGCGCGAAGCTCGCCGGTGCGCGTTTCACGATGCTGCGCGGCCCGATCGCGCGCCTGCACCGCGCACTCGCGCAGTTCATGATCGACACGCACACGCAGCAGCACGGCTACACCGAGACGTACACGCCGTACATCGTGAATCCGGAGATCCTCTACGGTACGGGCCAACTGCCGAAGTTCGCGGACGACATGTTCCGCGTCGAGAAGGGCGGTGCGGAGAACACGGTCACGCAGTACCTGATTTCCACGTCCGAGATCTCGCTGACGAACACCGTGCGCGAGTCGATCGTCGACGCAGCCGCGCTGCCGATCAAGCTGACCGCGCATTCCCCGTGCTTCCGCTCGGAAGCCGGTTCGTACGGCCGCGACACGCGCGGGATGATCCGCCAGCATCAGTTCGACAAGGTCGAGATGGTGCAGGTCGTCGCGCCGGAAGCATCGTATGCGGCCCTCGACGAGATGGTCGGCCACGCGGAAGCGATTCTGCAGAAGCTCGGCCTGCCGTACCGCGTGATCACGCTGTGTACCGGCGACATGGGTTTCTCGGCCGCGAAGACGTTCGATCTCGAAGTGTGGCTGCCCGCGCAGAACACCTATCGCGAGATCTCGAGCTGCTCGAACACCGAGGCGTTCCAGGCGCGCCGGATGCAGGCGCGTTTTCGCAATGCGCAGGGCAAGCCGGAGCTCGTGCATACGCTGAACGGTTCGGGCCTTGCAGTTGGCCGCACGCTCGTCGCGGTGCTGGAGAACTACCAGAACGCCGACGGTTCGGTCACGGTGCCGGAAGCACTGCGTCCGTACATGGGTGGCATGGAGCGCATCGACGCGCCGGCACAGGCGTCGTAACGCAGGCCTTCGAAGCCCTCGTAAAATAATTTGCACAAAGGGCTTGTCATCCTCGAAGAGATCGTCTTATAATCTTTTCTTTCGCGGAAACGACCAACCGCGAAATGCAGTAAGGAAGGAGAGGTGGCAGAGTGGTCGAATGTACCTGACTCGAAATCAGGCGTACGGTTTCCCCGTACCGTGGGTTCGAATCCCACCCTCTCCGCCAAAATACGAAGCCCCGTGATCTGAAAGGATCACGGGGTTTTTCGTTTTTGGGTCTGCAGTGCGACTGCATCGTTGGCGATGCCTTGGCAGCACGCCGGCTACCGGCGTACCGTATCGTGCTGATACGATGGCGACCAACTGCGCGCACGATGCGTGCCGCATCTTCGATGCAGTCTCGCTGCGTGACGCACCTCACTCCATGACGAACCGACTGTCGAAAGTCCTGACGGCCATTGCACTGCTGACTGCCGTCATTGCAGTCGTGGACATCCGCGGCGCGCACCGCGCAGGCATTGCGCTGGTGGTCGGCAATGCGGTGTCCGTTGCAGGGCTGGCAGCAGGTGCCGCCACCGTCGTGCTGATCGCGTTGTCGCACAAGAGGCGCTATCGCGAGCACGCACGCGCAGGGTGGCTGCGCGAATCGGTGCTGGCGCTGCTGTGCATCGTGGCGATTGCCGCCTTCAGCCAGGCCATCGTCGTGCTCGACTACCTGTGTGTCGCACTCGCGCCGCCGTCGATCGAAGCCGGTCTCGTCCGGTTCGACGCATTGCTCGGTTTCCACTGGCTCGACTTTTATCGCTGGGTGAATGCGCATGCGGAACTGCACCGCGTGCTCGAGTTCGCGTACCGCAGCAGCATCGTGCAACTGATCGCCGTCCCGTTCATTCTCGCCACCACGCGGCGGCATGACGACCTCGCCGAATTCATCGCGCTGTTCGCCGTCGCGCTGCTGATCGTTGTCCTGATCTCGACGCCGTTCCCGGCACAAAGCGCATTTGTCCATTTCGGCGTCACCGAACCGGGCACGGTGTCGACCGTGTCTCACTACGACCTGCTGCGTAACGGACAGCTTCGGCAATTCAACCTGTCCGAATCGCAGGGGCTCGTGTCGTTGCCGTCATTTCACGCGATGCTCGCGCTGTTGCTCGCCTACGCGGTGCGGCATGTGCGTTATGTGTTTCCCGCGGCGGCCGTCCTGAACGCGACGATGCTCGCGGCGACCCCGACACAGGGCGGCCATTACCTGGCCGACGTGATTGCCGGGATCGTATTCGGCGGGGTGTCGATCGCCGTCGTGCGCCGCTGGACGGCGGGCTCACGCACCGCCGCGGCAGCCGGGCCGCGCGCAACGCATCCGACCTGAGCAGCCCGTGCCGCGCCCCGGGCTGTACCGCTTTCCTCAGTTTTAAGCCTTCGATCCCGGCGCCGTTAACACGGTGCGGCGGCCGGCATCCAAGCCGGGCCGCATCGTTCTCCGTCGATTCAAGGTCCCATGAAGCTGAGCTACAAGATTCCCCTCGCATTCGCCGTCGCGCTGTTGCTGATGTTCTGTGGCGCGCTGTACGGTATTCACATCCTCAACCGGTCGATCGATACGTTCGCCGAAGACGTGCAGGCGAACGTCGGCGACGAACGGCTTGTGTCGGCCACGCTCGTGCAGTTCAAGCTGCAGGTGCAGGAATGGAAGGACACGCTGTTGCGCGGCAAGCAGCCCGACAATCTCGACCGGTACTGGCAGGCGTTCCAGACGCGCGAACGTGCGGTCGATTCGCTCGGCGCGCAGCTCGTCCGCCAGTTGCCGCCCGGCAACAGTCGCGCGCTCGTCGAGCAGTTCATGCGCGCGCATACGGCGATGGGCGATGGCTACCGGCGCGGCTTCGACGCGTTCAAGGCCGCCGGTTTCGAGTCGTCGGCCGGCGATGCCGCCGTGGCGGGCGTCGACCGCGAACCCGCGGCACTGCTGGAGCAAGCGGCAAAGTCGATCGCTGCCGAGAGCGCCGCCGTGTCGGCGCAGGCGAGTCGCGACGCGCGGCACGCGACCACCGCGAGCCTCGCGCTGATGCTGGTCGTGCTCGGCGTCGCGATGGCCGGCGCGTTCCTGTTCAGCCGTGCGATCCTGCGTCCGCTCGACCGTGCGGTGGCGTGCGCGCAGGCTGTCGCCGAAGGCGACCTGACGCGCGACGTCGACGCAACCGGCCGCGACGAGATCGCCGACCTGCTGCGCGCGCTGCAGACGATGCAGGCGAGCCTGTCCGGTGTCGTGCTCGAGGTGCGTACGCATGCCGAAGCCGTCGCCACCGCGAGCGCGCAGATCGCGTCGGGCAATCACGATCTGTCGGCGCGTACCGAGTCGCAGGCCGCGTCGCTCGAGGAGACGGCCGCCAGCATGACCCAGTTGACCGGCATCGTGCGCCAGTCGGCCGAGCACGCCCAGCATGCGGCGCAGCTGGCGCGCGACGCGTCGCATATCGCGTCGGCCGGCGGCGGCGTCATGACGGACGCGGTCCACACGATGAACGGCATCGCCGACAGCGCGGCGAAGGTCGGCGAAATCATCACGGTGATCGACGGTATCGCCTTCCAGACCAACATCCTCGCGTTGAACGCGGCGGTGGAGGCGGCGCGCGCGGGCGAGCAGGGGCGCGGCTTCGCGGTCGTCGCGGCGGAAGTGCGCACGCTTGCACAGCGCAGCGCGTCGGCCGCGAAGGAGATCAAGGGGCTCATCGAGCAATCGACGCAGCGGGTCGACGAGGGCGCCGTGCTGATCGGCCGCGCGGGCGAATCGATTCACGAGATCGTGGGCGCGGTGCAGCGCGTGACGACGATCGTCGGCGAGATCTCGTCTGCGTCGCAGGAACAGAGCGGCGGCATTCAGCAGGTGAATGTCGCGGTCACGCAGATGGACGAGGCGACGCAGCGCAACGCGGCGCTCGTCGAGCAGGCCACGGCCGCGACGCAGGCACTGGCCGAGCAGGCGAGCGCACTGCGGCACGCGGTGGCCGTGTTCAGGCTGCCGGAGCCCGCGTAACGGGACCGCGGTCGGGCGCCGGCTGAACCGGATGCCGGCGTCTCCCCGGCGCTTGCCCGCCCATCACGCCGCGGCCGGATACTGCGCGAGCACCCTGGCGCGGATCGACGGCTTGATGTTCGAATGCGCCATGTCGCCGCGATAGTGCGCGACGACGCGCGGATTCATCACGCGATACCAGAGCGGCGGCACGTACGCGAACAGGATCATCGTCGCGTAGCCGGCCGGCAGTTGCGGCGAATCGTCGAAGTGGCGCAACGCCTGGTACGAGCGCGTCGGGTTCGCGTGATGGTCGGCGTGCCGCTGCAACTGGTACAGGAACAGGTTGGTGACGACGTGATTGCTGTTCCACGAATGCTGCGGCGTGCAGCGTTCGTAGCGGCCGCTCGGCAGCTTGCGGCGGCCGAGCCCGTAGTGCTCGACGTAGTTCACGACTTCGAGCAGCGAGGCGCCGTAGACGGCCTGGATCACGAGGAACGGGATCACCACCTTGCCGGCCATCGCGATCGCGATGCCCCAGACGACGACGGTCATCGCCCATGCGTGCAGCACTTCGTTGCGCCAGGTCCACGGCGAATGTCCGAGTCGCTCGAGGCGGGCCTTTTCGAGCCGCCATGCCGAACGGATGCTGCCGGTTACCGTGCGGGGCAGGAACGCCCAGAACGACTCGCCGTAGCGCGCGCTCGCCGGATCCTCGGCTGTCGCGACGCGCACGTGATGGCCGCGATTGTGCTCGACGTAGAAGTGGCCGTACGCGACCGGCGCGAGTGTGATCTTCGCGAGCCAGCGTTCGAAGCGGTCGGTCTTGTGTCCGAGTTCGTGCGCGGTATTGATCGAGATGCCCGTCGCGGCGCCGAGCGACAGCGCGAAGCCGACATAGTCGTACCACGCGAGCGCGTGCGTGCCGACGATCCACACGCAGGCGAAGAACGCGACGTATTCGACGAAGGTCGCGAGATAGACGATGTACCGGTAATAGCGCTCGCGTTCGAGGTGCGGCACGACGGCCTCGGGCGGATTGTCGCGATCGTCGCCGATCAGCGTGTCGAGGACCGGGATCACGCCGAACGCGAACAGCGGGCCGAACCACCAGAACACGTGCAGGCCCGTCGACAGCGCGAGCTGCGCGGCGAGGATCGGCAGCGTGATCGTCAGTGCGCCGAGCAGCCACAGGTAACGCTTCCCATCCGACCAGCCCGAAGCCGATCCGTCGGTCATTGCCATTGTCTCCCTCCAGTCGGCCGGCCCGCGGGCGGCCGCATGCACGGTTGTTCGAATCCTCGTGGGTCCGCGACGCGCGCGCGGCGGCACCGGATCGTTGCCCGGTTCTGCCTGTTATACGACTCGCGCGCACGCTTGCCAAACGCCAGCGCTAGGCACGGCGCTCCAAACGAACGGGGGGCGTGCGGCGCATGCGGGGAAGGGCCGGCGCGCGCTGATTGAAACATGCTTGCGAGGCCGGATCGACCCGCAGGCTGCGCAGATTGTCAGAAGAATGGCGTGACAGGCTGCGCGCGCGTGCGAGGTTGGCGGGTCCGCAACAAATGTTGCATCGCAATAAAGAGCGCGAGACGAAGATGGGCGAACCGCGATTTTTGTTTGCCGGTATTACGCGGCGTTACGGCCGCGACGGGGCGACGCAATGCGACCCGAAACCCGACGGCCGCGCATCGCAAGGCGAACGGGGCGAAGCGCCGGGCGACGGCCCTGCGATTGCCGCCCGGCAGCCTGCGTCGATGCACCGATGCTGCACCTGCACACCGATGGGCCTGCATCGCGCTGATGACAACTGCTGCCTTTCAATCCGCGCCGCCATTTGAAAATAACGATTTGACTCATGCCCCGCTTTCGGTTGAAGCTAATAGCTTGCTGTCCGAAGGGGGCTGTGCCTGCATGAGTTCGACCTTGACCGTTCGTCGTATCGTTGCCGACCAGGGCGGCGTGTATCGCGAACTCCGCGCCGCATCGCTGCGTGAGCCCTACGCGCCCGGCGAAGCGCCGGAGGCCGAATTGCTGAACGTCGAAACGGACGCAGCGTCGGCGATTGCCGCGCAGCGCGCCGTGTCCGACGAGTCGACGACTTTCCTGCTGTACACCGAAGGCCATCCGGCCGGCATGATCGGCGCGTATTTCGACAACACGCCCGATCGGCGCGCGTTCGTCAGCGAGCTGTGGGTTGCGCACGCGGTGCGCCATCTGCGCGGCGGCGTGCTGCTGCTGGAGACGGCCACCGCATGGCTTGCCGAACGCGGCGCCAGCGATGTCTACGCATGGATCGCCGATGCGAACCGCAACGCGATCCGCTTCTACGAGCGCGCGGGTTTCGGCAACACCGGCGAACATGCGCCGATCGCGCGGATGCCCGGCGCGATGAAATCGTTGTTCGTGTCGCAGGTGAAGCACTGACGCGACGTCAAAACGCGGGCTGCACGGCGCGATGAACATCGAATCGCCCGCTGGCCTGCCCGCCTGCCGGTTGCGTACCCGTCCGGGCCGCCGCAACCCCGAGTCCCAAAAATAATGGCTGCGCGCGTGGACGCCTGTAAAATACGCAAAAAATTTTTGCAGAGTGTCCATGTCGCTTAAAAAATCGCCATTCTTCGAGCTGCGCAGCGGATCGGTCGATACGTTGCTGTTCACCGTGAAGACGACCGATCTCGACGCGTTGCGTACCGAACTGGTCAAGCGCTTCGAAGCGACTCCCGAGTTTTTCGCCGACGATGTCGTCGCGATCGACGTCCGCCGCCTGGCTGACGGCGAACGCGTCGCGCTCGCGGACATCCGGCAGATGCTGAACGACGTGCGGATGCGCCCGGTGGGCGTCGTCGCACTGGCAACGCAGGGCTGGGCGGGGGAAGCCGGCCTGCCGTTGCTCGAGGCGCGCGACCGCCGCGCGCCGGCCGCGAAACATGCCGACGAAGCGGAACCGGCGGCTGTGCCAGCCGCCGGGACCGCCGCCGCTCCGGCAGCCGCAGCGGCGCCTGAACAGTCGTCGGAACCCGCGCCGACGCTCTTGCAGGCCGGCGGCCAGACACTGGTGATCGACCGGCCGTTGCGTTCGGGGCAGCAGATTTACGCGAAAGGAGACCTCGTGGTGCTCGCGCCGGTCAGTCACGGTGCGGAAATCATCGCGGAAGGCAATATCCACATCTACGCGCCGTTGCGCGGCCGCGCACTCGCGGGCGTGCACGGCAATCACGACGCGCGCATTTTCTGCACGTGTCTGGAGCCGGAACTGATTTCGATCGCGGGTATCTATCGAACAACCGAGAACCCGCTGCCCGCCGAAGTACTGGGCAAATCGGTGCAGATCCGGCTCGAAGAGGAAAAACTGATGATCGAACCGCTGCGCCTGACGTAAATTCACGCGGTGCGCTCCGGATCGATCGGCTCTCATTGACGAACACAGGGTATTGGGTAAATGGCAAAAATCATCGTGGTGACCTCGGGCAAGGGCGGCGTGGGCAAGACGACGACGAGCGCAAGCTTCGCGTCGGGCCTCGCGCTGCGCGGCCACAAGACGGCCGTGATCGACTTCGACGTCGGCCTGCGCAACCTCGATCTCATCATGGGCTGCGAGCGTCGCGTCGTGTATGACCTCGTGAACGTGATCCAGGGCGAAGCGAACCTGAACCAGGCGCTGATCAAGGACAAGAAGTGCGAGAACCTGTTCATCCTGCCGGCGTCGCAGACGCGCGACAAGGATGCGCTGACGCGCGACGGCGTCGAGAAGGTGCTGAACGACCTCGTCGCGATGGACTTCGAATTCATCGTCTGCGATTCGCCGGCCGGTATCGAGGCGGGTGCACTGCACGCGATGTACTTCGCGGATGAAGCGCTGATCGTCACGAACCCGGAAGTGTCGTCGGTGCGCGACTCGGACCGCATTCTCGGCATCCTGTCGTCGAAGACGAAGCGCGCGACCGAAGGCAAGGATCCGATCAAGGAGCACCTGCTGATCACGCGTTACAGCCCGAAGCGCGTGAGCGAAGGCGAGATGCTGTCGCTCGAGGACATCAGCGAGATCCTGCGCATCAAGCTGATCGGCGTGGTGCCGGAATCGGAAGCCGTGCTGCACGCATCGAACCAGGGTCTGCCGGCCGTCCATATCGACGGTACCGACGTCGCCGAAGCGTACAAGGATGTCGTCTCGCGCTTCCTCGGCGAGGACAAGCCGCTGCGCTTCACCGATTACCAGAAGCCGGGCCTGCTGCAGCGCCTCTTCGGCAGCAAGTAACGGAGGCCGCCCATGTCCATTCTTTCGTTTCTCCTCGGCGAGAAGAAGAAGTCTGCATCGGTCGCGAAGGAGCGCCTGCAACTCATCATCGCACACGAGCGGGTCGGTGGCCGGCCGCCGGCCGATTACCTGCCGGCGCTGCAGAAGGAGCTGGTCGCGGTCATCTCGAAGTATGTCCATATTTCGGACGATGACATCCGCGTGAGCCTCGAGCGCCAGGACGACCTCGAAGTCCTCGAAGTGAAGATCGAGATCCCGCAAGCCTGACGCTTGCCGGAGTCCCTCCGCACGGCGGCACCCGCCGCCGTGCGCGTCTTACGCCCTGTTGCACTTTCGGGCACGCCGTAACACGGCGCCTGTCGGTCGTAATCGACCCTCCCGCATTGAACGAATACGCTCGCGTTACTTGTTCAACCAGGAGGTTGTGATGGCTGTCTCTCATGTTCAACGTCGTATCGTTTCGCTCGCGCTGTTTGCCGCGGGCCTGTCAGCCGTCGTCGCGCCGTTTGCCGCGCATGCGGACGAAATTCTCGTCGGCGCGCCCGTGATCGCGCCGCAGGGGCGTGTGGTTATCGCCGAGCCGGTCGCCGTGCGTACCGAGGAAGTCGTCATCGTCTCGCCCAATGCGCCGCCGCCCGTGCGCTACGAGGTCGTGCCGACCGCGCGTGTGGGCTACGTGTGGGAGCGCGGGCACTGGCGCTGGGAGCATGGCCGCTATGTGTGGATCGGCGGCCACTGGGAGGCCGAGCGCGTCGGCATGCAATGGGTGCCGGGCCACTGGGACCAGCGCGGTCCGAACTGGTTCTGGACGCGCGGCCACTGGGCGTGATGGAGCCGCGTGATGAAAAGAACCGTCATCGTCATCGCGCTCGTCGCGATCACGCTGGCCGGGTGCGTCGTCGTGCCGGCGCGTCCCGTCTACTACCGGCCGGCCCCTGTCGTGATCTACTGAGCGTCGCGCGGGCCGTGTTGCGCCGGCCCGTTCGCGCCGGACGCAGCCGGTCCGGCATCGTGCGGGGCCGCCGGGTGCGCCGCGCCTTCGTCCGGGGCCGCAGCCGCGGGCGCGGTACGGTCTTCGTCGCGCAGCGTGTCGAGCGGATCGGCGGGGACCGAGGTTGCATCCTGAGGTTCGGTCACGTCGGTCACGTCGGTCGTCGCGGTTGCAGCCGCAGTGGTTGCCGCGGCAGGTTCGGCGGCCGCGACGGGCGGCGCGAGATAGCGCTGTGCGAGCGTTTCATAGAGCGGCGGCGCGAAAAAGCGCGATACGCGGCTCGACACCAGCGCGGTAGCCATCAGCGAGATCACCAGGGCATGACCATTGATCATCTCCATCACGATCACGAACGACGTGATCGGCGACTGCGTGACGGCCGCAAGATAGCCGACCATCGCGAGCGCGATCAGCATCGGCAGGCTCATGTTGCTGAACACGATGTGCAGCAGGTTGCCGAATCCGGCGCCGATCGACAGCGACGGCGCGAAGATCCCGCCCGGGATGCCCGGCAGGTACGACGCGACCATCGAGATCATCTTCAGGAACGGATAGAACACCGACAGGTGCTGGCTGCCGTCGAGCAGGCCGCGCGCCTCGGCGTAGCCGCTGCCGAAGGTCGTGCCGCCCGACACGAGGCCGACCACGGCGATCGCGAAACCGCACAGCGCGGCGAACGTGACCGGTCGTTCGCGGTACAGGCCCAGCAGGCGCGCGGGCAGCCAGCGCCCGGTGTTGAGCAGCAGCCAGCAGAACACGCCGCCCGCGATGCCCGTCACGATCGCGGTGACCAGCACCGCGACCGCCAGCAGCTTCGGGAAATGGGGGCCGGTGTCGATCGTGCCGAAGTACGTGTAGTTGCCGTTCAGGCCGAGCGCGACGACGCCGGCGAGGATGATCGCGGTGATCAGCACGCCGCTGGCGCGCGCGGAGAAGCTGCGCGTCAGTTCCTCGATCGCGAACACGATCCCGGCGAGCGGCGTGTTGAACGCGGCCGACAGCCCGGCCGCCGCGCCGGCCAGCACGAGCTGGCGTTCGATCTGCGCATTGGAGCGCGGGTAGAAGCGCCGCAGGTTGAACATCAGCGCCGCGCCGACCTGCACGGTCGGCCCCTCGCGGCCGATCGTGAAGCCGCCCAGGATGCCGAGGAGCGAGATCAGCACCTTGCCGAACAGGATGCGCAGCGTCAGCAGCCGGGCGCCGAACGCGCTCGGGCGCGCATGCAGGGTGGCGATCACCTGCGGGATGCCGCTGCCTTCGGCGCCGCGGAAGAACCGTCGCGTGAGCCAGACCGACGCGGCGGCGATGGCCGGCGTCAACAGCAGCGGCAGCCACACGGCGTGATCGCGCATCGCCCGGAAGGTCTCGTAGCCCCAGTCGATCAACCGCGCGTAGAGCACGGCCGCGAGGCCGACGACGATCGCGCCGAGCCAGAAGACACCGTACTGGCGCCAGATGCGCAGCGAGCGGCGAGTGAGGGCGGGAAACAGGGCGGGAATGGCAGGGCGTGGCATCGGCGGGGGCCATCAGGCAAAGGACCGATTATAAAAAGAACCGGCGCCGCGCAGTCGGGTGACAATGTTTTGCAAGCTTGTAGCATTTCGTTGCAAATGTAATTTAAGAGTAATGCTCGCGACGGGCATCCGTCGTTAGCATCCCCAAATGGCTGGCTCTTCCCCGCAAACGTGAAACGCATCCTCATCGTGAAAGTGACGTCGCTCGGCGACGTCGTCCAGACGCTGCCCGTCGTCGCGGATCTGCATCGCGCCTTTCCCGGCGTGACGGTCGACTGGGCCGTGGACGAGTCGTGTGCCGAGGTCGTGCGCTGGCATCCGGGCGTGAGCGCCGTGCTGTGCGCGCCGCTGCGCCGCTTCAAGAAGCTCCGCAACGCCGGCGACCTGAAGGCGATTTCGGCGTCGATCGGCGCGTTGCGGGCGCATCGCTACGATGCGGTCATCGACCTGCATGGCGTGTACAAGAGCGCGATCATTTCGGCGCTGGCGCGTGCGGCGCGCCGTGTCGGCTACCAGACCCAGGATCTCGGCGAAACGGGCGCGCGTTTCGCGTATTCGCATCGTTTCGGCCCGCGGCCGGACTGCGATGCGTGGCACGGCATGCGCGTGAGCGCCGGCGAAGCGCTCGGCTACCGGCCTGAAGGTCTCGCCGCCTATGGCATCGTACCGCCGCAGGGCGTGAGCCTGCCGCCCGCCGTGACCGACGGCGCGCCGTTCATGCTGCTGTTCCACGCGACGTCCAACCCCGACAAGAAATGGCCGGCCGATCACTGGGCCGCGCTTGCCACGCAGATGATGGCGCGCGGCGTGCGCGTGCTGTTGCCGTGGGGATCGGCGGCCGAGCACGACGATGCGCAGGACATCGCCGCCCGTGCGCCGGGCGCGCTCGTGTTACCGGCGATGACAGTGCGTGAGCTTGGCGCGACGCTGGGCCGGGCCGCGCTCGTGGTGGGGGTCGATACGGGGTTCGTACACATGGCGCACGCGCTGCAGCGGCCGACCGTGATGATTTTCGTCGCGACGTCGCGCCACCATTGCGGCATCGGCGGCGCGCCGAATGCGCTGTCGATCGGCGAGCCGGGCGCGATGCCGACCGTCGATGAGGCGCTGGACGCGATCGATGCGGTCGGCCCGGCCTACGGTGCGCTGCGCGCGCGGCTGTCCGCCTGACGCAACGCACCGCAGGCGGGGCCGGGTTCAGGCGAGCAGTACCTCGACCGTGACGACGGCGGCGATCGCCGCCAGATTCGCCAGCAGCGCCTCGAACAAGAGGCCGCGCCATGTCTTCGGCCGGAACCGCAGCGCGAGCAGCAAGGCGCCGCCCAGCGCGAGCGCGAGGATCAGGATGAGATCGGCATTGCCGAGGCGGATGTTCATGGCGGCGGCTCCTGTCGGGGCGAGATCCCCGGGCGCGCAGCGGCGCGCCCAGGATCGAGTATAGGCAGCGCCGGCCGCCGCACAACCCGGGTCGCCCCGGAGGTTCAGACGAGCGACGCGTCGCGCGTTTCGCGCATCAGCAGCACGCCGATCAGGCTGATCGCCGCCGCGACCGAGACATAGCCGCCCACCCACGACAGCCCGCCGCGCGCCGCCAGCAACTGCGCGATGTACGGTGCGATCGACGCGCCGAGGATCCCGCCGAGGTTGTATGCGACGCCCGCGCCCGTATAGCGGACGTTGGTCGGGAACAGTTCCGGCAGCAGCGCGCCCATCGGGGCGAACGTCACACCCATCAGGAACAGCTCGATCGTGAGGAACAGCGCGACGAGCGGCATCGAGCCGCTGCCGAGCAGCGGCTCCATCGCGAAACCCGACAGCAGCGCGGCGATCGCGCCGACGATGAGCACCGGCTTGCGGCCGAAGCGGTCCGACGCCCATGCGGAAAGCGGCGTCGCGAGCCCCATGAACACGACGGCCAGGCACAGCAGGCCGAGGAAGCTCTGGCGCGGAATATGCAGTGCCGACACGCCGTACGACAGCGAGAACACCGTCGAGATGTAGAACAGCGTGTAGCAGACGACCATTGCGAGCGCACCGAGCAGCGTCGGCTGCCAGTGCTGCGTCACGAGCGTCGCGACCGGCACGCGCACGCGCTCGTTGCGGTCGAGCGCGGCCTGGAACGCGGGCGTCTCGGTGATCTTGAGCCGCACATACAGGCCGAGCGCGACGAGCACCGCGCTGACGAGGAACGGGATGCGCCAGCCCCAGCTGCGGAACTGCTCGTCGGACAGCGACAGCGCCAGGGCGAAGAACAGGCCGTTCGACATCAGGAAGCCGACCGATGGCCCGAGCTGCGGGAACATCCCGAACCAGCCGCGCTTGCCCTGCGGCGCGTGCTCGGTCGCGAGCAACGCTGCGCCGCCCCATTCGCCGCCGAGGCCGATCCCCTGGCCGAAGCGCAGCACGCACAGCAGCACCGGCGCGAGCGCGCCGATCGCGTCGTAGCCCGGCACGAAGCCGATTGCGGTGGTGGACACGCCCATCACGAGCAGCGACGCGACGAGCGTCGACTTGCGGCCGATGCGGTCGCCGAAGTGCCCGAACAGGAACGAGCCGATCGGGCGCGCGATGAACGCGATGCCGAACGTGACGAACGCGGACAGCGCCTGTGCGGTCGCGGAACCATGCGGGAAGAACACGGGGCCGATGACGAGCGCGGCGGCCGTCGCGTACACGTAGAAATCGTAGAACTCGATCGCGGTGCCGATGAAGCTCGCGAACACGATGCGCCGGTGGCTGACGGCGCCGGCCGAACCGGTTGCGTGAGCAACGGTCGGGGGGGATGCGGACATGGATGTCTCCGTTTTGTCGTTGGGGCGGTCGGCTGAGCGTGCGGTCAGGCAGGCAAACGCCTGCCGGGAGCAGCCGAGCGGATGATGCGGATGACGCGGTGGCGGCGTGAGCGCGTACCGTGGCGCGGACGTCACCCGCCGGTCGACGATGGAGACGGGTACGTCGCCGCCGCCCGGTGCCGGCGTGGTCGGCTCGCATGCCGGGTGGGGCGCGCGAGCGCACGCGCGGCGTGATGGCTGCGCGATTGCGGAAAATTATAGCCAGCGCCGCCGTACACCGGCAATCGCGCGGCGGCGGCGCGTCAGTCGATCGATTGCGCCTGCGCGGACGCAGTGCTTTGCAGCTGGAAGTGACCGTCGTCGTTGAAGAGCCAGCCTTCCATCAATTCGAGCCGGCCGTTGCCGTCGAGCAGGCGCGACGGCGGCGCCGGCAGCGGCGCCGAGCGGCGCAGCGACGCGAGCGCGAGCGTTTCCGCTTCGCTGTCGCCGTTGCTGCGATAAACGGACGCGTTGACGAGGCGGCCGCTGCCGTCGACGGTGAAGGACACGACGACGAGCGAACGAAGCATCGCTTGCGGCGTGCCGTGCAGCATGCCGGACGGATTGCGTGCGGCGATACGATTCGCGACCTCGACGCGATACTGGTCGAGGCTCCCGCTGCGCGTGATCGAAGGAATCGTCAGGACCGAGTGTAGCGACGCGGGGGGCGTGATCGTGCACGCGGCAAGCAGGGCGGCGACGGCCAGCGCAGCAATGCGCAGCCGGTCGACGCGCGGACGGAGAAGGGCGGGCATGAGGAGATGGCCAGGAGGGACGATAAAAAAATGATAGGCGCACCGACGCGAGACGACATGGGGGGAAACGCATAGCGCGCGACACCGGGCGCGGCGATCGCTGATGATGACGGCCGCGTGCTGCATCGCACATCGCGACGTGACGTGGCGTGACATGCGACAGCGTGCTCTGCGGGCGCGGGTTGTTGCACGGTTGAAAGGTGCGGCATGCGGCGATCGTCCGGCGGTGCGTGACGGCCTGCCGATGCGGCACCGCGGCCAGCCGCACACGCGACTGCAAGCGATGCCGCCCGTGCGCGTCAGAAGCCGTGCGTCACGAGCGACAGGACCGACAGGTCGGGGTGCGTACCGTCGATGATGCTCTTGCCGATGTGCACGGCTTCGTGCACCGCCTCGTCGAGGCTCGCGAAGCTTTCTTCGCCGTCCGCGTGGAACGGCACCGCGTGGTCGGGCAGTGCGGGATTCACGCCCGGATGGCACACGTAGCCGGTGTAGGTGTAGCGGGTGTCGCTGCCGGGCACGGCGGCCGGCACGACATGGATCTCGAAGCCTTCGTAATCGACGTGTTCCGTCGCGCTCGGCAGTTCGGTCATGGCGATCTCCGTGTGCCGCGCGCAGGGGTGGCGCGTGCGGCATCGAGTACGCGGCGGCGTTTGTGTCGCCGTGTTGAACGAATTCTAGGCGATGGCGGCGCGGGCCGGGAGGCGTCCGGCGCGGTACGGTCGCGCGTTCCGTCCCGACTGACGGCTACGCGCGCGGCGGCATCATTGCTTGCAGCGTGCGTCCTTGCGCTGCACGACGACGATCACCGGATACTTCTGGCCGTGGTCGAGTTCCACGCGCGCAACGACGCTCAGCGTCGCCGGGTCGGAATCGTCGTACACGCTGACCTGTTCGTTCCGCAGGTAGGTCACGCCGGTGCAGTTCGACGTGCGTCCGTCGTCCGCCACCTTGCACTGTAGCTCGTTGTCCTTCAGGTAGTTGTAGGGTGACGGGCTCGCGAGATATTCGCTCAGGCCGCGCGGCGAACCGCCGACGCCGGTCACGTATGCAATCGCGCATGACGCCGGCGCGTCGCTGCCGGAGGCGGTGTCGGCCGCTGCATGCGTGCTGACAGCGGCCAGCACGGCGACGAGCGACGAGACGATGAAGGGCTTCATGACGTGGATTTCCCGTTTCGCGAATCGGAGCGCGGGATTGTAACGGGATCCGGCGCGGCGCGTCGGAACGTGCGGGGAAGGCGCACGGATAAACAAAAACCCCGTCATTCTGCAAATGGACGGGGTTGGGTGTGCTTCCTGGCGGAAGCGGTGAGATTCGAACTCACGGACAGTTTCCCGTCGCCGGTTTTCAAGACCGGTGCCTTAAACCGCTCGGCCACGCTTCCACACGAGGCGGCATTGTAACCGAAATGCCGCCTCGCTCATGCCTTCAATCGTCGCGCAGGAACAATTCCTGCAGGTCGTTGAGGAAACGCTGGCCGAGCGGCGTCGGCGCGATCTGCGTGAAATCGCGCGTGATCAGCCCGCGTCGCTCCGCTTCCTTCAGCGCCGGCTCGATCGTGCTCATCGGCAGGCCCGTGCGTTCGGCGAAGCTGTGCACCGGGAAACCCTCGACGAGCCGCAGCGTGTTCAGCATGAACTCGAACGGCAGGTCGCGCGCACCGACTTCACGCTCTTCCTGCACGGCGTTGCCGGCCTTCGCCTGCTCGATGAAGGTGGCCGGATGCTTGTGGCGCGCCTGCCGCAGGATCCGGTTCGGGAACGACAGCTTCGTGTGTGCGCCCGCACCGATCCCGAGATAGTCGCCGAAACGCCAGTAGTTCAGGTTGTGCTTGCACTGATGATTCGGCTTCGCATACGCGGACACTTCGTAGCGCCCGTAGCCGGCTTCGGCCGTGCGCGCATGAATCCATTCCTGCATGTCGGCCGACGCGTCGTCGTCGGGGACGACCGGCGGGAACTTCGCGAACAGCGTATTCGGCTCGAGCGTCAGGTGGTACAGCGACAGATGCGGCGGCGCGAACGACAGCGCGGTCTCGATGTCGGTGCGGCATTCGTCGAGCGTCTGGTTCGGCAGCGCGAACATCAGGTCGAGGTTGAAGTTGTCGAAGGTCTTCGCGGCGATCTCGACGGCCGCGCGCGCCTGCGCGGTGTCGTGAATCCGGCCGAGCGCCTTCAGGTGCGTTTCGTTGAAGCTCTGGATGCCGACCGACAGGCGGTTCACGCCGCTCGCGCGGAACTGCGCGAACTTCGCGGCTTCGAACGTGCCCGGATTCGCCTCGAGCGTGATCTCGGCGTCGGCGTCGAGCGGCAGCAGCGCGCGCACGTCGGACAGCATCCGGTCGAGGCCGGCCGCCGACAGCAGGCTCGGCGTGCCGCCGCCGATGAACACGGTATGCACCTGCCGCCCCCAGACGAGCGGCAGCGCCTGCTCGAGATCGGCACGCAGCGCGTCGAGGTACTCGGTTTCCGGAAACCGTTCGCCTTTCCATTCGTGCGAGTTGAAATCGCAGTACGGGCACTTGCGCACGCACCACGGGAAATGCACGTACAGCGCGAGCGGCGGCAGCGACGTGAGCCGTACCTGGCCGGGCGACGTGAAGGTCGCGACGACGCGCGCGCCGGTTTCCGCAGCCTGGCTCATGCACCCCCCTGCAGCGAACGGGTATCGGGCACGCTCATGCTTCCTCCGCGAGCCGCGCCAGCAGCGCCTTCAGCGCCAGCGCGCGATGGCTGTGCGTGTTCTTCACGGCCGGATCGAGTTCCGCGGCCGTCGCGCCGAGCGCCGGCAGGTAGAAATACGGGTCGTAGCCGAATCCGTGCTCGCCGCGCGGCGTGTCGACGATCTCGCCGGCCCAGCGGCCTTCGGCGAACAGCGGTTCGGGATCGTCCACGTGGCGCACCAGCGCGAGCACGCAGCAATAGTATGCGCGCCGGTCGTCGACGCCGCGCAGCTGCTCGACGAGATACGCGTTGTTCGCCGCGTCGCCCTTGTCGCGGCCCGCGCGCTGCGCGTAGCGCGCCGAATAGACGCCCGGCGCGCCGCGCAGCACGCGCACGCACAGGCCCGAATCGTCGGCGATCGCCGGCAGCCCGGTGAGGCGCGACGCGTGACGCGCCTTCGTCAGCGCGTTCTCGATGAACGTGCCGAACGGCTCTTCCGCTTCGGGCACGGCGAGGTCGCCCTGCGGGACGATCTCGATGCCGACCGTCGAGAACAGCGCGGTGAATTCGCGCAGCTTGCCGGGATTGTTCGACGCGAGAACGATGCGCGACAGCGGCGCGAGGGTGCGATCGTCAGGCATGGTCGGCGCCCAGGACATCCTTCTGCAGCTGCACGAGCGCGGCGATCCCGCCCTGCGCGAGGTCGAGCAGCGCGTTCATCTCGGCGCGCGAGAACGGCACGCCTTCGGCCGTGCCCTGGACTTCGACGAAACCGCCGGCGCCCGTCATCACGACGTTCATGTCGGTGTCGCACTGCGAATCTTCCGCGTAATCGAGGTCGAGCACCGGCGCGCCTTCGTACACGCCGACCGAGATCGCGGCGACGTGGTCGGTGATCGGCGAGCGCGCGAGCTTGCCGGCCGCGATCAGCTTCGACACGGCGTCGTGGGCGGCGACGAAGGCGCCGGTGATGCTCGCCGTACGCGTGCCGCCGTCGGCCTGGATCACGTCGCAGTCGATGTGGATCGTGCGCGGGCCGAGCGCCTCGAGATCGAACACCGCGCGCAACGCGCGGCCGATCAGGCGCTGAATTTCCTGCGTGCGGCCCGTCTGCTTGCCGCGCGCGGCTTCACGGTCGCTGCGCGTGTGCGTCGCGCGGGGCAGCATCCCGTATTCGGCGGTCAGCCAGCCTTGCCCGCGGTCGCGCAGGAAGTCGGGCACGCGTTCGGAGACGCTCGCGGTGCAGAGCACCTTGGTGTCGCCGAATTCGACCAGGACCGAGCCTTCGGCGTGTTTCGTGTAGTGGCGCGTGAGGGCGACCTTGCGCAGTTCGTCGGCGCGGCGGCCGCTCGGGCGGGAAACGGAAGACGTCATGGGGAAATCGCGGAAGGAGAGGAAACCCCGATTTTAGCGCCGAACGGCGGGCGTGCCCGGCGGGGTGGTCCGCAAAAATGGGATAATGCGCGCTTCCCGCCCCGCGCTTTCCGATGCGCCGGGCGCCTCGACATATCCCTGCCCGCGAGGGCACCCAGACGGCGAGACGAACCATGATCTACAGCATGACGGGCTACGCGAACGCGACGCGCGAACTCGCAACGGCCACCGGCAACGGCGGCACCAGCGTGTCGGTCGAACTGCGCACCGTGAACTCGCGCTTCCTCGACCTCAATTTCCGGATGCCGGACGACGTGCGCGCGTGCGAACCCGCGCTGCGCGAAATGCTGATGAACAAGCTGTCGCGCGGCAAGGTCGACGTGCGCATCAACCTGCAGCGCGGCGAACAGAGCATCGGCGCGGGCGCGCTGAACCAGTCGGCGCTCGGCCAGCTTGCCGATCTCGAGCGCGCGGTGCTCGACTCGTTCCCGGGCGTCGGCCGCCTGCGCGCGGGAGAAATCCTGCGCTGGCCGGGCGTGCTGGCCGAGAGCGGCGTGTCGGCGGAAACGATCCGCGATGCGGTGCTCGCGTGCGGCAAGGAAGCGATCGGCGAGCTCGTCGTCGTGCGTTCGCGCGAAGGCGCGCAACTGGCGGCGATGCTGCTGTCGAACGTCACCGAGATGGAAGCGATCGTCGCGCGCATCACGCCGCTCGTGCCGGAGCTGATCGCGAAGCATCAGCAGAAGATCGTCGAACGGCTGCAGGAAGCGCTCGGCATTGCAGCGCCCGAAGGCAGCGCGGCGATCGTCACGCGCGAGGAAGCTGCGGAACGCATTCGTCAGGAAGTGACGATGTACGGGATCCGGATCGACATCGCGGAAGAACTGTCGCGTCTCACCGCGCACCTGAACGAAACGCGTCACGTGATCGAGAAGGGCGGCCGCGTCGGCAAGCGTCTCGACTTCATGATGCAGGAACTGAATCGAGAAGCAAACACGCTCGGCTCGAAGGCGGCGGCGAAGGAGCTGGCCGACGCATCGATGGCGCTCAAGCTGTTGATCGAGCAGATGCGAGAGCAAGTGCAAAACCTGGAGTAAAGCATCATGACCGAATCCACCCGCGACGGCCACGCGTCGCATTCGCTGCACGGCGGCGTCTATCCCGGCAACCTGTTCATGGTCGTCGCGCCGTCGGGCGCCGGCAAGTCGACGCTCGTGAATGCGCTGCTGTCGAAGGACAGCGACATCTGCCTGTCGATTTCGTACACGACGCGCAAGCCGCGCCCGGGCGAACAGGACGGCCAGCACTATCACTTCACGACCGTCGACGATTTCCGCACGCGTCACGCGGCGCACGAATTCCTCGAGAGCGCGGAAGTGCACGGCAACTATTACGGCACGTCGCGCGTCTGGATCGAAGAGCAGATGAAGAACGGCCACGACGTGCTGCTCGAAATCGACTGGCAGGGCGCACTGCAGGTGAAGAAGCAGTTCCGCAACGCGGTCGGCATCTTCATCCTGCCGCCGTCGCTCGATGCGCTCGAGGAACGTCTGAAGAAGCGCGGCCAGGACGAGCCGAACGTGATCACGCGGCGCCTGCTGGCTGCCGGCAGCGAGATCGCGCACGCGTCGGAAGCGGAATACGTGGTGATCAACGAGAATTTCGAGCGTGCGCTCGCAGAGCTCGAATGCATCGTCGCGGCGACGCGCCTGCGCTTCGCTTCGCAGTACGCGCGACACACCGAGCTGTTCATCGAGCTCGGCATCCATCTGCCCCACGCGGAATGACGCGGGGGCCGAGGGACATAAGGTAGAATAACGACTATATTCAGAAGGAATTACCAACATGGCTCGCATTACCGTCGAAGACTGCCTGAAGCAAATCCCGAACCGCTTCGAACTGGCGCTCGCCGCCACCTACCGCGCGCGGCAGCTCGCGCAAGGCCATACGCCGAAGATCGAAAGCCGCGACAAGCCGACCGTCGTCGCGCTGCGCGAAATCGCTGCCGGCCAGGTCGGCGTCGAGATGCTGAAGAAGGTGCCGGTGTAACGCGCATCCGGCCCGTTCCAGCCATGTAATCCACGCGCGCAACGACTCGACCTGGAGGCGAATATGAGCACCACCCCATCGTCCGCCTCCGCGGATTCGACCACCGAAGCCACGGCCCAGTCGCCTGCGCGCCAGTACATCGACGCGGTCCTCGAACAGTCCTTTCGGCATCTGTTCGGGCCGACCGCCACTCCGGAGCAGCCGCGCAAGCACGGCGTCGTTTCGATCGCGAAACTGACGACCGTACTCGCCGAGTATCTCGCCCCGGACGAAATCAAAGAGGTCAAGGCGGCGTTCCACTTCAGTGACGAAGCCCACCTCGGTCAATATCGCCAGAGCGGCGAGCCCTACATCACCCATCCCGTCGCCGTCGCGGAAATCTGCGCCGGCTGGAAGCTCGACGCGCAGGCCGTGATGGCCGCGTTGCTGCACGACGTGATGGAAGACCAGGGCGTGACCAAGAACGAGCTGGCCGAGCGGTTCGGCCCGAAGGTCGCCGAACTGGTCGACGGCCTGTCCAAGCTCGACAAGATGGAATTCCGCAGTCGCGAGGAAGCGCAGGCGGAAAACTTCCGCAAGATGCTGCTCGCGATGGCACGCGACGTGCGCGTCATTCTCGTCAAGCTCGCCGACCGCCTGCACAACATGCGCACGCTCGGCGCGGTGCCGATGGAAAAGCGCCGCCGCGTCGCGCGCGAAACGCTCGACATCTACGCACCGATCGCGCACCGGCTCGGGTTGAACAACACGTATCGCGAGCTGCAGGACATGAGCTTCGCGAACTTCAATCCGCATCGCTACGCGACGCTCGAGAAGGCCGTGAAGGCCGCGCGCGGCAACCGCCGCGAAGTGATCAGCAAGATCCTCGAGGCCGCGCAGCGCGCGATGGCCGACGCGAAGATCGACGCCGAAATCACCGGCCGCGAGAAGACCATCTACAGCGTCTATCGCAAGATGCGCGACAAGCAGCTGTCGTTCTCGCAGGTGCTCGACGTGTACGGTTTCCGCGTCGTCGTCGACAGCCCGCTCGACTGCTACACGTGCATCGGCGCATTGCACGCGCTGTACAAGCCGGTGCCCGGCAAGTTCAAAGACTACATCGCGATCCCGAAG
The DNA here is from genome assembly GCF_902499125.1 of Burkholderia arboris. GTDB lineage: Bacteria > Pseudomonadota > Gammaproteobacteria > Burkholderiales > Burkholderiaceae > Burkholderia > Burkholderia arboris. The sequence continues at coordinate 78,021 of NZ_CABVPX010000039.1, forward strand.
ATCAACGGCTATCAGTCGCTGCACACCACGCTCGTCGGCCCGTTCGGCGCGCCGATCGAGTTCCAGGTGCGCACGCGCAAGATGCACGAGATCGCCGAGGCGGGGGTCGCCGCGCACTGGCTGTACAAGAACGGCAGCGCGGATCTCAGTGACGTGCAAAAGCGCGCGCACCAGTGGCTGAAGTCGCTGCTCGACATCCAGAGCGAAGCCGGCGATTCGAGCGAATTCCTCGAGCACGTGAAGATCGACCTGTTCCCCGACGCGGTCTACGTGTTCACGCCGAAGTCGAAGATCATGGCGCTGCCGCGCGGCGCGACGGCGCTCGATTTCGCGTATTCGATCCACAGCGATCTCGGCAACCAGTGCGTGGCCGTGAAGATCAACAACGAGCTGCTGCCGCTGCGCACCGAGCTGAAGAGCGGCGACATCGTCGAGGTGATCACCGCGCCGTATTCGAAGCCGAACCCCGCATGGCTCGGCTTCGTGCGGACCGGCAAGGCCCGTTCGGCGATCCGCCATTACCTGAAGACGATGCGCCTGAACGAGTCGGTGCAGCTGGGCGAGCGGCTCGTCGACCAGAGCCTGAAGGGCTATGGCCTCGCGCTGGCCGATGTCGAGCCGGAAGTGTGGGAGAAGCTCGTGCAGTGGACGGGCAACAAGAGCCGTCAGGAAATCTTCGCGGATATCGGCCTCGGCCGCCGCGTGGCCGCGGTGATGGCCAAGCGCATCGAGGTGTTGATGAGCGGCCGCGACGCGGACGACGATCTGCCGAAGTCCGAGCGGCATCCCGCGCATCATGCGCCGCCGGTCGTGATTACCGGCACCGAAGGGATGTCCGTGCAGTTGTCAGCGTGCTGCCGGCCGATCCCGGGCGACGCGATCATGGGCTACATCGGCATCGGCCTGGGCATGGCGATTCATACGACCGATTGCCGTGTCGCGCAGCGTATCCATCGCCGCGATCCGGGCCGCTGGATCGACGTCGAATGGGCGCCGCAACCGGGCCGCCTGTTCGATGTCGCGGTGAAGGCGCTCGTGAAGAACACGAAGGGCATCTTCGCACGCGTCGCGGCGGACATCACGTCGGCCGACGCGAACATCGTGCATATCGCGATGGACGAGGATCTGACGCACGAATCGACGGTGCTGCGCTTCGTGATCCAGGTCAGCGACCGCGTGCATCTCGCGAACGTGATGCGGCGCGTGAGAACCAATCCGGACGTGATGCGGATCATGCGCGAGCGCTCGACCGATGACGGCGCGCATGCGCGCCACGACGGCGGCATGCGTATCGAGCGCGAGCGGCAGGATTATTGACGCCGCGCGCGAGCGGGCAATTGATCGACGGCGGCCAGCGGCCGCCGTTTTCATTGGCGCCGTGCAACGAGTGTGCGCCGCCGCCGGAGCGGTGCGATGGTGCGAGCGAGGGGGAGTTGAAAAGAAAAAGGGCTTTCCCGGAGGAAAGCCCTTTTAAGGTGGCGCGGCTGGCAGGATTCGAACCCACGACCCCTTGGTTCGTAGCCAAGTACTCTATCCAACTGAGCTACAGCCGCACGCAAAAACAAGACTTCTACTGCTTCGAACTGAAAGGGCCTTCGATTCGGAAGGCCCTCGAAAAAAGTGGCGCGGCTGGCAGGATTCGAACCCACGACCCCTTGGTTCGTAGCCAAGTACTCTATCCAACTGAGCTACAGCCG
>NZ_CABVPX010000040.1 GCF_902499125.1 Burkholderia arboris
GCCGCGGCGCCGATGGCCGCGAGCCTGCCGCCGATCCGGCGCCCGCACCGGCCGCGCCGGCCCGCCAGCGACGCGCAGCCGCTCGTCGCCACGCCGCGGGACGACAACCACCGTGCGACGGCCCCCGCGAAGGCGGCGGACGCCGGCACCGCTCATTAACGGAGAAAGGCATGCAATTCGACAAGCGCGCCTGGCTCGACAAGATCAAGCAGATGTTCGCGGGCTTCGACCGCCCGCTCGCCCTCATCGTGTTCCTGCTGCTGTGCGTCGGCATCGTCACGCTGTACAGCGCGGCGATCGACATGCCCGGCCGCGTCGAGGACCAGTTGCGCAACATCCTGCTGACGTTCGTGCTGATGTGGGTGATCGCCAACATCCCGCCGACCACGCTGATGCGCTTCGCGGTCCCGCTCTATACGTTCGGGGTCGCGTTGCTGATAGCCGTCGCGCTGTTCGGGATGACCAAGAAGGGCGCGAAGCGCTGGCTGAACGTCGGCGTCGTGATCCAGCCGTCGGAAATCCTCAAGATCGCGACACCGCTGATGCTCGCGTGGTACTACCAGCGCCGCGAAGGCGGGCTGCGCTGGTACGACTTCATTGCCGCGTTCGGAATCCTGCTGGTGCCGGTCGGGCTGATCGCGAAGCAGCCCGACCTCGGCACGGGCCTGCTCGTGTTCGCGGCCGGCTTCTTCGTGATCTACCTCGCCGGCCTGTCGTTCAAGCTGATCGTGCCGGTGCTCGTCGCCGGCGTGATCGCGGTCGGCTCGATCGCCGTGTTCGAGGAACGCATCTGCCAGCCCGAAGTGCAGTGGCCGCTGATGCACGACTACCAGAAGCACCGCGTGTGTACGCTGCTCGACCCGACTTCCGATCCGCTCGGCAAGGGCTTCCACACGATCCAGGCCGTGATCGCGATCGGCTCGGGCGGCGTGCTCGGCAAGGGCTACCTGAAAGGCACGCAGGCTCACCTCGAATTCATTCCGGAGAAGCACACCGACTTCATCTTCGCGGTGTTCTCGGAGGAATGGGGGCTCGCCGGCGGGCTCGTGCTGCTGACGCTGTACATGGCGCTGATCGCGCGCGGGCTCTACATCGCCGCGCAGGGCGCGACGCTGTTCGGGCGCCTGCTCGCGGGCTCGCTCACGCTCGCGTTCTTCGTCTATGCGTTCGTCAACATCGGGATGGTGAGCGGCGTGCTGCCGGTCGTCGGCGTGCCGTTGCCGTTCATGAGTTACGGCGGCACCGCGCTTACGACGCTCGGCATCGCGATCGGGATGATCATGAGCGTCGGGCGGCAGCGGCGGTTAATGAAGAGCTGACCGCGCGGCCTGCACCGCAGCCAAAGAAAACGGCGCCCCCTGGCGCCGTTTTTCATGGGCCAGAAGGCCGGACGCGGCCGCTTACTGCGGTGGCGCGTGCGGCCCGCCTTGTTCCGCTCCGCCGCCCGTTGCCGGCTCCTGCGCCTTCAGCCGCGCGCTCAGCTCCTTGAACTTCAGCCCGGCCGTCTCGTCGCCCTGTGCGGCCGCCGCCGCGTAATACGCGCGCGCGATGTTCAGGTTCTGCGCGACGCCGTCGCCGCCGCGCTCGTAAAACGACGCGGTCACGTACTGCGCGGTCGGCTCGCCCGCGTCGGCGGCCTGCTTGTACCACGCGAACGCCTGCCGGTTGTCGCGCGGCGTACCGCGCCCGTCGAGGAACTGGTTCGCGAGCGACAGCTCGGCCTGCACGTGCCCCTGCTTCGCCGCCCGCAAGAACCAGCGATGCGCTTCGGCCGGATTGCGCGCGACGAACTCGCCGTCGTCGAACATCCGGCCGTACACGTACTGCGCATGCGACATGTTCGCGTCGGCCGCGCGCTTCAGCCAGCGCAGCCCTTCGTCGACGTTCGCGGTCACGCCTTCGCCCGTCAGCAGCATCATCGCGTAGTTGAATTGCGCGAGACGATCGCCGCGCTCGGCCGCGTCGTGGAACTGCACCAGCGCCGCGCGAAAGTCGCCGGCGTTGTAGTCGGCGACCGCCGATTGCGTCTCGTGCGACGGATCGGGCTTCGCTTGCGGCGCACCCTGCGCGATGGCCGCGACACACACGGCCCACAGGCCGAACACCATACCGATCTGCGCGCGCCCGCGGCACGCACCGTCGCCGCCGTTCATGACCGTACCTCCTGCAGCGCCTGCCGCGTCGCGCGCAGCAGCCAGCTCACGTCGGCCGACACCGTGATCATCCGGTAACCGGCCTCGCGGTACTGGCGCGCGGCTGCCGTATCGCCCGCGAAAATACCGACCGAGACGCCCGCCTGTCGGCCGGCTGCGAGCACGCGCGCCATCGCGGTTTCGACGTCCGGGTGGCGGATGTCGCCGAGATGCCCGAGGCTTGCCGCGAGATCGGCCGGGCCGATGAACAGGCAGTCGACGCCGGGCGTCGCCGCGATCCGCTCGACTTCGTCGACGCCGCGCGCCGATTCGATCTGCACGACCACCGCGACCTGCGCATTCGCCGTCTGCACGTAATCGCGGCGCATGCCGAACGCCGCCGCACGCACCATGCCCGCGACGCCGCGCAGCCCGTCCGGCGAATCGGGCGACGGATAGCGCGTGAGCCGCACCGCATGCGCGGCTTCGTCGGGCGTCTCGATCGACGGAAACATCAGCGTGCGCGCGCCGGCGTCGAGCGCGCGCTTCACGAGCCACGGCTCGCGCGCCGGCACGCGCACGACGGGTTCGCTCGGCAGGTGCGCAGCAGCAATCGCGCGCAGCTGCGAGGCCACGTCGCGGCTGTCGTTCGGCGCGTGCTCCATGTCGACGCAGAGCCAGTCGTAACCGGCATGCGCCAGCGCTTCCGCAGCCGATTCGCTGCCGAGCGACAGCCACAGGCCGTACAGCGGATCGTCGCCGTCACGCAGGCGTTGTTTGAGGGAATTGGTGAGCGTGCTCATCGATACGGCCTCCTGGACGGAACGGCAATCGAACGGGACAAGCAACTGGCCAAGCGGAATGCGACACGTCGTGCAGCGCAGCACGGCGGCTGCACCGGATCGCACCCTGGAACGTTAGTCGGCGACGGGCAGCCGATCTGACAGCGCATGGCGTACAACGGCGCGCGGAAGCATTTTCCGGTGCCACTCAACGATCATAGCGCGGCGTTGCGCGGAATGCGGGAACAGCCAGGGAAGCGTTGCCGACGCGGGACGGGGCCGGCACGGCACAGTGACGGGCAGCCCACGCCGGATGGCGGGGGCTGCCGGGAAGGCGGGATCAGCGGCCGGGCTGGCGCTCGACGTCGGCCCAACAGTTCGGCGTTTCGTACAAACGCACGCGTTCGAGGCGCAGGTTCACGCCGTAGTGCGCGTCGTACACGTTCGCGAGAAGGTCGAACGCGAGCGCGGCAAGGTTCTCGACGGTCGGGATCCGGTCGATCACGACGGTCTTGTGGTCGGCCATCTGTTCGAGGAACGAGCGTACGACGTCGTCGCGCGCGTAGACCAGGAACGCGTGGTCCCACTTGCTGACGAGGTGCTCGACCGCGAGCGCCTTCACGTCGGCGAAATCCATCACCATGCCGCGGTCGGGCGCCCCTTCGGTATCGACGAGATCGCCGCGCAGCGTGATTTCGAGCACGTAGCGATGGCCGTGCAGGTTCCTGCACTGGCTGCGGTGATCGGGGATGCGGTGGCCCGCGTCGAATTCGAGTTTTCGGGTAATCAGCACGATGTCAAAAGCCGTGGCTCAGGGAATGTTCAGATATTTGTGGGTCTGCATCGACAGCCGCCACTGCGGATGACGCTTGCACCAGTCGATCGCGAGCTTCGTATTGAGATCGCGCGACGGGCCGTCCATCGGCTGGACCAGGAAGTACTCGAAGTCGAGCTTCGCGTAGTCGGCCAGCCGCTGGTTGTCCTGCGGGATCACGACCTTCAGTTCGTTGCCTTTCGTGACGACGAGCGGCGCGTCGGCCTTCGGGCTCACGCAGATCCAGTCGATCGATTCGAGCACCGGCAGCGAGCCGTTGGTCTCGATCGCGATCTCGAAGCCGGCCGCGTGCAGCGCGTCGACGAGCGGCTGGTCGAGTTGCAGCATCGGCTCGCCGCCCGTGCAGACGACGAAGCGGTGCGCTTCGCCCTCCGGCCACAGGCCGGCGATCGTCGCGACGAGTGCTTCGGCGTCCTTGAACTTGCCACCGTTCTCGCCGTCGGTGCCGACGAAATCGGTATCGCAAAAGCGGCACACGGCCTCCGCACGATCCTCTTCGCGGCCCGACCACAGGTTGCAGCCGGCGAACCGGCAGAACACGGCCGGCCGGCCCGCATTCGCGCCTTCGCCCTGCAACGTGTAGAAAATTTCCTTGACCGCGTAAGTCATCGTGCTTCGTCCGGCTCGCGCCGCTCGTTGTCGATCAGAATCCGTTATCCAGCCGGCACTGCCGGCACCTGCTCACAGCGGCGCCTCGGTCACCCGCTCGCCCTTCAGGTAAGCCTCGTAGCCGCGCTTGCGCAGCTTGCAGGCCGGGCATTCGCCGCAGCCGAAACCCCAGTCGTGCAGTTCCGCGCGCTCGCCCACGTAGCACGTGTGCGTCTCGACGCGGATCAGTTCGACGAGCGCCTCGCCACCGAGCTGTTCGGCGAGCTGCCACGTCTGCGCCTTGTCGAGCCACATCAGCGGCGTCTCGAGCACGATGCGCGTGTCCATGCCGAGGTTCAGCGCGACCTGCAGCGCCTTCATCGTGTCGTCGCGGCAGTCGGGATAGCCCGAGAAATCGGTCTCGCACATCCCGCCGACCAGCACGCGCAACCCGCGGCGATAGGCGATCGCCGCGGCGATCGTCATGAACATCAGGTTGCGGCCCGGCACGAACGTGTTCGGCAGGCCGTTCGCCGTTGTCTCGATCTCGATCGTGCGCGTCATCGCGGTATCGCTGATCGCACCGAGCACCGACAGGTCGATCATGTGATCGTCGCCGAGCCGGTCCGACCAGGCGGAAAAATCGCGCTTCAGCGCTTCGCGCACGCCTTCGCGACATTCGAGCTCGACGCGATGGCGCTGGCCGTAGTCGAAGCCGAGCGTCTCGACCGTCTGGTAGCGTTCGAGCGCCCATGCCACGCACGTGGCCGAGTCCTGCCCGCCGGAAAACAACACGAGCGCGCCGTCTTTAGCGTCTGTCCGAATCACCGTGATACTCCGTGAATGTGTAGGCTCGCGTCGCGCTGCGCCCCAAGGCCGGCTGCCGCCGGGCGGCCCGACGCGGCCGGCCTGCGCCGGCTCGACCAGTATAGGCAGCGCGATTGGCCGCGAACGCGGCGGCGCGCTTATACCGCCCATCGCGCGGCATCGTTGCCGCGCGTCACGGCGGCGCGAGACACGCGGCCTGCCGTGCGCATGAAGCGATGCGCTAAGTCATTGAGCGGGCACGGATTTTATCATGCCCCGGCAAATGCTGCCGGCCACGCCGCCAACGACACGCCATACCCACCACAAACGAAAAACCCCAAGAACCTTCCGATTCTTGGGGTTTTAAATGCTGGTGGCCTGGGACGGAATCGAACCATCGACACGCGGATTTTCAATCCGCTGCTCTACCAACTGAGCTACCGGGCCAACGAAGAAGAGAAAGTATAGCGACCCTTCTTCACTTGAGCAAGTGCTTTCGCAAAATATTTTATAGCGCGCCTTCGGCCGGCTTCTTGCCGAGCTCCACGCCGAGCTGTTTGAGCTTGCGATACAGGTGCGTGCGCTCGAGGCCCGTCTTCTCCGCGACGCGCGTCATGCTGCCGTTCTCGCGCGCGAGGTGATATTCGAAGTACGCGCGCTCGAACGCATCGCGCGCTTCGCGCAACGGGATGTCGAACGGGATCGCGGCCGTCTGGCCCGCAAGGCCGAGGGCCGACACCATGTCGTCGCCGAGCGTCGGCAGCGCAGCCGCGGACGCGACCGCCGCGGGCCCTGCGGCCTGCCCGGCGCCGGCCTTCGCCGCCGCATTCGCCGACACCGGCGCCGCCCCGCGGGCAAGACCATGCTCGACGGACTTCAACAGCTTCTGCAATGCGATCGGTTTCTCGAGGAAATCGAGCGCACCGATCTTCGTCGCCTCGACGGCCGTATCGATCGTCGCGTGCCCGGACATCATGATCACGGGCATCGTCAGCAGCCCCTGCGCCGCCCATTCCTTGAGCAACGTGACGCCGTCGGTATCGGGCATCCAGATATCGAGCAGCACGAGATCGGGCGCCTGCTTCAGCCGGTATTCCCGCGCGGCCTGCGCGTTCTCCGCCGCCTCGACGACATGTCCTTCATCGCTGAGGATCTCCGAGAGCAATTCCCGGATGCCCATTTCATCATCTACCACCAGGATGGTTGCCATTTACGCTGCCTTTGTCTGCTCACTTGCTTTTGTCTTGGCGGGGGTCGTCCCGTCCTGCGCACCCGGTTCGGTGCCTGGCGTATCGCTCGCCATCTGCAGGAACAGGATCGACACCTGCGCACCCTCGACGGTCTCGCCGTGCATGCGGTTGCGCAGATCGATCCGCGCACCGTGCTCGTCGACGATTTTCTTGACCGTGGCCAGCCCGAGCCCCGTGCCCTTCGCCTTCGTCGTCACGTAAGGCTCGAACGCGCGGGTCAGGATGCGTGCCGGAAAACCGGGCCCGTTGTCGGACACGGTCAGACGTACCGCGACGCGCGTTTTGCCCTCGGCGTCGGGATCGCCATATTCTACTGTCTTGGTTTCGATCAACACACGCGGATGCGCAGACTCCGCGACCGAATCCTGCGCATTCTGCAGCAGGTTGTGAATCACCTGGCGCAGTTGCGTCGCGTCACCGCGAATCACCGGCAACGACGGCGCGAGCTCGGCGACGATCGGGCTCTTGCCTTCGCCGACACCATACAGCCCGAGCACCTCGCTCGCCAGTTCGTTCAGCTGCAGGTTCGCGAGCACCGCCGGCGGCGTGCGCGCGTATTCGCGGAAATCGTCGACCATCCGCTTCATCGCCGCCACCTGGTTCACGATCATCGTCGCGCCGCGCTTGAGCACATCCGCATCAGGCGGTGCGAGCTTGTCGGACAGCTTCATCTGCAGCCGCTCGGCCGACAGCTGGATCGGCGTCAGCGGATTCTTGATCTCGTGCGCGAGCCGCCGCGCGACCTCGCCCCACGCGACCGAACGCTGCGCGGAAATCACGTCGGAGATGTCGTCGAACACGACGACATAGCCGGACGTCTGCGGATCGTCGGCCTGCCCCTCGACCGTCGACACGAGGCGCGCGCCACGCACGAGCAGCGTCAGCGGTTCGGTTTCGCCCGGCATCTCGATCGCGAACTGCTGCTGCCAGTGGCCGCGATCGCCGCTGCCGCCGTCGGATGCCGCCTCGCGATCGGCGAACGCCTTGCGCACCATCGCGCCGAACCCGGCGGCCACGCCGATCCGGTCGAGCGTCGTGCCGATCAGCGCGTTGAACGGCTGCCGGAAGATCCGCTCGGCGCCGCGATTGGCCGTCGTCAGCCGGAACTGGCGGTCGAGCACGAACACGCCGGCCGTCAGGTTCGCGAGGATGCTCTCGAGATACGTCTTCGAATGCTCGAGCGCGATACGGTTCTTCTCGACCGCGAGCCGCGCCTCGGACAACTGGCGCGTCATCGCGTTGAACGACTGCGTGAGGAAGCCGAGCTCGTCGCGCGTCTTGATCTCGCGCTTCGGCGTGTAGTCGCCTTCCGCGACCTCCTTCGTGCCCTGCGCGAGCAGGAACAGCGGCCGGGCGAGCTGCTGGCCGAGCGCGAGCGCGAGCATCATCGCGATGAAGGTCGCGAGGAACAGCGCGAGCGTCAGCGTACCGATGTACATCTTGCGCAGCCCCGTGCGGCCGAGCGACTTTTCCTGGTACTCGCGATACGCGCGCTGCACGGCATCCGCGTTGTGCGCGAGCGTCGGGGGCACCGGTTGCGTGAGCTGCAGGAAGCGCTCCGCCGGCTGCAGCAGCGACGTCGTCGCATCGGGGATCGGCCGCACGACGCGCAGCCGCAGCGCGCCCTTCGCGCCGTGCGTGCGCGGGTCACCGTCGACTTCGCCTTCGATCGCCGCATAGGCGCCGTGTTCGCGCGCCTGGCTCAGCATCAGCGACGTCGGCAGGTCGTCCGGGATCAGCGCCGCGAAATTACCCGACGCCTGCGCGACGATGTGCAGGTCGGGCGCCGCGCCCGAGCCGCCGCGGCTCGGCTCGACGATCGTCGCATCCTGCACGCCGAACTGGTCTCGCAGACGCAGCAGCGTGAGCGTCGTGCCGTTCGTGTTCGCGTCGACGCTCGCGAGCTGGTCGGACATCAGCCGCGCCTTCGTCTGCAGATCGGACAGCGACGCATCGAGCATCCCGCGGCCGAGGTTCAGGCCGGCCGTCAGCGCGGTCTCGACGTTCACGTCGAACCACGACTCGATACTGCGCGACACGAACTGGTACGACACCACGTAGATGATCCCGCCCGGCACCACGCCGACGAGCGCAAAGAACACCGCGAGCTTCGCGAGCAGCCGCGTGCCGAATTTGCCCTTCCTCAGGCGCACGATGATCATCCCGATCAGCCCGAGCACCACGAGCAGGAACACCAGCGCGACGATGATGTTCATCGCGTACAGCCACGAGTAGTAGCGGTCGAAGAATTCGGTGTTCGCGCTCGCGGCCGCGAGCAGCACGAGCAGCAGCAGCGCGGTGAGCGCGACGGTCGAGACGATCACGCGAACGAGGAGGCTCTTCCCGCTGGCCGCGCGGCGCACTTTATTTAGCACGTTCGGTCACCGTGAAGTTGAAGCGCTTCCAGTCCGACCCGAGCGTCCAGTCGCGGTTGTTCACGGCATCGACCTGGAACGGCTTCGGCATCAGCGCCGTATCGAGCTGCATCCGCACCGACGCCGTGTAGGTTTCACCCAGGCGCACCTGGTTGCGGTCGATCACGTGCCACGACGTGATGTGCCGCACGACCGCGAGCGCATCCTTCAGCGACGGGAAGCCGAGTTGCAGGCCGCCCGTCGACACGCGGTACTCGCGCGTGAGCGGCTGGAACGACAGGCGGATCGTCTGCGTCACCGCCACCGGCTGCTCGTCGAACCAGTACCAGCGCGCGCGGCTCAGTTCGAAGTCGGTCGTGAAGTAAAGCGGGATGCCCTTGTTGACGGCATCCTCGAGGTTCGGATTCAGCTCGAAGTCGAAACGCGCGTCGAGGCTCCAGCCGCTTCCGTCGGACTGGAGCGACGCGCGCTGTACGGCGATCGATTCGGCATGCGCCGGCCGGACGACGGCCAGGCATAGCATCAACGCGACCAGCAAGACGGCCGCGAGCCGAAATGGAAAAAGGTGTTTGATCGTCACCGTTTCTGAAACCGCGCGTAGAAAAATCCGTCGTGATCGATGTTCTGGTCGAGTGCGCCGGCGGCCGCCCGTCCCTGCACGCCGCCCGGCAGCAGCTGGCCGGGGGCGTCCAATCGTACCGCATCTTCACAGGCCGCTTCAAACCAGCGCGCCTGCCATTCGCCTTCCTCGGGGAAGATCGAACAGGTCACGTAAAGCAGTTCGCCGCCCGGCTTCACGAGCGGCCACAGCGCCGACAGGATGCGGCGCTGCTCCGCGACGAGCGCCGGGATGTCGGCCTCGCGGCGCAGCCAGCGGATGTCGGGGTGCCGCCGCACGATGCCGGACGCCGAGCACGGCACGTCGGCCAGAATGCGGTCGAACGGCCGCCCGTCGTACCACGCGTCGGGCGCGCCCGCGTCGCCGACGCGCACGTCGGCGTCGAGCGACAGGCGCACGAGGTTCTCGCCGATGCGTGCCGCGCGCGCCGCGTCGCTTTCGAGCGCCACGACTTCCGCACCGGCCAGCTCCAGAATGTGGCCCGTCTTGCCGCCGGGTGCCGCGCACGCGTCGAGCACGCGCATGCCGTCACGCGCGCCGAGCCATTCGGCCGCGAGCTGCGCGCCGGCGTCCTGCACCGACACCACGCCATCGGCGAATCCCGGGATGCGATCGACCGGCAGCGCCGACGCGAGCCGCACCGCATGCCGGCCGATCGCGGTCGCCTCGATGCCGCTCGCGCGCAGCGTGTCGAGATACGCATCGACGCTCGCGCGGCGCGCATTCACGCGCAGCGTCAAAGGCCCCTGGCGTTCGCCGGCCGCGAGGATTGCCTGCCATGCATCGGGCCATGCGCGCTTCACCGCATCGACCCACCATGCGCGGTAATTCCAGCGCGCAACCGGATCGTCCTGCATCGCCGCGACGAGCGTGTCGCGCTCGCGCAGGAAACGACGCAGCACCGCGTTGACCATGCCCTTCGCGAACGCGCATTCACGCCGCGCGCCGATCACGGTCACGGCCTGGTCGACCACCGTGAACGCCGGATACGCGGCATCGTCCGCCGGATCGAGCAGCAGCGCGAGCGCGCCGGCGAGCACCGCATGCACGTGCGCAGGCGGCGCCTTGCTGACGAGTTTGCCGATCAGCCAGTCCGCGCTGCCGAGGCGGCGCATCGTCCGGTAGGCGACGTCCTGCGTCGCGCCGCGCGCGAGCGCCTGCGCACCGGACGGCATCTGCGCGAACACCGCCGACAGTGCCGCCGGCAATGCGGTGCCGCGCCGTACCGCATCGACCGCCTGCGCGGCCGCGTCGAGCGCGAAGCCGAGCGATTCGGGCGCCAGATGCAGCGCGGCCAGACGCGCCGGGCGGCCGGAAGAGGACGGAGCGGAAGAACGGGTTCGTGTCATCGGTACGGAATCGGCAATCAGGCGCGGCAAAAACGTGCAGCAAAAAATGCGGCAAACGGCAGGATCGCGGCGGCCGCGAAGCCTCGCGATCCCAAACCGCGCATTGTAGCGTGCGACCACGCGGCCCCTTTGGCCCCTTTACGGCACGCACAAATGAAACACCCCGCAGCGCGAAGCGTGCGGGGTGGCATGACGGCTCCCCGCGCGGCAACAGCCGCGCGGGGAGCCGAGGTTTAGTCGAAGCGACCGGTACGCGCCATCTCCATCAGGCGCGCAATGCGCTCCTCGGTCGCCGGGTGCGTCGAGAACAGGTTCTGCAAGCCGCCGCCGTGCAGCGGGTTCATGATCATCATCTGCGCGGTGGCCGGATGGGCCTCGGCCGCCTGGAACGGGATACCCGCCGCATAGCGATGGATCTTGTCGAGCGCGGTCGCGAGCGACTGCGGATCGCCGGAAATCTGCGCGCCGCCGCGGTCGGCCTCGAACTCGCGTGCGCGCGAAATCGCCATCTGGATCAGCGCGCCGGCGATCGGCGCGAGCAGCGCGACCGCGATACCCGCGATCGGATTGGCCGGCCGGCCGTTCTCGTCGCGCCCGCCGAAGAACATCGCGAAGTTTGCGATCGCCGAGATCGCGCCCGCCATCGTCGCGGTGATCGTCGAGATCAGGATGTCGCGGTGCTTCACGTGCGCGAGCTCGTGCGCCATCACGCCGCGCATCTCGCGCTCCGACAGCACGCGCAGGATGCCCGTCGTCGCGGCGACCGCCGCGTGCTCGGGGTTGCGGCCCGTTGCGAACGCGTTCGGCGCGTCCTCGTTGATCAGGTAGACGCGCGGCATCGGCAGGTTCGCGCGCGTGGCCAGCTCGCGCACCATCCGGTAGAACTGCGGCGCCGTGTTCTCGTCGACTTCCTGCGCGTTGTACATGCGCAGCACCATCTTGTCCGAGAACCAGTACGAGAAGAAATTCATGCCGAGCGCGAACAGCAGCGCGATCGTCATGCCGCGCGAGCCGCCGATCATGCCGCCGATCACGATGAACAGGGCCGTGATCGCGGCCATCAGCATCGCCGTTTTGACCCAATTGAACATACCCACTCCTTATCCGTCAGGGGACCCGCCACGCATCAGAGGGCGCAGCGGAAAATTGTAAGCGATTTGTTAGATAAGGTCTTGCCGGAAAAATTCAATCTCAACGTTGCGATGTCGCAAGACGAAGCCCGAGGCCGACGAACGCGCTGCCGACCGTGCGGTCGAGCCACTTCCTGACGCCCGGCTTGCCGGAAAAGCGCTCGGTGACGCTGCCCGCGACCCACGCGACCAGGCTGGTCCAGACCGTGCTCATCGCGACGAACACCGCCCCGAGGGTCAGGAACGCCCAGGCCTTGTGCGGGCTGTCGGCCGACACGAACTGCGGGAAGAACGACACGAAGAACAGCACGACCTTCGGGTTCAGCACGTTGGTCCAGAAGCCCTGCATGAACAACTGGCGCAACGGCTTGGCGGGGGCGGCCTGCGCGGCTTCGGCGCCCGACGGCGCGCCGGCCTGCTTCGCGATGATCATCCGCACGCCGAGATAGATCAGGTAGGCCGCGCCGACCAGCTTGATCACCGTGAACGCGGTGGCCGACGCCGCGAGCAGCGCGGTCAGGCCGAATGCACAGGCGAGGGCGTGAACGCAGCAGCCGGCCGAAATGCCGAATGCCGACATCAGCCCCGCGCCGCGACCCTGCGCGACGCTGCGGCCGACGATGTAGGCCGTGTCGGGGCCGGGCGTGATGTTCAGCAGGAATACCGCGAACACGAAGAAGCCGAAATGGGTGATGCCGAACATGAAAACCTCGAAACCGGTGAGCGCAAGGAAATTCTACGCGCGCCTGCCACGCCGCGCGACTCGGCCGTCCGGCCAATTGCGCAGCGCCGGCAGACCGTGTCGAATGGCGATCAGGCCGTGTCAGTTCACGTCGGGCAGCGTGAAACGCTGGCCCGCGGCGAGCGGCGAGCCGGCCAGGAATTCGCGCGCGGGCAGTCGTTTGCCGCCCGGCTTCTGCAACTGCGTGACGCGCAGCGCGCCGCTGCCGCATGCGACGACCACGCCTTCCGGCGCAGCTTCGACGATCGTGCCGGGCGCCGCGTCGCCGCGCGCCGCCACGGGCTCGGCCGCCCACAGCTTGATCGCCGCGCCGTCGAGCGTCGCGACGCCGCCCGGGAACGGATCGAACGCACGCACCTGGCGCGCGAGCACGTCGGCCGGCTTGCGCCAGTCGAGCGCCGCTTCATGCTTGCCGATCTTTTCCGCGTAGGTCACGCCGTCGGCCGGCTGCGGCGTGGCCGGCAGCGTGCCGTTGCGCTCGAGCTGCACGAGCGCGTCGACGATCAGCCGCGCGCCGTCGGCGGCAAGACGGTCGTGCAGCGTCGCGGTCGTATCGTCCGCCGCGATCGCGAGGCGGGCTTCCTCGATCATCGCGCCGGTATCGAGGCCGACGTCCATCTGCATCAGCGTGACGCCCGTCTCGGCGTCACCCGCCTCGATCGCACGATGGATCGGCGCGGCGCCGCGCCAGCGCGGCAGCAGCGAGGCATGGATGTTGATGCAGCCGGCGCGCGGGATGTCGAGCACTTCCTGCGGCAGCAGCAGGCCGTACGCGGCCACCACCATCACGTCGTGCGGCGTCGCGCGCAGCAGCTCGATCGCGTCGGCCGCCTCGGCCGGGTACTTCCCCGCGCGGCGCAGCGACGGCGGCTGCGCGACGGGCATCCCGTGCTCGACGGCGTAGCGCTTCACGGCGCTCGCCTGCAGCTTCATCCCGCGCCCTGCAGGGCGATCGGGCTGGGTGAGCACGAGCGGCACCGGGAAACCGGCCTCGTGGATCGCGGCAAGGGCAGCCGCGGCGAATTCCGGCGTGCCGGCAAAAATCACGCGCAACGTATGGGTCATGACAGCGTTCGGGGTCGGGCAGCGTGAGCGCGCATTACATCGCGCGTTCGAGTTTCTTCATCTTCGTCTTGATGCGCGTCTGCTTGAGCGGCGACAGGTATTCAACGAACACGCGCCCCATCAGGTGATCCATCTCGTGCTGCACGCATACGGCGAGCAGGCCTTCGCAGTCGAGCTCGAAGGTTTCGCCCTGCTCGTTGAGCGCGCGCACGCGCACGTGGTCCGGCCGCTCGACTTCGTCGTAGATGCCGGGCACCGACAGGCAGCCCTCTTCATAGATCTGCTTCTCGTCGCTCGACCACACGATCTCGGGGTTGATGAACGCGCGCAGCTCGTTCTTTTCCTCGGAGACGTCGATCACGATCACGCGCTCGTGCACGTCGACCTGCGTAGCCGCAAGGCCGATGCCGGGCGCCGCGTACATGGTCTCGGCCATGTCGGCGACGAGCTTGCGGATCCGGTCGTCGACCTTGTCGACGGGCTTGGCGACCTTGTGCAGCCGCTTGTCGGGGTAATGAAGAATGTTCAGCAAAGCCATGGTGTTCGGTATTCGGTGGAGCGGCGTGCCGCATCGGCCATCCGGCCGGCTGGTGCCGCCGCCGGGATGCAATGAAGATGAGGCGGATGCGCGGCGTATCAATGCCGCGGATCGCGCCTCCTGCAATTGGCCGGGCGCTTGTGCGCGCGGCCCTGTCGAGTATTTCGGATGATGAAAATTTTATCATGGCGCCACGCGCTTCGCTGGCCGCCACATTCGAGGGCAGCCTCATGTCGCCGCAAGCGCTGACGCACTCCGCGCTGCGCGCATGGATGCAGCTCGCCCATGCACCCGGCCTCACGCCCGCCGTACTGCAGGCGCTGCTCGATGCATTCGGCTCGCCGGCGGCGCTGCTGCACGCGTCCGACCAGGCCATCGCCGCCGTGAGCAGCCCCGCCACCGCGCAAGCCGTGCGCGCGAGCGAGCGCGACGATCTCGACGCGCGCACCGACGCCGCACTCGCCTGGCTCGACGGGCCGGGCAACCTGCTCGTCGCGCTGAACGATTCGGCCTACCCGCCGCGGCTGCGCGACCTGCACGATCCGCCGCCCCTGCTATATGTAAAGGGGCGGCTCGACCTGCTACATGCGCGCGGCCTCGCCGTGGTCGGCAGCCGCCACGCGACGCCGCAGGGGCTCGCCGACGCAACGCGTTTCGCACGCACGTTGTCCGACGCGGGTCTCACGATCATCTCCGGCCTCGCGCTCGGCATCGACGGCGCCGCGCATCGCGGCGGGCTCGATGGCCGGTCGGGCACCGTCGCGGTGATCGCAACGGGCGCCGATCTCGTCTACCCGGCGCGGCACCGCGCGCTCGCCCACGAGATCGCCGCGCACGGCGCGATCCTGTCCGAATGGCCGCTCGGTACGCCGGCCCGCGCCGCGCACTTCCCGCAGCGCAACCGGCTGATCGCCGCGCTCTCGATCGGCGCACTCGTCGTCGAGGCCGCGCCGCGCTCCGGCTCGTTGATCACCGCTCGGCTCGCGAACGAACTGGGGCGCGATGTGTTCGCGATGCCGGGATCGATTCACGCGCCGCTTGCTCAGGGCTGCCACGCGCTGATCCGCGACGGTGCGAAGCTCACTGCGACACCGCTCGATGTGCTCGAGGAATACGGGCCGGCGGAACCGGCAGCACGCGCAGCAGGCAGCGCGGTGCGCGCCGGAAATCCGGGTCCGGACGCAGGCGAAATCCGCGAACCCGAAACTGCCGGCGTCGCGCAAGCGGATTCCGCCATAGCCGTAGCCGTAGCCGCCGCCGTTCCGGCCCGGATCGAGGCCCCGCCGCCGGATCGCCCGTCCGAGCAAGCCGTGCTGGCCGCGTTGGGATACGGCCCCGTTACCTACGAATGGCTCGCCGAGCACAGCGGCCTGTCCGACGACGTGCTGCACCGCGCGCTGCTCGCACTCGAACTGGCCGGCCGTGTCGCGAGCGTCGCCGGTGGACGCTTCGCGCGGCTTGACGCCGCGCCCACCCCGGCCGCGCGCGGCGTGCTACAT
Organism: Burkholderia arboris; assembly: GCF_902499125.1. Classification (GTDB taxonomy): domain Bacteria; phylum Pseudomonadota; class Gammaproteobacteria; order Burkholderiales; family Burkholderiaceae; genus Burkholderia; species Burkholderia arboris. The sequence goes on from NZ_CABVPX010000040.1 coordinate 15,712, forward strand.
TCCCCGGCATAGGGGCGGCCGCGCCGCCGACGATATCCAAGGAATTCCATGCCCGCGCTGAACCTCGACACCGATGCGGATCGGATCGCCGAGCGCCTCGCCGATCCCGGTACGTTGCTCGTCGCCTGCCTGTGCGCCGAATGGTGCGGCACGTGCCGCGACTACCGGACGGCCTTCGACCAGCTCGCCGACGCGCATCCGGACGCCTGCTTCGCCTGGATCGACATCGAAACGCATGCCGACCGGCTCGACGATCTCGACGTCGAGAACTTCCCGACGATCCTGATCGAGGATGCGAACACCGCACGCTTCTTCGGCACGGTGCTGCCGCACGCGGCGATCGTCGAGCGGATGCTGTCCGACCTGAGCGCGGTACCCGGCGTGCCGCACGCACCGAAATTGCGCGACGTCCTGATCGTCGAAGCCTGAATTCGCGGGCCGGCCAGGCGGTTTTGCGCATGTTTGCGCGTCCCGCCGCGGCGGGCGCTTGCCGCCGTTGCAGCCCCCCTCTATGATGAGCCGCTTTTTACACGCTGAGCCGCCGTCGCTTCGGCGTGTGCTATAAAGCGGTCGTAAAAGGGACCCACAACCGGCGAACCCGGTCTACCAACACACACCTGTCATGTCCAAAGCACTGATCATTGCGGAAAAGCCTTCTGTCGCGAACGACATCGCACGCGCTTTGGGCGGCTTTACCAAGCATGACGAGTATTACGAGAGCGACGATTTCGTCCTTTCGTCCGCTGTCGGCCACCTGCTGGAAATCGCCGCCCCGGAAGAGTACGAGGTCAAGCGCGGGAAATGGAGCTTCGCGCATCTACCCGTCATCCCCCCGCATTTCGACCTGAACCCGATCGCAAAAAGCGAGTCGCGCCTCAAGGTGCTCACGAAGCTGATGAAGCGCAAGGACGTCGACCGCCTGATCAACGCATGTGACGCGGGGCGCGAGGGCGAGCTGATTTTCCGCCTGATCGCGCAGCACGCGAAGGCGAAGCAGCCGGTCCAGCGCCTGTGGCTGCAATCGATGACGCCGCAGGCGATCCGCGACGGTTTCGCCAACCTGCGCAGCGACACGGACATGCAGCCGCTCGCCGACGCCGCGCGCTGCCGCTCGGAAGCCGACTGGCTCGTCGGGATCAACGGCACCCGCGCAATGACCGCGTTCAACAGCAAGGGCGGCGGCTTCTTCCTAACGACCGTCGGTCGCGTTCAGACGCCAACGTTGTCGATCGTCGTCGAACGCGAAGAGAAAATCCGCCGTTTCATTCCGCGCGACTACTGGGAAGTGAAGGCGGAATTCGCGTGCGCGGGCGGCTTCTACGAAGGCAAGTGGTACGACCCGAAATTCAAGCGCGACGAATTCGATCCGGAAAAGCGCGACTCCCGCCTGTGGAGCCTGCCGGCTGCCGAAACGATCGTCGCCGCATGCCGCGACCAGGTCGGCACGGTCTCCGAGGAATCGAAGCCGTCGACGCAACTGTCGCCGCTGCTGTTCGACCTGACGAGCCTGCAGCGCGAGGCGAACAGCCGTTTCGGCTTCTCGGCGAAGAACACGCTCGGTCTCGCGCAGGCGCTGTATGAGAAGCACAAGGTGCTGACCTACCCGCGTACCGATGCGCGCGCGCTGCCGGAAGACTACCTGTCGACGGTCGAGTCCACGCTCGAGATGCTCAAGGAGAGCAACAACTATCTGCCGCATGCGAAGCAGGTGCTCGACAAGGGCTGGGTGAAGCCGAACAAGCGGATCTTCGACAACTCGAAGATCAGCGACCACTTTGCAATCATCCCGACGCTGCAGGCGCCGAAGTCGCTGTCCGAGCCGGAGCAGAAGCTGTACGACATGGTCGTGAAGCGCTTCCTCGCCGTGTTCTTCCCGGCGGCCGAATTCCGCGTCACGACGCGGATCACCGAAGTCGCCGGCCACCACTTCAAGACCGAAGGCAAGGTGCTCGTCGAGCCGGGCTGGCTGCAGGTGTACGGCCGCGACGCCGAAGGCGCGGACGCGAACCTCGTGCCGGTGCAGAAGGACGAGAAGGTGAAGACGGACGAAATCGCCGCCGTCTCGCTCGTGACGAAGCCGCCCGCACGTTACTCGGAAGCGACGCTGCTGTCGGCGATGGAAGGCGCGGGCAAGCTCGTCGAGGACGACGAGCTGCGCGAAGCGATGGCCGCGAAGGGCCTCGGCACGCCGGCGACGCGCGCGGCGATCATCGAAGGCCTGCTCGGCGAGAAATACCTGCTGCGCGAAGGCCGCGAACTGATCCCGACCGCGAAGGCATTCCAACTGATGACACTGCTGCGCGGCCTCGGCGTGAAGGAACTCACCGCGCCCGAGCTCACCGGCGAATGGGAATACAAACTGTCGCAGATGGAGCGCGGCAATCTCGGGCGTGAAGCGTTCATGCAGGAAATCGCCCGCATGACGCAGCAGATCGTCAAGCGCGCGAAGGAATACGATTCCGACACGATCCCCGGCGACTACGCGACGCTCGAGACGCCCTGCCCGAACTGCGGCGGCCAGGTGAAGGAAAACTACCGCCGCTTCGCGTGCACGAAGTGCGAGTTCTCGATCTCGAAGATTCCGGGCAGCCGGCAGTTCGAGATCCCGGAAGTCGAGGAACTGCTGCAGAAGAAGGAAATCGGGCCGCTGTCCGGGTTCCGCAGCAAGATGGGCCGTCCGTTCTCGGCGATCCTCAAGCTGTCCTTCGACGACGAGACGAAGAACTACAAGCTCGAGTTCGATTTCGGCCAGGACCAGGGCGGCGAGGACGGCGAAGCGCCCGACTTCTCCGCGCAGGAACCGGTCGGCGCGTGCCCGAAGTGCAAGGGCCGCGTGTTCGAGCACGGGATGAGCTACGTGTGCGAACACTCGGTGGCGAATCCGAAGACCTGCGACTTCCGCTCGGGCAAGGTGATCCTGCAGCAGGAAATCACGCGCGAGCAGATGGGCAAGCTGCTGGCCGACGGCCGCACGGACCTGCTGCCGGGCTTCAAGTCGTCGCGCACCGGCCGCAACTTCAAGGCATTCCTCGTGAAGCAGCCGGACGGCAAGATCGGCTTCGAGTTCGAGAAGAAGGAGCCGAAGGCTGCCGCCGCGAAGAAGACGGCAAAATCGGCGACGAAGGATGCCGAAACCGTGACGGAAGGCGCCGAAGAGAAGCCGGCACCGGCCCGCAAGACCGCCGCCCGCAAGACGACGGCGCGCAAGACGGGTTCGTAACGGCCCGACGCGCCGGGGCGCCCCCGGCGCGTCAGGCTCCGTCACGCAGCCAATAAAAAAACGCGGATCGATCGCTCGATCCGCGTTTTTTCTTTTGTGCCGGCGGCAACCGCCGCCCGGCCGTCGCGCCGTTACAGCGGCGACGGCACCGCCACGCGCGTGCGCGGCGAACGCGGCAGGCGCGGCGACAGGTTCGGGTCGGCCGCTTCCGGCTGCTCCGCACGCGTCTCGACGCCGATCGGCGCGAGCGCCGAACTCTGCGCGGCCCACTGCTCGCCCATCGTCGCATCGGTCGAGTGGCTGAAATGCTCGACGAGGTGGTCGATGAACGTGCGCACCTTCGCCGGCAGATGGCGCCGGCTCGGGTAAGCGATGTTGATCTCGACCTGCGGCAGCCGGAACTCGGGCAGCAGCCGCACGAGCGCGCCGCGCGCGATGTCGCTGCCGATCAGGTAGCTCGGCAGGATCGCCACGCCCATCCCGAGCAACGCGAACTGACGCAGCATCGCAGTGTTGTTCGCGACGATCACGTTGGTCGGGCGCACGCGCACTTCGCCGTCCGGCCCCGTGAACACGCGCTCGTCGCCCCAGTATTCGGTCGGCAGGCTCAGGCTCGGGTGCTCGGCGAGCTGCTCCGGATGGGTCGGCACACCGTGCTTCTCCAGATAGCTCGGCGTCGCGCACACGGTCATGCAGCCGGTGGTCAGGCGCCGCGTGACGATGCTCGCGCTGCGCATCTGGCGCGTGACCACGATGCCGACGTCGAAGCCTTCCTCGACGAGATCGACCTGGCGGTCGACCAGCGTGAGATCCGGCACCACTTTCGGGAAATTCTCCGTGTACGACTGCAACACGGGCGCGAGGTTATGCAGGCCGAACACGACCGGCGCGACGATGCGCAGCGTGCCGACCGGCTCGTGATTGCGTGCGACGACCATCTGCTCGACATCCTCGAGCTCATCGAGGATCTGGCGGGCACGCTCCAGATAGACCTGACCCGACTCCGTCAGGGAGAGGCTGCGCGTGGTGCGGTTAAGCAAACGCGTGCCGAGCCGGCCTTCCAGGTCCGCGACGTGGCGCGTCGCGACCGCGTTGGAAATATCCATTGCGCTCGCGGCCCGCGCGAAACTGCCGAGATCTGCAACCTTGACGAACACGCGCATCGACTGCAAATGATCCATAAACGACTCCTGCCGCTAGTACAACTTCAAAAAGATGAAGCAAATGCGTAATTCTCCTACGACAGCGGAAATGATGCAGAGTTGCTCAACAAGGGGCCGGTTGACGATAAAAATAGTCAAAAATCCTCGCCTTCTGCGGATAGATGATCCAATTATTCTGATTGGAGCAACAATTGGGTGAACCTCGTCGAGTAAGTAGCTGAATCAGGAAAGACGTGTTTGATGCGACACAACAGCGCACCCTTCCACCCAGCACGCGAGCGGCGCCGGATCAGGCTCCCGCCAATTGCGGCGGAGCGTAACAACCTGTTAAAAAGACACCATCCGGGCGGCCAACGTAGCATCATGTCGGCCCCGGCCGGGCGGGACGGGTGCGCGACGTGCGCCGCCGCCACTGCCGCTTTCAACGCGCGACACCCCGTTCACCATGAAAATTGCCATCCTCGACGACTACCAGGACGCCGTCCGCAAGCTGAACTGCTTCGAGATGCTCGCCGGCCACGACGTAAAGGTCTTCAACAATACGGTGCGGGGCCTGGGACAACTCGCGAGCCGTCTGGCGGAAGTCGAGGCGCTCGTGCTGATTCGTGAACGGACCCCGATTTCCTCGCAACTGCTCGCCAAGCTGCCGAACCTGCGCATGATCAGCCAGACCGGCCGCGTGTCGAGCCACATCGATCTCGAAGCCTGTACCGACCGCGGCATCGCGGTGCTCGAGGGCTCCGGTTCGCCGGTCGCGCCCGCCGAGCTGACCTGGGCGCTGGTGATGGCCGCCCAGCGCCGCATTCCGCAATACGTTGCGAACCTGAAGCAGGGTGCGTGGCAGCAGTCGGGCCTGAAGACGTCGGCAATGCCGCCGAACTTCGGCCTCGGCCAGGTGCTGCGCGGCCAGACGCTCGGCATCTGGGGCTACGGCAAGATCGGCCGCCTCGTCGCCGGTTACGGCAAGGCATTCGGGATGAACGTGCTGATCTGGGGCCGCGAGCATTCGCTCGAGGCCGCGCGCGCCGACGGCTACACGGCCGCCGAGAGCCGCGAGGCGCTGTTCGAGCAAAGCGACGTGCTGTCGCTGCACCTGCGCATGCACGACGACACGCGCGGGATCGTGAAGCAGGAAGACCTGATGCGGATGAAGCCGACGTCGCTGCTCGTCAACACGAGCCGCGCCGAGCTGCTCGAGGAAAACGCGCTCGTCAACGCGCTGTCGCACAACCGTCCGGGGATGGTCGCGATCGACGTGTTCGAGAGCGAGCCGATCCTGCAGGGCTACAGCCTGCTGCGCATGGAAAACGTGATCTGCACGCCGCACATCGGCTACGTCGAACGCGAAAGCTACGAGCTTTACTTCAGCGCGGCGTTCCGCAACATCCTCGCGTTCGACGACGGCGACATGTCGAGCGTCGCCAACCCGGAAGCGCTGACGCCGATCCGCAAGCGCTGATCGCACGGGCTGCGCGCGTTGCGCGGCCCGCTTCTCCCTTCCCGATCGTCAGGCGGCCCCGCGGCCGCCCGTCATCGCGCCGACGCGCGTGAGGAAATGCTCGCCGTCGCGCCGCCCGAGATCGTACGCATGCCGCATCTGCGACGGACTCGTGTAATCCCAGCTCGAAATCGGCACCTTGCTCGACGGTTGTACGTACAACCGCCGCTGGTCGCCGTGCGCGACCGTGAACATCTGCGGCCGCGGATACAGCCGCGTGACGAGCACCAGTACGTCACCCGGCGACGGGTCGAGCGCATCGACCGGCACGTTGTCGACCATCCCGCCGTCGAGCACGGGCCGGCCACCGCGACGCAGCACCGGCGTGAACGGCGGCGTACAGGACGACTGCAGGATCAGGTCGGCGAGTTCGTCGACACGCGTGCAGGCCTGCGCGCGCACGAATTCCGGCCGAAAGCCGAGCGAGCGCCCGAGCGTCGGGTGCAGCGTCTTGCGAACGTACTTCTCGATGTTGTACGCGACCAGGCCTGCTGCGACCGCGCTGCGGGCGCCGAGCCAGCGCGGCACGTGCGATACGCCGATGCGGATCTCCGGCGCGCCGGCCAGCTTCGCGAACGGCTCGCCGTAGATGTCGAGCAACGCCTGGCGATAGATCCGGTAGTGCGGAAACACGGGCTCGCGCCCGAACAGGTTGCCCCAGTACGCGTTCTTGCGGTTGTGGCGCAGCGCCTCTTCGTAATAGCGCATCACCCACGCGGCGTCACGCGTATACAGCATGCACGCGGTCGCCGCGCCGGCCGAGATGCCGGTGATCACGCGCGGGCGCAGGTCGAGCGCCGGCCGCGCGACATCCCAGAAGCCGGCCTGCCACCAGCAGCGATTGCCGCCGCCCGCAAAGACGATCTGGTCGAACATCGCGCCGCTCAGCTGACGAGCGCGTAGGTCGACGTCGCGTGGACGGCCATCTTGCCGTCCTCGTCGAACAGCTCGACTTCGCCGAACACGAGGTTGCGGCCCATCCGCAGCACGCGCGCGGTGACGAGCACATCGCCCTTGCGCACGGGACGCATGAAGTTCGTGTTCAGCGATACCGTCGTCATCGGCCGGAATTCGCCGAGCGCGACCGAGATCGCGACCACCATCGCAGTGTCGGCGGCGGCCGTGAACACCTGGCCGCAGATGATGCCGCCCGAATGGCGGAATTCGCCGGAAAACGGCAGGCGCAGCGTGACGCTGTCGTCGCCGATCGACACGGGGACCAGACCCAGCGAGCGGACCCACGGGGCCAGCAGGCGATCCAGCAATTCGCGGACTGCGTTTTCGTCCATCTTCGAATGTCCAGAAAGCGTTGCGCGACCGCCGCGCAACACGTGTGGCGTCATCATACCGGGAGCGCGCAAACCGCGACCGCTCGTTATCGCGCCGACAGCTGCCGTTGGCGGGACGAAATATTTTGAGGAAATTTGCAGAAAGGTCTTGCCAAGACTTAATTACTCACGCATAATCTTTCTTCTGTTGGGGGCGTTAGCTCAGTTGGTAGAGCAGCGGACTCTTAATCCGTAGGTCGAGTGTTCGAGTCACTCACGCCCCACCAGGAATTTCAAAGGCCGGTTAGCGCAAGCTAACCGGCCTTTTCCTTTTCCGCCGCCGTATTCACGGCGCGCGCCATTCGCGGTACGCAACCGCACGCCTCTCGCGCATCGTTTCCGCTAGAATCGTCCGACAAATACCACACGACCGGCGCAGGCACTGTCGTTTGCCCGCCGGCACTGAGAGAACATGGGACGTCAGACATGGAAGCATGTGAACGAGACGCGACCATTCAGAGGGCCTGGTTGCGCCGATATCGGCTTGTCCGCCGGGACGAGCCGCTCACCCGATCACACCCGACTCCGCCGCGCGACGCACAAACTGGATCGGATCATGCCGGGTAAGGACGCGCTCGTCGCGATACTGCTCGGCGTCGTGCTGCTCGTGCTGGCCGGCGTGTTCGCCGCCACGGCCGGCGGCGAAACCGGTCGTCTGGTCCGTGCGCCAGGCACGGTCGTGCGCATCGTGCAGGACAGCGACGCGATGCGCGCGTACCGGCCGATCGTCGCGTATCTGTCGAACGACGGACAGCGCCGCGAAATTGCCGGCAACACCGCATCGACCGTCCCCGCGTACGACATCGGCGAAAACGTCGACGTGCTGCTCGACCCCGACCACCCCGACCGCCCCGCCCTGATCGACGATTTCTCGCAACGCTGGTTTCCGGTGGCCGTGCCGGCGCTGCTCGCCGTCGCGTCGTTTGCGATCGGCGGCCTGCTGATCGGCGGCGAGCGCCGCCGCCGGCAATCCGAGCCGCCGCCGACCCGCGCCACACGCAAGGAAGCGAGGCGCCGCTGGGATGTCGCGATCGTGCTGATTCCGATCGCGATCGGCACGGGCTTCCTCGCCGGCGCCGGTGCGACCGGGCTGCGTCAATGGCAGATCGTCCATCACTACGCGCGCTCGACCGGCCATGTCGTCGAGATTGCGAAAAACGGGCGATCGTCGCGGTCGCGCGCGTCGCTCTATTCGGCCATCGTCGCATTCACGACCGACAGCGGGCGGCTGATCACGTTCGCCCAGGGCTCGGCGTCGTCGCATCCGGGCCTGCACGAAGGCGACGCGGTCGACGTGCTGTACGACCCCGTCACCCCCGAACGCGCGATCGTCGACCGTTTCTGGGATCGCTGGGGCCTCACGGCGATCCTGTTCGCGATCGGTGCGCCGTTCCTCGCGGCCGGACTGTTCGTCGCCGCGACGCTGTGGCCCGAACATCGTCCGCACGAAGCCGCCCAGTGATGCGCACGGGACGCGTGCGACGACCGTAGCGGCACGCGCTTCACCGCTCCCGGAACGCCTCGACCTTCGCGCGGTTTCCGCACGTGCGCATGTCGCACCAGCGCCGCCCGACGCCACGGCCGCGATCGACGAAGAACCACGTACACCGGCCGCACTGCCGCACACGCGCGAAATCGTCACTGCGCATCAGCTGCTCGAAACCGAGCGCGGCCGCATCGATCCAGCGTGACGCGGCGCGCGCATCAGGCCGCCACGCAAAGCGGCCGCCGACCGCGTCGAACGCGCTGCGGCCGATCGCTTCGCGGATCGCCATCGCAAGCCGGTCCGCGGCGCGCGCACCGGCGCTCCCCCCCTCCTCCGCCGTCAGGTGCACGATCGCGGCGTACGCGTCGTCGCGAAAACGGCGCAGCGCAGCCAGCTCGTCAGGTCCGTCCAGCCGCGGACGACGCAGCAGCCGCGCCAGATCGTCCGGCGCCAGCAACCCGGATGGTTCGGCCCACGCGCGCACGGCCGGCCAGTCGACGAGCTTGTCCTCGTCGCGCGTCTTGCCCGTATCGGCCACCGTGTTGAGGAAGTCGAGCGCCGGATGCCCCCCGACGAAATCCGCCGCGCCCCAGGCGGGCGCGAATTGCGCCGGCTCAGATCGAGTAACCATTTATTTTCACCTGTCGGTTTCACATCCGGACAATCCGGCGTAACCTGTTAACAACCAAAACAGGTTAGCACGGAGAAGCCGATGCTCGAACTCGCGAATCGCTTCAATTTCGAAGGCCACCGGATTGCATGGGGCACGCTCGGCGAAGGCCCGCCGCTCGTACTCGCGCACGGCACGCCGTTTTCGTCGCAGGTCTGGCGCCGGATCGCACCGTGGCTCGCGCGGCGTCATCGCGTGTATTTCTACGACTTGCTCGGCTACGGCCAGTCCGACATGCCGGACGCGGACGTGTCGCTCGGCCGCCAGAATGCGCTGTTCGGCGCGATGCTGAATGAATGGAAGATTTCACGGCCACGCGTGCTTGCACACGACTACGGCGGCGCAACCGTGCTGCGCGCGCACTTCCTGGACGGCATCGCGTATGCGGATCTCACCCTCGTGAATCCGGTCGCCATCGCGCCGCAGGGGTCGCCGTTCGTGCGCCATGTCGCGCAGCACGAGGCCGCATTCACCGGCCTGCCCGCGTATGCGCATCACGCGCTCCTGTCGGCCTATCTCGGCAATGCGGTCGCGCGGCCGCTGAGCGACGAAGCGCTGTCGATCTACCGCGCGCCGTGGCTCACGCCCGCCGGTCAGGCCGCGTTCTATCGCCAGATCGCGCAGATGCGCCAGCGCTACATCGAGGAAGCAGAGGCCCGCTACGCGCCGCCTGATTTTCCGGTGCGTATCGTGTGGGGCGAGGACGACGCGTGGATTCCGCTCGAACAGGGGCAGGCGCTCGCCGATCGCATCGCGAACGGCAAGCTGATCACGGTGCCGCACGCGGGCCACCTGGTCCAGGAAGATGCGCCGGAGGCGATCGTCGCCGCAGTCCTGGACGGGCACGCGCCGGACTGACCTCCGCCGGCATCGCGAGTCGTATCAGAACGCCGGCACGCCCTGCGCGAGCGTCGCGACGAACTTCGCGGTGCGCGGGTCGCGCGGCCGGCCGAACAGGTCGCGCGAGGCACCGGCTTCGACAATGCGACCGCCCGCGAGGAACACCGCGTCGTGCGCGATCGATGCGGCGAGGCGCAAGTCGTGCGTGGCCATCAGCATCGTCGTGCCTTCGCGTGCGAGCTGGCGCAGCACCTCGACCACTTCGACGGACAGCTCGGGATCGAGCGCCGACGTCGGCTCGTCGCACAGCAGCACCTGCGGCGACGGCGCAAGCGCGCGCGCAATCGCGACGCGTTGCTGCTGGCCACCCGACAGCGTACCGGGCCACGCGTCGGCCTTGTCCGCGATGCCGACCTTCTCCAGCAGCGCAAGCGCGCGCTCGCGCGCCCGTTCGCGCGGCCAGCGCTGCACGGTCACGAGCCCTTCCATCACGTTCTGCACGACGCTCAGGTGCGGAAACAACTGGAAGTTCTGGAACACCATGCCGGTCTGCCTGCGCACCGCGAACACCGCGTCGCGCGACGGCCGGCGCCCCGGCGCAAATTCAATGCGCGCATCGCCGACCGCGAGCGTGCCCGCCTCCGGCACTTCGAGCAGGTTCACGCACCGCAGCAGCGTGCTCTTGCCGCTGCCGGACGGCCCGATCAGCGCGGTCACGCTGCCCGGCTGCAATGCGAGGTCGATGCCGCTCAGCACGCGATGCGCGCCGAACGACTTGTCGATATGGTCGAGACGGATCACCGCAACTCCGCCTGGAACAGCGCGTGACGGCCGAAGCGGGCTTCGAGGCGGCGTTGCAGCGTGGACAGCACCGAACTGAACAGCAGGTAGATCAGCGCGGCTTCGGTATAGAGGATCAGCGGCTCGTATGTCACGGCCGCGATCCGCTGCGCCGCCTGGAAAATCTCGGGCACGGTCAACACGGCCGCGAGCGACGTGTCCTTCACGAGCAAGATGAACGAATTCGACAGCGCGGGCAACGCCACGCGTGCGGCCTGCGGCAGGATCGCGCGGCGCAATGCCTGCGCGCGCGTCATCGCCATCGAGTACGCGGCCTCCCACTGCCCCTTCGGCATCGATTCGATCACGCCGCGAATCACCTCGGCGTTGTACGCGCCGACGTTCAGCGAGAAGCCGATCACGGCGGCCGTCAGCGGGTCGAGCACGATGCCGACGTTCGGCAATCCGTAGAAGATCACGAACAGCTGCACGAGCAGCGGCGAGCCGCGGAACAGCCAGATATAGAAGCGCACGGCGGCCTGCGCCCAGCGCGGCCCGAACAGGCGCGTGAGCGCCGCGCCGAATGCGAGCAGCAAGCCGATCGCGAACGACGCGAGCGTGAGCGGAACCGTGAACACGAGCCCTGCGTAGAGCAGGGGCCGCAGCGATTCCGCCATCAGGTGCAGCCAGGCCGGCATCGTTCAGTCTCGCGTCACGGCTGCGACACGTCGCGGCCGAAGTACTTCTGCGAGATCTTCGCGTAGGTGCCGTCGGCCTTGATGTCCGCGAGCGCCTTGTCGATCGCGGCCACCAGCGCGGGGCTGCCCTTGCGCAGCAGCACGCCGGACGCGTCGCCGGCACCGGTCTTGTCGGTCGCCGCGACCTTCAGTTTCGCGTCGGGCTTGTGCTTGCGGAAATCGAGGTACGACAGCGAATCGTTGATCGTCGCGTCGACGCGCCCGGACGTCAGCAGGTCGATCGATTCGTTGAAGCCCTGCACCGGCACCACGTCGGCGCCATGCGCGGCCGCGAGCTTGCCGAAATTGCTCGTCAGCGTGTTCGCGGATTTCTTGCCCTTCAGGTCGTCGAACGAGCGGATCGCCGTGTTGTCCGCGCGCACGATCAGCACCGCGTGCGACGTGATGTACGGGGACGAGAAATCGTATTTCGCCTTGCGCGCGTCGGTGATCGACACTTCATTGACGACCGCGTCGTAGCGGTTCACGTCGAGGCCCGCGATCAGTCCGTCCCACTTGCCTTCGACGAACTGCGGCTTCACGCCGAGGCGCTGCGCGATCGCCGTGGCGATATCGACGTCGAAACCCGTCAGCTTGCCCGTCTCGTCGTGGTACGTGAACGGCGCGTAGGTGCCTTCGGTGCCGACCCGGAACACACCGGCCGACTTGATCTGCGACAGGTCGTCGGCAGCCAGCGCACTGGTGGCCGCAGTGGCCTGCAGCAGCGCGACGATCAGGATGGAGCGGAGGAATTTCATGGTGCGGACCCCGAATGATTGGAGAGAATCATCCCGCCGGCACGCCTGCGCCGTTCGAGAAGTCCGCGAATTCTACCGACGCGTTGGAGCACGGCAAAAACGCAAATCGGCTAACGATATGAGCCGATCGAATAACGCCCGCACCGGCTGCGAAGCCGGCGCGGGCGCCTTACACGCCACTTACCACGGCAGCGAGTACGTCTTCGTATTCGTGAAGCTCTTCATCGCTTCCTGCACGCCTTCCTTGTACCCGAGCCCCGAATCCTTCACGCCGCCGAACGGCGTCAGTTCGAGCCGGTAGCCGGGCACTTCGCGCACGTTCACGCTGCCGACTTCCAGCTCGGTGATGAAACGCGTGATGTTGTCGAAGCGGTTCGTGCACACCGACGACGACAGCGCGTAGTCGGTGCTGTTCGACATCCGGATCGCTTCGTCGATGTCGCGAAAGCGCATGATCGGCGACACCGGGCCGAACGTCTCGTACTTCACGAGCGGCATGTCGGGCGTCACACGGTCGATCACCGTCGGCGAATACAGCGCGCCGTCGCGCACGTTGCCGACCAGCAGCCGCGCCCCGCGCGAAATCGCGTCATTCACCTGCTGCTCGCAGAACTTCGCGGCCGCCTCGTCGATCACCGTGCCCATGTCGACCGACGGATCGGATGGATTGCCGTACGACCACGCACGCGTCTTCTCGACAACAAGCTCGGTGAAGCGATCGGCCACCGACTCGTGCACGAGCATCCGCTTGATCGCCGTGCAACGCTGCCCTGAGTTCTTGTACGAGCCCGACACCGCGAGCGTGCTCGCCTCGTCGAGATCGGCGTCTTCCATCACGATGATCGGATCGTTGCCCCCGAGTTCGAGCACCGCGCGCCGGTAGCCCATCCGCGATGCGATCGACTTGCCGATCGACACGCCGCCGGTGAACGTGATGAGATCGATCGCCGGGTTCGTGATCAGCTCGTCGGCGATCTCCCTCGGGTCGCCGGTAATCACCTGCAGCATCTGCGGCGGCAAGCCGGCCTCATACAGGATGTCGGCAAAGAGGTAACACGACAGCGGCACCTTCTCCGACGGCTTCACGACGATCCGGTTGTTGGTCGCGACCGACGGCACGATCTTGTGCGCGACCTGGTTCATCGGGTGGTTGAACGGCGTGATCGCCGAAATCACGCCGAGCAGCGGATCGCGCTGCGTGTACACGCGGCGTTTCTTGCCGTGCGGTGTCAGGTCGCACGAAAAGATCTGCCCGTCGTCCTTCAGCACTTCACCGGCGCCGAACGTCAGCACGTCGGCCACGCGGCCCGCTTCGTACGTCGAATCCTTGATGCACAAGCCGGCCTCTGCCGTGATCAGCGCCGCGATCTCCGCCGTGCGCGAGCGCACGATGTCGGCCGCACGGCGCAGGATCGCCGCGCGGTCGTGGCGCGTAAGCGTCGGCCGGTACGCACGCGCGACCGCAAACGCGCGGCGCACGTCGTCCAGCGTCGCCTTCGGCACGGTGCCGACCAGCGTGCCGTCGTACGGGTTACGCACCTCGATCACCGCGTCCCGATGAATCCGCTCTCCATTGATTCGCAGTGCTTCGCGACGAATCTCGCGGACGTCCGTCGATGCTGCAATGGCGTTCATGAATATGTCCCCTTACGGATGCATGCGTATCACTGCAGATGGTTGAGCGCGATGTCGATGATGTCGAAGTTGCGCAGCCGCGCGCGGCCCGTGACGTCGGTCGCGACCGGCTTGCTGAAGATCAGTGGCACGATCTGCTCGGAGATGCCGCCGTGCGAACGCAGCGGCACGTCGAGGCCCGACAGGTCGTGCTTGATGCGGCGCGTGCCGAGCACGACGTCCTGCTTCGAGATCACGATCAGGTCGCCCATCCGCGCGGGCGGCAGCTCGAAGCGCGCGCAACCTTCGGCGCCCGTCAGCACGACCTCGATGCCGTCGACCGCGGCAAGCCGCGCGCGCAGTGCGTCGGCATCGGCCGTCGCCGGCACGTAGACGGTCGCGAACGAACCGAGCGCGCCGTGGTGCACGACGTACGGATCGGTGATCGGCAGGATCACGCGCGCCGCGTCGTGGCCGAGCCACTCGTCGAACAGCTCCTGCAGGTAGATCACGTTCGGCTCGCCGGTCTCGTCGTCGTGCTTCGCGTTCATCCCGTGGTCGGCCGTGATCGCGACGATCGCGCCGAGTTCGTCGAGGCGCCGCAGGTACGTGTCCATCATTGCGTAGAACGCGTTTGCGCCTTCCGTGCCGGGCGCGCACTTGTGCTGCACATAGTCGGTGGTCGACAGGTACATCAGGTCGATCGGGCGCGTCTCGAGCAGGCGCACGCCGGCCGCGAACACGAATTCCGACAGGTCCGCGCTGTACACGCTCGGCACCGGCTTGCCGACCAGCTCGAGCACGTTGTCGATACCGTTTTCCTCGACGCTCGCCTCGTCGGCCTTTTCCGACGAGAAGCAGATGCCCTTCAGCCCCTTGCCGAGCAGGCGGCGCAGCTTGTCCTTCGCGGTGACGACCGCGACGCGCGCGCCCTGTTCGGCGAAGGTCGCGAGCACGGTGGGCGCGACCAGGTACTTCGGATCGTTCATCAGCACCTCGGCGCCGGTGTCGCGATCGTAGAAGTAGTTGCCGCTTATGCCATGCACTGCCGGCGGCACGCCGGTCACGATCGACAGGTTGTTCGGATTCGTGAAGCTCGGCACCACGCACTCGCCCTTGAGCGCCGTGCCCGGCTTCAGCAGCGTGCGCAGGAACGGCGCAACGCCGGCCTCGGCAGCTTCCTCCAGATATTCGTATGCGCAGCCATCGACGCAGACGACCACCACGGGCCGGCTCATCCAGTTGTAGCGGCGGCCGTTCACTTCCACGGATACAGGCGTTTCAATCATGACGTTCATTCCTTTCAGTTCGAAGGGTAGAGCCGTCGGCGCCCGCGTCGCGCCGAAGGGAGGTGTTTTCCATGCTTGACATTAAAATTGATGATTTGTAGATTGTCAACAACATGCAGAGAACAGAAAGCAAAACAATGGTGTAGCAAGAGGGCTGGTCTCCACTCATCCGCCGTGTGCCGCGGCGCCACAGTCAAGGGGTCTGAAGATGAACGAAGTGCCGGTAAACAAGCGTTTGAATGCATGGGCGGCGGGCGCGGCCCGTTTCGCGCTGGCCGCGGCGGTCGCGCTCGGCGCCGCGCAGGCGGCGCACGCGAAGACGTCGCTGCTCGTCTACACCGCGCTGGAAGACGAGGCGATGAAGCCCTACAAGGACGCGTTCGAGAAAGCGAACCCCGATATCGAGATCCGCTGGGTGCGCGACTCGACCGGCTCGGTCACCGCGAAGCTGCTCGCCGAGAAGAACAACCCGCGCGCGGACGTCGTGCTCGGCCTCGCCGCGTCGAGCCTCACGCTGCTCGACCTGCAGGGCATGCTGATGCCGTACACGCCGAACGGCTTCGACCAGCTCACGCGCAAGTACAGCGATGCGAACACGCCGCCGCACTGGGTCGGCATGGACGTGTGGGGCGCGACCATCTGCTACAACCGCGTCGCCGCGCAGGCGAAGAACATCCCGAAACCGACGTCGTGGGAAGACCTGACGAAGCCCGTCTACAAAGGCGCGATCGTGATGCCGAGCCCGGTCTCGTCGGGCACCGGCTACCTCGACGTGACCGCGTGGCTGCAGACCTTCGGCGACGACAAGGGCTGGAAATTCATGGACGCGCTCGACAAGAACGTCGCGCAGTACGTGCACTCGGGCTCGAAGCCGTGCACGCTCGCCGGCACCGGCGAATTCCCGATCGGCATCTCGTTCGAGTTCCGCGGCCACGAACTGCAGTCGCAGGGCGCGCCGATCGATCTGGTGTTCCCGAAGGAAGGGCTCGGCTGGGACATGGAAGGCACGGCGATCATGAAGACGACGAAGCAGCCCGATGCGGCGAAGAAGCTCGCCGATTTCATGGCGAGCAAGGAAGCGAACCAGATCACCGCGCGCTGGTGGGCAATCGTCGCGTATCCGGGCGTCGCGCGGAAGCTGGCCGGCATCCCCGACAACTATTCGGAGCTGCTCGTGAAGAACGACTTCGTGTGGTCGGCGAAGAACCGCCAGTCGATCCTCGATACGTGGCAGAAGCGCTACGGGGCGAAGGCGCAGCAATGACGCGGCCATGACGCCGCGACCGGCAGCGGGGCCGCGCAGCGCGCCGCCCCGCGTCACTCTTCCCCTCGTCGAATCCGGCCCCCGGGCCGCCCCAGCATGGAGGCGCGCATGGCACCTTATCTGAGCGTAGAACGCATCGAGAAGCGGTACAACGACACGCAGGTTCTCACCGACATCAACCTGAGCGTGATGAAGGGCGAGATGATCTGTTTCCTCGGGCCGTCCGGCTGCGGGAAAACCACGCTGCTGCGGATCATCGCGGGGCTCGAAACGCAGAACGCCGGCCAGATCATGCAGGACGGCCGCGACATCTCGCGGCTGCCGCCGCAACTGCGCGACTACGGCATCGTGTTCCAGTCGTATGCGCTGTTCCCGAACCTCACCGTGTACGACAACGTCGCGTACGGGCTCGTGAACCGGAAGATGAAGCGCGAGGCGATCCACGAGCGCGTGCACACGCTGCTCGCGCTGGTCGGTCTGCCCGACAGCCATCGCAAGCATCCGGGCCAGCTGTCCGGCGGCCAGCAGCAGCGCATCGCGCTGGCGCGTGCGCTCGCGACGTCCCCCGGCCTGCTGCTGCTCGACGAGCCGCTGTCGGCGCTCGACGCGCGCGTGCGCGTGCGGCTGCGCCAGGAAATCCGCGCGCTGCAGCAGCGGCTCGGCGTGACGACGATCATGGTCACGCACGACCAGGAAGAAGCGTTGTCGATGGCCGATCGCATCGTCGTGATGAACCACGGCGTGATCGAACAGATCGGCACGCCGCTCGAAATCTACCGGCAGCCGGCTTCGCCGTTCGTCGCCGACTTCATCGGCCGCGTCAACACGATTCCCGCCGAAGTCGCGCAGGACGGCACGCTGCGCGCGGGCGCGGTCGGCCTCGACTGCCGTCATGGCACGGCCCGCCCCGCACAAGGTGCGGCGGTGTCGGTCTACGTGCGGCCGGAAGACCTGCGCATCCGCGTGCCGGGCGAGACGGCCGACAACGTGCTGGCCGGCCGCGTCGAGAAGCTCGAATTCCTCGGCGCGTTCTGCCGCGTGAGCTTCCGGATCGACGGGCTCGACGGCCAGGAAATCGTCGCCGACCTGTCGTATCACGACGTCGACCGCACCGGCGTAGCGGCCGGCGCGCGCATCGACCTCGCGCTCGATCGCGAGCAT
Organism: Burkholderia arboris; assembly: GCF_902499125.1. GTDB lineage: Bacteria > Pseudomonadota > Gammaproteobacteria > Burkholderiales > Burkholderiaceae > Burkholderia > Burkholderia arboris. The sequence goes on from NZ_CABVPX010000040.1 coordinate 33,520, forward strand.
GTCCGCGTGTTCCCGTGCGCGAAGGAGCGACTGCAATGAGCACCGTCCTGACCGAGCGCCGCCGCGGCGCCTCCGCCCCCGCCGACGTGCGGCAGATCACACACTGGCACGACCGCATCGCGCAGCTCGCGCTCGTCACGATGGCCGCGCTGATGTCGCTGTTCCTGCTGCTGCCGCTCGCGCTCGTCGTGCAGAAATGCTTCGTCGACGCGGACGGGCGTTTCGTCGGCGCGCACAACTTCGTCGAGTACCTCGAGGACAGCGGCGTGCTGCGCTCGATGCTGCATTCGCTGACGGTCGGCGCACTCGTCACGATGATCGTCGTGCCGATGGCGTTCACGTTCGCGTATGCGCTGACGCGCTCGTGCATGCCGCTGAAGAACGCCGCGCGCACGATCGCGCTGCTGCCGCTGCTCGCGCCGACGCTGCTGTCGGCCGTGTCGTTCATCTACTGGTTCGGCAACGCGGGGCTGCTGAAGCCGCTGCTGCACGGCCATTCGATCTACGGGCTGCCGGGCATCGTGCTGAGCATGGTGTACGCGTCGTTCCCGCACGTGCTGATGATCCTCGTCACCGCGCTGTCGCTCGCCGACGGCCGGCTCTACGAGGCCGCCGACGCGATGGGCACGAGCCGCATCCGCAAGTTCTTCACGATCACGCTGCCCGGCGCGAAGTACGGGTTGATCAGCGCGACGATGGTTGCGTTCACGATGTGCATCAACGACTTCGGCGTGCCGGTCGTGATCGGCGGTTCGTACAACGTGCTGTCGACCGACATCTACAAGCTGATCATCGGGCTGCAGGATTTCAACCGCAGCGCGGTCGTGAGCCTGATGCTGCTGTGTCCGGCGCTGGTCGCGTTCGGCGTCGACTTCTTCATCCGCCGCCGCCAGCAGTCGCAGCTCGGCGCGCGCTCGACGCCGTACCAGCCGAAGCCGTCGCGCGGCTTCGACGCCGCGATGCTCGCGTACTGCACGCTCGTGTGCGCGTTCTTCATCGCGGTGGTCGGCATCTCGGTATTCGCGTCGTTCGTGAAGTTCTGGCCGTACCAGATGAGCCTCGGGCTGCAGCACTACAAGATGGGGCTGATCGGCGCCGGCATCTTCGACGCGTACAAGAACAGCCTGCGGATGGCCGCGACGGTGGCGGCCGGCGGCACGATCGTCGTGTTCGGCGGCGCCTACCTGATCGAGAAGACCCGCGGCGCGCGCTGGCTGCGCGGCTTCATCAGCCTGTGCGCGATCCTGCCGATGGGCGTGCCGGGGCTCGTGCTCGGCATCAGCTACATCTTCCTGTTCAATGCGCCCGGCAATCCGCTGAACGGGCTGTACGGGTCGCTGTGGCTGCTCGCGATCGTCACGGTCGTCCACTACTACGCGTCGAGCCACCTCACCGCCGTTACCGCGCTCAGGCAGATCGACAGCGAGTTCGAGGCCGTGTCCGCCTCGCTGAAGGTGCCGTTCTACAAGACCTTCCTGCGCGTGACGGTGCCCGTGTGCCTGCCCGCGATCCTGCTGATCGCGCGCTACCTGTTCGTCAACGGGATGACGACGGTCTCGGCCGTCGCGTTCCTCTACTCGCCGGACACGCAACCTGCATCGGTCGCGATCCTGAACCTCGACGACGCGGGCCAGATGGGCCCGGCCGCCGCGATGGCCACGCTCGTGCTCGCGACCTCGTCGTTCGCGTGCGTGCTGTTCGCCTGCATCTCGCACCGCCTGCTGCGTCGCACGCAAGCGTGGCGCACCCCGCATCGCCGTTGATTCCCTGCCGCATCCACGTGACGTCCCGACTTCATCAAGGAGACACCATGACGCTCGCCGCCCAGCCCATCCTGCTCACTCCCGGCCCCCTGACGACCTCCGACGCGACGCGCGACGCGATGCTGCGCGACTGGGGGTCGTGGGACAGCGACTTCAACGCGATCACCGCGCGGCTGCGCGAACGCCTGCTGCAGATCGTGCACGGCGAAGGCACGCACGAATGCGTCCCGCTGCAAGGCAGCGGCACGTTCTCGGTCGAAGCGGCCCTCGGCACGCTCGTGCCGCGCAACGGCCACGTGCTCGTGCCGAACAACGGCGCGTACTGCCAGCGCATCGCGAAGATCTGCCGCGTGCTCGGCCGCAAGCTGACGACGATCGACTACCGCGAGGATCGCCGCGTCGATCCGGCCGACGTCGAGCGCGCGCTCGCCGCCGATCCGACCATCACGCACGTCGCGCTCGTGCACTGCGAGACCGGCGCCGGCGTGCTGAACCCGCTGCACGACATCGCGCAGGCCGTCGCGAAGCACGGGCGCGCGCTGATCGTCGATGCGATGAGCTCGTTCGGCGCGCTCGACATCGACGCGCGCACGACACCGTTCGACGCGGTGATCGCGGCGTCCGGCAAATGCCTCGAAGGCGTGCCGGGCCTCGGCTTCGTGATCGCGAAGCGCAGCACGCTCGAACGCTGCGAAGGCAACAGCCATTCGCTCGCGATGGACCTGTACGACCAGTGGGTCTACATGCAGCGCACGACGCAGTGGCGCTTCACGCCGCCGACGCACGTGGTCGCAGCGCTCGACGCGGCCGTCGCGCAATACGTCGACGAAGGCGGGCTCGCCGCGCGCGGCGGCCGCTACCAGCGCAACTATCGCGCGCTGATCGACGGGATGCTCGCGCTCGGCTTCCGGCCGTTCCTCGATCCGGCGATCCAGGCGCCGATCATCGTCACGTTCCACGCGCCGGACGATCCCAACTACGACTTCAAGCGGTTTTATCAGGAGGTCAAAAAGCGCGGCTACATTCTGTATCCGGGCAAGCTGACCGAAGTCGAAACGTTCCGCGTCGGCTGCATCGGCCACTTCGGCGAAGCCGGGATTCCGGGCGCCGTCGCGGCGATCGCCGACACGCTGCGCGCGATGGGTGTGCGCCGCGTATCGGCCGAAGCGGCGGCCTGACGCGACGTGATGCGATACCCCGGCCGCGTGCCGATATGCGCGCGGCCAACTCCGCCGCCTCTCGCCACGCGGCAGCCAGGTTTTCCGGCCGTGCACGTGCACGGCCCCGACCCTTATTGAAGAACCATCCGATGCGACCCTTCTGGATCGAACAAGCACTGTTCAACGACGGCGATCTCGCCCCCGCGCTGCAGGGCGCAACGCAGGCCGACGTCTGCATCGTCGGCGGCGGCTTCACCGGGCTCTGGACCGCGATCCAGGCGAAGCAGCAGAACCCGGCGCTCGACATCGCGATCGTCGAAGCCGACCTGTGCGGCGCCGGCGCGAGCGGCCGCAACGGCGGCTGCCTGCTCACGTGGTCCGCGAAATTCCTGACGCTGCGGCGCCTGTTCGGCGAAGCCGAGGCAATCCGGCTCGTGAAGGCGTCGGAAGCGGCCGTCCAGCACATCGCCGATTTCTGCCGCGCGCACGACATCGACGCCGAACTTCGGCTCGACGGCACGCTGTACACGGCGACGTCGCGCGCGCAGGTCGGCACGCTCGCGCCGGTGCTCGACGCGCTCGCCGCGTGCGGCATCCACAGCTACGAGCCACTGCCGGCCGCCGAAGTCGCGCGCCGCTCGGGCTCCGCGCGCAATCTCGACGGCGTCTACTCGCCGATCGCCGCCACCGTGCATCCCGGCAAGCTCGTGCGCGGGCTGCGCCGCGTCGCGCTTGCGATGGGCATCCGCATCTACGAGCGCACGCCGATGCTCGACTTCACGCCCGGGCAGCCGGCCGTCGTGCGCACGCCGTCGGGCAGCGTCACGGCGGGCAAGCTCGTATTCGCGATCAACGCGTGGATGGCGAGCCGCTTTCCGCAGTTCGAGCGCACGATCGCGGTCGTGTCGAGCGACATGGTCATCACCGAGAAATGCCCGGCACTGCTCGAGAAGACCGGGCTCGTGGACGGCGTGTCGGTGCTCGATTCGCGGATCTTCGTCTACTACTACCGCACCACCGCCGACGGCCGGCTGATGCTCGGCAAGGGCGGCAACACGTTCTCGTGGCGCAGCCGCATCGCGCCGGTGTTCGACCAGCGCTCGCCGTACGAGGCGCAGCTCACGCAAAGCCTGCGCGAGTTCTTTCCGTCGCTCGCGGGCGTGCCGGTCACCGCGAGCTGGAACGGCCCGTCGGATCGCTCGGTCACGGGTTTCCCGTTCTTCGGCCGCCTCGACGACGCGCCGAACGTGTTCTACGGCTTCGGCTATTCGGGCAACGGCGTCGGGCCGACCTACATGGGCGGGCAGATCCTGTCGTCGCTCGTGCTCGGCCTCGACAACGCGTGGACGCGCAGCCCGATCGTGCGCGGCCCGCTCGGCCATTTCCCCCCGGAGCCGATCCGCTATGTCGGCGCGCACGTCGTGCGCAACGCGATCCGCCGCAAGGAGCGCGCGGAGGACGAGAGCCGGCAGCCGTCGACCGTCGACACGTGGCTCGCGAAGTTTGCGAGCGCGGCCGGGAAGGCCGACAAGGCGTGACGGGAGGGCACCCTGCGCGGGGGATCAGGGAGACGCGGACGACGCGCCAGGCGCTATCCCGCCGCCAGCTTTTTGAGCCCTCGCCTCGACCGAATCGCAAGCGAGGAAAGCCCATCCATGGCGCAAGTCCAAGCTCCAACATCGTGTTTCCCGCAAAACGGGCAACCCATTATTCGAATTACCGCACATCGATGAGACATGTCCCAATACGGACATAACTGACAAATAGATTCACCATTCATCCAATATTTATTTTTTGATTTAATATCTCGATTTTAAAATCAAAACCACCATGATAGGGTTTCGTGAATTCGAAAAATAATTAATGCACTTCATTCTTCATGCACCCGCGATCAATCATCGAGATCCTGATTAGCGACTCCCGATCCGTCTCTAGAGGATCTCAGTTCGGACATGCCGCGATCGCGATCGACGGAATCGTATACGGCAGGGCACACCCGGGATGGGACGTCGATAACATCCTGAGCTATCTGAATCGCCAGCAAACCAAGATGCAACGCGACACCATCGGCAATCTCCTCACTAGCTCCGAGGATGAGAAGAAAATCATCCTTTCCGAGATCAAAAGACGGTGACATGAAAACAAACCATAATCGCTCGTCGACAATAATTGCTCGTCGAACATAGCCGAATTACTGGGCAAGGCGGGAATTCTGGCTTATGACCCAAGATGGCAACTGCCGGGTATCATAGCCCCTGCGGATTTGATGACCGGTCTGCGCCACTCGAAACGCCTGATTGGAATCCGACGATATCCAAAAAAATGATGCGCTTTCTGCTATTCGCCGCACTCACCATGACGATCGGTGCGTGCTCGAAATATAAGGATGAGAACTGGACGGCGCTTCAGGACATGCCTGCGTTTGCCGAGCCAAACGACGATAGAACCCAACCGATCTTTACGATCAGGAATGGTGAGTCCTGTGTTCCATTGACGGATCGCGTTGCCAAAATCTACGCATACACACAAGTGCGCTGCGAATCCGGCACAGGCTGGGTTCTGGACGATGCCTTCGATAAACGACACGGCAAATGATCGCCTGCTGTCGACCCTTGCATTCGGCCCGGGCATCGTCGATTTCGACCGTCGCCACGCCCGTCCGACGCAACCAGCGAGCCAGTCGCAACTCGCCATGCAAGAACAGAGGGCAATGATCGGCAGGTCAACGCTCTTTCACCATCACTGCACTGCACTCGCTCACGCGCCGGCCTTCTCCCGCGCCGCCTTGCCCGCGGCGGGCAACCCCTGCTCGTGCGTGCGGCGCATCCGCGCAAGACCGTGCGCGACGTGCTCGCGCACGAGCGCGACGGCCTTCTCCTCGTCGCCGCCGGCCAGCGCCTGCACGATCTTGTCGTGCTCGGCCGCTGACACCGAGATCGCATCTTCCTCGGCCTCGATCGCGGCCTGGCGCAGCAGCCCGAGCTGGCGCACCAGCCGGCGATAGGTATCGGTGAGGTGCGTATTGCCGACACCGACGACCATCGCATCGTGGAACTGCACGTTCAGCTCGGTATAGCGCGTAACGTCGTGCGTCTTCGCGGCATCTTTCATCGACTGGATGATACCCTTCAACACCTTCAGCGTATCGGGCGAGATGCGTTTCGCGAGCGCGCGTGCGACAGATTCGTCGAGCATCGCGCGCACTTCGTAGATTTCCTCGGCCTCGCGCAGCGGCACGACGCGCACGGTCACGCCGCGGTTCTTCTCGTTGCGCAGCAGGCCGGCCTGCTCGAGCGCACGAAACGCTTCGCGCACGGGGCCGCGCGACACGTTCAGCTTCGTCGCGATCTCGACTTCGTTGAGCTTCTCGCCGGGCGCGTATTCGCCGGAGACGATCGCGCGCTCGAGCATGTCCTGGACGATCATCGCGAGCGACTGGCTTTGCAGGAGTTCGATGGCGCTGAGCGCGTTCGGGGAAGTCATGGTCGGGCAGGCAGCAACGCTGCGGTAGAAAACGAGGGCGCCATATCGGCGAATGATCCTTATATACCCTCGGCCCCGCACATTGTCAACAGTTTTCAGTTTCCAATAGCCAATTCCGCCTGCCGGAACGCACCCGGCGGGCGGCGATCGGCGATCGCGGGGCGGGCGAACCTGCCCCGCCCCGCGCGACGTACGGCCGTCAGGCCGTGTGCTTCACCGGCCCCGGATCGCTGTGGCTCGGCCGGCCCGTCTCGACGTGGCCCGCGAAGCGACGCACGACCTTGTCCTCACCGCCGCGCAGCGTCGTCGCGGTAATCGTCAGATCGTACCAGCCGTGGCTCGACGACAGCTCGAAGTGCCCCTCGACGCGCTCGCCCGGCTCCAGCGTGTAGGTGCGCGCATGCGCATGGCTGTACGCGTTGTCGACCGTCACGCGGCACGTCGCGCGGCCGCTGTTGCGCAGTTGCAGGTACACGTGGCGGTTGCGCACGTCGTAGCCGATCTTCGCTTCGGGGTTCGCGTGGCGGCCGTCCGCCGCGAGCCGCGTGTTGCCCTGGAACTCGCACAGATAGCCGTTCGGGCCGTAGGCGGCGAGATGGTACTCGCCGCGCGCGGCCGACGTGCTCCACGTATCGACGAAGCGGTCGTGCGCGGACACCGCATAGCGGCGCGGCGGCGTTGCCGGGTTGCGGCGGTCGTACACGTAGAACGCGGCGCCGGCATCACCGGTATTCGCGAAATCGAGCGACACGGTGTCGTCATGCGCGCCCACGCGGCTGTGCACGAACAGCTCATACGGCAGCGCACGCGCCGGACGCGTGCCGGGCTCCTGCGCCGGCATCGACTGCTGCGCGGGCACCTGGTACGCCTGGCCAGCCGTCGCGATGTGCTGCGGCACCGTGAAGCTCACCGTGCGCGTGTCGGGACGCGCGGAGAAGTCGAATGCCGACGTGAGGTCGCCGCAGATCGACCGGCGCCAGGCGCTGATGTTCGGCTCCTTCACGCCGAAGCGTGCTTCGAGGAAACGCAGCACCGACGTATGGTCGAACGTCTCCGAGCAGACCCAGCCGCCCTTCGTCCACGGCGAGATGATGATCAGCGGCACGCGCGGCCCGAGGCCGATCGGCTGGATGCCGCCCGGGTCCGCGCCCGGCACGAGCGGGCTCATTTCGCCCGGATACTTGTTCAGGTCGAGCAGCTCGTCGCCGAGGTTCGACAGCAGGTTCGACGACACGATGCCCTGTCCGCCCACGCCGCTCGTGACCGGCGGCACCGGCGGCACGACGTGGTCGAACAGCCCGTCGTTCTCGTCGTAGTTGAGGATGAACACCGTCTTCGCCCACACCTCCGGGTTCGACGTCAGCGCCTCGAGCACCATGTTGATGTAGAACGCGCCGTCCGTCGGCGAGGCCTGCGGGTGCTCGCTGTACTTGTACGGCGACACGATCCACGATACCTGCGGCAGCCGGTTCGCCTGCACGTCGGCCTTCAGCTCGGCGAGCGTGTGATCCGACGCGCCCTTGTCGACCAGCGGGCCGCTCGCGCCTTCCTTCACCTGGAACTTCTTGAAGAACATCAGCGAGTTGTCGGTGTAGTTGTCGGTCGGGTCACCCGGAATGCCCGTGCCGCCCTGGTACACCTTCCAGCTGACCTTCGCGTTCTCGAGGCGCTCGGCATAGGTCGTCCACGTGTAGCCGTTCACGTCGTCGCGCTCGCCGATGCCCGGGCCGTTCGGCGGGTTGCCGTAGATGTTGCGCGGGTCGACCGTGCCGGTCCACAGGTAGATGCGGTTCGGCGCCGTGTCGGCGTGCGCGGAACAGAAGTACGAATCGCAGATCGTGAACGCGTCGGCCAGCGCGTAGTGGTACGTGAGATCCTGGCGCTTCAGGTAGCCCATCGTCAGCACGTCCTGCTTCTGGTTCACCCACTGGTCCCACTGGCCGTTGTTCCAGGACAGGTGGCCGCTGCTCCAGCCGTGGTTGGTGCCCGGCTGGAATTCGGTCGTCTGCTTCGGGTCGAGGTAGAACGGCAGCACGTACGGCGCCGACGGATCGAGGCCGCGCGAATGGTAGTTCTTCGTGAACACCGATGCCGGCGGCTGTTGCCACACCGGCGCGCCGCTCGGCAGCAGGTGCGGACGCGGGTCGTTGAAGCCGCGCACGCCGCGCAGCCCGCCGAAGTAATGGTCGAACGAACGGTTTTCCTGCATGAAGATCACGACGTGTTCGACGTCGCGGATCGTGCCCGTGCGATAGGCGGCCGGCATCGCCAGCGCATTGCGGATCGCGGGCGGGAAGCCCGCATAGGCGGCCATCGCGCCGGCCGACTGCGCGGCGAGGCGAAGGAAATCGCGTCGATTGTTCGAGGACATGAAGAGAACCCTGTTGTCGATAGGAGTGGGGGCGCCGGTCGAGCGGGGCCGGCGGTGGTACGTTGCCGCTATTACCCCGCACCGGCATGTCCCGGCCGTGACCGGTTACCGCAGGTTTCTTTTGGTTACCCACAGGATTTTTTGGAAGCGGCGCACGACGCACCTTTCATGCGGCCGACACACGCGTGCGCTACGCTGACGCGCGATACAGAGGGGAGAAGCCGAGTCGTGTTCGATCAGCTGAAGGCGTTCCACGCGACCGTCCGGCAGGGCAGCATCACGCGCGCCGCGCGCCACCTGGGTGTCAGCCAGCCGACGATTGCCGCGCAGATCCGGCAGGTCGAGCAGGTGTACGGCGTCGAGCTGTTCTACCGCAGCGGCCGCAAGCTCGAGGTGACCGAAACGGGCATCGAGCTGCTGCCGCTCGTCGAGAAGATGATCGCGCTCGAGGCGCAGGCCGACATCATGCTGCGCAACGTCGGCGGCCGGTTCGAAGGCCACCTGCGGATCGGCGCGACGGGCCCGTACTACATCATGGATGCGGTCGGCCGGTTCTCGAGCGCGCATCCGTCGATCGCGCTCACGTGCCGGATCGGCAACTCCGAGGAAATCCTGCAGGCGCTGCAGGAGTTCCGCATCGACCTCGCCGTCTCGTCGCAGCGCAATGACGCCGACGGCCTCGAACGCAAGGTGATCTCGACCGATCCGCTCGTGCTCGTCGTGCACCGCAACCATCCGCTCGCGCGGTTCGACGCGATCGATCCGGCGCAACTCGCCGACGTGCGGCTGCTGATTCGCGAGGAAGGGTCGGTCACGCGCCGCTGCACGGAGACGATTCTCGCGGCGGCAGGTGTGTCAGCCGTGTCGGTTGCCGAGATCGGCAGCCGCGAAGCGATCCGCGAGGCAATCCTGCACGGCGTAGGCGGCAGCCTGTTTCCGCTCGGTGAGGCCGAGCGCCATCCTGACCTGCGCGTGATCGCGCTGCGCGGCGTCGATACGACGATCGACGAATACGTGTACTACCTGAAAGCGCGCCGCCAGAGCCCCGCGATCGACGCGTTCCTCGCATGCATCCTGCCGGACGGCGCCGAAGCAGCCGGCGCATCCGACCACGGACAACCGGCGCGGCGGGCGAACGCGCGCTGACCTGCCGCGCGTTCGCCGGTTCCGCATCTGACTGGCGCTTTTCCCGCGCCTTCCCTCGTTTTTCCTCGTGCCTTCCTTCTGTCGTTGCGCTCACATCATTTCGGCAATGCCGGAATCATCCACGTCAGCACGTGCTGCTGCAGGAACACCAGCACGCCGAGCAGCAGCGTGAGAATCACGCTGTGCCAGAAGGTGCGCGCAAACACGACACCTTCCTGCCCTTTCAGGTCCGTCGTCGACACGCCCGTCGCGATGTTCTGCGGCGAGATCATCTTGCCCATCACGCCGCCCGACGAGTTGGTCGCGGCCATCAGCACCGGATCGAGGCCGAGCTGCCGCGCGGCCACGACCTGCAGGTTGCCGAACAGCGCGTTGCCCGACGTGTCGCTGCCGGACAGGAACACGGCGATCCAGCCGAGCGACGCGGACACCAGCGGGAACAGCGCCCCCGTCGACGCGACGCCGGTGCCGAGCGTGTAGCTGATCCCCGAGTAGTTCAGCAGGTACGCGAGCCCGACGATCATCATCACCGTGACGATTGCGATCCACGTCTGCCGCCATGTCTTCACCACGCATTCGACGAACGCGCCGGCGCCGGTGCGCGTGAGCGCGGCCGTGATGATCGCCGACAAGAGGATCGCGGTGCCCGTGCCGAGCGGCTGGAAGTCCCAGATCGCCGCGTACGGCTTGTGATACAGCGACACGAACACCGCGTTGTGCAGGCCCGGCCACTTGATCTTCACGTCGCCGATCGCCGCGATGTTCGCGTGCACCCACACGATCACGACCACCGACACGACGATCCACGGCAGCCAGCCGCCGAAGCCCGCGCGCGCGGCGCCGGCCGCGGCAGGCACGCTGCGCGCGAGCGCGTATTGCGGATCGGGCTGCGGCTTCCACACCTGCAGGAAGCCGATCGTCACGATCAGCGACGTGAGCGACGACAGCACGTCGGTAAGCTGGTAGCCGAGGAAGTTCGACGTGACGAACTGCGCGAGCGCGAAGCTGGCACCCGACACGAGCAGCGCCGGCCACAGCTTCGAGATCGAGCGCAGCCCGCCATACGCGCCGACCACGTAGAACGGCAGCAGCAGCGCGAAGAACGGCAACTGGCGGCCGACCATCTGCGCGAGCGTCGCGGGCGGCAACGACGTGACCGCGCCGAGCACGGTGATCGGCACGCCGAGCGCGCCGAACGCGACCGGCGCCGTGTTGAACAGCAGCGTATAGGTGAGCGCTTCGAGCGCGGGGAAGCCGAGCGCGATCAGCAGCGCGCTCGTGATCGCGACCGGCGTGCCGAATCCGGAGATCCCTTCGAGCAGACAGCCGAACGAGAACGCGACGACGAGCAGCACGAGGCGGCGGTCGTCGGGCAGGTTGTCGAGCATCCACTGCCGGAACTGGTCGAAGCGGCCCGACTTCACCGCGATGTTGTACAGCAGCAGCGCGTTGAAGACGATCCACATCACCGGCACGACCGCGAGCGCCATGCCGGCGCCGACCGCATTGAACGCGAGCCCGGCCGGCATACCCCACGCGCCGATCGCAACCGCGAGGCCCGCCACGAGCCCGGCGAGCGACGCTTGCCACGCGGGGCGACGCAGCACGCCGAGCGCGATCAGCGCGACGGCAATCGGGATCGCGGCGACGAGGAACGACAGCAACAGCGAGTTGGCAATGGGCGTCAACGGCTGCGCGAAGACGATGCCGGGCGGTAGGGCGTCGGTAGGGTTCATCGTGTCTCCAGATGTCGACCCGAGTTGGCGCTTCAGCGCATACTCGGGTCCCATGCCTTGTGCGGTCGACCCGGGTTGGCGCTTCAGCGCGTACTCGGGTCCCATGCCTTGTGCGGTCGACCCGGGTTGGCATGCCGATGCCCCGGGTTCGGTACAAGGCGATGTCCTGCAATCACGACGGCGATCAGGCGCTTGTGCGCGCAACGACATCGCACAGCCAACCGATCGGTCGCTTAAAAAAGGTTAGGAGGCGCGCGGCGCTTGTACAAGGGGGACAAGCCCGATGCGTGACGACCCGATGCGGCCGTTGCGCCGCACGATGACCGGTGGATGGCGGCCGGCTGTCACGTTCGACAGGCAGCCCGGTCATGCCGCCGCCCGCGCAATGTTGCGCGCACGACAAAGGTGACTGACTGCAACGAGGGTGTTTCGTTTGGCATCCGAAGCCTAGACTGGCTGCATCGATTCCGGCCGGGCCAGACACGGCGCGGCACCGGAACCGCTCGGAGCAAACACGATGAAGACGATGAAACACGCGGCATGCGCATTCCTGCTGATCGGCGCAGCCTTCGCCGCCCATGCGCAGTCGGCCTCGACGGTAACGCGCGCGCAGGTCCGCCAGGAACTCGTGGAACTGCAGGCCGCCGGCTACCGCACGAGCCTCGCAAGCAGTCCCGACTTTCCGGAGAACATGCAGGCGATCATGCAGCGTGCCGCGCAGGCGCGCGGCGAGGATGCCGGCTACGGCAGCGACAGCCGGGCAAACGTGGAATCAGGCAAGCCGGCGCTGCCGCATGCGATCGATCGCGGCACGTACGCGCATCACTGACCGATGACTGAAGGAACCGGATGGATCGCACGGCAGCGGCGCGGCGCACCTGCGCCGGCCGCGTGTGCGCTCGTCAGACGCTGAAGCGGTTCAGCGTATAAGCGCGGTAGGCCGCGACGAACGCGTCGAACGATCCGGCCTCCTTCGCTTCGAGCTCGGCCTGCTCGGCCAGCGACTTCGCGGCGAGCGCCTGCTCGGTGCGCAGCGTGTCCGCCGACGGCGGATGCGCGCGGAAATGCGCGGCATGCGCTTCGCTCTGCGCGAGCGCGAACCCGAGGAACGACTGGCCGTGCTCGCGCATCGTGCGCAGCACGCGTGCGGACGGCGTACGTTCCGGATCGGCGAGCTTCTCGCGCTGCGCGGCAATCGCGCGCGCATGCTCGTCGCCACCGCGGATCTCGTCGAGACGGCGGCCGATGGTTTCGATATCGGCCATCAGCTCGTCCGCCCACTGCTGCATCGTGACCGACTGGCCGTCGCGCGTGAGCGTGAGCCCCGGCTTGCGGCCTTCCATCGTCACGCTGCCGAAGTTCGCGTTCGCTTCCTTGTACGCCTCGCAGTCGAGCGGCGCGCTTTCGTCCAGCGCGCACGCGAGCAGGAATGCATCGATGAAGCGCGCGGTTTCCAGCGCGATGCCGGTCGGCTCGAACGGATCGATGTCGAGGCAACGCACCTCGATGTACTGCACGCCGCGCGACGCGAGCGCATGCAGCGGCCGCTCGCCCGAATACGTGACGCGCTTCGGCCGGATCGTCGAGTAGAACTCGTTCTCGATCTGCAGCACGTTCGTGTTGATCTGGATCCACTCGCCGTCGCGATGCGTGCCGATGGCCTCGTACGCCGGATACGGTTCGCTCACGGCCTTCGACAGCGCGTCGAGATAGCCCGGCAGCGTGTTGTAGTCGACGTGCAGCGCGGCCTGGGCCGTCGTGTTCGAGTAGCCGAGATCGCTCATCCGCAGGCTCGTCGCATACGGCAGGTACAACGTATCGGCGTCGAACGTGTCGAGCTTGTGCGGCTTGCCGCGCAGGAATTTCGTGTCGAGCGCCGGCGACGCACCGAACAGGTACATCAGCAGCCAGCTGCGGCGGCGGAAGTTGCGGATCTGCGCGAGATAGCGTTCCGACTGGTAATCGACGAGCGTGGCCGTCGAGCCTTCATCCGCGTGCAGGCGCCGCCACACTTCCTCGTGCAGCGAGTAGTTGTAGTGGATGCCGGCGATGCACTGCATCGTGCGGCCGTAGCGATACGCGAGGCCGCGTCGGTACACCGTCTTCAGGCGGCCGATGTTCGACGAGCCGTAATCGGCGATCGGAATCTGGTCGTCGGCCGGCAGCAGGCCCGGCATCGAGTCGTTCCACAGCATCTCGTCGCCGAGCGACGCATACACGTAGCGATGCAGATCGTCGAGGCGTTCGAGCGTGATCGCGGCGTCGCGCTCGGCAGGCGTGATCAGTTCGATCAGCGCCTCGGAATAGTCGGTCGTCAGCGCCGGATGCGTGAGCGCCGAACCGAGCGCGCGCGGATGCGGCGTGAACGCGATCATCCCGTCGCGCGTCACGCGCAGGCTTTCCTTTTCGATGCCGCGCAGGCCGTCGGGCAGATGCTGCCGCGTCGGGCCCGAGCTCAGTGCTTCGAGGCGATTCAGCAGCAGTTCGGACTGGCGGTGAGTCATGGTGTTCGACATGGAGACGCAAGTGCGTGACGGCCGCGCGCAGAACGCCGCGCGCGGCCGGCTGGATTGTTGGTCGCTTCGTTGGTAGCGGGCACTTTAACATCTCGCCGAAACACGCGCTTGAGGTGGCTCCAGGCACGGTGCGCGGGCCGGAGCGGGCCGCCGGACGGGGCGATCGCGGTTGTCGTAACCGGTGCGACCGGTTCCAGGCGGCGCGGATCGTCACGCCGGCCGGCCGAATTCGTCGGACGGAACGCGAGCAGCGAACAGGTGGCGGCAGGTGCAACCGCGCGGCCGAACCGACCGGAAAACGATGCATGCGCCTGCATCGCGCGCGCGACCTCCGGCTGGCGCCGGATTCGATGAATCGCCTCGACGGCCCGCATTCGGCGGGTAGCTTGACGAGGCCAGCCCGGCCTGCGCAACGGGTTGCATCGCGGCCCGGTCCGGTCGCACCCGGCCGCACCGGGCGGGCGCCGCGCTCACCCGCCGCGCGCGCCGCCCGCCCGGTCGGCCACTTCGTTCCACAGATGCAGCGCCGCATACGCGCGCCACGGCCGCCAGCCGTCGGTGCGGCGCTTCTGGCTGGCGAGCCGGTCGAGCGCCGGATCGCGCGCGGCGATCGACTGCATCAGCACGAGATCGGAGGCGGGCCACGCGTCCGGGTCGCGCCACGCGCGCATCGCGATGTATTCGACGGTCCACGGACCGATACCCGGCAGATCGAGCCACGCACTGCGCAGTGTCGCGAGATCGGCATGCGCGCGATCGACCGGCACGTCGCCGGCCGCCACCGCGCGCGCCACGCCCGTCAGTGCCGCCACCCGCTTGCCGGGCATCCCGATCTTGTCGAGATCGCACGCGGCCAGCGCGTCGGGGGCCGGGAAACGCCACGCCGGCGCGCCGTCGTCTTCATGAATCACCCGCTCGCCGGCCCGTTCGACGAGCCTTCCGACGATCGTCGTCGCGGCCTTCACGCTCACCTGCTGGCCGACGATCGCACGTACCGCCAGCTCGAACCCCGACCACGCGCCGGGCACGCGCAACCCCGGCGCGGCCTCGACGAGCGGCGCGAACCACGGATCGCGCGCGAGCCCGCCGCCGATCGCGGCCGGATCGGCGCCGAGGTCGAACATCGTCGCGACGCGCGCGGCGAACGCATCGTCGACATGGCGCGCGACGGCCCCTTCGACGGTCGCGATCAGGCAATGCTTGCGCGGATGTTTCGTGACGGTGAGCCGGCCGGCATCGCCGTGCAGGTCGACGATGCGACGGTACACGCCGTCCGCGACCTGCTCGACACCCGGAATCGCGCGCCCGCTGAAGAAACGCAGCACGCGCGCCCAGTCGTACGGCGCCTTGTAGCGCAGCTCCATCTGCGCGGACGGCGGCACCTGGCCGCCGTTCGCGATGGACGCAATCGTTGCTTGATCGATGCTCAAACTGCACTGCCCTCCGTCACGGCTTCGGCTTCATCGTTGTGGACATGACGCGCTTCGGACGCGAGCAGCGTCGCCTTGCGGCGCACGCCCCAGCGATATCCGGCGAGCGCGCCGCCCTTTTGCACGACACGGTGGCACGGAATCGCCAGCGCGACCGGGTTCGACGCGCACGCGGACGCGACCGCCCGCACCGCGCGCGGCGAACCGAGCGACTCGGCAATCTCCGAGTAGCTGCGTGTTTCGCCGTACGGAATATGCGTCAGCGCTTCCCACACGCGCTGCTGGAACGCGGTCGGCGCGATGTCGAGCGGCAGGTCGAATGCGTGCCGCGTGCCGTCCAGGTACGCGCGGATCTGCGCGACGAACGGCGCGAGCCGCGTGGACGCTTCGACCAGTTCGGCGCGGGCAAATGCGTCCTTCAGCTCGCCGACGAGCGCCGCCGGTTCGTCGCCGAACGCGATCCGGCAGATGCCCTGATCGGTCGCGGCGACGAGCACCGTGCCGAGCGACGTCGGCGCGGTCGCATACTCGATCCGCAGGCCCGCGCCCTGGCGGCGGAACGCGGACGGCGCCATCCCGAGTTCGCGCGGCACCGATGCATAAAGCCGCGACGGCGAGTTGAACCCCGCGTCGACGGCCGCCTGCGTGACCGGCTGCCCGCTTTGCAGCGCCTGCCGCAGCGCGGCGCCGCGCTGCGCGGCCTGGTACTGCCGCGGCGACACGCCGACCACGCGCTTGAACAGCCGCTGCAGGTGGAACGGGCTCACATGCACGGCATCGCTCAGTTCCTGCAACGTGAGCCGCTCCGCGTGCGCGTCGAGCACCGCGCATGCGCGGTTGACGATCTCGAGCTCGCGCGGCAGCCCTTCCGGCTGGCAGCGCTTGCAGGGCCGGAAGCCGGCCGCGCGTGCGGCCGCCGGATCGGCGAAGAAGGACACATTCTCGCGGCGCGGCAGCCGCGACGCGCAGGTGGGGCGGCAGAACACGCCGGTCGTGCGCACAGCATAGAAGAACGCGCCGTCCGCATGCGGATCGCGCTCGGTCACGGCGCCCCAGCGGGCATCGTCGGTCGGATAGGCGGTTTTCATCTGAACCTCGCACTCTCTAGTGTAGATGGTGCCTACTCTAGACATCGGCGCATGCCGTCGCGCCCTGAATCTTGCTCTGTGATTCGCGGCGGCGAACCGGGGACACATCGATCAGAAATAAATCCGACAAAACGCCCGAAGCGGCTGCTCCGGCGCGGTTTTCGTCATCGCCCCGTCACCCTTTTGCTGCAGTGCGGATGCGACAAATCGCCGTCCTGACGTTTTTTTGCATTCGGAATATTGCGTCGCACCATCGCCGTGTGTATAGTTGGAACTGTCTCCTCCATGTCTCCTCCTGATATGGATTAAGCCCGCTCCGCACTGCGTGAGCGGGCTTTTTTTCGTCTGTCGATTGTGCCGTGTTCCGGCCGGCGGCGCAGGCGCGATGCGTCTACACTCGATGCTCGTCGACTGCGAAGGAGTATCCGTTCATGAAGCCCACCATCCGCGGGATCGATCACATCGTGCTGCGCGTGACCGACATGGCGGCGATGACGCGCTTTTACTGCGACGCCGTCGGCTGCCATGTGGAAAAGGAGCAGCCCGATCTGGGCCTCGTGCAGTTGCGCGCCGGCGATGCGCTGATCGACCTGCTGACGGTCGGCGGCCCGATCGACCGCCCCGACAGCGGCCCGCCCGGCACGGGGCGCAACCTCGATCACCTGTGCCTGCGCGTCGAGCCGTTCGATCCCGACGCTTTGATCGCCCATTTCGCCACACATGGCGCGCGGCCGGGCGCCCCGGCGGAACGCTACGGCGCCGGCGGCTACGGGCCGTCGATCTACCTGTTCGATCCCGAAGGCAACATGGTCGAATTCAAGGGGCCGCCGGCCGCGATCGGCTGAACGCGGCCGGCGCGCGGGCCGTCACGCGTCCGCGCGCGCCTTCAGCACGGTCCATTCGACCGCGACCGGGTCATGGTCGGCGCTCGAGATCCACGCAGTGCCGTCCTGCACCGTGCACTGCAGACGCATCGTGCGCTCCGCGAGCCGCCCGAGCGCGGTCGCGACGCCGTCGGTGAGCGACAGCACCTGCACGTTGCGCAGCCGTTCGACCTTGCTGCGCACGCCTTGCCACCAGATATCCGACGTCTTGCCGCCATACGCGATCACCGTGACCTGGCCGGCACGGCCGGCCGCCTTCGAGATGCGCCGTTCGTCGGGCTGGCCGGCCTCGATCCACACGTCGATCGCGCCCGTCAGGTCCTTCTGCCACAGATCGGGCTCGTCGACGTCCGACAGCCCCTTGCAGAATTCGAGCCGCTCGTGCGCGAACAGCGCGAACGCGACGATGCGCACCATCATCCGGTCGTCGGTTTCCGACGGATGGCGCGCCACCGTCAGCGCGTGATCGGCGTAGTAATGCCGATCCATGTCGGCGATTTGCAGTTCGGCTTTGTAGATCGTGGATTTCAGCGCCATGCGGAGTCGGCCCGGGCGGGCATTCGGTTCGGTCGGGCCGTGATGATACCGAATGCGCGCCGTCCGGCGCGTGTCATGCTCCCGCCACAGCACAACGGCCCGGCATCAGCCGGGCCGTGTTCGGTTCGCGCCGCCGGCACTTCGGCCGGCGCGCTCGCGCGTCGTGCGACTGCGCGGGGATCGACCGGTTACTGCTTGACGAAGCGCGAATCGGTCCAGAGACCCTGCTGGTCGCTGTTGTCGGCGCTGACGAACTGCACGTCGCCCTGGTCGACCGACACCACGCGGAAGCGCTGGCCTTCCGGCACCGACAGGCAGCGGTAGTCGTCGAAGTACTGCTGCTTCGCCTGCGACTTGCCGTCACGCTCGTGATTCAGTACGGAATCCAGATTGTCTTTCGACAGGCAGCCCCAGGCGTTCTTCGTCAACTGGATTTCCTGCTTCGGCTTGACGGCCGAATCGCCGCCGGCCTGGGCAATCGACACCGCGCAAAATGCGCCGACAAGGGCAAAAAGGATACCGGTACGCTTCATCATGTTCTGTCTCCAGGCTGCGGACACCAGGCTTGGGTTAGCTATGCGTTTAAAGATGATCGTGAACCCGCGTTTTTCACTTTAGAAGACCGGTAAACGATAGCAAGCACATTTGTTGTGCGACCGCAATAGCGGCGGATTGTCGCACCCCGTGCGCAGCCCGTTTTTCACGCGGCGCGCGCGGCGCGCAAAACCTGTTGCGTGGTGGACAGACCCTTCATGCCGGGCGAGAAGCGTTATCCGGCAAGGCTTTCATCCAAGTTACAGTGTGACGGTTGAACGGTTTGGATAATCCATTTCGTCATCCGGATCATTTTGATGCGCCGCACATAAAGTCATTCGAAACGATTCGACTTTACCGCAGCGCGGAATCGCAAATACCTGATACAAGAAAAATGCCAGGTATAAGCGAATCCGTATTTATCCGTAGTTCCCCGAATGTATTCGATGCCGGCAGAAGCCCCGCCGCAAGCGCCCTTCGCCAGCGTGTTTACCCTGCCTTATTCGGGCTGGTTTGCTGGCGCTCGAAATAATCGCGCTGAAAAATGCACATCCGATAAGCGTTGTGATACGCGCCGTTTCCGAAAAATTCTTCCTTCAATTCGGCTTCGTGCTGGAATCCGCATTTCTCGTACACGTGAATCGCCGCCGCATTCGACGTATCGACGATCAGGTACAGCTTGCGCATGTTCAGCACCTTGAATGCGTACTCGATCGCGAGACGCGTCGCCTGGCCTGCATAGCCGCGCCCCTGGCATTGCGGCGCGATGATGATCTGGAACTCGCCGCGGCGATGGATGTAGTCGAGCTCGATCAGCTCGACGAGGCCGACCAGTTCGCCTTGCGAATCGACCGTGACGAACCGGCGTTCGCGCTGGTCGTGCACGTGGCGGTCGTACAGCTGCGACAGTTCCGAGAAGGTTTCGTACGGCTCCTCGAACCAGTAGCGCATGATCTTCGCGTCGTTGTTCAGCTCGTGGACGAAGCGCAGGTCCTGGCGCTCCAGCGGCCGCAGCGCGAGCGTGTTGGTATCGTTCTGGAGTTGCATGTTCATGTCCTTTTTGATGCCGGCGCACGTGCGGTACGCCCGCGCGGCACGGCCGCGTTCGGGCCCGTTTCGCACTGTAAGAAATTGAACGCGGGCGAGGTTCAGAGCCTAGAATGGGAGCAAGGGTTCCTGCCACCGCAAGGAGGCTATCGTGATCGAGCAAGTCATACTCGGAATATTCCTCGTGCTGCCGCTCGTTATTGTCGCGGCGCTGTTTTCCGACGAACTGTGGCAGGAACACCGGCGCCAGCATCCGCGCGACGAAGACGCACCGCATATCGACTGGAAGCATCCGTGGCGCCGCGTGCGACGCGGTCATTGAGCCGGTTCGTCCTCGATTCGCAGCACGCGCCGGCCGGCCATCCCGGGCCGGGTAACACGCGGTGCGCGACCCTTCCGCTTCGATCCCATTCCCGCCCAACCCGCGAGACGCCAACGTGAACGACAAGCCTGCTGCCCCTGCTCACGATATCCCTCACGAAACGATCGACCTGCAGATCGCCGATGTGCTGGCAGCCGTCCGCTACCCGGCGAACAAGGATGCAATCGTCGACGCCGCACGCGACGCCGGCGCCAGCAACGAGGTGCTGTCGATGCTCGACGGCCTGCCCGAACAGGACTACGCGGACGTCAATGCCGTCACGCAGTGGGTCGCCGGCAACTTCGGCCCGGGGCTCGGCATTTGAGCGGATGCCAATAACGCGATAGGATCGGGCCGCACCGGTCGCGCCGCGATCGGGAGGCGTGCCGCCCGGCGCAAGAACGGGCGTTCGGGCACGCGTGTCCGGGGGACTCCATGGAAGGCATCCTGATCCAGCACACGTCGCGACGTCAGCTCTGGTTCGGCGCGCTGACGGCGCTCGTCATCCTGCTTGCGCTCGGGATCGCCGTGCCGCACGCGAACGTCACGCTGCCGGCCGTCGAACCGTTCATGCCGATGTGTGCGCTCACCGTGTTCACGACTGCGAGCATCGCCGCGTTCTTCCTCGGCGCGCAGTTCACCGTGACGCGCCAGCCCGTGCTCGGCGCGCTCGGCGGCGCCTATGCGTTCACCGCGCTCGCCGTCGCGCTGCAGCTGCTCACCTTTCCCGGCGTGTTCGCGCCGCATGGCCTGCTCGGCGCGCGCCCGCAAAGCGCTGCGTGGATGTGGGTCTTCTGGCATGCCGGCTTCCCGTGCTTCGTGATGGCCGCGCTGTTCGCCCGCGAGCGGCTGACGCGCGCACCGGTCGGCGAGAAAGAGACGCGCCGCTGGACGGTCGCGCTCGTCGGCGGGCCGGCCGTCGCGGCCGCGCTCCTGTGCGCGCTCGCACTGAACGTATCGCTGCCGCCCGCGTTCCATCCGCCCGGCGACACGGCCGTACTGCCCGTCAACGGCATCGCGCTCGTCGTGTGGATCCTCAATGCGCTCGCGCTCGTCGCGGTGCTCGTCACGGGCCGGCTGCGCACGACCCTCGACCTGTGGCTGGCGATCGCGGTGCTCGCGTGCCTCACCGACACGACGCTGAACCTTCTGACGACGAACCGCTACACGGTCGGCTGGTATGTCGCGCGCGTGTTCAGCATGTTCACGCCCGGCGTGCTCGTGTGCGTGCTCGCGTGGGAAGTGACGATGCTGTACCAGCAGCTGTTCGAGGCGCATGCGACGCTGATCCGCTCTTCCGCGCGCGACGGGCTGACCGGTGCATTCAACCGCAGCCACTTCAACGACCATTTCCACATGCTGTTCCTGCAGGCGCGGCGGCAGGGCGAACCGCTGTCGCTGCTGATGGTCGACGTCGATCACTTCAAGGCCTACAACGACACGTTCGGTCACGTGAAAGGCGATGCGTGCCTGATCGCGGTTGCGAATGCGCTCGCCGGTGCGGTACGGCGGCCGGCGGATATCGTCGCGCGCTATGGTGGCGAGGAGTTTGCGATCGTGTTGCCGAACACGGGTGCGCGCGGTGCGCGGGTGGTGGCCGACGAAGCGCGCGAAGCCGTGCTGCGGCTCGACCTCGAGATGCCCGACTCGCCGGCCGGGCGCGTGAGCGTCAGCGTCGGTTGCGCGACCGTGTCGGCCGACGATCTGTCGACGCCCGATGCATTGATCGAAGCCGCCGACGCCGCGCTGTATCGTGCGAAGGATACGGGGCGCAACAGGGTCGTCACCACCTGAAAACGTCTGCTGTTTGGCTAATTGTTACGGTCATTGTGACCGGAATAATCCGCCGTTACGGATTGCGCAACAGGGAAACGATCGCTTACAGCCGGTGTTGGTGGCGCTCGCTATGCTGGGTTTCATATCGAACCCAAGCAGGTGAGCGCCATGAAGAAAGCCCTTTTGCTGATTGCCGGTGTCGCCGTGTTGCTGAGCGGCTGTATCGTGGTGCCTGACGGCGGCGGATATTACGGTGGTGGCGGGTATTACCATCACCGGCATTGGGATTGACGCGAGTGAAGATTGCGGCGCTACGATCGCGTAAAGGTCGATGCGCCGTTGTCGTCGTGAAGGGTCCGGATGCGTCGATCGCCTTGTTTTTCCCAACGCGATCGAGGCGCCGGACCGAAGCCCGATCAGGCCGCCCCGGCCAGATCCGCGTGCATCAGGAACACCTGTAGCGCGGCGAGCGTTTCGCCGTGAAGCCGCTCCAGACGCGCATCCTTTTTCCCGTCCTTGACCAGATCGCCCCTGGCATCCCGCTTGTACGGCTCACCCAGCAGTTCGGCCATGTCGAACGGGTAGTACGTGCGATCCCCGTAGGGCCGCTTGCCGTCGATGTACGGCATCGGCCAGAAATCCCCTTCGCTCAGCACGTCGTCGATTGCGTCCGCATCGACGGTCCGCCAGTTGGCGCCCCGCAACACGGCGAGATGCGCAGCGCGAAATTCGAATCGGCCCGACGCATCGACACCACTCCCCTTGAAAGCGAACAGCTTGCGCAGCGCGGGCGGGATCGTGTATTGCCCGGGCGCCAGCGTGCCCGCCGTCGCGACAAACACGGGCACGAGGTGTCCGAGTTCGGCGAGCGTACGAATGGCGAGTGCGTCGTCATCGGTCCTGAGTGCGGCCTTGGCCAGTGCAATCGTCGGCCCTTCGCCGGTCAACGGATGCATCGGATCGATGCCCGGCGCGCCGGATTCGACCGGCATCCACATCACACGTAACCGCTTCAGCAACGCGACGTGGCGTGAGGTCAGATCGGGGAGGGATGCGCCATCGGCAAAGACTGCACGGATGATCGCGTTGCGGTCGGCAGGCCGTGACGGCACGGGCGCGCTCGACGCGGCGCGTGCGGCCAGCATCGGCAGCGCAGCGAGGGTGGCAACGAAATGTCGGCGGGACAGGGGCATGGGTGGGGAGCGTTCGGTGAGGCAAGCGACAGAGGTACAGAGGTTGCCAGAAAAGGCTGCCGACCTTAAGCGCCTGCTCACTTCCCGATACAAAACCTGCTGAAAATCACCCCCAGCAGATCATCCGAAGTGAACTCCCCGGTAATCGAATTGAGTTGCTCCTGCGCGAGCCGCAATTCCTCGGCAAACAGATCGAGCGACTGAGCGCGCTGCTCCGCATGATCCGCCGCCTGCGCGAGATGTTCCTGCGCGGCCCGCAGCGCGATCAGATGCCGCTCGCGCGCGAGATACACGCCTTCGGCTCCCGCCTGCCACCCCGCAATCCGCAACAGCTCGGCACGCAGCATGTCGATCCCGTCGCCGCGCTTCGCCGACAGATGCACCTCGGTCAGATCGCCCTCCGCCGCCGGATGCTCGACGCACGCCGGCACACCGGTCAGATCCGTCTTGTTCAGCACGCGCACCACCGGCACGCCGCCGGGAAACCGCGCCGCGATCACTACGTCATCGGGCGTCATCCCCGTACGCGAATCGAGCAGATGCAGCACGACGTCCGCGCGCTCGATCTCGCTCCACGTGCGCGCAATGCCGATCCGCTCGACCTCATCCTCGGTCTCACGCAGCCCGGCCGTATCGATGATGTGAAGCGGAATTCCTTCGACCTGGATCGTCTGCGCGACCTTGTCGCGCGTCGTCCCCGCGATCGGCGTGACGATCGCCAGCTCCGCGCCGGCCAGCGCGTTCAGCAGCGACGACTTGCCGACGTTCGGCTGCCCCGCGAGCACGACCGACAGCCCTTCACGCAGCAGCGCACCCTGCCGCGCATCGCCGAGCACGTGCGCGAGCTGCGCGCGGATCTTCGCGAGCTTGCCGCGCGCGTCGGCCGCCTCGAGGAAGTCGATCTCCTCTTCCGGAAAATCGAGCGTCGCCTCGACCAGCATCCGCAGCGTGATCACGTCGTCGACGAGCGCATGGATCTGCCGCGAGAACGCGCCGTCGAGCGAGCGCCCGGCCGAGCGCGCCGCGGCCTCGGTGCTCGCCTCGATCAGGTCGGCAACGGCTTCGGCCTGCGCGAGGTCGAGCTTGTCGTTCAGGAACGCACGCCGCGTGAATTCGCCGGGCTCCGCGAGCCGCAGCCCGAAACCGCGCCCCGCATCCAGGCAACGCTGCAGCAGCAGTTGCATCACGATCGGTCCGCCATGCCCCTGCAGCTCGAGCACGTGCTCGCCGGTGTACGAGTGCGGCGCCGGGAAATACAGCGCGATCCCGCGGTCGAGCGGCGCGCCGTGCTCGTCGAGGAACGGCACGTAGCTCGCATGACGCGGTGCAAGCTTCTGCCCGCACAACGCTTCGATCAGCGGCAGCGCGGCCGCCTCGCCGCCGCGCCCGAACGATACACGGACGACGCCGATGCCCCCCCGGCCGGCAGCGGTGGCAATGGCGACGATCGGATCGGAATCGGTAGCAAGCATGGGAATCGGATGAATCGGGTGATCGGTGAATATGGTGCGCCCGCGCAACAGTTCGGGCATCGGAACGCCGGCATTGTAGCGTGCCGGCACACACGCCATCGGTCGCCACGACAGATTCGGACGCGCCCGAATTTATCCCGCTGGGGATAAGCCAAGTATCAGTCGTGCGCAATGTCGCAGCCACCGTTTCGGACGAGTATGCCTGCTGGAGCGGCCCAACGCTGCGGCCCCAAATTCCGCTCCACGCCCTGATCGAGATTGGGATTCGTCTGAACGAGATACGTTTATCCCGAATGGTTGTCTGATACGTGGCGGTGGAATTGCACAATCTCCCCCATGCCGACATCCGAAGAAAAAGCCGCGTTCTCGGAACGCCTGAAATTCGCCCTGCGGCGCAGCCCGGAGAAGGTCACCGGTGCGACTGAGCTGGCGAACCGTTTCAATTTGCGCCACCGCGGAACGCATCCCGTTTCGCCGCAAACCGCGCACAAATGGCTGACGGGCCGCACGATTCCGACGTCGGACAAACTCGCCACGCTCGCCGAATGGCTGCGCGTCGAACTCCACTGGCTGCATTACGGCCCGTCGCCGAGCGTGATCGAACACCCGACGCCGCAACCGCTGCCGCGCGACGAGCGCTATCCGCCGACGCCCGAGACGATCGAGCTCGCGTCGAAGATCGAAGCGTTGTCGCCGCATCATCGCTACCTCGTGCAGGAACTGGTCGAGCAGTTCTACGGCGACTCGGGCGACTCGAAGAAGGGCTGAACCCGCACCGGAACCGCAAAAGCAAAAAGCCGCATGGTCACGAACCATGCGGCCTTTTTTTCGTGCGTCGCGGGCGGCTGGCCGCCCACGACTGCAACGGGCGTCAGGCAGGCTTCTTCTTGCCGCCGCCGAGCTTGCGCGTGATGTAGTACTGCTGCGCGATCGACAGCACGTTGTTCACGACGTAGTACAGCACGAGGCCGGCCGGGAAGAAAAAGAACATCACCGAGAACGCGATCGGCATGAACTTCATCATCTTCGCCTGGACGGGGTCCGGCGGCGTCGGGTTCAGGCTCGTCTGCACGAACATCGACACGGCCATCAGCACCGGCAGGATGAAGAACGGATCGCGCTGCGACAGGTCGTGAATCCACAGAATCCACGGCGCGCCGCGCATTTCGACCGAAGCGAGCAGCACCCAGTACAGCGAGATGAACACCGGGATCTGGATCACGACCGGCAGGCAGCCGCCGAACGGATTGACCTTCTCGGTCTTGTACAGCTCCATCAGCGCGGCGTTCATCTTCTGCGGATCGCTCTTGAAGCGTTCGCGCAGCGCCTGCATGCGCGGCGTGATTTCCTTCATCCGCGCCATCGACTTGTAGCTTGCAGCCGACAGCGGGAAGAACACGGCCTTGATCAGGACCGTCAGCAGCACGATCGCCCAGCCCCAGTTACCGACGAAGCCGTGGATCTTCTCGAGCAGCCAGAACAGCGGCTTCGCGATGATCGTCACCCAGCCGTAGTCCTTCACGAGCTCCAGGCCCGGCGCGATGCCTTCGAGCATGCGCTCTTCTTCCGGACCGGCGAACAGGCGTGCCTGCACGTCGGCCGACTGGCCCGGCGCAATCGCGGCGACCGGCTGCTTCACGCCGACGCGGTACAGCGTCGGATCGATCTTCTCGGCGTAGATGTCGCGCTTCACGCCCTGCTGCGGAATCCAGGCCGACGCGAAGTAGTGCTGCACCATCGCGACCCAGCCGTTGTCGGCGGAGTTCACGAAGTCGGCCTTGTTCTTGTCGAGGTCACTGAAGTTGATCTTCTGGAAGTGCTTCGCGTCCGTGTAGACCGCCGGCCCGAGGAACGTGTGCGAGAACATCGGCGTTTCGACGGCCGTGTTGTCGCGCACCAGTTCCATGTAGACCGTCGGCATGACAGGCGCCGTGCCGACGTTGTCGATCTTGGTGTCGACGCCGATCACGTAGCTGCCGCGCGTGAACGTGTAGGTCTTCACGACCTTCACGCCGCCCTTCACCGGCGATTCGAACGACAGCTTCAGCGTGTTCTGGTCACCCGTCATCGACGTCGAGCCCGCGTTCAGCTGCGTGTAGACGTCGTTGTGGTTCGGGAAATCGCCGCCGAGCAGGCCCGTGCGTGCGAGATACGTGTGGCCGGCCGTGTGGTCGAACAGCGTGATGTACAGGTCGGGCTGCTTGCCGTCGCCCTGCTTCTTCAGCGTCAGCTTCGCGAGCGTGCCGCCGCGCGTGTCGATTTCGCCGTCATAGACGTCGGTCGAGAACTTCACGAGCTGCGCCTGGGCGGCCGGTGCCGTCGTCGACGGTGCGGCGCCGGCTGCGGCAGCAGGCACTTCACCTGCGGTCGTCGTCGTCGCGCCCGTGCCCGATGCACCGCCGGCAGCGGCCGCGGGGGTCGTCTGCGTGGCGCTCGGGAAGAACATCGACGGGCGTCCATGGGACCGCTGCCAGTTGTCGTACAGCATGACAGCTGACATGAAGAAGATCACCCATAGGACGGTGCGTTTGATATCCATGCGTTGTCTCAGAGTCGATGGGACCGCGCGTCGGCTTCGCCGCTAGCGCGAGTGTCGGAGTTGGGCGGCGGGACGAGGTCGATGCCGCCCGCGGAAAACGGATGGCATCGGCACACGCGCCTGACGGCGAGATACGTGCCGCGCGCGGCGCCATGATACTGGATTGCCTCGCGCGCGTAATCCGAACAGGAAGGATAAAAACGGCAACGGTTGCCGAGCATCGGGCTCACGGCAACCTTGTAGAAGCGCAGCAAGGCGATCAATACCGTTTCCATACCTTGGGCGGCGCCGTACGACGCCGCGTCAAAACCGGCCGGGCAGGCGCGAACGCCGCACCAGGCACGGATGCGTCACTCGGACGCGGGCTTCGACGCCCGGCGGGCGATTTCCCGGACTGCCCTGTCGAGCAGTTCGCGGATCTCGGCCGCGCACATCGCCGCGAGCGGGGCGGAAGCCGCGCTCGGCAGCGCTTTCTTGTCGAAGCGCGTGTGCTGCCGCAGCAGCAGGTCGTAACCGGCGAATTCGGCCCGGCGCAGGCGAAACTGATCGCGCGCCAGCCGCTTCACGAGGTTACGTGTTACTGCACGCGGCGCATACTTCTTGCCGACGACGAGCCCCAGACGCGCGGGCTGACCGGTCGGCTTGCCGTAAATCACGAAGTGCGCGGAGCGCCGCCAGGGACGCAAACGAAAAACGGATGAAAATTCATCCGTTTTCAGAAGTCGCGCAGCTTTCGGGAAGGCGGCTTTCGTCTGCGACGGATTCGCACCCGGCTCGACGGTACCTTCCGCAGGACTGCGGACGGCGGACACAGCGCGCAACCTGCCTTAGATGGCCAGGCGCTTGCGGCCCTTCGCGCGGCGAGCGTTGATGACCTTGCGGCCACCTGCCGTCTTCATGCGGACACGGAAGCCATGGGTGCGCTTGCGGCGCGTCACGGACGGTTGGTAAGTACGTTTCATGATGTTCTCACTTGTTCGAGAATGTCGAAATTCAGGGGACCGCGTGCCCTTACCGGAGGCATTCGGGCGAACGCAATCGCCGGGAATACAGGATTGGTTTTCGCGGAACCCGCTATTTAAACCGTTTTTCTCTTGACGGTCAATACTTTAGGAGTCGATCGCCTGTGCACGCCCCGAGTGATCCGGCCCCGCGCCCCACAAAGCCAGCCTGTGGATAAGTCCCGCTGTGGCCGCGTTTGGCGGTAGAATCTCGCCTTATCTCCAAGAATCCCGCACGCCGCTTCGGCCCGCGCCTGCCCCTCCAACACTGTGATGCAGGCGTCCGAAGCACGCTCGCACGACCGCTTCGGGCCTTGTTGCGCTACCGCGACAAGGGCGCCGGCGAGCCGCGCTGTGCACGCAAAAAACGACAGTTACTTGATGAACGATTTCTGGCAACACTGTTCCGCACTGCTGGAGCGCGAGCTGACGCCCCAGCAGTACGTGACGTGGATCAAACCCTTGGCCCCGGTGGCCTTCGATGCGTCGGCGAACACGCTGTCCATCGCCGCGCCGAACCGCTTCAAGCTGGACTGGGTCAAGAGCCAGTTTTCGGGACGGATCTCCGATCTGGCCCGAGATTTCTGGAATGCGCCGATCGAAGTCCAGTTCGTCCTCGATCCCAAGGCGGGTATGCGCAGCGCCGCGACCGGTGCAGCGCCGGCCGCCCCGCGCACGCCGCTGGCCCCGAGCGGCCCGGCCGCGACGGTCGCCGCGATCGCCGCCAACCTCGCCGCGAATGCCGCGGGTGCGCCCGCCGCGCCGGCCGACGTGCCGATGACGCCGTCGGCCGCCGCCGCGCATCACCTGAACGCCGACGACGCCGACATCGACCTGCCGAGCCTGCCCGCGCACGAAGCGGCCGCCGGCCGCCGCACGTGGCGCCCGGGTCCCGGTGCGGCCCCGGCGGGCGGCGAAGCCGATTCGATGTACGAACGTTCGAAGCTGAACCCCGTGCTCACGTTCGACAACTTCGTGACCGGCAAGGCGAACCAGCTCGCGCGCGCCGCCGCGATCCAGGTCGCGGACAACCCGGGCATCTCGTACAACCCGCTGTTCCTGTACGGCGGCGTCGGCCTCGGCAAGACCCACCTGATCCACGCGATCGGCAACCAGCTGCTGCTCGACAAGGCCGGCGCGCGGATCCGCTACATCCATGCGGAACAGTACGTGTCCGACGTGGTGAAGGCGTACCAGCGCAAGGCGTTCGACGACTTCAAGCGCTACTACCATTCGCTCGACCTGCTGCTGATCGACGATATTCAGTTCTTCTCCGGCAAGTCGCGCACGCAAGAGGAATTCTTCTACGCGTTCGAGGCGCTGGTCGCGAACAAGGCGCAGGTGATCATCACCAGCGACACGTATCCGAAGGAAATCTCGGGTATCGACGATCGCCTGATCTCGCGCTTCGACTCCGGCCTCACCGTCGCGATCGAGCCGCCCGAGCTGGAAATGCGCGTCGCGATCCTGATGCGCAAGGCGCAGTCGGAAGGCGTGAACCTGTCGGAAGACGTCGCGTTCTTCGTCGCGAAGCACCTGCGCTCGAACGTGCGCGAACTCGAAGGCGCGCTGCGCAAGATCCTCGCGTATTCGAAGTTCCACGGCCGCGAGATCTCGATCGAGCTGACCAAGGAAGCGCTGAAGGACCTGCTGACCGTGCAGAACCGGCAGATTTCGGTCGAGAACATCCAGAAGACCGTCGCCGACTTCTACAACATCAAGGTCGCCGACATGTATTCGAAGAAGCGCCCCGCGAACATTGCGCGGCCGCGGCAGATCGCGATGTATCTCGCGAAGGAACTCACGCAGAAGAGCCTGCCGGAAATCGGCGAGCTGTTCGGCGGGCGCGATCACACCACCGTGCTGCACGCGGTGCGCAAGATCGCCGACGAGCGCAGCAAGGACGCGCAGCTCAACCACGAGCTGCACGTGCTGGAACAGACGCTGAAGGGCTGAGCGCGCGGCGCGCTTGATAATTCGGCCTCCGCCCCAATTTAAGGGGGGCGGTTCGGTTTTGAGGCACAATACTGGTTTGACCGCCCCGGTGGTGGCGGGCCAAGAGCCCGGCCGGCGGGGCGCTGCGAGGCTGCTGCGCTGCAGGCCGTTACTCAACGAAGGAACTCTATGCAACTGGTCAAGACCGAACGAGACACCCTCCTCAGGCCGCTGCAAACGGTCAGCGGCATCGTCGAACGCCGCCATACGTTGCCGATCCTTGCCAACCTGCTGATCACCAAGAACGGCCCGGACGTTTCGTTCCTGTCGACCGACCTGGAGCTGCAGATCACCACGCGCGCCGATTTCGGCGTCGGCGGCGACCAGATCGCGACCACTGTCGCGGCGCGCAAGCTGCTCGACATCCTGCGCGCGATGCCTGACGGCCAGGTCACGCTGTCGCTCGCCGACAAGCGCCTCACCGTTCAATCGGGCAAGAGCCGTTTCGCACTGCAGACGCTGGCGGCCGACGAGTTCCCGACCGTCGCGCAGGCGAAGGATTTCGGCGCGACCCTGACCGTCCCGCAGAAGTCG
Source organism: Burkholderia arboris (assembly GCF_902499125.1). GTDB lineage: Bacteria > Pseudomonadota > Gammaproteobacteria > Burkholderiales > Burkholderiaceae > Burkholderia > Burkholderia arboris. The sequence continues at coordinate 64,086 of NZ_CABVPX010000040.1, forward strand.
TTCCGCCAGCTGCTCGGCATGGTGCACTTCGCGATGGCGCAGCAGGACATCCGCTACTACCTGAACGGCATGCTGCTCGTCGTCGACGGCGACCAGCTGATGGCCGTGGCCACCGACGGCCACCGCCTCGCGTTCTCGTCGATGAAGCTCGAAGGCGGCACGTTCGGCCGCCAGGAAGTCATCGTGCCGCGCAAGACGATTCTCGAGCTGCAGCGCCTGCTCGAAGACATCGACGACACCGTCACCATCGACATCGCGCAAACCCAGGCCAAGTTCACGTTCGGCCAGGTCGAGCTCGTGTCGAAACTCGTCGAGGGCAAGTTCCCCGACTTCCAGCGCGTGATCCCGAAGGCGCACAAGAACACGTTCGAGATCGGCCGTGAAGAACTGCAGCGTTCGCTGCAGCGCGCGGCGATCCTGACCTCGGACAAGTTCAAGGGCGTACGCTGCATCATCGCGCCGGGCCAGTTGAAGATCATGTCGACCAACGCCGATCAGGAAGAGGCGCAGGAAGAACTGGAAATCGCCTACCAGGGCGACACCGTCGACATCGGCTTCAACGTCACGTATCTGCTCGACGTGCTCGCGAACCTGAAGGTCGACACCGTGCAGGTGAGCCTCGGCGACGCCAGCTCGAGCGCGCTGATCACCGTGCCCGAGAACGAAGAGTTCAAGTATGTCGTGATGCCGATGCGCATCTGACGCGCGCGACATCAAGACACACACCAGGGGGCGGCAAGCCCCTTTGGCGTTTTTATGGCGAACCGACAACCCGTCCTTTCGGTGCCTGACCGGCACCGTGGACGAGCCAGGAAACTGGAGCGGCCCGGCGATTTCTCGCTGAAACGCACCGCGCCGCCACTAGAGTGGCCTCGCAGAACCGGAAGATATCCATGAGTGAACAGCACAATTCGCAACCCGATAACAGCAGCTACGGCGCCTCGTCGATCCAGATCCTCGAAGGTCTGGAAGCGGTGCGCAAGCGCCCCGGGATGTACATCGGCGACACGTCGGACGGCACCGGTCTGCACCACCTCGTGTTCGAGGTGCTCGACAACTCGATCGACGAAGCGCTGGCCGGGTACTGCAACGACATCCACGTGACGATTCACGCCGACAACTCGATTTCCGTGACCGACAACGGCCGCGGGATTCCGACCGACGTGAAGATGAACGACAAGCACGAGCCGAAGCGTAGCGCGGCTGAAATCGTGATGACGGAGCTGCACGCCGGCGGCAAGTTCGACCAGAACAGCTACAAGGTGTCGGGCGGCCTGCACGGCGTGGGCGTGTCGTGCGTGAACGCGCTGTCGAGCTGGCTGCGCCTCACCGTGCGCCGCGGCGGCAAGAAGCGTTTCATGGAGTTCCACCGCGGCGTCGCGCAGGATCGCGTGCTCGAGATGGTGGACGGCGTGGAAGTGTCGCCGATGCTCGTGACGGGTGACACCGAGAACCGCGGCACCGAAGTGCACTTCATGGCCGATCCGACCATTTTCGGCACGGTCGAGTATCACTACGACATCCTCGCGAAGCGGATGCGTGAACTCTCGTTCCTGAACAACGGCGTGCGGATTCGCCTCACGGACCTGCGTTCGGGCAAGGAAGACGATTTCGCGTTCGCCGGCGGTGTGAAGGGCTTCGTCGAGTACATCAACAAGACGAAGACCAACCTGCACCCGACGGTGTTCTTCGCCAACGGCGAGAAGGATGGCGTGGGCGTCGAAGTCGCGATGCAGTGGAACGACAGCTACAACGAAAACGTGCTGTGCTTCACGAACAACATTCCGCAGCGCGACGGCGGCACGCACCTGACCGGCCTGCGGGCCGCGATGACGCGCGTCATCAACAAGTACATCACCGATAACGAGATCGCGAAGAAGGCGAAGGTCGAGACGACCGGCGACGACATGCGCGAAGGGCTGTCGTGCGTGCTTTCCGTGAAGGTGCCGGAGCCGAAGTTCAGCTCGCAGACGAAGGACAAGCTGGTTTCTTCCGAGGTTCGTGCGCCGGTTGAAGAGGTTGTGGCGAAGGCGCTGGAAGAGTTCCTGCTCGAAACGCCGATCGACGCGAAGATCATCTGCGGGAAGATTGTTGAAGCTGCTCGGGCGCGTGATGCTGCTCGGAAGGCGCGCGAGATGACGCGCCGCAAGGGCGTGCTCGACGGCGTCGGCCTGCCGGGCAAGCTCGCGGACTGCCAGGAGAAAGACCCGGCGAAGTGCGAAATCTACATCGTCGAGGGCGACTCCGCAGGTGGCTCGGCGAAGCAAGGGCGTGATCGCAAGTTCCAGGCGATCCTGCCGCTGCGCGGCAAGGTGCTGAACGTCGAGAAGGCGCGTTACGACAAGCTGCTGTCGTCGGAACAGATCGTCACGCTCGTGACCGCGCTTGGGTGCGGGATCGGCAAGGAAGACTACAACCTCGATAAGCTGCGCTACCACCGCATCATCATCATGACCGACGCGGACGTGGACGGTGCGCACATCCGCACGCTGCTGCTCACGTTCCTCTATCGCCAGATGCCGGACATGATCGAGCGCGGGTACGTGTATATCGCGCAGCCGCCGCTTTACAAGATCAAAGCGGGCAAGGACGAGCGGTATCTGAAGGATGACGTGGAGCTGAACGCGCATATGCTGCGGTTGGCGCTGCAGGGGTCGGAGCTGGTGCCGGGTGAGAATGCTGCTGCGATTTCGGGTGATGCGCTTGGGGAGCTGGCGCGGTCGTACCTGCTGTCGAAGAGCGTGATCGAGCGGTTGAGCCGGTTGTATGACCCGGCCGCGCTGGAAGCCGTTATGGATGGGGTGGTGATCGACCTCTCCACTGAGGCTTCGACTGAGGCTTCGGCGAAGGCTCTTCACGCTGCTTTGCATGATGAAGCGCTGAAGAACGAAGTGCGTGTCGTGCCTTCGTATGACCCGGTTCGCGAACAGCGGTCGCTGCACGTCGAACGTACGCATCACGGCAACGTGCGGGTTTCAGTCATCGACCAGGAATTCCAGCACACGGCGGATTATCAGCAGCTCGTGACCACCGCGAATACGTTCAAGGGGCTCATCGGGGAAGGTGCGGTCATCAAGCGTGGTGAGCGCAGTATGGCTGTCGCGGACTTCAAGAGCGCGATGAAGTGGCTGCTGGCGGATGCGGAGCGGAACGTCTCCAAACAACGCTATAAGGGGCTCGGCGAGATGAACCCCGGGCAGCTGTGGGAAACGACGATGGATCCGACGGTGCGGCGTCTGTTGCGTGTGCAGATCGAGGATGCGATTGCGGCGGATGGGATCTTTACTACCCTCATGGGGGATGATGTCGAGCCGCGGCGGGCGTTTATCGAGTCGAATGCGTTGCGGGCGGGGAATATTGACGTTTAACGCATTACGGTAGTGTTAGCGACACAGAAACAAAAAAGGCTCCAAGGAGCCTTTTTTGCATTGTGGGTCACCAACGTCTTATTCTCGGTCATATCAAGAACTGCAAACCGCAAAAAACGTGAAGGCACGCCCAGCCAGAGGCGAACAAGCCACCACAATTTAAGTTTCCGGTTGCTGGTCCGGTCCGAGGACATGGTGCGACGCCGGGAATGCGATTGTCATGAAGTAGTTGCTCACGTCACGCGCGATATGCTCCTGCGTTTCCTCACGAGGCTGACACTTGTCAGCCCAAGCACGGCCAGGGTGCAGGACGTCCCAACGGGGACGAAGCCCTTTGTATCGACCACTGCCTGGATCATGGTTCCCAAACCCATCGATGGACGAATTCCAGAGCGGCGCGAATTTCGCGATCAGTAGCGACTCACCGAGCGGAATCCAAATGTCGTCGACAACAAGGAAGCGGCAGTAAAAATCCTTGATATCCAAGTTGGACGCCAAAGTGACGCTTTCCGCATGTTCGCGCAAGCGATCGTAGAGTGAGCGGCTTTGGACTTCACCGACCCCACCGCCTTTCCGAGCGCCCCTTGGGATAGCCTTGCCAACGTAGATTGGCACCTGAAACATCCCATTTCGATTTCGCTCGGCCAAGGGTGTGTATGGTTCGAAATCTCCCGTGTAATAAATGGCATAAATCCCAACGCCAAAAAACTGCTTCAGCTCGTCCAATCGCTGAGGCCGCTGTTCGAGCATCGCCTCGGCAACGCTGGCGCCAAGATTCTTCTTGTCGAGCGGATTGAACGGAATGATGTGGCCATTTAGATTCCTCACGCGGCCCCTCGCACGTTGGCGCGTTGCTGGGCAAGCTGATCAAGCTGAACCAACGCTAGCTTCTCGGCCACGCTGCGAGCGACCACGTGCCCCAAGGCGACGGGCACCGCATTGCCAAGTTGACGCATGGTTTCCGTCCACGAGCCGTGAAAAACGAAACCGTCAGGAAAAGTCTGAACACGCGCGGATTCTCGAATCGAAAAATAGCGCACGGACCCATCCGTGTTAACCAACATGTTTTCTCCACCCGGGACACCATGATCTCCGGCCTTCAACGTCTTGGCGGGTAAATCGAGCGGACTGCCGGTGTGGCCAGGATAGACGCGCGCACCCGGCTGAAATCGGTGATCCGAATAATTGTTCGCCGTCCGCGACTGCGGGTTGGGAAGTCCGGCGATCGCGTCGCGAACCGTACGCCAAGGCAATTCATCGGCAAACGGTAACGAGCTCGCCAGCCGGCGCACGCGCGATTCCACAGTGCTCGGCATGGTCGGGCGACTGCGTCGGGCAACACCGTGGCGCTCCCAGTATTCGCCAGATACCCATTGGTCATGCAGCAAGCGATCGTAGCTATGAGTCTGACGGGGAAAGCTCCAATCGACGCCGAGATCCGAGCGGAAACCAACAATGAATACGCGCTCGCGCTTTTGCGGAACACCATAGTCGGCTGCGTTGACCAATGTCGGGACGACGTTATAGGTCAGCCTCTTGCCTTTTTGTCGGCCGCTCGTCCGCTCAACTTGGAGACGCAGCAAGTGATCAAACCAATCCTCATTCCGGCGAGCTGGAACCTCGGGAAACTCCAACTGCAAAAGAATGTATTGGTAGTAGTTCGCGAACGTCGATCGGGTAAGCCCCTTCACGTTCTCGACAATGAAAGCCTTTGGGCGCAACCGGCGGACAATGTCGACTGTCGCTGGAAACATATCTCGCGTGTCGTCGTGCGCCTGATGCTTGCCACCCATTGAAAACGGTTGGCACGGCGGGCCGCCAGCCAACAAGTCGATTTCCTCGTTCTCGAGGCTCGACCAATCAAATTTTCGAACGTCACCCTCATGAATCGGCCAATCCGATACGAGGGGGAAACCACGTCGCTTGTTCTCGCGAATCGTGTCGCAAGCCCACTTATCCCATTCCACAACCGCCAACGACTTGAACCCCGCGAGGCTAACGCCCATCGCGAGGCCGCCGGCGCCTGCATAAAGCTCAACAGCTTTCATCAATTGCTCTCCGTGTCGTCCAAGAAGGCCTTGATGCGCGGCATCAGGGCTGCCTCGTCCTTCACTTCACATTCCCAAACGATCATTACTTTCCAGCCAAGCTCGGCAAGCCGCTGTTCCACCTCTTTGTCCCGCACCGCGTTCGCATCGAGCTTTGGGCGCCAAAATTCCAGTCGCGTCTTCGGCAAGCGCGCCAACCGACATCCCTCATGTCGATGCCAGAAGCAACCGTGGATAAAAATTACCTTGAGCCTCTTAACGAACACCATGTCGGGTCGACCCGGCAGTTCCGCCCGATGAAGCCGGTATCGATACCCCGCCCGGTAAACTAGGCGCCGGACGATAAGCTCCGGTTTCGTATTCTTGCCCTTGATGCGCGACATGCGCTCGCTACGCTCAGTTGGAGTCAGACTGTCCAAGGCGGACCTCCACGCATAGCTGCCACAGCGATTGTAACGTTTCGCGAAAGCCGACAGGGTAGAAGTTGCGTCTCGCTACGACAGACCGCACACCGACAATGGTTACTTGCGTCGCGCTCGCCCAAGTGACCTTACCCCCTTCGAGTACACCACTCGTAAGTTAGTGGGCTCGCCGGTTTTCGGTTGATGCGATTGCCGCGATTGGTCCGGCGCCAGTTGCCTCAAGGCACCATGCCGACGCACCGGAGTTGCAGTCCGTGCGCCACGCTTCGATTCGTCTGCGTGCATCGCCGAGACCGACGAGCGGGCACTAGTTCAAACATTTTTCACAGTGCCCGTAGATGATGCTTTCGATGTGTGAATTTCCCCAGCCTTATAGGGACGACCTGACGACCGACGTCGGGCTCGTGCATCCATAAATCGAACGCCTTTCTGACGAACTCCGGTCGGTTGCCGACCTATCCCATCTCCCCGAGATAGTTTCTCCAGAGCACGCAAGACGTGAATGCCCACAGGCAACAATCCAACTCAGTGCGTAGGCGCTCCGGCTTCCGCACATCAACAACGGTAAACATCCAAATAAGAGATTGCCCACCCACGCGAGCGGGCTCCTCTCAGCGCACACCCAAAATGACCACTTCGAACACACCGAAATACAGTCACAAATTCCGCCTCACAGCGACTCCATTGTTCGATCTATTCCGAACACGACCTTTAATATAACTTGCAGCCTAAATTTAAGCGCAACAGCATCATTAGGCGACTGAGCGTATCGATCAAATTCAAGCAAATCGTAACTAGCAGACGTAATATCTTCCTCCGCTCGCTTTCGATTATCGATTCGACGCTTATCAAAAGACAAGAGCTTTCTTCTTGTAATTTTGTCTAGCCAATTTTCGTTCCTCGCCAAACGGAAAAGATGAAAATACAGCATCACCATCCCAATCGATCGTAACAAGGGATCGTTATCAACGAATATATTTGCCATTTCCTCAACCGTCTTGCGCGCCGCCGTATACCCCGCAAGCTTCTTTACACGACTTTCATTCTCATGCTCGAGCGCAAAGCGATCCAGATATGCTTTTTTAGTATCAGATACCACCCCCCTCTGCTCATTATATATAAATTTTACAGCCAAATCAAAGTGACGGTATCTTTTATTATTAAATGGCAGCTTCTGTACAAAGAATGGTTCTGCGCAAAGGTCACGAGTATTTTTTGGCACGGGCCCTGGCCGGGCATTGCGCTTCTCAGCAGCACTTAAAGGTACAGCCTCATTAAGGCGAGAAAACATTTCCTCAATAAGATCCTGTTCCTCGGTTTCAATTGCTATTACATTTAACGTAAAATTATCAAAATCCGTCTTTAAATCCGGGTGATTTTGAGCCAAATCCCCATACGTCATCCCATTAGCCTTAATCGTCGGATCTGCATAGTATTCAAAGTCATCAGAAAGTTCGATTTTTCCAGCGATAAACGACCAAAGGGTTTCTAGTCGCTGCCGACCATCAACAATTGCATAGTCGTACGTGACACCTTTAATTATTTTGGAACGAGGAAATTTATGAAGATAAATTTTCGGCATATCGAAACCATTAAGAACGGTATCGATCAATAAACGCCTCTTATCCATGCTCCATATTTCACCACTTCTCTGGTAATCTGGATTCACTTGAATGCGCTCACGCATTCTGTAGAGATTCCACACGCTTGAGGCGCGGAGCTCTGATAGCTCAAACTGGCTCATTCAAGAAACTCCCGTTTAATCAATGCCGCGATTTCGTCCAAATCCGGGAATATTGTCAACGACGTAAATCCCAAATATATCAATTCTTTGCGTAGCGAATCCTTATCCTCTTTCGGAATCACGTATCGCCAAACATGCTTCTCATCGCCTAGTAACTCAAGCGGTTTATACACCGCGTGATTTACTGTGAAGGCACCAATCTGAGCCGCCATTCGCTTGCTTGAACGCGGCCCAACAGCTGCCACAGGGTCCATCGGTGCACGAGGATCAATCTTGCTAGGCAAATAATTTCCCAGGGCCGCATCGTTGAATGATGGCAGCTCCAGCTCGTATGCAAACTTCACATTGGCTTGCCGATTTAGCGCGATTGGATCGAGACACCAAAACGCTCCGTCCTCGTCATCATTTTTCGACGTTGCGAAATAAAGCGCGACCAATGGACTCTCCGTCCAGTCGAGAAGTCGCGTTGGTACTCGATGGTGTTGCATTAGCCATTGCCAACCCCATTCATCAGCAGGCGGGGAAACCAATAGTTGTGTAGCATTTTGCATGAACCGCTTCGCAATAGCGCCCTCTTTCGGCAAATGGATGCCTCCATCACGTGCCAAAGAAGGCGTCAAACCCCATTGGGCCCGCGTTTGACCTCGATACCACACGATATCGCCGTCAGGCACATGGTCTCGAAGACCGCGCAACAGATCCGCAACGGTCCTAATTTTTCTTTCTTTATGACGCATATCATCCTTGATATAACCGAGGTGTTAAATTATATAATTTTATAAAAATCACCTCAATCCAGATTAATCAAGACAATTCATATTTTATGCAACACGCATTGAATTGTAAATCTCAACACATCAAAAATCAAAAAACATCAAATCAATTTCTCGAAGATCGCAACTAAATTTGCACACTTCACGTCGCATCCTGTTTTACAAAAAACATTAAAACCAGAATAATAACATCACGCAATTTCGAATATTTTCAACGAACAGCGTTAACGTGATGTTGCAAGTCCGTTACCGACACAATCGAGTAAGCGCTTGTTCATTCAAAACTCTCTAGCGGATTGCTCCGAATATGTATACCAGCAATCGCTGTCTCTGCTTATGACCTTATGTCATTCTCTCGAGCTTCGCTGCTCATGCTCACTGCGGTTGGAGGTGGCGGCGAGATAGAGTAACCTTATGCGATTATCTCAGAAATGTAAGATATGGTGCCCTTCGATCCTCTCGCGGTAGAAAATGTCGGCGTTACTCTCGCCGTTGAGCTACTAGAGCAGCCTCTCCTGCCGCTCCCTCCGAAGACATCATTCACCGGAGCCGGAGTCTATGCCCTTTACTACACGGGCAATCACTCTGCCTATGCCGATTTGCTCACTCTAGACGGTGCTGGTGGCACACGCTATCCGGTTTACATTGGAAAGGCGGTGCGTGAGAACGCGAAGCAGGGTTTCAACCCAAGGCCCACAACCAGAGCTAAGATCTGGGAACGACTTGGTCAACATGCGGAATCGATTCGCGCGATTCAGGATGCGGGGAATGATCTAGATCTCCGGTTAGAGGATTTTCGTTGCCGTCACCTTGTACTGAACGATGCGTATATTACTCTTGCCGAATCAGTTCTAATCACTACTTTTCGTCCTGCTTGGAACGGTATGGGTTTTGGGAGTAAGGTTGTGGGCGGCGAGCGTATGACAAGTCGTCCTTCGCTTTGGGATTCACTCCATCCGGGGCGCGGCGGACGACCAGCAGGCACTGCGGAACGTGGTCAACTAGCCCAGGATAAAATTAAAGAAAGCATCCACAAGCTCTCTGCAGGATCCAATGATCCACGTATAGCAAAGATGCTGGAGAAGATTAGGCGATTCCTGTGAGGTCTTTGCATGCGTTCTGCTCGGACTGACTACTGCGTTGTGCTGCTCCAGCCGAGTTAGTTTGAGTGCAGTCATCGTTTGATGGGAAGCGGCCACTCTAAGATCACCAAGACCGATGGCTACTTCCCGAATGATGAGGCCGCGATCAAACTGCTCTAGCTGGCGCAGCCCAATGTGCTAGCCAACACGATGCGGGCCGCCTTCGACTGGAAATCATCCATGAACCAGTTTGCTATCCTTTTCGGCGAGCGATTCACGCAAGCGCGCGAATAACTTGTTGCTCAACCGCCTCGTCCACGAAAATGCGGACAGGTTCAAGGCATGTGATGGACCACGACTCCTCCGTACCTAGGCCGTTTGGCCACCCCCCGAATTTTCCATATTTCGAGATACCCAGTTAGGTAGACTCAAATGGCGTCACCGCAAAAAGCGCGGGCCGCATGGGCTGCCACCCATACGACCCGCTGACCACAACCAACTCACACTAGGAGTCGGAAATGGCTAATGCCAATCATAAGTCACGCCCCGTCGTAACGGAACGCTTCGTCAAGATTCAAGAGTCAGCACGCCATCACTCCTTGTCTAGGGTCCTCCGTGCCATCAGAGCACACCGAAAACTGAACACGACGTATTACCCGTGGATCAAATTGGCGGGAGTATGGCTTGAGGAGGCTGGATTCGAGGCAGGAGAACGCGTCCGGATTAATGTCGAGCACAAGCGACTCATCATCACGCCGATGTGATCGGCGCGTTGCCGACGGTAGGCGTCGCACGTCACTATCCGCACGTAGGCTCGGTGCCCGATACTCAGCACCGTTAGTAACTGTGACAAGCGACGATCGTTCTGAAACTGCAGCGGGCCGCTCACTCAGGTCCGTGCAGTGTAGCTATTCGGCACGAGATGTGATCTATGCCGGGCACACCACACATTTCCGCCGCACCAATGCAAAAACCCCCGCCTTTCGGGCGGGGGTTTCTGGCTTAGGGAGCCTGACGATTACCTACTTTCACACGGGAAT
>NZ_CABVPX010000041.1 GCF_902499125.1 Burkholderia arboris
GGCGGCGCGAATCCGCTGGCGCCGGTGCAAGGCGTGGTGAATCAGGTTACGGGTGCGCTCGGTGGCGGCAACCCGGCTGGAGCACTGACCGGCGCGCTGAATACGGCGACTGGCACGCTGAGTAACGCGCTCGGCACGGCGACGGGTGCGCTGGGTGGTATCGGTGGTGGTTCGAACCCGTTGGCGCCGGTGCAGGGTGTGGTGAATCAAGTCACGGGTGCGCTGGGTGGTATCGGTGGCGGCACGAATCCGCTGGCGCCTGTACAAGGCGTCGTGAATCAGGTCACGGGCGCGCTCGGTGGCGGTAATCCGGCTGGTGCACTGACGGGCGCGCTAGGCACGGTGACGGGCGCACTGGGTGGTATCGGTGGCGGCGCGAATCCGCTGGCGCCGGTGCAAGGCGTGGTGAATCAGGTCACGGGTGCGCTCGGTGGCGGCAACCCGGCCGGTGCGTTGACCGGCGCACTCGGCAGTGTGACGGGCGCACTGGGTGGCATCGGTGGCGGCTCGAACCCGCTCGCGCCGGTCCAGGGCGTCGTGAACGGGCTTATTGGCTCCATCGGCGGCGGCGATCCGGCCGGCGCACTGACCGGTGTCGTCGGCACGGTGACGGGCGCGCTGGGCAACCTCGGCAGCGGCTCGAACCCGCTCGCGCCGGTTCAAGGCGTGGTGAACGGTGTCGCGGGCGCACTTGGCAGCGGCAACCCGGCAGGCGCACTGACGGGGGCTCTCGGCACGGTAACGGGGGCACTGGGTGGTATCGGCGGTGGCGCGAACCCGCTGGCGCCGGTTCAGGGCGTAGTGAATCAGGTGACGGGTGCACTTGGCAGCGGCAACCCGGCAGGCGCACTGACGGGGGCACTCGGCACGGTAACGGGCGCACTGGGTGGCATCGGCGGGGGCTCGAACCCGTTGGCGCCGGTCCAGGGCGTCGTGAACCAGGTCACGGGCGCGCTCGGCGGCGGCAACCCGGCCGGCGCACTGACCGGTGCACTCGGTACGGTGACGGGGGCATTGGGCGGTCTCGGCGGCGGCAACCCGGCCGGCGCACTGACCGGCGCACTCGGTACGGTGACGGGTGCGCTGGGCGGCCTCGGCGGCGGCGCGAACCCGATCACGCCGATCCAGAACGTCGTGAACCAGGTCACGGGCACGCTCGGCAGCGGTAACCCGGCCGGCGCCCTGAGCAACGCGGTCAACACGATCACGGGCGCACTCGGCAACGTCGGCGGTGCAGGGAGCCCGCTCGCGCCGGTGCAAGGCGTCGTCACGCAGCTCGCCGGCACGCTCGGCAACGGCGATCCTGCCGGTGCGCTGACGAACGCGCTGAACTCCGTGACGGGCGCGCTCGGCGGGGCGAACCCGCTGGCGCCGGTGCAGGGCGTCGTGAACCAGGTCGTCGGCACGCTGTCGGGTGCAGGCGGCGGCAGCCCGATCACGCCGATCACGAACCTCGTCAACGGTCTGCAGAACGCGCTGCCGGGCGGCAATCCGGCCGGCGCGCTGACCGGCGCACTCGGTTCGGTGACGGGGGCGCTCGGCAACCTCGGCGGCTCGAACCCGCTGGCGCCGGTGCAAGGCGTCGTGAACCAGGTCGTCGGCGCGCTCGGCGGCAGCAACCCGGCCGGCACGCTGAGCAATGCGGTCGGTACGGCCACGGGCGCACTCGGCAACGCGGTCGGCTCGGTTGCAGGCGCGCTCGGCGCACTGGGCGGCACGAGCCCGCTGGCGCCGGTGCAGGGTGTCGTGAACCAGGTCGTCGGTACGCTCGGCAGCGGCAATCCGGCCGGTGCACTGACGGGCGCGCTGAACTCGGTGACGGGCGCCCTCGGCAATCTCGGCGGCTCCAACCCGCTGGCGCCGGTGCAGGGCGTCGTGAACCAGGTGGTCGGCACGTTGTCGGGCGCGGCGGGCAACAGCCCGATCGCACCGATCACGAACCTCGTGAATGGCCTGACGGGCGGCGGCAATCCGGCCGGCGCACTGACCGGCGCACTCGGTTCGGTGACGGGCGCACTCGGGAACGGGCCGGCGGCACTCGGCCAGGCGGCCGGCGCGCTGTCGGGCGCGGCCGGTTCGACGGCAGCGGCAGGCGGCAGCCTGCTCGGCGCGGGCGCGAACGCGGCCGGCGGCACGGCGGGCGCGGTCGGCTCGCTGCTGACGACGGGCGCCAACTCGACGGCGACGGTCGTCAATGCGGTCGGCACGTCGGTAGGGACGGCGCTCGGTTCCGCGCCGAGCCTGTCGGTGACGCCGCATTCGGGCAACAGCTCGCCGAACAACCCGCTCGCACCGGTGACGACGCTGCTTCAGTCGCTGACGGGCGCACTGCCGAAGTAACCGGCGGGAACGCACGGCGGCGCCGCATCGGCCGCCGTGCGAGAGGGTCGTGCAACACGGGTCGCGCAACGCGGCATGACATCGCTGTCATGCCGCGTTGTCTTTTTCGGGCTTCAGGCTTTCTTTCGTCCCATGAATGACCGCTGCCGATCGCCGCGGCGCAGCATGGAATAACCGGTCCCCGCCGTCCGTTTACATACCGAGTTCCGGCTCGGCCGGCCGGCGGGATAATGGCCGCAACGCAGCCGATCGCACCGTCCGGCCCCGCCGTGCCGTAACACCACGCCAAGGAGAACGGGAATGAAACGGATGCTATTCGCCGTCGCACTGACGGCGGCGATCGTGCGGCCGGCGGCCGCGGAACCGCCCCAGGCCGCCGACGGGAAACTGGTCGACGAAGCGCACATGACGCTGTACGTATTCGATCGCGACGCGCCCGGCAAGAGCGCGTGCGACAGCGCGTGCACGGCCAACTGGCCGCCTGCGCTCGCCGATGCATACGACAAGGCGGCGGGTGCGCTGAGCCTCGTCGCGCGCGACGATGGCAAGAAGCAATGGGCGTATCGCGGGCGTCCGCTGTATCGCTGGAAGATGGACCGCAAGGCCGGCGACGCGGGCGGCGACGGGATCGGCGGCATGTGGCACGTCGCGCGTCCGTGATCGCGCGGCGATGCGCGAGGCATCCCGATGAGCTACGAATCGGATCTGCTGGTGTGGCTGCCGCATCTCACGCGCTATGCGCGTGCGCTGACGGGCGAGCGCGCCTGGGCGGACGATCTCGTGCAGGACACGCTCGAGCGTGCGCTGAACCGGCCGCCGCGCGACGCCGGCAACCTGCGTGCCTGGCTGCTGACGCTGCTGCGGCACCGCTTCATCGACCAGTTGCGGGCACGGCACGAGATCGCGGTCGACGACGCGACGGCGCCGTGGCAGACGATGGCCGCGCCGGCCGGCGAGATCGGCGGGCTGGTGCTGCGCGACGTGCAGCGCGCGCTGTACCGGCTGCCGGTCGAACAGCGCGAGGTGCTGTTGCTCGTTGCGCTTGAAGAGTTGAGCTATCGCGATGCCGCGCAGGTGCTCGGCGTGCCGGTGGGCACGGTGATGTCGCGGCTCGCGCGCGCGCGGGCCCAGATGCGTGCACTGCTGTCGGACGAGCCGTCGGCGCACGGCACGGCCGCGTTACGAGTGATCGGGAAGCCATGATGGACGATTCGCACCAAGCTTCGAACCCGCGGGACGACGATGCGTCGGCTCAGCTGCTGTCCGCGTTGCTGGACGGCGAGCTGTCCGGGCGCGAGCAGCGCGAGATGCTCGAGCGCCTGCAGTCCGATCCGGAGGAGGCCGAACGATTCGCGCATTACCGCGCGCAGCGCGACGCGCTGAAAGCGCTGTTCCCGCTGCCGGGCGCGGCGCCCGCGTTGTTCGTGCAGCGTCGCGCGCCGCGCTGGCGCGCGTTCGCCTATGCATGCTCGGGGCTGGCGGCCGGGCTGCTGATCGGTGTCGCGCTGCATGCGGGCTGGGAGGCGTTCGGCAGCGCCCCGGCGTTCGCCGCGCGCGCGGATGTCGCGTATGCCCTGTACGCCGCCGATCGCGAGCATCCGGTCGAGGTCGGCGCGGGCGATCCCCGGCGTCTTGCCGCATGGCTGTCGGCGCGCGTGGGGCACCCGGTGCGCGCGCCTTCGCTTGAAGAATACGGTTATGCGCTGCTGGGCGGCCGGTTGCTCCCCGGCGAGCACGGGCCGGCTGCGCAGCTCATGTACCAGCGCGCGGACGGCGAGCGCGTGACGTTGTACGTGACGGCGTACGACGCACGGCATCTCGCGCCGCAGGCAATGTCGGCCGATGGCCGCTACACGTATTTCTGGTCGGATCGCGGAATGGGCTACGCGTTGTCGGGCCGAGGCGATGAGCGGCGCCTGCGCGAGCTCGCGATCGAAGCATGCGGCGCGCTCGGCGGCTCGACCGACGCGTGGAAGGGCTGACGCGCGACGCCGGCAGGGAGCAGGCGATGAAGATGACGAAGGGGCTCGTGCTGGCGGCACTCGCGGCGAGTGCGACCCTCGCGCGGGCGGACGGCGATGCGCCGGTGCGCGTGCCGGTCGGCGCCGACGGCGTGCAGCGGGTGGCGATCGTCGGCGGCAGCTATTTCTTCCGCCCGAACCACGTGATCGTGCGCGCGCACGTGCCGGTCGAGCTGACCGTGTCGTCCGAGCCCGGCGTGGTGCCGCACAGCTTCGAGATCGATGCGCCGCAGGCCGGTATTGCGGTGCACACCGAACTCGGCACGACGCCGAAGACGTTTCGTTTCACGCCGGCGCAGCCGGGCCGGTTCGCCTACTATTGCACGCATCGGCTGCTGTTTTTCAGGAGCCATCGCGAGCGCGGGATGGAAGGCGTGCTCGATGTCGAGGCGGCGCCGTGATCGCCGCGTTGCTGGCCGCGAGCCTGATAGGAGCGAGCATGACAGCCGACCCCGTGACCGTCGCCCAGGCGCATTTCGACCATGTCCACTCGTACCGCGCGACGATCCGCTCGTCGGCGCGCGGCGGCGAGCACACCGAAATCCGCTACGCCTACCTGAAACCGGGCTTCGTCCGGATGGATTTCGTGTCGCCGCATCACGGTGCCGTGCTGGCATACGATCCCGGCGACGGCAGGGTGCGGCTGCGCCCGTTCGGCGTGCACGCGCCGCCCGCGCTGACGCTGTCGCCGTCCAATCCGCTCGTGCGCGACCGCAGCGGCCACCGGGTCGACCGGTCGGACGTCGGCGAACTGCTGCGCAACGTTCATGCGCTGCAGCAGGGCGGCGCGACGGTGACCGAAGGCGAGGAGGCCGTCGGCGGCCGGAACGCGCTGCGCGTATCGGTCACCGGCGCGCCTGCGCACGTGGTCGATGGCGTGCATCGCTACCGGCTGTGGCTGGACGCCGAGGACGGCTTTCCGCTGAAGGTCGTCAGCTTCGCCGACGATGACGACGTACCGCTCGAAACCGTGACGCTCGACGACGTGGAGATCGACGTCGCATTTCCCGAGCGTTTCTTCGCGCCCTGACCGACACGCGGGTCTGTTCTCCTGACGTACTTGCCGGAGGCTGCATGGCGGAATACCGGTTCTCGACGACCTGGCACGTGGACGCCCCGCTCGCGGCGGTCTGGGACGCGATCTACCAGGTCGACCGCTGGCCCGACTGGTGGAAGGGGGCCGTGCGCACCGTCGAGCTCGAGCAGGGCGATGCGCGCGGCGTCGATGCGCTGCACCGGTATACGTGGAAGGGCGCCCTGCCGTACCGGCTGACCTTCGACATGCGCGTGCGGCGCGTCGAGCGGCCGCATGCACTCGAAGGCCGCGCGAGCGGTGCGATCGAAGGCGACGGACGCTGGTCGTTCGCTGCCGACGGCCCGCGCACGGTCGTGCGCTACGACTGGCACATCCGCACGCACGTGCGCTGGATGAACTGGCTCGAGCCGCTCGCGCGGCCGCTGTTCCGGTGGAATCACGACGTCGTGATGCGCGAAGGCGCGAAGGGGCTTGCGCGGCGGCTGGGCGCGACCGTCGAGACGGATGGGCGGACCTTCCGGCCGCTGTCGGACGCGGGCTGCGCCGACGCGTGACGACGATGCGCGCCGCTCAGCGCGCGTACGCCATCACCGCACCGTCGACGACGAGCGTGACGCGTTCGCCGACAGCCGGGCACCGGTGTCCCGGCACGCGGATGCGCACGAGCACGTCGCGATCGGCATCGAGGCGCGCGAGCACGTCGGCGTCCTGGCCTGCGAATTGCGCGGCTTCGACGCGCGCCGCATGACCGCGCGCGGCGTCGGCCTGGGTGACCGGCACGAGGCCGATCTGCTCGGGACGCAGCATCGCGTCGGCCGGCCCGTCGGGCAGTGGCGCGACGAGCGGTAACTCGCCGAGCGCACAGGCGATGCGCGCATCGCGCACGCGGCCCGCGAGCAGCACGGCCTGCCCGACGAACGACGCGACGTCGCGCGTGACGGGCTGCCGGTACAGCGTCTGCGGCGCGGCCGTCTGCACGAGCCTGCCTTGCCACATCACCGCCACTTCGTCGCCGAGCGTCATCGCCTCGGGCTGGTCGTGCGTGACGAGCACCGACGTTGCACCGGCCGCGGCGAGTGCGTCCGCCACCGCGCTGCGGGTTTCGTGCCGCAGCGACGTGTCGAGCGCGGAGAACGGTTCGTCGAGGATCACGAGCGACGGCTCGGGCGCCAGCGCCCGCGCGAGGGCGACGCGCTGCTGCTGGCCGCCGGACAGCTGCTGCGGCGCACGGCTCGCGTACGACGCGGGCAATCCGACCATCTCGAGCAGTTCGTCGACGCGGTGATGGCGCCGCCGCGCCGCGCGCGGCAGCCCGAACGCGATGTTGTCGGCCACCGACAGGTGCGGAAACAGCGCGCCTTCCTGCGGCACGTAGCCGATCCGGCGCTGTTCGGGCGGCAGGTGCACGTCGGGCGCGGCGACGCGACGTCCGTCGATCTCGACGGTGCCGCGCTCGGCGCGCTCGAAGCCGCACAGCACGCGCAGCAGCGTCGTCTTGCCGCTGCCGGACGGGCCGAGCAGCGCGAGGCGCGTGCCGCGCCGCACCGTGAGGTCGATGTCGTGCAGGACGGTATGCGATCCGAACGATTTGGACAGGCCGTGGATGCGTAGTTCGCTCATGGGCGGTTCCGGAGAAAAAGAGCGGTGCTCAGTTGCGCACCGACGCGCGGCCGAGCAGCAGGAACAGCAATCCCGACGCGCCGAGCGACAGCGCGATGAGCAGCGCCGCATAAGGCGCCGCGGCCGCGAACGCGAGCGTCGCCGTATCGCTCCACACCTGCGTCGCGAGCGTGCGCGTGCCGATGGGCGAGAGCAGCAGCGTCGCATTGAGTTCCGTGACGACCGAGATGAACACCATCGTCGCGGCCGCGCCGAGACCGGGCGCCGCGAGCGGCAGCACCACGCGCGTGAGCGTCGCGCGCCAGCCAAGGCCGAGCGCGCGCGCGGTTTCCTCGAGCCGGACCTGCACGTGCGACAGCGCCGCGCGCACGCTGACGACCGCGAGCGGCAAGAACAGGATCGCGTATGCGGCGACGAGCGCCGGCGCGCTCTGGTAGAGCGGCTGCAGCAGCCGCACCGTGATCGACACGATCGCGAGTGCGACGACGATGCCGGGCACGCCCTGCACGGTCATCGCGGTGCGTTCGAGGAACGTCGCGACGCGGCCCGGATGACGGACCAGCAGGAACGCGAGCGGCAGCGCGAGCAGCGTCGTGACGGCCGCGGCCGCGAGGCCGTAGCCGGACGAGGCGAGGGTAGCCTGCCACAGCAGCTCGGGCGAGACGTCGGCCGGCGTGACGGCGGCAGCACCTTGTTGCGTGAGCCAGTAGCCGATCATCGCGAGCGGCACGCCGAGCGTCGCGGCCGCGAGCGCAGCGAACGCGCCGGTGACGGGACCGCGCAGCGTGCCGAGCGGATAACGCATCGCGACGCGGCGCGCGGCGCGATGCGTATGGCCGTAGCGCGCATGGCCGCGCGCCCGTGCCTCGATCGCGAGACACAGCAGGCACAGCGCGATCAGCACGCAGCCGAGCAGCGACGCGCCGCCGCCGTCGAACGCGGTGCGGTATTCCGCGTAGATCTCGGTCGTGAACGTGCGAAAGCGCAGCAACTGGAACGCGCCGAATTCGGACAGCACGCCGAGCGCGACGAGCAGCATCCCGCCGCATAGCGCGGGGCGCAATTGCGGCAGCACGACGCGGAAGAACGTCTGCCACGGCGAGCAGCCGAGCGTGCGCGCGCTTTCCTCGAGTGCCGGGTCGAGTTCGCGAAGCGCCGCGGCCACCGGCAGGTAGACGAGCGGGAAATACGCGGAAGTCAGCACGATCAGCGCGCCGAGGAAATCCTGCAGGTCGAGGCTCAGCGACACCCACGCATAGCTCGTGATGAACGGCGGCACCGCGAGCGGGGCGGCGGCGAGCGCGGTCCACAGCGGCCGCGCGGGCAGGTCGGTGCGCTCGATGAACCAGGCGACCGCGGTGCCGAGCAGCGTGCACGCGAGCGTCGCGGCGAGCGTGATCGACAGCGTGTTGACGAGCAGTTCGCCGACGAGCGGGCGCCACAGCAACTCGATCGCGTCGTCGATGCCGAAGGTGGCTGCACGGTACAGCGTGAAGCCGAGCGGCAGCAGGATCGCGAGCGGCCCGCACGCGGCCGCGGCGACGAGCGCGCGCGACGGGCGGCGCCGCGTCGCGGTGCGCTCGCCGTCGCGCGCGGTGCGGGCCGTGCGGGACACGGCGTCGCTCATCGTCAGAGCAGGCCGGCCTGGCGCAGCAGCTTGCCGGCCTGGCTGTCGTCGCCGAGCTGTTCGAACGTCAGCGCCGGCGGGCTCAGTTCGTTGAACGGCTTCAGGATCGGATCGGGGGCGACGCCCGGATGCAGCGGATACTCGAAACTGATGTGGCCGTTCGCCATCAGTTTCTGCGCGCGCTCGCTGACGAGATACGCGACGAACTTCTGCGCTTCGGGCTGGTGCTTCGACGCCTTCAGCACCGCGGCGCCCGACACGTTCACGGCGGCCCCGACGTCGTGGTTGCCGAAGTGGTGGATCGCGCTGCGGGTCGACTTGTCGCCGAGTTCGGCGTGCAGGCGGTCCCAGTAGTAGTTGTTGATGATGCCGGTCAGCACGCCGCCGCGGTTGACGGCCGCGGTCACGCCTTCGTCGTCGTCGAACACTTGCGCGTTGGCCTTCAGGCCCTTCAGCCATTGCAGCGTCGCGGCTTCGCCGTGCAGCGCGAGCACCGCGCTCACGAGCGGCAGGAAGTCCGCATCGCTCGGCGCGACGCCGACCTTGCCTTTCCATTCCGGCTTCGCGAGATCGAGCAGCGACGCGGGCAGTTGCTGCGGCTGGAGCTTCGCGGTGTTGTAGACGAGCACGTTCTCGCGCGCGAGCACGCCGACCCAGTTGCCGTCGGCCGGGTTGAAGCGCGCGGGCACCGCCTGCAGCGCGGCGCCGTCGGTCTTCGCGAGCAGGCCCTTGCGGTCGAGCAGCACGAGCTCCGGCGAATTCTCGGTGAAGTACACGTCGGCCGGCGTGCGGTCGCCTTCCGCGACGATCTGCGCGGCGAGCGCGGGGCCTTCGCCCGAGCGCACCTTCACGGTGATGCCGCTTTGCGCTTCGAAGTCCTTGACGAGCTGGTTGACGACCTGCTCGTGCTGCGCGTTGTACAGCGTGAGCGTCGCGGCATGCGCGCGCGTGGCGTGCAGCGCGCCGGTCAGCATCAGCGCGGCGGCAGCCGCGGCGATCAGGTGCCGCAGCGGGCGGCTAACGGGAAAAGTGTTCATGTCGTCGTCGTGAGTTGCATCCGGACGGGCCGGAGAAAAAGGGGCGTGGCGTCGCGAGGCCGTTACGCTTCGAACAGCGCGGCGCCGATGTACGAACCGGGTTGCGCGCCCGGCGGACACGCGAAGATCGCGCTGCCGACGTGCGTGGTGAACTGGTTCATGATGTCCAGCTTCGCGAGCTTCTCGTTGATCGGGATGAAGCCGCGGCGCGGGTCGCGCTGGTGCGCGACGAACATCAGCCCCGCGTCGTACTCGGTCTGCTGGCGCCACGGCGGCCAGCGCTCGATGTAGAAGTTCGCGCTGTCGTTGTACGAGTACGCGCGGCGCAGGATCTGCGCGCCGTTGTTTACCTGCGGCGATGCGAGACGCGCGTGCGCGTTGTCGGGGATCACCGAATTGCCGTCCTTGTCGACCGCGTCGAGGTCGAGCGCTTCGAATTCCTGCTTGCCGCCGATCGGCGCGCCGCTGTACTTCTTGCGGCCGAACACCTGCTCCTGGAAACCGAGCTCGGTGTTGTCCCAGTGTTCGAGCGTGATGCGGATGCGGCGCACGACCGTGTAGGTGCCGCCGTTCATCCATGCCGGACCTTCGTTGCCGGCCCACACGAATTCGTTCATCGCGGCCGGATCGTCGCGCGACGGGTTCATCGTGCCGTCCTTGAAGCCCATCAGGTTGCGCGGCGTCTCGCCCGGCTTGCCGGACGTGAAGCCGGCCTGGCCCCAGCGCATCTGCACGGCGTTGCCGCCGAGGCGCACGAGCTGGCGCACCGCGTGGAACGCCACTTGCGCGTCGTTCGCGCACGCCTGGATGAACAGGTCGCCGCCCGTCTTCTCCGGAATCAGCTGGTCGCCGTTGAAGCGCGGCAGGTCGACGAGTGCGGCCGGGCGCTGCTTCGCGAGGCCGTAGCGGTCCTTGCCCGCGACCGCGAACAGGCCGGGCCCGAAGCCGAACGTGATCGTCAGCCGCGACGCGCCGATACCGAGCGCATCGCCCGAGTCGGCCGGCGCGACGTCGTCGCCGCCGGTCGCCGGCAGCGGCTGCGCGGTGTCGCCGCGCGTGAGGCGTGCGGCGGCGTCGGTCCAGGTCTTCAGCAGCGCGATCACGTCCGCGCGCCGGGTTGTCGCGAGGTCGAGTGCCGCGAAATACGCGTTGCGCTGCTGCGGCGTCGTGATGCCGCCCTGGTGCTTGCCGTAGAACGGTTCGATGTCGTCGTCGTGCGCGTGCGCACCCGGCGCGACGGCGGGCGCCGCATCGGCCGCGCGGGCGGCCGGCATCGTGCCCGCCGCGAGACCTGCGGCGACGGCTGCGCCGCCGGCCTTCAGGAAGCCGCGGCGCGCGGGGCGCGGCGGCGGGTTCAGATCGTCTGCCATGGTCGGTTCCGTTACTTCGCGAGCATCAGCGTGTTGACGTCGTCCTGGACGTAATAGAAGCCGTCGCCGGCCGGCGTCATCGCGATCCCGAACAGGTCGCCGTTACCGGGCGGCGATTGCGCCTTGTCGGTGTCGATCCAGCGCGCATAGAGCTGCTTGCCGGCGACCGGGTCGATCTCGACGACCTGGCCGTTCAGCGCGTTGGTCGCGAGCAGATGGCCGTTCGGCGCGGTCGCGAGCGCGAGCGGGCGGCGCAGGAAGCCGTCGGCGGTGACCTGGCGGCCGACCCCCGCGCTCGTGTCGCGCGTGAGCGGATCGTCGATCTCGACGATCCGGTTGCCGATCGCATCGGATACGTACAGCTTCTTCTGGTCGCCCGACAGCGCGAGGCCGGTCGGGCCGACCAGGAACACGCCCTTGTCGGCCTGCGCGCCGAGACCGCTCGCGACGACCGTTTCCTGCTTGATGACGGGCGGCTTGCCGGCCGGCACGTCGAGGTCGACGCGCAGCACGGTCGCCTGCTTGTAGACGGGCGGGTTGCCGTCCGCGCCGCCGACGCCGAAGCCGGCCATGCTGACGAACAGCGTCGCGCTGTCGCCGCGGTCGACCACGGCCATGTTGCCCCACGGGTCGTTGATGTTCGCGCTCGACCAGGTCGACGCGATCTTGCCTTGCGGATCGAGCACGATCAGACAGCCGGCGCCTTTCGTCGACGTCGTGCCGTCGTTGCTCGGCGTGCTGCCGACGATCACCCAGCCCGACTTCAGCATCGTCATCGCGGTCGACAGGCCGACGCCGCCCGGGCACGCCTTCAGGTCGCGCGGAATCGTCGCGAACAGGCTCATCTGCTTGGTCGACGGGCGATAGTTGACGATCGTGCTGCCGGTGCCCTGCAGGTTTGCCGCGTTGTTGAAGTTGTCGACGAGCACGTCGCCTGCCTGGATCGAGCCGGCCGATACCGGCGCGACCGCGATCGCGTACGGGTTCTGGTCGCCGTTGTCGGGCACCGTGTTGACGAGCAGCGTGTGACGATGCAGCGTCTCGAGGAAGCCTTGCGGCTCGGCGAACGCGCCGGCGGCGGCCGTCAGCGCGACGGCGGCCAGTGCGCCCGTCGCGAGGCGGCGAAGCGGGGCGGATTGAATCATCTGGATCTCCTGGGGGGCGCGCCGCGCCGGCGGCGCGCGAAAACGGGGGATGTGGGCGGGTGGCGTGCGCGCGGCGCTCAGAACGTGATCGTCGTGCGTGCGCCGAGCACGAAGGTGTTGCGCAGCGGCTGCGTCGCGTCGCTCGGGTTCTGGCCCGCGCCGGCGTTGAACGTGTACTGCGCATCGGCCGCGATCACCCACCACGGGTTGACCTGGTACTGGTAGGTCGCCTCGACGGTCGTCTCGCGGGTGCGCACGCCGTACGGGCCGGCGGCAAAGGTCCGTGCGGCCTGGTCGAGGTCGGTCACGTGGCTGCCGACCTGGATGTACGTGACGGCGAGGCCGACGCTGTCGTTGTCGCGGCCGTCGAACGGCGCCTTCAGCACGATGCCCGCGTTGGCCGCGAAGCTCACCAGGTTACGGTCGCCCGGCGCGCCCATCACGCGCGCGAACACGCCGAGGCTTTTCGCGCCGGTCGGGTCGGGGCGCCAGATCATCTGGTCGGCCACCGCGTAGAAGCTGTAGTCGCCGTGATGCTGTTGCGCGTTGCCGTTCGATGCGGGATCGGCGAGCGACAGCCCGTCGGTGCCGGTGCCCTGGTCCGCGAAGCGGCCGTTGTGATACCAGACGCCGATCTTGTAGGTGCCCGGCAGCCCGTTCGAGTGGCCGGTATCCATTTCGCCGTCGGACGGCTGGTTCAGCGCGTACTGCAGCTCGCCGATGTAGAGCGTGCCGTTGTGCAGGTTGAAGTTCGTGCCGCTCAGGTTGTTCGGGTTGTTGCCGAGCGGATCGCCGTCGAACACGCCCGCGAGCGCGGTGAGCTTCGGCGTGATCTGCGCGCGCACGCGCACGCCGAGGCCCGCGAGCGGATACGCGGGGCCGCCGTTCGGCAGGTCGTACGACGGCAGGGCGGGCCAGCCGAACATCGTGTTGACGAACGTGTTCGCATACGTGCTGACCATGAATTCCTGGTCCAGGCTCTGCTGGCCGATCTTCACGTCGACGCGCTTGTCGAGGAACGACTGCTGGTACCAGAGCTCCCACAGGCGCGTCGTGTCCTGCGCCTCGATGCCGCTTGCGGTGTTGAGCGTGCCGAGATTCCGCGCGCTGAGGTTGCTGCCGTGGATCTGCAGTGCGCTGACGTTGAAGGTGCCGCCGGGCAGGCCGATCGCCTTTTGCGTATCGACCGTCAGCGTCGCCGTCGTCAGCCCGTCGTACGTGCCGCCGCGGTTCAGGCCGCCGCGCAGGTTCGCGAGGTATTCGCTGGTTTCGGTGATCTGCAGCGTCGCGCCGTACTTGCCGAGCCACGGGCGGATGCCGCCCATGTCGCCGAGCAGGCTCTGGCGTGTCCAGATGCCGGTCCACATGTCGGTCGGCTTCGCCTGGATCGCGAGATCGGCCTCGGGCGCTTCGGGTTGCGCGTCGACCGGCGCGGCGGCGAATGCGGCGCTGCTCGTGAACGATGCGCACGCGAACGCGGCCGCACAGGCGGCGGGGCGCATCCGGGCGCGGATGCGGTCTCCATGGAACGATGCAACCTTCATATCAAATCCCGGGTTCTAATTGATTTGGAGTCCTGCTTGTTGGTCGCTGTCCCGACGCTCGGCACCGATCGGCCCGGGCATGAAGAAGAGCGCAACGCGGCGCATCGTAGGAGTGTCAAATGGGAAAGTCAATGTAAACGAGAATGATTCGCATCTAAATTACTGAATGTAATGGGCGGGCTTACGGGTGGGGTCCGACGGGGGTTTTTCAGGAGGAGAAACGTAAATATCGGCGTAATGCAAATGAATGATTCGGTGCGGAGCGATGGAACGCCGGGCAAGGGGGCGCGACGGTCGCCGGGCGGGGGAGCGGACGCGTTGCGGCGGACGGAATCGGCGCCTGCGCAGGTTTTTTGACGTGATGCCGGCGGGGGCAGGAACTCCGTGCTTACCCGGTGTCCAAACGGGGCTGGATGAGATTCGCGGGCTGCGCGGGCCCGTCTTCCGGGCCGGGTAGCGTAGGTAGGGTTTTGTTGTGAAAGGGTTTTTTGTAATTTTCGCGTGTTTTCCCCGCTGCCGCGCCGCGTTGAAAATTCGTCCGGCTCCCCTTCTTGAATTTGTCAAAACCCGTCCATATAATTAGCACTCGCTGCACGAGAGTGCTAACAATTCTCTGCCGGGCGATTTGCCGGGCAGATTCCCTAAGCGTTCTTCAATCTCAGTCAAGAGAGGAGTGAATATGAACCTTCGTCCTTTGCACGATCGCGTGATCGTCAAGCGCCTGGATCAGGAAACCAAGACCGCCTCGGGCATCGTCATCCCCGACGCCGCTGCTGAAAAGCCGGACCAGGGCGAAGTCCTGGCCATCGGCCCGGGCAAGCGTGACGACAAGGGCGCCCCGATCGCACTCGACGTGAAGGTCGGCGATCGCGTCCTGTTCGGCAAGTACGCAGGCCAGACCGTCAAGGTCGACGGCAACGAACTGCTGGTCATGCGCGAAGAAGACATCATGGCCGTGGTCAACGCCAAGTAAGCGTCCTCCGACGGTACATATTCCCAAGAATTCAAGGAGTTAGAAGATGGCAGCTAAAGACGTCGTATTCGGCGATTCCGCCCGTTCGAAGATGGTCGAAGGCGTGAACATTCTCGCCAACGCAGTCAAGGTCACGCTGGGTCCGAAGGGCCGCAACGTGGTGCTCGAGCGCAGCTTCGGCGGCCCGACGGTCACCAAGGACGGTGTGTCGGTCGCGAAGGAAATCGAGCTGAAGGACAAGCTCCAGAACATGGGCGCGCAAATGGTCAAGGAAGTGGCTTCCAAGACCAGCGACAACGCAGGCGACGGCACGACGACGGCAACCGTCCTCGCGCAATCGATCGTTCGCGAAGGCATGAAGTACGTCGCATCGGGCATGAACCCGATGGACCTGAAGCGCGGCATCGACAAGGCAGTCGCAGCGGCTGTCGAAGAGCTGAAGAAGATCAGCAAGCCGTGCACGACGAACAAGGAAATCGCACAGGTCGGCTCGATCTCGGCGAACAGCGACACGTCGATCGGCGATCGCATCGCTGAAGCGATGGACAAGGTCGGCAAGGAAGGCGTCATCACCGTCGAAGACGGCAAGTCGCTGGCCGACGAACTCGACGTCGTCGAAGGCATGCAATTCGACCGCGGCTACCTGTCGCCGTACTTCATCAACAACCCGGAAAAGCAAGTCGCCGTTCTCGACAACCCGTTCGTGCTGCTGCACGACAAGAAGGTGTCGAACATCCGCGATCTGCTGCCGGTGCTCGAGCAAGTCGCGAAGGCTGGCCGTCCGCTGCTGATCATCGCTGAAGACATCGAAGGCGAAGCGCTCGCGACGCTGGTCGTGAACAACATCCGCGGCATCCTGAAGACCGTTGCGGTCAAGGCGCCTGGCTTCGGCGATCGTCGCAAGGCGATGCTGGAAGACATCGCGATCCTGACGGGCGGCCAAGTGATCGCCGAGGAAACCGGCCTGACGCTCGAGAAGGCAACGCTGGCAGAACTGGGCCAGGCGAAGCGCATCGAAGTGGGCAAGGAAAACACGACGATCATCGACGGCGCAGGCGAAGCCGTGAACATCGAAGCACGTGTGAAGCAAGTGCGCGCGCAAATCGAAGAAGCGACGTCGGACTACGACCGTGAAAAGCTGCAAGAGCGCGTGGCCAAGCTGGCCGGCGGCGTTGCAGTGATCAAGGTCGGTGCTGCGACCGAAGTCGAAATGAAGGAAAAGAAGGCACGTGTCGAAGACGCACTGCACGCAACGCGCGCAGCTGTGGAAGAAGGCATCGTGGCAGGTGGCGGCGTTGCGCTGATCCGCGCTCGCACCGCGATCGCGGCCCTGACCGGCGCGAACGCCGACCAGAACGCCGGCATCAAGATCGTGCTGCGTGCAATGGAAGAGCCGCTGCGCCAGATCGTCACGAACGGCGGCGAAGAAGCCAGCGTCGTGGTGGCGGCAGTTGCTGCAGGTACGGGCAACTACGGCTACAACGCGGCAACGGGCGAGTACGTCGACATGGTTGAGGCCGGCGTCGTCGACCCGACCAAGGTCACGCGCACCGCACTGCAGAACGCAGCGTCGGTTGCAGGCCTGCTGCTGACGACGGACGCGGCTGTCGCAGAACTGCCGAAGGAAGACGCACCGATGCCGGGCGGCATGCCGGGCGGCATGGGCGGCATGGGCATGGACATGTAATCGACTTCGGTCGAGGTGTCCGGAGCGCGCAGCGATGCGCGTTCCAGCCAAAAGAAAAGACCCGCAGCGATGCGGGTCTTTTTTTATTTGGCGCGAGGAGTTTGATGCGCGCGGGGCGGCCGGAACGTCGCGCCCGAAGCGGCGCGGCATGTGCGGCGGCGGGGCCGGCCCGCCGCATCGCGCGTCAATGCCGGTGCGACGTCCTCAGTACCGGGTCGGCCTTCACGGCCGGCGGCGTGTCCGAATCGTCGTTGCTGCGCGCCCAGAAGAACCGGTCGGGCAGGTAGGCGCCCATGCCGGGCCGGAACGCGTCGCGCACCGCCTGGTACAGGTATTCCTGCGCCTCGCGGACAGCTTCGGGCGGCTCCTGGCCGTTCGCGAGCAGTGCCGCGATGGCCGCGCCGAGCGTGTCGGTGATGCCCATCAACCGGTGCGGCGAGCGATCCCACATGTCTTCGCGAAGCTGGCCTTCCTCGCCGTACAGCGTGTTGACGAGCCGGTGCGAGCCCGTTTCCGACGACAGGATGTATTCGCAGCCCTGCGACAGCAGGTGCGACACGGCCGCGTCGAGATTCGGCGCCTCGGCATCGCCGTCCGGTTGCGCGAGCGCGATCAGCGTCGCGTGGTCGGCGACCAGCAGCGTGGTTTGCGGCGCCAGCAGGTCGGCGATCGATTCGCGCAGGTCGTCGGCCGCGAGCACGTGCTCGTCGTCGAGCGTGAAATCCGGCGCGAGCACGAGCGGCACGCCGTCGTAGTCGGCGACGACTTCGGCGATCGCGCTCACGACTTCCGCGCGCGTGGCCGCGCCGATCTTGAACGCGGCAACCGGCATGTCTTCGAGCAGCATGCGCGCCTGCGCGGCGACGACGTCGGGGTCGAGGCCGGTCACTTCTTCGCAGGCGGCCGAGTCGCGCACGGTATAGCCCGTCAGGACGGACACGCCGTGACAGCCCATGCTCGCCAGGGTCATCAGATCGGCTTGGAGGCCGGAGCCGCCGGTGGGATCGGACAGGCCGAAGGTGAGGACGATCGGAGGGGCGTTGCTGGACATGTAAAAATGGGGCAAGAGAAAAACGGGAAAGCGACGGAGATGCGGACGGCGAGGCGCGTGGCCGTTTTCGGCCCTGTGTTGCCCGGCAGGCCGCACTTTTCAACCATTATGCGGTGGAATCCGGCCTGCACGATGGATTTTTTAGCGCAGCGCAACGTAGTCGCTGTCCTCCAGCGCGATTGCTAGGCAGTCCGGCCCCGACACGGTACCATCATGGCTCCCGAATTTACCGACTTTTCCCGACGCGGCTAAGATGGAATACAAGAGCTGGATGTGCCTGATTTGTGGCTGGATTTACGACGAAGAAGCCGGGCTGCCGGAAGAGGGCATTGCCCCGGGCACGCGCTGGGAAGACGTCCCGATCAACTGGACGTGCCCTGAATGCGGCGCCCGCAAGGAAGACTTCGAGATGGTCCAGATCTGACCGGACCCCTGGCCCACGGACACCCCGCTCAGGCCTCGCACCGGCCCGGCGCTCGCGCGCCGCGGTTCGCGCGAGCGACTTGACGATGACAGGCGCGCGTGTCCATGACGTCCGATCCGGCGAACGTTCCCCACCCTGACGCACTGCCCAACCCGCGTGGCGGGGCCGTGCGCGCGGCCGACGCATGGCTTGCGGCGGCCGCCGACGCATTCGAGCGGCACGACGATGCGGCTGCGCCGCTTTCCGCGGCCGCGGCCGTGCTGGCGGAGGCCGGCTGGCTGCCGGCCGCGCGTTTCGCCGGGCAACTGGCGGCCGCCGTGCCGCTCGTCGCCGCCGAGCCGACGCCGGCCGGCTGGCGTGCCGCGCTGCGCGATTTCCGCGCGGCCCTCGGGCGCCACAACCTGCGCGAGCTCGCGTGCTCGCCCGTTCTCTTCGAGCATTTCCGTGCATTGCGCGCGCAAAGCGCCGCCGACCTGCGTGCGAGCGCGCCGCTCGATGCGCTCGCGCTCGTCGGCCGCGCGGTGCCGCCGGCCACGCTGCGCGCGTTGCCCGACGCGATGGCGGCCCGGATCCGCGCCCGCTACGAGCAGGCGCTGCTCGGCGTGCTGCGCGCGGAGCACGGTGCACCCGACGCTGCGCTGGACGAGCTCGACGCGATGCAGGTCGCGCTCACCGACGACGGCCCCTACGATTTCTGGCGGCTCGCGGTCGCCTGCCTGCGCGCGCTGCGCGCAAGCGGCGCGCCCGAGCTGAAGCGCTTTCTCGCGCGGACCAATCTGCTGCTCGGCGAGCACGCGCAGGGCCGGCGCAGCGCGCCGCCCGCGCTCGTGCGCGAGACGGTGGCGCTGCTGTGGCGCGATTTCGCGCTGTTCGGCGCTGCGGCAGAGGACGTCGCGCTCGTCGACGTGCTGCACGACTACGGGCTGACGGTCGACTGGCACGTGGCCGGCACGCCCGCGTCCGAAGCGTTGTGGGAGGCCGATGCGGCGCGGGCCGAGCACGATGCGCTCGCCGTCGCGCCGACCCGCGCGCTCGGCGTCGTGACCGTCAACGCGCATGCCTATGAGGATTTCCTGCAGACGGCCGATGCGTCGATGGCCGATCTCGCGGCCGATCCGGCCCGGGCCGATGCAGGCGCGGCCTGGCACGCGTCCGGCGCCGCCTACCGGGTCGGCACGGCCGCGTGCGCGCTCGGGCTCGGCCATGCGGCACTGCTGGCCGACACGCTCGGCCTTGCGTGGCGCCGTGCCGCCCACGGCGTGCCGCTCGCCGACGGCGGCGTCGACGCGCACGGCCACGCGTCCGACATGCTGCGCGCGGCGCTGCTGAAGATCGCGGCCGGCGTCGCGCCGCCGGACCTTACCGCGGCGTCCGAAGCGCTCGGCACGGCGCTCGGCCGGACCTGACGAACAAGGGGACGGGCACATGGCGGCGCCCCTTGTCGCGCGGGCCTGCAACACGCTGCCGACAGCGCCCGCGCGCGTGTTAGAGTGCCGTGTGATCCGCGCGCGCCGTTGCCAGCGTGGCGCGGCGTTGCTTGTTGATCGCGGCCCGGTCAGGTCGCGGCGTCTTTGCTAAAATTCAAACCATGTCAAAGCCTTCCGATCGCATCAATCTCACCAACCAGTTCCTGATCGCCATGCCCAACATGGCCGATCCGACGTTCTCGGGAACGGTGGTCTATCTTTGCGATCACAGCGAGCGCGGTGCGCTCGGCCTCGTCATCAATCGTCCTACCGATATCGATCTCGAATCGCTGTTCAACCGCATCGACCTGAAGCTCGACATCGAGCCGCTGCTGCACATTCCCGTGTACTTCGGCGGCCCGGTCCAGACCGAGCGCGGCTTCGTGCTGCACGAGCCGGTGGAAGGCGCGAGCTACAACTCGTCGATGTCCGTCGACGGCGGGCTGGAGATGACGACGTCGAAGGACGTGCTCGAGGCGGTCGCGACGGGCACCGGCCCGAAGCGCTTCCTGCTGACGCTCGGCCATGCCGGGTGGGGCGCAGGGCAGCTCGAGGAAGAAATTTCCCGCAACGGCTGGCTCACCGTGGCCGCCGATCCGCGCATCGTGTTCGACACGCCGGCCGAAGAGCGTTTCGAAGCCGCACTCGGCCTGCTCGGCGTCAGTTCGTCGATGCTGTCCGGCGAAGCAGGGCACGCATGAGTGGCGCGAGCGCGCGCGATGCGACGCTCCTGGCGTTCGACTACGGCGAAAAACGGATCGGCGTCGCGGTCGGCAACGCGTTGACGCGCTCGGCCCGTGCGCTCGTCGTGATCCAGAATCTGAACCGCGAACACCGCTTCAAGGCGGTCGGCGACCTGCTGGCCGAATGGCGGCCGGACGCGCTCGTCGTCGGCCTGCCGATGCATCCTGATGGCACGCCGCACGACATGACGCAGCAGGCGAAGCGCTTCGGCAACCAGCTGAACGGCCGCTTCGGGCTGCCGGTCACGTGGGTCGACGAGCGCTATTCGTCGGTCGAGGCCGAGGCCGGGCTGCGCGAGCGCAACGTGCGCGGCCGTGCCCGCGCGGAGATGCTCGATGCCGAGGCCGCACGCGTCATCCTTCAACAGTATCTCGATCAATTGTCCGACCATGAGCACCATTGATGCCGAGGCGCTTTACCGCGTCCTGCTCGACCAGATTCGCGCCGCGTACGGCACGGCGTTCGCCGAACCGGGCGGCCCGCGCCTCGCCGGCATTCACAGCGGCGGCGCATGGCTGGCCGAGCGTCTCGCGCGCGATCTTGGCGCACCGGCGTTCGGCGTCGTGAACGTCGCGCTGCACCGCGACGACTACGCGAAGAAGGGGTTGCACAGCCAGGCCAGCCCGACGTCGCTGCCGTTCGACGTCGACGGCGCGCGCATCGTGCTCGTCGACGACGTGCTGTACACCGGGCGCACCGTGCGCGCGGCGCTCAACGAACTGTTCGACTACGGCCGTCCGGCCGCGGTCGAACTCGCGGTGCTCGCCGATCGCGGCGGCCGCGAACTGCCGGTCGCCGCCCGCTTCGCGGGCGGTACGCTCGACGTGCCGGCCGGCACGACGCTCGTGCTCGCGCGCGACGACGCGCAGTTCACGCTGAGCGTCGATCCGCACGGCGCCTGAACGACACGCGAACCGTATCCCGGGCCGCTGGTTTGCACCGCGGCCCGTTTGCATAGTTGGAATCACGCATACCATGACCACCGACACCACTGGCCGCACCGGCAATCCCGCTGCGGCCGCGAGCCCCGACCGGTTCCGCTACGGTTTCCTGAAGGGCAACCCGCAGCTCACGAAAAACGGCGAGCTGAAGCACCTGCTGTCGATCGAGGGCCTGCCGCGCTCGATCGTCAATCACATCCTCGATACGGCCGAGCAGTTCGTCAGCGTGACGGACCGTGAAGTGAAGAAAGTGCCGCTGCTGCGCGGCAAGTCCGTGTTCAACCTGTTCTTCGAGAACTCGACGCGCACGCGCACGACCTTCGAGATCGCCGCGACGCGCCTGTCGGCCGACGTGCTGAACCTGAACATCAACGCGTCGTCGACGAGCAAGGGCGAATCGCTGCTCGACACGATCAACAACCTGTCGGCGATGCATGCCGACCTGTTCGTCGTGCGCCACGCATCGAGCGGCGCGCCGTACCTGATCGCCGAGCACTGCGCGCCGCACGTGCACGTGATCAACGCCGGCGACGGCCGCCATGCGCACCCGACGCAGGGCCTGCTCGACATGTACACGATCCGTCACTACAAGCGCGACTTCACGAAGCTGCGCGTGGCGATCGTCGGCGACATCCTGCATTCGCGCGTCGCGCGTTCCGACATTCACGCGCTCACCACGCTCGGCGTGCCGGAAGTGCGCGCGATCGGCCCGCGCACGCTGCTGCCGGGCGGGCTCGAGCAGATGGGCGTGAAGGTGTTTCACAACCTCGACGAAGGGCTGAAGGGCGTCGACGTGATCATCATGCTGCGCCTGCAGAACGAGCGGATGAGCGGCGCGCTGCTGCCGTCCGCGCAGGAATACTTCAAGACGTGGGGCCTGACGCCCGAGCGCCTCGCGCTCGCCGCGCCCGACGCGATCGTGATGCACCCGGGCCCGATGAACCGCGGCGTCGAGATCGATTCGCAGGTCGCCGACGGCCCGCAGTCGGTGATCCTCAACCAGGTCACGTTCGGCATCGCCGTGCGGATGGCGGTGATGGGCATCGTCGCCGGCAACAGCGACTGAGCCCGCTTTCGCGCATCCTTATTCACGCAAACAACGCATTCACTGACAGCGCATGAAGATTCATATCAAAGGCGGCACGCTGATCGATCCGGTCGCCGGCACCGAGCGGCAGGCCGACGTATTCGTCGCGGCCGGCAAGATCGTCTCGATCGCCGAGGACCGCAAGGCGCCGGCCGATTTCAACGCCGCGAAGACCATCGACGCAACGGGCCTGATCGTCGCGCCCGGCCTCGTCGACCTGTGCGCGCGGCTGCGCGAGCCCGGCTACGAACACAAGGCGACGCTCGCGTCCGAGATGGCCGCGGCCGTCGCGGGCGGCGTCACGACGCTCGTGTGTCCGCCGGATACCGACCCCGTGCTCGACGAGCCGGGCCTCGTCGAGATGCTCAAGTTCCGTGCGCGCAACCTGCACCAGGCGAACGTGCACCCGCTGGGCGCACTGACGGTCGGCCTCAAGGGTGAAGTGATCACCGAGATGGTCGCGCTGACCGAGTCCGGCTGCGTCGGCTTCACGCATGCGAACGTGCCGGTGCGCGACACGCAGGTGCTGCTGCGCGCGCTGCAGTACGCGAGTACCTACGGCTACACGACGTGGCTGCGTCCGCTCGACGCGTTCATCGGCCGCGGCGGTGTCGCCGCGAGCGGTGCGCTCGCGTCGCGGCTCGGTCTGTCCGGCGTGCCGGTCGCGGCCGAGACGATCGCGCTGCACACGATCTTCGAACTGATGCGCGTGACCGGCGCGCGGGTGCACCTCGCGCGTCTGTCGTCCGCGGCCGGCCTCGCGCTTGTGCGCGAGGCGAAGGCCGAAGGGCTGCCGGTGACCTGCGACGTCGGCGTGAACCATCTGCATCTGATCGACGTCGACATCGGCTACTTCGATTCGCAGTTCCGGCTCGATCCGCCGCTGCGCAGCGAGCGCGATCGCGAAGCGATCCGCGTGGCGCTCGCCGACGGCACGATCGATGCGATCTGCTCCGACCACACGCCGGTCGACGACGACGAGAAACTGCTGCCGTTCGGTGAAGCGACGCCCGGCGCGACGGGGCTCGAGCTGCTGCTGTCGCTGACGCTGAAGTGGGCGGACGAGACGCGTACGCCGCTCGCGCAGGCGCTGCGCCGCATCACGTCCGCGCCGGCCGATGTGCTGCAGTTGCCGGCAGGCCGCCTGGCCGAGGGCGGCGCGGCCGATCTGTGCGTGTTCGACCCGCGCGGACACTGGCGCGTCGAGCCGCGTGCGCTGAAGAGCCAGGGCCACAACTCGCCGTTCCTCGGTTACGAACTGCCGGCTACCGTGCGCGCGACGCTCGTGGCCGGGCAGGTCGCGTTCGAGCGCCACTGAACCACGCCGGACCTTCGCCATGACCGCCATTCGCAAGCTGCGTCTCGTCATTCACCTGTTGCGCGGCATGGCGACCGTCGCGCTGCGTTTTTCGCACGTCACGCCCGCGCGCCGCGCCGAGATGACGCGCCGCTGGTCGCTCAAGATGCTGCGGATCTGCGGGATGCGCCTCGTCGTCCACAACGACGGCGCGCGGCTCGACGCGAGCGCGCTCGTGGTCGGCAATCACGTGTCGTGGCTCGACATCTATGCGGTCAACGCGTGGCGGCCGACGCCGTTCGTGTCGAAGGCCGAGGTGCGGCAGTGGCCGGTGGTCGGCTGGCTCGCCGAGAAGCTCGACACCGTGTTCCTGCAGCGCGAGAAGCGCACCGAGGCGATGCGGATCATGCACGAGATGGCCGAGCGCCTGCGCAACGGCGGGCTGATGTGCGTGTTTCCGGAAGGGACGACGTCCGACGGCCAGGCGCTGCTGCCGTTCCACGCGAACCTGTTCCAGGCCGCGGTATCGGCCGGCTGCGCGGTGCAGCCGATCTGCCTGATGTACGAGGACGCGCAGCGGCGGCAGTCGGTCGCGCCGGCCTACACGGGCGAGCTGTCGCTCGGCAAGTCGCTCGACATGGTGCTGCGCGGCGGCCCGCTCGTCGCGCACCTGTACGTGTGCGAGCCGATCGCGCCGGGCGGCGACCGGCGGACCACGTCCGCGGCGGCGCGCGACGCGATCGCGGCGGCGCTCGCGACGCTGCAGGAGAGGGTTGGCAAGCCGTCGGCCGAGTCGCTCGCGGAGCTGCAGAAGCATGCGTATCCGGCAACCGAGCTTGGTGCCGGCGGGGCAGGCGAGGCGGCAGCCGACGAGCCCGTGCCGGGGCGCGAGGGCTGACACGCCGCCGGTTCACGCGAACGGGCGTGCCGTCACTCGCCGCCCGGCGAGCGGCATGCTTCGCATTGCACCTGCGTGACCGTGCGTTGCGCCGGATCGGCCGTCAGCCGTACGGCCGACAACTGGTTTCCCCATACGCATCCCGAATCGAGCGCGACCAGGTTCTCGCGCAGCATCAGGCCGAGTGCGGCCCAGTGTCCGAACACGACCGTCACGTCCTCCGTGCGGCGCCCCGGCACGTCGAACCACGGCAGGTAGCCGGGCGGCGCGCTGTCGGGGCCGCCGTTCGCCTTGAATTCCATTGCGCCGTCGGGCGTGCAGAAGCGCACGCGTGTGAACGCGTTGAATGCGACGCGCATCCGGTCGCGCTTCTTGAGATCGGGGCTCCATTGATTGGGCTCGTTGCCGTACAGCTTCTGCAGCGTGTCGCGCCAGTCGGGCGCGCGCAGCGCGCGCTGCAGCTCGTCCGCGAGTTCGAGCGCGAGCGTGGTATCCCATTGCGGCAACACGCCCGCGTGCACGAGCAGCATCCCGTGCTCCGCATGCACGAACGGGCGGTGGCGGACCCAGTCGAGCAGCGCGTCGGCGTCCGGCGCGTCGAGGATTTCGCCGATGGTGTCGCCCGGGCGCTCGGTGCGCAGGCCGGCCGAAACCGCGAGCAGGTGGAGGTCGTGATTGCCGAGCACGACGGTTGCGCGCGGGCCGAGGTCGACGAGCGCGCGCAGCGCGGCGAGCGAGCCCGGCCCGCGGTTGACGACGTCGCCGGCGAACCACAGCGGCGTACCGGCGGGCGCCGAAAGCTTTGCGTACAGCGCCTGGAAAGCGGAATGACAGCCCTGGAGGTCGCCGATGGCGATGGGGGTCGGAAGCATGAGGGTCGGATCGTGACGAATCGGGATGAACTGAGAAAAAAATCGCATAAACACACGCGCGACGCAACAGTCGTTCCCCGTCGGAGCACGTGCGGGGCATGCGATTTTTCGTGACGCAAAGGGCCGGGGCGCTGTATCAAGTTGTTAGCAGCATGGAGTTGGCGCCGACTGGATTCCTATAATTGTCATTTTCGCTCCGAAATTAACATCTCGTGGCTTTGCCGGTCATGGCGACCGGTTAAAATGCCGGGCCTGATCGGCCGAGACTTGGCCACTGTGACATGACAGGGAGTGCGATGCGCGTCTGCCAGGCGCGCCGCACATTATTACTAGAGGAAGTTTCATGATCCTGGTTACCGGCGGCGCGGGTTTTATCGGTGCCAATTTCGTACTCGACTGGGTGGCGGCTTCCGGTGAGGCCGTGCTCAATGTCGACAAGCTGACCTATGCGGGCAACCTGCGTACGCTGGCGCCGCTGGACGGGAATCCGGATCATGTGTTCGCCCGGGTCGACATCTGCGATCGCGCGGCACTCGATGCGCTGTTCGCCGCGCACAAGCCGCGCGCCGTGATCCACTTCGCCGCCGAAAGCCACGTCGACCGCTCGATCCACGGGCCGGCCGATTTCGTGCAGACCAACGTCGTCGGCACGTTCACGCTGCTCGAGGCGGCACGCATGCACTGGAACGGCCTGAACGAGACGGACAAGGCGGCCTTCCGCTTCCTGCACGTGTCGACCGACGAGGTGTTCGGGTCGCTGTCCGCGACCGATCCGCAATTCTCGGAGACGACCGCGTACGCGCCGAACAGCCCCTATTCGGCGACGAAGGCCGGCTCCGATCACCTGGTGCGTGCGTATCACCATACGTACGGCCTGCCGACGCTCACGACGAACTGCTCGAACAATTACGGCCCGTACCAGTTCCCGGAGAAGCTGATTCCGCTGATGATCGCGAATGCGCTCGCGGGCAAGCCGCTGCCGGTCTACGGCGATGGCCAGAACGTGCGCGACTGGCTGTACGTCGGCGACCACTGCAGTGCGATCCGCGAAGTGCTCGCGCGCGGCGTGCCGGGCGAGACGTACAACATCGGCGGCTGGAACGAGAAGAAGAACCTCGACGTCGTGCATACGCTGTGCGATCTGCTCGACGCGGCGCGGCCGAAGGCGGCGGGTTCGTATCGCGAGCAGATCACCTACGTGACGGACCGTCCGGGCCACGACCGCCGTTACGCGATCGATGCGCGCAAGCTCGAGCGCGAGCTCGGCTGGAAGCCTGCAGAGACGTTCGAGACGGGGCTCGCGAAGACCGTGCGCTGGTACCTCGACAACCAGGCATGGGTGGACGACGTCGCATCGGGCGATTACCGCAAGTGGGTCGAAACCAACTACGCGCAACGCACGTGAGGGTCTGATCGATGGCACGTAAAGGCATTATCCTCGCCGGCGGCTCGGGCACGCGGCTCTATCCGATTACCTACTCGGTGTCGAAGCAGCTGCTCCCGGTGTACGACAAGCCGATGATTTACTACCCGCTTTCGACGCTGATGCTCGCGGGCATTCGCGACGTGCTGATCATTTCGACGCCGGCGGATACGCCGCGCTTCCAGGCGTTGCTGGGCGACGGCTCGAAGTGGGGGATGAACCTGCAGTACGCGGTCCAGCCGTCGCCGGACGGGCTCGCGCAGGCGTTCATCATCGGGCGTGACTTCATCGGCAACGATCCGAGCGCGCTCGTGCTCGGCGACAACATCTTCCACGGCAACGATCTCGCCAAGCAGCTGCTAGCGGCCAACGCGCGCACCGAAAGCGCGACCGTGTTCGCCTATCACGTGCAGGATCCGGAGCGCTACGGCATCGTCGAATTCGACGACCAGATGCGCGCGCTGTCGATCGAGGAGAAGCCGCTCCAGCCGCGCTCGCGCTACGCCGTGACCGGCCTCTATTTCTACGACAACGACGTGTGCGACATTGCGGCCGACATCAAGCCGTCGGCGCGCGGCGAACTGGAAATTACCGACGTCAATTCCCGTTATCTCGCGGCCGGCAAGCTGCAGGTGGAGATCATGGGGCGCGGCTATGCGTGGCTCGATACGGGCACGCACGATTCGCTGATGGAGGCCGCGGCTTTCATCGCAACCTTGCAGAAACGTCAGGGTCTCGTGGTCGCGTGTCCGGAGGAAATTGCATACCGACTGGGCTGGATCGATGCCGAGCGCCTGCTGGAGCTTGCAGCGCCGCTCGCCAAGAACGGGTACGGGCAATATCTGAAGAACCTACTGACGGAAAAGATCCTATGGCAATCACGGTAACTTCCACGGCAATTCCAGACGTCAAGCTGATCGAACCCAGGGTCTTCGGCGACGCTCGCGGGTACTTCTTCGAGAGCTTCAATCAGCGGGAATTCCGTGAGCAGGTTGCGGATGTCGAGTTCGTTCAGGACAACGAGTCGCGCTCGGGCAAATCGGTGCTGCGCGGGATGCACTATCAGATCAGCCATGCGCAGGGCAAGCTGGTCCGCGTCGTCGAAGGCGACGTGTTCGACGTCGCCGTCGATCTGCGCCGTTCGTCGCCGACCTTCGGCAAATGGGTCGGCAGCGTGCTGTCGGCGGAAAACCACCTGCAGATGTGGGTGCCCGCCGGATTTGCGCACGGCTTTCTGGTGATGTCCGAGACGGCGACGTTCCAGTACAAGACGACCGATTTCTGGTATCCCGAATTCGAGCGCGTGCTGCTGTGGAACGATGCGCAGGTCGGCATCGACTGGCCGCTCGACGGCGATCCGATGGTCGCGCCGAAGGATCTCGCCGGCACCGTGCTGGCGGATCTGGAGACCTACGCATGAAGATTCTCGTGACGGGGGCGAACGGGCAGGTCGGATGGGAGCTCGTCCGCGCGCTGCAGCCGCTGGGTGAGGTGGTCGCCGCGACGCGTCACGCCGTCGATCTCGGCGACGCGGCTGCCGTCGGCGCGTATGTCGACGCGCTCGCGCCCGATCTCGTGGTCAACGCGGCCGCCTATACGGCGGTGGATCGCGCCGAGGACGAGCCCGACGCTGCGTTCGCGATCAATCGCGACGCGGTGGCCGTGCTCGCGCAGGCCGCCCGCAAGCGCGGCGCATTGCTGATCCATTTCTCGACCGACTATGTGTTCGACGGAAGCAAGCGGACGCCGTATGCCGAAAGCGACGCCGTGTGCCCGCTGAACGTCTACGGCGCGAGCAAGCTGGCCGGGGAACAGGCGATCGCCGCAGCCGGCGGCGACTGGCTCGTGTTCCGCACGTCGTGGGTGTATGCGTCGCGCGGGCAGAATTTTCTGCGCACGATGCTCCGGCTCGGCGCGAGTCGCGAGACGCTGTCCGTCGTCAGCGACCAGTTCGGCGCGCCGACGAGCGCGCGCATGATTGCCGACCTGACCGCGCACGCGGCGGCGAAAGCGCTTGCCGAGCGGCGGGCGGGATCGTTCGCGAGCGGCCTGTATCACATGACGGCGCAGGGCGAGACGACGTGGCACGCGTTTGCCGAAGCCATTTTCGCCGGCGCCAGACGCCTGTCCCCGCAGGTCGACCTGTCGATCCGCGAGGTGACGCCGATCCCCGCGGCCGACTATCCGGCGAAGACCGCGCGTCCGGCCTTTTCGGTGCTCGACAACACGCGGTTCGACGAGCGTTTCGGATTGCATCGGCCGCAGTGGTCGGACGGGCTTGCGCTTGTCCTCGCGGAACTGTTCGATGCCTGATGCCGCCCGGCCCGGGCGGCGCACATCCCAATTCATGCCGCGTCGTGCGTGCGGCATGACCTAGCTAGAGATTGTCATGCGGGAACTCATTCAACCATCACTCCCCATCTGGCGGCATCGCCGCCTGATCCTCCAAATGGCGCGCCGCGAAGTGGTCGGCCGCTATCGCGGCTCGGTGCTCGGCCTGCTGTGGTCGTTCTTCAACCCGCTGCTGCTGCTGACCGTCTACACGTTCGTGTTCAGCGTGATCTTCAAGGCGCGCTGGAACACCGGATCCGATTCGAAGACCGAATTCGCCGTCGTGCTGTTCGTCGGGATGATCATGTTCCAGGTGTTCTCGGAAGCCGTGAACCGTGCGCCGTCGCTCATCATCAGTAACGCGAACTACGTGAAGAAGGTCGTGTTCCCGCTCGAGGTGCTGCCGGTCGTCGCGTTGCTCGTCGCGTTGTTCCATGCCGGGATCAGCTTCTGCGTGCTGGT
Organism: Burkholderia arboris; assembly: GCF_902499125.1. Lineage (GTDB taxonomy): Bacteria > Pseudomonadota > Gammaproteobacteria > Burkholderiales > Burkholderiaceae > Burkholderia > Burkholderia arboris. The sequence goes on from NZ_CABVPX010000041.1 coordinate 29,397, forward strand.
GCTCGCGATGCTCGTGCTGGGTTTCCCCGTGCACGCGACGATCGTGTATTTCCCGCTGATCGTGTTGCCGTTCATCCTGTTTACCCTCGGCGTCTGCTGGTTCCTGGCGTCGCTGGGCGTGTTCATCCAGGACATCGGCCAGTCGATCGGGCTCGTAACGACGGTGCTGATGTTCCTGACGCCGGTGTTCTACCCGGTGAGCTCGTTGCCGGCCCATTACCAGCGTATCGTCGGGATGAATCCGCTCGCGTTCGTCATCGAGCAAAGCCGCAACGTCGTCATCTTTGGGACCGTGCCGAGCTGGACCGGTGTGTTGTTGATGATGGTCGTCAGTGTCGTCGTCGCGGCGCTGGGCTACCAATGGTTTAATCGCACGAGGAAAGGATTCGCAGATGTCCTCTGATCTCGCAGTCAGCGTGAAGGACCTGAGCAAGGTCTTTCATATTTACGATAGCCCGCGCGCGCGCCTGTTGCAGATGCTGTTCGGCGCCCGCAAGCAGTACTACCGGGAATTCTGGGCGCTGCGCGACATCTCGTTCGACATCGCACGTGGCGAGACGATCGGGATCGTCGGTCACAACGGCTCCGGAAAATCCACGCTGCTGCAGGTGATCTCGGGGACACTCTCGCCGAGCGCCGGCCACGTCGAAACGAACGGCAAGGTCGCCGCGCTGCTCGAGCTCGGGTCGGGCTTCAACCCCGAATTCACCGGCCGCGAGAACGTGATGCTGTACGGCCAGATTCTCGGGATGAGCGAAGAGGAGCTGGAAGAGAAGTATCCGGCGATCGTCGAATTCTCCGAGATCGGCGATTTCGTCAACCAGCCGTTGAAGACCTATTCGTCGGGCATGTACGTGCGCCTGGCATTCTCGGTCGCGATCCACGTCAATCCGGACATCCTGATCGTCGATGAAGCACTGTCGGTCGGCGACGCGTTGTTCCAGGCAAAGTGCATGGCCGTGATGAAGAAGCTGATGGATCGCGGCACGACGCTGCTGTTCGTCAGCCACGATCCGGGCTCGGTGAAGGCGCTGTGCAACCGCGCGATCCTGCTCGATCACGGCAACATGCTGGCCGTCGGCTCGACGGACCATGTGATCGAATCGTATTACTCGTCCTACGTCCGCAAGAAGCAGCACGTGATCGAGGACGCCGATGCGCCGGCGGCGCAGATCGCCGAACTCGACGCCGGCCTCAACGACGGTGCGGACGAGTTCCAGAAGCAGGCGGCGTTCCAGCGGATCCGCAACGGCCGCGCGAGCTTCGTCAACGTGCAGTTGCTGAACGAACAGGGCCGCGCGACGCGCCAGGTCACGTACGGCGACACCGTGACGCTGCGCATGGTCGTGAGCATCGAGGAAGATTTGCCGCTGCTCGCGTTCGGCTATCACCTGCGCGACAAGAACGGCTTCGATATCGCGTACTCGGACACCGGTCTCGAGCATGCGCATTTGTACGACCTGCACGCGGGCGAAGTTCACGTGGTCGACTGGACGTTCAAGGTGTCGCTGCGCGGCGGCGATTACAGCATCAGCGCGGCGACGTCGGTGCCGACGGACCTGAGCATCGGCCAGGTCGACACGTGCGATCATGTGCCGATCGCCGTGCAGTTCAACGTCTCGCGCGGCACCTACCTGCCGCTGTATGGCGCCGTGCATTTCGACAACAAGGTCCAGACGCGGCTGTTGTCGAAGACGGTGGCCTGACGCAGCGTTGGCCGGCAGTGGATCCGGCGCCGGGGCCGGCGTGCGGATCCGCACGAGGAATCAATCAGGAGCGCCCTATGAGACAAAAGCCGGATGGTTTCGCCAATCCGATCTATGTGACGAGACCGATGTTGCCGCCGCTCGGCGAGTTCACGTCGCAGCTGGAAGACATCTGGGACAGCGCGTGGCTGACGAACGGCGGGGCGAAGCACGTCGCGCTGGAAGCCGCGCTCGCGAAGCGGCTCGGCGCCCGGCATTTCTCGCTGTTCAACAACGGGACGAGCGCGCTGCTCGTCGCCTGCCAGGCGCTGCGGCTCGCCGGTGAAGTCATCACGACGCCGTTCACGTTTCCCGCGACGCCGCATGTGCTGCACTGGAACAACGTGACGCCGGTGTTCTGCGACATCGACGAGGACACGCTGACCATCGATCCGGCCGTGGCCGAAGCGCTGATCACGCCGCGCACGACGGGCGTGCTCGGCGTGCACGTCTACGGGATGCCGTGCGACGTGAAGGCGTTCGAGCGCATTCGCGAGCAGTACGGCGTCAAGGTGCTCTACGACGGCGCGCACGCGTTCGGCACGGAAATCGACGGCAAGCCGGTGGCCGAGTTCGGCGACGCGACGATGTACAGCTTCCATGCGACGAAGCTGTTTCATTCGGCCGAGGGCGGCGGGCTGGCGATGGCGGACGAAGCGATGAAGCGGCGCGTCGATCTGCTGAAGAATTTCGGCATCTTGAACGAAACCGAAGTCATCATGCCGGGCACCAACGGCAAGATGAACGAAGTGCAGGCGGCACTGGGCCTCGTCAATCTCGCCCATTACGATGCGGAGCATGCCGCGCGGCAACGCGTGGCGCAGGTTTACCTGAGCCGCCTGGACGAGATTCCCGGCATCACGTGCTTCCGGCTGCCGCCGAACGTCGGCCACAGCATGCAGTATTTCATCGTGCGCGTGAACCCGCAGGCATGCGGCGTGTCGCGCGACCAGTTGTACGACACGCTGAAGCAGTTCAACGTGTTTTCGCGGCGCTATTTCTACCCGCTTTGCAGCGAGCACAATTGCTACCGCGCGCTGCCGAGCGCTGATCCGGGTCGCCTGCCGGTTGCGACGCGCGTGTCCCGCGAAGTGCTGGCGTTGCCGTTATACGGCGAGCTTGGGGAAGACGGGGCGAATCGCATCGTCGACATCATTCAATACATCTGCAATGGCAAACAATAATTATTCGACCGGGGAATCGCGGCCGCGTGTCAGCGTTCTCACGACGTCTTACAACTACGGCAGATTCATCGGGGAGACGATTCGGTCGGTGCTGTCCCAGACGTACGCGTCATGGGAACTGATCATTGTCGACGACTGTTCGACCGACGATTCCTGGGAGGTCATCCAGCAGTTCGACGACCCGCGGATTCGCGCGGTGCGCCAGGAGCGGAACCAGGGCGCGTGCGCGGCGTACAACACGGCGCTGCGTCTCGCGTCCGGCGAATTCATCGCGAGCCTGGATTCCGACGACGTGTTCGTGCCCGAAAAGCTGGCGGTGCAGGTGGCGTTCCTGGATGCACATCCGGACGTCGACATCTGCGGCAGCTTCATGGCGGAGATCGATGCATCGAGCCAGCCGGTCGATGCCGACAAGTGCTTTTATGCGCCGTGGTTCAATCAGGATCTCGACCTGAATGCACCCGACAGCTGGGTGTGGGAGAACCACCTGTGCCATTCGACCGTGCTGGTCAGGAAGTCCACGCACGACCGTATCGGCTTGTTCCGGGAGGATCTGACTTACTCGCCGGACTGGGATTTCTGGCTGCGTTCGCTCGCCGGCGGCGCGCGGTTCCATGTGATGAAGGACGCGCTCCTGCTGTATCGTGCGCACGGCGGCAACATCACGCATCGCAATCGCGATGCGCTGATGTGGGAGTATGCGGACATCTCCGGCGGTGTCGTGCATCCGTACCTCGAGCGGATCGGGCGCTTCGACCTGCTCCGCAAGAGCATGGAGTCGTTCGTCGGCCGCTTCTTCGAAATCGACGGCGACTGGCGGCGGTTTCTCGAGCTGATCGAGATGCTGCGCGTGTACGACCGTCACGAGGACACGTTCAGGATTCCGCCGCATCTGTTCTTCAATGCCGAACTGACCGCGTTCGTGACGAGACTCGCATCCGGCTGGTCGCCGCAGACGTTTGCCGCGGTTCGCGAGCGGCTGTCGAGGCCGGAGGGCGAGTACGCAGGTTCGGCGCCCGCGGTGGACGCGCAGGCGTCCGGCGACGCCGCGACGTTTCAACTGCTGATTCGCGTCGAACGCGACCGCGCGCTTGCCGAACTGGATCAGGCGCGTACCGAGCGCGAGCGCATCGCCGCGGAACTCGAACACGCGAGGGCCGAGTTGCGCGCCGCGGCCGAGCGGGAAGGGCGGCTAGCCGCCAGCCTGGCCGACGCGCAGACGGAACTCGATCGTGTCAGGGGCACCATCTGGGGCAAGGCGGATAATCTGTACCGGCGCCTGAGCCGATAGCCCGTGCACCAGCGAATGATTCAAGATATCTAACCATGCCGCGATACCAGCATCTTCTGTACTTTGCCCAACGCGTCTACCATCGCCTGCCGGTGAGCCAGGAGGCGAAGTGGCGCGTTCGCAAGGCCATTTCGCCGGTTATCACGTCGTTGCGTCAGGGCAAGTCGATTCGTCAGGCGTTGCGCTCGGCGGTCCGGCGCGAAAAGTTGCTCGACCATGCGCGCGAGTCGCGCCTGCAGCACCTGCTGCTCGACCTCGCGCAGCGGGGCGTGCGTAACGTCAGCCATGTCATTGCAGTGCCGTTCCTCGGAACGGGCGGCGCGGAGAACGTCGCGCTCAATTTCTCGAAAGCGTTGCGCGAGATCCATCCCGATCGGCAGATCCTGATCGTCGTCGCCGATCGCGACCTGGTCGACGAGCGCGTCGCGCGGATCGAAGGCGTGCATGTGGTCGTCCTGCGCGATTTCACGGGCGACGATTCGTACGCGCTGAAGCAGGCGCTCCTGTACGACATGCTGCTGGCGATCCGGCCCGCCGTGTTCCACAACATCAACAGCGAAGTCGCGTGGAACGCGGTCATCTCGCAGGGGGGCCGGCTCAAGGAAGTCACGCGCCTGTTCGCCAGCATTTTTGCGTTCCAGTTCGCGGAGGACGGCAAGAGCAAGATTGGCTACGCGGCCTATTTCCTGCAGCCGGGGCTGCCGGCGCTGACCGCGCTGCTGTCCGACAACCAGCGCTTCGTGACCGATGCGCGCGCCGAATACAACCTCGGGCAGCAGGGCGACAAGCTGCATGCGGTGTACAACCCCAGCCGGATGGCGACCGACGGATGGAAGGCCCGGGCGCTCGCGCGTATCGCGAGCCGCGGGCAGGATCTGGCGGGGCAGCGCCCGGCATTTCTGTGGGCCGGGCGGCTCGACAAGGAGAAGCGTGTCGACCTGCTGCTGGCGCTCGTGCAGGCATGCCCGCACATCGACTTCTACGTCTATGGCCAGGCGGTCGTGAACGTCAGCGAGCAGCTGCCCGATCTCGCGAATCTGCATCTGATGGGGCCGTTCACGTCCCCGGAAGAACTCGTGCGCGAACGTGCGTACACGGGCTTCATCTTCACGTCGAAGTGGGAAGGCATGCCGAACATCCTGCTCGAGATCGGGACGCTGGGTGTGCCGGTCATCGCCCCGACGGTGGGCGGTGTGGGCGAGCTGATATCGGATTCGACCGGATATCCGCTGTCCGAGAAGCCGGAGGTTGCGGATTATCGCGCGGCGATGGAGTCCGTCATTTCGAATTCGCAGGAAGCCGAAGCGCGCGCCCGCGCGCTCGTCGAGCTGATCGACGGGCGCCATACGTGGCAGCGGTTCGTCGAGCATGTCAAGGAGTTGGAAGGTTATGGGAGCTGACCGGAAAGAGTCGGGCGTTGACGACTCGCGTGATCCGTCGTTGCCGCTCGTATCGGTGGTAATCCCCTGTTTCAATCAGGCGCAGTATCTGAACGAGTCGATTTCGTCGGTCCTCGACGCGTATCGCGGGCCGCTGGAAATCATCGTCGTCGACGACGGCAGCACGGCACCCCGGACCGATATCCATCTGCGTGCGGCGCAAGCGCTGTCGCCCGCGGTGCGGGTGATTGCGCAGCAGAATGCGGGGCTTTCGGGCGCGCGCAACACGGGGATCGCGGCCGCGGCCGGCGAATTCGTGCAGTTGCTGGATGCGGACGACCTCATCGTTCCGCCGAAGCTCGACCTGCAGGTGGCGCATTTCCAGGTGGCGAATGCGCTCGACGTATCGGTGTCCAACTTCCTGTTGTGCGACGACACCCGCTCGGTCTTTTCGAAGAACGACGAAGCGATCGCGCACTCGGCGCTCGGCCTGTCCGATTTTCTGTACAAATGGGAGCGCGGCTTCGCGATTCCGATTCACTGCGCGCTGTTTCGCCGGACCGTGCTGATGGACGCGCCGTTCGACACGTCCGCGCGCGCGAAGGAAGACTGGCTGTTCTGGTGCGGCCTGAGTGCGCGCGGCGCACGCATGGCCTACCTCAACGCGCACAATGCGATTTACCGGCAGCATGCGCAAAGCATGCGCCGATCGTACGTGAAGATGGGCAAGAGCTGGCTGCATGCAGCCGCCAAGATCGACGCGATGGTGTCCGCGCGCGAACCGGCGTTCTTCGAATCGGCGGTCGACTGGTTCGAGAATTTCTATCGGAAGCATCCGGCGTACGTCGAGGAAATCGCGCAGTTGCGCGGCCACGCGCATGCAACCGGATCGGGGGCCGCCGCGTCGCCGGCCGCTCCCGCCGATCTGCACGCGCAGAAGCTTGCCCGACTGCAGGCCGCCATCGCGAAGATGCCGACGTCGGCGGCACCGCTGATCAGCGTCGTGATCCCGGCATACAACCACTTCGACTACATCGACGGCTGCCTGCTGTCCGTGATCGAACAGCAGGGCGTCGCATTCGAGATCATCTGCGTCGACGACTGCTCTCCCGATGCGCGCACGACCGCGCTGCTGCGTGGGCTGCAGGGCACTCACCCGAACGTGCGGATCGTCCTCAACAGCGAAAACAAGGGTATTTCGCGCACGCAGAACGAAGCGGTCGAACAGGCGGCCGGGGAATACGTCGCGTTCGTCGATTGCGACGACACGCTGGCGCCCGGCGCGCTGTCCCGTGTCGCCCAGGTATTGACGCAGGGGCAGCCATGCGACTACCTGTTCACCGACCGGTTCGACATCGACGAAAGCGGTGACGAGATCCGGCGCGCGGACTACGGCGGCTATCCGGCCATTGCGTTCAGGAACGATGCGAGCATCAAGGACGACCTGCTCGACGGCATGGTCGCATCGCATCTGAAGGTGATCCGGCGCCGTGCGTATCTGCAGTCCGGCGGGTCGGTCGATGCCTATTCCGGCATCCAGGACTGGGAGCTGGCGCTGAAGATCGCGGAGTTCGGCAGCTTCCATTACCTCCACGAGCCGCTCTATCGGCACCGGATCCATACACGCTCCGTCACGTCATCGGATAGCGTCGGTCAGTTCAGGCGAACCAATATCGTCCGGCGGCAGTTTGCCGGCAGGTGGCTTTGCGACGGACGCGACCGAACCGGGCCGGTCACGCATTTTTCGAGCGACGCGAAGTCGATGCCGTCGATCGCGCAACTGAAGGAAGCGTGGCGGCAGGGGCAGCGATGCGAGATGGTCGTCACGGCGGATGCGCCGCCGCCGGTGCTCAATTTCCTGCGGGAGTTCAATTCGTACTTCGACCGCATCGTGTGGACGAGCGCCGAAACCTATGCGGGCCTGCTCGGGTATGTGGAGCCCGGCGTGATGGTGGCGCACGGGCAGGCGCCGCACGACTGACCGGAGCAGGGCGCGCGCGTTGCACGCGCGCCCGGTCTGACGGTTTGCCCGGCGCGGTGCCGGGCCCCGTGGTTACTTCCCCGTGAACGGCCGCATGATTGCCCGCAGCAGCGGGCCCAGCACCGGAATCCGGTGCAGGCGCAGATACGCGCGATAGACGATGAAAATGCGCGCGCGCTGAAACGCGACCCACTGGTTCGCGTATTGCCGCAGTTCGACCGACTCGCTGCGGAGGACGTCGGCTTCGCGAGCGTGGACGAGCAGCTTTGCGCGTGCGTCCGCGAGCTCGCGCCTCAGGCGACGCAGTTCTTCCTGGTTTTCCGCGGATGACGCGGCTTGGCCGGCAGGCGCCTGGGCAGGCGGGTGGGACTCTTGATGGGAGGCATTCATACCGAATATCCGCTGAATGTTCGCGACGTACTGTGCGTCGCCGTGCTTGTCGTGAACGTAGTCGGACGCGCGCTTCGACAGCGCGCCGAGCAGACCGGGTTGGGCGTACAGGCGCTCGATGGCTTCGCGATACGCGTCGACGGCTTCGTCGAGGTCGTTCGATGCCTCGATGAGGAGGCCGGTCTCGCCGTCGAGCACGGCTTCGCCGATACCGCCGATGTTCGGCGCGATGACCGGGAGCCCCGAGCCCATCGCTTCGAGAATGACGTTCGGCAATCCGTCGAACCACGACGTATAGACGAGCGCGTCGTACTCGTGCAGCGGAAGATCCGCGAACGCCGAAAACGGCCCCTTGTAGCTTGCACCGGCCAGGTCGACTTCGAACCCCGGCGTAATACCGCCGTACAGGTCGAGCGTGATGCCGGTGCCGCTCTGCGCGAAGTACTTCGACAGCGCGACGGCCAGTTGCGGCCGCTTCTGGCCATCCAGCCGCGATGCCCACAGCAGGCGGCGGCGCGGCGTCGCGTGGAGCGTCGGTTCCTTGACGCCGTGCAGCAGCGCGGGAAGGTTGTTCCAGCGGGACGCGCTGGCGCCGAAGATGAATTCGTCGTCGACGACCGTTTGGCCGTTGTCGGTGACGATTCGCGTGATGTGCTGGATGTTGTTCGTCAGGAACTCGACCGCGCCGCCGGAGATGATCGATACGTCGTTTTCGTAGACGCGCGTGTCGCAGAACCGGTAGTACGTGACGTCACGCCCGCTGAACTGCGCGAAATGACGGCTCAGCATGCGGTGGGAAAACACGCATGCGCGAACGTGCAGCCGGGCATCGGGTGCCGCGGCGCGAATCAGGCGCGCGGTGATGCGATCGCGCTGGCGGTCGTCGAGCTTCTGGCCGAGCACCGCGATGTCGACGAAGATCGCCGCGTCGGGCAGCCGCGACAGCCACGCGTGCTTCTCCATCGGCTCGCCGGACAGCACGAGGATGCGCTTCGACGCGCCGCATGCCAGCAGGCCGTTCATCACGTCGAGGATGTAGCGCTCCGCGCCGCCGGCGGGCAGGAACGGGATCAGGAACACGTCCGTGATCGGGCCGGCGTCGCGAATGGCCTCGCACATCTCGTAGTAGACCGCGGACGGCTCGGGCGTCGACCACATCGCGCTCGTCTGGCTGCCGTGCCGCAGCGACAGCGTGTCGACGGCCGGGTCGATCCGGTTGGCCGCCTCGGTCATGTCGGACAGCAGCCGGCTGCCGAGGAACTTCTGCTTGACGTCGTACCACGGCGGCAGCATGCGTTCGCCGGCGCGATACGCGCGATAGTCGTCCGCGAACACGCGCAGGTAAACGGCCGGGTCGAACAGGTCGGTATCCGGTGTTTCGAGCTCGACGCTCTGGTTGCGCGCGGCCGCCATGATGCTCTGCTGGCGCTGGCGATAGTAAAGCACGGAGTCGGGGATGTAGTGCGCCTTCATCCCGAGCGCGATCGCGCTCGCATTGAAGTGCCAGTCCTCGAATGCGTGGCCGCGTTGCGTGTCGCAGTGAACGTACTTGAGGCGCTCGAACGTGGAGCGATGGAAGAACACGCGCGACACGTACGGATGGATGTCCGCCAGCAGGAACGGCATCAGGTCCGCTTCGCCGTATTCGGTAATGAAGTACATCGAACCGAATGCGATCAGGTACTGCGGGAACAGCAGCGCATCGTTGCCGTAGCGCTTGGCCGCAGCCAGTGCTTCGACGAAGAAGTTGAACGAGACGAGATCGTCGGCATCGGCCGTGGCGAAATACTCGCCTTGCGCGATCTCGCAACCGGAGTTTCTGCTCAGACCCAGCGAGCGGTTCGACACCTCGATCGTCTGGACTCCGTCGAAACTGGAGAGGTCAGCCGATGCGATGACGGAGCGGGTCGCTTCGTTCGGGTTATCGAGGACGACGACAATTTCCAGGGTGATACCGCGGGCTCTTGCGAAGTCTGACGCTTCAGCCAGGGACCGGAGCGTCCGGTTGATGATGCCGCCCTCATTGTGAGCGTTGAGAATCACCGAAATATCAAACATAGGGTGCAGCTGGCGGGATGCGTATCGAGGTGACGCATTATATACAGAAGCATTTGGCGTTTCGGCGCCGCGCGGCGCCGGCCGGAGCGGGGCAACGAGCCCCTGTCTTGCGGCCCTTTTTCCCGCCGGGATGCCCGTGGCGCCCGCCGCCACGGCATAATTGCTACAAATGGCAATCCCGGTTGCGTGTGCAGGCATGGCTGCGCACACTCGCGGATTCCCCTCGCGCCAAATGTTAACGATAGTCAGCACGTGACATCTCATCCGCAAGCATCCTTTCGCTCTCCGCATTCCGTCGACGAAGTCCTGTCGATTTCCATCGTGACGTACCACCCGGACGAGGCGCTTCTCGCGCGCACGTTCTCCAGTCTCCGCGCGGCATGTGCGCGCCTTCAGGCCGTGCGCGGCGGCAGCGCGATCAGCGTGTGCGTGGTCGATAACGGCGGCTTGCCGGACCTCGCGGCGGAGCGCGCCGCGTTCGAGCAGGCCGGTATCGGGTACGGCGTGCTGTCGGGTCACGGCAACGTCGGCTACGGACGCGGGCACAACCTCGCGATCGAAGCGGCGCGCAGCCGCTATCACCTGATCCTGAACCCCGATATCGACCTCGAGCAGGATGCGCTCGCGCAGGCACTCGAGTTTCTCGATACGCATCCCGAAGCTGGCCTGCTGACGCCGCGCATCGGCGATGATTCGGGCCGGATCCAGTATCTGTGCCGCCGCTATCCGGCGCTGGTGGATCTCCTGGTCAGGGGCTTCCTGCCGTCGGCCCTGCGCCCGCCGTTCGAGCGTCGGCTGGCCCGCTACGAGATGCGCGACCGCATCAACGAAACGGATGTCGTGTGGGATCCGCCGATCGTCAGCGGCTGTTTCATGCTGTTCCGTACCGACGTGCTCGCGCGCCTGCAGGGCTTCGATCCGCGCTATTTCCTGTACTTCGAGGATTACGACCTCAGCTTGCGGACCGGCCAGTGCGCGCGCACCGTCTACGTGCCGCTGGCGCGCGTGATCCACCACGGCGGCGGCGCGTCCCGCAAGGGTTCCGCGCACATCCGCATGTTCGCGGCGTCGGCGTTCAAGTTCTACAACCGCTTCGGCTGGAGGCTCTGGTGACCCGCCTCGTCGTGACGGGCGCGAACGGCTTCGTCGGCCGCGCGGTCTGCCGGCTGGCGCTCGCGGCGGGCCATACGGTCACGGCGCTGGTGCGCCGTCCCGGCGGGTGCGTCGACGGGGTTCGCGAATGGGTGCACGATGCACCGGATTTCGCCGGGCTGGTCGACGCGTGGCCGGCCGATCTCGAAGCCGACTGCGTGATTCACCTGGCTGCGCGCGTTCACGTGATGCGCGACGAGTCGCCCGATCCGGATGCCGCATTCGAGGCGACCAACGTCGCGGGGACGCTGCGCGTGGCCGAGGCGGCGCGCGCGCACGGCGCCCGCCGCTTCGTGTTCGCCAGCAGCATCAAGGCGGTCGGCGAGGGCGATCGCGGCGTGCCGCTCGCGGAAGACGCCGTGCCTGTGCCGCTGGATCCCTATGGGCGTTCGAAATGGCGCGCGGAACAGGCGCTCGCGCAATTCGGGTTGCGCGCGGGTATCGACGTGGTCGTCGTCCGTCCGCCGCTCGTCTACGGTCCCGGCGTGCGCGCGAACTTCCTGCGGATGATGGATGCCGTGTCGCGAGGGCTGCCGCTCCCGCTGGGTGCAATAGCGGCGCGTCGCAGCCTCGTCTACGTCGACAATCTCGCGGACGCGCTGCTGCGCTGCGCGATCGACCCGCGGGCCGCGGGCGAATGCTTTCATGTCGCCGACGACGATGCGCCGTCGGTCGCCGGATTGCTGCGGATGGTCGGTGCTGCGCTCGGCCGGCCGGCGCGGCTGTTCCCGGTACCCGTCGCGCTGCTGCGCGCACTCGGCAGGCTGACCGGCCGCAGCGCCGCCGTCGAGCGCCTGACCGGCAGCCTGCAGCTCGATGCCGGCCGCATGAAGCGCGTGCTGGACTGGCAACCGCCCCATACGACGCGGCAGGGCCTCGAAGCGACCGCCGCGTGGTATCGTTCGCGCGACAGACAGAAATAGACAATATGCATCCCGCGATTACCACGTGGCTCACGGCGACCGGAGTGGCTCTGGCCGCCGCCGTCGCCTCGACGCTCATCCTGCGGACGCTGCTCGCCACGGGGCTGGCCTGGCGACTCGCGACCGATATTCCGAACGACCGTTCGCTGCATACGCTGCCGACCCCGCGCGTCGGCGGCTGGGGCATCGTGCCCGTGTCCGTGATCGCGATCCTGTGGCTTGCGCCGTCGATGTGGCTGGTGGCGGTGGCCGCCGCCGGGCTGGCCGCGCTGTCGCAGCTCGACGACCGGCGCGGGTTGCCGGCGCGGGTCCGGTTCGCCGCGCACCTTGCCGCGGTCGTCGCGCTGATCGCCGTCTATCCGGCCGCCGCGCCGTGGTGGCTCCTTGCCGGCGTCGGTTTCGGGATGATCTGGCTGACCAATCTGTACAACTTCATGGACGGCGCGGACGGTCTCGCCGGCGGCATGGCGCTGTTCGGCTTCGGCGCCTATGCGGCCGCCGCGCTGGCCGGTGCGCAGCCGGCGCCGGATCTCGTCGTGGGCGGCACGGCGATTGCGGGCGCCGCGTTCGGCTTTCTGCTGCTGAATTTCCATCCGGCGAAGCTGTTTCTCGGCGACGCGGGCTCGATTCCGCTCGGGTTCATGGCGGGCGCGCTCGGCTACTGGGGCTGGCGCGGCGGGGTCTGGCCGATCTGGTTTCCGGCGATGGTGTTCTCGCCCTTTATTGCCGATGCATCTGTAACACTTGCGAGACGTTTGTTACGCGGGGAAAAGTTCTGGCAGGCGCACCGGGAGCATTACTATCAGCGAATGGTGCGCTCCGGCACGGGCCATCGGCGCACCGCCATTTACTGGTACCTCGTGATGCTCGCGGGCATAATCACAGGCCTGTGGGCATTGGACCGCCCGGCCATGCAGCAGTGGGGGCTGTTGGCCGCCTGGTATGGCGTGCTGGCGTGTATTGGCTGCGCGATCGACGTGCGCTGGCGCCGGGTCGGTACGGTCACCGAAAACAAATCTTGAGGTCTCCCGCCGATGTTGCGATCCAAAGCATCTTGGCTGTCACTGAGTGCTTTCCTGTTCGACCTGCTGGCGGTACTTGCCGCCTGGCTGTTCGCCTATCTCGTCCGCTTCAACGGTAGCGTTCCGCCCGATTTCCTCGGCGGCGCGCTGATGGCGCTGACGTGGGTGCTGCCCGTGTACGCGCTGATGTTCCACGTGTTCGGCCTGTATCGCGGGCTGTGGGTGTTTGCGAGCCTGCCCGACCTGATGCGCATTGCGAAGGCAGTGGGCGGCGGCGGCGTGATCGTGATGATCGGCGCGGTAATGTTCCAGCCGGTGCCGATCATTCCGCGCTCGGTGCTGCTCGTGTCGCCGCTGATGCTGTTCCTGGCGATGGGCGGCGCGCGCGCGCTGTATCGCGCGACCAAGGAGTATTACCTGTACGGCGGGCTCGTCGGGAAGGGCAAGCCGGTGCTGGTGCTCGGCGCGGGCACGGCCGGCGCGAGCCTCGCGCGCGAACTGTCGCGCTCCGGCGAGTGGCGTCTCGTCGGTCTGCTCGATGACGACGTCACCAAGCAGGGCCGGGAGGTCTACGGTTACAAGGTGCTGGGCTCGTTCAACGACCTCAAGCACTGGACCGACGCGATGAAGGTCGAATACGCGATCATCGCGATTCCGTCGGCGTCGGTCGAGGTGCAGCGCCGCGTCGCGACGCTGTGCGTGCGGGCCGGCGTGAAGGCGATGGTGCTGCCTTCGCTGACCGCGCTGATGCCGGGGCAGGGCTTCCTGTCGCAGGTACGGAACATCGATCTCGAGGATCTGCTCGGCCGCGACGCCGTGACGATCGACACGCCGCACGTCGAGGCGCTGCTGCGTGGCCGTGTCGTGATGGTGACGGGCGCGGGTGGCTCGATCGGCTCCGAGCTGTGCCGGCAGATCCTGCGCTTCGCGCCGGCGCAACTCGTCGCGTTCGACCTGTCCGAATACGCGATGTACCGGCTGACCGAGGAGCTGCGCGAGCGCTTCCCCGATCTGCCGGTCCTGCCGATCATCGGCGATGCGAAAGATTCGCTGCTGCTCGACCAGGTGATGTCGCGCCACGCACCGCACATCGTGTTCCACGCGGCCGCCTACAAGCACGTGCCGCTGATGGAGGAGCACAACGCGTGGCAGGCGCTGCGCAACAACGTGCTCGGCACCTATCGCGTGGCACGTGCGGCGATCCGCCACGACGTGCGTCACTTCGTGCTGATCTCGACCGACAAGGCCGTCAATCCGACCAACGTGATGGGCGCGAGCAAGCGCCTGGCCGAAATGGCCTGCCAGGCGTTGCAGCAGACGAGCGGGCGCACGCAGTTCGAGACGGTGCGCTTCGGCAACGTGCTCGGCAGCGCCGGCAGCGTGATTCCGAAGTTCCAGCAGCAGATCGCGAAGGGCGGCCCGGTGACGGTCACGCACCCGGAGATCACGCGCTTCTTCATGACGATCCCGGAAGCGTCGCAGCTCGTGCTGCAGGCATCGAGCATGGGGCATGGCGGCGAGATCTTCATTCTCGACATGGGCGAACCGGTGAAGATCGTCGATCTCGCGTGCGACCTGATCCGCCTGTACGGTTTCTCGGAAGAACAGATCCGCATCGAGTTCACCGGGCTGCGGCCGGGCGAGAAGCTCTACGAGGAATTGCTCGCGGACGACGAGGCGACGACGCGCACGCCGCATCCGAAGCTGCGGATCGCACGTGCGCGCGAAACGCCGGACAATTTCCTCGACGAGTTGCTGCCGTGGCTGATGCAGCATCGCGTGCTGCCCGACGACGAAGTGCGGCGCGACCTGCGGCGCTGGGTGCCCGAGTATCAGACGGCCACCGTGCCGGCCCTGAAGAGCGTGCGGGTCGCGTCGAACCGCTGACGGCCGTGCCGCGGCGGCGCGGCCACCCGCGGCCGCTGTTTCGCCCAAAAGAAAAGCGCCCCGCGGGGCGCTTTTTTCATGCCGGGTCGTGAGCGGCCCAGGTGTTCAGCGGCTGTGCCGGTGCTTGCGCACCACCATCCACCGCGGCGCGCGGAACCGCACGATGCTGATGTACAGCCACACGTAGGTCAGCGCGAACAGCACGACGAACACGAACAGGTGCACGGTGTGCCGCCAGAACAGCGTCGCCGGGATCACCGCGACGAGGCACAGCAGCCACAGGTACGGCGACGTCAGCGAATTGCGGCGCGTCAGGTCGTGCGCGTGCTTCGTGCCGACGGCCCAGCGCATCAGCCGCTTGTACACGAGCATGTGCAGGTGCACGCCGTCCGGAATGCCGGGCGACATGCCGCGGATGAATTTCTTCCGGTAGATCGAGAAGCAGGTCTCGAAGATCGGATACATGAACAGCAGCACGGGGTACCACGCCGATACCTCGCGGTTGCGCATCACGAGCATGATCGCGAGTTCCGCGAGCATGAAGCCGATGAAATACGCGCCGCCGTCGCCGAGGAAGATCAGCCCGGCCGGGAAATTCCACAGGAAGAAGCCGAGTACGGCGCCCATCATGATGATCGACGCGGACATCACGACCGGGTCGCGGACCTGGAACGCCACGTACGCGAGCGACGCGAACATCATGAAGCTGACCATCGACGCGAGGCCGTTGAAGCCGTCGATGATGTTGATCGCATTCGCGAGCGCCGCGACCGCGAGCACGGTGACGAATGCCGAAATGGCGACGTAGCCGAGCAGGAAGTCGAGCGGCGGCACGCTGATGCGCGTGACCGCGATGTTCATCAGCCAGAATGCAAGCGCGGCCGCGCCCATCGTGCAGAGCAGCCGCGCGCGCGGCGACACGCGTTTGGTCAGGTCCTCGACGAGGCCGGACAGGAACGCCGGCATCCCGCAGGCCACGATGCCGAGAATGCTGCCGGCAATCGTCGGGTAGCGTTCCGTGAGCAGCAGCGCCGACGCGACGACGCCTGCGAGGATCCCGATGCCCCCGACCCGCGGCACGGGCCGCACGTGGAATTTCTGCACGCCGGCCAGGTCGCTGTCGATCGAGAATTTCTCGTGAAGGTGCGCGTAGCGCACGATGAACAGCGTGACGAGCAGGGAGACGATGAAGCCGGACGCGAAGCTGAGCATGGGATCGCTCGAAAAATGGACAGCGGATTATACAAAACCGCGCGGGTTCCCCTCCTGCCATCGCCAGTGGTCGGCACACATTTCTTCAATACCGAGCGCGGCACGCCAGCCGATGATGTCGGCCGCGGCCTGCGGGTTCGCGTAACACTCGCCGATGTCGCCCGGGCGGCGTGCGACGAGCTCGTACGGCACCGGGCGGCCCGACGCCTTCTCGAACGCGCGCACGACTTCCAGCACGCTGTAGCCCTGGCCGGTGCCGAGGTTCACGACGAAGCTCGCGTCGCGCTTCGTCAGCGCGTCGAGCGCGGCGATGTGCCCCTTCGCGAGATCGACGACGTGGATGTAGTCGCGTACGCCCGTGCCGTCCGGCGTCGGGTAGTCGGAGCCGAACACGCGCAGCTTTTCCAGCTTGCCGACCGCGACCTGCGCGACATACGGCATCAGGTTGTTCGGGATGCCGGCCGGATCCTCGCCGATCAGCCCGCTCGCATGTGCGCCGACCGGGTTGAAATAGCGCAGCGTGGCGATCCGCCACGTCGGGTCCGAGACTTCGAGATCGCGCAGGATCTGCTCGGCGATCAGCTTCGACTGGCCGTACGGGTTCGTCGCGGACAGCGGGAACGATTCGTCGATCGGCGAGCGCTCGGGTACGCCGTACACGGTCGCGGACGAGCTGAACACGAACTGCTTGACGTTGCGCTCGCGCATGACCTTGAGCACGGCGAGCAGGCCGCCGATGTTGTTCTGGTAGTACTCGAGCGGCTTCTCGACCGATTCGCCGACGGCCTTGAGCGCCGCGAAGTGAATCGTGCCGGTGATCGGGTGCGCGTCGAACACCTTCGCGAGCGCGGCTTCGTC
This sequence comes from Burkholderia arboris, assembly GCF_902499125.1. Taxonomy (GTDB): domain Bacteria; phylum Pseudomonadota; class Gammaproteobacteria; order Burkholderiales; family Burkholderiaceae; genus Burkholderia; species Burkholderia arboris. The sequence continues at coordinate 46,479 of NZ_CABVPX010000041.1, forward strand.
GCACACGTCGACCTGGTGGAACGCGGGCGTCTTGCCCGTGATCTGCGTGATGCGCCGCACGGACTCGGACTTGCTGTTGACGAGGTTGTCGACGATCACGACGTCGTAGCCGTTGCCGAGCAGCTCGACGGTCGTATGCGAGCCGATATAGCCCGCTCCGCCGGTGACGAGGATGGTGCCTTTAGCGGTCATTGCTGATGCGCTCCTTCAGAGGGTGATACCGGTTAACGAATGGATGGTACGCCGGTAGCGTTCGACGACTTGCTGTTCGTCGAATTCCGCCGTGACCTTCTGCCGGCCGCGTGCGCCCATCGCGTCGCGTCCGGCCGTTCCGAGTTCGATCATGCGGAGCAGTTGCTCCGCGAGGCTTGCGCTGTCGCGCACGCGGCACAGGAAGCCGGTTTCGCCGTCGGCGACGACGTCGCGGCAGCCCGGCACGTCGGTCGCGACGATCGGGCGGCCCATCGCCGACGCTTCCATCAGCGTGCGCGGCACGCCTTCGCGATACGACGGCAGCACGACGCAGTCGGCCGCCGCGATGTGCGGGCGTACGTCGTGCGCCTCGCCGAGATATTCGATGACGCCTTCGCGGACCCACGCGTCGACATCCGCGCGGCCGATCGCGCTCGGATTGTCGACGCCGAGCGGCCCGAGCAGCTGGAAGCGCGCGTCCGGGACGCGGGCCCGCACGAGGCGCGCGGCCTCGACGTATTCGCGCACGCCCTTGTCCCACAGCAGCCGGCCGATCAGGATGAAGACGGGGGCGTCGCCGGCGGGCAGCGGCACCGGCGAGAACTGTTCGAGATCGACGCCTTCGCCGTGCAGCAGCCGCGCGCGATCGGGGTGCGCGAGCAACTGCTCGTCGGTGAAGGTCGCGAGATCGTCGCGGTTCAGGAACCACACTTCGCGCGGGAAGCGGAACGCGAACCGGTACAGGCGCTTCGCGACGCTCGCCGCGCGGCTCTTCTGGATGAACACGTAGCCGAGGCCCGTCGTCACCGCGATCGACGGCACGCGCGCGAGCCACGCGGCAACCGAGCCGTAGATGTTCGGCTTGATCGTGTAATGGAACACGAGATCGGGCTTCAGCGCGCGGTAATGGCGCGCCAGCGCGGCGAGCGTGCCGAGATCCTCGCGCGGGCTCGTGCCCTTCGACGCGACCGCGAGCGCCACGTAGCGGCAGCCCATCTGCTCGAGCAAGGGCACCGTGCGGTCGTGCGGCGCGATCACGACGACCTCGGCGCCGCGCGCGACGAGCGCACGGATCAGCCCGTGGCGATAGGTATGGATCGCCCAGGCCGTGTTGCAGACGAGCGCAATGCGCAGCGGGGAGGTGGCGGACATGAAAAAAAGAAAAAATAAAGCGTCGAAAATGCCGGAAACGCGTCAGGCGGACGGCCGCGCGGCGAACAGCGTCTGCTTGATCCGCTGCAGCGTACGGTACGGCGTCACGAAATGCAGCAGGTTCTTGGCGAGGCCGGCCCAGTCGTACGGGTTCAGCGCGTTGAAGTGGCGCAGCAGCAGCGTGAGCGTCGATACCAGCTGGCGCCGGCGTTTGGTCGCGCTGATCCCGCCCTCGTTAAGCTCGTAATACAGGCCGAGTTCCGGCAGGTTCGCGCAATCGTAGCGTTGCATTAACCGCAAAAAAAGATCGAGATCCTCGGCCGCACGGTATTTCGCGCGATAGTTGCCCACTTCGCGCACGGCGTCGATGCGCAGCATGACCGACGGATGCACGAGCGGCGAGCGCAGGAAGCGCGTGCGGCGCAGCGTGCGCGGATCGGCGGGCGGCGTCAGCATGAAGCGCGGCTCGCCGGCGCGCGACACGACCTGCGTCCACATGCCGACGCAGGCCACGTTCGGGTGGGCGCCGAGAAACGCGCGCTCCTTCGCGAGGCGCTGCGGCGCGGAAAGGTCGCCGGCATCGATGCGTGCCGCATAGCGGAAGCCGCGGGCCGCGAGCGCGTCGATGCCGGCCGCGAGCGCGCGTTCGATGCCGCCGTTCTGCGGCATGCGCAGCACGTCGATCGACAGGCCCGGCAGGTCGGGCGCGACGATCGGCGGCGTGCTGCCATCGTCGACGATCAGCACGTGGACGGGCGCATCCTCGCGAAACGACGCGAGGGTCCGGACGACGTCGTCGTGCCCGTTGTAGGCCGGCATCAGCACGGCCACGTCGTCGAGCGGGGGCGGGCAATCAGGGGACGTCATGTTCGCAGCTTGAAACGGATGTAATAAAAGTTGACGGCGGCGGCGGCCAGGTAGCCGGCCGCCAGCCCGACGAGCGCGCCGTACAGGCCGAGCCGCGGGATCGCGAACAGGTTGACGAGCGCGGCGATCGCCAGCGCGAGCAGCCATTTCGACAGCAACACGAATTTTGCTTGATATTTGAGAACGATAAGATTGCCTATCGCCTCGATGCCGGCCGGCACGGACAGCCAGACGGCCCAGCGGAAGATGTCGACCGATGCCTCGTAGCCGTGGCCGAACACCTTGCCGACGATCAGCGGGGCGGCCGCGTCGAGCACGAGCGCGCCGGCCGTCATCAGGCAGGCCGTCATCGCGATCAGCCGGACGATGTTGCGGCGCAGCCGCGCGACGTCCTGCACGCGGTAGACGAAGGCGGGCGCGATCGTCTGCGCGAGCATCAGCGCGAGCGTGATCCAGTTCTCGTTGAGCTGCTGCGCGGCCGAATAGCGGCCGAGATCGGCGAACGACACGTGGCGCTCGAGCATCAGGCGGTCGAGCTTCAGGAACAGGTACATGCAGATGAGGCCGAGCCAGAACACGGTGCCGGCCGTCGCAAAGTGCCTGAACAACGGCTTGTCGAGCGTCCAGCCGAGCGTGCCGCCGTTGCGATGCCGGTAGTACAGCAGCAGCGCGAAGCCGATTGCGGCGGCCTCGAGCGCCCACAGCCACGCGAAGCGTGCGGGGCCGGCCGCCGCGCGGACCAGCAGCCACACGAGCAGCGCCTTGGCGAGCGCGGTGATCATGCTGGCGACGAGCTGCGGCTTGCTGTAGGTCATGCTCTGCAGCCACGCGTTGATCACGCCGACGAACGGCTCGCGGAACACCATCGTGACCGCCAGGCCCGCGAGCATCGCGCCGACCAGCGGGTCGAACGCGCCCGCGGCGATCGCGATCCAGGTCGCGGCGAGCGCGGCGGCCGACACGGCGATGCGCAGCGCGAACGCGCTGCCGAGCACCGCGCCGAGCTGGGCGGGCGGGCGCTGGACGATGGTCGGGACGAGGATTTCCGCGCCGCACACCCAGGTGAGCGGCGCCAGTACCAGGAGAAGCGTATTCGCATACTGCCATTTGCCGAACACATCTGGCCCGAAATAACGGGCCAGCAGGCCGCTGATCGCGATCGCGACGCCGATCTGCGTGAGCCGTTCGAGCCCCAGCCAGACGAGGTTCGCGACGGCCTTCGCGACGTCCGGGTTGCCGAAGCGCTTCAGCATGCGCTGGGGCGGCACGCGCGGGGGGCGGCCGGAGGCTGCGGGTTGGCGGCGGCGGGACGGCTAGGCATTAAAATGGGCGACATGCGCGTCATCAAAACCCGCGATTATAAGTGGGATCGCGGCCGCTCCAGCCGTTCCGCTCCGTGTTCCGCCGGCAGGCATGTATCATGCGCGGCACCGGCGAGAGGCAGCCACGCAGGCCTGACAATTTTCCATGCACGCAACTGAGAGAGAAGTGAATCGATGATCTCCCAATCCATCTTCAAGGCATATGACATTCGTGGCGTGGTCGGCAAGACACTCGACGTCGACACCGCGCGCGGGATCGGCCGGGCATTCGGCAGCGAAGTGCGTGCACAGGGCGGCGACGCGGTCGTCGTCGCGCGCGACGGCCGTCTGTCCGGGCCGGAACTCGTCGGTGCGCTGGCCGACGGCCTGCGTGCGGCGGGCGTCGACGTCGTCGACGTCGGGATGGTGCCCACGCCGGTCGGTTATTTCGCGGCGAACGTGCCGCTGGCGCTGAAGGGCGGCGAGCGCCGCGTCGATTCGTGCATCGTCGTCACGGGCAGCCACAACCCGCCCGACTACAACGGCTTCAAGATGGTGCTGCGCGGCGCCGCGATCTACGGCGAGCAGATCCAGGCGCTGTACCGCCGCATTGTCGACGAGCGCTTCGAGTCGGGCAGCGGCACCTATGAGGAGATCGACGTCGCCGATCAGTACATCGCGCGCATCGTCGGCGACGTGAAGCTCGCGCGGCCGCTGAAGCTCGTCGTCGACGCCGGCAACGGCGTCGCCGGCCCGCTCGCGACGCGCCTGTTCAAGGCGCTCGGCTGCGAACTCGTCGAGCGCTTCACCGACATCGACGGCACGTTCCCGAACCACCACCCCGATCCCGCGCACCCGGAAAACCTGCAGGACGTGATCCAGGCGCTGAAGGACACCGATGCCGAGCTCGGCTTCGCGTTCGACGGCGATGGCGACCGCCTCGGCGTCGTCACGAAGGACGGCCAGATCATCTATCCGGACCGCCAGCTGATGCTGTTCGCGGAAGAGGTGCTGTCGCGCAACCCGGGCGCGCAGATCATTTACGACGTGAAGTGCACGCGCCACCTCGCGCAGTGGATCAAGTCGAAGGGCGGCGAGCCGCTGATGTGGAAGACGGGCCACTCGCTCGTGAAGGCGAAGCTGCGCGAGACGGGTGCGCCGCTCGCCGGTGAAATGAGCGGCCACGTGTTCTTCAAGGATCGCTGGTACGGCTTCGACGACGGCCTCTACACGGGGGCGCGCCTGCTCGAGATCCTCACGAAGACGGCCGATCCGAGCGCGCTGCTCAACGGGCTGCCGGACGCGATGAGCACGCCCGAGCTGCAGCTGTGGCTCGACGAGGGCGAGAACTTCCGCCTGATCGACAAGCTGCAGAAAGAGGCGAAGTTCGACGGCGCCGAGGAAGTCGTGACGATCGACGGCCTGCGCGTCGAGTACCCGGACGGCTTCGGCCTCGCGCGTTCGTCGAACACCACGCCGGTTGTCGTGATGCGCTTCGAATCCGAGACGAAGGAAGGGCTCAGGCGCATCCAGGAAGACTTCCGCCGCGTGCTGACGGCCGCGAAGCCGGACGTCAAGCTGCCGTTCTGAGCGCCGGCGGCCTGCGGGCCGCCAGCGGCGCCGCGGCCGGGTCATCGGCCGCGATCCTCCCGAAAAGCGGCGCACGCCACGGGCGTGCGGCCGCTTTTTGTCTGTCCGGCCCGCCGGGCGAGATAAAATCCCCCCTTTATGCTTGTCGCCGGCTGCCAGCCGGCGTTTTTTCAGCGTGCAAAAGATCCTGATCGTGCGCGTGTCGTCGCTGGGCGACGTCGTGCACAACATGCCGGTGATCGCCGATATCCGGCGCCGCCACCCCGATGCGCAGATCGACTGGCTCGTCGAGGAAAGCTTCGTCGACCTCGTGCGGCTCGTCGACGGCGTGCGCAACGTGCTGCCGTTCTCGCTGCGCCGCTGGCGCAAGAAGCCGCTGTCGGGCGCCACGTGGCGCGAGATCCGCGCGTTCCGCCAGCGCCTCGCGGCCGAGCAGTACGACCTCGTGATCGACTGCCAGGGCCTCATCAAGACGGCCTGGGTCGCAAGCTGGGCGCGCGGCCCGCTCGTCGGGCTCGGCAACCGTACCGACGGCGCCGGCTATGAATGGCCGGTGCGCTTCTTCTATCGCAAGCGCGTGCCGATCGCGCCGCGCACGCACGTCGTCGAGCGCTCGCGGCAGCTCGTCGCGTCGGCGCTGGGCGATCCGGCGCCGACGCCGGCCGATCCGGTCGACTTCGGCCTCGACACGCGCGCGGCGGCACTCGCGGTGGCCGCGCTCGGCCTGAACCTGCCGGTGCCGTACGTCGTGTTCGTCCATGCGACGTCGCGCGCCGACAAGCAGTGGCCGGACGCCGCGTGGATCGAGCTCGGCCAGGCGCTCGTGCGGCGCGGCGCATCGCTCGTGCTGCCGTGGGGCAACGACGCGGAGCGCGCGACCAGCGAGCGGCTCGCGAAGGAGTTCGGTGCGGCGGCGATCGTGCCGCCGAAGCTGTCGTTGCCGGCCGTGGTCGGTCTGATCGACGGCGCGGCCGCGACCGTCGGGGTTGATACAGGTCTGGTTCACATCGCGGCCGCGCTGAAGCGTCCGACGGTCGAACTGTACAATTTCGCGACGGCCTGGCGGACCGGCGGCTACTGGTCGCCGAACGTCGTCAATCTCGGCACGGCGGGGCAGCCCCCGTCGATCGCGCAGGTGAAGTCGGCGCTCGCGGGCTTCGGTCTCCTGTAACGCTGTCACTCACGCGAACCGATCATGAGCGAATCCCAGATCATCGAAGTCCCGTCCGCCGACTGGAGCGGACACAACCTGTCGGCGCCGCGCGAGCAACTGCTCGCCGCGGTCGAGGAAGGCAAGGTGCTGTATTTCCCGCATCTGCGCTTCGCGATCGAAGGCGGCGAGGAAGCGTTGCTCGATCCGGCGCTCGCCGATCCGAAACGCAAGAACATCAGCCTCGCGCCGAACGGCGGCGCGCTCGCCGGCGTGCTCGGCGACAGCGTCACGCAATCGGCCGTGCGCGCGCTCGTCGCGCGCTTCCAGCAGCAGGCCGGCTCGCTCGTCGACGGCCTCTTTCCCGAATACCGCGGCAAGCTGCGCGTCGCGCCGACGAGCCTGCGGCTGATGCAGGTCGAGACGCGCCAGACGTCGTGGCGCAAGGACGACAGCCGGCTGCACGTCGACGCGTTCCCGTCGCGGCCGAATTACGGCGAGCGGATCCTGCGCGTGTTCACGAACGTGAACCCGGCCGGCGTGCCGCGCGTATGGCGTGTCGGCGAGCCGTTCGAGGACGTTGCGAAGCGCTTCCTGCCGTCGATCAGGCCGCAACTGCCGGGCGCCGCGTGGCTGCTGAACCTGCTGCACGTGACGAAGTCGCCGCGCAGCGCGTACGACCACCTGATGCTGAACCTGCACGACAGCATGAAGGCCGATCTCGACTACCAGAAGACGAGCCCGCAGGAGACGATGCCGTTTCCGCCGGGTTGCGTGTGGATATGTTTCTCGGATCAGACTTCGCACGCTGTGATGTCGGGCCAGTTCATGCTCGAACAGACGTTCTTCCTGCCGGTCGATGCGATGGTCCGCCGCGAATGCGCGCCGCTCGGCATTCTCGAGCGCCTGAAGGGCAGGGCGCTGGTTTGAGCGCGCCCCTGCTTCGACGCAACACGAGGGCCGCGGCATGCTGAGGGTGATCTATCGCGCGCTGTGGTGGCTCGTCGCGCCGGCCGCGGTCATCCGGCTCTACGTGCGCTCGCGCAAGGAGCGCGGCTATCGCGAACACATCGGCGAACGCTTCGGCCACGTGACCGGCCGCTCGCGCGACGACCGCACGCCGCTGATCTGGGTGCATGCGGTGTCGGTCGGCGAGACACGCGCCGCGCAGCCGCTGATCGACGCGCTGATGCACGCGCGCCCCGATGCGCGCATCCTGCTCACGCACATGACGCCGAGCGGCCGCGCGACCGGCGAACAGATCTTCGGCGATCGCGTGCTGCGCTGCTACCTGCCCTACGACATGCCGGGCGCGGTGCGGCGCTTCCTGCGTGCCTGGCGGCCGACGCTCGGCCTCGTGATGGAAACCGAGGTGTGGCCGACGCTGATCGACGAATGCCGTCGCGCGGATGTGCCGCTCGTGCTGACCAATGCACGGATGTCCGCGCGTTCGTTCCGGCGCGCGGCGAAGTTCGGCGCGGCGACGCGCGACGTGTTCGGCGGGTTCTCGCGCGTGCTCGCGCAGAGCCCGGCCGATGCGGAGCGGCTCACGTCGCTCGGCGCGCGCAACGTGACCGTGCTCGGCAACCTGAAGTTCGACATGACGACGCCGCCGGAACTCGCGGCGCGCGGCCATGCGTGGCGCGACGCGATCGGCACGCGGCCCGTGTGGGTGGCCGCCAGCACGCGCGAGAACGAAGAAGCGCTGGTGCTGCAGGCGTTCGCGGAAATGCGCACGCCCGGCGCGCTGCTGGTGCTCGTGCCGCGTCATCCGCAGCGTTTCGCCGAAGTCGAGGCGCTCGTCGCGCGCGGCGGGCTCAAGTCCGTGCGCCGCTCGGTGTGGGCCGCCGACGCGGCCGCGCTCGCGGCCGGCCAGCCGGCCGCCGAACCGCTGCCGGACGACGTGACGGTGCTGCTCGGCGATTCGATGGGCGAACTCGGCGCGTATTACGCGGCCGCCGACATCGCATTCATCGGCGGCAGCCTGCTGCCGCTCGGCGGCCAGAACCTGATCGAAGCGTGCGCGGTCGGCGTGCCGGTGCTGATCGGCCCGCACGTGTTCAACTTCACGCAGGCGACCGCCGACGCGGTCGCGGCCGGCGCGGCGATGCAGGTTGCGGATCCGCTCGATCTCGCGCACGTGCTCGACGCGCTGTTCGCCGACAAGGCGCGGCGTATCGCGATGGGGGCGGCCGGTGCGGCCTTCGCATCGCGTCACCGCGGCGCGACCGCGCGCACGGTCGACGTGCTCGCGGCGCTGCTGCCGCCTGCCGAACGCGGCGAGCGCATGCTGCAGGACGCGCAGGACACGTCCGACGACGAATAGACGGCGGGCGGCGCAATGCCGCCCATGCGCGGCGGCGACGTGTGCCGCCGCCACGCCGCTCAGACCGTCAGCAATCCCTTCTTCTCGATGAATGCGATCACGTCCGCGACGCCTTCGAGTGCCTTCAGGTTCGTCATCACGTAAGGCCGCTCGCCGCGCATCTTCCGCGTGTCGGACGCCATCACGTCGAGGTTCGCACCGACCAGCGGGGCGAGGTCGGTCTTGTTGATCACGAGCAGGTCGGACTTCGTGATGCCGGGGCCGCCCTTGCGCGGAATCTTCTCGCCGCCCGCGACGTCGATCACGTAGATCGTCAGGTCCGACAGCTCGGGGCTGAAGGTTGCCGCGAGATTGTCGCCGCCCGATTCGATGAACACGATGTCGGCGTCCGGAAAGCGCGCCAGCATCCGGTCGACGGCTTCGAGGTTGATCGAGGCATCCTCGCGGATCGCCGTGTGCGGGCAGCCGCCCGTCTCGACGCCCATGATGCGTTCTTCGGGCAGCGCGCCGGCCACCGTCAGCAGCCGCTGGTCTTCCTTCGTGTAGATGTCGTTCGTGATCGCGACGAGGTCGTACCGGTCGCGCATCGCCTTGCACAGCATTTCGAGCAGCGTGGTCTTGCCGGAGCCGACGGGGCCGCCGATGCCGACGCGCAGCGGCGGCAGTTTCTTCGTGCGGCGGGCGGAGGAGGGGGCAGGTGCGTTCATGGTCGGGCGATGGGGTTCAGGAGCGGAACAACCGCGAGTACTGGGTTTCGTGCCGCGCGGACAGGATGCCGAGCTGCGGCGCGAACGTGTTGATGGCGTCGGGCGGCGTCGCGAGCGCGCGGCGCGCGGCCGCGTCGATCGCGCCGCGCAGCGCGACGATGATGCGCTGCCCGGCGAGCTGGCCGAGCGGCACGGCCTTCAGCGCGGCGGACGTCTGGTTCTCGACCCAGCCGAATGCGTACGCGGCGAGCGTCGCGTCGGCGCTGGCATCGTGCATGGCGGCCGCGTAGGCGAATGCGGTCGGCAGCGCGACCGGCGAGATCGACGCGAGCGTCGCGCGGCGCGCGGCATCGCCCCATTCGAGCGAGGCGCACAGCTGCGCGAGCGACCAGCCCATCTGTTCGGTTTCGCGGCGCAGTTCGGCCGATTCGCGGCTCGCGATGAACCAGGCGTTTTCGGCGGCAAGCGCGGACGTGTCGTGCGCGTGCCAGCGTGCGAGCTGGTGCGCGAGAAACGGCAACTCGCCGTGCGCAAGCACATCGGTCAGGCCGCTGGCGATCCAGTCGCGCGCGGAATCGGCGTCGTGGATCAGGTTCGCGTCGAGCGCGGCTTCAAGGCCCTGCGAATAGCTGTACGCACCGATCGGCAGTGCCGGCGACGCGAGGTGCAGCAGCGCGACGAGTTCAGTGGTGGTCATGGCCGTGGCCGTGCGTGCATCCGGAACCATGCTGATGATCGTGATCGTGATCGTGATCGTGCGAATGCGAGTGGCCGTGATGGTCGCCGAATACCTGCTGCGCGAGCGCGTAATCCTCGGCGAACGTCGCGTCATGCCCGTGCTTGTGGCCGCCGCCATACGCGCCGGCTTCCGGCTGGAACGGCGCGTGCGCTTCTTCGACCTGCGTGCCGAGCCGGCGCAGCATGTCGGCGAGCACCGGATCGGCTTCGAGCTTCAGGTAGCCGTCGCCGATCTCGACCGGCGTGTGGCGGTTGCCGAGATGGTACGCGGCGCGCATCAGCGTGAGCGGGTCGGCCGCGCGCACGAGCAGCACGGTCTCGGGCGCGGCGGCAACGCGCACGAGCGCGCCGTCGTCGGCGACGAGCACGTCGCCGTCGCGCAGCACGGTGCCGCGCGGCAGCAGGACCGCGACGTCTTCGCCGGTGTCGAGCGTCGCCGCGAGGCGGCTCTTGCAGCGGGCGTCATAGGCGAGCGTGAGCGTCGGCGCGCGTGCGACGAGCGACGCGGCGAGCTTCACGTTCGGGGCAATGCGTTTGTCGAGGGTGCGCATGAAATCGGGAGCCGGAAATCAGAACAGGAAATAGCGCTGCGCCATCGGCAGCACCGTCGCCGGTTCGCAGGTGAGCAACTGGCCGTCGGCGATCACGTCGTAGGTTTCGGGATCGACGCTGATCGACGGGCGCCACGCGTTGTGGATCATGTCGGCCTTCGTCACGGTGCGGCAGTTGCGCACGGGCACGATCCGCTTCGCGAGGCCGTAGCGCTCCGCGATGCCTGCATCGGCCGCCATCTGCGACACGAAGGTCAGCGACGTGCGGGCGAGCGCACCGCCGCGCGTCGCGAACATCTCGCGATAGTGAACCGGCTGCGGCGTCGGGATCGACGCATTCGGGTCGCCCATCTGCGCCATCGCGATCATGCCGCCCTTCAGGATCATCGACGGCTTGATCCCGAAGAACGCAGGCTCCCACAGCACGAGATCGGCCCACTTGCCGGGCTCGATCGAGCCGACTTCGTGCGCGATGCCGTGCGTGAGCGCCGGGTTGATCGTGTACTTCGCGACGTAGCGCTTCGCGCGGAAGTTGTCGTTGCGCGGGTTGTCTTCCGGGAGCGCACCGCGCTGCACCTTCATCTTGTGCGCGGTCTGCCACGTGCGGATGATCACTTCGCCGACGCGGCCCATCGCCTGCGAATCGGACGACAGCATCGACAGCGCGCCGAGATCGTGCAGGATGTCCTCGGCCGCGATCGTCTCGCGGCGGATCCGCGATTCGGCGAACGCGAGATCCTCGGCGATCGACGGATCGAGGTGATGGCACACCATCAGCATGTCGAGATGCTCGTCGAGCGTGTTGATCGTGTACGGGCGCGTCGGGTTGGTCGACGACGGCAGCACGTTCGACTCGCCGCACACCTTCAGGATGTCGGGCGCATGGCCGCCGCCCGCACCTTCGGTGTGGTACGTGTGGATCGTGCGGCCCTTGAACGCGGCGACCGTCGATTCGACGAAGCCGCCTTCGTTCAGCGTGTCGGTATGGATCGCGACCTGCGTGTCGGTGTCGTCGGCGACCGACAGGCAGTTGTCGATCGCGGCGGGCGTCGTGCCCCAGTCTTCGTGCAGCTTCAGCCCGATCGCGCCGGCCGCGATCTGCTCGACGAGCGGTTCCGGCAGGCTCGCATTGCCCTTGCCGAGGAAGCCGAGATTGATCGGCCAGCCGTCGGCGGCCTGCAGCATCCGCTCCATGTGCCACGGGCCCGGCGTGCAGGTCGTCGCGTTGGTGCCGGTGGCCGGCCCCGTGCCGCCGCCGAGCATCGTCGTGACGCCGGACGCGAGCGCCTCGTCGATCTGCTGCGGGCTGATGAAGTGAATGTGCGTGTCGATCCCGCCCGCTGTCACGATCAGCCCTTCGCCGGCGATCACTTCGGTGGCCGCGCCGATCGCGATCGTCACGCCCGGCTGGATGTCGGGGTTGCCGGCCTTGCCGATCGCGGCGATGCGGCCGTGCTTGAGCGCGATGTCGGCCTTCACGATGCCCCAGTGATCGAGGATCACCGCGTTCGTGATGACCGTGTCGGGCACGTCGGCGGCCACGCGCTGCGACTGGCCCATGCCGTCGCGGATCACTTTCCCGCCGCCGAATTTCACTTCCTCGCCGTAGGTCGTGAAGTCGCGTTCGATCTCGATCAGCAGTTCGGTGTCGGCGAGCCGGACGCGGTCGCCCGTCGTCGGCCCGAACATTTCCGCGTACGCGCGGCGGCTCAAGCGTAGTGTCATGTCGTGCTGTTCCTGAAGAGCGGGGCGCCGCTTACAGCGGCCCCATCACCTTGCCCTGAAAACCGTAGACGGCGCGCGCGCCCGCGAGCGCGACGAGCTCGACGGTGCGCGTCTGGCCCGGCTCGAAGCGCACGGCCGTGCCGGCCGCGATGTTGAGCCGGAAGCCGCGTGCGGCCGCGCGGTCGAACGACAGCGCATCGTTGACTTCGAAGAAGTGGTAGTGCGAGCCGACCTGCACCGGGCGGTCGCCGGTGTTCGCGACGACGAGCGTGAGCGTTGCGCGGCCCGCGTTCAGTTCGTGTTCGCCGTCGTCGGTGAGGATTTCGCCGGGGATCATGCGTGCCTCACGGAATCGGGTGATGGACGGTCACGAGCTTCGTGCCGTCGGGGAAGGTCGCTTCGACCTGGATGTCGGGAATCATCTCCGGCACGCCGTCCATCACGTCGTCGCGCGTGAGCAGCGTCGTGCCGTAGTGCATCACCTCGGCGACCGTCTTGCCGTCGCGCGCGGCTTCCATCAGCGCGGCGGTGATGAAGGCGACCGCCTCCGGATAGTTGAGCTTCAGGCCGCGCGCGCGACGGCGTTCGGCCAGCAGCGCCGCTGTGAAGATCAGCAGCTTGTCCTTCTCGCGGGGAGTCAGTTTCATGAAGGCAAACGTTCAGGAAAACGTAATTTTTATCGGGGCGCATGCAACCGGGCGAACGCGCGGGTCATCGTAGCACCGCGCTGTTTTGCGTGCGTTGTGTATCGGTTATGTAAGGAGCAAGGCGCGTGCCATGTGCATCGGGCACGGTGTGATGCGCGTTCGTGGTGCGTCGTGCATGGGTAGCGTGCAGCGTCCGATGCGGTGCTGCGCCGAAACGGTGCGCGGCGCGGGCGTGCTCAGGTTTGCCAGAGACGCAGCGGTCGTGCGTCGACGCCGTGCACGATCGGCCGCAATTGCAGCCAGCAGCCGGTGAAGTGACGCTGCAGCGCTTCCATCGACGTCGCCAGCGCGCGCACGAGCACGACGCCCGGTGTCACGCAGGTCGCGCCCGCGCGCAGCGTGCCGTCGAACGGCATCCGGGCGGCGAGCGCTTCGGCCAGCGCGGCGTCGCACGCGGCGCCGGCGGCCCACAGCGTGCCGTATGCGGGAAAGCCGGCGAGGCCCTGCAGTGCGCCGCGCAGCGGATCGCGTGCATCGAGCAGCGCGCGCTCGGTCCAGAGCGGCCGGCCGTCGGCATCGACGAGCGCCGAAGCCGAAGCGATGCGGCCTGCCGACCAGGTTTCGCCGGCGGCTTGCCGGCCGAGCTGCGTCGCGTCCCAGCCGATTGCACTCGCGCCCGTGCCGAGGGTCACCGTGAAATCGAGCGCTGCGTGTGCCGCATCGAAGAACAGGTTGTTCTGCGGCAGCCAGTCGAGCTTCGCGTCACGGCCGACCGTGATGCCGATGCGCTGCGTCGCGTCGAGGCCATTCGACTTGTACCACTTGGTCGCGCCGGGCGTCGTCAGCACCGCATGCGTGCCGTCGCCGAGCGCAATGTCGATGTCGAGCCGGTCGCCGCCCGCGACACCGCCCGGTGGGTGGACGATCACCGCGTGGCAGATCGCGTCGCCTTCCGGATACAGCGGCCGCTGCACGCGCAGCGGGCCGTCGTGCAGCCGGTGCGCGAGCGTCGTGCGCGCGCCGTGCCGCTCGAAGCCGAGTTCGAGACGGCCGCGCCACGACTTGGCGACGGCGGGGCGGGACAGCGGGGCGTGCGAATCGGGGGCGGACATCGGCGGCGAACGGGAAACGAGGGTAACGGACGCGAAAAACGTGGATGCTACCGGAACAATAATGCAGATGCCGCGTTCGTTGAAAGCGCCGCGTGCGGGGGTCTTGCGAGCCGGCCGCTCATGTCCGTCGCCGTGCCTACCGCCGTGCCGCGCGTCACACCGCGATCAGTTCGCGCACGCCGTTCGTCTCCATGTCGTGCGCATCGCCGCCCGCGACGATCTCGCCGCGGCTCATCACCCAGTAGTTGTCCGCGATCGATTGCGCGAAGTCGTAATACTGTTCGACGAGCAGCACGGTCATCCGCGATTCGTCGACGAGCTGGCGCAGCGTGCGGCCGATGTCCTGGATGATCGACGGCTGGATGCCTTCGGTCGGCTCGTCGAGGATCAGCAACTGCGGCTCGCTCATCAGCGCACGGCCGATCGCGAGCTGCTGCTGCTGGCCGCCCGACAGGTCGCCGCCGCGCCGTGCGCGCATGTCCTTCAGCACGGGAAACAGGTCGTAGATGCGGTCTGGCACCTTCGACGGCGCCTTGCGGCTCGCCGCGCCGACGAGCAGGTTTTCCTCGACGGTCAGCCGCGGAAAGATGTCGCGGCCCTGCGGCACGTACGCGAGCCCGGCCGCGACGCGCGCATACGGCGGCAGTGCGCCGAGTGCCGTGCCGCGCCACGACACGCTGCCGCTCTTCGCGGCGACGACGCCCATCAGACAGCGCAGCAACGTGCTCTTGCCGACGCCGTTGCGGCCGAGCAGCACGGTGAGCTTGCCGTCGTCGGCGGCGAGGTTCACGTTGCGCAGGATATGGCTGCCGCCGTAGTACTGGTTCAGTGCTTCGATCTTCAGCATCGCATCATCGTCCGAGATAAGACTCGATCACCGCGTCGTCGCGCTTGACCTGGTCGAGCGTGCCTTGCGCGAGCACCGCGCCTTCGGCCATCACCGTCACGCGGCCCGTGTCGCCCGCGAGCGCCGCGACGAATTCCATGTCGTGCTCGACGACCATCATCGAGCAGGTGCCGCGCAGCGTGTTCAGCAGTTCGGCAAGTTCCATCGTTTCGTGATCGGTCATCCCGGCCGCCGGCTCGTCGAGCAGCAGCAGCGCCGGGCGCTGCATCAGCAGCATGCCGATCTCGAGCCGCTGCTTCTGCCCGTGCGACAGTTCGCCGGCCGCACGATACGCATGGCTTTCGAGGCCGATCAGCGCGAGTGTCTCCTCGATCTTCGCCTGTGCCGTGCGGTCGAGCCGCGCACGCAGCGACGCGAGCCAGCCCTTGTCGGTCTGCATCGCGAGCTCGAGGTTTTCCCACACCGGATGCTGCTCGAACACGGTCGGCTTCTGGAACTTGCGGCCGATGCCCGCGCGCGCGATTTCGGGCTCGCTCATCCGCGACAGGTCCAGCGTCTGGCCGAGAAACACGCTGCCGGCGTCGGGGCGCGTCTTGCCGGTGACGACATCCATCATCGTCGTCTTGCCGGCGCCGTTCGGGCCGATCACGCAGCGCAGCTCGCCTGCGTCGATGGCGAGCGACAGCTTCTTCAAGGCACGAAAGCCGTCGAAGCTCACCTCGATATCTTCGAGGTACAGGATCGTGCCGTGCGACGTGTCGATGCCGGGCGGCACGACGCGCCCCATCGACGCGGTGCCGCTGACGGTCAGCAGTTCGTCCTCGAGCGGCGGCGTGAACTGGTACAGGGCCGTTCCGTTCATGCGCGTTTCCCCTTCGCGATCAAGGTTTCGACGAGACCCATGATCCCGCGCGGCAGCAGCAGCGGCACGAGCACGAAGATCAGGCCGAGGAAGAACAGCCAGTATTCGGCGAAGTACGCGGTAAACAGGCTCTTCGCGCCGTTCACCGCGAATGCGCCGACGATCGGCCCGATCAGCGTGCCGCGCCCGCCCACCGCGACCCAGATCGCCATTTCGATCGAGTTGCCGGGCGACATCTCGCCGGGATTGATGATGCCGACCTGCGGCACATACAGCGCGCCCGCGATGCCGCACAGCACGGCCGACACGGTCCACACGAACAGCTTGTACGCGAGCGGGCTGTAGCCGAGGAACATCAGCCGCGTCTCGCCGTCGCGCACCGCGGTGACGACGCGCCCGAGCTTGCTCGTGACGATCGCGCGCGCGGCGATGAACGCCAGCACCAGCGTCGCGAACGTCAGCAGCAACAGCACCGTGCGCGTGCCGGGCGAGGTAATGGCGAAGCCCGCGATGCGCTTGAAGTCGGTGAAGCCGTTGTTGCCGCCGAAGCCCGTCTCGTTGCGAAAGAACAGCAGCATCGCGGCGAACGTCAGCGCCTGCGTGATGATCGACAGGTACACGCCTTTCACGCGCGAACGGAACGTGAAGAAGCCGAATACCCAGGCGAGCACGGCCGGCACCAGCACGACGAGCGCGAGCGCCCATGCGAGATGCTGCGTGCCGCTCCAGTACCACGGCAACTGGTGCCAGTCGAGGAACACCATGAAGTCGGGCAGGTCGCTGCCGTACTTGCCGTCGCGACCGATCTCGCGCATCAGGTACATGCCGATCGCATAGCCGCCGAGCGCGAAGAACAGGCCGTGGCCGAGGCTCAGGATCCCGCAGTAGCCCCACACGAGATCGAGCGCGAGCGCGGCGATCGCATAGCACATCAGCTTGCCGGCGAGCGTCATCGCGTACGCGGACAGATGGAACGCGCTCGCTTCGGGCGCAACGAGCGCGGCGAGCGGCACGCCGATGCCGATCGCGATGCACAGCGCGACGAGCGCGAGCCACGCGCGGCGCGACAGCAGCGCGGGGCGGGGCGGCAGGCCGAGCGCGAAGCCGTCCGCCGCGCGCGCGGCGGCAGCGGGTTTCGGTGAGCCGGCAACCGGGTTCGATATCGAGTCGGTGAAGGAAGTCACGTCAAGCCTCCGCGCTGCGGCCCTTCGGGGCAAACATGCCCTGCGGGCGTTTCTGGATGAACAGCACGATCATCACGAGCACCGCGATCTTCGCGAGCACGGCGCCCCAGAACGGTTCGATCGCCTTGCTCGCGAGGCCGAGCCCGAAGCCGCCGAGCACGGTGCCGGCGATCTGTCCGACGCCGCCGAGCACGACGGCCATGAACGAATCGATGATGTAGTTCTGGCCGAGATCGGGGCCCACGTTGCCGATCTGCGATAACGCGCAGCCGCCGAGGCCCGCGATGCCCGCGCCGAATGCGAACGCATACGCGTCGACGCGTGCGGTCTTCACGCCGACGCACGCGGCCATCCGGCGGTTCTGCGTGACCGCGCGCACGAACAGGCCGAGCCGCGTCTTCGTCAGCACGGCCCACGCGACGAACACCACCGCGAGCGCGAACGCGAGGATCGCGAGCCGGTTGTACGGCAGGATCAGGTTCTGCATCACGGGTACACCGCCGCTCATCCACGACGGGTTCACGACCTGCACGTTCTGCGCGCCGAACAGCATGCGCGTCGCCTGGATCAGGATCAGGCTCACGCCGAACGTTGCGAGCAGCGTTTCGAGCGGGCGGCCGTACAGGTGCCGCAGCACGAGCCGTTCGAGCACGATGCCGACGAGCGCGGCCGCCACGAACGACACGGGCACGGCGACGAGCGGGTACCAGTCGAACGCGCCAGGCGCGTAGCGCTGGATCAGCGTCTGCACCACATAGGTTGCGTACGCACCGATCATCAGGAATTCGCCGTGCGCCATGTTGATCACGCCGATCAGCCCGTACGTGATCGCGAGGCCGAGCGCGGCGAGCAGCAGCACGCTGCCGAGCGACAGGCCCGCGAACAGCGTGCCGACGATCTCGCCACGGCGCTGCAGCGTATGCAATGCGTCGAGCCCTTGCTGCGCGGCGTCGCGCACGCGCGCGTCGGGTTCCGCGTAGCTGCCGTCGGCGTTCTTCGCGACGAGCGGGCGCAATTGTTCGATCATGTCGAGATCGCGGCGTGCGGCCACCACCTGCACGGCTTCGAGGCGCTTTGCCGGATCGGCGTCGTGCAGCGCGGCGATCGCCCACAGTGCGTCGAGGCGGCGCTTCAGCGCGGGATCGGTTTCCTTCGCGCGGGCGCGCTCGATCATCGGCTTGAGCGCCGGGTCGGGCGACTTCAGCAGCGCATCGATCGCGTCGCGTCGCGCGGCGACGTCGGGCGATGCGAGCGCGAGGCCCGACAGCGCGCCCGCGATCTTCGTGCGCAGCAGGTTGTTCAGCATCACCGGCTGCGCGTCGCCGGCCGGCGTCACGGCCTGCGTGAGCGCATCGTGCGCGGTGTCGCCGGTCTGGATCAGCAGGCGACCGTCGCCGGTCGCGAGCGCGTCGCCGTTCGACAGTGCATCGAGCACCGCGACGGCGCGCGGATCGGCGTCGGCGGCGAGGCGTTCGATCGCGGATGTCTTCGCGTCGAAGTCGTCACCGGCGAGCGCGGCGGTATCGGCCGCCGTCAGCGCGAACGCGGCGTGCGGCAGCATGCCCGCGAGGGCGGCGCACGCCGCGATCGCGCGAACGGCTCGGCGAAAGCGTGTAGGCATCGGGAAATCCTGTCGGGCTTGAGGAAGCGGATTCGGGCGGTACTGCACCGGCGCGGGCGGTTCGTGACGGCAACCGCGGCCGGCGCGGCGGGCGCATCGGCATGGGGACGGCGCGTCACGCGTGATGCGCGACGCGCCACATCGCGTCAGGCCAGTGCCGCACGCTGCCGGCGCAGGAACGCCGGGATCGACGTGACGATGTCCGGCTTGCCCTGGTTGCCGGCAATGAACGGGCTCCACGGTTGCGCGCGCACGGCGGTCTTCGTCTTCCACACGACGTTGAACTGCCCGTCGCCGCGAATCTCGCCGATCATCACCGGCTTGTGCAGGTGATGGTTGCCGTCCATCGCGAGCGTAAAGCCCGACGGTGCGGCGACGGTCTGGCCGATCATCGCGACGCGCACCTTGTCGACGTCGGTGCTCTTCGCCTTCTCGACGGCCTGTTTCCACATGTGGATGCCGACGTAGGTCGCTTCCATCGGATCGTTGGTCACGCGCTTCGCGCCGCCCGGCAGGTTGTTCGCCTTTACCCACGCGGCGAACTGGTCCTTGAACTTCGTGTTGGTCGGGTTCTTCACCGACATGAAGTAGTTCCACGCGGCGAGGTGGCCGACGAGCGGTTTCGTGTCGATCCCGCGCAGCTCTTCCTCGCCGACCGAGAACGCGACGACCGGCACGTCGGTCGCCTTGATCCCCTGGTTGCCGAGTTCCTTGTAGAACGGCACGTTCGAGTCGCCGTTGATCGTCGAGATCACGGTCGTCTTGCCGCCCTGCGAGAAAGTCTTGATGTTCGCGACGATGGTCTGGTAATCGCTGTGACCGAATGGCGTGTAGACCTCCTGAATATCGGCGTCTTTCACTCCCTTCGATTTGAGGAACGCGCGCAGGATCTTGTTGGTCGTGCGCGGGTACACGTAGTCGGTGCCGAGCAGGAAGAAGCGCTTCGCGCCGCCGCCTTCCGCGCTCATCAGGTACTCGACGGCCGGAATGGCCTGCTGGTTCGGCGCGGCGCCCGTGTAGAACACGTTGCGCGACATTTCCTCGCCTTCATATTGCACCGGGTAGTAGAGCAGACCGTTCAGCTCCTCGAACACCGGCAGCACGGACTTGCGCGACACCGACGTCCAGCAGCCGAACACGCACGCGACCTTGTCCTGCGTGAGCAGCTGGCGCGCCTTCTCGGCGAACAGCGGCCAGTTCGACGCGGGATCGACCACCACCGGTTCGAGCTTGCGGCCCATCACGCCGCCGCTCTTGTTGATGTCGGCGATCGTCATCAGCGCGGTGTCCTTCAGCGACGTCTCCGAGATCGCCATCGTGCCCGACAGCGAATGCAGGATGCCGACCTTGATCGGGCCGGTGCCCGCATCGGCCGCTTGCGCAAACGGGCTCTTGCCCGCCAGCGCGAGCGCGCCGGCCATCGAACCGAACTTCAACAGACTGCGACGTTTCATCGGGATCCCCTTGTCGTGTTGGATGTGCGTGCGCCATGGCGGCGCCGGCCATCGTGTAACGCAAGGCATGTGCCAGTCGCGCGAATGCACGCCCGGCGTGCCTGTGCGGCAGGTCAGCGGGCGCCGGGGCGGTGCGGATGATGCGTCGTGCAGCATGCGCGGTCCGTTGCGGTGCAGGTTCGCGGGCGCAAATGGTGCACGGCCGGGGTGCGGCGCCGTTGCGCGTCATCGGCGGTGGGCGGAAGGAAACGAGGCAGGGCCGAAAAGAACAACGGGCACGCGATGCGTGCCCGTTCGGCGGATCAGTGTGGCCGGCGGCAGTGTGCCGACGGCGAGGCGGCGCGCGATGCGCCGCCGGAAAGGTCAGTAACGCGGCACGGACGGGTCGACGTCGCGCGACCACGCGTCGATCCCGCCTTGCAGGTTGTACAGCTTCGTGAAGCCGCGCGATTCGAGGAACATCGCGACCTGCGCGCTGCGCATGCCGTGATGGCACACGCAGACGATTTCCGCTTCGTCGTCGAGCTCTTCGCTGCGCGCGGGAATCTGCTGCATCGGGATCGATACGCTGCCGGCGATCTGCGCGGTCGAGATTTCCCACGGTTCACGCACGTCGAGCACGACCGGCGCGGGGCGCGCCGAATCGCCGAGCCATTCCGCGAGCATCGCGGGCGTCAGGATCTGCATGGAGGCTCCGCTGCTCAGAACTTGAAGCGCGACGGCTCGATCGCGTTGACGAGGTGGTCGATGTACGTTTCGAACACGTCGGCGACGCGGTACTGCTTGTCGTCGATGCGCGTGATGATCTGCGCCTTCATCACCGGACGGCCGCCGACGAATGCCGACAGGCGGCCGCCGACCTTCAGTTGCTCGAGCATCTCCTGCGGCACGACGGGCAGGCCGCCCGTGACGCAGATCACGTCGTACGGCGCCTTGCCGGCCCAGCCGCGCGAACCGTCGCCGAGCACGACTTCCGCGTTGGTCACGCCGTCGTTGCGCAGGTTGTCTTCCGCGAACTTCGCGATCGCCGGATCGATCTCGACGGCCGTCACGTGCTGTGCGCGATGGGCGAACAGTGCGGTCAGGTAGCCCGAACCCGCGCCGATCAGCAGCACGTTTTCGTGCTTCTTGACCGTCAGCTCCTGCAGCACGCGCGCTTCGACGCGCGGGAACAGCATCTTGCTGGACCCGCCGGGCAGCGGCAGTTCGAGGTCGGCGAACGCGAGATCGCGGTATTCGGCCGGAACGTAGTTTTCACGCTTGACGATCGACAGCAGGCCCAGGACGTCCAGATCCAGCACGTCCCACGGCCGGATCTGCTGTTCGATCATGTTGAAACGCGCGTTTTCGATATTCATGGTGTGGTCACGCAGCCTGGTCGGCCATCAGCGGGGATAGAGAAACTTCGTGATTGTACCAAACGGGGCGGCCGCGAAGCCTTCAGGCGGCCTGCAACAGACCTTTACCCTTTGCTCTTCTTGATCTGCGCCTCGAACGCGAGGTCGAGCTTGCTCGCCTTGCGCGGCTTTTGGGGGCCGAATTCGTCGACGAACTTGACGAACTCGTCGAGCGGCAGCGGCTCGCAGCGCTTCTCGGCGGTGCCGCCGGAACGGTCGACGAGATAGAACAGGCCGCCCGCCATCGCGACGGCCGCGAATTGCGGGTTGCCGGAGCGGGTCTTCAGGCGTTCGACCGCGTAGGTCGCTTTGGTGGTGCGCATCGTGCGGGTTCTGGCGGAGCGTAAGCCCCACACTGTATCAAACCGGCCGCCCGCGTGCGGCCGGCGCGGGCGTCAAACGGTGCGCGAGTAGCGTTGCCGCGGCGTCTGGCCGAGATAGGCGTCGAACGCCATCGCGATGTTGCGCACGACCATCCGGCCGGCCGGATGGATCGTCAGGCGGTCGCGCGCGATCGTCAGCAGCCCGTCGCGCTCGAACGGGCGCAGCGCGTCGAGCTCGCGCGCGAAATGATCGGCGAAGCGGATGCCGTGCGCGGCCTCGACGTGCGAGAACGGCAGCTCGAGGTTGCACATCAGTTGCGTGATCACGTCGCGGCGCAGCCGGTCGTCGGGCGTGAGCCGCACGCCGCGCGCGATCGGCAGCCGGCCCGCGTCGAGCGCGGCGCCGTAGGCGGGCAGATCCTTCGCGTTCTGCGCATAGACGTCGCCGACCTTGCCGATCGACGACACGCCGAAGCCGACGAGATCGGTATCCGCGCGCGTGCTGTAGCCCTGGAAGTTGCGCTGCAGCGTGCCGTTCTGCTGGGCGCGCACGAGTTCGTCGGACGGGCGGGCGAAGTGGTCCATCCCGATGTACACGTAGCCGGCCGACGTCAGCATGTCGATCGCGAGGCCGAGCAGCGCGATGCGCGTTTCGGGCGGCGGCAACATCGCATCGTCGATCTGCCGCTGCATCTTGAACAGGTGCGGCATGTGCGCGTAGCCGAACACCGACAGGCGATCCGGCGCGAGCTCGATGATCGTCTCGAGCGTGCGCGCGAACACGGCAACGGTCTGGTGCGGCAGCCCGTAGATCAGGTCGACGCTCACGGAATGGAAGCCCGTCGCACGCGCGGCGCCGAGCAGGTCGGCCGTCATCGCGAGCGGCTGGATGCGGTTGATCGCCCGCTGGACGGCCGGATCGAAATCCTGCACGCCGAGGCTCAGCCGGTTGAAGCCGATCGTGCGCAAGTGCACGAGCGTCGCCGGCGTGACCGTGCGCGGGTCGATCTCGATCGAGAACTCGGCGTCGGCGTCCGGCGCGAGCGCGAAGTGCTCGCGGGTGGCCGCCATCAGCTCGGCCGTTTCGTCGTCGGACAGGAAAGTCGGCGTGCCGCCGCCCCAATGCAGCTGCGTGACGGGGCGGGACGGATCGAACAGCGCCGCTTGCAGCGCCATCTCGCGCTTGAGCTGCTCGAGATACGGGCGGGCGCGGCGGTGGTTGTTGGTCGCGATCTTGTTGCAGCCGCAGTAGAAGCATGCGGTGTTGCAGAACGGGATGTGGAAATACAGCGACAGATCGCTCGACGACGCGCCGGGGTCGCTGGCCGCGCGGACGTAGTCGGCCGGGTCGAACTCGTCGCGGAACTGGAGCGCGGTGGGGTACGACGTATAGCGCGGCCCGTTCGCGCCGTATTTCGCGAGCAAATCGGGACGGAACATTGTGTCGGCAGAACCAGAACTCATGACGGTCTCGCGCTTTTTAGATGCTTTCGAGTATATAAACGCGCGATTCGGCTGCATTGTGTAATAACGTCGCAGCCGGCGATGGCACAATGCGGGGTGGGGCTGCCGGACACCGCGTCCGGTTGCCGCACCGTTTGTGTTGTTTGTCGAGAGAGCCGAGTGTCCGTCGAATTGCCTGTCCGCCCGGCGCCCGCCGATGTTCCGCCGCACGCGTGCCGCGAGGGCTGCGGCGCGTGCTGCATCGCGCCGTCGATTTCCAGCCCGATTCCGGGCATGCCCGGCGGCAAGCCGGCCGGCGTGCGTTGCGTGCAGCTCGGCGACGACCTGCGCTGCATGATCTTCGGCCGGCCCGAGCGCCCCGCGTGCTGTTCCGGGCTGCAGCCGTCCGCCGACATGTGCGGCGCGTCGCGCGACGACGCGCTCGCATGGCTCACGCGCCTCGAGGCCGCGACGCGGCCGGCGCATCCAGGAGAGAGTTCAGCATGACCGCACCCCGCGCGCCCGGCCGGCGCCGTTTTCTCGCCGCAACCATCGGCGCCGTCGGCGTGTGCATCTCGCTTGCCGCCTGCGCGTCGACGTTCCCGTTCATCCCCGATCACTACACGTTCTCGCGCGGCGATGTGCAGAAGGCCGTCGGGCGCAAGTTTCCGTACCAGAAGACGGTTGCGCAGGTCGTCGACGTGGCGCTCGCGAACCCGGCCGTCAACCTGCTGCCCGACCAGAACCGCGTCGCCGTGCAGCTCGACGCGCATTTCACGAGCCCGTTCCTGCGTGCGCCCGTCAGCGGCAAGTTCACGGTGTCCGGCCAGCTCGCGTACGACGCGCCGAGTCGCTCGGTCGTGCTGAAGGCGCCGGCCGTCGACAGCCTCGTGCTCGACGGCGACGCGCAGATGTACGCGCAACAGGTCGGCGCCGCAGCCGGCCTGCTCGCGACGCAGTTGCTGACCAACTATCCGATCTACACGTTCAAGCCCGAACAGCTGCAATTTGCCGGGGTGAACTACGAACCCGGTACAATTACGATTCTTACAAACGGCATACGCGTGGCGATCGTCGAAAAGTGACGACGGACCGGGCGCGGCCGGGCGGGCCGCGCGTGGAAGAGTGGCCCTTTCTTTCGACCATTTCGGAGTTGGGCCACGGATGGACTGGATCCTGATCTGCAAGGCATTGATCCTCGGCGTCGTCGAGGGGCTGACGGAATTCCTGCCGGTGTCGAGCACCGGTCACCTGATCGTCGCGGGCAGCTTCCTGAATTTCAACGATTCGCACGCGAAGACCTTCGACGTCGTGATCCAGTTCGGCGCGATCCTCGCGGTTTGCTGGGAATACCGGCAACGGATCGCATCCATCGTGTCCGGGCTGCCGAGCCGGCCCGACGCGCGGCGCTTCACGCTGAACGTCGCGATCGCGACGATTCCCGCGATCGCGCTCGGCCTCCTGTTCGAGAAGAAGATCAAGGCCGTGTTGTTCTCGCCGGTGCCCGTCGCGTTCGCGCTCGTCGTGGGCGGCGCGATCATCCTGTGGGCCGAGGCGCGGCAGCGCGAACGCCGCGAGCCGCCGCGCGTGATGTCGGTCGATGCGCTGACGCCGCTCGATGCGTTGAAGGTCGGTATCGCGCAGTGCTTCGCACTGGTGCCCGGCATGTCGCGCTCGGGCTCGACGATCATCGGCGGGATGCTGTTCGGTCTCGACCGGCGCGTGGCCACCGAATTCTCGTTCTTCCTCGCGATCCCGATCATCTTCGGCGCGACGCTCTATGAAACCGTGAAGGACTGGCAGGCGTTCACCGTCGATTCGCTCGGCCTGTTCGCGCTGGGGCTCGTCGCGGCGTTCGTCAGCGCCTTCGTGTGCGTGCGTTGGCTGCTGCGCTACGTCGCGACGCACGATTTCACGGTGTTCGCGTGGTACCGGATCGCGTTCGGGCTGTTCGTGCTGCTGGTCGGTTATAGCGGCTGGCTGAACTGGGCGTGAGGCCGGCACGGAGGCCGCTGCGTCTCCAATGAAAAAAGCCCGATCGGCAGAGGCCGGTCGGGCTTTTTTTAGGTTCATCGCAGGAAACCGTGGAGCCTTGGAGAGCGATTGCGTAACCTGACGCCTGACTTTATGGAGGTCAGGAGGCAGAATTGCTCGATCGCAAGGCACTTCAGGC
>NZ_CABVPX010000042.1 GCF_902499125.1 Burkholderia arboris
CGGCGGCCAGCGCGCCGGCCGCCGGCCTGCCGGCCACGACCGTGCGTCTGCCGTTCGCGTCGCTCGGCGCGTTCGATCCGCTGCGCCTGCGCGGCGCCGACGACGCCCGCACGATCAACGCCGGCGTGCGGCTCGACCGCGTGGTCACGGGCGCGCGGCTGCGCCTGACCTACGCGTATTCGCCGTCGCTGATATTCCCGATGTCGCACCTGAAGGTGTCGGTGAACGGCGAGGTGATCGCGACCGTCCCGTTCGACGCCGCGCGCGCGGGCCGCACGGTCACGCAAGAGATCCCGATCGATCCGCGCTACTTCTCGGATTTCAACCAGCTCGGCTTGCGCCTGATCGCCCATTACACGCTCGACCATTGCGAGGATCCGGCGAACTCGGCGCTGTGGGCCGACGTGAGCCCGACGAGCGAACTGATCCTCGACGAATCGCCGGTGCGCCTGCCGAACGATCTCGCGCTGCTGCCTGCGCCATTCTTCGACCGGCGCGACAACGGCCGCGTGCGGCTGCCGTTCGTGCTGCCGGCCACGCCCGATTCGGCGACGCTGCGCAGCGCGGGCGTGCTCGCGTCGTGGTTCGGCGCGCTGGCCGACTATCGGCATGCGCGCTTCCCGGTGTCGTCCGGGCTGCCGGCCGACGATCAGGCGGTGGTGGTCGGCACGGCCGCGACGCTGCCGGCCGGCCTCGCGCTGCCGTCGGTCAACGGCCCGCTGCTCGCGGTCGCCGACAACCCGGCCGCACCGGGGCGCAAGCTGCTGGTGGTCACGGGCCGCACGGCGGCCGAAGTCGACGACGCGGTGGCGGCACTCGTGCTCGGCCGCGCGGCGCTGTCGGGGCCGGCGGCCACGGTCGCGCACGTCGATCTCGGCGCGCCGCGCAAGCCGTACGACGCGCCGCGCTGGCTGCCGGTGAACCGGCCGATCACGTTCCGCGAGCTCGTGAACGATCCGCGTCAGCTGGAAGTGCGCGGCACGACGCCCGATGCGATCCGGCTGAACCTGCGCGTGCCGGCCGACCTTCACTCGTGGAACGGCGCGGGCGTGCCGATCACGCTGCGCTACCGCTACACGGCGCCGACCGTTCAGGACAACTCGACGCTCGCCGTCGAGATCAACGATCAGCTCGTGAAGTCGTACCGGCTCGGGCCGGCCCAGGCCGAGGACGCGCGCGGCCGCATGCAGCTGCCGCTGCTGTCGGTGCCGGAAGGGCGCGTGACGAGCGATGTCGACATTCCTGCGTTCCGCGTCGGCAGCGGCAACCAGCTGCAGTTCCGCTTCACGCTCGATTCGCAGAAGACGGGCCTGTGTTCGAGCACGGCCACCGAGCCGCAGCGCGCGGCGATCGATCCCGATTCGACGATCGACTTCTCGCACTTCGTCCATTACGCGCAACTGCCGAACCTCGCGTTTTTCGCGAACAGCGGCTTCCCGTTCACGCGCTTCGCGGACCTGTCGCAGACAGCCGTCGTGCTGCCCGACCGGCCGTCGCCGCAGGAGCTCGAGGCCTACCTGACGATGCTCGGCCACATGGGCGAATGGACCGGCTTCCCGGCGCTGCGCGTGCAGGTCGCGCGCCCCGGCGACGTTGCCGCGTTGGCGGGCAGCAAGGACCTGCTCGTGATCGACGGCTCGCCTGCGTCGCCGCTGCTTGCGCACTGGCGCTCGGCGCTGCCGCTCGCGATCGGCGAGCAGGGCGGCGCGGGCGGCGGCGCGACGCGCGTCGCGTTCACGGTGAAGGAGCGCTGGCGCAACGGCGTCGGGCTTGCCGACGGCGGCGCGCATATCGAACAGAGCGGCCCGCTCGCGGCGCTCGCCGGTTTCGAGCTGCCGGGCAGCCGTGGCCGCAGCGTCGTCGCGCTGACGGCGACCGACCAGCCGCGCCTCGGCGATCTGCTCGACGTGTTCGAGAACGCCGGGCTCGTGTCGCAGCTGCAGGGCGACCTCGCGGTGGTGCGGCCGGGGCAGGTCGACAGCCTGCGGGTCGGCGAGCCGTACGTGGTCGGCTTCGTGCCGTGGTATGCGCGCGTATGGACGCATGCGGCGCGGCATCCGGTCGCGCTCGGCGCGGTCGGCGTCGTCGCGGGGCTGCTGCTCGCGCTCGGCGTGTTCAGCGTGCTGCAGAGAATCGCTGCGCGTCGACGGGGGATGTAACGGATGGCGCGGGCAATGACGAAGCGACGGGCAGCGCAGCCGGCGCGGCGTGTCGGCGCGACACTCGCGCTCGCGGTCGCGGTGACGTGCGCGGCGGCCGGCGTGGCCACGCGCGCGCACGCCGCGGGCGCCGCCGCGCCCGATGCGGGATGCAGCGCGGCGTGGCCGCGCTGGGACGCGTTCAAGCGCGATTTCATCTCGGCCGACGGCCGCGTGATCGACGTCGGTTCGGCCGATTCGCGCACGGTGTCGGAGGGGCAGGCGTATGGGCTTTTCTTCGCGCTGGTCGCGAACGACCGGCGCATGTTCGACACGATCCTCGCATGGACCGAGAACAACCTCGCGCAGGGCGACCTGAGCGCGCACCTGCCCGCGTGGCTGTGGGGCCGCGCGCCCGACGGCGCGTGGCGCGTGCTCGACGCGAACGCGGCATCGGACGCCGATCTGTGGATCGCGTATGCGCTCGTCGAGGCCGGGCGGTTGTGGCGCGAGCGCAGCTATACGGCACGCGGCGCGCTGCTCGCGAAGCGCGTGCTCGACGACGAGACGGCGGCCGTGCCGGGCCTCGGCCTCACGCTGTTGCCGGGGCCGACCGGGTTCAAGCTCGCCAACGGCCAGTTCCGCGTGAATCCGAGCTATTCGCCGCCGCAGGTGATTCGCGCGCTCGGCGCGCGCCTGCCCGACGACCGGCGCTGGGCCGCGCTGGTCGCCAGCACCGGGCGCGTGCTGCTCGACACCGCGCCGAAGGGTTTTTCTCCCGACTGGGCGCTGTATCGCGCGGGCACGGGCTTCGGGCCCGATCCCGAAACGCATGCGGAGAGCGCGTACAACGCGATCCGCGTGTACCTGTGGGCCGGCATGCTCGATCGCACCGAACCGCTTGCCGCGCCGCTGCTCGCACGCTTCGCCCCGTTCGCCGACTACATTGCCGCGCATGGCGCACCGCCGGAGAAAGTCGATACGACGACGGGCGTCGCGGGGCCGAACGACGGCAATGGCGGGTTTTCGGCGGCGGCCGTGCCGTTCCTCGACGCGCGCGGCCAGCGTGCGCTCGCGGATGCGCAGGCGGCCCGCGTCGAGACGCTCGCGCGCCAGTCGGCGCCCGGCTATTACACGAGCGTGCTGACGCTGTTCGGCCTCGGCTGGCGCGACGGGCGCTATACGTTCGGCGCGGACGGCACGCTCGACACGCGCTGGGGAGGCCGCTCGTGCGCCGCCCGCTGAAACGCGCCGTGCCGCACGTCGCGGGATTCGCGTGGCTCGCGTCGTCGGTGTGCGCGGCGGCGCCGGGCACCCCATCCGGCGGCACGGCGATGGCGAACCCCGCGGCGCCGGCGACCTCCGCTTCCGCCGACGCGCTGCGTCAGCTCGACACCGCGCGGATGTGGGGCACCAAGCATCGCGACGACCTTGCCCGCGATGCATTGCGCAAGGGGCTGCTGATCGCGCCGGGCGATCCCGAATTGCTGGCCGAACAGGTCCGCGTGCTGCTGCGGCTGGGCGACGCGAAAGGCGCGCAGGCATCGCTCGCGCTCCTGCAGGCGCAGTCGCCGAATGCGCCCGCCACGCGGCGGGTGGCCGACGAATACCGCGTCGCGACGAGCGGGCGCGGCGAGATGGCGCAGATCCGCCTGCTCGCGCGCAGCGGCCGTGCGGACGAGGCGGCCCGGCGGATCGTCGCGCTGTTTCCGAACGGCGCGCCGTCCGGTGCGCTCGGCGCCGAGTACTACCAGATCGTGTCGAATGGGCCGGGTGGCCGCGAGCCGGCGATCGCCGCGCTGCGTCGCGCGGTCGCGGCCGATCCGCAGGACACGAGCGCGTCGATGGCGCTCGCGCGGCTCTTGAACCAGCGCGCCGACACGCGCCCGGAAGCGAACCGGATCGCATGGTCGCTCGCGCAGCGCGCCGATGCCGACCATACGGAGTCGATGGCGCTGTGGCGCCGCGTGTTGCAGTCGGCCGGCAACGATCCCGCGTATCTCGATGCGTTGCGCGCGTATCTCGCGCTCGTGCCGGACGATACCGAATTCCGCGACCGCATCACGGCACTGGATCGGCAGCGCGATGCACAGCGCCGTCTTGAACGCGATCCCGACTACATTGCGCAGCAGCGCGGGTTGCAGGCGCTGTCGCGCGGCGACCTGGCCGCCGCCGATCCGCTGCTCACGCGGGCCGCGCGGACGCGCGCGGACGATGCCGATGCGGTCGGGGGGCTCGGCCTGCTGCGCCTGCGCGAAGGGCGGCACGACGAAGCGCGCACGCTGTTCGCGCGGGCCGCGACGCTCGCGACCGACCAGCGCGGCAAATGGCAAAGCCTCGCGCGTACCGCGCAGTTCTGGGGACTGCTCGCGCAAGGCCGCGAAGCGGCCAATGCGGGACGTCCGCAGGATGCCGAACGCGCAGCGCGGGCGGCGCTCGCGATGCAACCGGGCAGCCCGGACGCGAAGCTGCAGCTTGCCGATGCGCTGCTCGCCCAGCGCGACTGGGCGCACGCGGAGCCGTTGCTGCGCGAGTTGCTGGCCGCGCGTTCGCCGAACCTGTCGGCCATCCGCGGCACGGCCACGCTGTATGAAAACACCGGCCGCGCAGACAAGATCGGCCCGCTGCTCGACGCGCTGCAAGGGCGTGTGACCGGGCACGACGATCGCCGCGCACTCGACGGCCTGCGGGCCGACCTGCTCGCGAACCAGGCGCGCGCATTGGCCGACAAGGGCGAGCGCGGGCCCGCCGCGCAACGCTACGAAGCGGCCGTGCGCGCGGCGCCCGACGCGGCGTGGACGCGTTTCGCGCTCGCGCGCCTCTATCGCGACATGGGGCTGCCGCAGCTCGGCCGCACGGTGATGGACGACGGGCTGGCGCAGAGCGATACGCCCGAGATGCGCTACGCGACCGCGCTGTACCGTCATTCGCTCGACGATGTCGCGGGCGCGCAGGCTGCGCTTGCTCCCGTCGACGACGCGCATCGTTCGGACGGGATGCGGGCGCTTGCGCGCAAGCTCGAAGCCGAACGCGCGCTGGCCGACGCACGCGGCGCGCTCGCGCGCGGCGACCGCACGGCCTTTGCCGCGTCGCTCGCGCAGGCGCGGGCGAGCGCGCCGGACGATCCCGACATGCTCGCCGCGATTGGCACGCAGTGGATCGACGCGGGCGAACCCGATCGCGGTCTTGCACCGCTGCACGACTGGATCGCCGCGCATCCGCGCGAAGCCGATGCGGACGTGCGGCTGCGCTACGGCGACCTGCTCGGCAGCGCGGGGCGCGACGACGCGCTCGCCGCGTGGCTCGATACGCTGCGCCGCGACCCGTCGCTGACGCCTGCGCAGACGACGCGGCTCGAGGATCAGTCGCTGCGGCTCGTGCTGCGGCAGACCGACGACGCGATCGCCCAGCGGGACTATGCACGGGCGCGCACGCTGCTCGATCGCGCGAGCCCGGCCGGCCGCGCGGACAAGCGTTATGCGCTCGAACGGGCCGATCTCGAACGCGCGCAAGGCCATTACGGCGCGGCGCGCGACGCGCTCGCGCCGGTCGTTGCGCGCACGCCGGACGACGCCGATACCCAGCTCGCGCTTGCACGGATCGACGAGGACAGCGGCAACCGGGCCGCCGCGCTTGCACGTGTGCAGGCGGTCCTCGCACGCACGCCGGACGACGACGTCGACACACAACTGTCGGCCGTGCGCCGCCTGAACGCGCTGCGCCGCGCCGACGAAGCCGCGCAGGTGACCGACCGGCTGCACGCCGCTTATCCGGAGCGCGCTGACGTGACGGTTGCGGCCGGGCGCGTGGCCGAGGCGCGGGGCCGCTACGACGACGCGGCGTCGCTGTACCGGCTGTCGCAGTCGCAGGAACGCGCGACGGGCGTGAGCCCGGGCCGCGACGGGCTCACGCCCGCGCAGGCCGCGTTCGCGGATCTCGAGCAGCGCCGCAATCCCGAGATCGAAACCGGCTGGACGCCTGCGTACAAGTCGGGCGACGAAGGCATCTCGTCGTATCGCGCGCAGCAGGTGCCGATCTACCTGCAGATGCCGATCCGTTACGACGGGCACGTGTTCGCGCAGATCGACACCGTGCATCTCGATCCGGGCACGCTCGACACGAGCGACCCGAACGCGTATTCGCTGCAGACGTTCGGCACCTACGCAGCGCTCAAGGGGCTGAACGGGCTGCCGCCGCCATTCCAGCTGAATCAGCCGGCCGCCGCCCTGATTGCGAATCCGCCGGGCTCGCTGCACCAGTCGATGACGGGCGTCGCGCTCGGCGCGGGCTACCTGTCGGACGCATGGCGCTTCGATCTGGGCACGTCGCCGCTCGGGTTTCCCGTGCACTACCTCGTCGGCGGCGTGCGCTACCGCTTTGAAGCGGGCCCGGCGAGCTTCAGCGTGAATGCGTCGCGGCGACCGGAAACGAGCAGCGTGCTGTCGTATGCGGGGATGCGCGACCCGTGGTCGGGCGCGGTCTGGGGCGGCGTGCGCCGCGACGGCGTGAACCTGCGCGCGTCGGTCGACGTCGGCCGCACGAACCTGTTCGCGGAACTCGGCGCGGGCGTGCTGTCTGGCCGGAACGTCGAACGCAACGCGGAAGTCACGCTGCGCACCGGCTTCACGGTGCCCGTGTACGAGCGCGCGACGATGAAGGTCAGCACCGGGCTCGTCGGCAACGCGTGGCACTACGCGCAGAACCTGCGCTATTACACGTACGGGCAGGGCGGTTATTACAGCCCGCAGCGCTACCTGTCGCTCGGCGTGCCGATCGAATGGGCGGGGCGCCACGATGCGCTGTCGTGGGACCTGACTTTCACGGGCGGGATCTCGAACAGCTACGAGAAGGATTCGCTGTATTACCCGACGTTCAAGGACCTGCGGGCCGAGCAGGTCGCGGCCGGGTTCGTGTACGCGGGCAGCTCGACGCGCGGCGTGTCGTTCTCGTACGGCTTCAACGGCATCGTCGAGTACCGCGTGAATCCGCACCTGAGTGTCGGCGCGCAGTTGCATATCGACCGGTCGCACGACTATGCGCCGAGCTCGGCGCTCGTGTACCTGCGCTATGCGTTCGAGGCGCGCGCGCAGCGCAGCTGGCTCGTCACGCCGACGCCGGTGCGGCTTTATTCGGATTACTAGGGGCTGTTTCCGTATGGAACACACATGCGAATGCCCGAAATCGCTCGTCCCGCAACGGGACTTCCGGCGGGGCGTAGGGCAGGAAGTGAGGCGCGCCGGTTGGCCGCGCCAAACAAGCGACGAGCGCCGCCGCCATACGGGCGATTTCGGGCCTTCCCGCGGAATGAATTTTTTGATCAGGGGTTGCCGCGAGAACGGCTGCTCGTCGCGTTGCGCGCCTTGCGAATACGTCGGTATTCGTGGCGTCACGCGCCGCGCGAGCGGCCGTTTTCGCGGCAACGCATGGGTGTTCCAGATGGAAACAGACCCTAGGGGAACGTCGTGAATACGGAAATCGATGCCACCCGTCCCGCGCTCGGCGCCGCCGGCTTGCTGGGCCGCCTGCGCGCGCTGCTGCGCATGGGGCCGGCCGGCGGCCGCATCGGCACGCTGAGCCGGCTCGCGATCGACGGCCTGCCCGACACCTGGACGCAACTGGAGGCGGGCGGCCTGTACGCGATCTATGCGGCCGGCGGCACGCCGGCGTGCGATGCGCTCGTCTGGGAAAGCGCGCGGCAGGCGCGCACGCGCGACGTGACGGTCGTGCTCGCGCGCGATGCGGCACGCGTGGCCGACCAGATGGAAGCGCTCGGATTCGCGGGCGGCGCGCAGCCGGCCGGCTGGCCGCGCAACCTGAACGTGCTGGCGATGCCGCCGGCGGAGGAGCCGGCCGACGATGGCGCCGGCACGACCGGCGCCGCGCCGCGCCGCGCGGCACCGGGCCCGTTCGCGCGGTTGACCGGCGGCCTGCGCGCGATGAAGCGCTACGGTTTTCGCGCGCGTTCGCTGTATTTCGTGGAAGGGGCCCAGCGCTGGTTCAGCTGGGACGATCCGGTCGCACTCGCGGAAGAAGCACACGCGCTGGCCGACTGGTGCCGCACGCGCCGGATCGCGCTCGTGCTGCTGCTCGACCCCGAAGCGGCGCGTGCGGGCGACGACGCGCGCACCGACGATGCGCCGCTCGTGCGCGATGCGGACCGGACGCCGCGCAGCGGCTTCCACGGCATCTGCTCGGGCGTCGCACAGTTGCAGCGCACGCACGGCGAACTGCTGTGGATCGTCGATTTCTGGCGGGCGGGCGACACGCTCGCGGCCGGCGAAGTGCGGCCGCTGCGCTTTGCGCCGGGCGGCCGGTTGTCGGCGAGCATCGACGGCGGTGCGACCGAACCGGCGCACCGGATGAAGCTCGCGAGTGACGAGGATCGTGTCATCGTCAGCCGCGCGGTACTCGACGGCACGAATCGCATGCCCGGCGACTGGGAAGTCGTCGAAGACAACGCAGCCGTCGTCGCGGCCTGCGCGCACGCCCAGGCCGCAACCGCGGTGCTCGCGTTCCGCTCGCATGCGCAGCTCGAGGCGTTGTGCGCGGACGTGCATGCGCTGCGCCGGCAGTGCGGCGGTGCGCTGAAGATCGCGGTCGTCGAGCGCGGCGAAGTGCTGCGCCAGCAGTTCGAGATGCTCGTGCTGAGCGTCGGCGCGAATCGCGTCGTCGCGCGCGATTTGCCGGTCTCGCGAATGCAGGCCGCCGTGCATGCGCTGCGTGGCCAGCTCTACGCGCGGCCTGTCGCACCCGACTATCGCGCGGCGCTCGCGGCCGCGCTCGGTGACTCGGTGCTCGGCTATCTGCCGGTCGGCGCGTTCTGCCTGCGCATTCGCGCGGTGCTCGATCGCGGCGCCGTGCTCGCGTTGCCGCACACGCTCGCGAAGATCACGCTGCTGCCGGGCGTGTCGCACGTCGACGCGTTGCGGCACTGCCGCCCGCGCCGCGCGGGCGACGTCGTGACGGCCGATCCCGGGCACCTGTTCGTGTTCCTGTTCGCGTGCGAACCGGTCGACGCGGAAGACGCGCTCGCGCGGATCTTCGACGTGCCGGTCGATACGCTGTCCGACCGCGTCGTGTGTCTTGGGCAGGGCAGCATCAACTCCGAGCTCGATGCGTTGAAGGCCGAGAACCGGCGTGCGCCGATCGCCGACTACAGCGACCTGTTCGCGGCGCCGCACCCGGCGGGCAGCGTGCGCAAGCCGCCCGCGGGCGCCGATCTCGGCGTGACGCCGGCAGAAGCAAGCGAGGCGATCGAAGCAATCGATGCCATCGTCGCGCTCGAGGCGATCGGTGAGACGCCGGCGCCCGAAGCCGTCGACGCACCGACGCCGCATCCCGTCATTCCCGCCGCGCGTGCGCGCGGCGCCACCCGCAGCGTGATGCCGCTGCGCAAGCAGGAGCGCGCATGATTGCCGTACTCGTCACCGGTTTCATCGTCGGCATCGTGGTTGCGGTGCCGGTGTGGATCGTCGCGCAGCACCTCGGCATCGGCCGCGGTTTCCATGCCCCGCGCGGGATCGACCGGCACGGCGCGGTGCCGTGCGAACTCGTGCCGGTCGCGCTGCGCGGCCGGTTGCTGCCCGGCGCCGGCGCCGACAAGGCGGCGCGATGAAGACGATTGCCATTACGTCGACGACCGGCGGCGCGGGCCGCACGACGCTTGCGGCCGCGCTCGCGGTGCTGCTCGCGCGCCGTGGCCGGCCGGTCGTCGCCGTCGAACTCGATCCACAGAACCTGATGGGCGCGACGCTCGGCCTCGACACGCTGGCCGAACACGGCCTCGCGCAGAGCGTGCTCGGCGGCGCCGAGCCGTGGCATGCGCATACGTGGCGTAATGCCGACGGCGTGCTGTTCGTGCCGTACGGGCACGTCGATGCCGCCGGTGCGGCCGCATGCGATGCGCGGCTCGTGGCCGATCCCGCATGGCTGTCGCGTGCGCTGGACGAGATCGGGCTGCCGGCCGACGGCGTCGTGCTGGTCGACACCGCGCGCTATCCGTCGCCGCAGGCCGAGCAGGCGATTCGCTGCGCGGACCTGACGCTCGTCGTCGTGCCGCCGGAGCCGATCGCCTGCGCGACGACGGCCGCGCGGCTCGGTGCGCTCCGGGCCGGCGCGGGTGAGCTGCAGATCGTCGTGAACCGGCTGAACCCGGCGCGCGACATGCAGCGCGACGCGCTCGCGATGCTGCGCGCGGTCGCGGGGCCGGCATCGATGCTCGAGCAGCGCATCCACGTCGATGCGGCGGTGCCCGAAGCACTAGCGCGCGGCAGCTGGATCTTCGACGACGCCCCGTATTCGCAGGTGTCGCACGACCTGAACGGCATCGCGAACTGGGTCCATGCGTGGCTGACGGCCGTCGCCGCGGGCCGCACCGGAGCGGTGCGATGAAGGCCGCGTTCGCGTCGCGACTGCGCACGCTCGGCCGCCGTGCGGCCGACTGGTGCGCGCGCGGCATCGGGCTGCCGGCGGAACGTACGCTGGTCGACTGGCTCGTGCGGCTGTTCTTCCACGCACCGCCGCCCGGCCGGCCCGATCACGTGCGCCGCTGGGTGCGCGTCGGGTTCCTGCGGCTCGCGCACGACTGGGGCGTGCTGCAGCCGCTCAGCGTGCGCGAATGGCTGTGGCGTGCGATCGTGCGTGCGCCGCGCGCGGCCGACGGCCGGCCCGCGCGCGATCCGCTCGCGTGGTTCGACAAATACGTGGTGCCCGTCTACGTGGCCGGGCGCGCGGTCGCCCGGCGCATCAACGCGCTGCTCGAACGTTTGCCGTGGGTGCGCTGGGGCGAGTGGCTCGATGCGCGCGCGAACGGCGTCGGCCGGCACCGCTGGCTCGCGCCGCTGCTGCTCGTGGCCGGTGCGGTGCTGTGGGCCGCGGCCGGGATGTCGCCGCTGATGCCCGGTGCGCAGTTCGCCTTCTTCGCGATCGTCGCCGTGCTGGCGCTCGCGCTGCGCCGCCTGCCGGGCCACCTGCCGACGCTCGCGCTCGCGTCGCTCGCGCTGCTCGCGACGGTGCGCTACGTATGGTGGCGCACGACGCAGACGCTCGATTTCCGCAGCCCGGTCGAGGCCGTCGCGGGCTACCTGCTGTACGGCGCCGAAGCCTATACGTGGATGATCCTGCTGCTCGGCTTCGTGCAGACCGCGTGGCCGCTCGACCGGCCGATCGTGCCGCTGCCCGACGATCCCGACACCTGGCCGACCGTCGACATCTATATCCCGACCTACAACGAACCGCTGTCGGTCGTGAAGCCGACGGTGTTCGCCGCGCAGAGCATCGACTGGCCGACGGCGAAGCTGCGCGTGTACCTGCTCGACGATGGCCGGCGCCCCGAGTTCGCGGCGTTCGCGGCCGAGGCGGGCATCGATTACCTGACGCGCGACGACAACCGCCACGCGAAGGCCGGCAACATCAACCGCGCGCTGCCGAAGACGCACGGCGAATACATCGCGATTTTCGACTGCGATCACGTGCCGACGCGCTCGTTCCTGCAGACGACGATGGGCGTGTTCCTGCGCGACCCGAAGTGCGCGCTCGTGCAGACGCCGCACCATTTCTTCTCGCCCGATCCGTTCGAGCGCAACCTCGGCACGTTCCGCGAGATCCCGAACGAGGGCAACCTGTTCTACGGCCTCGTGCAGTCGGGCAACGACCTGTGGAACGCGACGTTCTTCTGCGGCTCGTGCGCGGTGCTCAAGCGTACCGCGCTGGAGGAGGTCGGCGGCGTCGCGGTCGAGACCGTGACCGAGGACGCGCACACGGCGCTCAAGCTGCACCGGCGCGGCTATACGTCGGCGTACCTGCCGACCGTGCAGGCGGCCGGCCTCGCGACCGAAAGCCTCGCGGGCCACGTGAAGCAGCGCACCCGCTGGGCGCGCGGGATGGCGCAGATCTTCCGCATCGACAACCCGTTCTTCGGGCGCGGGCTCGGCCTGATCCAGCGGATCTGCTACGGCAACGCGATGCTGCACTTCTTCTACGGGATTCCGCGGCTGGTGTTCCTGACGATCCCGCTCGCGTACCTGTTCTTCCACCTGTATTTCATCAACGCGTCGTCGCTCGCGCTCGCGAGCTACGTGATCCCGTACCTCGTGCTCGCGAACGTCGCGAACTCGCGGATGCAGGGACGCTACCGACATTCGTTCTGGGCCGAGGTTTACGAATCGGTGCTCGCGTGGTACATCGCGCTGCCGACCACCGTTGCGTTCTTCAGCCCGAAGCATGGCAAGTTCAACGTGACCGACAAGGGCGGCAAGATCGACGAAGGCTATGTGGACTGGTCGACGTCGAAACCGTATCTGGTGCTGTTCGGGCTGAACGTGCTCGCGATCCTCGCCGGCCTGTGGCGGCTGGTGGCCGACCAGGGCGACGAGGCGTCGACGATCCTGATCACGCTCGGCTGGACCGTGTACAACCTCGCGATGCTCGGCGCGGCGCTGGCCGTCGCGCGCGAGACCAAGCAGGTGCGCGTCACGCACCGGATCGCGATGCGCGTGCCGGCCATGCTGGTGCTCGCCGACGGGTCGACCGCCGCGTGCTTCACGAGCGACTATTCGACCGGTGGCCTCGGCCTCGAAGCGGTGCCGGGGCTGCCGCTCGCCGTCGGCGACACGGTGACGGTGTGCGTGACGCGCGGCGACCGGGCGTTCCCGTTCCCGGTCCGCGTGACCCGTGTGACACCGACCCATGTCGGCGTGAGCTTCGAGGAACTGACGCTCGAACAGGAACGCCAGCTCGTGCAGTGCACGTTCGGCCGCGCGGATGCGTGGCTCGACTGGCACGAAGGAGAGCGTCTCGACACGCCGCTCGGCGGGCTGAAGGAAGTGCTGCGGATCGGGCTCGACGGTTACGTACGGATGTGGAAGGGTGCGGCGCGCGGCGTGCAGGCGATGCTCGCGCCGAAACTCGATCGGGCGCGCGACTGACGCGGCGCTCATCATGGAGCG
Source organism: Burkholderia arboris (assembly GCF_902499125.1). Lineage (GTDB taxonomy): Bacteria > Pseudomonadota > Gammaproteobacteria > Burkholderiales > Burkholderiaceae > Burkholderia > Burkholderia arboris. The sequence goes on from NZ_CABVPX010000042.1 coordinate 13,085, forward strand.
GTTTAGATGACATTCTGGAATCTGTATTTCATCCTGAAGTTCGCGCTGTTCGCGACCGGGCACCTGCAGCCGTTCTGGCTCGCAAACCTCGCGTTCGCGGTGGCGCTCGTGGCAAGCGCGCCGATCCGGCAGCGCGCGTGGCGCATCGTCCGGCAGGTCGTGGCGATCGCGATCGCGGTGCCGCTGCTCGCGCGCGAAATGCATGCGCCGCCGCTGGCCCGTCTCGTCGATGCCGCGCGCGAAGTGAGCACGTTCCGCCTCGACTACTGGATGGAACTGCTGCCGCGTCTGCTGCCGCCGTTGCTGGTACTCACGGTCGTCGGCGCGCTGATCGTCTATTTCATCGTCAACCGCTGGCTGCGCGTCGCGACGTTCGTGCTGGCCGTGCTGATCGTGATGCCGCTGTGGCAGGCCGGCAGCGGGTTGATGGCACGCGTCGTCGCGCCGGCCCAGCAGCAGGCGAACGCAACGGGCGCCACGCGCGCCGACCAGCCCGAGGATCACAACGCGGCGCTCGCGACATTCCGTGCACAGGAGTCGCAGCGGCAGGTTGCGTTCGGTCATCTCGGCGACGATCCGGCCGCGCAGTTCGACGTGATCGTGCTGCACATCTGCTCGCTGTCGTGGGACGACCTCGATGCGGCCAAGGTGCGCAACCACCCGATGCTGAGCCACTTCGACTACCTGTTCACGAACTTCAGCACGGCGGCGAGCTACAGCGGCCCGGCAGCGATCCGCGTGCTGCGCGCGAGCTGCGGGCAGGAAGCGCACGCGGACCTGTACAAGCCCGCGCCGCAGCAGTGCTATCTCTTCTCGCAACTGGCGCGCGCCGGCTACTCGGTGCAGTCGCTGCTGAACCACGACGGTCATTTCGACAACTTCCTGCAGGTGATCCACGACAACATCGGCGTGCCCGATGCGCCGTTGATCTCGAACGCGGCCGCGCCCGTCGCGATGCACGCATTCGACGGCTCGGCGATCAAGGACGATTACTCGACGCTCGCGAACTGGTACGCGCAGCGCGCGTCGGTGCCGGGGCCCGTCGCGCTGTACTACAACACGATCAGCCTGCACGACGGCAACCGTGTCGTCGGCAGCTCGCTGACGAGTATCGACTCGTATCCGCAGCGCGCGACGAAGCTGATGAGCGACTTCGACCATCTTGCCGACCTGATCGCGCAATCGGGCCGTCGTGCGGTGATCGTGTTCGTGCCCGAGCACGGTGCCGCGCTGCGCGGCGACAAGAACCAGGTCGCGGGGCTGCGGGAGATCCCGACGCCGCGCGTCGTGCACGGGCCGGTCGGCGTGCGGCTCGTCGGCTTTGCGGGCAACCACGGCGCGACGACCGTGATCGACCAGCCGACCAGCTTCCTCGCGCTGTCGCAGTTGCTGTCGAACCTGGTATCGAACAGTCCGTTCAAGCCGGGCACGACCCTCGCGCAATACGCGGCGGACCTGCCGCGCACGCGGATGGTCGGTGAGAACGAGGGCACGGTGACGATGCAGACGGCCGCGGGCTACGCGGTGAAAACTCCGGACGGCGTATGGATCGACGAACAGTAATCCTTCCCGGCGACGGCGACCTCGATCGCCTGTCGCAACCGAACGACGTGATCGGTCTCGCGCGGCATCTGCCCGCGCTCGATCCCGAGCGTTATGTCGACGAGCAGGCGCGCCGCGCATTCGTCGAGTCGCTCGACCGCTGGCCGACGCTCGCGAAGCTGATGGGGTTGACGCCGTAAGCGAACGACGGCCGGCGTGGGTGCCGGCCGTCTTCGGTGGGGCGGGCGACCCCGCTTACTGCGCCTTGCGTTCCGGCTGGCGGGTCCATTCGTTTTCTTCGCCCGGTACCTTGCCGAACGTCTGAGCGGCCCAGGCAGCACGCGCCGCGTCGATCTTGGCACGCTCGCTCGAGACGAAATTCCACTCGATGAACCGCTCGCCCGGCAGGTGTGCACCACCGAGCAGCATCACGCGCGCGCCGTTCGCGCTCGCCAGCGCCACGGTCGCGCCCGGTTCGAGCACGGCCATCGTCGCGGGGGCGAGCGGCGTGCCGTCGATGCTCAGATCGCCGTCGACGAGATAGATGCCGCGTTCGTCGTGCTCCGCATCGAGCGCGAGTTGCCCGCCCGACGCAAATTCCGCATAGGCGTAGAGGGTCGGCGAGAACACGGCGACCGGCGACGTGAGCCCGAACGCGGTGCCCGCGATCACGCGCACGTTTACGCCGTTGCGCGTGAACGACGGCAGCGTGTCGGCGGCATGATGAACGAACGCGGGCGTCGTGTCCTCATGCTCGACCGGCAGTGCCACCCAGGTCTGGATCCCGTGCACCGGCTGATCGTGCGGCCGGTCTTCGTCGGGCGAGCGTTCCGAATGCACGATGCCGCGACCGGCCGTCATCCAGTTCACGTCGCCCGGCACGATTTTCTGCCGGAAACCGAGGCTGTCGTGATGCATCAGCGAGCCGTCGAACAGGTAGGTGACGGTCGCGAGCCCGATGTGCGGATGCGGCAGCACGTCGATGCCGCGGCCGGCCGGCAGCACGGCCGGGCCCATTTCGTCGAAGAAGATGAACGGGCCGACGAGGCGCGCGGCGCGTGCGGGCAGCACGCGGCGCACGACGAGGTTGCCGATGTCGCTGTCGCGCGGCGTGAGCAGGGTCTTGATCGAGGCGGACATGATGGGGACTTTGTGGTCGGTGCGGAAAGCGTCAGGCGATCGCCGTGTCGATCGTGATCGGGTGCGTGAGGATCTTGTGCACCGGGCATGCGTTGGCGATCTGCAGCAGACGCTCGCGTTGCTCGTCGGTCAGGTCGCCGTCGAGCGTGATGCGGCGCACGATCGTGCTGCCCGCGCTGCCCGATTCGTGTGCGAGCTTCACGTGCACTTCGGCGAGCGGCCAGCCTTTTCGTTGCGCATACATCTTCAGCGTGATCGCGGTGCATGCGCCGAGGCTCGACAGCAGCAGCGCGACGGGCGTCGGTGCGGCATCGCCGCCGCCGAGCGACGCCGGTTCGTCGGCGCGCCACTGGTGGACGCCATCGCTGAAGTGGACGAGGTAATCGACCGAGCCGATGCTCGCTTCGACGGACAGTTCGCTCATTGCAGTTCCAGGTGGGGAAAGGGGGCGGGGCCGGCGGCGTGGCCGGCCGGGCGTTACGGTTCGAGCAGCCGCTGCAGCCGCAGTTCCTCGAAATCGAGTTCCGATTCTATGCGGTGCAGCGTCGCGTCGTCGACCTTGCCGTCGCGATGCAGGTCGAGCAGCGCGCGCCGCGACACGCCGACGAGTTCGAGCTCGACGCGCAGCATGCGGGCCCGCACGCCGGCGGGCTCGGCGCCTTGCCGGTGCGCGCGTTCGTTGAACGTGACGCGGTTGCGGTATTCGGCGAGCAGGCGGTCGAGCGACTGGCGTTCGAGATCCGACCCGCGCTGCTCGCGCGCGTCGAGTTCGGCGAGCGCCGCGCCGAACGTGTGCGCACGCACCGCATGCTCGGACATCGTGTGGCGCGCGGCCGGGCGCAGCTTCAGCACGCGGATCAGCGGCGCGAGCGTGCCGCCCTGCACGACGAGCGTCGCGATGATCAACAGGAACGTGCTGAACAGGATCAGGTCGCGACCGGGGAAGTTGCCCGGCAGCGCGATCGCGGCCGCGAGGCTCACGACGCCGCGCATGCCCGACCAGCCGAGCACGACGGCTTCGCGCCACGACCACGGCGTGTGACCCGCGCGCGGCGCGCGCAGGCGGCCCGGCAGCCACATCGCGACGAATACCCACACGACACGCGCGCCGATCGCGGCGGCGGTGGCGGGCAGCGCGACGCGCAGGCCGGCCATCAGCACCGCGCCTTCGTGGTTCACGCGCGCGAGGATCGCGTGCAGTGCGAGACCGATCAGGATGAACACGAGGGCGTCGAGCACGAACACGATCGCTTCCCACGTCGCTTTCGCCTTGATCCGCATGTCGGCGTCGAACACGCGATGCTGGCGCACGCCGAGCACGAGGCCGCAGGTGACGACCGACAGCACGCCCGAGCCGTCGACGGCCTCCGCGATCCCGTAGCTGCCCCACGCCATCGCGAAGGTGACGACGATGCCAAGCATCGGGTCGCGCAAGCGCGGTAGCACCCAGCTCATCGCATGGCCGCACGCCAGGCCGACCGCGATGCCGATCAGCGTGAGCGAGAAGAACAGGCCGGTGGCGCTCGCGGCCGTGATCGACACCGCGAGCGCGGCCGATACGGCCATCTGGTAAAGCAGCAGGCCCGATGCGTCGTTGACGAGGCTTTCGCCTTCGAGCACCGCGACGAGCCGTGCGGGCAGCGGGTGGCGTTGCAGGATCGCCTTCGCGGCGACCGCATCGGGCGGCGACACGATCGCGCCGAGCGTGAAGCACGCGGCCCACGGCAACGCCGGGTTCGCCGCATGCACCGCGAGGGCGACCGCGACGGTCGTGAACGCCACCGCGCCGAGCGCGAGCGACGCGATCGATGCCAGTTGCTCCCGGAATTCCTTCCACGCGGTGTAGAACCCGCTCGACATCAGCAGCGGCGGCAGCACGGCCGCGAGCAGCAGCGCCGGGTCCATGTCGGGCACGCGCTTGCCGGCGATCGCGATCACGCAACCGCCGAGCAGCAGGACGACGGCCGGCGGAATCGAAATCCGTTCGGCGAGCCACGTGAGCGCGCCCGCGCCGCAAATCAACAACAGCAGGTAATGGAACAGTTCGACGTTGGTCATGCGCGGCGGGTCGTGAAAGAGGGCATCACGACGGCTTGCGGTCGTTCGTCGTGCCGCCCGGCAGCGCGCCGAACATGTGCTGGCTGCACTGCGCGTCGCGCCATGCGGTATTCAGCCGGTGGCCCGACAGCATCCGGCGCGCGACCGGCAGGATCTGTTCGCCGGCCAGCATGCCGAGCAGGCCGGTGAGCGCGATGATCGGCGGCGCCGGCGAGTTCACGCCGAGTGCGCCGTAGATGACGCCGGCGAGGATGCCGGCGAGCAGCGACAGGAAATACGGTTTCATGGTGAGCCTCCCGTGATGGCGGACGAGCGGCGCAGTGCACGTCGTCAAGGTCTTGAAAGCGTATCGGGTTTGCGTGAAGAAAAAAAGGGCGGGGCGCCCCGATCGGGCATCGATTCCGGAATCGGATCGATTCCGTTTCTTGGGTGTTCGCGCCGCGCGTTTGCGGATTAAATATTTCGAGCCGGATGACGATCCGGCGCCGACGTACCCCGGCTCCTCCCGTTTTCACGGTCGAGGCAGGCCCCCCTTTTTTCGTTCACAGGACACCTTGCGCCATGAGCAATCCGAAACTTGAAGTACTGACGCCGCAGAACAGCCAGCTGATCTTCATCGACCAGCAGCCGCAGATGGCGTTCGGCGTGCAGTCGATCGATCGCCAGACGCTGAAGAACAACGTCGTCGGGCTCGCGAAAGCCGCGAAGGCGTTCAACATTCCGACCACGATCACGACGGTCGAGACCGAGAGCTTCTCGGGCCATACGTTCCCCGAGCTGCTCGACGTGTTCCCGAACCAGAAGCTGCTCGAACGCACGTCGATGAACTCGTGGGACGACCAGAAGGTCCGTGATGCGCTCGCCGCGAACGGCCGCAAGAAGGTGATCGTCTCGGGCCTGTGGACCGAGGTCTGCAATACGACGTTCGCGCTGTGCGCGATGCTCGAAGGCGGCTACGAGATCTACATGGTGGCCGACGCATCGGGCGGCACGTCGCAGGCCGCGCACGATTTCGCAATGCAGCGGATGGTGCAGGCCGGTGTCGTGCCCGTCACGTGGCAGCAGGTCGTGCTCGAGTGGCAGCGCGACTGGGCGCGCCGCGATACGTACGACGCGGTGATGTCGCTCGTGCGCGAGCACTCGGGTGCGTACGGGATGGGGGTCGACTACGCATACACGATGGTCCACAAGGCAGCGCAGCGCACCGCGACGCCGCACGAGTCGCTCGCGGCAGTCCCGGCGAAGTAACGCCGCCGGCTGCGATCGTCGCGCGGGATGCGGCGATCGCCTGCCATCGGCCATCGCGCGATCAGGTGTTGGGCAGCGCCCACGGCGCGTGCGCGAAGTGCTCCGCGAGGAAGTCGAGCAACACCGTCACGCGCGCGGCGCGCAGCATGCCGGGCGGCGTGACGAGGTTCACGTTGATGTCGGCGATCTTCCAGTCGTTCATCACTTCCTCGAGCTCGCCGCGCTGCATCGCATCCCACACGAGGAATTCGGGCTGCAGTGCCAGGCCGTGACCGGCGACGAGCGCGGGAAGGATCACGTCCGCGTTGTTGGTGCGAATCCGTCCGTGGACGGACACGCCGACTTCGTCACCCGAGGCCGGGTGACGGAAGCGCCAGTGCTCGGGTGTCGGCAGGTTCGTGTAGGTGAGGCACACGTGCTGTTCGATGTCGCGCGGGTGCGCGGGGCGGCCGCGCCGGTCGAGGTAAGCCGGGGCCGCGACGAGCGGCCGGCGTACTGCGCAGAGGCGGCGCGAGCGCAGCGACGAATCGTTGAGTTCGGCGATGCGGATCGCGACGTCGAAGCCGCCGGACACGATGTCGACGATGTGGTCGGTGAGCACGAGGTCGATGTCGATGCGCGGATAGCGTTCGAGAAACGCGGGCAGCACCGGCGACAGGTGGCGTAGCCCGAACGACATCGGCGCGTTCACGCGCACGAGGCCGTGCGGTTCGAGCGCCTGCGCGGACGCTTCGTTCTCGATCAGCTCCGCGTCGGCGAGCAGGCGGATCGCGCGGTCGCGCAGCAGTTCGCCGGTCGGCGTGAGCGACAGCTTGCGCGACGTGCGGTACAGCAGCATCGCGCCGAGACGCTTTTCGAGGCGCGCGATCGCCTTCGACACGGTCGGTTGCGACACGCCGAGCAGGTCGGCGGCTTTCGCGAACGAACCGGTCTCCGCGACGCGCGCAAAGATGGCCCAGGCTTCGAGATCAGGAAGGAGTTGCATGGTCGGAATGAATGGCAGGGAAGCGAAACGGATGCGACGTGCCGCGAAGGCGGGCGCGCGATGCAGGTGATTCTAATCCGGCCGGGAGAAAAATCGTTATGGAATCGTATCTACTTTCGTTGGGCGCCGGCGTGTTGATCGGCGTCGTATACAGCGTGATCAAGGTGCGCTCGCCGGCACCGCCGCTGATCGCACTGGTGGGCCTGGCCGGCATGCTGGTCGGCGCGCAGGCGATTGCGCCGGTCCGTCACTGGCTCGGCTTCTGACCGCATCGAGGACACTTCATGAGCGCAACCGATACTCAACCCGATCTCATCCTGCACAACGGGCGCATCACGACGCTCGATCGTGCGAACCCGGTCGCGACGGCCGTCGCGATCAAGGACGGCCGCTTCGTCGCGGTCGGCGGCAACGCGGACATCGTACCGCTCGCAGGCCGCGCGACGCAGGTCGTCGACCTCGATGGCCGTACCGTGCTGCCGGGCCTGATCGACAACCACACGCACGTGATTCGCGGCGGCCTGAACTACAACCTCGAACTGCGCTGGGACGGCGTGCGTTCGCTCGCGGTCGCGATGGAGATGCTGAAGCGCCAGGTCGCGATCACGCCCGCGCCGCAGTGGGTGCGCGTGGTCGGCGGCTTCACCGAGCACCAGTTCGCCGAGAAGCGCCTGCCGACGATCGACGAACTCAACGCGGTGGCACTCGATACGCCCGTGTTCATCCTGCACCTGTACGACCGCGCGCTGCTGAATGCGGCCGCGCTGCGGGTGGTCGGCTATACGAAGGACACGCCCGAGCCGCCGGGCGGCACGATCCTGCGCGACGCAGCAGGCAACCCGACCGGGCTGCTGCTCGCGAACCCGAACGCGACGATCCTCTACGCGACGCTCGCGAAAGGACCGAAGCTGCCGTTCGACTATCAGTACAACTCGACGCGCCACTTCATGCGCGAGCTGAACCGGCTCGGCGTGACGGGCGTGATCGATGCGGGCGGCGGCTCGCAGAATTATCCCGACGATTACGAAGTGATCCGCAAGCTGCACGACGCGGGCGAGATGACGGTGCGGATCGCGTACAACCTGTTCACGCAGAAGCCGAACGCGGAGAAGGAAGACTTCGTGAACTGGACGAAGAGCGTCACGTATCACGACGGCACCGACTACTTCCGCCACAACGGCGCGGGCGAGATGCTGGTGTTCTCGGCGGCCGACTTCGAGGATTTCCGTGTCGCGCGGCCGGATCTGCCCGCGCAGATGGAAGACGATCTCGAAGGCGTCGTGCGCGTGCTCGCCCAGAACCGCTGGCCGTGGCGCATGCATGCGACGTACGACGAAACGATCAGCCGCGCGCTCGACGTGTTCGAGAAGGTGAACCGCGATATTCCGCTCGACGGACTGAACTGGTTCTTCGATCATGCGGAGACGGTCTCCGATCAATCGATGGACCGGATCGCCGCGCTCGGCGGCGGCATTGCCGTGCAGCACCGGATGGCATACCAGGGCGAATACTTCGTCGAGCGTTACGGCGCGCAGGCGGCCGAGGCGACGCCGCCCGTCGCGAAGATGCTCGACAAGGGGCTCAAGGTGTCGGCCGGCACCGACGCGACGCGTGTCGCGTCGTACAACCCGTGGGTGTCGCTCGCGTGGCTCGTGACGGGCAAGACGGTCGGGGGCTTGCGGATGTATCCGCGGCGCAACCTGCTCGATCGCGAGACCGCGCTGCGCATGTGGACCGAGTACGTGACGTGGTTCTCGAACGAGGAGGGGAAGAAAGGGCGGATCGCGGTCGGTCAGCTTGCCGACCTGATGGTCCCGGATCGCGATTTCTTCACATGCGCGGAGGACGATATCGTGGACACGTCCGCGCTGCTGACGGTGGTCGGCGGCAAGATCGTGTGGGGCGCGGGGCCGTTCGCATCGCACGACGCGCCGATTCCGCCCGCGATGCCCGACTGGTCGCCGGTGCGCGAGTATGGCGGTTACGGCGGTTGGGGGGCGACGCGGCGCAACGGCGCACCGCTGCAGCGTGCAGCAGCGGCGGCCGCCGCGTGCGGCTGTTCGAGCGCGTGCAACGTGCACGGCCATGCGCATGCCGGTGCGTGGGGGCGTGCGTTGCCGACGTCGGATGCAAAGGGCTTCTGGGGCGCGTTCGGCTGTTCGTGCTGGGCGGTCTGACATGGCGACTCCGACCCATTCCGTCGGCGTCGGCAACCCGGCGTGGGTGCGCATGCTGCTGGCGCGGCCGGCGGTCCTGCCGCTCGTGCGTCTGGCGCTGGTGTCCGCGTACCTGATCGGCGGCGTCGCGAAGGCGCTGGACTTCGACGGCGCGGTTGCGGAGCAGGCGCATTTCGGTCTGCATCCGGCCGCGCTGTGGGCGGCGCTCGCGATCGCGGTCGAGATCGCCGGCTCGCTGTGCGTGGTGTTCAACCGCTTCACGTGGCTCGGCGCCGGCAGCCTCGGCATGTTGACGCTGGTCGCGATGGCGGTGGCGAACGACTTCTGGAACCGCACGGGCGCCGAGCACTTCATGGCGCTCAACAGCTTTTTCGAGCATCTCGGACTGATCGCGGCACTCGTGCTCGCGACGCTGCTTGCCGATACGAAGCACGCGGCCGGCGACGGCCGCACCACTCGATGACGATAAAACAACCAGGAAACCCCTTCATGAAAATCATTCGTTCCGTGTTGCTCGCCGCGATGATCGCGGGCGGTCTCGCCGTCGCGCCTGTCGCATTCGCGAAGACGCCGGTCGCAAAGGCCGTCACGACACCGGCCGTCGCGGTCGGCCCGCAGTACGACACGACGCACGTGTGCGTGTCGCCCGACGATTTCGACCGTTTCACCGACAGCTTCGTCGCGACGTTCGGCGGCAAGAAATCGAAGCAGGGCGTATTCCAGGTCACGCCGACGCCGAGCCAGACGATGTCGCAGCTCGTGCTCACGCCGGTCGGCACGATCTCGGTGTTCGGTTTCAAGACGCCGATCCCGTATCCGTTCTGTGCGGAGCGCACCGGCTATCTCGTCACCGATCTCGACGTCGCGGTGAAGTCGGCGCGCGCGCACGGCGCGGACGTGGTCGTCGACACGTTCCCCGATCCGATCGGGCGTGACGCGATCATCCGCTGGCCGGGCGGCGTGAACATGCAGCTGTACTGGCATACCGAAGCGCCGCACTACGACGCGCTGGAGACGGTGCCCGAGAACCGCGTGTATGTGTCGCCGGAAAGCGCCGACACGCTCGTGCGCGACTTCGTCGCGTTCTCGCACGGCAAGGTCGTGTCCGACGTGCGCAACGCGCCGGGTGTCGAGATCGGCCGGCCGAACGACACGTACCGACGCATCCGCATCGAATCGGGCTTCGGCAAGATGACCGTGCTCGCCACCGACGGCCATCTGCCTTACCCGTTCGGCCGCGATATGACGGGGTACGAAGTGCCCGATCTCGCCGCGACGCTGAAGAAGGCGCAGGCCGCGGGCGTGACCGTGCTCGTGCCGGCGTTCACGTCGGCCGGCCGCGACGCGGCGCTCGTCCAGTTCCCGGGCGGCTACGTCGCCGAGATCCACGCGGGCGCAGCGCGATGAAGCACGAGGACACGATCCTTGCGGCGGTGGCCGGATTCGTCGACACGCTGAGCTTCGTCGCGCTGTTCGGGTTGTTCACCGCGCACGTGACGGGCAACTTCGTGCTGATCGGCGCAGGCATCGCGGGCTTCGGCCAGGGTGTCGTGCTGAAGCTCAGCGTGTTTCCCGCATTCGTGTGCGGCGTGATCGCGAGCAGTCTGATCGCGCGGTCGATGTCCGCGCGGCCTGCGTGGCAGGGCACACGTGCGCTGCATGCGGTGCAGGCCGTGCTGCTGCTCGGTTTCTGCGCGGCCGGCGTGTGGGCGACGCCCGTCACGCAGCCCGACAGCCTGCCGGCGCTCGTGGCCGGTATCGTCGGCACGTTCGCGATGGGCGTGCAGAACGCGCATCCGCGCGTGATCCCGCGTGCCGGCGTGCCGAACACCGTGATGACCGGCAACGTCACGCAGGCGATCCTCGACGTCGTCGACATGCTGTCCGCCGGCACGGCCGACAACGTGCGCGCGGCCGCACGCGCGCGCTTCGCGAAGATGCTGCCGGCGATCGTCGCGTTCGCGCTCGGCGCGGCGTGCGGTGCGCTCGGGTTCCGCTACGTCGGGTTTCTGGCGCTGCTCGCGCCGGTCTGCGCGCTGGCGGCGCTCGCGCTGTGCGCGTCGCAAGGAGCCGGCACCGTCAAGCAGGAGCGCGCATGAGCCGGTGGCGGGAACGGAATCGCCGCGCGCGCCGCTTCGGCCGTGCGGCACGTGCGTCGGTCGTCGCAGGTCTGCTGATCGCGGGGGCCGATGCTGTGTTCGCGGCCACCGCAACGGCAACGGCAACGGCAACGGCAACGACAGCGGCACCGGCACCGGCACCGGCCTCTGACGGCACCGCGTCGACGTGTACGGCCAAGCGGCCGACCGTACTGTTCAACCGCTGGCAGGAAGACTGGTCGGTGCTCGCGAATCCATGCGTGCCGCGCGCGCCGCTCGACGGGTTGAAGTACATTCCGCTCGGCAACGATCCGGCCTCCTATCTGTCGCTCGGCGTGAACCTGCGCGAGCGCCTCGAAACGAACGACGCGCCGCTGTTCGGCATCGGCTCCGCTCAATCGGATACGTACCTGATCCAGCGCGTCGAAGTGCATGCCGATGCGCATCTCGGCCAGCACTGGCAGTTCTTCGTGCAGTTGCAGGACGATCGCGCGTACGGCAAGAACACCATCTCGCCGGTCGACAGGAATCCGCTCGATCTCGAACAGGCGTTCGCGACCTACACGGGCGCGCTCGGCGGCGGCACGTTCAAGTTCCGCGTCGGCCGTCAGGAGATGGCGTTCGACCTGCAGCGCTTCATCGCCGCGCGCGACGGCCCGAACGTGCGGCAGGCGTTCGATGCGGTGTGGGCGGACTACGAGTACCAGAAGTGGCGTTTCATCGCGTATGCGACGCAGCCGGTGCAGAACCGCACCGTGTCCGCATTCGACGACGTGTCGAACCGCGACCTCACGTTCAGCGGCGTGCGTTTCGAGCGGCAGTCGGTCGGGCCCGGCGACCTGTCGGGCTACTGGTCGCGCTACAACCGCGGCAACGCGCGCTTTCTCGACGCGAGCGGTGCCGAGCGGCGCGACGTATGGGACGTGCGTTACACCGGTACGCAGGGCCGCTTCGACTGGGACTTCGAAACGATGCTGCAGACGGGCACGGTCGGCAGCAGCTCGATCCGCGCGTGGGCAGTGGGCTCGATCGCCGGCTACCGGCTCGACGCGCCGTGGTCGCCGCGCGTCGCGCTGCAGGTCGATGCGGCGTCGGGTGACCGCAATCCGCACGACGGCCGCGTCGGCACGTTCAACCCGCTGTTTCCGAACGGCTATTACTTCACGCTGGCGGGCTTCACGGGCTACTCGAACCTGATCCACGTGAAGCCGTCCGTGACGCTGAAGCCGTCGCCGAACCTGTCGCTGCTCGGCGCGCTCGGCTTCCAGTGGCGCGAGACGACCGGCGACGCCGTCTACCAGCAAGGCAACGTGGTGGTGCCGGGCACGGCAGGCAAGGGCGGGTTGTGGACGGGGATGTACGTGCAGCTGCGCGCGGACTGGACGATCGCCGCGAACCTGATCGGTGCGATCGAGGCCGTGCATTTCCAGGTCGGCGATGCGATCCGGCAGGCGGGCGGGCACAATGCCGATTACGTCGGTGTCGAGCTCAAGTACGGCTGGTAACCGGCACGCGTGCGCATGAAAAAGGGCGGCCCGGAGGCCGCCCTTCGTGCGCTCGGGCCGGCGATGCCGCCGGCCCGTTCGTCGCGATGCCGTTACAGGTTCGGCGACAGCGCGAGCGCGTTCGTCAGGTCGCCCATCGGCTGGCCGCCGTTCGCCTTCAGCGCGTCGTCGCGCTGCTGCAGGCCCGCGAGGCGCGGCAGCGAGAAGCGGCGCGTGATGAAGCGCAGGATCGACGCGGTGTCGTACTGCGTGTGGTCGACGAAACCCTTCTTCGAGAACGGCGACACGATCAGCGCCGGAATACGCGTGCCCGGGCCCCAGCGATCGCCCTTCGGCGGCGACACGTGATCCCAGAAGCCGCCGTTTTCGTCGTACGTGACGACCACGACCATGTTCTTCCACTGCGGGCTTGCCTGCAGGTGGGCGATCAGGTTCGCGATGTGCTGGTCGCCGCTCGACACGTCCGTGTAGCCCGCGTGTTCGTTCAGGTTGCCCTGCGGCTTGTAGAACGCGACTTGCGGCAGCGTGCCCGCGTCGATCGCCTTGATGAACTCGCTGCCGTCGGTGCCGCCGTCGAGCAAGTGCTGCGCGCGGCTCGTGCTGCCCGGCGCCTGATTCGCGTAGTAGTTGAACGGCTGGTGGTGCGGCTGGAAGTTCGGCGCCGTCATGTTCGGGCCGTAGATCACGTTGGCCGTGCCGCTTTGCGCGGCCTGCAGTGCCTGGTTCCATGCACCGCCGTACCATGCCCACGACACGCCGGCGTTGGTCATCAGGTCACCGATGTTCTGCTGCGACTGCGGCGGCAGCGTCGACGCGGCCGACGGATCGGCGAGGTTCGGATTGCCGCCGGAAGCCGCCTTGTTGCCGCTCGGCTGATACGGCGGCTGCATCGTGTTGATCGCGTAGAAGTCCGGCGTCAGGTTGCCCGAGTTCACGAACTTCGGAATGCCGTCGAGTGCGGACGCCGGCGAGTTGGTCGCGAGCTGCAGCGACTTGCCGTCGGCGGCGACGGCCGAGATCGACCCCGCGGCCGGGCTCTTGTCCGCATTCGCGTAGAACGGCGCGCAGGCGCAGATCAGGTACTGGTGGTTCAGGAACGAGCCGCCGAACGCGCCCATGAAGAAGTTGTCGGCCAGCGTGAACTGCTGCGCGATCTTCCACAGCGGCAGCTTCGTCGCGTCGGGCGTGTAGTGGCCCATCACGAGGCCGCCGGAGTCGGCCCAGGCGGCGAACATGTCGTTCTTGCCGCCGTTGATCTGCATCTGGTTCTCGTAGAAGCGGTGATACAGGTCGCGCGTCGTCACGCTCATCGGCGTGTTGAAGCCGCTCGGATCGTCGATCGCGAACGGTGCGTTCGGCAGGTTCGCCGTCATCGCTTCCGTCACGGCCGGCGTCACGCCCTTCGCGGTCAGGCCGCCCCAGACCTTCGGCAGCGTCGCGAGCGGCTGGCCGTTGCGGTCCTTCTGCTGCGCGCTGGCCGCGGTCACGTTCTGCAGACCGTTCGCGCCCGGGAAGTTGCCGTACAGGTTGTCGAAGCTGCGGTTTTCCGCGTAGATGACGACGACGTTCTTCACCGTCGACAGGCCCTGCTGCTGCACGTCGTCTCCGCCGCAGGCGGTGAGGGCGGCGGCCGCGGCTACGGCGATCGGTGTAAAGCGAATCCAGGCGTGGTTTTTCATCCGTTGTACTCTCTATCTCTCTCTTGTCGCGTGGGGAACCGGCGCATTCGTGTACCGCCGGTTCGCGAGGTGACCGTGGCATGTCCGGCTGCACGCATTTTGAGGGTGCGATTTGACAGGCGGGTGTAGGCGTCCTTTCGATTAGCTGTCGGCGAGGCGTCATGTAACGGTCATGCGGCTGACATAAACTCCGGCCGCTCATGAACCCACTTTCCGACGAATCGATGAAGCCTCGCCAACCGACAGCCGGCGCGTTCGCGCGTTCGTGGCTGCATCTCGCCGGCGCATTCGCGCTGGCCACCACGCTCGTCACCCTTGCCGGCTGTGACGGACAGCCCGGTGCCGGCACGCCGTCCGCGCAAGCCGCCAGCGCGGCGAGTGCGCCGGGCGCTGCGAGCCTGGTTGCGTCCGCAACGGTTGCCGCGAGCGGCGCCGTGGTCGCGACGAACCAGCCGCAGACGCGGGCACAAGTTTACGAAGGCGTGCGCCGGATGACGGCGCTCGGCAAGCAACTTTTCTTTGACCCTACGCTGTCAGGTTCCGGCAAGCTGGCGTGTGCGTCCTGCCACAGCCCCGATCACGCGTTCGGGCCGCCCAATGCGCTCGCCGTGCAGTTCGGCGGCGACGACATGAAGCGGCCGGGCTTTCGTGCGGTGCCGTCGCTGAAGTACCTGCAGGGCGTGCCGCAGTTCACCGAGCACTTCCACGATTCCGACGACGAAGGCGACGAGAGCGTCGACGCGGGCCCGACGGGCGGCCTCACGTGGGATGGTCGCGTCGATACGGGCGCCGAGCAGGCGCGCATTCCGCTCACGTCGCCGTTCGAGATGAACAGCTCGCCCGCGAAGGTCGTGCAGGCCGTGAAGGCTGCGCCGTATGCGGACGAGTTCCGGGCGGTGTTCGGCGTGAAGGTGCTCGACGACGACGCGGCCACGTTCAAGGCCGTGTTGCGCGCGCTCGAAACGTTCGAGCAGACGCCCGAGCTGTTCTCGCCGTATACGAGCAAGTACGACGCGTATCTCGCGGGCCGTGCGCAGCTCACGCCGGCCGAGCTGCGCGGGCTGCAGCTGTTCAACGACGAGAAGAAGGGCAATTGCGCGAGCTGCCACATCAGCCAGCGCGCGCTCGACGGCACGCCGCCGCAGTTCAGCGATTTCGGGCTGATCGCGATCGCGGTGCCGCGCAACCGCGCGCTGCCCGTCAACCGCGACCCGCGCTTCTTCGATCTCGGCGCGTGCGGCCCCGAGCGCACCGACCTGAAGGGCCGCGACGAATTCTGCGGACTGTTCCGCACGCCGTCGCTGCGCAACGTCGCGCTGCGCAAGACCTTCTTCCACAATGGCGTGTATCACACGCTCGAGGACGTGATGCGCTTCTACGTCGAGCGCGACATCCATCCGGAGAAGTTCTACCCGGTCGTGCACGGCAAGGTGCAGATCTACGACGATCTGCCGAAGCGCTACTGGTCGAACATCAACCGCGAAGCGCCGTTCGACCGCAAGCGCGGCGAGCCGCCGGCGCTGAACGCGGCCGAGATCAAGGACGTGATCGCGTTCCTCGGCACGCTGACTGACGGATATCCGCAAACGGCCGCGCCGGCCGGGCACTAGACATTGCAGCACGCATGCTATGCTCGCTCGCTGACGGGCGCGGTGCGTGCCGGTTCGCCGGCCTGCACCGCGCCGTTCGACCGAACATCCAAGGAGAACAACATGTCGATGCGTGCATCCCTTTCCGTCGTCACGCGTGTGCTGGCCGGCGCCGCGTGCGCAGCCGCGATGCTGCCTGCCCATGCGCAGAACAACCTGAACTTCCTGAACGACACGCCGATCAGCTATTTCAGCAAGACCGACCGTGCGTCGCTTTCGAAGGCAGTCGTGCAGGCGCGCGACGAGGGCAAGGACGGCGAAGTCACGACGTGGCAGAGCAGCGGCCGCGGCACGCAGATCGACGCGAAGCTCACGCCGGCCACGACCGAGACGGATGGCAAGACCTGCCGCGAAATCACCACCGAAGTCACCGCGAAGGGCCAGACGATGACCCTCAAGCCCGTCTACTGCAAGACGGGCGCGGGCAAGTGGCAGCTGCAGAAGCGCTGAGCACGCGTGCGATGAAGCGGGGCGGCGCGCCGCGCACGGTGTCGTGCGGCGTCGTGATCCTCGACGCGGCGGGTCGCGTGTTCCTCGCGCACGCGACGGATACCACGCACTGGGATATCCCGAAGGGGCAGGGCGAGCCCGGCGAGACGCCGGCCGACGCCGCGCTGCGCGAACTGCTCGAGGAAACCGGCATCGAGTTCGCGCCCGCGCGGCTGCTCGATCTCGGCCGCTTCGCGTACCGGCACGACAAGGATCTGCACCTGTTCGCGGTGCAGGTGGCCGAAGGCGAGATCGATCCCGCGCAGTGCACGTGCACGTCGCTGTTTCCGAGCCGTCGCGACGGCTCGATGATTCCCGAGATGGACGCGTACCGCTGGACCGTGCTGGCCGACATCGACGCGTATGCGAGCCGCAGCCTCGCGCGGCTGTTTCGCACGAAGCTGTCGCTGGCGGACCTGCATCGGCGGTTGTCGGGCGGGTGAATGTTCCGCTTCGATGCACGCAATGAAAAACCGGCCCTTGGGCCGGTTTTTTATTGGTCGCGCGACGGCGGCTGTCGAAGCCGCCCGCCGCCGTGCGGAGCAGGCCGTCAGGCCGGCTTGCCCCAGCTGTCGCGCAGCCCGACGATCCGGTTGAACACCGGCTTGCCCGGCTTCGAATCGACCCGGTCGGCAACGAAGTAGCCGTGGCGCTCGAACTGCAGGCGCGTTTCCGGCGCAATGTCGCCGTTGCCCGGCTCGACGTACGCCTGCACGATCTTCTTCGAATCGGGGTTCAACGCCTCGAGGAAGTTCGCGCCGCCCGCGTCCGGATGCGGCTCCTTGAACAGGCGGTCGTAGATCCGCACTTCGGCCGGCTGCGCATGCTTCGCGCTGACCCAGTGGATGTTGCCCTTGACCTTGTACGTGTTCGCGCCTTCCGTGCCCGACTTGCTGTCCGGGAAGTAGTTGCAGTGCACGGCCGTCACGTTGCCTTCGGCGTCCTTGTCGAAGCCCGTGCACTCGATCACGTAGCCGTAGCGCAGGCGCACCTTGTTGCCCGGGAACAGGCGGAAATAGCCCTTCGGCGGGTTTTCGACGAAATCCTCGCGCTCGATCCACAGCTCGCGCGAGATCGGGAACGTACGCACGCCGCGATCCGGGTGGTGCGGGTGCACGGGCGCCGTGCACGCTTCCTCGAGGTCTTCCGGATAATTGTCGATCACGAGCTTCAGCGGATCGAGCACCGCGACCGTACGCGCGGCCTTGTCGTCGAGGTCGTCGCGCAGCGCGCCTTCGAAGATGCTCATGTCGATCCACGAATCGATCTTCGTCACGCCGATCCGTTCGCAGAACAGGTGGATGCTCTCCGGCGTGAAGCCGCGGCGGCGCACGCCGACGATCGTCGGCATCCGCGGGTCGTCCCAGCCGTCGACGTGGCCTTCGGTGACGAGCTGCAGCAGCTTGCGCTTGCTGGTGATCGCGTACGTGAGGTTCAGGCGCGAGAATTCGATCTGTTGCGGCAGCGGGCGCGTGAACATGCCGGCTTCCGCGAGTTCGTTCAGCACCCAGTCGTACAGCGGGCGGTGATCCTCGAATTCGAGCGTGCACAGCGAATGCGTGATGCCTTCCAGCGCATCCGAGATGCAGTGCGTGTAGTCGTACATCGGATACACGCACCATGCGTCGCCGGTGCGGTAGTGGTGCGCGTAGCGGATCCGGTAGATCACCGGGTCGCGCATGTTCATGTTCGGCGAAGCCATGTCGATCTTCGCGCGCAGCACGTGCTCGCCTTCCTTGAACTCGCCGGCCTTCATGCGGCGGAACAGGTCGAGGTTTTCTTCCGGCGTGCGCCCGCGGAACGGCGACGGCTTGCCGCCTTCGGTGAGCGAGCCGCGGTTCGCGCGCATTTCATCGGCGCTCTGGCTGTCGACATACGCCTTGCCGCGCTTGATCAGCAGCTCGGCGAACTCGTACAGCTTGTCGTAGTAGTCGCTCGCGAAATACTGATGATCGACCGCGTCCTTGCGCCAGTCGAAGCCGAGCCAGCGCACCGCGTCGACGATCGAGTCGACGTACTCGACGCTTTCCTTTTCCGGGTTCGTGTCGTCGAAGCGCAGGTGGCACACGCCGCCGTAGTCGCGCGCGACGCTGAAGTTCAGGCAGATGCTCTTCGCATGGCCGATGTGCAGATAGCCGTTCGGCTCCGGCGGGAAGCGCGTCTCGACGCGGCCGCCCCATTTGCCGGTGCGGTTGTCGTCGTCGATGATGTTGCGGATGAAATTGGAAGCCGCGGGGGCGTCGTTGCGTTCGGTGCTCATGCGGTTGGCGTCAGGTTGTGTCGGCGCGTCGCGCCGGTTTAATCCTGTAATTCTACCTGACCGGGGTCCGTCCCGCGCGGGTTGCGGGTCCGGCACCCTGCGTTCGCAATGCGTAACGCAATATATCGAGTCTGTGTCGGCTGTAACACGACGTAAATCGGATTGCCCGCGCCGTTCGGGTTTTCCTATGATGGCTTTACCGATACAACGCCGCCAGTCGTATTTTTTTCCGGGCGGAAGGAAGCCAATAACCATGATGAAGAAGACCACTTTTCTCGTTCGTACCGCAGTGATCGTCGCGGCCCTGTCGCAACTCGGCGCATGCGCGATGACGCATACGCAACGTAATGCCGGTATCGGCGCGGCCGCGGGCGGCGCGCTCGGCTACCTGATCACGGGTGGCCCGGTCGGCACGGTCGCCGGTGCGGCGGCAGGCGGCCTGGTCGGCGCCGGCGTACGCTGATCCCGGCCGGCGGATGCCCGCGACGCGGGCGCCGCTGAACGCCGGCCGGTCGTGACGCCGGTCTGAACGCGTCACGGCCCGCATGAATTTCACGCACATCCCCGGATTTTGACAGGCAGCATCAGGGAGAGGAGGGTGTGCGACACTTCGTCGACGCTACATCACGATTCCATTCGTCGACGAACCCTCCATGAGCGACCCCTTCGTTTTCGTCCTGCCGGGCTACGGCAATTCCGGCCCGCTTCACTGGCAAAGCCGCTGGGAGCGCGCCGATGCGCGCTTTTCGCGTGTCTCGATGCCCGACTGGGACCGCGCGTTCCGCAACGGCTGGTGTCTCGCGCTCGACCGCGCGGTCGAAGCCGCGCGCGGGCCGGTACTGATTGCCGGCCACAGCCTCGGCACGCTGACCGCCGCATGGTGGGCGACGCGCTATGCGCGCCCGGCCGCGCTCGCGAAAGTGCGCGGCGCGCTGCTCGTCGCGTTGCCCGATCCCGCCGGGCCGGCGTTTCCGGCCGGCGCGCACGGTTTCGGCCCGGTGCCGCACGAGCGGCTGCCGTTTCCGACCTGCGTCGTCGCGAGCAGCGACGATCCGTACGGTTCGCTCGCGTTCGCGCGCGGCTGCGCGCACGCGTGGGGCAGTGAATTCCGTGAAATCGGCCCGCGCGGCCACATCAACGCGGACAGCGGGCTCGGCGACTGGCCGGCCGCGCGCGGCTGGCTCGACGCGCTCGCGCGGTAGGCGGGCCGTCCGCCACCGCGCGAGCCTGGCACCTCAGATCGCCTGCTTCGCCTTCAGCGCGGCAATCTGCGCGTCGTCGTAGCCGAGCATGTCGCGCAGCACGTCGCCGGTCTGCGCGCCGAGCAGCGGCGGGGCCGTGCGCGCGTCCGGCGGCGTCGCGCTCATCCGGATCGGGTTGCGCACGAGCTTCACGTCGGCGCCGCACGGGTGCGGCAGCGACACCTGCATCCCGCGCGCGATCACCTGCTCGTTGTCGAACACTTCGTCGAGATCGTTGATCGGCCCGCACGGCACGCCGGCCGCTTCGAGCACGGCGATCCAGTCGGCCTTGCCGCGCGTCTTCACCATCTCCGCGAGGATCGGCACCAGCGTGTCGCGATGGCGCACGCGCGACGGGTTCGTCGCGAAGCGCTCGTCGTCGGCCAGTTCGGGCCGGCCGCCGGCCTCGACGAACTTGCGGAACTGCCCGTCGTTGCCGACCGCGACGATGATCCAGCCGTCGCTCGTCTGGAACGTCTGGTACGGCACGATGTTCGGATGCGCGTTGCCCCAGCGCACCGGCGGGTTGCCGCTCGCGAGGAAGTTGGTGTTCATGTTCGCGAGCAGCGCGACCTGAACGTCGAGCAGCGCCATGTCGATGTACTGGCCTTCGCCGGTCCGGTCGCGGTGCGCGAGCGCGGCGAGCACGGCGATCGTCGAATAGAGGCCGGTCCCGAGATCGGCGATCGCGACGCCTGCCTTCTGCGGGCCGCCGCCCGGCTCGCCGTCGCGCTCGCCGGTGATGCTCATGAAGCCGCCGATTCCCTGCACGATGAAGTCGTAGCCCGCGCGGTGCGCGTACGGGCCCGTCTGGCCGAAGCCGGTGACCGAGCAGTAGACGAGATCGGGCTTCACCGCGCGCAGCGAGTCGTAATCGAGCCCGTATTTCTTCAACTGGCCGACCTTGTAGTTCTCGAGCACGACGTCGCTTTGCGCGGCGAGTTCGCGCACGATCTGCTGGCCCTCGGGCGTCGCGATGTCGATCGTCACCGAGCGCTTGTTGCGGTTCGCCGCGAGATAGTAGGCGGCCTCGGCGGTATCCGCGCCGTCCGCGTCCTTCAGGTACGGCGGCCCCCAGTGGCGCGTGTCGTCGCCGGCGCCCGGGCGCTCGACCTTGATCACGTCCGCACCGAAATCGGCAAGCGTCTGCGCGCACCACGGGCCCGCGAGCACGCGGGTGAGGTCCAGCACGCGGATATGGCTCAGGGCACCCATCGTCGAATCGTCTCCTTTCATGGCTGGCCTGCCTTGTCGGGCAGGGCCGATTGGCATGCCGAGCATCTTAAGGCGAATCGGCCATCCGGGTGGCCCAGCCGGGCCGTCCGGATGGCCGAGCCGCTTTGCCGGCGCTTTGCCCGGAAGCCGGCCCCGATCCCGTATAATCGATCGTTTCCGAATCCATGCCGTCGAGCGCCCACCAAGGGCGCCGGCGTTTGAAGCCGTCTTTGCCAGACTGTCCCCGCACGCCATGAAAGCTGCCGAAATCCGCGAGAAATTCCTCAAATTCTTCGAATCGAAGGGCCACACGATCGTCCGCTCGTCGAGCCTCGTGCCCGGTAACGACCCCACGCTGATGTTCACGAACTCGGGCATGGTCCAGTTCAAGGACGTCTTCCTCGGCACGGACCCGCGCCCGTACTCGCGCGCCACGACGGCGCAGCGCAGCGTGCGCGCGGGCGGCAAGCACAACGATCTCGAGAACGTCGGCTACACGGCGCGCCACCACACGTTCTTCGAGATGCTCGGCAACTTCTCGTTCGGCGACTACTTCAAGCACGACGCGATCAAGTTCGCGTGGGAGCTGCTGACCACGGTCTACCAGCTGCCGAAGGACAAGCTGTGGGTCACCGTCTACCAGGAAGACGACGAGGCATACGACATCTGGGCGAAGGAAGTCGGCGTGCCGACCGAGCGCATCATCCGCATCGGCGACAACAAGGGCGCGCGCTACGCGTCGGACAACTTCTGGACGATGGGCGACACCGGCCCGTGCGGCCCGTGTACCGAAATCTTCTACGACCACGGCCCGGACGTGTGGGGCGGCCCGCCGGGATCGCCTGAAGAAGACGGCGACCGCTACATCGAGATCTGGAACCTCGTGTTCATGCAGTTCAACCGCGACGCGCAGGGCAACATGACGCGCCTGCCGAAGCAGTCGGTCGACACCGGCATGGGCCTCGAGCGCCTCGCCGCGGTACTGCAGCACGTGCACAGCAACTACGAGATCGACCTGTTCCAGAACCTGATCAAGGCCGCCGCGCGCGTGACCGAGATCAGCGACCTCACGAACAACTCGCTGAAGGTGATCGCCGATCACATCCGCGCATGCTCGTTCCTGATCGTCGACGGCGTGATTCCCGGCAACGAAGGCCGCGGCTACGTGCTGCGCCGGATCGTGCGCCGCGCGATCCGCCACGGCTACAAGCTCGGCCGCAAGGGGTCGTTCTTCCACAAGCTGGTGGCCGACCTCGTCGCCGAGATGGGCGTCGCGTATCCGGAGCTGAAGGAAGCCGAACAACGCGTGACCGACGTGCTGCGCCAGGAAGAAGAGCGCTTCTTCGAGACGATCGAGCACGGGATGTCGATCCTCGAAGGCGCGCTGGCCGACGTCGAGGCGAAGGGCGGCAAGGTGCTCGACGGCGAACTCGCGTTCAAGCTGCACGACACGTACGGCTTCCCGCTCGACCTCACGGCCGACGTGTGCCGCGAGCGCGGGATGACGGTCGACGAGCCGGCATTCGACGACGCGATGGCGCGTCAGCGCGAGCAGGCGCGCGCGGCCGGCAAGTTCAAGGCCGCACAGGGCCTCGAATACACGGGCGCGAAGACCACCTTCCACGGTTACGAGGAAATCGCGTTCGACGACGCGAAGGTCGTCGCGCTGTACGTCGACGGCTCGTCGGTCAACGAGGTGAAGACCGGCCAGGATGCGGTCGTCGTGCTCGACCACACGCCGTTCTACGCGGAATCGGGCGGCCAGGTCGGCGACCAGGGCGTGCTCGCGAACGCCGCGACGCGCTTCGCGGTGGCCGACACGCTGAAGGTGCAGGCCGACGTGATCGGCCATCACGGCACGCTGGAGCAGGGCGCGCTGAAGGTCGGCGACGTGCTGCGCGCGGAAATCGACGCGCATCGCCGCGCCCGCACGCAGCGCAACCACTCGGCCACCCACCTGATGCACAAGGCGCTGCGCGAAGTGCTCGGCGCGCACGTGCAGCAGAAGGGGTCGCTGGTTGACGCGGAGAAGACCCGCTTCGACTTCGCGCACAACGCACCGATGACCGACGACGAAATCCGTCGTGTCGAGCAGATCGTCAACAACGAGATCCTGGCCAACGCGCCGGGCATCGTGCGCGTGATGCCGTACGACGAAGCGGTGAAGGGCGGCGCGATGGCGCTGTTCGGCGAGAAATACGGCGACGAAGTGCGCGTGCTCGACCTCGGCTTTTCGCGTGAACTGTGCGGCGGCACGCACGTGCATCGCAGCGGCGACATCGGCTTCTTCAAGATCGTCGTCGAAGGCGGCGTCGCGGCCGGCATCCGCCGCGTCGAGGCGATCACCGGCGACAACGCGGTGCGCTACGTGCAGGAACTCGACGCGCGCGTGAACGAAGCGGCGGCCGCGCTGAAGGCGCAGCCGTCGGAACTCACGCAGCGCATCGCGCAGGTGCAGGACCAGGTGAAGTCGCTCGAGAAGGAGCTGGGCGCGCTGAAGTCGAAGCTCGCCTCGAGCCAGGGCGACGAGCTCGCACAGCAGGCAGTCGACGTGGCCGGCGTGTACGTGCTGGCCGCGACGCTCGACGGCGCCGACGCGAAGACGCTGCGCGAAACGGTCGACAAGCTGAAGGACAAGCTGAAGAGCGCGGCGATCGTGCTGGCGGCCGTCGAAGGCGGCAAGGTCAGCCTGATCGCGGGCGTCACGCCGGATGCGAGCAAGAAGGTCAAGGCCGGCGAGCTCGTGAACTTCGTCGCGCAGCAGGTCGGCGGCAAGGGCGGCGGCCGTCCGGACATGGCGCAGGCAGGCGGCACCGAGCCGGCAAACCTGCCGGGCGCGCTCGCTGGCGTGAAGGGCTGGGTCGAAGAGCGGCTCTGATCGTGACGCGATCGATGCGATGCCGTGTCACTGACGGCATCGCCTGAATGGAAAAACGACCCGATCGGCAGGCGCCGGTCGGGTCGTTTTGTTTGTGCGCGTCGATCGGTGCGGCGACGCGCGAACACGGGTCAGGCCGTCACGGTCGCCGGCGGCTTCGTCGCGTCGCCAGGCGGCCGCGCGGCTTCCGTGAGCGCATCGCGCAGCGCGGCGAGCGCCGCCGACGCGTAGCCCTGCCGCCACGCGAGCAGTGTGTCGATGCCTTCGAGGTCGGGGATCGTGTGCGCGGTGATGTTGCCGGTCTCGGGTTGCAGATCGAGCACCGAACGCGGCGCGACCGCGATGCCCGCGCCGGCCGCGACGCACGCGACGATCGCGTGATACGAGCCGAGTTCGAGCACGCGCGCCGGCTTCACGCCGTGTGCCGCATACCACTGTTCGACGTACTTGCGATACGTGCAGCCGCGCTCGAACGCGATCAGCGTCGGCAGGATCACGTCGCGCGGCGTGCGCACCGGCGGATGGCCGCGCGGCGTCAGCAACACGAGGTTCTCGCGGAAGATCGGCACCGTCTCGAACGTGTCGGGCAGTGACGCCGGCTCGGGCGGGCGCGCGAACAGCGCGGCGTCGATCTCGAAGTCGCGCACCCGGTCGATCAGCCAGCCCGTCGTGCCGGTCAGCAGTTCGAGCGATACGTCGGGCCACGCGTGGTGATAGTGCGCAAGTATGGTCGGCAGCCGGCTGGCCGCCGTGCTTTCCATCGTGCCGAGCCGCAGGCGGCCACGCGGCGTGTCTTCGCGCACCGCGTCGCGCGCTTCGTCGGCGAGCGCGAGCAGGCGCTCCGCGTACGGCAGCAGCGTGTGGCCGGCCGGCGTCAGCACGAGCCGGCGGCCGTCGCGCACGAACAGCGCCGCGCCGAGTTCTTCCTCCAGCTGCTTGATGCGCGTCGTGACGTTCGACTGCACGCGATTGAGCTTGGCCGCCGCACGCGTCACGCCGTTCTCGCGCACGACCGCCCGGAATATCGCCAGCGCGGCCAGATCCATGATTCTCTCCAGGGGATGGGTCGATTCTTAATTATTCATTTTTCGAGAACGTTTGGTCAAGCTACGATGCAAACATTCCGATTTCCGATCCGGCCGGCGCGCTGAGTGCCGGCCGCTGCCGCCATGTCCCGCTTCGATGCCCCGACCGCCGCTGCCGGCGTGCTTTCGTCCGATCAGGCCGACCGCCGTGCCCGCGCGGCCGCGCTGGCCTGCATGATCGGCCTCGCCGTCGTACTCGGCGTCGGCCGCTTCGCGTTCACGCCGCTGTTGCCGCTGATGCTTGCGGACGGCTCGATCGGCCTGAAGGCCGGAAGCTGGCTCGCGTCGGCGAACTATGCGGGCTACTTCGCCGGCGCGGTCAGTTGCGCGGCGTTGCGCGTCGCGCCCGCGCGGATGGTGCGCTTCGGGCTCGCGGCCACCGTGCTGCTGACCGCCGCGATGGGCGTCGGCCACCTGCTGCCGGTGTGGCTCGCGGTGCGTTTCGTCGCGGGCGTCGTCAGTGCGTGGACGTTCGTGTTCATGTCGCAATGGGGATTGCGGCGTCTGGCCGAGCTGTATGCGCCGGAGTGGAGCGGGGTGATCTACGCGGGGCCGGGCGTCGGCATCGTCGTGACGGGGCTGCTCGGCAGTGCGCTGGCCGGCCAGCGCGCGGCGGCGGGCTGGCTGGGTTTCGCGGCGCTGTCGGCGGTGCTGTCGGTCGCGATCTGGCGCACGTTCGGCACGACGCGGGCGAACGCGGCGCCGCCGGCGGCCGCCGCGCCGCATGCGGCCGCCGGAGCGACGGCAGCTGCGACGGTACCTTCAACGCCACCTGCCGCCGGCAGGCGAAGCCATCGCGCGGACGCCGCGTGGCTCGTCGGGCTGTACGGCGCACCGGGCTTCGGTTACATCATCACCGCGACGTTCCTGCCGGTGATCGCGCGCGCCGCACTGCCGGCCGGTTCGCCGTGGCCCGACCTGTTCTGGCCGATGTTCGGCGCGGCGCTGATCGTCGGCGCGATCACCGCCGCGCGGCTGCCCGGGCACTGGGACAACCGGTTGTTGTTGGCGGCTGGTTGCGCGACGCAGGCGCTCGGCATCGCTGCCGGAATCGTGTGGCCGAATGCGGCCGGCTTTTCGGTCGGCAGCGCGCTGCTCGGCCTGCCGTTCACCGCGATCACGCTGTTCGCGATGCGCGAGGCGCGGCGCCTGCACGGCGAGCGCGCGGCCGGGCTGATGGGTTATGCGACCGCCTCGTACGGTGTCGGGCAGATCCTCGGGCCGCTCGTCGCAGCGCCGCTGGCCGCGCATTTCGGGTCGTTTACGCCCGCGCTGTGGGTCGCGGTGGCCGCGTTGCTGATCGGCGCGGCCGGCTTCGCGGCCACCGCCGCACGCGGGCGCCGGCAATTCTGACGCCGGCGGGGCCGGATCGTCTGCGGCGCGGGCAAACTCGCTAGAATGAAGCCTTTCCCGCGCCGAGCGGGTGCGCGGGCAGCCGGCTGGCGGCCGTCCGGCGCTCGCCAGATCCCCATCGATGACCACCGCCGACTACCGCTTTTGCCCGCGCTGCGCGAGCCCGCTGACCGAGCGCGCCGATCCCGAACATGAAGGCGGCCGCATTCGCCAGGCATGCCCCGACGACACCTGCGGCTATGTGCACTGGAACAACCCGCTGCCCGTCGTCGCGGCGATCGTCGAGCTCGACGGCAAGATCCTGCTCGCACGCAACGCGGCCTGGCCCGAAGGGATGTTCGCGCTGATCACCGGTTTCCTCGAAAACGGCGAAACGCCCGAGGACGGCATCGCGCGCGAGGTGTTCGAGGAAACCGCGCTGAAGGCCGAGCACGTGTCGCTCGTCGGCGTGTACGAATTCATCCGCAAGAACGAGCTGATCATCGCGTACCACGTGCGTGCGTCGGGCTCGGTGTCGCTGTCGCCGGAATTGCTCGAATACAAGCTCGTCGATCCGCCGTTGCTGCGCCCGTGGCGTGCCGGGACGGGTATCGCGCTCGCCGACTGGATGCGCGCGCGCGGCCTCGATTTCGAGTTCGTCGACCGGCCGGGCCAGTGACGGGCCGGCCTGCCCGCAAGGTTTCATCCGCCGCACCGCGAGCGATCGCGGCACGGCGGCGCGTTTCCCGCCGCCGTGCCGCGCCTTACGGCCGCCGCGCGTCGTCCTCATCGCTCCCATCGTCCTGACCGCCATCGCCATGTCCGACAAGCCGCAGCCGCGTCCGCGCGACGCCTATCGCCACTTCCTGCCGATCACGACCCGCTGGATGGACAACGACGTCTACGGGCACGTGAACAACGTCGTCTACTACAGCTACTTCGACACGGTCGTGAACGCGTACCTGATCCGCGCGGGCGTACTCGATGTCGAGCACGGGCAGACGATCGGGCTGGTGGTCGAGACGCAGTGCAACTATTTCGCGCCGCTCGTGTTCCCGCAGTCGGTCGACGCGGGGCTGCGCGTCGTGAAGCTCGGCACGTCGA
The DNA here is from genome assembly GCF_902499125.1 of Burkholderia arboris. GTDB lineage: Bacteria > Pseudomonadota > Gammaproteobacteria > Burkholderiales > Burkholderiaceae > Burkholderia > Burkholderia arboris. The sequence goes on from NZ_CABVPX010000042.1 coordinate 40,771, forward strand.
GCGTGCGCTACGAGGTCGGGCTGTTCGCGCAAGGCGATGCGTCGCCCGCCGCGCAAGGGCATTTCGTGCACGTGTACGTCGATCGCGCGACGCGCCGCCCCGTGCCGCTGCCCGATGCGTTGCGCGCCGCGCTCGAGCCGCTCACGGTCTGACGGCTCGCGGTGCACGCGTTCGCGCTCCAGGCCTTCAACGGCCTCAGCTACGGCTTGCTGCTGTTCATGCTGTCGGCCGGCCTCACGCTGATCTTCAGCGTGCAGGGCGTGCTGAACTTCGCGCATGCGAGCTTCTACATGCTCGGCGCGTATGTCGGTTACAGCATCGCAGCCCACGCGGGCTTCTGGCCCGCGCTCGTGCTCGCGCCGCTCGCGGTCGGGCTGCTCGGCGCCGGCTGCGAACGCGCGCTGCTGCGCCGCGTGCAGGCGCGCGGTCATACGAGCGAGCTGCTGCTGACCTTCGGTCTCGCGTACCTGATCGGCGAGGGCGCGAAGCTCGTCTGGGGCCTCGCGCCGCTGCCGGCGCCCGTGCCGCGGTTGTTCGACGGCGCACCCGTGACCGTCTTCGGCCTCGCATTGCCGCGTTACCGGCTCTTCATGATGGCGATGTCCGCGACGATGCTGGTCGCGCTCGGCGCGCTGCTGCGCGTGTCGCGCATCGGGCTCGTCGTGCGTGCGTCGCTCACGCATCGCTCGGCCGTCGAGGCGCTCGGCTACGACGTGCCGCGCGTGATGACGGCGTTGTTCGGCGCGGGCACCGCGCTCGCCGCGCTGGCCGGGGTGATCGGCGCGCCGCTCGCGGTGATCGAACCCGCGCTGGCCGAGACCGTCGGGTCGGTCGTGTTCGCGGTCGTCGTGATCGGCGGGCTCGGCTCGCTCGGCGGCGCGTTCGTCGCGTCGCTCGCGGTCGGTTTCGCGCAGACCTTCGCGGCCGCGAGCGACACGTCGCTGCGCGACCTCGCGCAATGGGCCGGCATCGCGCTGCCTGACAGCGTGGCCGCGGTGTCGATCGCGCAACTCGCGCCGCTGGTACCGTACCTGCTGCTCGTCGCGGTGCTGGTCGCGCGGCCGCGCGGACTGTTCGGAGAACGTGCCGATGCGTAGCCGCATGCTGGCCGGATGCGTGCGCTGGGCGCTGTTCGCCGCGTGCTTCGCGCTGCCCGCGTGGCTGTGGCCGCATGGCGCGGTGCTCGGCTATCTCGCGCAGACGGCCGCGCTCGTCGTGCTCGCGCTGTCGTACAACCTGCAGCTCGGCACGACCGGGCTGCTGTCGTTCGGTCACGCGGCGTTCGCGGGCCTCGGCGCGTTCGCGGCCGCGCACTGGTTCAACCATCTGGGCGGCCCGTTGCCGCTGCTGCCGCTCGTCGGCGGTGTGGCCGGCGCGGGATTCGGGTTCGTCGCGGGGCTGCTCGCGACGCGCCGTTCCGGCACCGCGTTCGCGATGATCACGCTCGGGCTCGGCGAATGCGTCGCGGCGGCCGCGTGGAGCGTACCGGCGTGGTTCGGCGGTCTCGGCGGCGTGCCGATCGACCGCGCGAGCGGCACGCCGTGGGGCAACTGGCATTTCGGCGCGCCGGCGCACGCGTATGCGGTGATCGCCGCGTGGTGCGTCGTGTCGGCGTGGGCCATGCACGCGCTGACGCGCACGCCGCTCGCGCGGCTCGCGAACGCGGTGCGCGACAACCCGGCGCGCGTCGCCGCGCTCGGCACCGATCCGCGCCGCGTGCGGCTTGCGATGGTCACGTGCGCATCGTTCTTCGCGGGCATCGCCGGCACGCTGACGTTGATCGACATCGAGATCGCGACGCCCGACAGCGTGTCGATGGCGCGCTCGGCAACCGTGCTGATCGCCGCGGTGATCGGCGGCACCGGCGCGTTCTTCGGGCCGGCCGCCGGCGCGGCGGTGCTGACCGCGCTGAGCATCGGCGTCGCGGGCGTGTCGCGGGCGTGGGCGCTGTATCTCGGCGTGCTGTTCGTCGCGATCGTCGTGGCCGCGCCGCGCGGGCTCGCGGGCATCGCGCAGGCGCTCGCGCGGGCGATGCGGCGCGATGCCCCGGCGCCCGAGCGGTGGCGGATGCTGTGCGCGGTCGGCGCGTGCGTGTTCTGGGCCGTCGCGATCGTCTGCGCGGCCGAACTCGGCTATGCGTGGCGCTTCGCGCAGGACGACGGCACGGGCCTCGCATTCGGCGCATGGGGCATCGACGCCGATACGCCGGCCGGCTGGGCCGTCGCGTGCTCGGCGGCCGGCATCGGCACGCTGCTGTGGGGCTGGCGCGCCCGGTTCGTGCAGGACGGGCAGGCCGGCAAGCGGGAGGATGCGCGATGAACGGCAACGCGATCGCGCTGCATGGCGTCGTGCAGCGCTTCGGCGCGCAGACCGTGCTCGACGGTGTCGAGCTGAGCATCGCGGCCGGCGAGCGTCATGCGCTGATCGGGCCGAACGGCGCGGGCAAGTCGACGCTGTTCGGCGTGATTGCGGGGGCGACGCGGCCGACGCGCGGGCGCGTCGTGCTGCATGGCGTCGAGCTGCGCGGACGCGGGCCGGTCGTCGCGAGCCGCCTCGGCATCGGCCGCAGTTTCCAGCAGACCAGCGCGTTCGCGCGGCTGACGGTATTCGACAACCTGCGTTGCGCGGCGCTGCATGCGCCGGCCGAACGGCGGCGCTGGTGGAACCGGCTGCGCGAATCGGCGTCGGTCGATCTCGCGGCCGCGCGCGTGCTGCACGACATCGGTCTCGACGCGCGGCGCGACACGCCGGCCGCCGAACTGAGCTATGCGGAACAGCGCGCGCTCGATCTCGGGATCGCGCTCGCGAGCGGCGCGCGCACGCTGTTGCTCGACGAGCCCACGGCCGGCATGAGCCGCGCGCAGGCGGCGCGGATGATCGCGCTGATCCGCGCGACGACGCAGGGTCGCACGGTGCTGATGATCGAGCACGACATGGACGCGGTGTTCGGCTTCGCGGAACGCATCACGGTGCTCGTGCGCGGCACGGTGGTCGCGACCGGTGCGCCCGATGCGATCCGTGCCGATCCGCGCGTGCGGGCCGCGTATCTGGGCGAGGGCCGCGCATGAGCGCGCTGCTCGACATTCGCGGCCTGCGTGCGTGGTACGGATTGCAGCCCGTCCTCGACGGGGTCGATCTCGCGCTCGCGCCGGGCGAGACGCTCGCGCTGCTCGGCCGCAACGGCTCGGGGCGTTCGACGCTCGCGAAGGCCGTGATGGGGCTCGTGCGCACGGCCGGCTCGGTGCGCGTCGCCGGTGCGGAATGCGCGGGCGCGAGGACGTTCGAGATCGCGCGGCGCGGCGTTGCTTACGTGGCCGAAAGCCGCGACGTGTTCCCGCTGCTGACGGTCCGTGACAACCTGCGGCTCGGGTTGCGCGGCGCTAGCGGCCTGGCCGAACGCGCGGCGCTCGACCGCCTGTTCGACCGCTTTCCGCTGCTGGCCGCGCGCGCGGACGTGAAAGCCGGGCGGTTGTCGGGCGGCGAGCAGCAGGTGCTCGCACTGGTGCGCGCCCTGGCCGGCAGCCCGCGCGTGCTGATCGTCGACGAGCCGGCCGAAGGGCTCGCGCCGCTCGCGGTCGACGAAGTCGGCGCGTGCCTCGCCGCGCTGCAGGCCGACGGCGTCGCGATCCTGCTGATCGAGCAGCGGCTGCAGTTCGCGCCGCGGCTCGCGCGGCGCGTCGCGGTGATGGGGCGCGGACGGATCGTCTACGACGGCGCGCTCGACGGCCTGGGCGGCGAAGTCGCCAATGCCTGGCTGAGCGCCGGGTGACGGCGCGCGACCGATTGTTCGGCAAACTCCGCCAGTCAATTCGCTTCGGGCCGCTTTATCGCTGCGGTGCCGCAAAGTAAATTTCCAGTCAGGCCGGTTGCCATGGCGCCGCATCAGCGCGGCAGCCGGCGCCAACCATCGAACGTCTTCTGACCGAGGAATGAAATCATGAGCAAGCTGGCAGGCAAGGTAGCGATCGTCACGGGCGCATCGAAGGGCATCGGCGCGGCGATCGCGAAGGCACTGGCCGTCGAAGGCGCGTCGGTCGTCGTCAACTACGCGAGCAGCAAGGCGGGCGCCGATGCGGTCGTGAGCGCGATCGTCGAAGCGGGCGGCCGCGCAGTCGCGGTCGGCGGCGACGTGTCGAAGGCGGCCGACGCGCAACGCATCGTCGATACGGCGATCGACACGTACGGCCGTCTCGACGTGCTCGTCAACAATTCCGGCGTGTACGAATTCGCGCCGATCGAAGCGATCACCGAAGAGCACTATCGCCGTCAGTTCGACACGAACGTGTTCGGCGTGCTGCTGACCACTCAGGCGGCCGTCAAGCATCTCGGCGAAGGCGCGAGCATCATCAACATCAGCTCGGTGGTGACCAGCATCACGCCGCCGGCCAGCGCCGTGTACAGCGGCACGAAGGGCGCGGTCGACGCGATCACCGGCGTGCTCGCGCTCGAACTCGGCCCGCGCAAGATCCGCGTGAACGCGATCAACCCCGGCATGATCGTGACCGAAGGCACGCACAGCGCGGGCTTCATCGGCTCGGATCTCGACAAGCAGGTGCGCAGCGAGACGCCGCTCGGCCGCCTCGGCGAACCGGACGACATCGCGTCGGTGGCCGTGTTCCTCGCATCGGACGATGCCCGCTGGCTGACCGGCGAGCACCTCGTCGTGAGCGGCGGGCTGAACTGATCCGGCGGGATTGCGCGATCGGCGCGCGTGCGCCGATTGCGCCGTTACGCGAGCATCGCCAGCGCGTTCGCGCCGACGTGCCACTGCAGGCTCTCGACGACGAGCGCGTGATTGTCTTCGGAATCGAGCCCTGCGATCGTCATCGCGCCGACGATGCCTGCGCTGGCGATCCGCAACGGTACGCTGCCGCCGTCGAGCGCATAGTCGTCGTCCGACAAGCCCTGCGATTGCAGCGACCAGCCGGCGCGGCGAAAGCGCGCGCCGACCGCGAGCGAACTCAGGCCGAAACGCAGCACCGTGTTCTGCCGGCGGCGGATCGCGTCGCTGTCGTTTGCATCGCTGCCGTCGAGCGCGCAGTAGAACAGCGGCGCCTCCTCGCCGACGATGCTCACCGCGATCGGCAGCCCGCGCCGCGTCGCGAGGTTGACCGCGATTTCCCCGATCTGGCGTGCGACGGCCGCATTGAAGCGCGGCAGCGCCGGATTCGACGCGTCGTCGTCGAAGGGATGGGGTTCGAGGCGAAAGAGGGTCGTCACCATGGCGGCTCCGTGGCGTCGCCGGCTCAGTGTGCGCGTGCCGGGCGTCGCATCGTCGCGGGCCGCGCGCGGGCCCGTCGTCCGTTCAGTGCTGCGGCATGTCAGCGTTTTGGCGCCGCGTCGAGCATCCACTCGTGCGCGGGGTCGTTCTTGAACGCCCACGCGCGGCTCGGCCCGGCCATCACGTTCAGGTAGTACAGGTTGTAGCCGTGCGGCGCGACGACCGGATGGTAGCCGCGCGGCACCATCACGACGTCGTGGTTCTCGACCGCGCATGCTTCGTCGAGGCTGCGGTCGTCCGTGTACACGCGCTGGAATGCGAAGCCCTGCGGCGGGTCGATCCGGTGATAGTAGGTTTCCTCGAGCGAGGTTTCGTCGGGCGCGGCGTCGCGGTCGTGCTTGTGCGGCGGATAGCTGCTCGAATGGCTGGCCGGCGTCACGACTTCGACCACGAGCAGCCGGTCGGCGGCCGGGTTGTCGCCCATCAGGATGTCGCACACGTAGCGCGTGTTGGTGCCTTGCCCGCGCACCGAGCGGCGCATCCGTTCGCCGTCGAGGCGCCGCACGGGCTTGTCGCCGCTCGCGTACGGCGCGGTGCACAGCGCGATTTCCGCATCGCGCGTCGCGATCAGCGTGACGCGCTTGCCGCCCGGCACGTACAGCGCGTCCGGCGAGACCTCCTCGAACACGCTGTCGCGCTTGCCGAGCGCATCGTAGGTTGCGCCGTCGACTTCGGCACGCACGGTGCCCGTCAGCACGACGACGCACAGCTCGCGCGTGCCGGTGTCGAGCGTTTCGGCGTCGCCGGCCTTCAGGCGCAGCGCGCGAAAGCCGACATGCTTCCAGCCGGCCGATTCGGGCGTGACGTTGCAGATTTCGCGGTCGGCGGATGCCTTGACCAGCAGGGGAGAAATCGTCATGGGGAGGGGCTCCGCAATAGGGTAGGGCTCACGCGCTCACGCGCTCAACCGGTCGACGATCGCACGCAGCGACTCGTAGCCCTTTTTCGCATAGGCATAGCTCGGCGCGACGGCCGGATCCTGCTCGGCCTCGACGACGAGCCAGCCTTCGTAGCCGGCGTCCTTCAGCGTGCGCAGCGTCGCGTCGTAATCGAGCGCACCGTCGCCCGGCACGGTGAACGTGCCGTTGATCACGCCGTTCAGGAAGCTCCAGCCGTCGTTGCGCGCCTGCGTGACGACCTGCGGCCGCACGTCCTTGCAGTGCACGTGCGCGACACGCGACACGTGCTTCTTCAGCAGCGTCACCGGATCGGTCGCACCGCCGAAATACGCATGGCCCGTGTCGAACAGCAGGAACACCTTCGCCGGGTCGGTCAACGCCATCAGCCGGTCGACGTCGTCCGGCGACTCGACGTATGCGCCCATGTGGTGATGGTAGGCGAGCTTGATCCCGTATGTGTCGAGCAGGTGCGCGCCGAACGCATCGAGGCGCGCCGCGTAGCGCTGCCAGGCTGCGTCGTCGACGAAACGCGGCCGTTTCGCGACCGGCGTCTCGATGTTGCCCTGGATCGTGCCCGCGCATTCGCCGTAGACGACGACCTTCACGTCGTTGAACTGCAGCTTCGTCATGTGCGCGCGGCAGCGCTCGATCTCTGCCGCGACCGCGTCGGCGTCGCTCATGCCCGGCGCGACTTCCGCGAGGAAGCCCGAATACCAGCCGGACACGCACACGAGGCCGAACTCGGCGAGCTTCGCCTTCAGCTCGGGGCCCGTCTTCGGAAACTTGTTGCCGAGCTCGAAGCCCGCATAGCCGATTTCGGCGCCTTCCTTCAGTGCCGTTTCGAGCGGCGTCTCGCCGCCGAGCGACGGCAGGTCGTCGTTCATCCACGACAGGGGATTGATGCCGATGCGGACGTTCCAGCTCATGACGTGCTTCCTTGGTTCGAATGATGGGGGGTGCGGGGCGGGTTCGTGGACAGCGTTCGTAGTCAACGCCGCTGCCGGGTCTTCGCGTCGAGATACGCGCGGTGTGCGGCGTCGACGCCGGTGCGTTCGGACACCTGCGGCACCGCGACTTCCCACCACGCGCCGCCGTCGTCGGTCGTGCGCCGGTGCGTGGTGTCGATCACGAGCACCTGGCTCTTCTTCGCTGCGCGGGCGCGCGTCATTTCCCGGCGTAGCTCGGCGATGTCGCGCACGTGCACGGCTTCGGCGCCCATCGCGCGGGCATGCATCGCGAAGTCGATCGTCGAGCGCTCGCCGCCCTCCGGCACGCAGTCGTCGAGCATGTTGTTGAAGCTCGCCCCGCCGCAGTTCAGCTGCAGCCGCTCGATGCAGCCGTAGCCGCGGTTGTCGAGGATCACGACGATCAGCTTGCGGCCGAGCATCACGGACGTCGCGAGTTCGGCGTTGAGCATCATGTACGAGCCGTCGCCGACGATCACGATCACTTCGCGTTCGGGCCGCGCGAGTTTCGCGCCGAGGCCGCCTGCGACTTCGTAGCCCATGCACGAGTACGCATAGTCCATGTGATAGTTGCCCGGCACGCCGCTGCGCCACAGCTTGTGCAATTCGGCCGGCAGCGTGCCGGCCGCGCAGACGACGAGATCGTCGCGTGCGCTGTCGCGTCCCGCGTCGGCCGCGGAGTCGCGCACCGCGCCGATCACTTCCGCGTCGTACGGCAGCGTGTCCGCCGGAATGCGCGTCGTCAGCTCGGTGACGCGCGCGTTCCACGCGGCGGCCTGGTCGCGATTCGAGGCCGTCCACGCGGGGTCGGCATGCCAGCCGGCCAGCGCGGCCGACAGCTGGCCGAGGCCCGTGCGTGCGTCGGCGATCAATTGCCGGCCGCGTTTCTTGCCGGCGTCGAACGGCTGCACGTTCAGGCTCAGCAGCGTCGCGTTGCCAAACAGCGCATGCGAGCCGGTCGTGAAATCCTGCAGCCGCGTGCCGACCGCGAACACGACGTCGGCCTGCGCGGCCGCGCGGTTCGCGGCGGGCGAACCCGTTACGCCGATCGAGCCGAGGTTCAGCGGGTGATTCCACGTGAGGCTGCCCTTGCCGGCCTGCGATTCGGCGACCGGCACGCCGTGCGTGTCGGCGAACGCGCGCAGTGCGTCCCACGCCTGGCTGTACAGCACGCCGCCGCCAGCGACGATCAGCGGCTTCTTCGCGGCTTTCAGCACGTCGAGCGCGTCGGCGAGTTCGAGCGCGTCGGCCGGCGGCCGGCGCATCCGGATCACCGGCGGCGCGAAGAAATCCTCGGGCCAGTCGTATGCGAAGGTCTGCACGTCCTGCGGCAGCGCGAGGCACACCGGGCCGCACTGCGCGGGGTCGGTCATCACCTGGATCGCGCGCGGCAGCGCGACGAGCAGCTGCTCGGGCGACGTGATGCGGTCGAAGTAGCGCGTCACGGGCCGGAAGCAGTCGTTCGCGCTGACGTCGCCCTGTTCGAAATCCTCGACCTGCTGCAGCACCGGGTCGGGCAGCCGCGACACGAACACGTCGCCGGGCAGCAGCAACAGCGGCAGCCGGCCGACGTGCGCCAGCGCGGCCGACGTCAGCATGTTGGTTGCGCCGGGGCCGATGCTCGACGTCGCGGCCATCATCCGCTGGCGGAAATTCGCTTTCGCGAACGCGACGGCCGCGTTGGCCATCCCTTGCTCGTTGTGTGCGCGGAACGTCGGCAGCCGGTCCTGCTCGGCATGCAGCGCTTCGCCGAGCCCGGCCACGTTGCCGTGGCCGAAGATCGCGAACACGCCGCCGCAGTACGGCAGGATTTCGGTCCGGCCGTCGGGCTGGACGACTTCGGCGCGCAGGGCGGCCAGGTAGCGCACGAGCGCCTGGCTGACGGTCAGTCTCACGGTGGTGGTCATCGTCGGTCGATAGAGAGGAATCGGGTGGTCGTCACGGGCACGGTCATCAGGCTGCTGCGGCGGCGCGCGCGGCGGCGCGGCGGCCGAGCCACGCGTCGACCAGTTGCGCGAAATTGCCGGCCACTTCGTCGATCAGCGCCTGGTCGTCGATGCGGCCGGCGAACCAGTTCAGCGACGCATCGGCCCACAGCGTGCGCCCGACCATGAAGCCCTTGACGATCGGGTTGGTCGCCGAGCGGAAACTGTCGACGAGGTATTGCAGCGGCTGGTTCAGGCCGAGGATCACCGCGCCGCGGCAGTGCGGGTCGCGCTCCGCGATCAGCGCGGCGAGCCGTGTCCAGCCGTCCGCGCTCAGCGGCGTGAGCTTCCACCATTCGGGCTTCACGCCGAGGTTGTAGAAGCGCGCGACCGTGCGCAGCACCGCGTCGTCCTCGGTGCCGGCCGGCGTGACCGCGCGCGGCGGAATCATTTCCAGCAGCAGTTCGTTGCCGCTGGCCCGCGTGGCTTCCCACAGTTCCAGCACGCGCTGTTCCTGTTCGACGCGCAGGTCGACGTCGTCGTCGGGGTGATAGTGGACGAGGCACTTCACGACCTGTTCGGTCGGCCAGTGCGTGAGCGACGAGCCGACCGAGCGCGTTTCGTCGAACCGCAGCGGTCTCGAGCCCGGCAGCTCGACCGGGCGGCCGACCCACCAGCCGCGCCCGGTGGCCGACGCGAGTGCGTCGCTGCCGTAGGCGCCGCCGTCGATCAGCACGCCGACGTGGCCTTCGATATGACGATCGCGCTCGACCTGCTCGACCGCACGCACGAGCAGCCGCTTCAGCGTCTTGACCCGCGCTTCGTCCGCGCCGGCCTGCACCGCGAGTTCGTAGAACTGGCTGCGATGGTCGAATGCCATCACGCACAGGTCGTCCCATTCGCGGCGCGGCACCGTCACGCGATGCAGGTGCGCGAGCGTGCGGTCGGCGTCGACCACCGGATTGCGGCTGCCGTCGAACCAGTGCGCGAGTTCGGCCGGCGTCGGCATCGCGGCCGAGCACGCATGGCGCGACACGACGATCGCGCCGCACGCGTTCGCGATGCGCGTCGATTCGCCCCAGTCGCGCCCGCGCAGCAGCCCCGACAGCAGGCCCGACAGGAACGCGTCGCCCGCGCCGAGCACGTTGAGCACCTCGACACGTTCGCCGAGGAAGGTCGGCGCGTCGTCGATGCTGGCCGGAATGCCGCCTTCGATCACGCAGCAGCCGAGCGCGCCGCGCTTGACGACCAGCGTCGCGTTCGTGATCGCGCGCACCGCTCGCAACGACCCGGTCAGGTCGTGCGGCACGCCGCCCGCGATCAGGAATTCCTCTTCGGTGCCGACCAGCAGGTCGAATTCGCCGAGCACCTGCTGCAGTTGCCGCGTCACCTGCGCGTCCGGCACGTAGCGGTTTTCGCCCGCGCCGCGCGCGGTCAGGCCCCACAGCACGGGGCGGTAGTCGATGTCGAGGATCCGCACGACGCCGTGGCGGCGCGCATAGCCGAGCGCGGTCAGCGACGCTTCGCGCGTGGCCGGTGTCGACAGGTGCGTGCCGGTGATCGCCAGCGCGCGGCAACCGGCGATGAAATCCTCGCTGATCTCGTCGGCGCGCACGGCCATGTCCGCGCAGTTTTCGCGCACGAACAGCAGCGGAAACGTGTCGCGATCCTTCAGCCCGAGCAGCACCAGCGCGGTGAGGCGCTCGCGGTCGGTCTGCAGCTGGCTCGTGTCGCAGCCTTCGCGCTCGAGCGTTTCGCGCAGGAAGCGGCCCATCTGCTCGTCGCCGACGCGCGAAATCATCGCGGTCTTCAGCCCGAGCCGGGCGACGCCGAACGCGACGTTGCCCGACGAGCCGCCGAGATACATCTGGAAGCTGCGCGCGTCTTCGAGGCGGCTGCCGTACTGCTGCGCATAGAGATCCACGGCCACGCGGCCGAGGCAGGCGAGATCGATGGGGCGGTCACTCGGAAAGTTCAGCAGGCTCATATCACGTGTCACGCTCGCGGCCGGCGTTCGGCGCTGCCGGCAGATTAGGGGACCGATCCTGTGGCCACGGTCCGCAACGTGCGCTGCACGACGCGGGACTGCCTGCCGCAGGAAATCGGGCTACGAACGCAGTCTAGACTTTTTGGAAATCCAGTTCCCTAGGTGAAATCACGTAGAAATAAATTTCCAAATTTTCGAGGAAGTGATCTACAGTTTCATCCGGATGCTTCAGTCCGTATCGGACTCGGCCCGGCGGCGCGCAACGCGCCGTCTTCCGCCCCCCGGAGATGAGGAGACAGATTGATCATGAAGACCAAGCTGATGGCCGTCGCGGCCGCCGCGATCCTGGCTGCGCCGCTCGCGCATGCCGAGAAGATCGGCGTGACGATGGCATCGTTCGACGACACGTTCCTGACCATCCTGCGCAACAGCATCGCCGATTCGGCGAAGAAGGACGGCGCGACGGTGCAGATCGAGGACGGCGGCAATGACGTCGGCAAGCAGTTGAGCCAGGTCCAGAACATGATCGCGCAGAAGGTCGACGCGATCATCGTGAACGCGGTCGATACCGACGCGACGCCGAAGATCACGAAGATGGTGACCGCCGCGAAGATTCCGCTCGTCTACGTGAACCGCAAGCCGGTCGACTTCGACAAGCTGCCGGCGGGTGTCGCGGTCGTCGCGTCCGACGAGAAGCAGTCGGGCACGCTGCAGGCGCGCCAGGTGTGCAAGCTGCTCGGCGGCAAGGGCGACCTCCTCGTGCTGATGGGCGAGCTGTCCAACGAATCGGCGCGCGCCCGCACCAAGGACATCGAGGACGTGATCGCGACGAAGGATTGCTCGGGCATGAAGATCGTCGACAAGCGCGAAGGCAAGTGGAGCCGCACGCAGGGCCAGGACATCACGATGAACTGGCTGAGCTCCGGGACGAAGTTCGACGCGATCGTGTCGAACAACGACGAAATGGCGATCGGCGCGATCAATGCGCTGAAGGCCGCGCGCAAGTTGACGCCGAAAACCGTCGTCGCGGGTATCGACGCGACGCCGGACGGTCTCGCGTCGATGAAGGCCGGCGAGCTGAAGGTGTCGGTCTACCAGAATGCGGCCGGGCAGGGTGCGCAGGCGGTGGCCGCCGCGCTCAAGCTCGCGAAGAAGCAGCCGGTCGACCGCTACGTGAACGTGCCGTTCGAGCTCGTGACGCCCGAGAACATGAGCCAGTACGCGAAGCACTGACCGGTGATCCGTTGAACTGCGCGGGCCCGGCACGGCCGGGTTCGCGCGCGACTTGTCGAGGAACGTCCATGTTTACAGCCAGAGTCGCGCGCCCGATGGCCGGCGGCGACGCGCCGGCCGCTTCGTCCGGCGCGGCCGGCCAGTCCGGTGCGCCGGCTTCTTCCGCGGCCGACTGCGTGCTCGAGGTGCGCGGCGTCGGCAAGTCCTTTCCCGGCGTCGTCGCGCTCGACGGCGTGCAGTTTCGCGTGCGCCGCGGCACCGTTCATGCGCTGATGGGCGAGAACGGTGCCGGCAAGTCCACGCTGATGAAGATCATCGCGGGCGTCTACACGCCCGACCAGGGCGAGATCCTGATCAACGGCGAACCGGTCGTGCTGAACGGCCCGCTCGATGCGCTCGACCGCGGGATCGCGATGATCCACCAGGAACTCAACCTGATGCCGTACATGACGGTCGCGGAGAACATCTGGATCCGCCGCGAACCGAAGAACCGCTTCGGCCTGATCGATCACGCCGAATTGCGCCGCCGCACGGCCGCGCTGTTCGAGCGGCTGTCGATCGACATCGATCCGGAAACCGACGTGCGCACGCTGACGGTCGCGAGCCGCCAGATGGTGGAGATCGCGAAGGCCGTGTCGTTCGACTCCGACGTGCTGATCATGGACGAGCCGACCTCCGCGCTGACCGACAAGGAAGTCACGCACCTGTTCCGGATCATTCGCCAGCTGCGCGAGCAGGGCAAGGGCATCGTCTACATCACGCACAAGATGAACGAGCTGTTCGAGATCGCCGACGAGTTCTCGGTGTTCCGCGACGGCAAGTACATCGGCACGCATGCCTCGAGCGACGTCACGCGCGACGACATCATTCGCATGATGGTCGGGCGCGAAATCACGCAGATGTTCCCGAAGGAAGAAGTGCCGATCGGCGATGTCGTGCTGTCGGTGAAGGATCTCGGCGTCGACGGCGTGTTCCGCGACGTGAGCTTCGAGCTGCGCGCCGGAGAAATCCTCGGCGTCGCGGGCCTCGTCGGCTCCGGGCGCTCGAACGTCGCGGAGGCGCTGTTCGGCGTCGTGCCGGCCACGTCGGGCGAGATTCGCATCGACGGCAAGCCGGTGCGGATCGCGACGCCCGCACAGGCGATGAAGCATGGGATGGCGTTCCTCACCGAGGATCGCAAGGACAGCGGCTGCTTCCTGAATCTCGACCTGCTCGCGAACATGGAAGCGGCCGTGCTCAGCAGCCGCTACGTGAAATTCAACTTCGTGCAGCAGGCGCAACTGAAGCGCGACTGCGAGGAAATGAGCCGGACGCTGCGCGTGAAGTCGCCGGGGCTGCACGAGGAAATCCAGAACCTGTCGGGCGGCAACCAGCAGAAGGTGCTGATCGGCCGCTGGCTGCTCACGCAGCCGCGCATCCTGATCCTCGACGAACCGACGCGCGGCATCGACGTCGGCGCGAAGGCCGAGATCCACCGGCTCGTCAGCGCGCTCGCCGGCAAGGGCGTCGCGGTGCTGATGATCTCGTCGGAGATGCCGGAAGTGCTGGGGATGAGCGATCGCGTGATGGTGATGCACGAAGGGCGCATGACCGGCATCGTCGATCGCAAGGACGCCGACCAGGTCCGCATCATGGATCTCGCGTCGCGCTGAGCCGTAACAAGATTGGAGACAACTGAAATGGGCAACCTGAACCCGGTCGCGGATGCGCAGACCATGACACTCAAGTCGCGGCACACGAAGTGGCCGCCCGAGCTGAGCATCTTCCTCGTGCTGGTCGGCATCAGCCTGTTCTTCGAGATCGTCGGCTGGATCGTCGTCGGCCAGAGCTTCCTGTTCAACGCCGAGCGGCTCGAGATCATCGTGCTGCAGATGGCCGTGATCGGCATCATCGCGGTTGGCGTGAACCTCGTGATCATCACCAGCGGGATCGACCTGTCGTCGGGATCGGTCGTTGCCGCCGCTGCCGTCGTATCGGCGAGTCTCGCGCAGGTGTCGGATTTCCCGCGCGCGGTGTTTCCGCACCTGACCGACCTGCCGATCATCTGGCCGGTGCTAGCCGGCGTGTGCGTCGGGCTGCTGGTCGGCCTGCTGAACGGCACGCTGATCGCGATGACGGGGATCCCGCCGTTCATCGCGACGCTCGGCACGATGGTTGCCGCGCGCGGCTTCGCGAAGTGGTTCACCAACGGGATGCCGGTGTCGATGCTGACCGACCCGTTCGCGGCGATCGGCGCGGGCGCCAATCCGGTGATCATCTTCCTCGTGATCGCCGCGATCTTCCACGTCGTGCTGCGCTACACGCGCTTCGGCAAGTACACCTATGCGATCGGCGCGAACCGCCACGCGGCCGTCGTGTCGGGCATCAACGTCACGCGGCACCTGATCTTCGTCTATGCGATCGCGGGCCTCCTGAGCGGTATCGCAGGCACCGTGACCGCGGCACGCGCGATCTCCGGCCAGTCGGGCATGGGCGTGATGTACGAGCTCGATGCGATTGCGGCTGTCGTGATCGGCGGCACGTCGCTGTCGGGCGGCCTCGGCCGCGTGACGGGCACCGTGATCGGCGTGCTGATCCTCGGCGTGATGACGTCGGGCTTCACGTTCATCCGCATCGACGCGTATTACCAGGAGATGGTGAAGGGCGCGATCATCGTCGCGGCCGTGATCGCCGACCAGTACCGCAACAAGAAGACGCGCCGCTGAGCGGACGCACGCGTCGAGCCGGTAACCGCATTCGCGAAGGAAGCCTGATGAAGATCGCGCTGGACCCTTACATGATTCGTCACCTGCCGCTCGACCGGCTGCCGCACGCGGTGGCCGAGCTCGGCTACGACCAGATCGAATTGTCGCCGCGCAGCGACTTTCTCGACTGGTGGGTGATGCCGCGCGCGACGCGCGAGCGCATGGCCGCGTTCCGTCAGGCGATGCGTGCGAGCGGCGTCGGCCTTGCGTCGCTGCAGCCGATGTACCGCTGGGCGAGCCCGTTCGAGGACGAGCGGCAATGGGCCGTGCGGTGCTGGAAGAAGGCGATCGAAGTGGCGGTCGAGATGGAGTGCGCGCTGATGGTGTCGGAGTTCGGGCGCGGCGCGTCGCCCGAGCGTTCGGTCGGCGAGCGGCCGGGCGCGAACCCGAAGGAGCTGTGCGAGGCCGCGTGGTTCCGGTCGATGGACGAGCTGCTGCCGATCCTCGAGCGCGAACGCATCGTGCTGTCGGTCGAGCCGCATCCGGAGGACTGGATCGAGCAGCTGCAGCCGGCGATCGACATCGTCACGAATCTCGCTTCGCCGTCGCTGAAGCTGTCGTACATCGCGCCGCACACGTTCTACTACGGCGACGACATGGCCGTGATGATCGCGCAGGCCGCGCCGATCCTGGCGCACGTGCGCGTGGCCGATACCTTCGACCACCGCAAGAGCAGCCAGCTGCGCTACATCGTGAACCCGCCCGGCTCGACCCAGATCCGCGTGCACCAGCATCTCGACATCGGGCAGGGCGAGATCGACTGGGACCTGTTTTTCGGCGCCCTCGGCGCGGCAGGCTTCGACGGCGTGATGTCGTCGTGCGTGTTCGCGTGGGAGGACCGCGCGGAAGTGTCGTCGCGTTACATGCGCGACACGATCCAGCGCTACGTCGATCGTCATTTCGATCGCACCGCGCGCTGACCCAATGCTGACCGGCGCGGCACGGGCCGCGCCGCTGATGAACGACTGGAGACTCGTAGATGACCTTGCAAATCGGCGTGATCGGCTGCGGCGCGATCGGCCAGGACCATATCCGCAGACTGACCCGCACGCTGTCCGGTGCACGCGTCGTGGCCGTCAACGACATCGATCCGCAGCAGGCGCGCGACGCGGTGTCGAAATACGGCCTCGATGCCGAGATCTACGGCGACGGCCATGAAGTGGTCGCGGCTGCCGACGTGCAGGCCGTGCTCGTCACGTCGTGGGGGCCGACGCACGAAGCGTTCGTGCTCGACGCGATCGCGCACGGCAAGCCCGTGTTCTGCGAGAAGCCGCTCGCGGTGACGGCCGACGGCTGCATGCGGATCGTCGAAGCGGAAGTCGCGCACGGCAAGCGGCTCGTGCAGGTCGGCTTCATGCGGCCGTACGACGAAGGCTATCGCGCGCTGAAGCGCGTGATCGACAGCGGCGAGATCGGCGCGCCGCTGATGCTGCATTGCGCGCACCGCAACCAGTCGGTCGGCGAGCGCTACACGACCGACATGGCGATCACCGATACGCTGATTCACGAACTCGACGTGCTGCGCTGGCTGCTCGGCGAGGACTACACGAGCACGCAGGTCGTCTATCCGAAGAAGACGCGCCATGCGTCCGCGCATCTCGCCGATCCGCAGATCGTGCTGCTGGAAACCGCGAGCGGTGTGCGCATCGACGTCGAGATCTTCGTGAACTGCCAGTACGGCTACGACATCCAGTGCGAGGTGGTCGGCGAGCAGGGCATCGCGAAGCTGCCCGATCCGCCGGCCGTCGGGCTCAAGCATGCGGCGCGGCAGTCGGTCGAGATCATGACCGACTGGAAGGAGCGTTTCATCGCGTCGTACGACGTCGAGCTGCAGGCGTTCATCGACGGCGTGCGGCAGGGCGCGCTCACCGGGCCGTCCGCATGGGACGGCTACGCGGCGGCGGTCGCGGCCGACGCCTGCGTGCGGGCGCAAAAGAGCGGCGCGGTCGAGCCGATCGCGATGGCCGAGCGTCCCGCGTTCTATCGCGGCTGACCCGAGGCCGCGCGCCGCTGACCTGCCGGGAAGACCGACATGACGATGAAGATTGGTTGCGCCCCGTGCTGCTGGGGCGTCGACGACGTGAAGAACCCGCATCTGCCGCCGTGGCGGCATGTGCTCGCCGAGGCCGCGCAGGCCGGCTACTCGGGCATCGAGCTCGGGCCGTACGGCTATATTCCGCTCGAACTCGACGTGGTGAGCGCGGAACTCGAGCGGCAGCGCCTGAGCATCACCGCCGGCACGATCTTCGACGATCTCGTGTCGCCGGAGAACCTGCCGAACCTGCTGCGCCAGACGCGCGACATCTGCGCGCTGATCACGCGGCTGCCGAAGCTGCCGACGCAGGATGGCCAGCGTTACGCGGCGCCATACCTGGTCGTGATGGACTGGGGGCACGAGGAGCGTGACTACGCGGCCGGTCATGCCGATCGCGCGCCGCGGCTGTCCGGCGAGCGCTGGGCGGGCATGGTCGACCATATCCGGCAGATCGCGACGATCGCACGCGACGAATTCGGCGTGCGCGCGGTGATCCATCCGCATGCGGGCGGCTACATCGAGTTCGCGGACGAGATCGACCGGATCGTCGCCGATATTCCCGCCGACACGGCCGGCCTCTGTCTCGACACCGGCCACCTGCATTACTCGGGCATGGACCCGGAAACGTGGCTGCGTCGCCACGCGGCGCGTCTCGACTACGTGCATTTCAAGGATATCGACGCGGCCGTGTACGACACGGTGATGGGCGAGCACATCGCGTTCTTCGCCGCATGCGCGCGCGGCGTGATGTGCCCGATCGGCACCGGCGT
Organism: Burkholderia arboris; assembly: GCF_902499125.1. Lineage (GTDB taxonomy): Bacteria > Pseudomonadota > Gammaproteobacteria > Burkholderiales > Burkholderiaceae > Burkholderia > Burkholderia arboris. The sequence continues at coordinate 58,610 of NZ_CABVPX010000042.1, forward strand.
GCTCGACTACCGTTCGATCCGCCAGGCGCTCGACGACATCGGCTACGCCGGGTACATCACGATCGAACAGGAGCGCGATCCGCGCAATGCCGGCACGAGCCTGCGCGACGTCGCCGCGAGCCGCGCGTTTCTCGCGTCGGCCGGTTTTGCATGACCCCTGAACCCGCACCAGGAACACCACCATCATGATTGACGGACAGATTCTGCTTGGACATTCGATTCGCTGGGGCATGGTCGGCGGCGGGCTCGGCAGCCAGATCGGCTACAGCCACCGGTCGGCCGCGTTGCGCGACGGCAGCTTCCAGCTGGTCGCCGGCGCATTCGACATCGACCCCGAACGCGGCCGCCAGTTCGGCGTGAAGCTCGGCGTCGCGGCCGAGCGCTGCTATCCCGACTACGCGACGATGTTCGACGCCGAGGCGCGCCGCCCGGACGGTATCCGCGCGGTGTCGATCGCGACGCCGAACAACACGCATTTCGAGATCTGCCGCGCCGCGCTGCATGCGGGGCTGCACGTGGTCTGCGAGAAGCCGCTGTGCTTCACCACCGAGGAGGCCGAGGCGCTGCAGCGCCTGTCGGTCGAGAAGAACCGGATCGTCGGCGTCGCGTACGGCTATTCCGGACACCAGATGATCGAACAGGCGCGCGAGATGATCGCCCGCGGCGATCTCGGCGAGATCCGCATCGTGCAGATGCAGTTCGCACACGGGTTCCACAGCGAGGGCGTCGAGGCCGCGAGCGCGGCCGCGCGCTGGCGCGTCGACCCGAAGTTCGCGGGCCCGAGCTACGTGCTCGGCGACATCGGCACGCATCCGCTGTACATCTCCGAGGTGATGGTGCCCGGGCTGAAGATCCGGCGGCTGATGTGTTCGCGGCAGAGCTTCGTGAAGAGCCGCGCACCGCTCGAGGACAACGCGTTCACGATCATGGAATACGACACCGGCGCGGTCGGCTACGTGTGGTCGAGCGCGGTGAACGCGGGCTCGATGCACAGCCAGAAGGTGCGCGTGATCGGCTCGAAGGCGAGCGTCGAATGGTGGGACGAGCACCCGAACCAGCTGCGCTACGAAGTGCAGGGGCAGCCCGCGCAGGTGCTCGATCGCGGGATGGGCTACCTGCACCCGGCGGCACTGCGCGAGGACCGCATCGGCGCCGGGCATCCGGAAGGGCTGTTCGAGGCGTGGTCCAATCTCTACGCGCGCTTCGCGCTCGCGATGGATGCGGCCGATCGCGGTGACGTCGACGCATTGAAGCAGATCCGTTATCCGGACGTTCATGCGGGTGTGGAAGGTGTCCGCTGGGTCGAGAATTGCGTGCGCTCCGCCGACGCGGGCAGCGTGTGGGTCGACTATCGGTGAGCAGGGCAGGCCGGCTGCGCGGGCGACGCCAGGTTGCCCGTCGACAGCCGGCCTCGGTACACACCCTAATCTTTACGACGCCGCGAGAGCGTTGGACAATCGCTTCCAGTCTTGCCGTGGAGCGTGTGCAAGTGATGATCGAGCGCGTGGGAGCGAGCGCGCGGCGCGGGCCGTGCCGCAAACGTGATTAAATTCGCCCTTCATGCATGTATCCAGTCGAGTCCCGGGCCGCGCCTGCCAGTATCGCGCGCATCGGGGCCGTCAACTTCGCGCTATCCGATGAGTTCATCCGAGAAACCTCCCGCCACCGTCGAGCAGTTCCTGCAGCATCTGACGCAGGAATACGACGGCCTCAGCAATCGCCTGAAGGTGATTGCGCGCCACGTGGAAACGCATCGGGACCAGCTTGGGCTGGAAGGCATCCAGTCGCTCGCGGAGGCGTGCGGCGTCCAGCCGTCGGCCGTCGTGCGTTTCGCAAAGCACTTCGGCTTCTCCGGGTTCTCGGAGATGCAGCGGCTGTTCCGCGAAGGGCTCGCGCAGCAGATCGCGCCGGGGCGTGCCTACAACCTGCGGCTGCGCGACGTGATCGAAGCGGGCTCGTCGAGCCTGCAGCCCCAACAGATCGCCGACGAATTCATCAAGGGCAGCATTGCCGGCATGCAGCAGCTGCGGCAGACGCTCGATTCGCAGGCGCTCGCGCAGGCCGTCGACCTGCTCGCGAACACGCAGGCGATCTGGATTGCCGGTTCGCGGCGCGCGTTTCCGATCGCCGTGTATCTCGACTATGCGCTGCAGCACACCGACAAGCGCATCGGGCTGTTCAGCGCGCTCGGCAGCATGCATCTCGGGCAGATCCGCTCGGTGCGCGAGGGCGACGTGATGATCGTGATCTCGTTCATGCCGTATGCGGAGGAAACCGTCCAGGTCGCGCAGCAGGCCGTGCAGCGCGGCGCGCGCGTGATCGCGATCACCGACAGCCGGATGAGCCCGCTCGCACGGGAGGCCGAGGTGACGCTGATGGTGCAGGACAGCGAGACGTTCGGCTTTCGCGCGCTGACGGCCACGATGGGCCTCGCGCAGAGCCTGTTCGTCGCGCTCGCGTACCGGCTCGAACTGTCGTACCTGCCGACCGCCGATGGCGCGCACGGCTCGAAAGCCGGTTGACCTTGACTGCCGGCGTACCGCCCGCGACCCCGATCGGCGGGCGGCACACCGGCCGGCTTACTTCGCGGTCGGCATCGCGAATTCGGCGCCCTTGCCGATGCTCGACGACCAGCGCTGCATCACCGACTTCTGGCGCGTGTAGAAGCGCACGCCTTCCTCGCCGTACGCGTGCATGTCGCCGAACAGGCTCTTCTTCCAGCCGCCGAAGCCGTGCCAGGCCATCGGCACCGGGATCGGCACGTTGATGCCGACCATGCCGACCTGGATGCGCCGCGCGAATTCGCGCGCGATGCCGCCGTCGCTCGTGAAGCACGCGACGCCGTTGCCGAACTCGTGCGCGTTGATCAGGTCGACCGCTTCGCCGAAATCCTTCACGCGGACGCAGCCGAGCACCGGCCCGAAGATTTCTTCCTTGTAGATCCGCATGTCGGGCGTCACGTGATCGAACAGCGTGCCGCCGGTGAAGAAGCCGGCCTCGCGGCCCGGCACGCGCAGCCCGCGGCCGTCGACCACCAGTTGCGCGCCTTCGTTCACGCCTTGCTCGATATAGCCTTCGATGCGCTTCAGCGCTTCACCGGTGACGATCGGGCCCATCTCGACTTCCGGCGACATGCCGTCGCCGATCACCAGCTGGCGCGCACGCTCGGCCACCGCCGGCACGATCCGGTCGGCCACGTCGCCGACCAGCACCGCGATGCTGATCGCCATGCAGCGCTCGCCGGCCGAGCCGTACGCGGCGCCGATCAGCGCGTCGACGGCCTGTTCGATGTTCGCATCGGGCATCACGACCAGATGGTTCTTCGCGCCGCCGAGCGCCTGCACGCGCTTGCCCGACTGCACCGCGCGCTGCTGCACGTAGGCGGCGATCGGCGTCGAGCCGACGAAGCTGACGGCCTGCACGTCGGGGTGGTCGAGCAGCGCGTCGACCGCACCCTTGTCGCCCTGCACGACGTTGAACACGCCGGCCGGTAGCCCGGCCTGCGTGAGCAGGTCGGCGATGAACAGCGCGGCCGACGGGTCGCGCTCGCTCGGCTTCAGCACGAACGTGTTGCCCGTCGCGATCGCGACCGGGAACATCCAGCACGGCACCATGCACGGGAAGTTGAACGGCGTGATGCCCGCGACGACGCCGAGCGGCTGGCGCATCGTCCAGTTGTCGATGCCGGTGCTGACCTGGTCGGTGAAGTCGCCCTTCAGCAGTTGCGGCACGCCGCACGCGAATTCGACGATGTCGATGCCGCGCGCGACTTCGCCCTGCGCGTCGGAGAACACCTTGCCGTGCTCGGCCGTGATGATCGCCGCGAGCGTGTCGCGGTGCTCGTTCATCAGCTGCAGGAAGCGGTGCAGCACGCGTGCGCGGCGGATCGGCGGCGTCGCGGCCCAGGCCGGGAATGCGGCGTGGGCCGATGCGACGGCCTGCTGCACTTCGCTGTCGTCGGCGAGTGCGACGCGGCGTACCGCGCGGCCGAGCGCCGGATTGAGCACGTCCTGGAAGCGGCCGCTGCGGCCGGCAACGGGCGCGCCGTCGACATAGTGGCCGACGTCGGCGTCGGACGTGTACGCGGGAACCGGATTCATCGTGTCTCCTTGGGGGTGAGGGGGGAACAGGACCCAGTCTAGGGAAACCGGCAGGGCGGGAGAAGGCCGCGAAACTTGATTCACTGTTCAGAATTCTGAATAATCAGTGGATGAATCAGCAAAATGTCCAGGCGCTCTGGCCGCATATCCATTCGCTGACGGTGCTGGCCGCGGCCGGCAGTTTCACGGCGGCCGCGCAGCGGCTCGGCATCAGCAAGGCCGCGATGAGCCAGCGCATCGCCGATCTCGAAAAGGCGGCCGGCGTGCCGCTCGTGCGCCGCACGACGCGCAGCGTGCGGCTCACCGATGCGGGCCAGACGCTCGTCGACAGCACACGCGACGCGTTCGAGTCGATCGGCCAGCACTTCGCGCGCGTGAAGGATCTGGCCGGCGAGCCGCGCGGGCTGCTGCGCGTGACGGTGCCGGTCGCGCTCGGGCGCCAGCAGGTCGTGCCGCACCTGCCCGATTTCCTGCGGCAGCATCCGGGCGTGCAGATCGAGCTCGACCTGTCGGACCGGCTGCATTCGCTGACGCAGGAAGGCTTCGACCTCGCGATCCGTCACACGACCACCGCGCCGCAAACCCACGTCGCGTGGAAGCTGTGCGACACGCGCTCGCTGCTCGTCGCGAGCCGCGACTACCTCGACGCGCGCGGCGCGCCGCGTCATCCGAACGAACTCGTCGACCACAGCTGCCTGTGCTACCTGCGCGACAACGAGCCGGCCGCCTGGAGCTTCGAGCTGCACGGCCGGCGGCGCGAGCGCGTGAGCGTGCCGGTGCGCGGCAGTTTCGCGGCGAACAACAGCGAGGCGATGCGCGAGGCCGCGCTCGGCGGCCTCGGCATCGCGCTGCTGCCGGATTTCAGCGCGCAGCGCGATCTCGACGCCGGACGGCTCGTCGCGCTGCTCGACGGCTGGCGGCCGTCGGGCGCGTTCGGCGATCACATCTTCGCGATCCGCCCGTACAGCCCGGTCGTGCCGAGCGCGGTGCGCGCGCTCGTGCGGCACCTGCGCGAACGGCTCGCGGGCGGTTTCGCGGGCGCGTGAGCGCGGCGCCCGCAGGCGCCGGGCGGCGGGACGCGGGT
>NZ_CABVPX010000043.1 GCF_902499125.1 Burkholderia arboris
AGAATCCGACGCCGAGCGCCCGTAACGGGCGGCCCCGGCGCGCGGCGTCGCGCGGCGCGGCCGGTGGCCGGCGTCATGCGCGGCCGGCCGAGCTCAGGTGTTGCGCAACCTGGGCGTTCGCCGTTCCCTCTTGCGCGGTCACCGCGTTGCTGGTTTCGAACGTCGCCGTCGACTGCTGGACCTGGAAGTTGATCTTCGTCAGTTCGAGCTGCGTCTTGGTCAGGTCGTCGGCCTGCTGCTGGACCTGGTTCGTGTTGGTTGCCCCACCTGTTGCCTGCGTACCCATGTTGCGCTCCTTTACGTGAACGTCATCCACCTTGCGGCGGCAGCCCCATGCCCCGCCGTCGACGTGGGCCGCCGCACGCTCGCGACGCCCCGCGTAATGTGCGCACCGCGTGCCACGCGATGCGCATGACCTGTCGCGGCGCTAACGCGCCGCCGCCTTCGTCGATGCACCGGCCGTTGCCGCTGCATCCGGCAACAGCGTCGGCCCCGGCACCGGCTGCGCGACGCCCGCCGCCGCGCCGCTCGCGAGCGGCGCCACAGGCGGCGCCGGCGCCTGCTCGGGCGCACTCGCCGACGAGCCGCCGAGCGGCATCGTGATGCGCTGGCCGTTGCGCTCGAACACCACCTCGTCCGGGCCGATCGACACGACGGTCGCGCCCTCCTTCAGCCGCGCCCCTTCGAAATAGCGGCTGCCGTCGGCCGTCTCGATGTAACGCTGATCGCCGTCGCCGGCGAACACGGTCGTGATTTCCGGAATCCCGGCCATGCCGCCGAGCGTCGTCGCCGTACGCGGTGCGGCCGGATCGGCATCGCGCACGTGATCGACCACCTCGAGCGCCGGACGTGCGTCCTTCATGTAGTTGCGGATGCGCGGCTCGATCTGCGCGCGCGCGGCCACGCCCGTCAGCTCGATCCGGCCGCGGCCGAGATACGTGACCGTCAGCGCCGTATCGCTGAAATAGGTCTGCGCGGTCGCAACCAGATCGCTGACCACGTAGATCGTGCCGAGCGCCGCGTTGTCGACGCCCGCGACGATCTGCGCGACGCGTTCGCGCGCCGCCGGATCGCCGACGTAGCCCGACACGATCACGCCGTCGTCGCGCGGCGCGACGGCCAGCTCCGGATACGCGTGCAGCAGCTGTTGCAGCCGGTGCGTGCGCGCAAGTACCGATTCGTGCTGCCACGGCAGGCGCCCCGACCACGTGACGAAGCCGTAGCCGAGCGCGCCGAGCAGCACGCCGAGCCACAGCGCGACCAGCGCGATCACGAGCCGCCGGCTGCCGAGGCGCCGCAGCCCGCCCGTGAGCCAGCCGAGCCACGCAGCCTCGCGCGCGGCGTCCGGGGCATCGGCTTCGTCGGGCACCGCGACGCTCGCCTGCGCATGCCGCGCGATGCCGAGCCGGATCGAGCCGACCGTCACGACGTCCTGCGGCGTCAGCGAACGGCGGCCCGTGCCGAGCGGCTCGTCGTTGAACAGCACCGGCGCGCCGGTGTCGCCGCCGTGATTCTGCACCGTCACCGCGAGCGCACCGACCTGCAGGCACACCTGTTTCGCACCGATCTCGCGATCGGGCAGGATGACTTCGCAATCGGCCGCGGTGCCGACCCAGTTCGCACCGCGCGCGAGCGACATCGTGCGGCCGTACATCGGCCCGCTCAGGAAGCACAGGTTCCACGGCGACGCGAGCACGGCCGCGCCGCCCCCTGCGCCGCCAGGCAACGCGCCGTCGCCGTGCGGGTCAATGATGCTCGTCGACATGGGGAGTGGCTCCTGCGGTCGTCGCCGCCGGCTGCGACGCCGCATCCTTCGGCGGCGGCGGCAGCGCGGGCGGGCCGAATTTCGTGCCGGGCAGCGGCTTCGGCGTCAGCGGCACCGCCACGTCGTTGTCCGGCGGGCGATACATCGACATCCCTTCCCGATTGGCCGTCCCGTCGGCGCCCGGGTTCACGGGCGAGCCGTCCGGCGCATACATCGACGCGGTCGTCACCACGCGCGGCGTCAGCAGGTAGAACCGCTCCATGTGGTTGCCCGACTTGTCGGTGTACTTGAACAGGTTGCCGATCAGCGGAATGTCGGACAGCCAGGGCACGCCGCTCTTGTTCAGCTTCACCTCGTCGTCGTTGAAACCGGCGATCAGCAGGCTCTTGCCTTCGTCGATCATCGTCTTGGTGACGATGTTGCGCTGCTGGATCACCGGCACGCCGGACACGGCCTGCCCCTGCACGATGTTGCCGTCCTGGATGTCGATCGACATCATCACGCTCTCGGGATTGCCGGACACGGCGGCCGCATTGCGGATCGCCTCGTCGACGATCATCGGCGTCACCTTGATGCTCGTGCCGGTCGTCACGCTGTATAGCGACGAATCCTGGTAGCCCGGCACCTGCACGTAGAACTGCGTGAGGTTCTCGAGGATCGCCTCGGTGTTGTCGAGCGCGAGCACCTTCGGCTTCGAACGCAGTTGCGCCTGGCCCTTCTGCGCGAGTGCGTTCACGCGCGTGAGCAGGTAATTGCGCAGCGACCCGCCGATCGACGCGGTCAGCGCGATGCCGGTCGGCAAGAAGGTGCCCGTCTGCCCGGTTTCCGACGTACCGACACCGAACGTCAGCGGCGGATTGCCGACGCCGTTGTACTGCGTGTTGCCGTTCAGCGGGTTCTGGCCGTTGCCGATCTGCACGTCGCCGTGCGTCGTGTGCAGGCGCCAGTCGATCCCGAGGCTGTCGAGCGAATCCTCGTTGATGTCGATGATCGTCACGTTGATCTCGACGATGCGCGGACGCTCGTCGAGCTGGCCGATCAGCGACTGATAGCGATACATGTTCTCCGGCAGGTCGCGCACGATCACCGCGTTGATCGCCGGGTCCGCAACGATCTGCGGCAGCGTGTCGCCGCCGCCGCTGTTCGAGAACGGCGAGAACCCGCTGCCCATGCTGCCGTCGCCGGAATAACCGCCCGAACGCGGGCCGCCGGAGATATCGGGGAAATCGAGGCGCGGCACCGCGATCGTCAGCCCCGAGCCGAGCTTCACCTGGCGCGCGGCCTGGCCGAGCGACGTGCTCGACGGCGCCGCGGTCGTGTCGCCCGCCTTGCCGAACAGCCGCCGCAGGATCGTCGCGACGCCCGGCACCGTCACTTCCTTGCCCGAGCGGTTGATCGTGAAGTCCGACGCCCAGCCGTATTTCAGCCGGAACGCACGGATATCCGCATGCGCGCCGTTCGCCGACGGATCGCCGACCGAGCCCACCGCCTGCCGCACGAGTTCGACATAGCGGCGCGGGCCGGCCACGTACACGCTGTTCGCGCGGTCGTTGATCACGAGCGTGTAGCGCTTGTCGGGAATCTGCATCGCCTGCAGCGCGCGGCCGATTTCACCGGAGGCATTCGGCGGGATCGGGATCATCTGCGTCTGCGACTGGTCGGCCGGATCGACGTACAGGAACGAGCCGTCGTAGTACCACGTGAGCCCGTAGGTCGAGCAGATCGTGTCGAGCGTCTGCTGCGGCGTGCCCGAGAAGCGGCCGCTGATCACCCCGTCGACCTTCGGGTCGACCACGGCCGTCACACCCTGCGACGACGCAAGCTCGCGGATGAAGTCGCCGATTTTCTTGCCGTTCGCGACGATCGTGAACGGCTTGTTGCGCCAGCGCAGGTCCGCGGCGCGCGCAGGCTGCGCGGGCGCCATGCACAGCGACGCCGTGAGCAGCGCGGTCGCGCACACGGCAAGCGCGGCCCGTTGCAGGCTGCGCGGTTGAAACCGGATCGAGGCGACGCGTCGACGCATCAAAGGACTCCTGTGGAAGAAACGAACATGCGTTCCAGCGCCTGCTGCGCAAAGCGCAGCACTTCGCCGCCGAGCCAGCCCGACAGCAGCACGAGTGCGACCATCACGGCGATCAGCCGCACCGCGATGCCGATGTTGGCGTCCTGCACCTGCGTGACGGCCTGCAGGATCGCGACGACGAGGCCCGTGACGGTGGCGATCAATACGATCGGCAGCGACAGCAGCAGCACGAGCATCAGCGCCTGGCGCGTCAGGTCGAGGATCGTCGAGCTCGTCATTGCACGGCTCCCGGCACACGCACGTCGGCGCCCGCGCCAACCGTGCCGTCGTCCGGCGGGTTCTTGACCCAGCCGACCGTGTGCAACTGCACGTCCTCCTCGACTTCCTGGTACGACAGCACCGCGAGATCGGGCAGCACCGGCTGCAGGATCGTCTTCACGTAGCGGCGCGCGCCGAGCGCGACCATCACCGCGAGCCGCGCGCCGCCTTGCGCGCTGCCGCCGGGGCCGGCCGCCTGCGCGGCCTGCACGATCGCGCGCACCTGCTCGCCGATGTCCTGCTTGACCGCGCTCGACAGCGCAAGGAAATTGCCCTGCTTCGTGCGCATCACCGCGCTCTCGATCCGCTCCTGCAGGTTCTGCTCGAACAGCACGACCCGCAGCTGACGCGTCGTGCCCGCATGGCGGTCGGTAATCATCCGGCGCAGGTCGACGCGCACCAGCTCGACCAGCGCGATCACGTCGTCGGGCTCGTTCGGCGCCCACGTGATCAGGCTCTCGAAAATCACGCGCAGGTTGCGGATCGGCACCTGTTCGGCGAGCAGCCGGCGCAGCACTTCGGTCACGCGCTGCAGCGGCACGAGCCGCGTCAGTTCGCCCACGAGTTCCGGGTGATCGCGGCGCACGAGGTGCACGAGCGCCTGCGTCTCCTGAATTCCGAGCAGTTCGTCCGCATGCTGGCGCACGATCTGCTCGACGTGCGCGGCCAGCGCGTTTTCGCTCGACAGCCACTTGCCATCCGGCGCCGCGCCGTCCGGCTTGATCCACAACGCGGTCGCGAATGGGCCGAACGCCTCGGCCGGCTGGCGCTCCGCCCGCTCGGGCAGCGGCGCGACACCGTCCCACAGCAGCCAGCCCGGCTTCAGCGCGCCCTGCGCGGCGAGCACGTCCTGCAGATAGATCCGGTACGTGCCGGCCGCCGCGCCTTCGTCGTCGTTCAGCGTGATGCGCGGGAACACCGTGCCGATGTCCGCGTCGACGCGCGCCTTCGCGCTCGACAGCGCGGCCTGCAGTTGCGCGAGGTTCAGGCTCGTGCGCAGGTCGTCGGACAGCGACACCGCGATCAGCGACGTGACGCCCGCCGCGTGCGACACCTTCGCGGGCTGACCGTCGTCGGCCGCGCCGACACGCCCCGCGACATGAATCAGGTTGAAGCTCGGCGCGGTCGTCTTGCGCTTGAGCTGCGAGAACGCGAATGCGCCGAGTCCGAGCGCGATCAGCGCAAACGACCACTTCGGAAAACCCGGCACGACGAGAAAGCCGCTCAGCACGAACGCCGCGATCAGCAGCGCGCGCGGATGCGCACCCAGTTGCTCGCCGAGCTGTTCGCCCAACTGGCGCTGCCGCGCATCGCGCGTCGCGACGCGCGTCGTCACGATGCCGGCCGCGATCGACACGAGCAGCGACGGGATCTGCGACGCCATCCCGTCACCGACCGTCAGGATTGCGTAACGCTGCAACGCCTCGCCGATATCCATCCCGTGCATCAGGGTTCCGACCGCAATCCCCGCGACGATGTTGATGAACGCGATCACGAGGCCCGCGATCGCGTCGCCCTTCACGAACTTCATCGCGCCGTCCATCGCGCCGTGCATCTGCGATTCCTGCTCGAGCTTCTCGCGGCGTTCGCGCGCTTCGTCGGCACTGATGATGCCCGCGCGCAAATCCGCGTCGATGCTCATCTGCTTGCCGGGCATCGCGTCGAGCGAAAAGCGCGCACCGACTTCGGCCACCCGCTCCGACCCTTTCGCGATCACGATGAACTGCACGACGGCGATTACGAGGAACACCACACCGCCCACCACCACGTTGTTGCCGACCACCAGCCGCCCGAACGCGTCGATCACGTGGCCCGCGTTCGCGTGCAGCAGGATCAGCTTGCACGACGCGATGTTCAGCGCGAGCCGGAACAGCGTCGTGAACAACAGCAGCGCGGGAAACGACGAAAAGCTGACCGCCGACGGCACATAGGTCGACACCGTCAGCAGCACGACGCTCGCGGCAAGATTCAGCGAGATCATCCCGTCGAGCGCAGCCTGCGGCAGCGGCAGGATGAACAGCGCGACGACCGCGACGATGAACGTCGCGAGAAACAGGTCGGCGCGCGGCGATGCGCCCCCGAGACGCCGTCCGGATACGCCGCGGCCGGCGGAAAACAACCGCTGCCAGTCGCGGGGGAGCGCCTTCGGTTCTGCCATCGTGCCGTTGTCCTGTCGTTATCGCCGGCTGGCACGGGCAATCCTGCCCCCTGCCACGCGGACCGTTGAATGGGACGAGTGTAGCGACGGGAAACGATGGAAAAAGGGGTGCGCCTCGTAGCGTGAAAGCGCGTTTTCCGGCGACGATCGAATCGGACTACGAAACCCGGCGGCACGTTCGGGCACGCGCCGCCGGAACCGCTTCCATCGCGCGCCGGGCCGCCGGCGCGCGCGTCAGGCGGACGTCAGGTCGGACGGCAGGCGCCGTGCGGCGAGGTACGCGAGCTGCGCACGGTTCTGCACGTTGAAGAGTTTTTCGAGCGAGCGGATGTGGTGGCCGACCTTGTGCAGCGACGTGCGCAACGCGCTCGCGATCTCCTGGTCGGACAGCCCGTGCACGAGCCGGTCGAGTACCTGCTGCTGCTCGTCGCCGAGCGCGAAGCCGCGCATGCGCGCGATGCGCGCCTCGAGGAACGGCAGCGCGACGCGATGCACGGCGAGACTGACCGACAGCGCGCCACCGATCACGCGATCGTCGATCCACTCGGTGCCGTGCGTCTCTGAAGTCACGTTCACCGCGACGCGCAGATCGAGGCGCGGCGCCGACAGGCTGAAGAGCACGCCGCTGTTCATCGCATGCGCACGCAGATGGCCGGCGAGCGCCAGCGCCTTGCGGTCGCCGCTGCGCTGCGCGGCTGCCTCGATCTCGTCGAGCCGCCACGCGACCGGGAAACCGCTCTGCCGCACCTGCGCGAAGCGCGGGTCGCTCTCGTAGAGCATTCCCTCGATAAACGGCTGCATGAATGTCGCCGGCGCGAGGTCGCGCAGCAGATGCGCGCACAGGATGCGCCGCCCGATCATTTCGTAGGCGCCGTAACCGAGCGTACTGAATCCGATTTGCCGCAATCTCGCGTGGCATTGCACGAAATCGATCGGCACAAGGTCGGTTTTACCGGATGTTATTTGAATGCCGGTAAAAACGTCGCGCTCGATTGCCTGATATTCGTTCGAATAAGCGGCAGCGGCCGCTATATCGGCTTGTGAGAACCACTCGACGCGTGGTGCGCCGTCAGCATATGTCATGAGGAGCCCGCCCTTTCCCAATATGTGAAACTGCGCCCCGTCACGATCTGGTCTTTTCTTTATGATTTTCTGGTCGTTGATATATGCGTGCGAATATGAACCTTTCGCCGCAATTGGTATTACGGCATATTACGCATACACAGGCATTTTTGTACAATGCCCCCGCGTTTCGTCAGGGATGACGATCGGCGCATATCAAAAACGATGCTCGATCGCACCGCCGCGAATGCCGTTCACGATACGGCCGCCGCCAGGCGATGCGCGTCGATTCCGAGGGATGGCTCATGTCCGATATTGCATTGCATGAAGAAGCGGTCGCCCCAACCACCTTGTCCCGCCCGCCGCGCGGATTGAGCGCATGCGCGGATGCGCTGCGCGAGCGCGCCGTGCAGGTCGTCTGGTGCGACGACGTGAAGCGCGGCGACGACACGCAGCCGCACGCGCCGAAGCTCGGCGTCGCCGATACGCTCGCGCACGCGCAGAGCACGGCCGAGCGCAACCGGATCGTCACGAGCCTGCTGCACCTGACCGGCTTCTCGACGTTCGCCTACTTCGCACTCGAATTCTCGCGCGAGCGTGTCGAAAGTCTTTACCTGCACGAAGCGTTCACGCCGGCCACCTATCGCGGCGACTACGTGCGGCACAACCATCACGACGTCGATCCGCGCACGCTCGGCGCGCGCGTGTGCAACATGCCGATCGTGTGGGACCTGCAGCAGCTGCGACGCGATCACCGCGAGCGTGACGACGGCCCGTACGTGAGCCCGGCCGCGCTCGACGGCTTCCTGCAGACGATGCAGGACGACGGGATGTGCAGCGGCATCATGTACTCGATGGCCGTGCCCGGCACGCGGCTGCACGCGTTCATGAGCTTCACCGCGCCGCGCCGCACGCGCGAATGGATCACGCCGGCGACGATCGAGCAGGCGCTGTCGATCGGGCTGTCGGTCCACAAGTTCGCGTCGCCGCAACTGATCTCGACGTCGCGCGAACGCGCGGTGAACGGGCTCACGCCGTTCGAGCAGGAACTGCTGCTCGGCATCGCCGAAGGCGCATCCGACAAGGAAATCGGCCGGCGCCTCGACACCAGCGCGCACAACGTCGACTATCACCTGCGCAAGCTGCGCAAGCGCTTCGGCGTCGCGAACCGGATCCAGCTCACGTACCTGACGTCGAAGCTCGAGCTGATCTGAGCACGGCGCGGCACTGCGCCGTTTCATGAAACCGGGCGCGTAAACGTACATGCCGGCCTCGCGGGCCGGCATGTACGGGTTGCGGCGCGGTGCCGGGTCCGGCGCCGCTTCCTGTCAGACGACGTCCTGCGTTACTTCAGCAGCGTCATCTGGACGACCTTCACGATCACGAGACCGACCGCGATCACCAGATAGCCGCGCAGCACGGCCATCCAGATGCGCGTCGCGACCGTCATGTTCTGCGGCTCGAGCGTATCGAGCGGCGGCATGCGCCACGTATCGCGCAGCGAGCGATCGAGCGCCGGCTCGACCACGCGCTTGTTGCGGCGAATCAATACCGTCGCGAGATAGCCTGCGATCGCGAGCACGGTACCGCCCACCAGCACGTCGACGATCGCTTCGCCGCTGATATCCGGATACATCACCGATGCGGTCAGGATGATCGACAGCAACACGAGCACCCAGATCACCGCGCCCGTGAACACGTTGAGCTTCGTCGAGTTGACCCACGGGCCGAGCACCTGCCGGTCGTTGCACAGCACGAGCAGGAACACCGTGGCGCTCGGCAGCAGCACGCCGGCCAGCGTCTGCACGGCTTCGGTCAGCAGGCCGAGCGGGCTGCCCGGAATCAGCACGAGCGTAGCCGCGGCCGCGACGATGCCGAAATAGACGAGATAGAAGCCCTTTGCGTCGGTCACGCCGCGGTGCAGCGAGTGACGGATCTTGAACACGTCGCCGATCGCATACGCGGTCGACAGCGACACCGCTGCCGCGCCGATGATGCACGCATCGAGCAGCGCGACTGCGAACAGCGTCGCGCTCGTGCGGCCCGCATACTTCTCGAGGCCCGCGATGATGCCGCCTGCGTCGGTGAAGTTGCCGGCTTCCGGATGACCGTTGAACAGCGCGGCGCTGAAGCCGATCATGGCGACCGCGCCAACCAGCACGAACGCGATACCGATCCACAGGTCGGCCTTTTCATACTTCATGAAGCGCGGCGTGATGCGCTTGTCGATCACGTAGCTCTGCTGGAAGAACAACTGCCACGGCGCAACCGTCGTGCCGACGATGCCGATCACGAGCAGCATCACGTCCGACAGCTTCGCGTGCGCGGGCCAGTTCGGCACGAAGAAGTCGCGCGTCATCTGTGCGACGGGCGGATGGATCGACACGAGCACGGGCACCAGCAGCAGGCTCAGCACGCACAACCCGATCGCGAACCGCTCGAAACGCCTGAAATCGCCGGTACTCACCGCTGCCATGGTCAGCGCCGCGGCCACGCACACGCCGGCCACCTTCGGCAATCCGAAGAAATCCAGCACGAACGTGATGCCGATGAACTCGGTGACGATGGTCAACGCATTGAGCAGGAACAGGTCGATCACGCTGAACGCACCCCAGAACTTGCCGAAGCGCTCGAAGATCAGGCGCGCATGGCCGACGCCCGTGACCGCACCGAGACGCAGCACCATTTCCTGGTTCACGTACAGCACCGGCACGAGCAGCAGCAGCGTCCAAAGCAGCGTCGTGCCGTAGTTCTGGCCGGCCTGCGTGTAGGTGCCGAATGCGCCGGCGTCGTTGTCGCCGACCATCACGATCAGGCCCGGGCCGATGATCGCGAGCAGCGTGCGCAGGCGCGCCCACCACGAGCCGCGCGCACCGGTGTCGTGGTGCGCGATCGTCCCGAGTGCGCCGCGGATGTCGCCCAGGTGGGCTTCGTCGAGCACAGCGCTGCGTTCGACGGCGATCGGTGGAGAGACGTTGGATGGCGTGGACATGATGTGTTCCGTACGGCTAAGGGTTATTCGATTCGATAAGCGTGTGACCTTGGAATGCGCGCGGGGCGGCCGCTCGAAGGCGGCCGCGCGTGCGCATGCCGAGGCGCGCTCGGCGCTTCTGTTCAGTGGATCAACGCTTTCAGCTGGTTCAGCAGGCGGGAGAACACCCGCGGACGGGCGTCGAGCGTCAGCATCGCGTCGTAGTGGTTACGCGATTCCGTGACGTGCGGAAGGTTCGACAGCAGAAGGCCGAAGTTCATGGTCTGGCTCCGTGCGGCGACGGCAGGCGTGCCGGCCGCGTCTTGGGCGCGGGGCCAGTCCGGGGCCTGAACGACGTGTCAGGCTAATGGGCCGGATTGTCCCTGCGACCCGGGTTCAAAAGGGTCTGTGCGTGCAACGGGCATAAGGGACAACTGTCACTGTCGTTCATGGCGGCTCCTGTGCGGTGTTCCGGAAAACACGGTTGACCGCCGTCGGGCCGGCGGGCCGCCCCTCGCGAGCCCGGAAAAGGCATGCGCGAACGCGGCCGCCAGCCTGGCGGCGGTGAAACCGGGCAACGCATGCGAAAACGCATCACGCTAACCGGCGCGAATCAGGGTGCACGTAGGAATTTGCTGCGGAATACTGCTGCGCGCACCGTTTGCCTGGGAGACAAACGGCGGCTTCGATGAGGCGCGGACGTCGGTCGCTCAGGCGGAAATTTCGTTCGAAGATCGACTACTGCAGGCGTCCAAGGCGGCGGCCCCAAGAGTGAAGATGGCGGATTCTATGGACCGCCCGAGAGTGAAGTCAATCCCTCCAAACCCCATTTCACGAAATAAATTTCCCGCCTTGCGCCACTGAAAGATTTGCCCCTGAAATGACGTGCCGGAACCTTTCAGCGCGTCACGGCACGGTCGTGCAACGATGCGTGCGCACAACGGCGCGGCGTCCCGTGCCGCTCTCTTCATACCCATCCCGTGCCGCAGCCGCACCGCAGTCGTCCGTTTCGACGCGCCCGCGACACAGATCGCTTTTTATGCGTTTTTTACTTGCACCGCAGCAAAAGTCCCGACTACAATCCGCCGCAATTCATCAAGGGAGTCCCTCCGTGGACACATGCTCTAGTTGCAGTTCGATGCCGGTCCAGGCCGGCCAAGCCATCGCGAGATAGCAGCCAGACGCATGTCTTTCGCCGCTAGCTCGCATTCGTCGGGTTAGCGCGCTTCCTCCCGGGCCAGCCATCGCCGTCTCGTCAGTCGCACGCTCCATTACGTTCCACCCTCCGATCGCAGGCCGCATCGTGCGCCCGCGCTCGAACACGTCGTCCGGCCCGCGCCGGACCGGACGGAGGCAGCGTCATGTTCTTTCAATCGTTCGTGGTCAGACTCAAGCGCATCGCGCACGTCGCGTGCGACCGCTCGTTCGTTTCCGGCCTGTCGCCGCTTGCCCATGCATTCAGCAACTGGCGCGGCACGGCGCTCGCCTATGTACCGGCGACGCCCCGCCCGCTCGACTGCGTGCTGGTCGCCGCGACGGCAGTCGCAATCGCGCTCGCCGCGCTGCTGTGCTCGGCCGCGCCACGCCTCGGCTTCGCGCAGGTGTGGCGCGTCGGCGGCTGGCTGCCGTAACCCCATCGCCGCGCGGCGGACCCACTCGCCCTGGACCGCCGCGCGATCGTCTCGCCGTGCTTCCCGCATCACGTTTTCGTTTCTTCAGATCAACTAATCAAACCGTCAACGGAGCCCACATGAAGAATCATCTCGAACCCGTCCCGCGCAAGCTCCGCGTCAATGCGCTCGCCACGCTGCTGCTGTCGCTCGCGACCACATCCGCGTTCGCGCAGGCGTCGTCGCCGGCCGCGGCCGAACCGGCGGCCGGCGCCAGCGACGCCGCCGCCCCCGCACAACAGGCCGCCGATGCTGCCGCGCCCGCTCCCACCGGTTTCTGGGAGCGTTCGAACCTGCTCGGCAACATGGGCGGCCTGCGCGATCGCCTCGGCGATCACGGTGTCACGCTGAGCCTGCAGGAAACCAGCGAGTACCTGTACAACACGTCGGGCGGCACGAATCGCGGCGGCGCGTACCAGGGGCTCACGCAGTTCGGTTTCAACGTCGATACCGGCAAGGCGATCGGCCTGCCGGGCGGCACGTTCAACGTGTCGGGGCTGCAGATCCACGGCACCAACCTCACGCAGCGCTACCTGCAGACGCTGCAGACCGCGACGGGCATCGAAGCGAATTCGACCACGCGCCTGTGGGAGCTCTGGTATCAGCAGTCGCTGCTCGACGGCAAGGTCGACGTGAAGGTCGGCCAGCAGAGCGTCGACCAGGAATTCATGGTGAGCCAGAACGCGGCGACGTTCATGAACGCGACGTTCGGCTGGCCCGTGCTGCCGTCGACCGACCTGCCGGCCGGCGGCCCCGCGTATCCGCTGTCGTCGCTCGGCGTGCGGCTGCGCGTGAAGCCGGCCGACGCGTGGACCGCGATGGTCGGCGTGTTCGACGGCAACCCGGCCGGCCGCACCGACGGCGACGCGCAGGTGCTGAACGCACACGGCACCAACTTCAACCTGCGCAGCGGCGCATTCGTGATCGGCGAAGTGCAGTACGCGCTGAACGCGCCGCCCGCCGATCCGAAGGCGCCGCAACCGGCGGGCCTGCCCGGTACGTACAAGCTCGGCTTCTGGTATCAGTCGCAGCACGCGAACGATCCGCGCTACGGCACCGACGGCCTGTCGCTCGCGGATCCGGCCAGCAACGGCACGGCCGCCACGCATCGCGGCAACTACGGCTTCTACGCCGTCGCGGACCAGATGGTGTGGCGGCCGTCGGCCGACAGCCCGCGCGCGATCGGCGTGTTCGCGCGCGTGATGGGCTCGCCGGGCGATCGCAATATCGTCGATTTCGCCGCCAACGCAGGCGTGACGCTGAAGGCGCCGTTCGCCGGGCGCGACAACGACGTCGCCGGCATCGCGATCGGCTACGCGAAGATCGGCTCGCATGCGCGCGGCCTCGACGGCGACACCGGCGTGTACACGACACCCGGCTATCCGGTGCGCCGCGCGGAAACCGTCGTCGAAGCGACGTACCAGTACCAGGTCACGCCGTGGTGGCAACTGCAGGCCGACCTGCAGCACTTCTTCCGGCCGGGCGGCGGTATCCCGAACCCGAACGCGGCCGGTGCGCGCATCGGCGACGAAACGGTGGTCGGCGTGCGCACGACGATCACGTTCTGATGCGACCCGCATCAAGACGCGGGCCGGTCGGCCGCTTGCGCGACCGGCCGGCCCGTGTGCTTGTGAAACGGACGAACGCGTGGCCCGCGCCGCGTATCACTCGCCGTACAGCCCGAGCAGTTTCAGCGTGACGCCGTTGGTCCAGCCGAAGCCGTCCTGCAGCGGATATTCGCCGCCCCCGCCGCCGCCCGTACCGGCGCCTTCGACCACGTACTTCTCGACGAGCTTGCCTTCGGTCGCATACACGTGCTTCACGTCCGACAGGAAGCGCGTGCCGATGTCCTTCGCGAGCGCCGGGTCGCCGTAGCGGCGCAGCCCGTCGATCGCGATCCACTGGAGCGGCGCCCAGCCGTTCGGCGCATCCCACTGCTGACCCGTGTTCTCGGTCGTCGTCGCAAGGCCGCCCGGTTGCAACAGCGTCTTGCGCACTTCGCGCGCGGTCGCCTTCGCGCGCTCGGGCCACGCGACGCCCGCGAACAGCGGATACAGCGTGGCCGCCGTCACGCCGTCGCGCGGCTTGCGCAACTGCCAGTCATAGTCGCCGTAATAGCCGTGACGGTTCCACAGATAACGGTTGATCGCAGCCGCACGCCGCGCCGCGCGCCCGGAGAAATCGGCCACGCATGCCACGTCGCGCGTGACCACGCAGCCCTTCACGATCGTCGTCTCGAGATGGAACATCAGGCTGTTCAGGTCGACCGGCACGATCGACGTCGTGCGGATCGTCGCGAGCGTCTTGCCGTCGCCGAACCAGCGCGAGCTGTAGTCCCAGCCGCTTTCGGCACCCGCGCGCAGGTCGCGGTACACCTCGTTCGCCGGACGGGACGGCACGGATTTCGCGGTCGTCACGTCCTCGAGATACGACTCGTCGCGCGGCGTGTCGCTCGCATCCCAGTAGCGGTTCAACACCGCGCCGTCCGGCATCGCGACCACGTGGCGCGCGGCCTGCCCGCGCGGCGTCGTGGTTTCGCCCTGCATCCAGTACGCATGCTCCTTGCGCAGTTCCGGCAGGTATTTCCGGTAGACCTTGTCGCCTTCGGCCTGCGCGGCGAGCGTGACCATGTACGCGAAGAACGGCGGCTGCGAGCGGCTCGCGTAGTACGTGCGGTTGCCGTTCGGGATGTGCCCGATCGTATCGATCAGATATGCGAAGTTGTCGAGCATGTCGTCGACGAGATCCTCGCGGCCCGACACCTGCAGCCCGAGCATCGTGAAATAGGTATCCCAGTAGTAACCTTCGCGAAAACGCCCGCCCGGCACGACGTACGGTTTCGGCATCGGAATCAGCGAACCGTATGGGGGCGCCGTGGTGCTCGTGCGCGTGAGCTGCGGCCACAGCCAGTCGATGTGCTGGCGCAGCGTCTGGTTCGGCGGCGGCGTCACGCCGCTTTCCGGGGGCGGCGTGAAGTGCTGCCCGACGAAGGTCTTCAGCGAGAAGCCCGGCTGCGATTTCTGTTGCTGATACAACTGCATGATCGTCGCGGGATCGGCATCGGGCGTCGCGTCGACGAAGGTCTTCTGGTCCGGGTAGATCTGCGCGGTCTGCACCGCGACGAACAGGTCGCCGTAGAGCTGGCTCGGCGGCGGCAGCGTGCCTGACGCGGGAGCCGTCGCCGCGGGGGCGGCCGGGGACTGGCTGGCCGCTTGCACGGCGGCCTGGTTCGCGTTGTCGGCCTGCGCGGCGCAGCCTGCGACGGCAAGATAGGCGACAGCCAGCGCGGCAGCCCAGCGCAGACGCGGCGACAGACGGGATGAGAAGCGAGATGCAATCGGTGCGGCACGACGTGACGTCATGACGTGTCCCCTCCTTTCGATGGTGAGTGGATCGGCACGAGGTCTCGTTCGCGCGCGCGTTCGTCTCGATGGCCCTCGATCGATACGCGTCATGTTGTGGTGC
The DNA here is from genome assembly GCF_902499125.1 of Burkholderia arboris. Classification (GTDB taxonomy): domain Bacteria; phylum Pseudomonadota; class Gammaproteobacteria; order Burkholderiales; family Burkholderiaceae; genus Burkholderia; species Burkholderia arboris. The sequence goes on from NZ_CABVPX010000043.1 coordinate 15,433, forward strand.
GAATGGGTCCGACTGTCGCACGAAACGTGCGCATCAAGCAAGTTTCGATTCGCGCAGATAACCGCGCACGGCCCGCCACGCACGCGCTTCGAGCGCCTCCGCATCGGTCTCGCCGCGCGCGCCCGCCGCGTCGACGATGCCTTTCACGATCGCGAGCAGATCGTGCGCGACGACGTCGGGCGCCGCGACGCGCGGCGCATCGCGCCGCCCGAGCGCATGCAGCAGCGTCGCGTGGATACGGTCCACGACGCGTGCGGCGCGCGCACCGAGCGGCAGCCGCGCTTCCTCGAAATCGATCAGCCGCGCGAGCACGGGCCGGCGCATCTGGTGCGCGACGGCCCCGCGCACCAGCATGCGCAGCACGTCGTCGCAGGACGACAGCGCGGCAGCCCGGTCGACGTCGTCGAGCAGATGCGCACTCTCGCGCTCGACGAGCGCGGCCGTCAGCGCATCGCGATTCGGGAAGTATTGATAGAGCGAGCCGATGCTCACGCCGGCCAGCGCCGCGACCGCGTTCGTCGTGTAACCGTCGAAGCCGTCGCGCTCCAGAATGCGAGCGGCGGCCTCGACGATCGCATCGACGGTCGCCACCGAACGGCGCTGGCGCGGCGCCTTGCGGGGCGAAAGCGGAATGCGGGAAGACGATTCGGACATGGCGGGAATGCGAGTTTCCAATATGAGCGAACGCTCATATTCTAGAAACGCACGTCCGCTCCGTCAAAGGGAATCGACATGACTCAGCCAACACTTCAACGTCGCTCACCGTGTGCATGCTCGCGAAGACCCGCCCCGAACGGCTCGGCTGTCCCGCGCCCGAACGCTTCCGGCTGCGGCGCGAACACGTCGAGCCGATTCGGCAGACGCGCAGCGAACGCGTGTCGCTGCGCTTCTACGACACCGCGCTCCACTCGGTGCGCGTGACCGACGTGCGGGTGTGGGACGCACGGGATCGCCACACATACGAACGCGTCGTCGAGGCGCTGCGCGACGCGCCGTTCCGGGATCGCTGCTTCGACAGCGCCGGGATTTTGCCGGGCATCGAGAACGCATAGGTGTCCAACCATGACGAGGCCGCGCTGTCCGCCAGCTGAGTACATGCGGCACGCATGCCCGGTGCACGTACCGCGCGTGCGCAGTCGTTCTTTCTGCACGCTCGCCAGAAAAGACGACTGTTGCAACATGCGAAACATCTGTTGTCATGCGTGACTCAACGGTCACATTGTGGGCATAATGACGTCTTTACCGCGCGCCCAGCCCATGTCGCCCGTCTTTCTAGCACCGCTCATCGTTGCCTGTGCGTTGTTCATGGAAAGCGTCGACGCGAACATCATCGTCACCGCACTGCCTGCGATGGCGAGGGACTTCGGGCACAACCCCGTCACACTGAACATCGCGATCACGGCCTACGTGGTCGGGCTCGGCGTATTCATCCCGATCTGCGGATGGCTCGCCGACCGCTTCAGCGCGCGTGCCGTGTTCCGCACCGCGATCGGCATCTTCGTCGTCGGCTCGCTGATGTGCGCGGCGTCCAACTCGCTCGGCGTGCTCACGTTCGCGCGCTTCATCCAGGGTGTCGGCGGCGCAATGATGGTGCCGGTGGGCCGCATCATCATCTTCCGCGCGGTGCCGCGCTCCGATCTTGTGCGCGCGATGAACTACCTCGCGATTCCCGCGCTGTTCGGGCCCACGGTCGGGCCGCTCGTCGGCGGCTTCATCACGACCTACCTGCACTGGCGGATGATCTTCTTCATCAACGTACCGATCGGCATCTACGGGATCTATCTCGCGAGCAAGCACATCGCGAACACGCACGAGCCCGATCCCGGCCCGCTCGACTGGTTCGGCTTCCTGCTGTCGGCGAGCGGCGCCGCGCTGCTGCTGATGGGGCTCACGCTGATCGACGGCTCGCTCACGTCGCGCTCGAATGCGATCTTCATGTGCGTGGCCGGTACCGCGATGCTCGCGCTCTACGTGCCGTATGCGCGCCGCAAGGAGCGCCCGGTGCTCGACCTCAGTTTCCTGAAGATCCCGACGTATCACGCGAGCGTCGTCGGCGGGTCGCTGTTCCGCATCGGCCTCGGCGCGGTGCCGTTCCTGCTGCCGCTCGCGCTGCAGGAAGGGCTCGGGATGAGCGCGTTCCACTCGGGGCTCATCACGTGCGCGTCCGCGCTGGGCGGCGCGATGAGCCGGTCGACGGCCACGTATACGCTGCGCCGCTTCGGCTTTCGTACGGTGCTGATCTACAACGCGGCATTCGCGGGGCTCGCGATCGCTGCGTACGGCGTGTTCCATCCCGGCATGCCGACCTGGGCGATCTGGCTGATCGTGCTCGTCGGCGGCATCTTCCCCGCGCTGCAGTTCACGAGCCTGAACTCGATGATCTACGCGGACATCTCGCCGCGCGACGCCGGCCGCGCGACGAGCCTCGGCAGCGTCGTGCAGCAGATGTCGCTCGGCCTCGGCGTGACGGTGGCCGGCCTCGTGCTGCATGTGTCTCACTGGCTGCAGGGCCACCAGGCGATGGTGTGGTCGGATTTCTGGCCCGCGTTCCTCGTGGTCGGGCTGTGCTCGTTCGCGTCGATTCCGATCACGCGGCGGCTGCCGCCCGGTGCCGGCGACGAAGTCGCACGCGGCAAGCGGCAATGAATGGCCGATGCGGCGGAATCGTTTCCGCCGCCATCGCATGACCCGCCGCGCGGCGACGGGTGAAAAACCGGAAATACAAAAAAATCAGCGGACATCCACTCGGGGCCGGTGCACAGCCGCATGGATGTCCGCTCAGGGCTCCTGGATTCCCGATGGGGGTTGAGAATCCCGGATTCGCTTCCTGCGTGCCATGGACATATGTGCGTCGGAAGCGGAATCGTTGCGCGCACGTGTCGTCGCGCCATGAACTGCACTATAGGGAAACTTGCGAAACGCATCTGTCAACCATTGTCAGACGCGTTGCAGCGGCGCGTCGCACGCGCGCGCCGCTTTCGCGCTAAAGTGGTCCCCGATCGTCACCCTCGACCGCCCTTCCGATGCTTACGCTCTCGCCCGCCGCCGCCCGCGCGCTGCATCTCGCCGCGCAGGGCCTGCTGACACCGCCCCGCCGCAAGGCGACCAAGCCCGACGTGCTCGACACGATCCGCCGGATGGCGCAGTTGCAGATCGACACCATCCATGTCGTCGCCCGCAGCCCGTATCTCGTGCTGTTCAGCCGCCTTGGCGACTACTCGCCGCAGTGGCTCGACGAACACCTCGCCGAGGCGCGCCTGTTCGAATACTGGTCGCACGAAGCGTGTTTCCTGCCGGTCGAGCAATTCGGGCTGATGCGCTACAAGATGCTCGATCCGTCGGGGATGGGCTGGAAATACGCGGCCGAATGGCACGAGCAGAATCGTCCCGACATCGAGCGGCTGCTCGCGCGGATTCGCGAAGGCGGCCCGGTGCGGTCGGCCGACTTCGTGCGCGAGGATGGCGCGAAGGGCAACGGCTGGTGGGATCGCAAGCCGGAGAAACAGCACCTGGAGGTACTGTTCACGACGGGCGACCTGATGGTATCGGAACGCCGCAATTTCCAGCGCGTGTACGACGTGCGCGAGCGCGTGCTGCCTGGCTGGGACGACACGCGTGACCTGCCGCCGCGCGATGCCGTCCTGCCGGCGTTGCTCGACTACACATGCCGCGCGCTCGGCGTCGTGCGCGCGGACTGGGTGGCCGACTACTACCGGCTGCCGCGCCGTTCGTACCGTGTGGAGCTGGAGCGGCTCGCGGACGCAGGCGACCTGATCCCGGTGCAGATCGACGACTGGCAGGAACCGGCCTACGTGCACCGCTCGCTCGAAGCGTTGCTGCCGGCCGCCGAGGCCGACACGCTGCGCTCGACGGTCACGACGCTGCTGTCACCGTTCGATCCGGTCGTCTGGGACCGGCGGCGCGCATCGACGCTGTTCGGTTTCGACTACACGATCGAGTGCTATACGCCCGAACCCAAGCGGCGCTACGGTTATTTCTGCCTGCCCGTGCTGCATCGCGGCCGGCTGGTCGGCCGCGTCGATGCGAAAGCGCATCGCACGCTGGGCACGTTCGAACTGAAAGCGGTGCATGTCGAGCCGGGCGTGCGCTTCGGCACGGGGCTCGCGGCCGACGTCGCGAAGGCCGTGAAGAAACTCGCGGCGTGGCACGGCACGCCGGCGGTGACGGTCAAGCATGCGCCACCCGAGTTGATGCAGGCGCTGGCCGGCGCGTAACGGGGGAGCGTTCGCGCAGCCGGCCCTCCCGGCAGCGCGCGCTGCCGGGAGCCGATCAGTCGCGCAGCTTGCGGAAGCGCGGCGTGCCGTCTTCGAGATTGCCGTTGAACATCGCTTCCGGCCGCACCCACAGCCCGCGCGCATGCGGCCACAGATGCTCGTACACGACCACCGATTCCTCGGTTTCGGAATGGCGGGCAACGCCGATGTAGCGGTACAGCCCGCCCTTGTAGTGACGATGCGTCGCGAGCTGTTCGGCTTCCTGTTCGGTCATGGTGTGCTTCTCTTCGGCAAAAACGGAAAGCGCGTATTGTATGCGCTGCGCCGCGCGTCAGTGTTTCGCGTAGATGTCGGGGCGGCGGATCTCCATCAGCCGCTCGGGGTTCGCGGACGGCCCGAAGCCGACCGGCCGGTACAGCTCGTGCGCGTCGGTCGTCACGAGCATGATGCGACGCAGCCGCTGCACCATGTCCTGCGCGAATACATGGTCGATCAGCGCGCGCCCGTAGCCGTTGCCGCGTTCGGCCGGCAGCACGAACACGTCGCACAGGTATGCGAACGTCGCGTGATCGGTGACGAGCCGCGCGAACCCGACGAGCCGGTCGCCGACGTACGCGCCGAAGCACAGTGAACCCTCGATCGCCTTCTCGACCACGTCGCGCGGAATGCCCTGCGACCAGTATGCGTCGCGATGCAGGAAGTCGTAGATCGCGTCGATGTCGAGTTCGCGCTTGTCGGTGGAAAATCTCAGCATGGCGGGGGCGGCTGCGGGCACGGCTGTTCTCCGGTCGGGGGTGGAAGGCGAAGCTTCGACGATACCGCGCTGTGGTGCTGGGGACAAGGGACGCCACCCATCCGCTGCGGCTGAACGCCGGCACGAACCGCCGGGGCCACGACGCCGATGACCATCAGATCGGCATCGTTTCTTGTCGCTATCACGGCGAGTAGCGCGGCCTCCCTCTCCGCTCGTTACGGCGCCGGCAACGTCTTGTCGGCCTTGCAACGCTTCAGCGGAAGCGGCTTCGCTGCCGCGATCCTTGTCACCTCGCGCGTACGCGGATCGATCTCCAGATCGAGGCATGCGCAGCCATAGCCGTGCATCCCCGCATTGGTGACGACCCAGCCGTGCTTCGACATGTCGGGCATCTCATCGAGGCCCGGCACCGGCTCGTTGCCCATGGTCGACAATGTCCAGCTGCCGTCCTTGTCGACCAGCCACCAGTTGGCCGGCGTCGGATTCTCGAGCCATCCGCAGCGTTTTACCGGGGCCGCGGCCACTTCCGTAGCGGCGGTCAACGCGAGGGTCGCGCCAAGCGCCCACATCGCACAACGGGCACGAGCGATTGTCATGTGATCGAATTCAGGCAGGAACAAGCATCGGGAAACCGCCATCGCGGACGCCGGACAGCATACCGGGCTTTCCTTCCCGCGTCGCGCGCCAGCCGGCAACATGCGCACGCCGCGCGGCACCCGCACGCATTTCGGTAGATCATGTAGCCCGTGCCGATCATTCGCGACCGCGCACCCCGACAAAGACAGACTGGAAGGAGACACGCCCATGCGCGCCCAAGCCGCACTCACCGCCGCTGCCCCCCGCCATTCCCTCGCGCGCCGCGCCGCGCTCTGGCTCGCCGCCGCCGCGCTCGCGTCCGCTACCTTGCCGGCCGATGCAGCCGAGTTGCGCGTGATGATCTCCGGCGGCTTCACGGCCGCGTACAAGCAACTGGGCCCCGGTTTCACCGCTTCATCCGGCGACACGCTCGACACGATCTCCGGCCCGTCGATGGGCGAGTCGAAGGAAGCGATCCCGAACCGCCTCGCGCGCGGCGAGAAGGCCGACGTGCTGATCATGGTCGGCTATGCGCTCGACCAGCTGATCGAGGAAGGCAAGGTGATTCCCGCGTCACGCGTCGAGCTTGCCGATTCGCGGATCGGCATGGTCGTGCGCGCCGGCGCGCCGAAGCCCGACATCGGCACCGTCGACCAGCTGAAGGACGTGCTGCTGCACGCGAAATCGGTCGCGTATTCGGACAGCGCGAGCGGCGTCTACGTCGAGAAGGAAATGTTCCGGAAGCTCGGCGTCGAGGAGCAGGTGAAGCCGAAGGCGAAGAAGGTGCCGCGTATCCCGGTTGCGTCCGTCGTTGCGACCGGCGACTATGAAATCGGCTTCCAGCAGGTCAGCGAACTGCTGCCGGTGCCGGGCGTCACGTATGCGGGCAAGGTACCTGAATCCGTGCAGTCGGTCACGCGTTTCGCCGGCGGCATTCCGGTCGGCGCCGATCATCCGGAGGATGCGAAGAAGCTGCTCGACTATCTCGCTTCGCCGCAGGCGCAAGCGACGGTGCGGGCAACGGGTCTCGATTCGGTGACAATGTCACCCGCCCAATGAACCTGCCACATCGCTTCATGCCCTACCGCCTCATCGCATTCGACTTCGACGGCACGCTCGCCGATTCGCTCGACAGCTTTCTCGCGGCGCTGTCGGAAGCGTCGCGCCTGCACGGCTTTCGCGACGCCACCCCCGAACTGCGTCCCGCGCTGCGCGGGATGTCGGCGCGCGACATCATCCGCGCGCTCGACGTGCCGATGTGGAAGGTGCCGCGCGTAACGATCGACATGCGCCGGCTGATGCAGCCGCGCGTCGCGCAAGTGATGCTGTTCCCCGGCGTCGATGAAACGTTCGACGCGCTCGCGATGCGCGGCATCCGCATCGCGATCGCCACGTCGAATACCGAAGACATCGTGCGCGACCGGCTCGGCACGCGCGCTTGCCGCCGCGTCGATCATTTCGCCTGCGGCATTCCGCTGTTCGGCAAGGCACGTCGTCTGCGCGCGCTGGTTCGCGAGGCCGGCATGCGCGCCGACGACGTGCTGTATGTCGGCGACGAAATCCGCGATGCCGAGGCCGCGCGGCGCGCACACATCGCGTTCCAGGGCGTCGCGTGGGGCTACACCGCGCCCGAAGCATTGCAGGCACATTGCGCAACGCCGTTGCTGCCGCGCCTCGACGCACTGCTCGATCGCGTGTGACGCCTCTCGCGCGTCGCAGGCATGCCCCGACACGTCGCTCGACGTGCACGACACCTCCAATGCAGACGGCACGTGCGCACATCGCATGCATTGCATGCGCCCCACGCGCGCAAAAATTGCCGCCATTGCGTGCACATCAGGTACGCAATACCTGCCCGCGGGTGAGCGCATCGATTCGTCTTACCATCGGTTACACAAGCCACAGCACGGTTGCACCTGCTACCCGACCGCTCTCCTAGAATCAGTCGGGCCGGGAAACACTTCGACCGGCGCCGCGGCAGAGCGGCGGTCGAATCCGGCCCGGGCGCGCCCGGTCTCTCGCACAGCGACGGATCACACGATCCGTTTTTCAACCAGAGCCCCGATCGAAAGGAGGTCTCATGAACCGCTTTCCCCAAATCTCGCGCCTTGCATTGTCTGCCGCTGGCCTGCTTCTCGTCGCCGTGACGGCGACCGCGCAAACCGCACAACCGGCACCGGCCACGCCTGCTGCGCCCGCCGCAGCCGCGACGCGCATCCACGAAGCCGACCAGGCCTTCATCACGGACGGCACGAAGACCGTGTCGACGCAGCACGACGCCGCACGCATCGCCGATGCGCGCACGTCGGACAGCCAGGTCAAGGCGTTCGCGCAACGCGTGTCGACCGACGATGAAAAGATCATCCAGGCGATGCGCGCGGCAAGCCCGCGCGGCGTCGACGTGCCGGCCAACGACCCGGACACGGCCGTGCTCGGCAGCATCAAGAACCTGCGCGGCGCCGAGTTCGACAAGGCGTATATCGAGCAGGTCGCACTCGCCGGCCAGCAGAAGGCGATCTCGGCATTCCAGGCCGAAATCGCGTCGGGCCGCGACACGAAGCTGAAGGAAGTCGCTCGCCAGTCGCTGCCGATCCTGCAGGCGCACTACGCAGACGCGCAGAAGCTCGCGCAACGTCACCACCTCGCATCGGCGCAGTAACGCGATGCAGCGCCGCGCTCCGTGCGCGGCGCACCGCTTCCCCGTCGTCGCGCTGCCGCCTCCCCTGCCGGTAGCGCGATGCACGTCACACGTTACGTCACGAGCTTCGCCTCAAGTCGCGCACGCACCTCCGGCCATTCGTCGTCGATGATGCTGAAGCGCACCGAATTGCGCTTGCGGCCGTCGGGCATGATCCGCTCGTGACGCACGATGCCTTCCTGTTTTGCCCCGAGCCGCAGGATCGCCGCACGCGATTTCTCGTTCAGTTCGTCCGTCGTGAACTGCACGCGCACGCACTGCAGCGTGTCGAACGCATAGGCCAGCAGCAACCGCTTCGCTTCGGTATTCGCGCGCGTGCGCTGCGCCGATTCGCTCAGCCACGTATGGCCGATCTCGAGCTTGCGGTTCTTGCGGTCGACCTTCCAGAAGCGCGTGCTGCCGATCACGCGGCCCGATGCGCGATCGACGATCACGAACGGCATCACGGTGCCGGCCGCGCGCCCCTGCAATGCCGTATCGATATACGCGTCGACCGTCTCCGCGCCCGGCACGACCGTGACCTTGAGGTTCCACAACTCGCCGTCGGCCGCAGCGTCCAGCAGCGCCTGCCGGTCGGATCGGTCGAGCGGCCGCAGGACGACGCGTTCGCCGGTGAGAGTCGGTGGTTCGAGGGCAGACGATGCGGCGGTCATGACGAGATTCCGGAAAGTGAGGACGATGGCGGCGAAACGCCCATCATACGGTGCCGCTAGCCGAGGTGTGCGGCAAGCCTGCGCCGGATCGCCTTCGCTTCGCCGCGCAGCGCATCGGCGAACGCATCGACGAGCAGGCTCTTCGGCCGGTGCTCGGGCACGATCACGCTGACCCGGTACGGAAACGACCGCGTGAGCGGCCGCACGTGCAGGTCGCGCCCGACGAAATCGAGCGCGGTCAGCGGATTGACGATCGCGGCGCCGAGCCCCTGCCGCACGAACGCACACACCGACACGGCCGACGGCGTGTCGACCACCGAGCGCGGCGCGACGCCGAGTTGTGCGAAAGCCTCGTCGATCAGGATGCGGTACGGATCGTTCAGCGACAGGCTCACGAACGGTCGATCGGCGAGATCCAGCAGATCGATCGCGTCCTGCGCGAGCAGCGGATGGCCGTCGGGCAGCACGCACACTTCATCCACTTCGAGCAGCGGCGTGAGCACGGTGCCGGCCGGCGCGACGTCATGCTCGGTCAGCCCGAGGTCGTAACGCTGCGCGGTCAGCCATTCTTCGAGCACCGGCGATTCCTGGGTCGCGACCGACACGCTGACGCCCGTATGGGCCTCGTGAAAACGCCGGCACGCGCCGGGCAGGATCGCGTGCGAGAACGCCGGCAGCGCGATCACCGACAGCTGGCCGTCGCGAAACTCGCGCAGGCGCGCGGCCGTTGCCGCCACGCGTTCGAGCCCCACATACGCGAGCCGCACGTCGTCGAACAGCGTCAGCGCGGCCATCGTCGGCCGCAGCCGGCCGTGCGTGCGCTCGAACAGCGCGAAGCCGACGACCTGCTCCATCCGCGCGAGCTCGCGGCTGACCGTCGGCTGCGACGTGTACAGCATCTCGGCCGCGCGCGTCGTGCTGCCGGTGACCATCAGCGCGCGAAACACTTCGATATGACGGTGCGTCAGCATGATCTTCTATATCAGAAATGAATCGTGTTTGGATAAACAGGCATTTTACTGTATAGGCGATCAGGTGCATCATCCACGCTATCTGTTCTTTCGATCCGATTCATCCGCCATGTCCCTCGATTCCCGCCAGCTCGCGACGCTCGCGCAGCAATACGGCACCCCGCTGTGGGTGTACGACGCCGACGTCATCCGCGACCGCATCGCCCAACTGCGCCAGTTCGACGTGATCCGCTATGCGCAGAAGGCGAACTCGAACATCCATATCCTGAAGCTGATGCGCGAAGCAGGCGCGTGCGTCGACGCCGTGTCGCTCGGCGAAATCGAGCGCAGCCTCGCAGCGGGCTTCAGCCCGGCCGGCGAGCCGGAAGGCGTCGTGTTCACGGCCGACCTGATCGACCGCCCGACGCTCGCGGCGGTGCTGAAGCATGGCGTGACCGTCAACGCCGGTTCGCTCGACATGCTCGCGCGCATCGGCGAGCACGCGCCGGGCCACCGCGTGTGGCTGCGCGTCAACCCCGGCTTCGGCCACGGCCACAGCAACAAGACCAACACCGGCGGCCCGCAAAGCAAGCACGGCATCTGGATCGACGACGTGCCGCGCGCGATCGAGATCGTGCGCCAGTACGGGCTGAAGCTCGTCGGCATCCACATGCACATCGGCTCGGGCGTCGACTACGGCCACCTGTCGCAGGTCTGCGATGCAATGGTCGACCTCGTCACGTCGCTCGGCCATGACATCGACGCGATTTCGGCCGGCGGCGGACTGTCGATCCCGTATCGCGACGGCGAGCCGCGTGTCGACGTCGGTCACTATTTCAGCCAGTGGGACGCCGCGCGCAAGCGGATCGAACGTCACCTCGGCCACCCGGTGCGCATCGAGATCGAACCGGGCCGCTTCCTCGTCGCGGAAGCCGGCACGCTCGTCACCGAGGTGCAGGCCGTGAACCGCCGGCCGAAGCATGATTTCGTGCTGATCGACGCGGGCTTCAACGACCTGATGCGTCCGTCGATGTACGGCAGCTACCACGCGGTATCCGTGCATGCGCACGACGGCGCGCTGCCCGCCGGCCGGCCGGCCGTCGATCTCGCGATCGCGGGGCCGCTGTGCGAATCGGGCGACGTGTTCACGCAGGACGCGGGCGGCGTGGTCACGCACCGCAAGCTCCCGCAACCGCAGATCGGCGACCTGCTGTTCCTGCACGACGCGGGCGCATACGGCGCATCGATGTCCTCGAACTACAACAGCCGGCCGCTCGCGCCGGAAGTGCTCGTCGATCATGGCGCGCCGCGGTTGATCCGCCGCCGGCAGACCATTGAAGAACTGCTTGCGCTCGAGACGTTCGAGTAACACGCATCCTTCGCGACGAAGGCCAACGGCCAGGCTTGCCACTACCGGCAGCCTGGCCGTTTTGCTTCTGGATCGCAGCCCGGAGCAACCGCCGGCGCGTGCCGTAGCACCGCCTCCCTCCCATCACGCGCAACCGCAGCAGATCGCATGCGCCACCTTTCGCACGCAGAGAAAAACATTCCACGTCGCGTGAAAAGTGCACGCATCTTTGGAAACACATTCCCTTTTGACAAAACTAAGATTGCCCTCAGTCGCACCGCATTCCTGTCGCCGGATACGCATCTGCGATGCATCCGGTCCACCACACTCGCAATGCTGTACGGGCAATCATGAATCGCACGCTTGAACGCTTCGCCGCGCACGCCGGCCTTCGCCACGGCTCGCGCGCCGGCCGCTCCGCTCCGCACGCGCACCGGTCCTTCATCGCGCCCGAACGCATGCCGTAACGCACGGCATCGCGCACGGCGAGCCACGACACTCGCCGCGCCTCACGGCTTCACCGACTTCCCGCCCACGGCGACGCTGCCCGTCGCCGCGGCGTTGCACACCCTGAATTTTCGACAACAACCCCGGAGACAACCATGAAGCACTTCACCCCGACGTTCAAGCAAGGCATCGCGGCCGCCCTCCTCTGCATCGCGGCCGCGTCGTCGCACGCAGCCGACCTGCTCGACACCGTCAAGCAGGCCGGCGTGCTGAAGATCGCACTGGAAGGCACCTACCCGCCGTTCGACTACCGCAATGCCGACGGTCAGCTCGAAGGCTTCGACGTCGACGTCGCGAAGGCGGTTGCCACCCGCCTCGGCGTGAAGCCGCAGTTCGTGACGACCGAATGGAGCGGGATTCTTGCGGGCCTGCAGGCCGGCAAGTTCGACGTGATCGTCAACCAGGTCGCAATCACGCCGTCGCGCCAGCAGGCGCTCGACTTCAGCGCGCCGTACGTGTATTCGTCCGCGCAACTGTTGCAACGGCAAAACGATGCGCGCGCATTCAAGTCGCTCGACGAGCTGAAAGGCAAGAAGGTCGGCGTGACGATGGGCAGCAACTACGTCGACCTGGTCAAGACCGTGCCCGCGATCGACCTGCAGGTCTACCCCGGCACGCCGGAAAACCTGCGCGACCTCGCCGCCGGCCGGCTCGACGCGGCGGTCAACGATCGCCTGATGCTCAATTACCTGATCAAGAACTCCCACCTGCCGCTGCGCCCGGGTTCCGTGCTCGCGGGCGGCGAGGACCGGATGGGCATCCCGTTCCGCAAGGGCAATCCGAAATTCGCGAAGGCGATCGACGACGCAGTGGCATCGCTGCAGCAGGACGGCACGCTGAAGAAGATCTCGATGCAGTGGTTCGGCACGGACACGACCAAGCCGGTGACGCAATAACGCAGCCCGCCCCGCGCCCGCGCGCACGAACGCGCGGGCCGTCCGGCACACAATCAGGAGACACGCAATGGAAGCACTCCAACTGGTCATTCATACGCTGCCCGTGATGGTCAAGGGCGCCATGCTCACGCTGAAGTTCGCCGTCGCGTCGATGGCGCTGGGCCTCGTCGTCGGGCTCGTGATCGCGATCATGCGCATCGGCAGCAACCGGCTTGCCGCCAGCCTCGCGCAAGGCTACGTCAGCCTGATGCGCGGCACGCCGCTGCTCGTGCAGATGTTCGTCGTCTACTACGGACTGCCCGATCTCGGCATCACCCTCGACCCCACGACGGCCGGCATCTTCACGCTGACGCTCAATGCGGGCGCCTACCTGTCCGAAAGCATGCGCGGTGCGATTCTCGGCATCGGGCGCGGGCAATGGGCCGCCGCACACAGTCTCGGTCTCACGCACGTGCAGACGCTGCGCTACATCGTCTGCCCGCAAGCGCTGCGCCTCGCGGTGCCGAGCCTCGGCAACACGCTGATCAGCCTGATCAAGGACACGTCGCTGGTCTCCGTGATCACCGTCACCGAATTGCTGCGCTCGACGCAGGAAGTGATCGCCGCGACGTTCCAGCCGCTGCCGCTCTATCTCGCTGCCGCCGCGATCTACTGGGTCCTCAGCACGCTGCTCACGCGGCTTCAGGGTCGCGTCGAGACGCGCCTCGCGCTGCCGTCCACGCATTGAACGCGTATCCGGCACTCACATGAACTCCATCGACGGACAGAACATGATTACGCTCGACAACGTATCGAAATGGTATGGCAAGCACCAGGTGCTGTCGGCATGCAGCGCCGCAGTCTCGAAGGGCGAAGTGGTCGTCGTGTGCGGGCCGTCGGGCTCGGGCAAATCGACGCTGATCAAGACGATCAACGGCCTCGAACCGTTCCAGAAAGGCAGCATCACGGTCGACGGCACGCGGCTCGGCGATCCCGCCGCGAAGCTTGCGCAGTTGCGCGCCCGCGTCGGCATGGTGTTCCAGCATTTCGAGCTGTTTCCGCACCTGTCGATCACCGACAACCTGACGCTGGCGCAGATCAAGGTGCTCGGCCGCCGCAAGGACGAGGCCGTCGAAAACGGCATGAAGCTGCTCGATCGTGTCGGCCTGAAGGCACACGCGCACAAGTATCCGGGGCAGTTGTCCGGCGGGCAGCAGCAGCGCGTCGCGATCGCGCGCGCGCTGTCGATGAACCCGGTCGCGATGCTGTTCGACGAACCGACCTCCGCGCTCGATCCCGAGATGATCAACGAAGTGCTCGACGTGATGGTCGAGCTCGCGCGCGAAGGCATGACGATGGTCTGCGTGACGCATGAAATGGGCTTCGCACGGAAGGTTGCGCATCGCGTGATCTTCATGGACCAGGGCGCGGTGGTCGAGGATGCGGCCAGCGACCGGTTCTTCGCGTCACCGCGCTCCGAACGCGCGCGCGACTTCCTCGACAAGATCCTGCATTGACCGCGCGACAGCTGCCCCGCTTCGATTGATCGACACCCCAAGGAGACATCTTGAACCCCCTGCATTCGACCGATACCGTTCTCGCCCATGAAGGCCGCGCACACGGCCAGCCCGGATCGCCGGTAAACCCGCCCGTCTATCGCCAGTCGACGTTGCTCTTTCACGGCACCGACGCGCTCGACGCCGTACGCGGCACGCCGCTCGCGTACGGGCGTCATGGCAGCCCGACCACGCGCGCGCTCGAGAAAGCGCTCGCGCGGCTCGAGGGCGCACACGCCGCGCTGCTGACGCCAAGCGGCCTCAGTGCGATCACGACTGCACTGCTTGCTGTGCTGAATCCGGGCGACCATCTGCTGATGGCCGATTCCGTGTACGACCCGACCCGGTCGTTCTGCGACGAAACGCTGGCGCGCCTCGGCATCGAGACGACTTACTACGATCCGGCTATCGGCGCGAACATCGCGTCGCTGATGCGACCGAACACGCGCGCGGTATTCGCCGAATCGCCGGGCTCGCTGACTTTCGAAGTGCAGGATATTCCGGCCATCAGTCGCGCCGCGCACGAGCACGGCGCAGTCGTGCTGCTCGACAACACCTGGGGCACGCCGCTGAACTTCCGCTCGTTCTCGCACGGTGTCGACGTGTCGATTCACGCCGCGACCAAATACATCGCCGGGCACTCCGACGTGTTGATGGGGGCGATCCTGACGACCGAGGCGCTCGCGCCGAAAGTCACGCGCTTCTACCGGCAACTCGGAATGACCGTCAGCGGTGACGACGCGTATCTCGCGCTGCGCGGCCTGCGTACGCTGTCGGTCCGGCTCGAGCGGCACCAGCGCAACGCACACGTGCTGACCGACTGGCTCTCGCAGCAGCCGGAAGTCGCGCGGATCCTCTATCCGGCGCGCCCCGGCGACGCGGGCCACGCGCTGTGGCAGCGCGATTTCACGGGCGCGTGCGGGTTGTTCGGTGTAGTGCTGCATCCGCAGGCCGACGAAGCCGTGCGCGCGCTGCTCGACGGCATGACCTGCTTCGGCATGGGGTATAGCTGGGGCGGCTTCGAAAGCCTGATCGTCCCGTCCAATCCGTCACGCCACCGTACCGCCACCCAATGGGAGGCAGCCGGCCCGCTGCTGCGGATTCATGCAGGGCTCGAGCATCCAGACGACATGATTGCCGACCTCGCCGCCGGCTTCGCGAGAATGCGCGCCGCCGCACTCGCGGAAGCGTGACATCCGGCGACGTCACGCATCCCCCCCCGCATCAGGTTTTCTTCGGCGTTTTTCCCTCTGTCATAGCGAGACCATCATGAAAGACACGCTGTTCATTCTTCGCCCGGGCTTCTTCAAGGACTCCGAAGGTCCGTTCTACTGCGGCGATTCAGTTTCCGTCGAAGGGCTGCTGAGTTTCTATCCGCAGTTGCGCGACGCCATTGACGTCGAATACATCGACGCACCGCGTCCGCGCCAGCCGATCGTCACGCTGATCGGCGCGGACAACCAGTCGGCGCCCGTGCTCGTGCTCGGCGACGGACAGGCACCGAGCGACGACACCCTCGCGATTCGCGAGCACAACGGCCGGCGCTTCATCGATTCGCCCGCCGATATCCGGCGATACCTGTCGGCACAGTACGGCGTGGCGCACGTCGCATAAGCACACCGGCGCGTGCGGCCGCCCGGCCGCACGGAACGGGGCGCGCGATGCGCGGCCCGCTCTACGCCCCGTCACCGCCCGCGCATTACCTCACCGTCACCCGAACGTCGGCCCCCGCCGCGCGCCACGCCTTCAGCAACGCCGCGCGCCGCCGCGGGTAACGCAGATCCAGCCGTTCCAGCTCGACGATACGATCGGTCCGGAAATGCCGGAAGTCGTTCCGACCTTCGCACCACGCCGCCAGAATCCGCACGTCGTTGAAATAGCCGAGCGCGAATGGCCACACGATCCGTTCGTCGCTCGCCTGGCGGCCTTCACCCGCATATCGGATCCGGATCTTGCTCTCGGAACGGATCGCCGCGCGCACGGCACCCATGTCGATGGTCTCCCGATCCTCGACCGTGCGCGGCCCGACGAGCAGCGTCGTGCACTCCATCTCGCGGCGCAGGTCGGCCGGCAGTACGGCGGAGATCTTCGCAAGCGCATCGGATGCAGCCGTCGTGAGCTGCGCATCGGCGAACTTCCCGACCCATCGAAAACCGAGCATCAGCGCTTCGAGTTCGGATTGCGAAAACATCAGCGGCGGCAGCATGAAACCGGCACGCAGTACGTAGCCGACACCTGGCTCGCCTGCAATGTCCGCCCCCTGCGCCTGCAGCGACGCGATGTCGCGATAGACCGTGCGCAGGCTAATGCCGAGTGCTTCGGCCAGCACGCGACCGCTCACCGGGAGGCGGTGGCGTCGCAGCAGCTGCAATAGCGAGAGCAATCGTTCGGCGCGCGTCATCGTTCAATGCTGCCATTTTCTGACAGCATCCGTTCATAGAATGGGACGCATCTTAATCGATACCAGGACGGCTCCGCATGACTTCCCCGAATCTCGTTCTGCTGTATGTCGACGACCCGACACGCAGCGCGCAGTTCTACGAGCGCCTGCTCGGGCGCCCGCCCGTCGCCGCGTTTCCGGCCTACGCCGCCTTCACGTTCGACAACGGGCTGCATCTGGGCCTGTGGTCGACCGGCGCACGCGATTTCGTATCGGGCGGCACCGGCCATCGTTCCGAGCTGGCGTTCATGGCTGACGACGAGCGCGAAGTCGAACGCCTGTACGAAGCGTGGAAGGCGCTCGGCGTGCCGTTCGAACAGCCGCCGATGACGGCCGTGTTCGGATTGACGTTCGTCGCGCTCGATCCGGACGGCCACCGGTTGCGCGTGTGCATGCCGGACAAGTAGACGAACGCGGGCAGACCGTCCGCCGGTCGCGCCCGCGCCTGCGTTCCGGCTCGCCCGTCACCCCGCGCGCTGCACGGGCGCCATCTTCGAGAAATACTTCGCGCCCGCCACGCAACCGACCACGACGACCGTCACGACGACCATCGACGGCGGCACCGTCTCGTGCAGCAGGCCGGCCGCCAGCAGGAAGCCGAAGAACGGCTGCAGCAGCTGCAGCTGGCCGACGCCGGCGATCCCGCCGAGCGCAAGCCCGCGATACCAGAACACGAAGCCGATCAGCATGCTGAACAGCGACACGTACGCAAGCCCCCACAACGCGGCGGCGTCGACGCCGTCGAACGACGCGGGCCACGTGAGCCACGTGAGCGGCGCCATCAGCGGCAGCGACAGCACGAGCGCCCACGAGATCACCTGCCAGCCCCCGAGCTGGCGCGACAGGCGCGCGCCTTCCGCGTAGCCGAGCCCGCACGCGACGATCGCCGCCAGCATCAGCGCATCGCCGACCACCGATGCCTGCCCGCCGTTGCGCAGCGCAAACGCGGCCACCGCACCGCTGCCGACGATCGAAAAGATCCAGAACGGCAGCCGCGGCCGTTCGCCGCCGCGCCACACGCCGAACAATGCGGTCGCGAGCGGCAGCAGCCCGACGAACACGATCGCATGCGCGGACGTCACGTGCTTCAGCGCCAGCGCCGTCAGCAACGGAAAGCCGACCACGACGCCGAGCGCGACGATGGCCAGCGACACGGCCTCGGCCCGCGTCGGCCGCCGCTGCTTCAGCACGACGAGCAGCAGCAGGCCGAGCACACCGGCGATCGTCGCGCGCGCAAAGGTGAGGAACAGCGGATCGAGCCCCTGCACCGCGACACGCGTCGCGGGCAGCGAGCCACTGAAGATGATCACGCCCAGCAGGCCGCTGAGCCATCCGTCGGTCGTTTTCTGCACGGTAAATCCTGAACGGGAAAGGTGGATGACCGATGATCCGCCGCCCGCAAAAAGCGCGTAAGCTACAGCCCAATACAATTCGGACAAACTGTACTGGACAACCGGCCGTACAGTTCATTCTTCGCCATGAGCCAAACCGTCCCGCCTCCCGTTCCGCCCGCCGCGTCGCGCACGCGCGTCGAAACCGTGATGGACACCCTGCGCGCGCGCATCGCGAGCCGCGCGCTGATGCCCGGCGCACGCGTGCCGTCGATCCGGATGATGGCCGACAGTCTGCGCGTGTCGAAATCGACGGTCGTCGACGCTTACGAACGGCTCGCGAGCGAAGGCGTGCTGGTCGCGCGGCGCGGCTCGGGTTTTTACGTGTCGGGCCACGCGCCGCCGCTCGCGCTCGCCGATCTCGGCCCGCGCCTCGATCGTGAACTCGATCCGCTGTGGCTGTCGCGCCAGTCGCTCGAGGCGGCACCCACGTCGGTGAAGCCCGGCTGCGGCTGGCTGCCGCCGTCGTGGCTGCCGGACGAGAGCCTGCGCCGCGCGCTGCGCGCCGTGTCGCGCGACGATGCCGACGCGCTGACCGACTACGCGACGCCGCTCGGCCTGCCCGCGCTGCGCCAGCAGCTCGCGTGGCGGCTCGCGCAGCACGGCGTGCACGCGGAACCCGCGCAGATCATGCTGACCGACGGCGGCACGCATGCGCTCGACCTCGTGTGCCGCCTGCTGCTGGAACCGGGCGACACGGTCGTACTCGACGATCCGTGCTACTTCAACTTCCAGGCACTGCTGCGTGCACACCGCGCGCGGATCGTCAGCGTTCCGTATACGCCGGACGGTCCCGATCTCGCGCGCTTCGAGCAGGTGCTCGTCGAACACCGCCCGCGCCTGTACATCACCAACTCAGCGCTGCACAACCCGACCGGCGCGACGCTTGCGCCTCCCGTCGCGCACCGGCTGCTGACGCTCGCCGCCGAGCACGGACTGCTGATCGTCGAGGACGACATCTTCGCGGATTTCGAGAGCACGCCCGCGCCGCGCCTCGCGGCGTTCGACGGGCTGTCGCGCGTCGTGTCGATCGGCAGCTTCTCGAAGACGCTGTCGGCCGCGATCCGCTGCGGCTTCGTCGCCGCACGCCCGGAATGGATCGACGCGCTCGTCGACCTGAAGCTCGCGACGTCGTTCGGCAATGCGCAGATCGGTGCGAACGTCGTGCACCGGCTGCTGATCGACGGCACGTACCGTCGCCATCTCGACAGCCTGCGCGCGCGTCTCGCGGATGCGATGGGCGAAACGATCCGACGCCTCACGCGGGCCGGGCTGGGGATCTGGACGGAGCCGCGCGGCGGCCTGTTCGTGTGGGCGGAATTGCCCGGCGGGCTCGATGCCGCGCGTGTCGCACGACATGCGCTGGATCACGACGTCGTGCTGGCGCCCGGCAACGTGTTCAGTCCGTCGCACGGCGCAACGTCGTACATGCGCTTCAACGTGTCGCGCTGCAAGGGGCCCGCCGTGTTCGATGCGCTCGCGCGGGCGATGGATGCGGTGCGGGCGGCCGATCGCAGCGGCGTGCCCGTGGAGGCGAACGGCTCGTAACTGCGCGAAGCGAACGGCGGGGGACGCGCGATGCCTCCCCCGCCCGCGTCACACCTCGCCTGCGTGCGCCCTCGCCCGCACGTCGGCAAATGTCGTATCGACGAGCAGGCGCCCCGTATCGAACACCGTTTCGAGCGCCTCGTCCCATTCGCCTTCCAGCGCGCGGTCGTCCCATGCCAACGGCAGCGTCACGGTCCGATACTCGCCGGTGCGGCGATTGCGCAGCAACGTAAGCCGCCCCTTCTTCGAGCGCTTGCCCTGATCGGTGACCGGATCCTTGCGGACGTCGTGCCACACGCCGCCGCGCCGGATCGCCGAACACTTCATCGCGAAGCGCTGCGTGTCGCGGTTCACCTGCTGCAACAACGCGCCGCCCATGCCGAATACGAGGTTGCCGGCCGCATAGCCCGCCTCGTCGAGTGCGGTGAGAATCGCTTCGATCGACTGTTCGTCGACACCGTCGCCCTGGATCACGCGCACGCGGTTCAGCACGCGCCGCCCCTTGCCGTTCAAGGTCGAGCCGAACGACGCGTCGAGCGCACGCACAGTCTGCAGCACGATCGTCACGGGGTCGCCCGAATCGGGACGCACGACGAGCGTCGCCCCCGAATCGATCACGGCCTGCCGAAGCTCGCCGCCCCACAGATCGAGCGCGGCGAACAGATCGTAGGAGTCCGACACGACTGACACGATCGCACCCGGCAAGCCGAAACGGTTGATCATGTTCCGGTACGCATCGGCCTCGCCGTCGCGCCCCCACGACGTGATCGTGCTGTGCTCGGCCGCCGGCACCGAGTACGCGGCCATCGGCTCGCGATAGAAACGGTTCGCGGCCAGCACGCCGAGCACCGTGTCCGAGCCCATGAAATTCACGAGGTGCGCGGCGCCGCCGATCGCGGCCGATTCCGCGCTCGACACGCCGCGCGCGCCGAAATCGTGCAGCTTGAACGGCAGTTGCGCGAGATCGTCGTCGGTCTTTTCGAGGAAGCGACGGATCGTCTGCCGCAGGTGCCAGCTGCGGGTCGCGACCGTCACCGGGTACCAGACGCGCAGCAGCATCGTCTCGAGATACGACGCGAGCCAGAACACCTGCGGATCGTCGCATTCGACGGTCATCAGCACGTTGTGCACCGGCACGACCGAGCCCTCGGCCACCGCACGGATCGTCACCGGCAGGTAGCCGTCGTAGCGCTCGACGATATGGCGCCACCCGGCTTCGTTGAACGGCACGCCGTGCACCGTGAAGAAATCGCGCGCGTCGTCGATCATTGCATGCGTGACCGGCTTGCACAGATATTCCTTCAGCAGCATCTGCAGGCCGAAGAACACCGTGCGGTCGTAGCGGCCGCCGCGCGATTCGACGTACGAGAACATCGCCGACGCGTCGGGCGGATACTGCAGGAAATGGGAAGCCTTGTACGAATCCGTGTTGAGGATCGGATTGGCGAGAACCGCGGCAAAGCCGCCGGGATCGTTTTGCATGGCTAGAGCTCCTCTAGGCCGGTGAAGTGCCGCCGCGTCTGTCGCGGCGGACGGAATGCGGGGAATCAGCGGATCACAGCTTCCCCAGGAAGTGATACGCGATGTCGAAGTGATCCTCGAACATCACGTTGCGCATCTGCGCGAATTCGTTGAGCGGCACCCAGCGCGCCTTGTCGGCGTCGTCGCTGCCCTTCACGCGCGGCAGCTCGCCGGTCGGGAAGTTGAACAGGCACGCGTGCGTGATCGTGCGACCGCGCAGCGAGCGGGTTGGGTGATCGAACACCTGACGATCCTTGATCGAGCCGCGCAGCACGGGCTCCGGCAGCTTGAGGCCGGTTTCCTCGCGCAGCTCGCGGATGCAGGCCGCGTCGAGCCGCTCGTCCTGGTTCACGAACCCGCCCGGCAGTGCCCACAGGCCGCGGCCCGGCTCGCTGCGGCGACGCACGAGCAGGATATGGCCCGAGTGCACGACCACCGCGTCGACCGTCACGAACGTGACCGGATACGGTGCGGCCGCCCACGCCTTGCGATACGCGGCGATGAATTCGGCTTCCGACTTCAGTTGCGCGAATTCCGGCTGTGTGCGGAAACGCTCGAGCCAGCTGAACACGGGTTCCGGCACGGCCCACTGGACGAAGCTGTTGGTGCGTTCGGCGAAATACTGGTCGCGGATCTCGGTGGCGGAAATGTCTTCCGTCGCATCGACGTCGACGAGCTCCCATTGCGGGAACATCCGCAGGTAATACGACGTGGCGTCCTTCTCGTGGCCGATCAATCCGACCTTGCGCTGCGCGATATCGCCGAGCGTGGACGCGACGGCCTCCTGCACCCAGCGCACCCAGTCGCCGTCGTTGTACGTCGAATCCTGCAACGGCGCGATCGTCACGCGGTCGCGCTCGGACGCGTCGAACAGCGAAGCCAGCATCTGGCGGCGCTCGTCGAACGAGAACGGATCCTTGACGGTGCGGGGCTTGTCGGTCGACCCGATCAGCACGCACACGCGCTCGGCCCGGCTCAGTGCCGACTTCAGCACGTTCAGGTGACCACGATGCGGAGGCTGGAAACGACCAATGAAAACGAGCGCGTCGAAGCGCCGGTTCTGTTGCGTACTCATGAGGCTCCCTCAAGAGATTGAAACGCTCCGGGTCTGTCCCGAAGGGTTGGAATGAATCCTAGGGGAAATCCCGAGGTGCGTCAATCGAGCGCATTCGAGCGCACGCTCGACTTGACGAAGTCTGACGAAACGCAAGGTTTTGGCGGGTTACACTCGATTTCATCCCAATCCGCGCCCTGGCGCCCGCCATCATGAGGATCTCAGTCAGCCGGACCGTCGGCGTCGATCGCAGACGCCTCTTCACGTGGTCGCAGGATTACGCGCGGCGGCTCGTGTGGGACAGCTTCCTCACCGACGCCTATCTGCTCGACGGAACGACGGCCAACGTGGGTGTCGACGCGTTCTGCCGCAGCCAGTCGGGCGCGACGATGGTGTCGCGCTACATCTCCTACCGCCCGCCGCAGGTTGCCGCCGTCGAGATGGTCGAAGGGCCGAAGGTGCTCGAACGCTTCAGCGGCAGCTGGAACTTCACCGAGCACACGCCCGGGTCGACCGAGGTGAAGTTCACGTACCACTTCCGCGCTCAGCCGTCCTGGCTGCGCTGGCTGCTCGAACCGCTGATCGGCGCGTTCTATCTCGTGCAGACGCGCCGGCGTCTCGATTCGTTCAAGCGCTGGGCCGAGGCCGAAGCGCTGCCGCGCTGACCGGCGCTCGCCGCCGGCCACGCCGTCGGATATTTGCCAGATTCGCCGAACCCGGGGAAACTACGGGCCACCGTCATCCCGACGGCCCGCCCTGACCGAGAGAACAGGGCACGCCTGCCTGTAACGGCATCGACACAAAGATAATCCGATGAGCCTGATATCCCGATTCTTTGGCCGCAAAGAAGAACCCGAAAACCCCGTCGCGCTGGTCGCGGCACCCGACGTCGAGCACCCGCTGAGCGTCGCGGTCGTCTTCGACGGCCCGCTGCAGGTCGATATTGCCGCGCTGACCGCCGCGCTGCGCGCGTACCACCCGAGCATGAAGCAGGCGCGCGTCGAAACCGAGCCGACGCTCGAGCAGGTATTCGGGCTCGCCGGCTGGGGCAACCACGTCGTCCGGCTGGTCGGCTTCGATGCGCCCTATCCGTCCGACGCGCTGGAAGCGTGCGTCGCGCCCGCCCACTACGGGCAGGACCTGAAGCAGCAGGTGCGCGCGAACCGCAGCCACGTGATCCTTTACTACGCCGGGCACGACGCGAATCCGCTCGACCAGTATGTCGCGCTGGCGGCCGTCGCCGGCGCGCTGGCCGAACAGAACGGCCTCGCGGTGCTGAACGAGCACGCGCACACGTCGTTGCCGGCCGGCGTATTCAACGCGAAGGAACTCGGCGAAGAAAGCCTCGAAGTGCTGCGCGACATCCCGTTGAACCTGTTCTTCTGCGGCTTCGTGAAGTACGAAGTCGAAGGCGTCGACGGCGTGTGGATGCGCACATACGGCGCCGACGTGTTCGGCCTGCCCGATTTCGCCGCGCTCGCGGCAGGCCATCACGAAGGCGAACGCTATTCGGGCATCTTCAACAACGTGATGCACTACCTGCTGGAAAGCGGTGCGCGGATGCATGCGGGCGAAACGATGCAGATCGGCTCGGAAACGTACATGAAGCTGCGCGAACCGCTCGAGCACGAGTATTACCTGCAGGGGCCCGCGCAGGTGCTCGTGGCCGAACTGATCTCGGCGGACGAAATCAATCGCTGAAACGCATGTTGATGCGTGGCGCGGGATCGAAGACGGCTCTCGAACCGCGCGGCATCGCATGGCGGCGGCGTGACAGCCGCCGACCCAACCCGATGAGGAGATGTCCGTGTTCGGCATTCGCGTTGCGCTCACGCTGGCCGCGATCGGCCTCTCGTTGTCGGCCCATGCCGACAGCATCGACTGCTCCCGCGCCAAGACACGCACCGATCGCCTGATTTGCAGCGACAAGGCGCTCGTCTCGGCCGACAGCATGCTGTCGAACGCGTACTACGATGCGATCGGCATCGCCGCCGACCAGCAGGCGTTGATCCGGTCGCAACGCGCGTGGCTCGCACAACGCGATGCGTGCGCCGATGCCGCGTGCATCGCCACCGCGTACCGCGACCGCACCGCCGCGCTGAAGCAGGTGAAACACGCGGGCTGGAAAACCTATCGCGATCCGGCGCTCGGCATCTCGTTCGAATACCTCGCGAACCGGCAGGTGAAAAAGCCCTGCCCCGAAGGCGGCGGCGGCCATTGCGTCGCGATCGTCGGCCGCAACATGACCTACAGCAGCAGTTTCATCTCGTTCGAGATCGTCGACGGCGCGCTGGAGCCGGTTGCGGAGAAGGAAGCAGGCTTCGTGAAGCAGGACGACGGCAAGTGGGTGACGTCGTACGGCCCCGGCATCCCGCAGGCAGTCGAACGCTTCTCCGGCCCCGGCTGGCGCGGCATGCGCGCGACGATCACGTGCGGCATCAGCGATCCGGAAACCGGCTTCCACGCGGCCGGCGGCGAATGCTACTGGGCCGTGCTGAGCGACGGCAAACGCTCGGCCGTCGCGGGGACGCAGGGCATCGTCGGCACCGACGACGCGACGCTGCACAGCGTGTCGACGTTCCGGTTCGACCGCTAGCCGGCGCGGCCACCCGCGCGGCGGCGAACACTCATGCCGCCGGCGCGTCCCGCCTGATCGCCACGCACTTGATTTCCACGAGCAGGCCGGGATGCGCGAGTTCGGCTACGCCGATCGCGGTCCACGCGCAGGTCCCGCGCGGAAACACCCGGTTCTTTACGTCGCGGAACACGGCCATGTGCCGGCTCAACCCGACGTGGTACGTCGTCATGTCGACGACGTCGTCGAACGTGCAGCCGGCCGCCTCCAGCACCGTGCGCAGGTTGTCCCAGCAGGCGAGAAACTGCGCCTCGGGATCGGCAATCACATCGAGATCCGGCGTGCGCCCGACCTGTCCCGCACAGTAGACGGTCGCACCGACCCGCACGGCCGGCGCATACCCCGCACGCTCGACGACGCGCTGCATCGTCGGCGGAACAATCACTTCACGATCGATCATTGACACGCTCCCTGGCGCTCGTACACGGCTTTACCGTACGCTCGTCGGCGCGGACGACACGCCCGCCGCCGATGACGAACACACGCGCAATGGCTTGCCCGCCGACGCGCCCGGAATGGTAGCAGCGCACTTTCCGGCCCGATCTGCGGCATCTGGACGCCCACGCGCTAGCGTATGCCGGACGCCCCCCTTGAAGATGCTTCCGCGCCCGGCTCGCGACGCAACGTCACTTCCAGACCGGTCAGCCATCCTGACGATTTCAGGATCGGGCGCGCGATCGCATACAGCCGGTCGGCGCTGGCGCCATAGAAGTACAGATAGCCGTCGTTGCCGTCGCGATGCAGTTCGGTCTCGCCGAGCTCGCCCGCGCCGACCTGCCGCACGGCGCGATCCAGCCGCTGCTCCAGCGCATGAAGCCGCGCCTTGTCCCGCTCGTTGTAGTCGAAATGGACCATCACGACTGGCCCCGGCGGCTTTGGCGGCGACTCCGCGATAACGTTGCCAACGAAGCACGCCAAGCCGATCGATGCGGCCATTCTGGTTCTTTTACGCATGCCGGTCACGGTTGTGCAACGCCCTTTCAGGTCAACGCCCCGCCACGCGCCACCTGCTGCCGGACTTGTGCGTGCGTGCCGAGCGCCGCGGCGATCGCATCGACCGCTTCGGCTGCGCGCGCCGCGCCGCACATGAACGCGTCGACGGCCGCGAAGCGATGCTCGGGCCACGTATGGATCGTGATGTGCGATTCGGACAGCAGCACGACCCCCGTCACGCCATGCTCGCCGCCGAAGTGATGGAAATGCGCGCCGATCACGCGCGCGCCGGCCCGTTGCGCGGCGCCGGTGAGGATCGCTTCGAGCCGCGCGGCGTCGCGCAGCAGCGCCGCATCGATGCCGGTCAGATCGGCCAGCACGTGCGAGCCGAGCGTCGCGCATGGCGGCTCGATCCCGTCCCGCGCGGTCATTTGTGCGACCCGTACGACGAGTAGCCGCTGCGGGCCGACGAACTGCCCCAGCCGCTGCCGCCCGAGCCGCTGCCGCCGATCGATGCGCAGCTGAACAGCGTGACGACGATCAGGCCGTAGATGCCGTAGAGGATGTACCGGATCACGACTTGCCCCCGTCCGACGCAAACCCCTTCCACAGCCATTCGGGCAGCCACAGCACCAGCAGGCCGACCAGCACGTAGACGGTGCGGCCGCTGAACGAGAACAGCGAACCCATGTTGAAGATCACGAGCAACGCGCTGAACACCCACGGCAGCGGCGCGAAACTGTGCGGGCCTTTCGCGCCGAACAGGCCCGTGGACGCAGCGGCCCCCGTGGCGGCCGCTGCAGCAGCCGTCGCGAGCGCCGGCGTAGCGAAACGTTCGGCGAGCGCGCTGCCCGACAGCGGCCGGGCACGCGACCAGACGATCTCCGCGTCGCTGCGCTCGCGCGTCAGCTTGTCCTTCTGCCAGCCGTAGTCGATGATCGACGTGCGATCGCCCACCTGCACGCGCCAGTTGAACGCACCGACCACGTAGACGACCTCCGAGTCGTATTCCTCGCGCAGGCGGTAGGTCTTGCCGCCGTCGGTCACGTCGGACTCGCTGCCGATCGTCGGCCATTGGTCGAGCACCTGCACGCGCTCCCAGCGCCCTTCGCTCTGCACGAGCCACAGAAAGCCGCGCTTCGGGTTCAGCAGCAGGTATTCGTCCCAGGTCTCGTCATCGCCCGGCACGCGACAACGCATCATGCCGATCACCGTGTATTTCACGCCGTCGAACGTGCCGATCGCACCGAGTTCCAGCGCGCCCTTCACCGAGTCGAGCTTGCGCTGCGCCGCGAACACGGTCTGCTGCTCGGCCGTGCACTGCACGCCCGCGTGGCAGCTTCCGCACACGACGTAGTCGGCCACGTTCGGCAGATACGACAGCGACGCGCCGCAACTCGGGCACGCGAACGGCACCATCTCCGCGCCGCGCTTCTCGCGTGTGTCGTTCTCCGTATCGCGCAACCCGGTGAACGCGAGCGCATCGAACTCCAGCGCTTCGCCCGTGTAGACGGCCGGGCTGCCGCCGTTCGCGTCGGCGTCGGAATAGTCGTAGGTCGCGAATGCGTTGCCGGTACGCAGGTCGACGACGCGCGCCTCCCAGCCCGCATCGACGCGGAACGGCAGCTCGCCGTCGCCGCCCGTGCACCGCGCGGTGCGTACGTCTGAAACCAGATACGCGCGGCCGCCGTGGTCGATCCGCATGCCCGGTTCGAGCGTGCCGAACCCGGGCCACGCGCCGCCGGACGCGTCGTCGGGCTCGCGCACCGTGACCGCGTACTGGCCCGACGCATCGGACAGCCAGCCGAACGCGCCGTCGTCGAACACGACATACCACTCGCTCCACGCGCCGGCGTCGTAGGTCATCTGGATGCGGCCGAGCACCGTGAACGCACGCTTGCCGTAGCGACCGGTCGTCCCGATCTGGATCGGCGACGCATCGTCGAGCACGCTGGCCAGCTCGCCGATCCGCTCGACGTCGGCGCCGCGCTTGAGCAGCGTGCTGCGGCAGAACGCGCAGACGGCCATCACGGCCGCCGCCGAGCGAAACTCGACCGGCGCGCCGCACTGGGGACACGAGGTACTGAACATGCGCGATGCTTACCGGGTGAGCTTCGCGAGGATCTCGGCCTTCGCGCGCGAATATTCGTCTTCGGTCACGAGGCCCTTGTCGAACAGCGCCTTCAGCTGCTCGAGCCGCTGCACGTAATCGGTGCCCTCCGCCGGCGCTGCGGCCACCGGCGCCGCAGCGGGTGCGGGCGGGGCGGCCGGCGCCGGTTGCGCGGCGCCCGCGATCTGGCCGGCCATCGCCTGCCCGATCGCCGCACCGGCAGCGAGGCCCGCGCCGACCCCGGCGATGCCGCCCGGGTTCTGCGCGGCGAGCGGAATCGCCTGCGCGGTCTGGTACTGCGTGGCACGCGCGAGATCGCCGGCCATCCCCGCGCCGATCCGCAGGTCGAGCGCCTTCTGCAGCTCGGCCGGCAGCGACACGCTCTCGACCGCGAACGCGTCGAGCGCGAGCCCGTAGCGCGTGAATACCGGCACCAGCGCCTCGGCCACGCGCTGCGACAGCAGCGACTGGTTCGCGGCCATGTCGACGAACGGCACGTCGGCCGAACCGAACGTCGTGCTCATCGCGGTGACGACCAGGTTGCGCAGTTGCTGTTCCAGATCGTCGACCGTGTACTGCGCACGCGTGCCGCTGACCTCGCGGTGGAACGCGGCCGCGTCGACGATCCGGTACGAGTAGATGCCGAACGCGCGCAACTGCACGAAGCCGAATTCGCGGTCGCGGATCGTCACCGGCTGCGCGGTGCCCCAGCGCCGGCCGAGCTGCAGCCGCGTGCTGAAGAAGTAGACGTCCGACTTGAAAGGCGATTGAAAGAGTTTGTCCCAGTTCTTCAGGTACGTGAGCACCGGCAGCGTATTCGTTTCCAGCGTGTACAGCCCCGGCTGGAATACGTCGGCGACCTTGCCTTCATTGACGAAGATCGCGGCCTGCGTTTCGCGCACGGTCAGCTTGCCGCCGTACTGGATCTCCTGGTCTTCCATCGGATAGCGCCACGCCAGCACGCCGTCGGTGTCTTCCGTCCATTGCAGGACGTCGATGAACTGCTTGCGGATGAATGAACCCAGACTCATGTCGGTCTCCTCGAAACGCGTGGCGCGTCAGGTCAGGCAGGCGGCATTGATGATGCCGACGACGAGCGACGCAGTGCCCATCAGGCCGCCCATCGCAACGTTGCGATCCTCGATCGCATGATTCATGCCGGGCATCAGGCGCGTCAGCGCCGCATAGGTGATCAGCTGGACGATCATCGCGCCAACGGCCCAGATCACGACTTCACCGAGCGTCGAGTTGTGCGCGATGCTGGACGCGAGCGTCAGGCAGAAACCGATCAGCGCGCCGCCGAACGACAGCGTCGCGGCGGCGTTGCCGTCGCGGATCAGCGCCAGTTCGTCGAACGGGGTGACCTTCAGGTACACTGCCGCGAACACAAGAAGCAGCACGAACGCCGACAGTAAATGAACCGCATAGAGATAGGCACTATTCATTCTTTCCCTCGGATTTTGTGCTCGGTTCGCCGCCCCGTCGCCGGCCGGCCTATGCGGGGCCCGCAGACGGATGGCCGCCCCACAAAAATCCGCGCCAGTATATCCACATTGCCGAACACTGCACAACGGATGCGCCATGCTGCATAGGCGTGCGCTCGTCCTGTCGATCCTCGTGCTCGCGTCGTGCGGGCTCGGCTACGAACTGATCAGCAGCGCGCTGTCGAGCTACCTGCTCGGCGATTCGATCCTGCAATTCTCGTCGGTGATCGGCAGCTACCTGTTCGCGATGGGGATCGGCTCGTGGCTCGCGAAGTTCGTCGAGGACGACGACGTGCTCGATCGCTTCGTCGATATCGAGCTGCTCGTCGGCCTGCTCGGCGGTGTGTCGGCCGCGCTGCTGTTCGCGGTGTTCGCGTGGCTCGCCGCGCCGTTCCGCGCGGCGCTCTACGCGCTCGTGCTCGCGCTCGGCCTGCTGATCGGGATGGAGATCCCGCTCGTGATGCGCGCGTTCCAGCAACGGCGCCAGGCATTCCGTCATACCGTCAGCGAAGTGCTGACCTTCGACTATCTCGGCTCGCTCGCCGTGTCGCTGATCTTCCCGCTCGTGCTCGCGCCGCGTCTCGGCCTGCTGCGCACGAGCTTCCTGTTCGGCCTCCTGAACGCGTTCGTCGCGCTGTGGACGACACACCTGTTCCGCGACGAGATCCGCAACGTGCGCGGCAAGCTGATGCGCGCGTCGCTCGTGATCGGGCTCCTGATCGCCGGGTTCGCGCTGTCGGATCGCATCACGCACTGGGCCGAACACGGCGTGTATGGCGACGAGACGATCTATTCGGAAACGACGCCGTACCAGCGCATCGTGCTCACGCAGTGGCACGACGACATGCGGCTGTACCTGAACGGCAACCTGCAGTTCTCGTCGCGCGACGAGCATCGTTATCACGAGGCGCTGATCCATCCGACGATCGAAGCGCTGCCGTGGGCGAAGCGCGTGCTCGTGCTCGGCGGCGGCGACGGGCTCGCCGTGCGCGAACTGCTCAAGCACCGCAACCTCGAGCAGATCACGCTCGTCGATCTCGATCCCGCGATGACGAAGCTGTTCTCGACCTCCGCACCCCTCGTCAAGCTGAACCAGGGCTCGCTGAAGGACCCGCGCGTGCACGTGATCAACGACGACGCGGTGCGCTGGCTCGAATCGAATGCCGACGTGTACGACGCGATCGTCGTCGACTTCCCCGATCCGACCAACTTCGGGCTCGGCCGCCTGTATTCGGTGCCGGTGTTCCGCCTGCTTGCACGCCACCTGTCGGAGAACGGCTATGCGGTGATCCAGTCGACGTCGCCGTATTTCGCGCCGCACGCATACTGGACCATCATCGCGACGCTGCACGAAGCCGGGCTCAACACGTGGCCGTACCACTGCTACGTGCCGTCGTTCGGCGACTGGGGGTTCGTGATCGCCGGCAAGCGCCGCGACTTCACGGTGCCGACGCATTACGGGGTGCCGACTCGCTGGCTCGATGCGCAGACGGCCACCGAGATGTTCCACTTCCCGGCCGACATGCCGGCGCTGCCGATGTCGCCGAACGAACTCAACGACCAGCCGCTCGTGCGCCGCTTCGACGACGACTGGAAGCACGTGCTGCGCTGATGGACCGCCGCACGTTCCTCGTCGCGTCGGCGGCCGCGTCGCTCGCCGCATGCGGCCGCACCGGCTGGATCGAGACGACGCCGCGCGTCGGCTACCCCGGCATGCGCGAAGGCCACGCGTTGCGCGACCATGCGGCGCTGCCGGCGCCTTCCGGCACGATCGAAACCGATATCGCGATCCTCGGCGCCGGCGCGGCCGGACTGTCGTGCGCATGGCAGCTCGCGCGCGCGGGCCACCAGCGCTTCACGGTGCTTGCAGGGCCCGAATTCGGCGGCAATGCGGCCGGCGGGCGCTTCGGCGATCTGGGCTACCCGACAGGCGCGCACTACCTGCCGCTGCCGTCGCTCGAATCCGCCCATCTGCGCGACATGCTCGCCGATCTCGGCGTGATCGAATCCGCCCCGTTCTCCGCGCGCCCTGTCTACGACGAGCGCGCGCTCGTCCACGCGCCCGACGAACGGCTCTTCATCGGCGGGCAGTGGCAGGACGGCATCGTGCCGACCGCCGGCCTCGGCGCCGACGAACTCGCGCAGCAGGCGAAGTTCTTCGCGTACACGGACGGGCTGCGCACCGCGCGCGGCGCCGACGGTCGCAAGGTGTTCTGCATCCCGATCGCGGAATCGTCGCGCGACCCGCGCTGGCGCGCACTCGACCGGCGCTCGTTCCGCCAGTGGCTGCTCGACGAGGGCTACACCGCGAAGGCGCTGCACTGGTACCTGAACTACTGCTGCCGCGACGATTACGGCGCGGGCTACGAGCATGTTTCGGCCTGGGCCGGCCTGCACTATTTCTCGTCGCGCGGCGGCCATGCCGGCGATGCGAGCGACGGCGCGGTGCTGACCTGGCCCGACGGGCTGCACACGATGGTGACCCGGCTGAGCGATTCGATCACCGCGCGCAGCGGCTCGAACGCGTGGTCGCGGGACGGCTTCGCGGTGCACGCAACCGAACGCGCGGGCGGCGTCGAGGTGCTGTGCGCGCGCCTCGGCGACGACGGCACGCTG
Organism: Burkholderia arboris; assembly: GCF_902499125.1. Classification (GTDB taxonomy): domain Bacteria; phylum Pseudomonadota; class Gammaproteobacteria; order Burkholderiales; family Burkholderiaceae; genus Burkholderia; species Burkholderia arboris. The sequence goes on from NZ_CABVPX010000043.1 coordinate 47,317, forward strand.
TCGACGTTCACGCTGAAAGCCCGTCGCGTCGTGAGCGCGATGCCGCTGTTCGTCGCGGCGCGCGTGTTTCCGCAGCTTGCCGCGTACGGCTTCGACCCCGCGCGCGACCTGCCGCCGCGCGCGCCGTGGCTCGTGTCCAACTTCCTGCTCGACGGGATGCCGCCCGAAGAAGCCGGCGTGCCGCTGGCGTGGGACAACGTCGTCTACGACGGCGCGGCGCTCGGCTACGTCGTGTCGACCCATCAGCTGATCCGGATGTCGCCGCCGACGCGCTCGGTGTTCTCTGCCTATCAGGCGCTGAGTACGCAAACGCCGGACGATACGCGCCGCTGGCTGGCGCAGGCGAAGCCCGACGCGTTGCGCGAACAGGCCGCGATCGACCTGCAGGCCGTGTACGGGCGCGCGCTGTGGAAACACGCGACGGCGCTCGAGATCACCGTGCGCGGCCATGCCATGGCGACGCCCGACGTCGGCTTCCTGAGCCGCCCGGGCCTGCTCGCGCTGCGCGACGCCGACGGCCCCGTCGTATTCGCGCACGCCGACCTGTCCGGGCTGTCGCTGTTCGAGGAAGCATCGTACTGGGGCATGCTGGCGGCCCGGCGCGTGCTGGCCTGAGCGCCGGCTTCCGGCCGGTGCCGGGGCGGCCGTTTCGTCATTGCGGCGCCACCGCCAACCGCTATAATCGCGCGACATTCCGACTGCATGGAGCAGGCCGACGGTGCCGCGCCGTTCGACGCGCCGTATGCCCTTCCCGACAACAACAATGACGAACCGAATCCTCCGACGCCTTCGCCCGCTCGCGCGCGCCGCCGCGCGCGTGCTCGCATGCGCCCCGCTGCTCGGCGCGCCGCTGGCGCTGCATGCGGCCGGCACGGCCGGCACCACCGGCTCCGAGCCCACCTCCGGGCGCTACATCGTCGTCGATACCGGCCATACGCCGGCGCATCCCGGTTCTACGGGCGCAAGCGGTCGCGTCGAATACCTGTACAACCTCGACCTGTCCGGCGCCGTCGCCGACAAGCTCGCCGCGCACGGCGACCGCGTGCTGCGCACGTCGGCCGACGGCCGCGAGATCAAGCTCGACCAGCGTTCGACGCAGGCGCCCGACGCAAACCTGTTCGTGTCGATCCATCACGACTCGATGCAGCAGCAGTTCATCGACGCGGGCCGGCAGCGCGAATTCCGCGGCTTCTCGGTGTTCGTGTCGGAACGCAATCCGCACTATGCGGAAAGCCTGCATTGCGCGAAGGCGATCGCCGAGCGGCTCGTCGCGGCCGGCGAACGGCCATCGCTGTATCACGCGCAGCCGATCCGCGGCGAAAACCGCCCGCTGATCGATCCGCAACTCGGCATCCACCGCTTCGACGATCTCGTCGTGCTGCGCACCGCGCCGATTCCGGCCGTGCTCGTCGAGGCCGGCGTGATCGTCAATCCGGACGAAGAAGCACGGCTCGCGCGGCGCGAGACGATCCAGCGCCTGTCCACCGCGATCGCGGGCGGGATCAATGCGTGCACGGCACCGCAGTAAATGACGACATCACCCGTCGGGCTCAACGGTTTTCACCCAGTCAGGAGCATCACAATGAAAAAGAAGACGCTGTTCGCATCCTGTGCGCTGCTTGCGCTCGCCGTTCCGTTCGCCGCACAGGCGGCCGGCTGCGGCAAGCCCCGTAGCGCGTTCGACCAGGTGTACTGCACCAGCACGCAATTCTCGCAGTCCGACCGCGATCTCAACGACGAATACGGCCGCCTGCGCAAGCAACTGAGCGGCGACCAGCAGGCGACGCTGAAGGCCGGCCAGCTCGCGTGGCTGAAGCAGCGCGACGCGCAGTGCAGCGAGACGCGCAACAACAGCTACCTCGTGGATATCCAGTGCGCGAACGACATGACGCAGTCGCGGCTGTCGTTCCTGCGCGAACGTGAGCGCGAATGCTCGAGCACGGGGTGCGTGACGTCGAAGCTCGGCGAGTAAGCTCGTCGCGCATGCGGTGCCGCGCGGCGTCGAGCGGCACCGCCCCCTCGAAAGGAGCGGCGATGCGGCATGAATTCTCTGAAGTCCTCAACGACCTGATCGACTGTTTCCTCGTCGGCGATCTTCTGCTGCTGAAGCGCTACCAGGAAACACATCGGCTGTCGGACAACGTCGCGGCCGAATTCACGACCGGCGACAGCGGCGACAACGCCGTGCTCGACGGCATCGTCATTCCGCTGGCCGGTATCGAGAATCATCCGTACACGATCATCTTCACGCTGGACGACGCCACACCCGAGCTGCTGAAGGCCGGCAGCCGGCTGCAGCACCGGCGCGGCGGTTATGTGCTGCGCGTCGAGCATCGTTCGGCGATGCTTTACACGTGGCGCATTCTCGAACGCTTCACCGACGAAACGGTGAACGCGCTGCTTGCGCGTTATCGCGAACCGGGCAGGCCTGTCGTCGAACTCGACAACGGCTGGTACGACGTCGAAGTCCTCGGCGGCGAGGTGCCGCGCAACGGCTGGTTCGAGCCCGCGTTCGAATTCGTGCTGAAGAAGGCCGATGCGCGTGGCGACGCGTCGAAAGTGGATCTCGGCTACAGTTTCGCCATCGACAGCAGTCTCGATCCGGCGGAATGAACCCGCGCGCAGCACCGCGGCGCATGGCACACGATCAGGCGAGGTACGCATGGCACCGAACACGACGACGATCGACATCCGCGCCGCCACATCCGTCGACGCACCGGCCATCGCCGATATTCACGTTGCGTCGTGGCAAGCGACCTACACGGACATCATGCCGGCGCCGTTCCTCGCCGGCCTGTCGGTCGAAAAGCGCACGGCCGCGTGGCGCTATGCGCTCGGCGCCGGACGGCCACGGGTCGCGCTTGCGATCACGAACGACGTGCCAGCCGGCTGGATCGCCTACGGTCCGACGCGCGACACCGACAAGGATCGCGGCTGGGCCGAAATCGAAGCGATCTACCTGCATCCGTCGTATTGCGGACAAGGCATCGGCGCGGCGCTGGTCGATCATGCGTGCCGGTCGCTGCATGATGCCGGCCATGCCTGGGTGTCGCTGTGGGTACTGATCAAGAACCGCCGGGCCAGGGCATTCTACGAACGCGAAGGCTTCGTCGCCGAAGACGACATCAAGACGTTCGAGATCGGCGGGACGCCGATCGAGGAAGTACGCTACTGGCGCGCACTACCGAAGTGACCGCGACGACGGCATCGCTTCCTCCACCGCCAGCCGCTCCTGCATCATCTGCAGCAACTCGCGAATCTTCGCGTTGACCGAATTCCGGCTCGCATAAGCGGCGTGCAGCTCCAGCGGCGCAGGCGTCATCTCCAGCGGCACGCGCACCAGCCGCCCCTCCGCCAGCGCCGCCGCGCACGCGCGCTCGACGAGAATCGCGAAGCCGATCCCGTTCACCGCAGCCAGACCGGCCATCTCGCCGCTGTTGACGCGATACCGGCTCGCAACCGGAATCTTGTGAATCCGCCCGTCGCGGTCGGCGAACTGCCACGGCTGCCCTTTCAGCGTGCTCAAGGTCGTGATGCACGGCAGTTGCCGAAGCTGTTCCGTCCGGGTCGGCAATCCCGTGCGTTCGACGAGCGATGGCGCGGCCACGACGACACTCGGCAAACGCACGAGCGGCCTGACGACGAACGCACTGTCGTCCAGCTTCCCGCGATTGACGATGATCGACAGGTCGATATCGTCGCGCAGCGTCGACACGCCCGCGAGGCTCGTATCGCAGTCGATTTCGACGCGCGGGTGGCGGCTCGCGAATTCCGCGACGATCGGCCCGAGCATGCGGGGCCCGATTTCGCCCGGTACGCAGAGCTTCAGCACGCCGCGCAGCTCCGTCTGCTGCGACGTCAGTTCGAATTCGGCCTGCGTCAGCGCATCGAGCATCGGCCGTGCGCGCTCGTGCAGCAAACGCCCGGCCTCCGTCATGCGCAGGTGTCGCGTGCTGCGCTCCAGCAGACGCGCGCCGAGCCTCGACTCCAGCTGCGCGACGTGGCGGCTGACGTTGGAACCCGGCATCGCCAGCACGCGCGCGGCGCCGGCGAAGCTGCCTTCGTCGACGACCGACACGAATACACGCACCGCATTCAGATCCAGCTTGCTACGCATCATTAGCCCATTTCAGATATCAAAGTGTGCCGTTTTTCACGGCTTATCCCGCCACAGACCATAATTTACGATGCCCATCCCGTCAATGCGACGCCCCCGCGGCCACGCGAACGCTCGCACGACACAAGGAAGGAGCGTCATGAACATTGCAATCCTGGGCGCCGGCGTGGCCGGCATGAGCACTGCACTCGCGCTCGCCGGGCGTGGTCACGAGATCAGGCTGTATGAACGCATGCCGTCGGAATCGACGATGGGCGCGGGCGTGGTGCTGTGGCCGAATGCCGGCTTCGTCCTCTCGCAGCTCGGCCTGCTGCCGGACATCGTCGAGGCAGGCGGCCGCATGAACGCGATGCAGCGCATCGACCGGCACGGCAACCCGCTCAAGGTCACCGATATCCGCGCACTCGATCGCCGCATGGGTTTCCCGACCTATTCGATCCTGCGGCGCGATCTCCAGGCCGTGCTGGCACGGCACCTCGCGGCGCGCGGTATCGACGTCCACTTCGGCCACGGCGCAACGTCCATCGACGCCGGGACGGACGGCCGTGCTGTCGTTCGCTTCGACAATGGAACGACGATCGCCCCCGATCTCGTCATCGGCGCGGACGGCCGCATGAACTCCGTCGCGCGGCGTCATGTGATCGGCGACAACACGCCCGTCTATCAGGGATTCGTCAACTGGATCGGCATCGCGCAAAGCGATGCGCCGCTCGTCGACGAGGTGTCGATATCCGACTACTGGGGCACGCGCGAGCGGTTCGGCATCGTCGCGGTGGACCGGCATCGCCTGTACTGGGCAGCGGCATGGCCCGAAGCCGGTCCGGACGATGCAACGGAAAGCGATCCGGGCGCGATGCTGGAACGGCGCTTCCGGGCGTGGCCGGCGACCATCGCGAACGTGCTACGCGCGACGTCGGCGGACACGATCGCGAAGATCCGCGTGCACGATCTCGACCCCGTCGACGTGTGGCACCGCGGCAATGTTCTGCTGATCGGCGACGCCGCGCACGCGTCGCTACCGACCTCCGGACAAGGCGCATGCCAGGCGCTCGAGGATGCGTGGCATCTGGCCCGGTGTCTCGACGAATACGGTGCAGGCAACGGCGGCGGCCTCGATGCCGCGCTCACATCGTTCACGATGCGGCGCAGCCCGAAAACCGCGGCGATCATCGCGCGTGCGCGTGATTTCGCGCACCTGTTATTCAGCGAGGACGTGAACGAAAGCGCGCGACAACAGATCGATCCGGTCGCCGAAATCGAAGCCCTGACGAGCGCCTGGGGCGCGCACCTGCCGATGACGCAGGCGCGCGGACGATAAGGCCCGCGAGGAGCCGCATCCGGTCACAAAAACCACCGGTACTCCCGCGCCCCGATCTCGTTGCGAAAATCCAGCTCCTCCTGGCGCTTGTTCTCGCAATAGACCATCACGAACTCGCTGCCGAGCCCTTCGCGCACGGCCGGGTGATCCTGCATCGCGGCAACCGACGACAGCATCTCCTTCGGGAAATCGATGCCGCTGCCGCGATCCTCGTTGAGCGGCGCAATCGGTTCGATCTTCGCATCGAGCCCATGCTCCATTCCCGACAGGATCGCCGCGAGCACCAGATACGGGTTCGCATCCGCGCTCGCGAGACGGTGCTCGATCCGCAGGTTGCGTGCATCCGACTCCGGAATCCGGATGCACGCATCGCGATCCTCGAAGCCCCAGCTCGCACGGCTCGCCGCGTTCACCATCGATCCGTAGCGCCGGAACGCATTGTGGTTCGGCGCGAACACCGGCATGCAGTGCGGCAACAGCGCGAGACACCCGGCCACCGCGTGCCGCAGCGGCCGCTGGCCGTCCGCGGCGAGCAGGTTGCGCCCCGCGTCGTCGTACAGGCTCACGTGCACGTGCATCCCGCTGCCCGGCGCATGCAGGTACGGCTTGCCCATGAAGCTCGCGCGATAGCCGTGTTGCAACGCGACGCCGCGCGTGCTGCGGCAGAACAGCGCCGACCAGTCGGCCGCGCGCAGCGCGTCGTCGGTGTGCCCGAAATTGATCTCGAACTGGCCGGGCCCGAGCTCGGCCGTAATCACCGTCGCATCGACGCCCTGCTCGCACGCGGCTTCGACCATCTCGTGCAGCACGTCGGAGAAGCGTGACAGGCGCTCGATATGCATGTTGGGCTGATCGTCGCGGTCGTCGCTCAGGCGGTCGCGCGGATACTGCGGCATCCCGTCCGCGAGCTGTGCGGCGAACAGGTAGAACTCGAGCTCGAACGCGACGACCGGCCGGATGCCGCGCGCCGCAAACCGCCGCAACACGCGCGCGAGCACCTCGCGCGGCTCGAACTCGATCGGTGCATCGGTGCCGTCGGAGCTGATCAGCATCTGCGCAAGCGGCTGCCGCTCCCAGCGCACGGGCTTCAGCGTACCGGGAATCAGGCGGCGCGGTGCATCGGGATCGCCGTCGTTGAAGCAGTAATCGCCGATCTTGTAGAGGCCGCCTTGCGTGCCGAGCAGCACGCAGTTCTGCGGCAGCTTCAACAGCGAACCCGACGCGACCTTCTCGAGTGCGTCGATCGGATAGCGCTTGCCGTAGAAATGCCCGGGCAGGTCGAGGCAGATCAGGTCGACATAACGGATCTCGGGGTGTGCCTGCCGGAATGCGCGGACTTCACTGACCAGCGCGGGAACGACGTCAGCCATGTCTCATCCTTTCCATGTCTTGTATGACGGTGCCGCAGCGCGGCGAACCGGATTCATGCGGCATGCCGAACGACGCACGCCGCATGTCAATCAGTACTGCGAACAGGCTGCGGGGCGCGCCGGCATGCAGCACCGACCGCCCCGCCGACAACTCAGGTGAATACCCAGATCACGCGCGTCGGCGCATCGGTCAGGTTGGCGTAACGGAAGCGCTTGTGCGCGGGAAGCTGGAACGCATCGTTCGGGCCGAGCGTGACGGGCGTGTCGTCATCGTCGATCCAGATCGTCAGCGCGCCTTCCAGCACGAAGCCGCCCTGCTCGTCGCTGTCGTCGACCGGTCGCTCGCCGCTGCTCGCGCCCGGCGCCAGATGGCTTTCGAGAATCGAGAAGCGCGAGCGCATGTTCGGCGACACGAGGATGTCGGTGATGCCGGCCGCGTAATACACGGTGCGCCGCTCGTCGGGCCGCGTGACCCACGGCACGCTGCGCGGCTTGCTCAGGCTGTAGAAATACGTGGTCGGCACGCCGAGTGCCTCGCCGATCGCGGTGAGATCCGCGACCGTCGGGCGCGACAGCCCGCGCTCGACCTGCGACAGAAAGCCGACCGAGCGGCCGATCCGTTCGGCGAGATCGTTGAGCGTGACCTTGCGATGCTTGCGCAGATCGCGGATCAGGATCGCCAGACTTTCTATCTCTTCCTGTTCGTTCATGACGGGTTCCGGTGAGTCAGACGGTATCGCGCAGACGGTACCAGGCCTTGCCGATCGCTTCCAGCGGCGCGGCGAGCCGGTCGCCGCCGGGGAAACGCGGGTTGCGGATGCGCTGGTACTGCGCGAGCAGGCGTTCGTCGCCGAGCACGGCGTCGGCCACCGCGCGCGCGCCGGCGAGCGTCGGCAGCACGCCGTGCCCCGAGAAGCCCTGCAACCAGAAGCGCTGCCCGTGGCGGCCGATGTCCGGCGTGCGGCGCATGCTGATGTCGATGTGGCCGCCCCATGCGTAGTCGAGCGTCACGCCGGCCAGTTGCGGGAACACGCGTTCGAGGTGCGGGCGCGTCGCCGCTGCGATGTCGGCGGGAATGCCGCCGAGGTACGTGCAGCCGCCGCCGAACAGCAGCCGGTTGTCGGGGCTCAGGCGGAAGTAGTCGGGCACGAACTGGTTGTCGATCACGCAGCTGTTCTGCGGCAGCAGCGCACGCGCGACGTCGGGCGCAAGCGGTGCGGTCGCGACCTGATAGGTGCCGACCGGCAGCAGCCGGCGCGCGAGATCGCGATCGAGCCGGTCGACGTATGCGTTGCACGCCAGCACGAGCACGTCCGCGCGCACTTCGCCGCGCGCCGTGCGGGCAATATGGCCACCGGCCGTCTCGCGGCAGTCGAGCACGCGGCTCTGCTCGAAGATGCGCCCGCCCGCACGCTCGATCGTCTGCGCGAGGCCGAGCGCGAGCTTCAGCGGGTTCAGGTGGCCGGCCTCCGGATCGTGCAGCGCCGCAAGATAGCGCGTACCGCCGATCCATTCGGGCATCTCGTCACGGCCGATCACGCGCAGCCGGTCATAGCCCCAGCGCTCGGCGGCCTCTTCGCGGGCCTGTTCGAGCATCGCGACGCGCCGCGGCCGTAGCGCGGCCCACAGGCTGCCGGGCCGGTAATCGATGTCGAAACCATGCCGCACCGGCAGTTCGCGCACCTCGGCCGCCGCCCAGCGCATGCTGTCCCACAGCAGGCGCGCGCCGTCGCGGCCGAGCGAATCCTCGAGCGGCTGCATGTCGCACGACCAGCCGAGCAGCGCCTGTCCGCCGTTGCGGCCCGACGCAGCCCATGCGACGCGGCTCGCTTCGAGCACGACCACGCGCTTGCCGGCGAGTGCCAGGCGCAACGCCGTATGCAGCCCGCTGAAGCCCGCGCCGACGACGAGCACATCGGCGTCGATGCGGTCGTCCAGTTCCGGACGATGCGGGATCGGCGCCGGGTAGGTGCCGGCGTAGTAGCTTGCGACGTGACGGTCGGACTGCACGAACATGCGGACTCCCGTGAAAATTACGCCGATAAATTTCATGAAAAATTAGCACGGCAATTTCACGCAGGCAAGCGTGTCAATAAGCGCTCGTATCGTCGGAATAATGAAAGATTGCCCACGCGCCGGCGTGCCGCTTGCGCAGGCAGCACAGCACTGTGCTGCCGCCTGTATCTTTTTCCCGGAGCGGGTGCGGCCGATAATGCGTGCAGACAGCCCCGCCCTCGCGGCCCGGCCACTCGCACCGCGAAGACCGCCGAACCGCGCACCGACACCAGGAGGCACGGCATGAGCACACCATTCAGGCTGGGCGACCGCGTCCGCTGGAACTCCGAGGCCGGCTACGTGACCGGCACGATCGTCGCGATCCACACCGCCGACTTCGACTACAAGGGCCATTGCCATCGCGCGTCGCCCGGCGATCCGCAGTACGAGATCAAGAGCGACCGGACCGACCACATCGCCGCGCATCGCGGCCGCGTGCTCGAACGCATCACCGGCAAGGATCACGCATGACCTACCCGTTCTACACGATCGGCCATTCGAACCGCACGCTCGACGAATTCGTCGGCCTGCTCGATGCGGCCGGGATCGCGCTGCTCGCGGATATCCGCAAGATGACGCGCTCGCGCACCCATCCTCAGTTCAACGAAGCGACGCTGCCGGAGGCACTGGCTGCCGACGATATTGCGTACGAACACATCGCGACACTCGGCGGCCTGCGCGGCAAATCGCGCGACGTGCCCGACGACATCAACGATTTCTGGACGAACCGCAGCTTCCACCGCTACGCCGATTACGCGCTGTCGCCGGAATTTCGTTCGGGCCTCGATCAGCTGATCGCACGGGGGCACGAGCAGCGCTGCGCGATCATGTGTTCGGAAGCCGTGTGGTGGCGCTGTCACCGGCGCATCGTGTCCGACTACCTGATCGCGCGCGGCGAGACGGTACTGCACATCATGGGCCGCAATCGCGTGGAGCCTGCGCGCCTCACGGCCGGCGCAGTCGTCCGGCCGGACGGCACGATCGTGTATCCGGACGTCGAAGGCGGCGCCGCACCGGAGTGCGATAACTGACAGTTTCTCGTCCGGGGGCTTTTCATTAGATTGGCGACACGATCCATGCAACGTCTCGCTCCCCGACATGACTCTCACTGCCAGCGAAGCACAGCACACGACGACCGCCACGTATCGCGACATCGCTGAACGCCATGCGCGGTCCGCCCCTTCCGGCGCTTTCCATCGCGCTGCCTGGGATGCATTGTCCGATGCGGGACTGTGGCGCCTGCCGGTACCGCGCGAACTCGGCGGCGCGGGCGGCACGTGGCACGACTTCATCGATGCGTTCGAGGCGATCGCCGCAGCGCTGCGCTCGGTCGGCTTCGCGATGGCGCTCGCCAATCAGGCGACGCTGATTCGCGCAATCGTCGCCTACGGTTCCGACGCGCAGCGTGCGCGGCATCTGCCGCAGCTGCTGTCCGGCGCCATCGGCGCCACGGCGATCTCGGAGAAAGGCACCGGCACCGAGGTGCGCGCGCTCGAAACATGCGTCGTTCGCGACGGCGAACACTACCGGCTCGACGGCCACAAGTACAACATCAGCCACGCGCCCGAAGCGCGCCTGATGATGATCGTCGCGACCCTGACCGGTGACGGCAAGCCGACCACCGCGCTGGTGCTGATCGATCCCGAACGTGAAGGCGTTCAGCGCAGTGCGCCGCAAGCGACGTTCGGCGTCGCGGATCTGCCGATCGGCGACCTCACGTTGTCCGGCGTGCACGTCGACGCCGACGAACTGCTCGGCGCGCCCGGCGACGGATTGCGCCTGCTGATGGACATCGCGTCGATGAATCGCGCGCTGTTCGGCCTGCTGTGCGCGAACGTCACGCAGCCGTTCCTTGCCGACGCACTCGCGCACGCCGGCGGCCGCAAGACGCTCGGCGTCGCGCTGGACGCGCATCAGCACGTCCAGCGCCGGCTGGTCGACGTTCACGTCGGCATCGAACGCACGCGCTGGACGGCGCGCGCCGCACTCGACCTGCTCATCGGTCAGCACCCCGAAGCGCTCGCGAACTGCTCGATCGCGAAGCTCGCGGGCGCACGCGATCTCGCACAGGCCGCGCTGCACCTCCTCGCGATTCACGGTAGCGACGGCTACCGGCGCGGCCCGCTCGCCACCTTCGTCGCGGACGCGCTCGCGATGGGCTCGGCCGGCGGCACCGAGGAAATGCATTACCGGAACATCTTCAGCCAGTTGCAACGACGCGCGGCCGCCACGGCGCGCGCGGCGTGACCGCTCACCCTTTTCATCCCCCCTCGAGGAGCTTCCCTTGACTATCCAGACTGGCCTGCGCGCCCGCGCCACCCACCGCGTCGACACGATTTCGCTCGCCGATCAATGGGGCGGCGAAGCGCACGCGCTCGCGAGCCCGATCATGATCATCTTCATCGAACAGACCTGCATGCAGGCGACCGATCACCTGCTGCCGGCCGGACAGATGACGGTCGGCTACAACTTCGAGATCAAGCATCTCGCACCGACGCCGCCCGAATGGGACGTGACGATCGATGCCGAACTGATCGAGGTCGACGGCCGCATGATGACGTACCGGGTCGAAGTGCGCGATGCGGTGGGTGTCGTCGGCGAAGGCGTGCATACGCGCTGCGCCGTCAGCCGCGACGGCTTCCATCGCCGTCTCGACGAGCGGCGCGACAGCGCGGCGCTCGCACGCTAACGAGCCGGAGCCCGACCATGATTCCGCTTCCGCTGCAGGGTCTCCGGCTGCCGGTGATTGCGTCTCCGATGCTGATCGCGAGCTATCCCGAGATGGTGCTCGCCCAGTGCAAGAGCGGGATCGTCGGCGCATTTCCGGCGCTCAACGCGCGGCTCAGCACGCAGCTCGGCGACTGGATCGACACGATCGACGGTACGCTGCGCGCCTACCGCGACGCCTATCCCGACGCGCCGGTCGGACCGTTCGCGGTCAACCACATCTGCCATCCGTCGAATCCGCGCGTCGAACAGGATCTGCGCATCTGCATCGAACGGCGCGTGCCGTTGATGATCACGAGCCTGCGCGCACCGTCGCGCGACGTCGTCGATGCGATCCACGCCTACGGCGGGATCGTGCTGCACGACGTCACGACGGTACGGCATGCGCAGAAGGCGCTGGAAGCCGGCGTCGACGGCCTCGTCCTCGTCGCGGCGGGGGCGGGCGGCCATGCGGGCACGCTGTCGCCGTTCGCGCTGGTCACGGAAGTACGGCGCTTCTACGACGGCTTCATCGCGCTGTCCGGCGCGATCGCGACCGGCGACGCGATCGCCGCCGCGCGCGCGCTCGGCGCCGACTTCGCGTACATCGGAACACGCTTCCTGGCGTCGCACGAAGCAAACGTGGTGCAGCGGTACAAGGACACGATCGTCGAAGCCAACGCTGCCGACATCATCTATACCGATGCGTTCACCGGCGTCCACGGCAACTACCTGCGCCAAAGCATCGAGGCGGCCGGGCTCGATGCGCGCCGGCTCGCGCGGGTCGACGGCGCGCAACTCGATTTCTCGCCGGAAGGCGGCGCGAAGCAGTGGCGCGACATCTGGGGCGCCGGCCAGGGCGTCGGCGCGATGGACGCGGTACTCAGCGTCGCCGAGATCGTCGAGCGGCTCGCGGACGAATACGAACGCGCCGTCGCGCGCGTGCAGCGGGGCGCAGCCGCGCACGACGCCGCACGCCGGCCGGCCGCCTCCCCGACTTCACGGATCGAAACGCGATGACGACGTCCGAACTGGCCGCCCCGTCGTCCGTCGACGATGCGATCGCGCGCCGCCGCGCGCAGATCGACGTGATCGACGACGAACTGCTCGCGCTGATCGGCCAGCGCATCGTTCACGCCACCGAGATCGGTCATCTCAAGCGGCATGCGGGGCTCGCGGTACGGCAGCCTTCCCGCGAAGCTTCGATCGTCGCCGAGCTGTGCGCACGCGCGCCGTGGGGGCTGCGCGACCGCGACCTGAGAGCCATCTGGCAGACGCTGTTCCGCGCGAGCCGCGACGCGCAATCGCTGCCGTCGGTCGCGTTCCTCGGCCCCTCGGGCACTTACACCGAAGCCGCGATGCTGCGTCACTTCGGCGAATTCGCACGCGGGCAGGCACACGAGACGATCGACGCGGTATTCGAAGCGCTCGCGCGCGGCGACGCGGAATGCGCGGTCGTACCGGTCGAGAACTCCTCCGAAGGCAGCGTGACGCGCACGCTCGATCTGCTGATCGCCCAGGCGGCGCCCGTCACGGGCGAAATCGAACTGCCCGTCGCGCACTGCCTGCTGAGCGCGAGCGGATCGCTCGACGGCGTCGACAGCGTGGTCGGCCATCCGCAGGCGCTCGCGCAATGCCGCGCGTGGCTCGACACGCATGCACCCGACCTGCGCCGCATCCCGGTATCCAGCAACGCGGTGGCCGCGCGCGAGGCCGCGCATCTGTACGACTGCGCGGCGATCGCCGGCGAACCGGCAGCCGCGCTTTACGGACTGCGAATCGTATCCCGCGCGATCCAGGATCACTCGGACAACCGCACGCGCTTCGTGATCGTCGGCGGCCAGGCGCCGGCCCCGACCGGCCACGACCGCACGAGCATCGTATTGCGGCCGACCGATGCGCCCGACGCGCTCGCGCGCATCTTCGATGCGCTCGCCCATCACCGCGCCCCGCTGCTGTGGGTCGACGTGCGGCCGGCACGCGCGGCTGGCCAGGCGTACCGGTACTGCATCGATTTCGGCGGACATCCGCTCGATCCGAACGTGCGCGCGGCGCTCGACGAGATCGCGCTCGTCGCGTCCGAACTGCGCGTGCTCGGCGCCTATCCGCGTGCCGCGGGCGGCACGGACGGGCACGCCGACGGCACGGACGCATGATGACCCCGGCACCCGCGTCGTCCTCCGTCGCCGCCCGGCTGCTCGCGATTCGCGACGGCCGCGACGATCGCCTGCTCGTGCTGTGCGGCATCGCCGCGGCGGGATGCGTGCCGCTCGCCGCCGGACGATGGCTGCGCGCGCTGCGCGCCGAATACGACGGCGAACTGGAGCTGCTGCCGTTCGTGCGCGGCACGCCGGATGCCGCCGGCACCGCGTGCCTGCTGCGGCGCTGCGCGCGTCTCAGGCTTCCGGCGGTGGCGATCGGCGACACCGCGGCGACCGCCTATGGCCGCTGGCGCGCGTGCCTGCCCGCGGCGCCGCTGACCTGGCAGGTGCTCGAAACCGGCGCGGCGCGGCC
>NZ_CABVPX010000044.1 GCF_902499125.1 Burkholderia arboris
CGCGCCGCGTCCGGCGCGGCGTGCCCGGCCGCGGCCCGCCCCCCGCGCGAACCTTCGCGGCCCCGCTGCTGTCGAATCCGCTTTCGAACCCGCAGTGCGGCCGGCGGTGCCTTGCCGGGCCGGCTCCGGGCCCTGTTCGACGCTTTTCGCGCCGTTCCACTGAGTGATCGGACGAACAGTTATACTTGTCCGCTACATCCCCGCTACCGCCACGCGCTTCCCGACCGCACCAGATCTCTATGCGAATGAAATTGAAGAACATCGGCCTGATTGCCGCGGGCCTCGCCACGGGCGTATTCGCCACGCTGCAGGTTTCCGCATCGGCCGAGCAGACCGCCACGGCGCCGCTTCCCCTCGACCAGCTCCGCCTGTTCGCGGAAGTCTTCGGCCAGATCAAGCGCGAGTACGTCGAACCGGTCGACGACAAGAAGCTGCTGACGGCGGCGATCAAGGGCATGGTGTCGAGCCTCGACCCGCACTCGTCGTTCCTCGACAAGACCGACTATGACGAGCTGCAGGAGCAGACGAAGGGCCGCTTCGCGGGTCTCGGCATCGAGATCTCGCAGGAAGACGGCCTCGTCAAGGTGATCTCGCCGATCGAAGATACCCCCGCGTTCCGCGCCGGCATCCGTCCGGGCGACCTGATCACCCGCATCAACGACAAGCCGGTGCGCGGCATGACGCTCGACAAGGCCGTCAAGCAGATGCGCGGCGAGCCGGGCACCAAGGTCACGCTGACGATCTTCCGCAAGAGCGACGACCGCACGTTCCCGGTCACGGTCACGCGCGCGATCATCAAGGTCCAGAGCGTGAAGATGAAGATCCTCGATCCGGGCTACGCGTATGTCCGCATCACGAGCTTCCAGGAGCGCACGACGCCTGACCTCGCGGCGAAGCTGCAGGACATCGCGCGCCAGCAGCCGAACCTGAAGGGCCTCGTCCTCGACCTGCGCAACAACGGCGGCGGCCTGCTGCAGAGCGCGGTCGGCGTGGCCGGCGCGTTCCTGCCGCCCGACTCGGTCGTCGTGTCGACCAACGGCCAGATCCCCGATTCGAAGCAGGTCTACCGCGATACGTACGACAACTATCGCCTGCCTTCTTTCGACGGCGATCCGCTGAAGAACCTGCCGCCGGTGTTCAAGACCGTGCCGATGATCGTGCTGACGAACGCCTATTCGGCGTCCGCGTCCGAAATCGTCGCCGGTGCGCTGCAGGATTCGAAGCGCGCGCAGATCATGGGCAAGACGACGTTCGGCAAGGGTTCGGTGCAGACGGTCCGCCCGATGACGGCCGACACCGCGCTGCGCCTGACCACCGCGTACTACTACACGCCGAGCGGCCGTTCGATCCAGAACAAGGGCATCACGCCGGACGTGCCGGTCGATCAGTACGCAGACGGCGATCCGGACGACGTGCTCGTGACGCGTGAGGTCGACTACACGAACCACCTCGCGAACACGCAGGACCCGAACGAGAAGAAGGAACAGGAAGAGCGCGAGCAGCGCCGGATGGATCAGCTGCGCGTCCTCGAAGAGCAGAACGACAAGAAGACGCCGGAGCAGCGCCAGAAGGATCGTGATCGCAAGCCGATCGAGTTCGGCAGCACCGACGACTTCATGATGCAGCAGGCGCTCAACAAGCTCGAAGGCAAGCCGGTCCAGGAATCGAAGTCGCTGCTCGCCGAGAGCACGACGAAGAGCCCGGCCGGCAAGGCCGCTGCGGCCTCGAAGGCATCGGCCGCAAGCGCAAAGCCGGCGTCCGCACCGAAGCCCGCGTCGGCGCCGAAGTAAGCGCCGGCCGGCATCCGACGGGCCATCGCGGGAAGACCGCGATGGCCCGTTTTTCATGCGCGCCTAAAATAACGACACGTCCGCCCGCCTCGCCCACGACTCCCCATGAACGACGATCAACTCCTGCGCTACTCCCGACACATCCTCGTCGACGAAATCGGCATCGAGGCGCAGCAGCGCTTTCTCGATGCGCATGCGATCGTCGTCGGCGCGGGCGGCCTCGGCTCGCCCGCCGCGATGTACCTCGCGGCCTCGGGCGTCGGCACGATCACGCTCGTCGATGCCGACACGGTCGACCTCACGAACCTGCAGCGGCAAATCCTGCACGTGACGGCATCGGTCGGCCGCAGCAAGGTCGAATCGGGGCGCGACGCGCTCGCGCAACTGAATCCCGGCGTGACGGTGCATGCGGTCGCGGAGCGCGTCGACGATGCCTGGCTCGATGCGCACGTGCCGCGCGCGACCGTCGTGCTCGACTGCACCGACAACTTCGCGACGCGCCACGCGATCAACCGCGCGTGCGTCGCGCACGGCGTGCCGCTCGTGTCGGGCGCCGCGCTGCGTTTCGACGGCCAGATCAGCACGTTCGACTTCCGCGATCCGGCCGCGCCCTGCTATGCGTGCGTGTTCCCGGAAGACCAGCCGTTCGAGGAAGTCGCATGCGCGACGATGGGCGTGTTCGCCCCGACGGTCGGCATCATCGGCGCGATGCAGGCGGCCGAAGCGCTGCGCGTGATCGGCGGCATCGGCAAGACGCTCAACGGGCGGCTGATGATGCTCGATTCGCTGCGGATGGAATGGACCACGATGAAAATCGCGCGCCAGGCCGACTGCCCCGTGTGCGGGGGCCGGCACTGACGCGCGGCGGGCATGCGCCGGGCGGCGCATGCGTGACACTTCACTACAGTTAGCGGCGGCTTGAACGCCTACGCAGCCGCATCCGCACGCGGCTCGGCGACCGACAACCGCTGCAGCGCCGCCTGCACCTCTTCGGGCTCGAACGCGGCCAGCACGTCGGCCGTCGGCTTCTCGAGCGCCTTCAGATGCGCGCGCAGGATCTCCTGCTTCACGACGAGCAGCTGGCTCGGGTGCATCGAGAACTCGGTGAGCCCCATCCCGAGCAACAGACGCGTGAGCGCCGGATCGCCGGCCATCTCCCCGCACACCGACACCGACACGCCCGCGCGTTTCGCTTCGCGCAGCGTATAGGCAATCAGGTGCAGCACGGCCGGATGCAGCGGGTCGTACAGGTGCGCGACCGCGTTGTCGGCGCGGTCGATCGCGAGCGTGTACTGGATCAGGTCGTTCGTGCCGATCGACAGGAAATCGAACCGCTTCAGGAACAGCGGCAGCGCGATCGCGGCGGCCGGAATCTCGATCATCGCGCCGATGCGCACGTTCGGATCGTAGGCGAGCCCCGCGTCGTCGAGCTGGCGCTTCGCCTCGCGGATCAGGTCGAGCGTCTGGTCGATCTCCTGCGCGTGCGCGAGCATCGGGATCAGGATCTTCACCTGGCCGAACGCGGACGCGCGCAGGATCGCGCGCAGCTGCGTGAGGAACATCTGCGGCTCGGACAGGCTCCAGCGGATCGCACGCAGGCCGAGCGCCGGGTTCGGCGCCGTTTCATAGCCTTCGTCGAGCGCCTCGAGCGGCTTGTCCGCGCCGACGTCGATCGTGCGGATCGTCACCGGCATGCCCTTCATCCACTCGACGGCACGCTTGTACGCGGCGAACTGCTCCTCCTCTTCCGGCATCTCCTTCTGATGCATGAACAGGAACTCGGAGCGGAACAGGCCGACGCCGACCGCGCCGGCCTCGACGGCCGCCTTCGCGTCGTCGGGCAGCTCGATGTTCGCGTACAGCTCGATCTTGGTGCCGCACAACGTTTGCGTCGGCGAGAACTTGAGACGCTGCAGCTTGCGTTGCTCCAGCTGCTTCTCGGACTGGCGGTACGAATATTCCTCGAGGACGATCGGCGCGGGATCGACGATCACGATGCCCTGGTCGCCGTCGACGATGATCAGATCGTCCTGACGGATCAGCGCGCTCGCGTGCTGCACGCCGACCGCGGCCGGAATGCCGAGGCTGCGCGCGACGATCGCCGTGTGCGACGTGCGCCCGCCGAGATCGGTGACGAACGCCTGGAACGACTGCGTCTTGAACTGCATCATGTCGGCCGGCGCGATGTCGTGCGCGACGACGATCATCTCGTTCGTGCCGTTCTTGGCCGCGCGGTCGAGTGCCTGCGACGCGGACGGCGCGCCGGCGAGCGCCTTCAGCACGCGCTCGACCACCTGCTCGATGTCGGCCTTGCGCTCGCGCAGGTATTCGTCCTCGATGTCG
This sequence comes from Burkholderia arboris, assembly GCF_902499125.1. Taxonomy (GTDB): domain Bacteria; phylum Pseudomonadota; class Gammaproteobacteria; order Burkholderiales; family Burkholderiaceae; genus Burkholderia; species Burkholderia arboris. The sequence goes on from NZ_CABVPX010000044.1 coordinate 4,134, forward strand.
TCGAAGTGGCGCGTGAGCAGTTCGAGCTGCTCGGTCAGCGCCCATTCGACGTTGTAGCGGCGCGCGCGGATCAGATCGATGGTTTCCTGGACGAGCATTTCGTCGCTCAGGATCATCGCGTGAACGTCGATGAATGCGCCGACTTCGCTCGGGGTGTCGTCGGTCAGGTCGGCGCGCAGCGCTTCGAGTTCGTGATGCACGACGTCGAGCGCCGTGCGGAATCGCTCGACCTCGGCGTCGATCTGGTTGGCCTCGACCAGGTAATGGGCGACGTCGAGCGCCGCCGGCGCGATCAGATACGCTCGCCCGATCGCGATACCACGTGAGACGGGAATGCCATGCAGCGTGAAGGACACGCGCACCTCCTCTGTACAAGTAAAGCCGCGGCACACTGCTGCGATGCGCTTATGACCCCGGTTAGCGATTATAAATTCCGCGACTCCCCGCTGACTGCATGCACCGCAGCATTGCGCATTCCGCATCAATGCTTCCGACGAAAAAAATGCCGCGAAATCCGCGGCATTCTGACTGGAAACGGCAACGATCCCGCGTGGCGATCACTGTCCTTCGCCGAACTTGTCGGCGATCAGCTTCAGCAGCGCGTCCATCGCCTCCTGCTCGTCGGCCCCTTCGGTCTCGATCGTCACGGTGCTGCCGATGCCGGCCGCCAGCATCATCACGCCCATGATGCTCTTCGCATTGATCTTGCGCCCGTTGCGCGTCATCCAGACTTCCGACTGGAAGTTGCCGGCCAGTTGCGTAAGCTTGGCCGATGCGCGCGCATGGAGCCCCAATTTATTGACGATGGTGGTTTCTTGTTGAAGCATGATTCTCGGTCGGGTCGGTCGGGGCCGCCGGCGGCGCGCGTCGGCGGTGCTGTCTAAAACGGAAAACGGGCAATCAGTGCGATTCGGTGCGCGGCTGCGGTTCGGGCGGAATCGGCGCGCACTGGCCGCAGCCGGTTTCCGTCGGCGGCGGCGGCGTGCCGGACGATACCTCGTGGACGCCCTTCGCGCCGCCGGACAGCGCCTTGTCGACCAGCTTGTCGAGCGGCACGGTGCGGTAGCAGACGGCCCGTACGAGCATCGGCAGGTTCACGCCCGCCAGCACGCGCACGTTGTCGATTTTCGCGAGCTGGCCGGCGATGTTCGCGGGCGTCGCGCCGTACATGTCGGTCAGCACGATCACGCCGTTCTCTTCCTTGAGCCGCGCGAGTTCCGCGTGCGCGAACGCCATCACCTGGGCCGGATCGTTGTCCGCCATCACGTCGATACAGCCGATGCGGGCGGGCACGCCGCCGTAGATGTGCGCGATGCAGTCCCGCAGCGCGGTGGCGAGCGGAGCGTGCGCGATGATCAGGATCCCGGCCATGTCAGATCGCTCCCGGCCGCCCCTGGCGGGCCGATACCCCGCGGCGGGGCAATGAGCGTAGCGAGTGTGGGAAACGTTTCATGTTCAGCCTTGCAACAGTATCGGCCCGACCGCCGGGCCTTCGGTGCGCCGATCACGGCACCGGGCAGCGGGCATTGTAGCAGGCCGGTCAAGCTGCTCCGGCGACGGGGGACCTGCGCGGCCGCCGCCGGGGTTGCGCGGGATGCGGCCTAGGCGGCCGCACGCTCCAGCGCGTCGATGAACATCGCGGCGACGTCGAAGCCCGTTTGCTCCATGATCTCGCGGAAGCACGTCGGACTCGTGACGTTCACCTCGGTCAGCCAGTCGCCGATCGCATCGAGGCCGACCAGCAGCAGCCCGCGCGACGCGAGCACCGGGCCGAGCGTGTCGGCGATCTCGCGATCGCGGGCCGTCAGCGGCTGCGCGACACCCAGGCCGCCGGCCGCCAGATTGCCGCGCACCTCGCTGCCCTGCGGAATCCGCGCGAGCGAATACGGCACCGGCTCGCCGCCGATCAGCAGGATACGCTTGTCGCCGGCCTTGATCTCGGGGATGAACTTCTGCGCCATCACGGAGCGCGTGCCGTCGTGGCTCAGCATCTCGACGATCGAACCGAGGTTCATGCCGTCCGGCTTCACGCGGAACACGCCCATCCCGCCCATCCCGTCGAGCGGCTTCAGGATCACGTCGCCATGCTCGGCGTGGAACGCGCGCAGCCGTTTCGCGTCGCGCGTGACCAGTGTCGGCGCGACGAACTGCGGAAACTCGCCGATCGCAAGCTTCTCCGAATGGTCGCGGATCGACTGCGCCTTGTTGAACACGCGGGCGCCCGCGCGCTCGGCCAGCTCGAGCAGCCAGGTCGACGTCACGTACTCCATGTCGAACGGCGGATCCTTGCGCATCAGCACCGCGCCGAACGATTCGAGGCGGCGCGCGTCGACCGGGCCCGCTTCGAACCACGTCTCGCGATGCAGGTCGTCCAGCTCGCCGACGAACGTGATGCGCCGCACGTCGGCCTCGACCGAGGTGCCCGTCCACGCGAGGTGGTTCGGCTCGCACGCGTACACCGCATGCCCGCGGCGCGCGGCCTCGGCCATCATCGCGTAGGTCGAATCCTTGTAGATCTTGAAGCGCTCGAGCGGGTCGGCGATAAAGAGAATGTCCATGCGGGTCCTGTACGTAGCGAAGGTCCGTTACACCTGGATGGCTTCGGGATCGGTCTTTTCCAGTTCGATCGACGACGCGATCAGCGACAGCCGCGCGACAACGCCGTACATGTAGAAACGGTTCGGCGGCGCGGCACCCGGCTTCGCGCCGGCATCCGGCAGCGCGGTGTGCTCGAAGCCGAGCGGCACGTAGTGCATGCCGGGCGCGTTCAGGTTCTGGTCGCGCTCGCGGCCGCCGTGCGTGCGGTAGAAACCGCCGACCACGTAGCGGTCGATCATGTACACGACCGGCTCCGCGACTTCGTCGCCGACGCGCTCGAACGTGTAGACGCCCTCCTGCACGATCACGTCGCGCACCGCGAGGCCGGCCTTCGACTCGGCCATCTGCGCGCGCTCGGCCTTCGTCATGCGGCCGATCTCGGCCGCATCGTGCACGGTCATCACGCCGCGCCCTGCGGTGCCCGCGTCGGCCTTCACGACGACATACGGCTTCTCGCTGATCCCGTATTCGCGATACTTGCGCGCGATCTTCTTCAGCACGCCGTCGATTGCGTCGGCGAGCGCCTGCTCGCCTTCATGCGCCTGCCAGTCGACGCCTTCCACGTGCGCGAAATAGGGATTCACCATCCACGGATCGACGCCGACCATCTTCGCGAACTTCTTCGCGACGTCGTCGTAGCACGAGAAGTGCGTCGACTTGCGGCGCACGGCCCAGCCCGCGTGCAGCGGCGGCAGCAGGTACTGCTCGTGCAGGTTTTCCAGCACGGCCGGAATGCCGGCCGACAGGTCGTTGTTCAGCAGGATCGAGCACGGATCGAAATTCTTCAGGCCGAGGCGGCGCTGCGAACGCTCGAGCGGTTCGAGCACGATCTTCTGGCCGTCGGCCAGCGTGATCGGCGTCATGTCGGTGATGCTCGGGTCGAGCGAGCCGAAGCGCACGTTCAGGCCGGCCTGGCGCATGATCGTCGCGAGGCGCGCGACGTTTTCGAGGTAGAACGCGTTGCGGGTCGGCAGCTCGGGAATCACGAGCAGGTTCTTCGCGTCCGGGCAGATCTTCTCGATCGCGGCCATCGCGGCCTGCACGGCAAGCGGCAGCACTTCGGACGGCAGATTGTTGAATGCGCCGGGAAACAGGTTCGCGTCGACGGGGGCCAGCTTGAAGCCGGCGTTGCGCAGGTCCACCGAACAATAGAACGGCGGGGTGTGTTCCTGCCATTCGAGCCTGAACCAGCGTTCGATCGCAGGCGTCGCGTCGAGGATCTTCTGCTCGAGTTCGAGCAGCGGACCGTTCAACGCGGTAACGAGGTGGGGAACCATGAATCACTCGCGAGCGGGAGAATGAAGATTGTAGAGCAATTGCCCTGCCCATTTGGGGATTGTTCCCGGCTTCGCAAGGGTTTCGAGGAAGATTTCGGCTATTGACCCGATAGCGCGCAGGGTTATGCGCTCCGGCAGTGGATGGCAGGAGAAAAAAAGCCCGCCGGGTGGGGCGGGCCGAAGTCGCTGCGCTCATTCGTGACGGGCGCCGTCTGCGCGGCGGCCCGCCGTTCATCCTTATGACTTATTCGACGTGCTCGCCGTGCAGGACCACGTCGAGGCCTTCGCGCTCTTCCTCTTCGGACACGCGCAGGCCGATCGTCAGGTCGATCAGTTTCAGCAGCACGAAGCTCAGCACGCCGCTGTAGACCAGCGTGATCAGCACGCCCTTCGCCTGCAGCAGCAGGCTGCCGTCGGCGCCGCCGATGTCCTTGACCGCGAATACGCCTGTCAGCAGCGCACCGAGAATCCCGCCCACGCCGTGCACGCCGAACGCATCGAGCGAATCGTCGTAGCCGAGCTTCGACTTGAGCCACGTCGCCGACCAGAAGCACACGACGCCGGCAGCGATGCCGATCACGAGTGCGCCCGTCACGCCGACGAAGCCGGCGGCCGGCGTGATCGCGACGAGACCCGCGACCGCGCCCGACACGATGCCGAGCACCGACGGCTTGCCGTGCGTGAGCCATTCGGCAAACATCCAGCCGAGCGCCGCGCAGGCCGTCGCGACTTGCGTCGTCAGCATCGCGAAACCGGCGCGGCCGTCGGCCGCGACCGCGGAACCCGCGTTGAAGCCGAACCAGCCGACCCACAGCATCGAGCCGCCGATCATCGTCAGCACGAGGTTGTGCGGCGCCATCGATTCACGGCCGAAGCCGACGCGCTTGCCGAGCATCAGGCACGACACGAGGCCAGCGATACCGGCGTTGATGTGCACGACGGTGCCGCCCGCGAAATCGAGCACGCCGTCCGACGACAGCCAGCCGGTCGGCTCCCACACCATGTGCGCGATCGGCACATAGACGATCAGCGACCAGAGCGTCATGAACACGAGCATCGCCGAGAACTTCATCCGGTCGGCGAACGCGCCGCAGATCAGGGCCGGCGTGATGATCGCGAACGTCATCTGGTAGACGAAGTAGACCGATTCCGGAATCGTCGTCGCGAGATGGCTGACCGTCAGCGTCGTCGCCTTGTCACCCTTCACGTACGTCATCCCGTGCAGGAACGCGCGCGACAGGCCGCCGATGAAGCCGTTGCCGGGCGTGAACGCGAGGCTGTAGCCGACCACCGTCCACAGCACCGTGATCACCGCGGTGATCGCGAAGCTCTGCATCACCGTCGCGAGCACGTTCTTCTTGCGGACCATGCCCGCGTAGAACAGCGCGAGGCCGGGGATCGTCATGAACAGCACGAGCGCGGTCGACGTCAGCATCCACGCGGTGTCGCCCGCGCTGATCTTCGACGAATCGACCGAGAACGGCTCGGTCGGCGCAGCCGGTGCGGCCGGCGCGGAGGCGGCGGCGGCCGAAGCGTCGGCGGCGCCCGAAGCCGGTGCGGCGAATGCGGCGGTGGCGGACGGCGCCGACGCAGCCGGAGCGGCGGCAGCCGAGGCGTCGGAAGCGGTGGCGGCGGGCGCGGACGCAGCCGCGGCGGACGCCGCGTCGTCGGCGAGCGCGGGGCCGACGCCGGCCGCGATCAGCGAGCCGGCCATCAGCAGGGACATCAGAAGTTTGCGCATCTTGGGTTTCCTCTTGTCGCTTGTCTTGTCTGTTCTGTTACAGCGCGTCAGCGCCGGTCTCCCCGGTGCGAATCCGGATCACCTGCTCAATCTGCGTCACGAAGATCTTGCCGTCGCCGATCTTGCCGGTGCGCGCGGCCCGCTCGATCGCTTCCACCGCCTGGTCGACGAGATCGTCGGACACGGCCGCCTCGATCTTCATCTTCGGCAGGAAATCGACCACGTATTCGGCGCCGCGGTACAGCTCGGTGTGCCCTTTCTGGCGCCCGAACCCTTTCACCTCCGTCACCGTGATGCCCGAGACGCCAAGCGCCGACAGCGCCTCGCGCGTCTCATCGAGCTTGAACGGCTTGATGATTGCGGTAATGAGTTTCATGAAGTCCTCTCGCTGGGTTGTCCCGTCGAATTGGTTGGAATGTTGTAACGGACTCTTCTCAGCAACTCGCATGCCATGTTGGCCCGAGACCCGTGTCGAATGGCTCCGGAACGGGGTCGCATCCCGTGATGTAAGGTGCAGAAGCCCGGCCGAATGGCCAACGTGGCCCGGTTTGCTGGCGCGGCGAAAGGAACGTTGCTAGAGTGCACGCACGTCCCGGATTGCCGGGCCATTCACCCATGCGGGCGCCATGCCCGGAATTCGCGCCCCCGGCGCACCATTTCCGGTCATGCGTGCATCATGGGCACGTACGCAACTGAAGATGCACATTTTTTGTGCAAGGAAGGGGAATCACATGAAGCAACCCAGCGACGTTTTCAACGATCTGCAGTCGCGCGTCAGCGACCTGCTGAAAAACTCGCCGGCCAAGGACGTCGAGCGCAACGTGAAGGCCATGCTGTCGCAAGGCTTCTCGAAGCTCGATCTCGTCACGCGCGAGGAATTCGACACGCAGGCCCAAGTGCTCGCCCGCACCCGCGTGCGCCTCGAGGAACTCGAAAAGCGCGTCGCGGAACTCGAGCAGAAGCTCGCCGCGCCGCAAGCCTGACGCGCCGCCCGGCCCAAGGTCCGGGCGCGGGCCGCCTCGTGCAGCCCGCGCCCGCCGCCCCGAAGGTGTTCCGCCGCTCCCCGTAGTCCGTCGTTCTTCGCAGCCCCCCGCTCTTCGCCGTCCATCGCTCTTCGCAGTTCGTCGCTCTTCGCAGTTCGTCGTTCCGCAGTCCTTCGTTCTTTCCCCGCGCCACGCCGGCACGCGCGCACCGATTTCTCCGATTCCCGCGGCATGCGGCCCCGAACGGCCGTCGTCCGTCTGTCATGCAGGAGCCTCGCCATGTCGCTTGCCGTGGTGCGCAGTCGCGCACCCGCCTCCGGCCGCGCGCCGGACGTTACCGTCGAAGTCCATCTCGCCAACGGGCTGCCCTCGTTCTCGATCGTCGGCCTGCCCGATCTCGAAGTCCGCGAAAGCCGCGAGCGCGTGCGCGCCGCGCTGCAGAACTGCGGATTCGAATTCCCGGTGCGCCGGATCACCGTCAACCTCGCGCCGGCCGACCTGCCGAAGGAATCGGGCCGGTTCGATTTGCCGATCGCGCTCGGCATCCTTGCCGCGAACGGCCAGATTCCGGCCGACGCGCTGGCCGGCCGCGAATTCGCGGGCGAGCTGTCGCTGACGGGCGCGCTGCGGCCGATGCGCGGCGCGTTCGCAATGGCGTGCGGCGCCGCGCGGGACTGGCGCGCAGGGGAAACCGGATCGGAATTCGGCTCGGGCCCGGAGGCCGTCGCGATGCCGGGTTCCGCGGCGGCATCACGCGCGCCCGAGCTATACCTGCCGTTCGACAGTGCTGCCGAGGCCGCGCTCGTACCGGGCGTGACCGTGTTCGGGGCGCGCGACCTGCCCGCGCTGTGCGCGCACCTCGCCGATGCGCCGGACGGGCGGCTCACGCCGGTCGCGGCGCCGTGCCTCGACGGCCTGCCGGCGCCGGCGGCACCCGACCTCGCCGAGGTGGTCGGCCAGCGCGGCGCCCGGCGCGCGCTCGAAGTCGCCGCCGCGGGCGGTCATCACATGCTGATGGTCGGGCCGCCGGGAGCCGGCAAGTCGATGCTGGCCGCGCGGCTGGCTGGCCTCCTGCCGCCCCTGACCGACGACGAGGCGTTGACTTCGGCGGCGCTCCTGTCCGCGAGCCGCCTCGGCTTCTCGCCCGCGCAGTGGCGCCGGCGGCCGTTCCGTTCGCCGCATCACTCGTCGAGCGCCGCCGCGCTGGTCGGCGGCCGCAACCCGCCGCAGCCGGGGGAAATCACGCTCGCGCACCTCGGCGTCCTGTTTCTCGACGAGCTGCCGGAATTCGACCGGCACGTGCTGGAAATGCTGCGCGAGCCGCTGGAAGCCGGCCGCATCACGATCTCGCGCGCGGCCCAGCAGGCCGATTTCCCGGCCGCGTGCCAGCTGATCGCCGCGATGAATCCGTGCCCGTGCGGCTGGCACGGCGATCCGTCCGGGCGCTGCCGCTGCTCGCCGGACGTCGCCGCGCGCTATCTGCGCAAGCTGTCGGGGCCGCTGCTCGATCGCATCGACATCCAGATCGACCTGCCCGCGCTGTCGCCGGCCGAACTCGCGTCGCGCACGACGGCGCCCGGCGAGCCGAGCGCGGCGGTGGCCGCGCGCGTCGCGCAGGCGCGCGCGCTGCAGCTCGGCCGGCAGGGCAAGACGAATCACATGCTGAGCGGCCGCGAGACCGACGACCTGTGCCGGCCGACCGACGAAGGCGAGCGGTTGTTGCGCGAGGCCGGCGAGCGTTTCGGCTGGTCGGCGCGTGCGTATTTCCGCGTGCTGAAAGTGGCGCGGACGATCGCCGACCTGGCCGGCGACCCGCTGCCGACGGCCGCGCAGATCGCCGAAGCGATCCGCTACCGGCGCGCGCTCACGGCGCTCTGAGCGCCCTCGGAGGACAAAATCCGGCTGTCAAGACTTGACTTATGCACAATTTCGCGAATCCGGCCCCGGATCGCGACTCGCCGCGGCCTTTGCGCGACGGAATCCGCATCTCGTTGTTTTCATTGATTTTTCTCAAACGGCGAGCGAGCGGCCAAACGGGCCGGAAGGCCGTCCGGCATGGCTCAGCGGGAAATCCGGACAACTTTTCAACAAAGTTATCCACATGCGCTGTGGATAGCCGAAAAAACCTCGCAAAATCCGGTCACTAGCGTCGAAAGCTGCGAATGAACTTTCAATTGTCACAGTATGTCCGAGCGCCGTCGCCGGCCGTAATCAATCGAGTTTGAACGAGCCGAAAAACTGGTCGAGCTGCTCCTGCGCGAGCGGCCCGTCGGCGATCACGACGGCCTGGTACGCATGCCGGCCGCGCGCGGCGAGCCGCGCGACGATCGTCTTGCGTGCGCGATCGCCGCCGGCGGCCGCCCCGGCGATGCGCAGCTCGAGCCCGTTCACCGCGCCGCCGGCCGCGAGCGGCACCGGCACCGACGCCGTCTGCGGCGCGCCTTCGAGGTTGCGCGACAGCCCGGCGCGCAGGAATTCGAGCGCGGCGCGGCGTGTGTCGTCGCGGTCGTCAGGCAGCGTCAGCGTGCCGACCGCGAACACCGCGCCGTCGACGTGCGCGGCCTGCATCCGCATCGGCATCGTCGTGCCGCCGATCGCCACCGGCTGCTCCTCGACGGTCGGCTTCGCCGGCAGGTCGATCGTGTAGCCGGCGTCGTTGTGCAACGTGCGCCAGTCGAACGACGGCGAGCACGCCACCAGCGTGGCGCTCACGCAAGCGAGCGCGGCGAAGTGTCGCAGCGGGCGAAAAAGGGGGCGCAACGAATCGATGACTTCCTTCGGCATGGCGTGGATCGCGGCAGGCAAAAACGGGCATTATCCGCCGAACCTGAAAACCGGGATGCGTGGTGGCCGCCGGTGCGCGCGCCGCATTCGCGCTAAAATAAGCGCCGAATTTCGACGTCCTTTGCATCGACCCGCGTCATCGACCGACTCCGAGAGCACCAGATGAACACCACGCCTCCCGCCCGCCGCAGTGCCGGCCCCGTCCGCTACATCGTCGCGGCTGCCGTCGTCGCGGCCATCGCCGTCGCCGGCTTCTTCGCGTTCAACGGCAAGTCCAGCGTGCCGGACGCGACGTTCACGCTGCTGTCGGGCCAGAAGGTCTCGACCGCCGGCGACCTGAAGGGCAAGGTCTATCTCGTGAACTTCTGGGCGACGAGCTGCGCGACCTGCATGCAGGAAATGCCGCAGATGGTCGATACCTACAATCGCTTCAAGGGTCAGGGTCTGGAATTCGTCGCAGTCGCGATGAACTACGATCCGCCGATGTACGTCGCGAACTATGCGCAGACGCGCCAGCTGCCGTTCAAGGTCGCGCTCGACGACGGCAGCGTCGCGAAGCAGTTCGGCAACGTGCAGCTCACGCCGACGACCTTCGTCGTCGACAAGGACGGCAAGATCCTGAAGCGCTATGTCGGCGCGCCGCAGTTCGCGGAACTCGACGCACTGCTCAAGAAGGCGCTCGACGGCAACGCGGCCTGAGCGCCGCCAGATCCGGCTCGAAGGGCCGCCCGCCGCGCCCTTCCCGCACCAACGGACCGTACGACCGGACAACCCGGTTCTACGGTCCGTTTGCTTTTCAGCGCTCGGTTTCGCCTTTCGCCGACAGCCCGTAGCGTTTCATCTTCTCGTACAGCGTCGCCTTGCCGACATGCAGCCGGTCGGCCGTCGCGGCGACCGCGCCACCCGTCTGGTTCAGCGCCTCGGCAATCACCGCGCGCTCGAATTGCTCGATGCGCTCCTTCAGCGTCTGGTCGTTGTCCGCGTCGTCGCCGCCCGCGCCCGTTTCCTGCGGCATGTCGGCCACGCCGAGCACGAAGCGGTCGGCCGCGTTGTGCAGCTCGCGCACGTTGCCGGGCCAGTCGCGCTGCATCAGGCTCGCACGCTGCCGGTCGGTCAGCACCGGCGCGGGCCGCCCGTAGCGCACGGCCGCATCGAGCATGAAGTGCTCGAACAGCGGCACGATGTCCTCGCGGCGTTCGGCGAGCGGCGGCAGCGCGATCGTCACGACGTTGAGCCGGTACAGCAGGTCGCGCCGGAACGTGCCGGCCGCGACGAGCTCGCTCATGTCGCCCTTCGCGGCCGCGACGACGCGGCAGTTCACGCGGATCGGCTGATTCGAGCCGAGCCGCTCCAGCACGCCGTCCTGCAGCACGCGCAGCAGCTTCACCTGCAGCGCGAGCGGCATGCTTTCGATTTCATCGAGGAACAGCGTGCCGCCGGACGCGTATTCGAGCTTGCCGACGCGCCGCTTCGCGGCGCCCGTGAATGCGCCGGGCTCGTAGCCGAACATTTCCGATTCGAACATCGGCTCGGGCAGCGCGCCGCAATTCACCGCGATAAACGGCTTGTCGCGGCGCGGCGACAGCTCGTGCAGGCTGCGCGCGATCAGTTCCTTGCCGGCGCCCGTGTCGCCGTTGATCAGCACCGACGCATCGGTCGGCGCGACGTTCGCGATCAGCTTGCGCACCTGCTCGATCGCGGGGCTGCGGCCGATGATGCGCGGTGCGACGACGTTCTGCCCGGCCAGCTCGCGCCGCAGCGCGTGGTTCTCGAGCACCAGCTCGCGGCGCTCGAGCGCGCGGCGCACCGTCTCGATCAGGCGCTCGGCCGCGAACGGTTTTTCGATGAAATCGTACGCGCCGTCGCGCATCGCCTGCACGGCCATCGAGATGTCGCCGTGACCGGTGACGAGAATCACCGGCACGTCGGGCACGCGCTCGCGGCACTGCGCGAGCACGTCGAGCCCGCTCGCGCCGGGCAGCCGGATGTCGCTGACGATCGCGCCGGCGGTGTCCGCGACGATCGCCTTCTCGGCCGCCTCGGCCGACTCGAAGCCGGCGACGTCGAAGCCCGCCAGTTGAAGGCTCTGCACGCTCGCCCGGCGAACGAGCGCATCGTCTTCGATATAGATCACTTGCAGCCGGTTGGCCATCGTACTCACTTGCTCCTGACAAGCCGCGCGGCGGTCTCGCGCGCGGCTGCGTTGATGCCGGTCGTGCACCGGCCGGGCCTGCGACGGGTCTGGGGCCGGTTCACGCCAATAACGGGCTTGCGCTGTCCACCGGAAGGGCCGAGCGCAAGGAATACGACGAAGCGAACACTCGACGTATTCGCGAGGAGTATGACGCAGCGATCGGCCCTTCTGGCGGACAGCCCCACGAACGACGCTTTCCAAACAGCGGAACGAGCCTTTCCGCCCGCATTGCGGCGTCGTTCGTCGCTTGTCCCCCAAGGGGACTTCCTTCGGGGCGTTTGGCTCGGCCAAACAACGCCCCTCACTCCTTGCACTGCGAGCGGAAAGGCTCGTTCGCAAGCCCGCCATCCGCGTGAACAGTCCCTGGCGAACCCGCCGGCTCGGATACGGAGTCCGGATGATGCGTGCGTGCGCGCCGCAGCGTCAAGACGAACAGCGCACCGCCCGACGGCGCATTGCGCGCGGTCAGCGCGCCGCCCGCGTCGCTCGCGATCGACGACGAGATGGCGAGGCCGAGCCCGAGCCCGCGCCCCATTTCCTTCGTCGTGAAGAACGGTTCGAACAGACGGGGCAGCAGGTCGGGCGCAATGCCGGAGCCGTTGTCGCGCACTTCGACCGCGAGCGTCGCGGCCGACACCGCGATCGTCACTTCGATCGCCGGCGCCGCGACGCCGGCCACCGCGTCGAGCGCGTTGCCGAGCAGGTTGATCAGCACCTGTTCGAGGCGCAAATCCTCGCAGCGTGCAACGAGCGCCGGATAGTCGCGCGCGAGGTCGAGCGGCTCATCGTGCGCGGGCGACACGGTTGCATCCTGCAGCGTCAGCGTGAGCGCGACGCCGCCCAGGCGCTCGCCGAGCAGCGACAGCACGCTGCGCAGCGCGCGCACGACGAGCGCCCGCTCGTTGCGCGGCTTCGCGCGGCCGACGAACAGCTTCAGCTGGTTCGTGATCTTGCCCATCCGCTCGGTGAGCGCCGCGATCGCCTCGAGGTTCTCGCGCGCGGCCGCCTGCTCGCCCCGGTCGAGCAACACGCGCGTGTTGTCCGAGAAGCTGCGCAGCGCCGCGAGCGGCTGGTTCAGTTCATGCGTGATGCCGGCCGCCATCTGGCCGAGCGCGGCGAGTTTGCTCGCCTGGATCAGTTCGTCGTGCGCGGCGCGCAGCTCCTGCTCCGCGTGGATCCGGTCTCCGACTTCCTTCTGCAACTGCTCGTTCGCTTCCGACAGGTCGGCCGTACGCTCCTCGACGCGCCGGTTCAACTCCGCGTACGCCTGCTGCAGCAGTGCGCGGCCGCGGATCATTTCGCGCACGCGCGCGCGGCGCATCCGCCAGTAGAACGCGAGCAGCGCGACCGACACGAAGCCGAAGCCCGTGACGATCGTCGCGTTGCGCGCATCGGTGTCGACGGGCGCGATCGGCGCGAGCGTGACAAGCAGCCAGTCGGGCTCGCCGATCCGGCGCTTGCTGGCGAGGAAGCGCGGCGCGCGCCGGCCCGGGCCGAGGCGCACGATCTCCGCATCGGCGCCGAGCGTCTGCTCGATGCGCAGCGGCAGCGGCGTGACCGGTTGCTGCGCGTACTGGCGCGTCTCGTAGATCGACGCGGCAACGGGGCCCGTGAGCGGACGCAGCGTGTGGTACTTCCATGCGGGCACCGACGACAGGAACACGACGCCGTGATCGTCCGCGACGACGAGCGGCTCGGACGCATCGGCGCCCTGGAACCATTCGAGGTTGAGCTTCACGACGACGACACCCGCGATCTTGCCGTCGCGCCACACGGGCTGCGAGATGTAGTAGCCGGGGTCGCGCGAGATCGTGCCGATCCCGAAGAAGCGGCCGACCTGGCCGTTCATCGCATCGACGAAATACGGGCGGAAGCGGTATTCGATCCCGACGAAGCTGTCGGGCGCGCGCCAGTTGCTGGCGGCGACGCACAGGCCGTCCGCGCCGATCACATAGGTGACGGTCGCGTGCGCGTGTTCGTTGAGATCTTCGAGATAGCGGTTGACGCGCGCGGTGTAATCGCCGCGCTTCGGCTCGGCGAGCAGGTCCTGCACGTACGGATGGCTGCCGAGCAGATAAGGCAGCGATTCGTAGCGATCGAGCGTGCTCTTGAGCGCGTTGGTGGTGCGGTCGACGCGCACCGCGGCATTGCGCTGCAGCTCGGCGACGCCGCGCCGCCAGGTGATCGTCCACGTCAGCGCGCACGCCGCGACGAGCGCGGCGGCTAGCACGACGAGGATGAACAGGCGGCGCGTCACGGTCGTGGCTTCCTGGCGATGCGGATCGCCTATTGTGTCATAGGCCTCCGCATCCCCGCGCCGATCGCCGCGTGCCGCGCTGCCGGCGGACGGCGCCGCCGCCTGCTCCTTCATGACGTCAGACGCCGGCCGTCTCGGTCGGCGTGACTTCGCCGCCGCCCTTCAGCGCCTGGCGCAGCTTGTTGCGGTCGAGCTCCTTCTCCCATGCCGACACGACGACCGTCGCGACGCCGTTGCCGACGATGTTGGTCAGCGCACGGCATTCGCTCATGAAGCGGTCGATGCCGAGGATCAGCACCATGCCCGACAGCGGGATCGTCGGCACGACGGCCAGCGTCGCGGCGAGCGTGATGAAGCCCGCGCCCGTCACGCCGCTCGCGCCCTTCGACGTCAGCATCGCGACGGCCAGCAGCGTGAGCTGCTGCATCCACGTCAGTTCGATGTTGGTCGCCTGGGCGATGAACAGCACGGCCATCGTCATGTAGATGTTGGTGCCGTCGAGGTTGAACGAATAGCCGGTCGGCACGACGAGGCCGACGACCGAACGCGAGCAGCCAGCCTTCTCGAGCTTTTCCATCAGTTGCGGCAGCGCGGCTTCCGACGAGCTCGTGCCGAGCACGATCAGCAGCTCTTCCTTGATGTAGGACACGAAGCGGATGATCGAGAAACCCGTGAAGCGCGCGATCGCGCCGAGCACGACGAGCACGAACACGACCGACGTCAGGTAGAACGTGCCGATCAGCTTGAGCAGCGGCACCAGCGAGCCGACGCCGTACTTGCCGATCGTGAACGCCATCGCGCCGAACGCACCGATCGGGGCCAGCTTCGTGACGATGTGCACGATGCCGAACAGCACGCGCGTGAGCCCGTCGATGAAATCGGTGACGACCTTGCCGCGCTCGCCGAGGTGTGCGAGCACGCTGCCGAACAGCAATGCGATCAGCAGGATCTGCAGGATTTCGCCCTGCGCGAACGCATCGACCATCGTGTTCGGGATGATGTGCATCAGGAAGTCGACCGTCGACTGCCCGTGCGCCTTCGCCGCGTACGACGCGACGGCCTTGCCGTCGAGCGTCGCCGGATCGATGTTGAAGCCGACGCCCGGACGCAGGATGTGCGTGGCCGCGAGGCCCAGCAGCAGCGCGAAGGTCGACACGATCTCGAAGTACAGCAGCGCCTTGCCGCCGACGCGGCCCACCTTCTTCATGTCCTCCATGCCGGCGATGCCGGTGACGACCGTACAGAAGATGATCGGACCGATCACCATCTTGATCAGCTTGATGAAGCCGTCGCCGAGCGGCTTCATGTCGGTGGCGAGCGCCGGGTAGTAGTGGCCGAGGATCACGCCGACGATGATGGCGAAGATCACTTGCACATAGAGCACTTTGTAGAAGGGTTTCTTCTTCACGATGGTTCCTGCTGAAGTAGATGAGCCGGTGGAAACGGCGTCACGCGCGCAGGCAAATGTCAGGGGAGCCATTCGCCTGCGCGGCTGCCGTGCCGCAACAAGCGATGCCTCAGGACATCCGACAGGGGAGGAAGGCATTGGTCATCGATTGTCTCCTTGGTTTAATAGTCGGGCCGGGGGACGGCCGTGCGCTTTATATTGCAAGGTCGATGCCAGGTTTCCGGAACCCCTCAAGCCGTTGTTTTCATTGTATTTCTCATAATGCGGCAGGCAAGGAAATCCGGGATTCCGGATTTCCGGAAAATATTCGTCCGGGGATTCGGACGGATGGGCGGATTCTTCCGATGAATTGGTGCTGCACGGCGTGACCGGTCAGCAGGCCCGTCTGCGCGTAGAAGTCCTGCTGCTCGAATGCGTCGCGCTCGCGGCTCGATTCTGCTTGCGAGAAACTTGCTTATCCACGGCGGAGCTGCCTCCGGCATCCGAGGCCGGCCTGGCCTTCAGGATGGGCTGGCGGCCGTGGTTGGCTTGGGTTCGATCAACCTGAACTCAAGAACTAGGTCAGGTTAGTTTCCTGGGCCTCGTTCTTGGTCGCAATCCTTTGTCCCATTCATGTACCTCTGCGCTTTCTCCGGGGAGACATCTTTTAGTCTGTCAACCTCATCACAACGGGAGTCAGGTGTGCAGGTCATTAAAGATATTTCATATACGTCATCGACAGGAATGAAGCCCATAGCACTAACGAGGATCAATCTATCGTTTTTTACCTGATAGCCATAACGCACCGATTGCACGTCCCCACTGCCACTTTCGATTGAAAATATTTCACCGCATTTTGCCTTAGAACGATAAAGCCTTTGCGCCTCACCAATGTATTGGTACAATTTTTTCTTCTGGTCGAAAACCCAATACCACATACCATCCCCCGCCCTTCCACCACCATTTACCACTCCGAGGCCACGCTTACCATCGTCTTTTAATTCAATATCAGAATCCACGCTTACAGAATAAGCCCGATTTTCAACGATAAATTTATATTCCCGCCTACTTTTCCCTGTAAGCAGGCTAACAGAGACGTGACCTCCATCACCGCCACCACAATACTCAACCTCCACCGTAGATACAACACCCTCCGATGTTTCTATACGAACCTCCTTCAGATCGCTACAAACACACCTCTCAGATGCTGATGATGGGGCAAAAAATATAAATGACAGAACAATAATAATGAACGATATTTTTATAGCAGTCTATTTGGTCTTCATAGACACATCTCGATTCGTAGCAAATTCCCCGCATCACTGAAGCGCATTGCAAACAATCTTCATTACTGCCTCAATCTGTCGCAACCCAAGAAACACATCAGCTCGATACTTCGAGAATGTTGGAATTGATTTATGGGCACGGGAAGCCAAAAACGTAAAAATTCTGAGCCCCAAGAAATCCGATAGATAAGGCACTCGCAAGATGCGCCTCCTATCGATCAATAAAAGCATCTAGCGCACCCCGACTCACAGACTCACAGACTCACAGACTCACAGACTCACATCCAGATCATATTTTCCGGCAAGCTCTTCACGAACGAACGTGGTGAATTTTGCGTTCAAATCCAAGAACGAAGCCAGGCTCACATCCTCATCGACTGCCCGTCGAGGTGAATCCGGTTTCGCTCTCACCGCTCCACATTTCCAGTATGAATCTTGAGTTTTTTAATAAACTCACGAATGGATTCGATATGAAATTTTGCCATAGCACTAATTTCATTCACGGGGCCAAGATGCTTCTCTATGATGGTGTCGACATAAATGGATAGCGGTAAGTTTCTGATGACATGTGACGACAAGGCTGCCGTATAGCATGTGGCAGGTTGCCCTAAGCCCGGCGAATCGTCGCGACACAACACATTGTCGACCTCATACACATCGAACTCACCCAACCTCCTATGCTTCGTTGGATAGAGCCAACCATAAGAACCGCCCGTTACAAAAACATACGCTTCGGATGGTAGCGGTTGTACCCGGCCCATATCTTCAGACGAAATATCGGAGTATTTTTTAAACCCATTGTCCCTGGCAGATTCGCTCAACCTTCTACCTGAGAAGCACACCACAAAGAAAAAGTCTTTCTTCCCAACATCAACACATGTTGATCCATCGAATGACGTTCGGCGATGGGCGTAGTTCGGCAATTCAATAGTAATACCACCACTCAGCTCAAGCTCGCTGGCGGTGGAGTCGCACGCCCACATAGGGAGGCACGCAAGCAACAGCGACAGCCTCGGCCTCATATTTGATCCATGACCATTTTAGCGATTCGCTTCGTATGTGCAATTCGCTGGTTCAGCCCAATTATTCTACTCATCCTTCAATCCACCCAATTAATAGCTCTCTACACATTAAACACATCCTGATCAGAAATCGAGCCATTAACAACAACCATGTTTATCGCTTGAAAGCTGTTGCTGACAGCACCCGCGGTCCAATAAAACCTACCCGCATCAATGCAGTTGAATGGCACGACGCTGATATGCTATGGATCAGCGACCATGAGGCGACGTAAAGATGCCTTAATCCACCATGATGCATCAAATAAACCAAGTGCGAGCCAATTACGATAGACCCAGTAATCTGCATAACTTGGCGGGGTCGATAACTATGTCGGCGCCTTGTGCCACTTTTTAGAAGCCATCATGGCAGCAGCGAACCGCCCCTTGCTCTGGTCTCATTCTTCAAGCAGTTTTATAGACTTGAGGATTTCCATAAAAATTTCGTCGCTCAGCCCTTCATCCAAGTCGAAGTCTCCACCTCGACGCACCAGACAATATCGACTCATTGTCACTGTTTCTTTCGCGTTTCCAATGATCAACCTGATACATCGGTGTCGATTGTCAAATCGCTCGCAGTGGTCACGACTCGATGCGATGTCTCGGCCATTTTTGTAAAAATCCTCCGCGATCCAGCCACTCCAATTCGCCCCCACAACCTCAGATATATGCGCCACCCCAGATAATCCACACTCCCCCCCCTCCAATTCGCTTGTTGAGATGACAGATCCATTTGCAACTCGACGCAAGCCACTTCCATTCGATGAAGCCAGAACATGATCGAGATCACGCCTGTAGATGTGTAATGCCGGCAGCTTTTCGAGTAGACCTGGATTTTTCTGGCCACCGACTAAAGACCCGATCAGCATTGTTGCTCCACTTTGCTCTCGATACGAGTTCGCACAAGGACTGGCCTCAGAATCAGCAATGGGAGCAAGGATCGTCGGAAGGCTAAGTGACAGACCACAGTTCTGATAAAAACCATAATGCTGTGTCGACTCACTACCCTCCGAGACAGGGAGCCCAAAAAGGAACACAAAAATGATTACCGACAAACGCGAGAAACCTCGCCCCAGATCAATAAAATTCAATTCATTTTTGCACATTACCCCCCCATGAAACCCATTAATAAGCGACGCACAACTCAGCCTTCAACCTGCCTTTTTAACACCGAATTCGACGGCATACTCTCCCCATCATCAAAAATGAAGTGTATGTATTTAAAAAACTCCTGCCGTTCCGACAATCCTGTACTTCCGCCGTTCACCGGAGTTGTAATTGCTGACACATTGATGTCGGCCGCACCTAGATCGGCTCGACGATGGATGTTCAT
This sequence comes from Burkholderia arboris, assembly GCF_902499125.1. Taxonomy (GTDB): domain Bacteria; phylum Pseudomonadota; class Gammaproteobacteria; order Burkholderiales; family Burkholderiaceae; genus Burkholderia; species Burkholderia arboris. The sequence goes on from NZ_CABVPX010000044.1 coordinate 23,032, forward strand.
CCCACTACGGAGAGCACCTGCATTTGGCGACACCATCACCTTGCTTGTCCAAAAATATCCAGCCGAGTCTGCCGCGATAGACGGATCTATTGACAACCGAGATGGGCGGGGATCTGTCATGAAATCGACATTACGGAACTCGCCATAGATTTTATAGCCATTCCGACCAGTAAGATGAATCAGCCCACGTCCCCGAAAACGCGGGCCATCACCAAGGTGGACATTCCCCAAACTTTGAGCTTTTTCGCGAATTTCCCCTGGTCGCTGCAAGATATAAGTTGGACGATCCCTGCCCCTCAGAAATCCCATAGCCTGCAACCAAGCACGCTTATTGTCGTAATCCTCACCAGCCTCTATTGGTGTTAAATCTTCGTACATGGTCCGAAAGTAGCGCTCATCGCCTTTCTCCGCGGTCGATTTAAAAGCACCGCTCTCCTTGTATATTTGCGCCAGGAAATGAGCTTGCCTCAGTGGCGTAATAAACCCATATTTCAACCACATGCGATTTATAGCAATGTGCATGTTTTGTGGCATAAAGCCATCTCCGCGATTACCACGCGTCCAGCGCGCCCAAGCAACGGACCACGGGATCGCGCCCCCTGCATTCAGAGAGGAGCGCCGAGGTAAAGTTTGTGCCAACTCACGTGTACTGCGCCAACTGCAACGCTTCAATGCGTCGATAACCCTCATCGGATGAAAATGATAGTGCTCTTTATCCAGTGTCAGCCCGTTCTCCACTGCATCCTCCCAAAACGACAAGGCTTGATGATGGCGTTTGAGCTTTTCATAGGCTGCATCGCCTAGACAAATCGGGAACAGGATATTGGCGTCCGGGCTTTGTCCTTCGACACCTTTCAGCCAGTCCCAGCGCTTGTCGAAATCGTCCCGTGCCCATTCGCTGGGCATCTTGACCACGCAGTAGCTCAAGCGCTCGCGCATTTCGCCCATCTGCGCTTTAGCGTAGGCGCGAATCAGCCGACCACGATGCTGGGTAACGGCGTCGATGACCGTGGCGACACCTTGCGACGCTTCGCCGGAGCCGGGCGAGTCCGGGACGGGATGCTGCGTTGGGGAGCGGGGCTCGATCAGGTCGAGCAATTGCATCGAGTCGCAGCGGCTGTTGCCGTCAGTGTCGTCGTCGATAAAGGTCCAGCCCTGCCAGTGGGGAAAGTCGGCGTCGCTGTAGATCTTCGTGCCAGCACAATTGAGGTCGACGAAGGCCGTCGTGTTCGCGTCGATGGCGATCTTGCGAAAATGTGGCAAGCGACCTTCGTGCAGGTCCGAGGCAGCAGGCGCGTCGGGCCCAAGGATGCGTCCGAAGCGCAGCATCTCGTAGCCGGCGCTGGGGCATCCCGGGTACGTGTCCACCGCAGTTTTGTAAAGGTTGTAGCCCCCTTGGGCCTCAGATTCACTCCCCCTGCGCTCGCCGCCGATGCCACGCGTGGTCACGGTAATATCGCCGCGCGCCTCGCTCAGGGTGACGATCAGCACTTCCTTTGTTCGGCTGATCGGCTGCACGGTCCACTGCGCCCACACCTCGGCGGTCAGGTCATCGGGTGGCGTCGCCGCCGCCGCCCCATAGACCGCGGGTACGCGAATGGTGCGCTGCGCATTCGTGGGCAGGGCAAGCGACTTCTTGCCTGAGTGGGGGGCCGATGCCATGGCCGCTTGGTAAGCGCCGGTGACCCTCGGCCACCAATCGCCAGCATGCGCCTCGGCCTTGCCGTTGAGCGCGAGAATGCGCGCCGGCGTTGTGCGGAAGCGCCGCGCGACGCTTTCGAGCGTATCGTTGGCCGCGCCCACTGTGGAGTTGAAGGCCCGCACCACATATTTTCGGGTTTCGGTACGAGGATTGACCGCGTACAGGGGCGCGCCAGCGGGAACCACGATGTGCATATCGCCCCAGACACAGCTGCGCCGCCCTTCGGCGACCTCCAGTTTGCCTTCGCTACGCCCCATCAACCGCTCCACGTTCGCTTTGTCTGCGACGATTTCGAAGTGGATGCGATTGGGCTTGCCATAGATATCGCCCGCCTTGCCGATAGGATCCTTGCGATACACCTTGTCGCCGCTCTTCCAGTCCGCCTTCGCCACTGTGCTCAGGTGCTGGTAGATCGAGTAGAAGACGACCTCGACGCCCTCGCCAATTTCGGTCCGGTGCTGGAGGATGACAACACCGTTGCTGGTCCAGCCGGCGTAGTAGTACAGCGGGTTGGTGTCGCGTTCTTCCCCGGTGGGCGTGGTCTTAGGCTTGGGTGCGCTGGGGCGAGCGAACACGATCTCGCCGTCGGCGATGGCACGCACCGGCTCTGGATTCGCGTCGCCGCCCGGCGCCACCAGATGCACGCCACCGTGCCAGCCAAACTGATGACTGACGGGAAATGCGCCTTTTCCGCTCTTTTCCCCCAGGCCAAAGGTACCCTCATCCAGAGCCTCGTCGGTCTGCGGTTTTGGCGCGCGCAAGAAAGGAAAGCTGATGAGCATAGGTAGGTTCCTGGCGGTTACTCGGAGAGCGGCAAGTCAGTCGGATCGGTGGGTACGCCAGTCAGCGGGTTGCCGTCGATGCCTAAGCGGTTGCCACGACCGACGCTGTCGCCTATCAGTGGGCCCTTGAACCGAATCACCACGGCGTCGAGCGTGATACCGCCGTCGTCAAGCGTGATCGTGCCGCCGGGGCCACGCAGGCGGATTACCTCGCCGGCTTGCAACTCGACGACCTTGGTGCGATGCCGAATTGCTTGCCCCGCCTCCAGCTCGGCATACCCCTGCACGCGCTGCGTCAGGTGCCCGCCGATATCTACCGTGTGATCGGCCACGGTCTTGTCGCGGCGATGGTTGCCGACTTCCTCGGTTCGGTCCTTGCCCGTGTGGATCGTGTGGTTTCGGCCGATGCTCAGGAAGTCGTCCTGCCCGATATCGTGGCGTCGGTCCTGGCCGATGGTGACCTGCTCGTCCCGACCCACGGTTTCTTTGCGATCGTTACCGATGACGATCGTTTCGTCGTGTCCCACCTGCTCGCTGCGGTCATTGCCCACGAAGGTGGTTTCGTCATGGTTGACGTGGATGTTCTGATCCCTCTGTGCGTGGACGTAGATTTCCTCCTGATCCCTCTCGTCCTCGAAGCGCAGTTCGTTGAAGCCTTCGCCCTTGTGCGTCTGGCTTTTGATCGTCATCCGCGTCTTGTGTCGCGGCAGTTCGTACGGCGGCAACCGCAGGCGGTTGTACGCCCGCCCGATGATGAGCGGCTGGTCCGGATCGCCATCCAGGTTGACCACGATCACTTCTTGTCCGATGCGCGGGATCGCCATGTGGCCCCACGTCGCGCCGGCCCAGTTCTGCGCGACCTGGATCCAGCACGAGCTGTGCTCGTCGTGCTTGCCTTCGCGATCCCACGGGAACTGCACCTTCACCCGGCCGAATTCGTCGGTGTAGATCTCTTCGCCTTCCGGACCCACCACGGTCGCCGGCTGCGGGCCGTCGATGCGCGGGCGCGGCAGTGGCTCGGCACGCCACTCGGTATCGTCCGGCACCAGTACGGCGTCATAGCGGTAATACGAGCCCTGCTGCGCGTCGGCGCTCTCTTCTGCCTGGCTGGTGTATTGCTTGCCGTGATGGACGATGCTCACCGGACGCCAGCCGCGATTCATGTCCTCACGCGGGTGGCCGGTGAGATCGAACGCGATACCGGGCTGCAGGCGCGCATCGTCGCCGCTCACACTGGCCATTCGCGCATCGCGGCGGTGACCACGCAGGCGGTCCTGCGTGAAAGCCTTGCCGCTGCCCTCGTGCTTGTAGCGGCCCGGGTAGTCGTAGCGCGCGTAGCCGCGGCCCTGGTGATCCAGGTCCGCACCCTCGCGCGGGTACTCGTGCGGGTAGCGTGGACTCTTGAACGTGTAATCGCGCTGCACCTGGCGCGCAGTGCGCACGTTCTCGGTGTACGCGAAGGTGCGCAGGCAAGGATCAGACTGGTCGCCGCCGGGCGTGGGGTTGTAGATCACCGGCTCGCCTTGCTGGCGCCCGAAGATAAACAGGCGATCGCAGTGGATCAGGCGGTGGCCTTCGGCCTTGTGCTGGAAGGCGTAGAAAAAACCTTCCTCGCGCAGGATGCGCTCGATGAAGTCGTGGTCGGTGTCGCCCGCCTGCACGCAATACTCGCGCGCCAAATGCTCGTTGGTGACACGCTGTTCATAGTCCAGCGTTTGATGGTGTGCCTTGAGCACGGCCGTAGCGATCTCGGGCACGCTCAGAGTCTGGAAGATGCGCCAGTCGGAGGACAGCTTCAGTCGCGCCAGGCGCGGCTCGATCACCGCGGAATAGCGGGTGCGTCGAAAGCCCGTGTCTCCTTGCACGAAACTTGACACCGCGCCGTGCACGTAACGCATGGGCACACCGCCCTGCCAGATCGTTAGCAAACCGTTGTGGTCAAGCACCTGGCTGAAGTCGATCGCGGCGTTGGTACTGGTCAGCTCCACCTGCAACAGAAAGGTCTCGGACAACCCCTCATGCAGCGTGAACTCCACCACATCGAACGACTCGTCACCGGCAGTGAAGGTAAAGCGCAAGTCGAATTGGATAGCCATAGTTAAGCTGCTCGCTGAACGCCCTGCGGCAACGATTAACTATTGCGAGATCCACGTCTATTGGACGAATTCGAAAGTGGAGTTTCCCGCGACTTGGCGTCCGCCATATCGGTGAGTTGCCCTGGTTCTATCCGTGATCGAACCAGACTGCCCCGGTCAACCTTTGTCGCAAGTACCGTCTGTCCCGACGATGCCCCCGCGCCCCGCCCCCAAAACGAGAACCCCCGAAAGATCTCAATCCTCCGGGGGTTTCACCGCCATCAATCACGAATCAGTGCTGCACGGCCTCACCCGCCAGCACACCCGTCTGCGCATAAAACTCCTGCTGCTCGAACGCGTCACGCTCGCGCCGTGCGCGCTCGCCGCGATCCGCGAGCGAGCCGACGACGATCCCGATGAACGCGAGCGGCACCGACACGAGCGCCGGGTTGTCGAGGAACACCGGCGCATGCGCGTGGTGCAGCACGTCGACCCACACCGACTTCGACAGCACCGTGAGCACTACCGCCGACGCGAGACCGAGGCCGCCGCCGAGCACCGCGCCGCGCGTCGTCATCCCGCGCCAGAAGATCGACATCGCAAGCACCGGGAAATTCGCGCTCGCGGCCACCGCCGCGACGAGCCCGACCATGAACGCGACGTTCACGTGCTCGAACAGGATCGACAGCGCGATCGCAATGGCCGACAGCACGATCGTCGCCGCGCGCGAGATGCGCATTTCGAGGCGCTCGTCGGGCTTGCCGCGCGCCCACATCTGCGCATACAGGTCGTGCGAGATCGTCGTCGCGCCGGCGAGCGTCAGGCCCGCGACCACCGCGAGGATCGTCGCGAACGTGACGGCCGCGATGAACCCGTAGAACCAGTTCCCGCCGACCGCCTGCGCGAGCTTCACCGCGACCATGTTCGAGCCGCCGAGCAGGTCGTGGGTCAGGTTGAACGTGCCGTTCGCGCCGAGCCGGAAGAATTCCGGATGCTGCGCGAGCAACACGATCGCCGAGAAGCCGATCACGAAGGTCAGCAGGTAGAAGTAGCCGATGAAGCCGGTCGCGTAGAGCACCGACTTGCGCGCCTCCTTCGCGTTCGGCACCGTGAAGAAACGCATCAGGATGTGCGGGAAGCCGGCCGTGCCGAACATCAGCGCGATGCCGAGCGACAGCGCGTTGGCCGGATCGCGGATCAGCTTGCCGGGGCCCATGATCGACAGCGCGCCCGGATGCACGGCCACCGCGCGACGAAACATCTCGTCGACGCTGAAGCCGAATTCGGCAAGCGCGAGCACGACGAGCAGCGTCGCACCGCACAGCAGCAGCACGGCCTTGATCACCTGCACCCAGGTCGTCGCGGTCATCCCGCCGAAGAACACGTAGACGACCATCAGCACGCCGACGATCAGCTCGGCCGTGCCGTACGACAGCCCGAACAGCAACTGGATCAGCTTGCCCGCGCCGACCATCTGCACGACGAGGTACAGCACGACGATCGTCAGCGAATTCGCGGACGTCAGCAGCCGGATCGGCCGTTGCGCGAAGCGGTATGCAACGACGTCGACGAACGTGAACTTGCCGAGGTTGCGCAGCGGTTCGGCGATCAGGAACATCACGAACGGCCAGCCGACGAGAAAGCCGATCGAATAGATGAGCCCGTCGAAGCCGAACATGAACACCATCCCGGACAGCCCGAGGAACGACGCGGCCGACATGTAGTCGCCCGCGATCGCGAGCCCGTTCTGCAGCCCGGTGATGCCGCCGCCGGCCGTGTAGAAGTCGCGCGTCGAGCGCGTGCGCCGCGCGGCCCAGCGCGTGAGCGCGAGTGTCGCGAACACGAACGCGAAAAACATCCCGATCGCGACCGGGTTCAGTTCGACCTTGTCGGGCATCGGGCCCGCGACGGATACCGCATGGGCGGCGGAGGAAACGAGAGCGAGGGAAGCAGCAAGCGCGCCGGGCGCGATCGAGGTACGTCGCATGTCGGCCTCCATCACGAACGCTGCAGGATCGCGTCGACGCGGCGGTCGAACGCACGGTTCGCACGCAGCACGTAGCAGGCGGTCAGCCCGATCGCGACCAGGATGATCGCGACGCCCACGGCGATCCCGACCGTCGTCGTCGCGCCGCGGTACAGCGGCGCCGCAAGCACGTGCGGCGCGAGCGCGACGAGCAGGATGAAGCCGTAGTACGTGGCGATCATCAGCGCCGTGAGCGTGAAGCTGAAGCGGCGCCGTGCGCGCACGAGCTGCTGGTAGTCACGGCGCGCCGTGACCGATTCGATGACGGAAAGCTCCATGGTGTCTCCATTTCTTCCTCGTCGTCGCGAGGAGATTTCTGTGGATGGCCGGCGCGTGATCCGAACCCGCCCGCGCCGCGGCGTAAAAACATCCGTTACACGACGCGATCCGCACGCAGCCGCGCGACCTCGTCGGCCGACATCCCGAGCCAGCCGCCGAGCACCGCATCCGTATCGGCACCGAGCACCGGCGGCGCACCGCGCACCGGCAGCCGAGCGCCGTCGAAGCGGTACGGCGGCGCCAGCACGTCGACGCCGCCCGCGACCGGATGCGGCTGCCGCGTGACGAGCCCGGCGCTCGTTGCTCGTTCGGACGTCAGCGCCTCGTGCAATCCAAGCACTTCGCCGCATGGAATGCCCGCGTCGGCGAGCGCGGTGAGCAGCGTCGCACGCGACCGGCGTGCGAGTTCGCGACGAATCTCGGACAGCAGGTCGGCGCGATTCTCCGAGCGGCCGAGGTTGGTCTTGTAGCGCGCATCGGCCGCGAGGTCGGGCCGCTCGATCGCATCGCAAAAGCGTGCGAACTGCGTGTTGTTGCCGACCGTGATCACGAGCGGGCCGTCGGCCGCGTCGAACACGCCGTACGGCACGATCGACGGATGCGCGTTGCCATAGCGCGGCGGATCCTCGCCCATCAGCAGCGCGTCGAGCCCGTAGTACGCGGTGATCATCAGCCCGCAGTCGAACAGCGCCATCTCGATGCGCCGCCCGCGCCCGGTTGCGTGGCGTTCGTACAGCGCGGCGAGGATCGCCTGCGCCGAATACATGCCGGTGAACAGGTCGACCGCCGCGACGCCGAACTTCAGCGGCGGCTGGCCAGCCTCGCCGTTCAGCGCCATCAGCCCGGCCTCGCCCTGCACGACAAGGTCGTAGCCGGGCCGCGCGGCCTCGGCGCCCGACCGGTCGTAGCCGGAGATCGCGCAGTGCACGAGGCGCGGATTCAGTTCGGCCAGTGCGTCGTAGCCAAGCCCGAGTTTTTCCGCGCCGCCGAACTTGAAGTTGTGAAGCACCACGTCGGCCTGCGTGGCCAGCTCGCGCGCGAGCCGCCGCCCTTCGTCGGTCTGCAGGTCGAGACAGATCGAGCGCTTGCTGCGGTTCACGCTGTTGAAATAGGTGGTTTCGGTGTCACCGATCCGCAGGCCCCAGTCGCGCGTATCGTCGCCGCGCACCGGATGCTCGACCTTGATCACTTCCGCGCCGAAATCGGCGAGCACCATCGCGCACCACGGGCCCGCCAGCACGCGCGAGAAATCGAGCACCTTCACGCCGGCCAGCGGCAACGCGCGCGGTTCGTTCGTCATCCTTGTCTCCTCCATTCGCGTCTTGCGCCTTTACTGTTTCGACAGCGCGATGTAACGCGCGAGATGGTGATCTTCATCACCGAGCTGGTGATCGATCATCACGAGGCGCTTCGCGTAGTGCGACAGCGGCAGCTCCCACGTCATCCCGATCCCGCCGTGCAGCTGGATGCTCTCCTCGGCGACGAGCGTGCCGATCCGGCCGATGGTGGTTTTCGCGGCCGCGAGCGCGCGTTCGCGCACCACGCGCGGCGCGTCGAGCTGCGCGGCCGCGTTGATCACGGCCGAGCGCGCCTGCTCGACTTCGAGCAGCAGGTCGGCCATCCGGTGCTGCAGCGCCTGGAAGCTGCCGATCGGCAGCCCGAACTGCTTGCGCGTGCGCAGGTACTCGAGCGTGTGCTCCTTCGCGACGTCCATCGCGCCAAGCGCTTCCGCCGACAGCGCGAGCAGCCCGTAGCCGAGCACGCGTTCGAGCAGCGCGGCGCCCGCTTCGCCGTCGGGCGCGCCGAGCGCCGCATCGGCCGGCAGCGCGACGCGCTCGAAGCGCACTTCGGCCGCGCGGCCGCCGTCGATCTTCCGGTAGTCGCGCAGCGTCACGCCCGGCGCATCGGCCGGCACGACGAACAGGCCAATGCCGGCCGCGTCGTCGTCCTGCCCGGACACGCGCGCACTGACGACGAAGAACGCCGCCTGCGCGGCCTGGTCGACGACGCCCTTCGCGCCCGTCAGCACCCAGCCGTCGCCCGAGCGTTCGGCCCGCGTGCGCACGGTCGTCAGTTCATAGTGCGAGCCCGGTTCATCGTGCGCGAACGCGGCGCTCGCGCTGCCGTCGATCAACGCGGCGAGCCGGTCGCGATGCGCGGCGCCGCCGGCGAGCGACAGCGCGCGGCCCGCGAGCAGCGCGCCAAGGAACGGCTCGACGACGAGCCCGCGCCCGAGGCATTCGAACACCACGGCGATGTCGAAACCCGCGCCGCCGAAACCGCCATCGGCTTCGGCAAACAGCGCACCGACCGTGCCCAGTTCAGCAAAGCGCTGCCACATCGCGCGATCGAAGCCTGCGGCCGACTGCGCGATGCGATCGCGCACCGGGAACGCGTACTGTTCGGCGATGAAGCGGTTCAACGTATCCGCCAGCATCCGGCGGTCTTCTGTGTGCTGGAAATCCATCGTCGCGTCCCTCGTTACAGCCCGAGCATCATCTTCGCGATGATGTTCTTCTGGATCTCGTTCGAGCCGCCGAAGATCGACAGCTTCCGGTTGTTGAAGTACTGCTGCGCGGCGCTCGCGGCTTCGTCCGGGCCGACCGGTTCGCCGTCGTACCCGGCATCGAGCGCGTCGTCGACGAACGGCTGCGCGTACGGCCCCATCGCGCGCCGCATCAGCGCGGTGATCTCCTGACGGATCTGCGTGCCGCGGATCTTCAGCATCGAGCTTTCCGCGCCCGGCGCGCCGCCGCCCGCGACCGCCGCCAGCACGCGCAGGTTGGTCGTGCGCATGTTCTCGAGTTCGATCTCGACACGCGCGACGCGCGCCGCGAAGAACGGATCGTCCGCGAGCGGCTTGCCGTTCTTCGTGACCTTCGCGGCCACCGCGCGCAGCCGGTCGAACGCAGCCGTCGAGAAGCCGACCCCCGCGATGTTGGTGCGCTCGTACGTGAGCAGGTACTTCGCGTAGGTCCAGCCGCGGTTCTCTTCGCCGACGAGGTTCTCCACCGGCACGCGCACGTCGGTGAAGAACACCTCGTTCACCTCGTGCTCGCCGTCGAGCGTGATGATCGGGCGAACCTCGACGCCCGGCGTGTCCATGTCGATCAGCAGGAAGCTGATGCCCTCCTGCTTGCGCACGTCGGTCGCGGTGCGCACGAGGCAGAAGATCATGTTCGCGTAGTGGCCGAGCGTGGTCCACGTCTTCTGGCCGTTCACGACGTAGTGATGGCCGTCGCGCACCGCGCTCGTCTTCACCGCCGCGAGATCGGAGCCGGCGCCCGGCTCCGAGTAGCCCTGGCACCACCAGTCGGTGCCGTCGAGAATGCGCGGCAGCCAGTGGCGCTTCTGCGCTTCGTTGCCGTACTTGATCAGCACGGGGCCGAGCATGTTCACGCCGAACGGCACGATGCGCGGCGCACCCGCGAGCGCGCATTCGTTGTCGAACAGGAACTTCTGCGCGACGCTCCAGCCGGGGCCGCCGTATTCGCTCGGCCAGTGGCTCGCGAGCCAGCCGCGTGCGTTGAGGATCGCGTGCCATTCGCGCATGTCGTCGCGCGTGAGGTGCAGGCCGCCCTTCACCTGGCGCGCGATGCGCTCGGGCAGTCCGGCTTGCAGGAAGCGCTGCACTTCCGTGCGGAAGGCTTCCTCTTCGGGAGTGAAATTGAGGTCCATCTTCGTTCCGTTGCGAATGCGGTGGGCGTTCAGTCGACGCGGTTCAGGCTCGCGAAATCCGCGCCGCGCGCGACGAGATCGACGAGCAGCGGCGACGGTTTCCAGAACAGCGGATCTTCCTTCGCGAATGCGCGGATATCGGCGAGCACGTTCGCGAGGCCGACCGTGTCCGCGTAGTGCATCGGGCCGCCGCGATGGCGCGGGAAGCCGTAGCCGTACAGGAACACCGCGTCGACATCGAGCGGGCGCAGCGCGATCTTCTCGTGCACGACGTTCGCGCCTTCGTTGATCATCGCGGCGAGGTAGCGGCGCAGGATGTCGTCGTCGGTGAACGTGCGCGGCGCGACGCCCTTCTTCGCACGTTCTTCCGCGACGATCGCGTCGACTTCCGGGTCCGGCGTGCCGATGCGCGCGCCGTCCGGGTACAGGTAGTAGCCGCGCGACGTCTTCTGCCCGAACCAGCCGCGCTCGCACAGCCGGTCGGAAATCTCCACGTAGCGCGCACGCGGGTCGCGCGTTGCCGCGCGGCGCTTGCGGGTCGCCCAGCCGATGTCGCCGCCCGCGAGGTCGACGACCTGGAACGGGCCCATCGGGAAGCCGAATGCACGCACCGCGCGATCGATCTGGTACGGCGACGCGCCGTCTTCCATCAGGTAGTCGGCCGCCGTGCGATAGACGGCGAGGATCCGGTTGCCGATGAAGCCGTCGCATACGCCCGCGCGCACCGGCGTCTTCTTCAATTGCTTCGCCAGCGCAAACGCGGTCGCGACGACGTCCGCGCTCACGCGCGACGGCACGACGATCTCGAGCAGCTTCATCACGTTGGCCGGCGAGAAGAAATGCAGGCCGATCACGTCGGCCGGCCGGTCGGTGCTCTCGGCCAGTTCGTCGATGTCGAGGTACGACGTATTGGTCGCGAGCACCGCGCCCGGCTTGCATACGCGCGCAAGCTCGGCGAACACGGCCTTTTTGACGGCCATGTCCTCGAACACGGCTTCGATCACGACGTCGGCCTGCGCGAGCGCGTCGTACGACGTGCTGCCCTTGAAGCGCGCGAGCCGCGCCGCGTGCGCGGCCGGCGTCATCCGCCCTTTCGCGACGAGGCCGTCGTACACCTTCTCGACGTGCGCCCGGCCACGCGCGAGCGATGCTTCGTCGCGCTCGATCATCGTCACCGGCAGCCCGGCGTCGAGCGCCGCGACCGCGATGCCCGCGCCCATCGTGCCGCCGCCGACCACGCCGATCCGCTCGACCGGCCGCGCGCTCGCGCGCCGCGCCTCGGGCGCCTTCGCCGCTTCGCGCTCCGCGAAGAACGCGTGCACGAGGCCCGCGCGCTGCGGGCTGTCGATGCATTGCAGGAACAGGCTGCGTTCGAACTTCATCCCCGCGTCGAACGACTGCGTGAGCGCGGCCTCGACCGCGTCGACGATCTTCGCCGGCGAGAACAGCCCGCGCGATTTCTTCGGCAGCTCCGCGCGCGCCGCGTCGATCGCAGCCTGCGCGGCCGCGCGATCGGCGAGCCCCTGCGCATCGCGCGTGCGGCGCACCGGTGCGCCGAGCGACACGAGTTCCTGCGCGTACGCGAGCCCTTCGGCGAGCGTGTCGTCGCTGTGCGCGACGCGGTCGACCAGGCCGAGCGCGAGCGCCTCCTCGGCGCTCGCATGGCGGCCCGTCAGCATCAGGTCGAGCGCGGCCTTCGCGCCGATCAGGCGCGGCGCGCGCTGCGTGCCGCCCGCGCCGGGCAGCAGGCCGAGCGTGACTTCGGGCAGCCCGAGCTTCGCGCCGGGCACCGCGAGCCGGTAATGCGCGGCCAGCGCGACTTCGAGGCCGCCGCCGAGCGTCGCGCCGTGCAGCGCGACCACGACCGGCTTCGTGCCCGATTCGATCCGCTCGCACACGTCGGGCAGCGACGGCGGCACCGGCGGCTTGCCGAATTCGCGGATGTCGGCGCCCGCGATGAAGTTGCGGCCGGCGCCGACGATCAGCACCGCACGGATCGCGTCGTCGGCCTGCGCGGCGTCGAGCGCGTCGGCCAGGCCCTGCCGCACGGCGGCGGACAGCGCGTTGACGGGCGGGTGGTCGATCGTGACGACGAGCACCTTGTCGCGGCGCTCGCGCGTGACCGTGCCGGTTTGGGGGGTGGCGGGGGAATTCATGGTTTCTCCTGTCGGCCCGAGTTAGCGCTTTAGCGCTTACTCGAGCCCCATGGCGTGGATGGTCAGAGTTGGCGCTTCAGCGCCTACTCCGACCCCACGGCGATCTGTGCACCAAGCATGACCCGATTCTCGATTGATCGAGATTCATTGACAATTCCCTCTCGCTTTTACAAGCTGTCAAGTCTGACTTGACACTGGATGCTTTCCAACCGTTAAACGGGACGGATCAGGAGACTCGGAGCATGGACCTGAATGCGCTGACGCTGCTCGTCGAGATCCTCGACGCGGGCAATCTCAGCAAGGCCGCGCAGCGGCTCAAGATGAGCCGCGCGAACGTCAGTTACCGGCTGAACCAGCTCGAACGCTCGATCGGCCAGCAGCTCGTGCGGCGCACGACGCGGCGCATCGAGCCGACCGAGATCGGGCTGAAGCTGTACGAGCACGGCCGGCGCATCCGCAACGAACTGCTCGCCGCGCAGGAATCGGTGACGACGCTCGGCCAGGACCTGCAGGGCCGCGTGCGGCTGTCGGTGCCGAGCGGCTACGGGCAGATGGTGATGTCGGAATGGCTGCTCGCGTTCAAGCGGCTGCATCCGGGCATCGTGCTCGACGTCGTGTTCGAGAACCGCGTGGAAGACCTGATGCGCGACGAGATCGACATCGCGGTGCGCGTGATGCCGGAGCCGCCGCAGAACCTCGTCGCGCGCGACATGGGTGCGGTGCGCTACGTCGCGTGCGCGTCGGCCGCATTCGCGGCCGCGCACGGGATGCCGTCGAGCCTCGGCGCGCTGGCCGCCGCGCCGGTCGTCACCGCGACGGTGATGGGCCGGCAGTTGCGGATCGCCGCGTATCTCGGCGACGAGCGCCACGAGGTACTGCTCGAGCCCACGCTGATTTCGGAGAACTTCCTGTTCCTGCGCCAGGCGATCCTCGCGGGGATCGGCGTCGGCATCGTGCCCGACTACGTGATGCAGGACGACATGCGGCGCGGCACCGTCGTCACGTCGCTCGACGCGTACCGGCTCAGCATCTTCGGCACGCACATGTACATGCTGTACATGCCGAACCGGCACCACACGCGCGCGACGTCGACGTTCATAGAGTTCATCCTCGAACAGGCCGGAAAGACCGGCCGGGGCGGGCCCGGCGGGATGCGTCAGGGTTTTCTGTCGGATGACAATCCGCCGGCGGCGCGGCGACAATAGCGCGCCGGGGCCGGCAGCCGCGTTGCGCCGGCGCCATCGCCTCATTCGCATTCACTGCTGCCGAGGGTTCAATGTTCGACCGGATTCGCCCGCCTTCGCGTCCCTGGACGCTGCTTGCCGCCGTCGCGCTCGTCGCCCTCAACGCCGGCTGCACGTCCCCGTCCGCGCCGTCGGACGCCGTCGTCCCGGTCGCCGCCGCATCGGGCGCGGCCGTCCCGCTGCCCGGCGTTCATGCGCCCGAACTGTCGTCCGGCTGGACCGACAAGCCGGGCTGGACTTCGCAGCACTTCATGATCGCCGCCGCGAACCCGCTCGCGACGCAGGCCGGCTACGACATGCTGAAGGCCGGCGGCACCGCGATCGACGCCGCGATCGCGACGCAGATGGTGCTCGCGCTGGTCGAGCCGCAATCGTCGGGGATCGGCGGCGGCGCGTTCATGCTGTACTTCGACGGCAAGGCGACGCAGGCATACGACGGCCGCGAAACCGCGCCGGCCGCTGCGACCGACCGGCTGTTCTACGGGCCGACCGGCCAGCCGATGGGCTTCTACGAAGGTGTCGTCGGCGGGCGCTCGGTCGGCACGCCGGGCGTGCTGCGCATGCTCGACGCCGCGCACCGCGCGCACGGCAAGCTGCCGTGGCGCCGGCTGTTCCAGCCGGCGATCCGGCTCGCCGAGCACGGCTTCACGATCAGCCCGCGGCTCGCGACGCTGATCGCGAACGACAAGTACCTGAAGAACGACCCGGCCGCGCGTGCGTACTTCTACAACGCCGATGGCACGCCGAAGGCGGCCGGCACGGTGCTGAAGAACCCCGCGCTCGCAACCGTGCTGCGCCAGGTCGCCGATCGCGGCGCGAACGCGTTCTACAGCGGCGCGATCGCGCGCGACATCGTCACGAAGGTGCGCAAGCACCCGACCAACCCGGGCCTGCTGTCGCTGCAGGATCTCGCGCGCTACAAGGCGAAGGTGCGCACGCCGCTGTGCGCCGACTACCGGCGCTCGGTCGTGTGCGGGATGCCGCCGCCGTCGTCGGGCGGCCTCGCGATCGCGCAGATGCTCGGCATCCTCGAAGCGATGCCCGACTGGCAGCAGATCGGCGCGCAGAAGCCGGTGCGCAACGATGCCGGCTACGAGCCGACGCCGTTCGCCGCGCACCTGTTCAGCGAAGCCGGGCGTCTCGCATACGCGGACCGTGCACGCTACGTGGCCGATCCCGACTTCGTGCCGCTGCCGGGCGGCACCTGGGCGAGCCTCACCGACAAGACCTATCTCGCGCAGCGCGCGCGGCTGATCGGCGACAACAGCATGGGGGTCGCGCAGGCCGGCGCGCCGCAGGGCGCGACGCTCGCGATGGCCGACGACCGCAGCCCCGAATTGCCGTCGACGTCCGACATCGCGATCGTCGACCGCTACGGCCAGGCGCTGTCGATGACGACCAGCATCGAGGATGCGTTCGGCGCGCGGCTGATGGTGCGCGGCTTCATGCTGAACAACCAGCTCACCGATTTCTCGTTCGTGTCGAACGACAACGGCCGGCCGGTCGCGAACCGCGTGCAGCCTGGCAAGCGGCCACGCTCGGCGATGTCGCCGGAGCTCGTGTTCGACAAGAAGACGAAACAGGTGACGATGATCGTCGGCTCGGCCGGCGGCCCCGCGATCATCAATCACGTCGCGAAGACGCTGGTCGGCGTGCTCGACTGGGGCATGACGATGCAGCAGGCGATCGCGCTACCGAACTTCGGGTCGATGAACGGGCCGACGCAACTGGAACGCGGCCGCGTGTCGGATGCGCTCGCCGACGGGCTGAAGGGCCGCGGGCACGACGTGCAGCTCGTCGAGATGAACTCGGGGCTGCAGGGAATCCAGCGGCTGAACGTGCAGGGGCAGACGGTGTGGTTCGGCGGCGCGGATCCGCGCCGGGAAGGGGTCGCGATGGGCGATTGAGTGCGGCAGGCAAAGGCGGCGCGTGTGCGTCGCCCGCGCCGCCTGCGCGACGTCAGCCTCTTCCCTTCCACGGCACGATCCGCCGCTCGACCCACCGCATCGCGAGATCGAACAGCCACGCGATCGCGCCGATGATCAGGATCCCCATCACGACGATGTCCGTACGCAGGAAGCTCGATGCGTTGAGCACCATCTGCCCGAGCCCGGCCGTCGCGGCAACCATCTCCGCCGCAACGAGCGTCGTCCAGCCGAACCCGATCGCGATTCGCAGCCCCGTGAGGATTTCCGGCAGCGCGGCCGGCAACACCACGTGGCGCACGATCTGCGCGAAGCTGCCGCCGAGCGAATACGCGGCGTTGATCTGCTCGACCGTCGCCGCGCGCACGCCGGCGCGTGCGGCCATCGCGATCGGCGCGAAGCACGCGAGGAAGATCACGACGAGCTTCGCCGTTTCGTCGATGCCGAACCAGATCACGACGAGCGGCAGGTACGCGAGCGGCGGCAGCGGCCGGTAGAACTCCAGCAGCGGATCGAGCACGCCGCGCGCGACGCGGCTCACGCCCATCAGGATGCCCGCCGGCACGCCGATCGCCGTCGCCAGCAAAAATGCGCCGAACACGCGCGCCGCGCTCCACAGCAGATGTTCCGACAGCGGCAGGCCGCCCTGAATGCGGCCGTGCCACGCATCGACGAAAGCGGCCCACACGGCTTCCGGTGCGGGCAGGAACAGCGGCGGCAACCACTGGCGATGTGTCGCGACCCACCACAGCACGGCCAGCGCCGCGACCGTCGCCGCGCTCAGCCCTGCGGTCTTCCCTTCCCCCGGCAGCCGGTAACGGCGCGACGACGGCGCACGACGCGCCGCCTGAGGCCGCGTGCGATCGCCCTGCTCGAAGCCTGCGGCCGCGCGATCGGCCGTCCACGAATCCTGCGTGCTCATGCTGTCCTGCCTGTGCAAAGTACTGTTACGGCCGCGCCCGACGGCCACGCCGTGTCGCGCGAGTTCGCTCATCACGCCGGCTCCGCAACCGCCTCGTCGCGATGCAGGTACGAGATCAGCCGCTCGCGCCACGCGATGAATTCCGGTGACGATTTCACCGCACGTGCATCGCGCGATTCGACGTAGCGGCGCGCGAACGGCAGCTCGAAGGTTTCCGCGATGCGTCCCGGGCCCGGCGTCATCACGACGAGGCGCGTCGCGAGGAACAATGCCTCCTCGACGTCGTGCGTGATGAAGAACACCGTCTTGCCGGTGCGCGCCCACACGTCGAGCACGAGCGCCTGCATCGTGCCGCGCGTCATCGCGTCGAGCGCACCCATCGGCTCGTCCATCAGCAGCACGCGCGGGTCGCTCGCCAGCGCACGCGCGATGCCGACACGCTGCTGCATCCCGCCCGACAGTTCGTACACGCGCGCATGCGCATGGTTGTCGAGCCCGACGAGCGCGAGCATCTGTCGCGCCCGCGCTTCGCGTTCGGCCTTCGACACGCGCGCGAAGCGCAGCCCGAGCGCGACGTTGCCGAGCACGTCGAGCCACGGCAGCAGCGCGTATTTCTGGAACACGACGCCGCGATCGGCGCCGGGGCCCGCGACCGGCACGCCGTCGACGCGCACGTCGCCCGTCGTCGGCGCGACGAAGCCGGCCATGCAGTTCAGGAGCGTCGTCTTTCCGCACCCGGACGCGCCGAGCGCGACGACGAATTCACCGGCCTCGATGCGCAGGTCGACGCGCGCGAGCGCCTGCGTCGTCGGCCTGCCGCGCTCGCCCGGATAGGCAACCGATACCTGACGGACTTCCAGCGTGCTCATGCTCAGGACTCCGCGATGATCGCCGCGCTCAGCGCGCGGCCTTCTGCACGAACTGCGGATCGACGCCGGCCGAATAGTCGGACAGCACCGTCTGGATCGTGCCCTGCGATTTGAGGAACGTGGCCGTGGCCGCGAGCGACTTCGCGGCGCCCGATTGCGCGCCGCCGCCGAGCCACGTCGGCGACGCCTGCTCGGCCGCCGTCGGGAATGCGTAGAGCGCGAGGCTGGCCGGCACGTCCTGCGCGTTCGCGCCCGACACCTTCGCCACCGCGGCGACCTGCGGCGAGCCGACCTTCCATGCCGCCGCGTGCGCGCGGTAGTCGGCATCGGCGGCCGCGAGCACCTTCACGAAGCGCGTGACGAACTCGGGGTTCTCGCGCGCGAACTTGCGGCTCACGACGAAGCCGTCGAAGGTCGCCTTGCCACTTTCTTTCGCAACCTGGCCCGACGTCGTGAGCACGGTGCCCGACTGCTTGACCTTCGCGAGCACCGGATCCCAGATATAGGTCGCGTCGATGTCGCCGCGCGCCCACGCCGCCGCGACTTCGGGCGGACGCAGGTTGACGATCT
Source organism: Burkholderia arboris (assembly GCF_902499125.1). Taxonomy (GTDB): domain Bacteria; phylum Pseudomonadota; class Gammaproteobacteria; order Burkholderiales; family Burkholderiaceae; genus Burkholderia; species Burkholderia arboris. The sequence continues at coordinate 41,260 of NZ_CABVPX010000044.1, forward strand.
TCACGTCGTTCGGATTGACGCCCGCGGCCTGCAGCGCGACGAGCGTATGGAAGTGCGACGTCGACACGAACGGCACGCCGATCTTCTTGCCCTTCAGCGCAGCGACGTTCGTGACGCCCGAGCCGTTGCGCGCGACGAGCGCCTCGGCGTCGTTGATGTTGTCGAGCACCCAGAACAGCGAGATGTCGAGGCCCTGCGACAGGCCGGCCGCGATCGGGCTCGACCCGGCTTCGCCGAGCTGCACGGAGCCCGACGCGAGCGCGCGGATCACGTCGGCGCCGCTGTCGAGCTTGCGGAACGTGACCTTGTAGCCGGTCGCCTTTTCGACTTCACCGCTCGCCTGCGCATAACGCCACGGCACGACCATGTCCTGGTACGCAATCACGACTTCGCGCGATTCGGCGTGCGCCGCGCCGAGCGCGGCAAAGGCGGTCAGCGCGACGACGGCGCGGCGGATGAAGCTGAAACGGGACATGCGGCTCTCCTTCGGAATGCGGGCATTGCTGCGGGAGAGCCGACTATAGGAGCTTTGCGCGCGGCGGGAGCGAACTTATCCTGCGAAGCTATCGATGCCGTTTCAGCTTTGCTTTCCACGTTCGACCGGATCGCGCGTCCGGTCGGGTGACGATTGCCATGCGGCAGCGCGGATGGCCGCAGCAGCAACAAAAAAGCCCGCATCGCTGCGGGCTTTTTCGACTGCGTGTGACGGCAGCGGGATTGCGACGCTCAGACCACCCCGGCCCCGTGCGCCTGCAGATCGGCGTGATAGCTCGACCGCACCATCGCGCCGACGGCTGCGTGCGTGAAGCCCATCTTGTACGCCTCTTCCTCGTACATCTTGAACGTATCCGGATGCACGTACGCACGCACCGGCAGGTGGTGCTCGGACGGCTGCAGGTACTGGCCGATCGTCAGCATGTCGACGTCGTGCGCGCGCAGGTCGCGCATCACCTGCAGGATTTCCTCTTCGGTCTCGCCGAGGCCGACCATCAGGCCCGACTTCGTCGCGACGTCCGGATGCTGCGCCTTGAAGTCCTTCAGGAGCTTCAGCGAGTGCGCATAGTCCGAACCCGGGCGCGCTTCCTTGTACAGGCGCGGCACCGTTTCGAGGTTGTGGTTCATCACGTCGGGCGGCGCGGCGTTCAGGATCGAAATCGCACGGTCGAGACGGCCGCGGAAGTCGGGCGTCAGGATCTCGATACGCGTTTCCGGCGACTGCTCGCGCACTTCGCGGATGCACTCGACGAAGTGGGCCGCGCCACCGTCACGCAGGTCGTCGCGGTCGACGCTCGTGATCACCACGTACTTGAGCTTCAGCGCCGCGATCGTGCGTGCGAGGTTCTTCGGTTCGTCCGCGTCGAGCGGATCGGGACGGCCGTGGCCGACGTCGCAGAACGGGCAGCGGCGCGTGCACTTGTCGCCCATGATCATGAACGTCGCGGTGCCCTTGCCGAAGCATTCGCCGATGTTCGGGCAGCTCGCTTCCTCGCACACGGTATGCAGGTTGTGCTCGCGCAGGATCGTCTTGATCTCGTTGAAGCGCGAGCTGCCGGTGGCCGCCTTCACGCGGATCCACTCGGGCTTCTTCAGCCTCTCGATCGGAATGACCTTGATCGGGATGCGCGCCGTCTTCGCCTGCGCCTTCTGCTTGGCGGTCGGATCGTACGCAGCGGTGGCGGCCGAATCGGCCGGTGCGGGAGAAGCGGTAACGTCAGTCATTCGATTGTTCCAGTGCCTGCGGCTTGTCGGCGGCCGCGGATGCGCCGTCGAGGTTGGCGATCAGACGGCGCACCAGCGTGTGGGCGACGTCGTTCCAGTCGGCGGCAACCTCGAGGCTCGCCATGTCGACAGTTTCCAGTCCGGCATAGCCGCACGGGTTGATCGCAAGAAACGGGCGCAGATCCATCTTCACGTTCAGGCTCAGCCCGTGATAGCTGCAGCCGTTGCGGATCTTCAGGCCGAGGGCCGCGATTTTCGCGCCCTCGTGTACGCCGGATGCTACGTAGATCCCGGGCGCGCCCGCCTTGCGGACCGAAGCGAGATTATACGCCGCGAGGGTTTCGATCACGGCCTCCTCGATCTTCGTCACGAGCGTGCGCACCATCAGCTTGCGCCGGCGCAGGTCCAGCAGCAGGTAGACGACGATCTGGCCGGGGCCGTGGTAGGTGATTTGTCCGCCGCGGTCGACCTTCACGAGCGGCACGCCGCTGTCGGCCACCAGCAGGTGGGCCGGGTCGCCGGCCTGGCCGAGCGTGTAGACGGGCGGATGCTCGACCACCCAGATCTCGTCGCCGGTGTCGGCCGTGCGCGTGTCGGTGAACGCGCGCATCGCGTCGAAGCTCGTCTCGTAGGCCTCGAAGCCCCGCCAGCGCACGGCGACCGGCTGGGCCGGAAAGTCGGCGGGCGATGCGGAAACGGCGACAGGCGTGGACACGATGGAAACCGGCGAGACGGACATGGGCGGTAGTTTACCGAAAACCCATGGGTCTCGCCGGGCTTGGAAAGGGACGGATTGTCAGTATCCGTCGGACGAAATGATGGTCAGACCGTGCGCCAGCCGTCGTGGAGCAGCGTGGTCAAGCGTTCGCGCAGGCGTGCCAGCCCGCCGAGTGCCACCTCCCGGGGCGGCCGCGACACCGAGAACGCGACGCGCGCGCCCTCGCGGCCTTCCGCGCTGAGCCACAGCCGCTCGCCGCGGCGCAGCTTCAGCGTTTCGCCGTCGACCAGGAAGTAGTCGTCGACGTCGTTGCTGCGCGTCGCCCAGACCGGCCCGCATTGAACGATCAGCCGCGTGCTGCGTTGCACCTTCATCGGCACGGTTTCGCCCACGGGGATTTCGAAGGTGATGCTTGAAGAAATTTCTTGCATGATCGACTCCGCCAATAAATGCTTCGATGGCTACAATCGTAGTCACTTCAAGGCGTCTGACAAAACGACCAATTTTCACGTCGATGTGAGGAAAATTAGCAAATGGACCTCCGCCAGCTACCGGCGCTGAACGCCGTTCGCGCGTTCGAAGCCGCTGCCCGTCACGAGAATTTCTCGCGCGCCGCCGACGAGCTGTTCGTCACGCACGGCGCAGTCAGCCACCAGGTGCGCGCGCTCGAGGAAGAGCTTGGCGTGCAACTGTTCACGCGCAACGGCAAGCGGCTGTGCCTGACCGACGCCGGCATGCGCTATGCGCAGCAGATCCGCACCGCACTGATGGTGATCGCCGACGCGACGCGCGAGGTGCGCTCGAGCGACCGCGACCGGCGGCTGGTGGTGTCGATGCTGTCGTCGTTCGCCGCGCGCTTCATCACGCCGCGCATCGGCACGTTCATCGAGCGGCATCCGGAAATCGACGTCGAGCTGCAGTCGACCAACTCGCTCACCGATTTCGCGCGCGACGACGTCGACCTCGCGATCCGCTTCGGCTCCGGCACCTATCCGGGGCTGCATGTCGAGCCGCTGTTCGAGGAGGTGTTCTTTCCGGCATGCGCACCGACGCTGAACGGCGGCAAGCTGCCGCAGACGCCTGCCGATCTCGTGCATTACAACCTGCTGCGCTCGGATGACGAGCTGTGGCGGCCGTGGTTCGACGCGGCCGGGCTCGATACGCTGACCGAGCCGAAACGGGGGGTGCTGTACCAGGATTCGTCGAACCTGCTGCTGGCCGCGATCGACGGCCAGGGCATCGCGCTGGTGCGCCGCTCGCTCGCGGTGCACGACCTGCTCGACGGGCGCATCGTGCGCCTGTTCGACATCGACGGGCAGAGCCCGTGGCACTATTTTTTCGTGTGTCCGCCGCCGCTACTGAGCACGCCGCGCGTGCAGGCGTTCCGGTCCTGGCTGCTCGAGCAGGTCGTGGAATACCAGCAGCTGTGCGACGAACTGGACGCGCGGCGCGCGGCGGGGAAATGTCCCGCCGAGTGCGCGCTGGAGGGAGGATGGAAAGGGATCAGCGGCCGTTTGCGCTGATCCCCGGAGCGCCGGAACGGGCGCTTAGAGCACGACCTTGACCATCGGATGGCCGGTCAGTGCGCGGTAGATGTTGTCGAGCTGTTCCTGGCTCGTCGCGCGCACGGTGATCGTGAGGCCCGTGTAATTGCCGCCGCTCGACGCGCGCTCCTCGATCTTCTCGACATCGATCTCGTTGTCGTGAACGGCGACGACCTTGAAGATCGTGTCCTTGAACTCCGGGTGCGCCTTGCCCATGATCTTGATCGGGAAATCGCACGGAAACTCCAGCAGCGACTCCTTCCGGGTATCGATCGCGCCGGTGACCTCGATGGTTTTGGTCGGTTCGCTCATCATTTTCTCCGGGTTAGGTCAAACTGTTCAAACTCGCGTGCCTTCGCACGCTGGTACGCGTCATACAGCGCCGCGAACACGGGGCCCGGCTTGCCGCCCTGGACGGGCAGATCGTCGAGCGACGTGACAGGCAGCACTTCCTTCGTGGCCGACGTGATCATGATCTCGTCAGCCGAGCGCAACTCCACTTCGCTGATCTCGCGCGCGACGAACGGGATCTTGCATTCGTCGGCCAGCTCCTCGATCAGCGCATAGCGGATCCCTTCGAGGATCTTGTTGCTGCGCGGCGGCGCGAGCAGCTCGCCGTTCTTCACGACCCACACGTTCGACGACGACCCTTCGGTCAGGTAGCCGTCACGCAACTGCAGCGTCTCGAACGCGTCGTGTTCCGCCGCATGCTGCGCCATCAGCACGTTGCCGAGCAGCGAGATCGACTTGATGTCGCAATGCAGCCAGCGGCGATCCTCGGCCGTCACGCAGCGCACACCCTTCGCACGCTCTTCTTCCGGCGGCAGGCGCAGCGGGCTCGTCATCGCGAACACCGTCGGCACCGCGTTCGCCGGGAACGCATGGCCGCGCTTCGCGACGCCGCGCGTCACCTGCAGGTAGACGAGCGCGTTGCCGTCGCCGAGGCCTTCGGCATTCGCCTCGACCACGCGCTCGATCAGCGCGCGCCAGCCGGCCGCGTCGTGCGGGTTGTCGATGCCGATCTTCTTCAGGCTGCGCGCGAGCCGCTCCAGATGCGGGTCGATCCGGAACGGCACGTGCGCGCCGTCGTGTGCATAAACGGGGACGACTTCATACACGCCATCGCCGAAGATGAACCCGCGGTCGAGCACCGGGACACGGGCTTCGGACAGCGGCACCAGTTCCTCCTGCGCCGAGACGCTGAGGTAGACGATCGGTTCGAATTCGGCTTGGCTCATAGCTATGACAGATGGGGATGAAGTCGTAAAAACAAAGGCCCGTCGCGCTTACTTCTTCTTGCTGAACATCAGCAGGATCGAGTCCCAGATACGCCCGAAGATACCCGCTTCCGGCACCGCCTGCAGCGCGACGACCGGGAATTCCGACAGCGTCTTGCCGTCGGCGACGATCTTCACGGTGCCGACCTGCTGGCCTTCCGCGAGCGGCGCGATCAGCGGCGCGTTCACGTCGACTTCGGTCTTGACCTTGTCGCCGAGGCCGCGCGGCACGGTCGCCCACTGGTCGCCCTTCACGCCGACCTGCACGGTGTTTTCCTTGCCCTTGTAGATACGCGGCGTCGACATTGCCTGGCCGCCCTTGAACAGACGCACCGAATCGAACGCGCTGTAGCCGTAGTTCAGCATCTTCATGCTGTCCTGCGTGCGCTCGCCTTCCTTCTGCTCGCCCATCATCACCGACACCAGGCGGCGCTGGCCGTCGACGCCCGGGATCGCGCGCTTCGCCGATGCGATCAGGCAGAAGCCGGCCGCCTGCGTATGGCCCGTCTTCAGGCCGTCGACCGTCGGATCCAGCCACAGCAGGCGGTTGCGGTTGCCCTGGCGGATGTTGTTGTACTTGAATTCCTTCTCCGAGAAGATGCTGTAGTACTGCGGAAAATCGCGGATCAGGTGCGCGGACAGCTTCGCGAGGTCGCCGGCCGTCGTGTAGTGGTTCGGGTCGGGCATGCCGTTCACGTCGGCGAAGTGCGTGCCCTTCATGCCGAGGCGCGCCGCCTCGTCGTTCATCAGCGTGACGAACTGCCCTTCGCTGCCGCCGACGAGTTCGGCCAGCGCGATCGCGGCATCGTTGCCCGACTGGATGATCATCCCGTACACGAGGTCATGCACGGACACCGGCTTGTTCGCCTCGATGAACATGCGCGACTCGTCGCGGCCGACGCGGCGCACCGCGTCGCTCGGCGTGACGATCTGCTCCATCGAGATCTTCTTCTTGTCGAGCGCCTCGAACACGAGGTAGGCGGTCATCAGCTTCGTCAGCGAGGCCGGCTCGACGCGTTCATCCGCATTGCCCGACGCGAGCACCGTGTTGCTGGTCGCGTCGACGAGCACCCACGAGCGTGCGTTCACGCCCGGCGGCGGCACCGCGCCCGGCATGTAGGTCGCGGGCGCGCCGGTGAACTGCTCGGCGGCCGGCGCCGCATGCGCGGCCTTGGCCTTGGCGGCCGGCTTCGCCTCGGCGACGACGATCGTCGATGCGAGCGCGACGGGCAGCATCACGCCGAGCGCGACGTTGCGCGCGGCGGTGCCGAAGGCGATGGAGGAAGCGAGGGACTTGAGGCCTTGGGGAGACAGACGCATGATCGATTCAGGCTGATGGCAGAAAGTGCGGTGCGAAACGCGCAGGGTTGAACGGCAAGGCGGCGGGCGTTTCGGGCACTCGCCCGGAAATCGCCGGGCGACGCGAAACGCGCCGGTTGGACTCGTGCGGACGCGTTCGGTTCGCGGCCGTCGCGAGCGGGCGGACAGGCGGCGAAACGAGCGCCGCATGGGCCCAGCCGGGCCGCGGGCGACGCGGAATGCGGCCATTATACGTGGCCGCGAACGGCGTTTTCGCGAACCTGGCGCCGGACGGCCGCACACCGGCTTCGGGAGCATAGCGCGAGCAGGCTGCGGACCCGCGCACTCGAAGCCGCGCGAAAGGCGTGCGCAGGCGGTGTGCAAGACGAGTCGTGTCGCCGTGCGGCAGGCGGAACGCCGCGCGGTGCGGCGCGATGTCGCGCGACGTTTCGGGAAGGATCGTGCATCCGGCCGGGTACCGGTGCGCGGGACGGGCCGCCGGCGCTTACGCCGGCGCCCGCACGCGGGCCGGGGCCGGTTCGCGCGATTGGCGGGCTTGCGCCGGCCCTAGCGCCACGCGTCGACGATGATGCGCTTCAGCACGTGCAGCTTGCGATGAAGGAAATGCTCGGCGCCGGGAATCACGACGACCGGCAGTTCCTGCGGCCGCGCCCAGTCGTATACCGACGCGATCGGCACCGTGTCGTCGGTCTCGCCGTGGATCACGAGCGTGTTCTCGGGCACGTCGGCCACCTGCCAGCGGCTCGCGGCCGTGCCGACGAACACCATCCGCTCGATCGACTCGCCCGCGTCGCGCAGCCGCTTCGCGACGTGCGACAGCACGAACGTGCCGAACGAGAAGCCCGCCAGCACGAGCGGCAGGTCCGCGTACGCGGGCTGCGCGCGCATGTGCGCGAGCACCGCAACGAGGTCGTCGGCTTCGCCGGTGCCGTTGTCGTGCACGCCTTCGGTCGCGCCGACGCCACGGAAGTTCGACCGGTAGACGACGTAGTTCAACTGCACGAGCGTGCGCGCGAGCGTCTGCGCGACCTTGTTGTCCATCGTGCCGCCGAACAGCGGATGCGGATGCGCGACGAGCGCGATGCCGCGCGGCGCGGCGCCTTCTTCACGCACGGCATCAGGCAGGTCGACCGCGATTTCGATCTGCCCGACCGGGCCCGCGATCAGCGATTTCTGCGTATGAACGTTCATTCGGCCGGCCCGCTCAGATCTTCAGGCGGTCGACGACCTTGCCGTCGCGCAGGTGCGATTCGACGATCTCGTCGATGTCGGCCTGGTCGACGTACGTGTACCACGTGCCTTCCGGATACACGACCATCACGGGCCCTTCCTCGCAACGGTCGAGGCAGCCGGCCTTGTTGATGCGCACCTTGCCGGGCCCCGCGAGGCCGAGTTCCTTCACGCGTTTTTTCGCGTATTCCTGCATGGTCTGCGCGCCGCATTGCGCGCAGCTCGGGCGTTCGGCGCCCGGTTCGCGCTGGTTCAGGCAGAAGAAGACGTGGTGCTGGTAGTAGGAATCCATGATGGTGGCGAGCGGCCCGGCGCGAGGCCGTGCGGAAAGAGGAGCGATTGCCGTTGCGCGGGGCAACGGAGGATGCCGAAGATTATAGCGACCGGCGCGCGCGGCTGCCCGCGATATGGCCGCCGCCGCGCGGCCTGGACCGCCGCGTCAGCGGCGCAGCGCGGCCGGCAGCCACGCATGCTCGACGCGCTGGCCGAGCCAGATCAGCGCCGCGTAGGGCCAGATCCAGGCGAGCCAGCGCGCGATGCTGTTGAAATGCACGTAACGCCCCTGCCGCCAGCCCGACAGCGTGAAGTCGAAGAACGGGTTGACCGGCAGCAGGTTCACGAGCGCGACGCCGGCCAGCAGCGCGAGCGCCGCGAGCGTCGCCCGCCAGGTCTCCGGCACGCGCAGCGCGACGAGCGCGGCCGCGAAGCCGAGCTCGATGCCGAGCCGCGCGCCAGGCGTCGCCCAGACGACGACGAGGCCGGTGGCCGACTGCATGAACGTCGCGGCCGCCTTCAGCACCAGCGTCGCCACGACGAGCGCGATCAGCAGCCGGATGCGCGGCGCGCGCGGCCGCATCGCAAGCGACGCGATCGCCAGCGCGGCGAACAGCATCAGCCCGCCGAGCGTGGCTTCCCACGCGGAATCGGACAGCCAGCCGTCGACCCGCTCGGGCCATTCGCTGACGCGCCACGCGTCCGGCAGCCATGCGAGCAGCGTGTCCTGCATCGACGCGTCGGCGCGCTCCCACAGCGCGGCCGGCCAGTCGCCGATGCCGAACAGGAACGGCGACGGAAACAGGATCGCGAACGGCCACAGCACGGCGAGCAGCAGCGGCGTCGCGCCGTCGGCCTCGAACCAGGCGAAGCGCAGCCGGCGCAGCGCGCCGCGATCGAGCAGCGCGCCCGTGGCCGGTGCGGCGAGCGCCGCGCCCAGCAGCGCGCCGAGTGCGTTGGCGCCAAGATCGAGATTCGACGCGACGCGCGTCGGCAGGTAGGTCTGCAGCGCCTCCATCGAGCCCGACAGCAGCACGCCAAGCCCGCCCGCGATCAGCGTCGCGGCCACACCGCGCCAGCGCGGGTGCAGCGCCAGCACGCCGAGCGCGCCGAACGGCAGATAGCCGAGCACGTTCGTGACCACGTCGAAGGCGGTCACGTAACGCTGCATCGGCGCGAACAGGTAGTCGAACGGCCCGATGCCGAGCGACACCCAGCCTTGGAACGGATACAGCGACGCGTAGACGATGAGCGCCGCGTAAGCGGCGAAGGCCTGCCGCGCGAGCGGCGATGCGCGATGCGAGCCGGTCGCGTTCATCGCGGCTGCGCGGCGCGCGTCACGGGGTGCCCGCGTACGCCTGCATGCCGACCCACGCGGCGATCTGCGACACGAGTTCGTCGCTCGCCGTCGCGAGCGCGCGGGCGCCGCCGGCCGCGTCCGGCGTGCTCGACGGGGCGCGCGCGACGAACGTGCGCTGGCCGAGCACCTTGCCGTCGAGCGTCAGCGTCGCGCGAGCGGTCACCGCGCCGTGGCTCTGCGACTGCCCGTCGAACACCTGCTCGAATTCGTTCAGGTCGACCTTGAGGGTCGGCGCGCGCACGCCGTCGGACCCTTCGAGCACCGCGCCGCGCGACGACAGCGCGCCGCGCAGCCGCTGCGTGAGAAGTTGCGCGGGCGGCGCGGTCCAGCGGCTGTCGCGATAGACGGCTACATGCTGCGCGTCCGCGTACGCGAGGCGGTACGCGAACTTGTCCGAGTCGAGCGCGTCGGGCGCGGCGACGTCGAGCACCTTCAGCGCGGGGCCCGAACCGGCCGTCACGACCGACGCGGCCGGCCCGAGGTCGTAGCGGACATTCGACAGCACCGCGCTGTTGCCGGCGCAGCCGGCCGCCAGCGCGAGCGTCAGCACGGCAAGCGCGGCCGCGGCGGGACGCAGCGCGCGGTCAAGGATTCGTGGCATGGCGTGTTCCTGCATGATGTTTCCGGTTTCGATGGGCGTCATGGCCCGGCCGTTTCCGGCCGGACGATCGATGGATTTGCGCTTCACTTCCCGGCCGTCGCACCCGGCCAGACGAAGCCCGCTTCGCCGGGCCCCGGCGCCGCGCCCGGCGAACCGAACAACAGACTGCGCGGGTTGCGGCCGAGCTCACCGGCCACGTCCTTCAATTGCCGCGACGCATCGCCGACGCTGCCGGCCAGCATATTGAAGCGCGGCAACGTGTCGTACTGCACGCGCGCGTTCAGGTCGTTCAGCGCGACGCCGACCTGCTCGGCGGCCGTGCCGGCCTTGTTCAGGTTCGACACGAGCGGCCCGTTCGGCTGCAGCAACGTGTTCGCCGACGCCATCGCGCGATTCACCTCGTGCATCGTTTCCGGCAGCGCGGTGACCGCCGGGCCGAGCTGCTTCGTCAGCGTCGTCGCGCCGTCGGCCGCGTGCTGCAGGCTTTCGGCCGTCGCACGCAACTGCTCGCGCATTTCGGGCGACATCAGCGCATTCGCGCTCTTCGCGGCCAGTTCGAGCTGCCGCAGCAGCACGTCGCCGCGCTCCTGGATCTGGTCGAACAGGCTCGGCCGCATCGGGATCTGCGCGATCGACTTCGCCGACGACGGCAGCGGCGCCAGGTCGCGCCCCGTATCCTCGAGCTGCACGAACGCGATGCCCGTCACGCCCTGGAAGCCGAGGCTGCCGTAGGTCGACTGCGTAATCGGCGCGTCGTGGTCGACGAGGATCCGGATCCGGATCTGGCCCGGATGCGTGCGATCGAAGCCGATCGACTGCACCTTGCCGACGTCGAGGCCGCGAAAGCGCACGGCCGCGTCCGGGAACAGCCCCGTCACGTTGGTGCGCGCGAGCAGGTCATACGGCACGCGCACGGTGCGGTCGACGTTGAACCAGAACACGGTGCCCGCGATCGCGAGCGTCAGCGCGATCGTGAACAGGCCGGCCCAGAACGCATGTGATTTGTTTTCCATCGGAGGGTTCCTTGTCCTTGCCTGTTACAGCTCGACGCTCGACAGCGCCGGTTCGAGGGCCGCCTTCGGCAGCTTCGCGCGCCGCTCGGGCGGCAGCGCCTGCAATGCGCGGCGCCCGCGCAGCCCCAGGAAATATTCGTGGATGAACGGATGATCGACGTTCGCGGCCTCCTCGACCGGCGCGGCGACCAGCACCTTGCGGTCCGCCAGCACCGCGACGCGCGTCGACAGCGCGACCATCGTGTCGAGGTCGTGCGTCACCATCACGACGGTCAACCCGAGCGTGCGATGCAGCGTCGCGATCAGCTCGACGAATTCGTCCGACGCCTGCGGATCGAGGCCGGCCGTCGGCTCGTCGAGGAACAGCAGCTCGGGCTCGAGCGCGATCGCGCGCGCGATGCCGACCCGCTTCACCATCCCGCCCGACAACGCGGCCGGCATCTTCGACGCGTGCTTGCACGGCAGGCCGACCATCTCGAGCTTCAGCATCACGATGTCGTGCAGCAGGTCCGGCGGCACGCGGCCGAGCTCGCGCAGCGGCTGCGCGACGTTGTCGAACACCGTCATCGACGAGAACAGCGCGCCCTGCTGGAACAGCATCCCCGAGCGCGTGCGCATCATCCGCGCGCTCGCGTCGTCGATCGTCGCCGTGTCCTCGCCGAACACCTTGATCGTGCCCGACGTCGGCCGCTCGAGGCCGAGGATCTGCCGCACCAGCGTCGTCTTGCCGGAGCCCGAGCCGCCGACGATCGCCACGATCTCGCCGCGCCGCACGTCGAAGTCGAGCTTCTGGTGAATGATGTTGCGCCCGTAGCGCTTGGTCAGGTTGCGCACCTCGATCACGAGGTCGCCGGCATCGGCCTCCCCGGCCGGCTGCGTGCCGACCGCCCCGGCGCCGCTGGCCGCCGCATGCGCCGACGTTTCGTTCGATGCGTTCATCCGAGCCCCACGTTCTGGAACAGGATCGCGAACACCGCGTCGGCGAGAATCACGACCGTGATCGACGACACGACCGACGTGGTCGTGCCTTCGCCGAGACTCTGCGAGTTCGCCTTGATCCGGAAGCCGAAATGGCACGCGACCAGCGCGATCAGCATGCCGAACACGACGCCCTTGCCGACGCCGATGTACAGGTTCGCGATCGGCACGACGCCCGGCAGCGAGCGCACGAAATAGTTGACGTCGATCCCGAGCACGAGCTTCGCGGCAAGCGCGCCGCCCGTCAGCGCGATGATGTTGGTCCACATCACGAGCAGCGGCATGGCGATGCCGAGCGCGAGCACGCGCGGCAGGATCAGCCGCAGCCCGTGCGGGATGCCCATCACGCGCATCGCGTCGAGCTCCTCGGTCACGCGCATCACGCCGATCTGCGCGGTGATCGCCGAGCCCGAGCGGCCCGCGACGAGGATCGCCGACAGCACGGGGCCAAGCTCGCGGATCACCGACAGCCCGAGGATGTTCACGATGTAGCGGTTCGCGCCGAACATCTGCAGCTGCTGCGCGGACAGGTAGCTGAGCACGATGCCGATCAGGAACGCGACGAGCGCGGTGATCGGCAACGCCTGCGCGCCGGCGCTGTAGATGTTCGCCGAGGTTTCCTTCCACGGCATCGTCTTCGGGCGGCGCAGCACCGACAGCGCATCGAGGATCACGAGGCCGAACATCGCGATGCCGCCCTGCAGGTGCTCGCCGAACGCGAAGATCGCCTGGCCGAGCCGCGTGACGGGATCGAAGCGCACGACGCGCTCCGGCGCCTCGCGCTCGCTGTCGAGCCGTTCGATGCGCTCGAAGATCGTGCGCTGCGTGACGCTCAGCTCGACCCCGGCCGGCAGCTTGCGGCCCCACACGCGCCACAGCGCCTGGCCGCCGACGTGATCGAGCCGCTCGATGCCGGACAGATCCCATTCGCTCACGCGCCCGGTGGCGATGCTCGCGACGCGGCGCGCGACGGCGCCGCGATTGCGCGCAAGCGCGAGCGCGGTCCACTGGCCGTACAGGCGCACCGTCTGGCCCTGGCCGCCGGCGTCGACCGACAGGCCGGGAGGAGTCTCGAAGTCCAAGGGCAGGTTGTTTGCAAAAGGATGACAGCGGCCATTGTAGCGAACCGCCCGGCGCCGCGACGTGAGGATTTCCGTGGGGTGCCGGGCCGGGTGCGCGCGGCCGGGGCACTGCGGCCGGGCCCGCCGGACGCCGCCGCCTGCCGCGGCCCGCGGCCGGCGTCGCGACCTTTCATTCTTCCGTCACGTTTCCTTTCGATACTCTCACGCGCCGCACATCAGGCCGTCGGCGCACCGCGCCGCCATTTGTTGCGTACCTCGCGTTTCATAAAACAGAACACCGAACAGGACAACCGATGCGTTTCCCCCCGCTTTCCCGCCGCCACGTACCGGCCGCCGCCGCGCTCGCCAGCCTCGCCTTCGCCCTCGCCGGCTGCGGCGGCGACGACGTCACCGCCACGCCGCCGTCGCAACCGCAGGCCCAGGCGCCCGTCGGCACAACGGCCACGCTCGCGCTGCTCGAGACGACCGACCTGCACACCAACGTGCTGTCGTATGACTATTTCAAGCTCGCCGCAGACAATTCGCTCGGCTTCGAGCGTGTGTCGACGCTGATCGCGCAGGCCCGCGCGCAGTACCCGAACACGCTGCTGCTCGACAACGGCGACACGATCCAGGGCACCGCGCTGTCGGACTACCAGGCGCTCGTGAAACCGGTCGGCTGCGACCAGACGCTCGCGATCTACAAGGTGATGAACGCCGCGAAATTCGACGGCGGCGGGATCGGCAACCACGAGTTCAACTACGGGCTGCCGTACCTGTCGCAAGTGACCGGCAACACGTTCGAGGTCGACGGCCTGCCGGCCCCGGCCCAGCAGAAGAAGTGCGCGGGTCCGAATTTCCCGCAGGTGCTCGCGAACGTGATCAGCGCGAAAACCAACGCGCCGCTGTTCACGCCGTACACGATCCTGACGCGCACGGTGACGGCGACGACGCCGGACGGCAAGACGGTCAGCGCGCCCGTGAAGATCGGCATCATCGGCTTCACCCCGCCCGCGATCATGAACTGGGACAAGCGCTGGCTCGACGGTAAGGTCTACACGACCGGCCTGAAGGAAGCGGCCGAGAAGTACATTCCCGAGATGCGCGCGAAGGGCGCCGATCTCGTCGTCGCGATCTCGCACGGCGGCCTCGACAATTCCGCGTACTCGCCGACGATGGAAAACGGCAGCTGGTGGCTGTCGAAGGTGACGGGCATCGACGCGATGCTGATCGGCCATTCGCACCAGGTGTTCCCGGACGCGAACAGCACCGTGTCGCAGTTCAACCTGCCGGGCGTCGACAAGGTCAAGGGCACCGTCAACGGCGTGCCGACCGTGATGGCCAACTACTGGGGCAAGCACCTCGGCGTGATCAAGCTCGGCCTGAAGTTCGACGGCAAGACGTGGAGCGTCGACAAGTCGCAGACGACCGTCGAGGCGCGCTCGACCCAGAACGCCGACAAGAGCTACGTCGCGGCCGACCCGTCGGTGTCCGCGGCGATCGCCGGCGAACACCAGGCGACGATCGACTACGTGAAGACGCCGATCGGCTCGACCGACTACCGGATGAACTCGTACTTCGCGGATGTCGGCGATCCGGGCGCGATCCAGATCGTCAACGAGGCGCAGGCCGACTACGTGAAGACCTACGTGCAGGCGAACCTGCCGCAGTACGCGTCGCTGCCGGTGCTGTCGGTCAGCGCGCCGTTCAAGAGCGGCTTCGGCGGCGGCACCGACTACACCGACGTCGCGCCGGGCGCGCTCGCGATCAACAACGCGGCCGACCTGTACCTGTATCCGAACACCGTGTACGCGGTGAAGGTGAGCGGCGCCGACGTGAAGAACTGGCTCGAGACGGCCGCCAAGCGCTTCAACCGGATCGACCCGACCAAGGCGACCGTGCAGCCGCTCGTCAGCACCTTCCCGGGCTACAACTTCGACATGTTCACGTCGGCCGATCTCGCGTATGAAATCGACGTCACGCAGCCGCTCGGCAGCCGCATCAAGAACCTGACGTACAAGGGCGCGCCGATCGATCCGAACGCGCAGTTCATCGTCGCGACCAACAACTACCGCGCGAGCGGCGGCGGCAACTTCCCGGGCCTCGACGGCAGCAAGACGATCTTCGCGTCGCCCGACGCGAACCGCGACGTGCTGATCGCGTTCGTCAAGAAACGCGGCGCGATCACGCGCGCAGCCGACGGCGCGCAGCGCAGCTGGCGCTTCACGAAGCTCGCGAGCTCGGTCGCGCACGTGCAGTTCGCGTCCGCGCCGAACCGTCTCGGCGACGCCGCGGCGGCCGGCCTGACCGGCATCACGCAGGTCGCGGCCGACGACGGCTCGGGCAAGAACCTCGCCACTTACGAGATCGACCTCACGCAATGAGACACGCGATGCAACCGATCCGGACGATGCGGCCGGCCGAAACCGGCCTCGCCGCCGCCGCGCGGCGCGTGCTGCGCGCGAAACTCCCGCCGGCCGCGCTGCTCGCGGCGGCGGCCGTGACCGTCGCG
>NZ_CABVPX010000045.1 GCF_902499125.1 Burkholderia arboris
AAGCGAGAAGCGAGAAGCGAGAAGCGAGAAGCGAGAAGCGAGAAGCGAGAAGCGAGAAGCGAGAAGCGAGAAGCGAGAAGCGAGGAGCGAGAAGCGAGGAGCGAGGAGCGAGAAGCGAGGAGCGGCGGCCGGGAATGCCGGCGCGTCAGTCGAGCGGAGGCACCGCGCCATCCTGCAAAGTTTTCACGAGCCTCGCGCGCCGTTTCTCGAGATCCGCGATCTGACGGTCGATGGCTTCGAGGCGTTCCCGCTGGACGTCGGTGATCTGATCGCACGAGCGGGCGCCGTCAATCAGCAGCATGCAGTCCGGAAAGCCGCGAATATCGTCGATGGTGAAACCGGTCGCGATCATGCGCTGAATCTGTTTGACCTGCGTTACCACCTTGTCGGGGAACATGCGATAGCCGTTGGCCGCCCGCACCGACGCGAGCAGGCCGTGCTCGTCGTAGTGCCGGATCGATCGCACGCTCGCGCCGGTGAGTTGGGCGAGCTCGCCGATGGTCAGGTGTGCCTGCGCAGACGGATTTTTCATGAAAGGCAGGTTAGCACGAACCGCTTGACTCTCACACAGGTGTGAGGGTTGAGACTGGGCGTTCCGGCCACTCTTTCAGGAAAACATCATGAAATTCCGATCGCTGATCAACCTGCTGATTGCCGCGATCGCGTGGGCGATGCCGGTCGCATTCGCCAGCGCCGCGGCCGCCGCGCCCGTGAGCTATACGGTCAGCTCGACGGACGGGGCCAAGCTGGCCGTTCAGGAAAGCGGCGACCCGGACGGCCCGCCGGTCATCCTGATCCACGGTCTGCTCGGCAGTCGCCTGAACTGGGACGCCCAGGTGGCGAGCCCCGCATTGCGGCGCTACCGGATCATTACCTACGATCTGCGCGGTCACGGCCTGTCGGACAAGCCGTCCGGCGCGGAACCGTATCGCGACGGAAACCGTTGGGGTGACGATCTTGCGGCGGTCATCCAGGGGGCGCATGCGCGCAAACCCGTCGTGGTCGGCTGGTCGCTCGGCGGCGTCGTGATCTCGAATTACCTCGCCAGGTACGGCGATCACGGGATCGCCGGCGCGGTGTATGTCGACGGCGTGGTGGAGCTTGCGCGGGATCAGATCGTCGCGCATCCCGATGTTTACCGGGACATGAACGCGCCGGATCTGAAAACGCATCTCGACGGCGAACGCACCTTCGTCGGTCTGTGCTTCAACCATCGACCGGACGCCGCCACGTTCGAGCGGCTGGTCGCCAACGCCGCGATGGCATCGTGGGACATGCAGAAGGCCGTCCCGACGATGACGGTCTTCGCGGCCGCGGGGCTCGGCCACGCGCACGTGCCGCTGCTTTTCATCTACGGCGGTCGCGACGCGCTCGTCGATACGGACGCGACGCTGGCGCGCGCGGCTGCGCTGAATCCGCGTGTGGTCAGCAAGGTGTACGCGGAGTCGGGGCACGCGCCGTTCATCGAGGCGGCCGAGCGGTTCAATCGCGATCTGGCCGCGTTCGTCCAGTCAGCGTCGCGGCAATGAATGCGCGTGTCGCGCTGCCCGCATGGCGCAATCCGGGGCGCGCAGGCACGCGATTTCAGGCAGGCGTGGCCGTGGTTCAGGCCGCGTCGCCTACCGCGCGATCGTGAAAGCGCTGGAACGCATCGAGCAGCCGCGCGCGCTGCGCCGCCAGCGACGGATCGCGCCGATCGCGCGGCCGCGCGACATCGACGTGGATTTCGCCGTCGATACGGCCCGGGTTCGGCGCGAGCATCAGCACGCGATCGCCGAGATACAGCGCCTCGTCGAGATCGTGCGTGACGACGATCGCGGCCATCCGGTGCCGGTGGACGACATCGAGCAGCAGCGTCTGCAGGCGCATCCGGGTGATCGCATCGACCGCGCTGAACGGTTCGTCGAGCAACAGCAGATCCGGTTCGCCGAACAGCCCGCGCGCGATCGCGGCGCGTTGCGCCATTCCGCCCGACAACGTGGCCGGCAGTTGCCGCGCGACGCCCGCCAGGCCCACTTCGTCGAGCAACCGGGCGACGCTCGGCGCGCGGCCGCCTCGTAGGCCGGCCGCGAAACCGACGTTGTCCGCGATCGATAGCCACGGCAGCAGCCGCGGCTCCTGGAAGATCACGCCGACGCGCGCGGACGGTCCGGCGAGCGCGCTACCGTCCAGCGTCACGCTGCCGCGAAAGTCGGCGTCGAGCCCGGCGACGATCCGCAGCAGCGTGCTCTTCCCGCAACCGCTCGGGCCGACCACGCAGACGATCTCGCCGCGTGCGACCTGCAGCGCGACGTCGGCGAGGATCGTGCGACCGCCATACAGCTTGCGGACGATCCGCAGGTCGAGCAGCGGCGTATCGGTGCCGGCGGCCGGGCGGGCCGAAGGATGTGCACTCATTTCGACACCTCCCGCGGCACGCTGTCGAACGCATCGCGCCAGCCGAGCCAGCGCAACTCGATGCGGCGCATCGCGCCATCGGTCAGCTTGCCGAGCAACGCGAGCAGCAGGATCGCGCCGAATACGAGATCGGGGCGCCCGGTTTCGCGGCCGTCACTCAACAGGAAACCGAGGCCGCGGGTAGCCGCGATCAGCTCCGCGGCCACCATGAACATCCACGCGAGACTGAGGCCGGTGCGCAGGCCGGTGACGATCTGCGGCAGCGCGGCCGGCAGCAGGATGCGACGGAACAGCGCCAATGGGCCGAGCCGGTACACCGCGCCGAGCTCGACGAGCTTGCGGTCGACGTCGCGAATGCCGGCGACCACCGCAAGATGGACCGGGAAGAATGCGCCGATGGCGATCAGCGTGATCTTCGGCGCTTCGTCGATACCGAGCCACAGCAGCAGCACCGGCACCCATGCGAGCGAAGGAATCGCGCGCAGCGCCTGAAACGTCGGCTCGAGCAGCGCGTCGATCCGACGGCTCAGGCCCATCGCCGCGCCGACGACGAGCGCGAGCCCGGCGCCGGCTGCAAAACCCGCCGCCACCCGCAACGCACTCGCAGCGACATGGCGTGCGACCCGCGTGACACCCATGCGCGCGAGCGTATCGAGAATCTCGCTGGGCGCCGGGACGAGGCGATCCGGCAGCCAGCCCTGGCGCACGGCGCACTCCAGCAGCGCGAGCGCGGCGAACGGCAGTGCGAGCCCTGCGATGCGCCACCCGCGAAGCGGGTCGCGCCGGCTCGCTTCGGGCGGGGCCGGACGGCGGGGCGCAAGCGCATCGTCCCGGGCAGCGGTGTCCGTCATCGGCGGCCAGCTCAGTGCGACGCAGCGACGATCGGGCGCGCGAACGACGGATCGATCAGCGTATCGACGATCTTCGCGGGATCGACGCCGGGCTTGGTCAGCTGCTCGGCCGTCAGCACGGGCGCGGCGGCCTTCAGCGCCGCGCGCTGGGTGTCGCCCGGCACCGGATCGCTGAAGTCGTTGCGCTGGAGCTGCAGCCGCGCGACCGGCAACGACACCTTCGATTCGTCGGCGACGATCTGCGCGGTTTCGGCCGGATGCGCAACGATCCACTGGCGCGCGCGGTCGTAGACCTTCAGCACGCGCGCAACCGCCTGCGGATACTGGCTGGCGAACGCGTCGCGCACATTCAGGAACCCGTACGTATTGAACGCGACGTTGCGATACAGCAGGCGCGCGCCGTCGTCGAGCTGGGCGGCCGCCATGTGCGGATCGAGCCCGGCCCATGCATCGACCTGACCGTTCGCGAGGGCGGTGCGGCCGTCCGGATGCTGCAGGTTGACGATCTCGACGTCGTCGCGCGTCAGGCCGGCCGAGTGCAGCGCCCGCAGCGTGAACAGGAACGGATCGGTGCCGCGCGTCGCGGCGATTTTCTTGCCCTTCAGGTCGGCAAGCGAGCGGATCGGGGAATCCTTGCGTACGACGAGCGCCGTCCACTCGGGACGCGAGAAGACGTAGACCGTGCGGATCGGATTGCCGTTCGCGCGCGCGAGCACGGACGCCAGCCCGGCGGCCGAACCGAAATCGACCGCGCCGCTGTTCAGGTATTCGAGCGCGCGATTGCTGCCGAGGCTCAGCACCCAGCGAATCGACGTCCGGTCGGCCTTGAACTCGTCGTCGAGCCAGCCGAAGTGGCGGATCACGAGACTCTCGGGCGAGTAGTACGCATAGTCGACGCGGATTTCCGCGGGCGTCGCCGCGTGGGCCGGCATCGATGCGAGACCGGCGAGCGCGGCAATGACGAGGGCCGCGGATTGCCACGCGCGGGACCAGAACAGCTTCATCGGGGAATCTCCGGAAGAGCGGCAATGCGCCGCGAACAGGCAGGGTAGCGGGCTAATGTACCCAAGCGCCGGCGATCCGTTAACGAAGAAATCCGCGATTGAACATGCGCGCGGCTGCTAAGCGCACCGGCCGCGCAACTTTATGACGCAGGGCGATTAATTAATCGCTTTATATCGCTTGGGATTGCCGGACCGGGGGAACAGAATTTCGGCTGCCGGGCCTCGCCGGCAGCGGGACCGCCTTCGCGGGATGGCCTGACGCTCCGCGAATGTGCACGCCCGGTTTCCCGCGCCACGCGAACATCGCCGGTCATCCGGCGTGAAATTAAGGAATGCGATGAGTTCGATCCACCTGGACCCGGTCACCCCGGCCTCTTCCCCGATCCGCTCGGCGAGCGACGTCGCGCGCCTGATCAACACGGTCGACAGTTCGGTCAGCCATGCGCGGATGATCGTGCTGCTGGCGCTCGGCGGCGTGTTTCTCGATGCGTATGACCTGACGACGCTGTCTTACGGCATCGACGACGTCGCGCGCGAGTTCGGCCTCACGCCCGCGCTGACCGGGCTGGTCGGGTCGGCGATCATGATCGGCACGATCTTCGGCAGCCTGATCGGCGGCTGGCTGACCGACCGGATCGGCCGCTACCAGGTGTTCATGGCCGACATGCTGTTCTTCGTCGTCGCGGCGATCGCGGCCGGGCTCGCACCGAACGTCTGGGTGCTGATCGGCGCCCGCTTCGTGATGGGGCTCGGCGTCGGCATCGACCTGTCCGTCGCGATGGCGTTTCTCGCCGAATTCTCGAAGTTCAACGGTCGCGGCAACAAGGCGTCGCGGCTCGCGGCGTGGTGCCCGATGTGGTACGTCGCGTCGTCGGTCTGTTTCCTGCTGATCTTCGGCCTGTATTTCCTGTTGCCGGCCGAGCATGCGGGCTGGCTGTGGCGCGCGTCGCTGATCTTCGGCGCGGTGCCCGCGCTCGTCATCATCCTGTTCCGGAACCGGTTCATGAACGAATCGCCGCTGTGGGCCGCGAACCAGGGCGATCTGGCCAATGCCGCGCGCATCCTGCGCGAATCGTACGGCATTCACGCCCACGAAGCGGAGGATACGCGACGCGAGCCGGGCCCGCCGCCCGTGCGGATTCGCGTGCTGTTCCAGCGCCCGTATCTCGGGCGCACGATCGTCGCCAGCGTGATGAACCTGTGCATTCCGTTCGAATACACGGCGATCGCGTTCTTCCTGCCGTCGATCCTGTCGCAGTTTCTCGGCGCGGGCGTGTTCGAGACGATCGCGGCCTCGCTCGCGTTGAACGTGCTGTTCGCGTTTACCGGCGGCTTGCTGGGCATGCGCCTCGCGTATCGGTACCCGTCGCGCCATGTCGCGATCGCGGGGTTCGCGCTGCAAACGGTCGCACTCGTCGCGCTCGCGCTGGCGGGGCATCCGCACGGCGCACTCGCGGTTGGCGCCGTGCTGCTGATGCTCGGTACGTGGCTGTTCGCGGAAGGCTTCGGGCCGGGCGCGCAGATGATGATCTATCCGACGCTGTCCTATCCGGCCGCGATCCGCGGCACCGGCGTCGGCTTCGGGCGATCGCTGTGCGGCATCGGCCAGGCGCTGGCGCTGTTCGTGCTGCCGATCCTGCAAGCCCGTCTCGGTACCGACATGTTCTGGGTCGTCGCGATCAGCGCGGTCACGCCGATCGTGTTCCTGCTGATCGTGCGCTACGAACCGACGGCGCGCGACATCGACGACGAAAGCGCCGCGTGAGCGTTGGCGGGAGGGCGCTCGCCGCTCCCCGTAAACACAAACGGCTTCGCCGGGCCGCACGAAGCCGTTTGTGCTGAAGCCGGTTGCCCCGTACACGGGCATACCGGCCTGGACGTTGCCGTTCGTTATGCGCTGACCGCTTCCTGCTCCGCATCGCGCTTGACCTGCTCGATATCGCGAAACTGCGCGGCCGGATGCGTATCCGGCAGCCGCGCCGCGCCGCCGAACAGCTTCTCGCGCAGCGTACCCGGCGCATAGGCGGTCGGATACACGCCGCGCCGCTGCAGCTCCGGAACGAGGTGGCGCACGACATCCTCGAAGGTTTCATGCGCGACCGCATACGCGAGATTGAAGCCGTCCACGTCGGTCGCGGCCACCCATTCCTGCAGGATGTCCGCGACGGTTGAGGCCGACCCGACGAACACCGGGCCCATCCCGCCGATGCCGCCCCAGGTCGCCAGCGCCTCGATCGTCCACGCGGTGTCGCCGCCCGACAGGTGCTCGACCGCCGACACGATCGCATTCGTCTCGACGCGCCGCACGGGATCGGCCGGCGCATACTGGCCGAAGTCGATGCCGGTCCAGCCCGACATGAATACCAGCGAGCCGTCGTACGACACATAGCGGCGGTACTCGTCGAACTTGGCCTGCGCTTTCTCGTCGGTTTCGTCGACGATCACCGTGACGAGGTTGTAGATCAGCACGCCGGCCGGATCGCGCCCGGCGGCAGCGGCCTGCGCGCGCACGTCGGCCACGTAGCGCGCGAGCTGGTCGCGGGTCGGCGCGGCGACGAACACGCATTCGGCGTGCCGCGCGGCGAACGCCTTGCCGGGGCCGGACGCACCGGCCTGGAACAGCACCGGCGTGCGTTGCGGCGACGGCTCGCACAGGTGATAGCCGGGCACGTCGAAGAAGCGGCCCTTGTGGCCGATCTCGTGCACCTTCTCGGGATGCGTGAACACGCGGCCGTCCCGATCGCGCACCACCGCGCCATCTTCCCAGCTGCCTTCGAACAGCTTGTACAGCACCTCGACGTATTCGGCCGCGACCGCATAGCGGTCATCGTGCGTGCGCAGGCCGTGATCGCCGACGTTCTTCGCACCGCTCTCCAGGTACGACGTGACGATGTTCCACGCGAGCCGGCCCTTCGTGTGATGGTCGGCCGTCGACAACCGGCGCGCGAACGTGTACGGGTGTTCGAACGTCGTCGACGCGGTGATGCCGATGCCGAGATGCTCGGTCGCCATTGCGATCGGCGCGGCGAGCTGCAGTGGATCGTTGACCGGAATCTGCGCGGCCTGGTGCAGCGCGTGATAGTTGCTGCCCTTGTAGACGTCGTAGTAGCCGATCACGTCCGCGATGAAGATCGCGTCGAAGATCCCGCGTTCGAGCACGCGGGCGAGGTCGGTCCAGTAGTCGAGATCCTTGTACTGCCACGAGCGGTCGCGCGGATGCGCCCACAGGCCCGGCGACTGGTGGCCGACGCAGTTCATCTCGAACGCGTTGAAACGGATGGGCTTGCTCATCGCGCGACTCCGGCTTCCGTTTCCACGTCGGCGCCCGCACCGTTGCCGACGCGCCAGACGAACGGCGGCGTGCGGCCGTTGATGACCCAGTCGCCGACGATCCGCGCCTTGTAGACGAGCGGATTGTGCGACGACACCGTGCGCGCGTTGCGCCAGTGACGGTCGAGCGCGGCCGTGGTGCGGGTCGCGGATGCGCCGAGCGCGTCGAACAGGCGCGTCGCCGCGCGCAGCACGAGTTCGGACACGACGAGCTGGCTCTGCGCGGATTCGATCTCGGCCGCGACGTTCGCCGCGTGCTCGGCTGCGTCGTCGCCGCCGAAGCGCGCCTCGTACGCGAGCTGAAGCGGCTGCGCGGCGCGCAGCGCGAGCGCGTCGGCCGCGTACGCCCACGACGCGATTTCGCCGATCACCTGCTGCAGCTGCGCGTCGTCGCCCGCCCGCGCCGCGTTGCCGTGGCTGTACACGCGCGTGCGGCTGCGCACAAGCTCGCCCGCGTCGCGCACGATCGCATGGCCGATGCCCGCCAGCGTGGCGACGTGGAACAGCTGGTAGAACGCGGTCTGGTACTTGAAGCGGCGCGCGAAGTCGATCACGTTGCCGGCGTCGACGGCCGCATCCTCGAAACGCGTCGTGCCGCTGCCGGTCGTCGTCTGGCCGAAGCCGTCCCAGTCGTCCTCGCGAATCACGCCGGGCTGCGCGGTCGCGACGGCCACGATCACGTCGCTGCCGTCGTGCGCGCGCTGCGCGAACACGTCGATCCAGTCGGCGAACAGGCTGCCCGTGCTGTAGAACTTCCGGCCGTTCAGCACGAGCCGGCCGTTCTGTTCCGATACCTTCGTGACGGTCTGGCCGAGCGGCACGTCGCCGGCCTCCGACCAGGCATTGCCGACGAGCTGGCCGCTTGCGAAGCGGTCGAACCAGGTCGTGCGTTGCGGCCCGGCCGGCGCATTCAGCCAGTCCTCGACGAACGCGAAATGCCCGCGCAACGCCTGCGGCAGATTGGAATCGGCGGTGGCGAGTTCGGTCAGCAGCCGGAACAGCTGCGGCAGCGACGCAGCGGCGCCGCCGGCGCTTGCGGGCAGCCGCACCGCGCCGAAGCCCGCCGCTTTCAGCCAGCCGATCGCCTCGTGCGGCAGTTCGCGGCGGCGTTCGCGTTCGGCGGTGCCGGCGGCGATGCGCTCGAAGATCGGCCGAAACCGGCTCGCGAGCGTGTCGTAGTCGGTGCCGGTGGAAAGGTCGGAGGCTGCGTGCGTCGAAGTCATGCGGGGTTCCTCGAAGAGCGGGGCCGATTGCGCCGGGAGGCCAGTATAGGAAGCGCGACGCGCGCGTTCCAATAACGGATTCGCAGATGGTTATCGCCGCTGCGTATTACCGGAACCGGGCGGGGACGCATCGACGTTCGTACGTCGATTGCGACGCACAAGCGCGGCATCGCGTGTGAAGATCGACAGGTCGTTTGTTATCCAAAGGAATATCGTTCCGAGAATCGCTCGGTTTTAGCGCTCGCGCCGCGCTGCTAGATTGAACGCTTTCGTCATTCGACAGGAGGGGCAGATGTCAGACACGAGCGCCACGATCCAGGAGCGTCCGGCCGATGCAGCGCATCGCGCGGCCCACGTGATCGCCGACGACGCACAGGCGATCGCGGCCGCGCACGCACTCGCGCAACGGCTCGCGGAAGGCGCGGCCGAACGCGATCGCACGCGCCGCCTGCCGCGCGACGAAATCGAATGGTTTTCGCAGTCGGGACTGTGGGCGATCACGGTGCCGAAGGCGTACGGCGGGGCAGGCGTGTCGCATGTGACGCTGACCGAAGTCATCAAGATCGTCGCGGCGGCCGATCCGTCGCTCGGGCAGCTGCCGCAGAATCA
This sequence comes from Burkholderia arboris, assembly GCF_902499125.1. GTDB lineage: Bacteria > Pseudomonadota > Gammaproteobacteria > Burkholderiales > Burkholderiaceae > Burkholderia > Burkholderia arboris. Next base: position 9,415 of record NZ_CABVPX010000045.1, read on the forward strand.
TTTCGGGCTGGTCGACGTGATCACGCTGACCGGCACCGACGCGCAAAAGCGTCACTTCTTCGCGGAAGTGCTGAGCGGCAAGCGCTTCGGCAACGGGTTCTCGGAGAAGGGCACGAAACACGTACTCGACCTGAAGACACGCGTGCGCCGCGACGGCGACGACTATCGGGTCGACGGCACCAAGTTCTACTCGACCGGTGCGCTGTTCGCGCACTACGTGCCGGTGCTGGGCCTCGACGACGCGCACCAGGCATGGCTTGCATACGTGCCGCAGCCGACTCCGGGGCTGGCCGTGATCGACGACTGGTCGGGATTCGGGCAGCGCACGACCGCGAGCGGCACGGTCGTGCTCGATGCGGTACGCGTTCCGGCGTCGCACGTGCTGCCCGCGCAGCGCGTGTCGGACGTGCCGACGCTCAACGGCCCGCTGTCGCAGATCATCCAGGCGGCGATCGACGCAGGCATCGCGAAGGCGGCCATCGACGACACGCTGGCGTTCGTGCGTACCCGCACACGGCCGTGGGTCGACAGCGGCGTCGAGCGGGCCACGGACGATCCGCTGACGATTCGCGAGATCGGTCATCTGCATATCCAGCTGCATGCGGCCGAGGCGCTGCTCGAACGTGCGGCGCGCACGCTCGACGAAATCGCGGCGCGCGGCAACGTGACCGAAGACGATGTCGCGCGTGCGTCCGTCGCGGTCGGCGAAGCAAAGGTGCTGACGACCGAGGTCGCGCTGCTCGCGGGCGAAAAGCTGTTCGAGCTGGCCGGCACGCAATCGACGCTCGCCGAGCACAATCTCGACCGGCATTGGCGCAACGCGCGCACGCATACGCTGCACGATCCGGTGCGCTGGAAATATCACCTCGTCGGCAACTACTACCTGAACGGCGTGCGCCCGGCACGCCATGCGTGGAATTGAGCCGCGCGCGGCCGTCGGGCCGTCCGGCCGCCGCGCATCGCGCTAGCGGCCGGACGCCAGCAGCGCCCGGGCCAATAGCCGCGCGAATCCGTCGAGCGCGAAGCCCAGCGCGCCGATGACGACGATGACCGCCATCAGTTCGGAATACGCGAGCCGGTCGCGCGTGTCGAGGATCAGGTACCCGAGGCCCGCGCTGACGCCCAGCATCTCGGCCGGCACCAGCACGATCCACAGGATGCCGATCGCGAGCCGGATGCCGTTGAGCAGCGGTCCCGCGATGGCAGGCAGCACGATGTGGATCAGGAGCTCGCGGCGGGTGGCCGCAAGGCTTGCGCCGAGCTGCAGCCATCGCCGGTCGATCTGGGTCACGCCAGCGGCCGTGCTCATCAGGACCGGCCACAACGCGGCGAACCCGAGCAGGAAGTAGATCGCACGGTCGCCGATGCCGAACGACATCACGGCGAGCGGCATCCACGACAGCGGCGACACCATGCGCAGGAACTGGAACGTCGGCGACAGCATGCGCTCGATCCATTGCACGCGGCCGATCAGCAGCCCGAGCGGCACGCCGGCCAGCAGCGCGGCGCCAAGCCCGACGCCGATGCGCCGCAGGCTGACGAGCGCGTGCTCGAGCAGGTGATCGTCCGCGCACAGCGACCGCAGGCTCGCAAACGCGCTGTCCGGCGCGAACTGCCGGCCGAGCGAGCCGGGCTCGGTCAATGCGTGGATCGCGGCCCACCAGACGGCGACGGTCGCGACGAGGCCGGCCACGCCGAGCCATCCGGCGGCCATGCGCGCCGGGGAACGGAAGCCGCGGGCCCCGCGTGTTTGGCGGGCGGACGAACGGCGGGTGGCAAGCGCATCAGACAACGATGATCTCCTCCCGCCGGAAGGCGGCCGGCTGACCGAACGCCGCGAGCCCGCCGACCGCGTCGATGCTCTTGCGCACGAACCGGTCGTCGACGAGATCGCGCGCGGCGAACGCCGGGTCGAGCGACGCGAGGAATGCGCCGTCGCCGTCGACCACGGTGCGCTTCAACCGCTGAACGAGCGCCTCGGTGTAGCTCGGGAACGGATACGGCTGGAAGTCGATCCGCTTGCCGCGCCAGTCCGCATGACGGATCGCGCCGCTCGCACGATAGGTGTCGGCCAGCGACGCCGACGGAACCAGCACGCGATCGAGCGCCGCGAGCGTGTGCGGCGTATAGCGGTGCGTGCCGTCCTTCGACAGCAGTTGCGCGGTTTCCTGCGGATGCGCGCGCGCCCACAACTGCGCCTTCACGATCGCGTTGACGACCTTCTGCGACCACGCGGGGCGCTGCGCCAGATCGTTCTCGTGCATGAACACGACGCAGCACGCATGGTTCTGCCAGACGTCGCCGGTGAAGCGCAGGATCTTGCCGATCTTCATCAATTCCGCCGTCGCGTTGAACGGCTCGGCGACGATATACCCGGCGATCTGGCGCGCGGCGAGCGCGGGCAGCATGTCCGATGGCGCCATCACGACCAGGTTGACCTCGTTCGGCCCGGGCGTGCCGCGCCGCTTGAGCACGGGGACGAGCCCCTGCTGACGGAGCATGTCCTGCAGCACGACGTTGTGGATCGAGTACCAGAACGGGATCGCGACGGTCTTGCCGCCGAGATCGCGCAGCGAATCGACGCCGGGCGCGACCGTCAGCCCGGAGCCGTTCACGTGGTTCCAGGCGACGACCTTTGCCGGCGCGCGGCTGCCATAGCGTGCCCAGAGCGTCATCGGCGACAGCAGGTGCACGACGTTGACCTGGCCGGACAGGAACGCTTCGACGAGCTGCGCCCAGCTGCGCAACAGCTTCGGTGGCTCGACGTTCAGCCCTTCGGATGCGAAGAGGCCGTTGTTGTGGGCCACCAGCAGCGGCGCTGCGTCGGTGATCGGCAGATAGCCGATGCGAACGGGCGCATCGGGATCCGTTGCGGCATGCGCGTTCGCCATGGACAGCAGCGGGGCGGCGCCGGCCGCGGTGAACAGGGTCGCAAGCTTCAGCCATTCGCGGCGCGACATCGGTATCTGGCACATGGGAGGCGGGACAGGTCAGTGAGCGGGGTGGAGTTCGGACGCGTGCGGGCGCTTCATGCCGGCCTGCAACGCCTTCAGGATGTCGATGCGCATCGTGCCGAGTTCGCTGACGAACGCGTCGCGCGGATGCGGAAGATCGACCTGCCAGGCATCGATGAAACGGCCTTGCGTGCCGAGCAGCACGATGCGGTCGGCCACGAGCAGCGCTTCGTCGATGTCGTGGGTCACGAGTACCGTCGCGCAGCGCGTCGTCGCGACGATGCCCGCCAGCAGCTGTTGCATCGCGGCGCGCGTGACTTCGTCGAGGGCGGAGAACGGCTCGTCGAGCAGCAAGGCCTGCGGTTGACGCGCCAGTGCGCGCGCGAGCGCCGCGCGCTGCGCCATGCCGCCGGAGAGCTGGGCCGGGCGTAGCGCTGCGGCGGCTTCGAGCCCGACCGCGCGCAGGGCCGACCGGACGCGTTCGCGTTGCTGATCGCGCGTGAGGCGATCCTGATGCTCGAACGCGAGCCCGAACGCGACGTTCCGTTCGGTCGACAGCCACGGCAACAGGCAGGGATCCTGAAACGCGATCGCGATCTTCGGATGCGGACCCTGCAGCATCGCGCCGTTGACCGACACGGTGCCCGATTGCGGCCGCTCGAGGCCGGCCAGCGCGCGCAGGAGGCTCGACTTGCCGGTGCCGCTCGGGCCGATCAGCGCGACGATTTCGCCCGGAGCGACCGACAGCGAGACATCGGCAAGCACGATCGTGGGCGACGGCTCGCCGTAGCCGAGCGTCAGGTGGCGGGCGTCCAGCAGCGGCGGCGTCATGCGGCGATGCTCCGCGACTGCGCCGCGAGTTGCGCCTTCAGCTGCACCACGCTGGGCGTGACGATCGGAATGAACGCCGCTTCGCGCCAGCGTCGATCGAAACCGAGCCCGGCATCGCGCAGATAGCCGCGGCCACCGCTCGCCTCGAGTTCGAGGTTCACGGCGGTCGCCACCAGCGTCGCGAGCGTGATGCGCAGCTCGAACAGGCGATCGGGGTGCATGCGCAGGCTGCCGTCGGCAAGGCCGCTCGACAGCTGCGCGCATGCGGCGGCCAGCCCGGCCGCGCACGATTCGACTTCTGCGCCCAGGATGCCGCGCGACGTCTTCGCCGCACGCTGCGCTTCGGCCAGCGCGCGACGCGCAAGCCCGATCGAGAGCCCGCACTGCAAACCCAGGAACGCCGGTCGCACCGCCGGCAGGAAAGTTCGCGCATCCGGATGGATCAGCCACGCGGCATCGGTCGGCACGTCCTCGAGACGCAACGCGGCGGTGTTGCTGCCGCGCAGCGCGATCAGGTCGAGATCCGCGCTGCGGGCCAGGCCGGGCGCGTCATGCGGGATCGCGACGATCGCGGACGGGCGGCCATCGGGAAACGCGACGGCGGCCGCCACCACGAACTGCTCCGCGCGCAGGTTCGTCACCCAGGCCATCCTGCCGGTCAGCCGCCAGTCGCCGGCCGCTTCCGCGTGCTGCGTGGCGTCGATCTGCAGCGATTCGATCCCGCACAGATACTTCATCGCGTTCGACAGGCCGCTGGCACCGGCGCAACTGCCGTCGAGCAGCGCCGGCAGCCAGCGCTCGCGCAGCGCGGTATTGGGGCTTTGCAGCAGATACTCGATGAAGCTGCGCTGGCCCCACAGAACGAAGGCTGCCGCCAGCGAATGCTCGGCCACCGCGGCGATGCCCGCAATGGCGTCCGCGGTACTGCCGCCGGCGCCGCCGAGGCTCGCCGGCACGCCGCTTCGGAACAGCCCCGCGGCCGCGAGGCGCGGCACGACTTCGGCTTTCAGGTCGGCGCTCGTGTCGAGCGGCGTGGCGTTCGCGTCGAGCCAGTCGACGAACGACGCGTCGAGTGCGGGCGCCGTCAGGCGAGCTGTGTCCGGGGTTCCCATCGGTATGCCGCCAGTTCGGGGTTGAGTTCGTTGCGCGCGAGGTTGTTCGCGAAGTTGCACAGCGTTGCGAGGCTGACGCCCAGCACCACCTCGAGCGCGTTCGCTTCGGTGAAGCCGGCGGCAACGAAGGCGTCGAGCGCGTCGTCGGCAACGGCGCCGCGCGTCGCGATCACCGCACGCGTGAATTCGGCGACGGCATCCAGCCGCGCATCGGCGACCGGCTCACCGTCGCGCAACGCGTTCACGTCCGCGCGATCGACATGCGCCTTTTTCAGCGCCGCCGCGGTGTGGCCGGCCACGCAGAACGCGCAGCCGTGGACGGCGGCCGCGGTGATCTGAACCGCTTCGCGCTCGGCAAACGTGAGGCCCGCGCGGCTGTTGATCTCCGAGACGGTCAGATAGGTTTCGAGGGCGACCGGCGCATTCGCGAGCGAGCGCACCAGGTTCGGCAGGAAGCCGTTCGCACGCAGCGATTTCTCCAGGAACGGCTGGCTCGGCGCGGGGGCCGTTTCGATGGCAGGCAAGGGCAGGCGGCTCACAGGATTCTCCGGAAGGGCAGTGAGAACATTGTCGAGGCGGCGTCGCCACCGGACAATGCGCGAACATCCGCGATTCCTGTGCGTTCGTCCCGCGGGGCGGCGGTGCGCCGTCCGGTTAGTGGAGGCGCGCCGCAGCGTGCGACGCGTTGTCGCGATCGCGACGCCATGCGCCGGGCTGCATGCCCATCGTGCGCTTGAATGCATGCGCGAATGCCGACTCCGACTGATAGCCGACGATTTCGCCTGCACGCGAAATCGGCAAGCCCTGCTGCAACAGGTCTGCCGCGAGCCTCATCCGCACCATCGTGACGAACTGCATCGGCGGATGTCCCGACGCTTCGCTGAAGTGCTTGCAGAACGCGGTGCGCGACATGTTGGCGAGCGCGGCCATCGACTCGGTGGTCCACGCGTCGCCGGGCGCGTCGACGATCGCGGCCAGGAGCGTGCCGAAGCCGGTCCGCTGCATCAGCGACGCGAGCCCGCTGGTCACGGTATCGTGCCCGGCGGCGTCCCGTACCGCATAGAACAGCAGTAGTTCGACCAGCTTGTCGATCAGCGGCGATGGCGCGTCGACGCCATGACGGCCTTCGGCGCGTATCAGGTCGAACAGGCCGTGGATGCCGCGATGGGCGTCGTCGCCGCGCCGCACGATCAGGTACTCCGGGAGGAGCGACACGATTGCGCGCGAGACGGTGGAGTGGAATTCGATGAAGCCGCAGGCAAGCCCGACACTGCCGTCGATCGACGGGTCGAGCGTCTGCATCGTTCCGCGTCGCTCGATCCGGCCGTCACCGGCGACGGTGCAGGCGTTCGGATTGACCGGGCTCGGCGACAACCCGTGCGGCACGTCGCGCAGCAGGAACACGGCTTCGCCTTCGGCAACCGGGACGCTGGCGCGCCCGTCGGCGAAGTGAAGCCACGCCGATCCATGCAGGATGACGTGGAAGCTTGCCTTGGCACGGCCGGCGGTCGACGCCTGCCAGTCGCCGCAGTACTGGCCGACGTGAAAGAGCTGGCTTCTGGGCGCCAGGCTGGACAGCAGCCAATGGACGACCTTGTCTGTTTGCGCGGACATTCCGATGCTGGAAGGAGGTTGACGCGCCCATGCTACGGGCTGCGTCGCGCCGCTCAAACCAACGATTCGTAGAAAGCTTTTTCCTGGCGTGGCGAAGGGATCCTCGCGTACGCGTAACGCCTACGACTCCCGGCGAACGCGTGCGAGCCCCTTGCGGAACGTCGTCACCGCGAACCCGGCCGGACGGTTGGCCCTCGCGCGGGGCCCCGGACCAGTCTCTTCCGCAGCCGGCCGTGACACGCCCGTCATGTGAAGCCGGAAACGCGCGGGGCGTTCTGCCGTTCGAGCGTTGGGTAGCGCACCCGTTGCCATTTCGCTCCCGCCTTTCCGTATCGCGACACCCCGCCGTGCAGCAACGCCACGGCGGTCGCTCGCATTTCGGAACGCATCTTCGTGTTCGGCTCGTTCCTTGACGCAACGCTGGCGGATCATGTGCCTGCGGCTTCCCGGCATCGTTGTCCCGGCATGGCCAAGCGGCCTGTCGAACGGCAATACGCTACGTCGTTCAATGCCGTGAATCAACGCGTGGCGCGATCGCCTCGACACGCCGGCACCTCGGGTGGCGCCCGCATACGCTGCCTGAAAAATCCATCCCGTCCATGGAATCGACATTGTCAATGTTCATGCAGGAGGCCGGTATCCCGTCGTTGACCCAGGAACGGTATCTGCTGGAAGCGCGAGGGCGCGGCGCAGGCCGACACTGGCATGTGGACGATGAAGCGCTGATCCGTGCATACCGATACGCGTCGAATACCGCGCCGAAAACAGCCGAGAGCCACGCGAGCCTGCTGCGCCAGTTGGGTCATTGGTTGCGCGCCAACCCCGAGGCCGACGGCAGGCCGCGCCCGACCTTGTCGGTGTTGTGCGCCGAATTGATCGAGTCGCACCGGCCAGCGCGCAAAAATCCGCATGTCCAGGCGTTCCGCGAAGCGGTGGGAAGGCGCAGCAGTACGGGTAAAAATACGCCCAGTGCACTGGATGCGCTGGTTCGCGGCGATACCGCGCGGAAACGGCAGCCGGTCCAGAGCGACGACGAAGCATTGATCCGGCGCTATCAGCAGACCTCGGCCACGCTTCGCAGGACGGCGCTGACGCATGCGAGCCTGCTGCGCCGGCTGGCGATCTGGCTACGCAGCCATCCGGAAGAGAGCGGGCAGCCGCGGCCGACACTCGCCGAACTGCGCAGCATGCTGTTCCGTTCAGGACAAGCGGCCCGCGCGAATCGCCATCTCCAGGCTTTTCGCGATGCGGTGGGACCGCAGAGCAGCGCGGGCCAGAACGTGGCCAGCGCACTGAATGCCCTGGTGCACGGCAATACGACGCGAAAGTCGCGGCGGGCCCGGGTCGACGCAGAAGCATCCGTCAAAGCGCGTCGAATGGCCCCGGTTCCCGCTCCGTAGGCGGCACGGCGTCGTGCGCGCCAGCTGCGTCGCGTGGCTGGATGCTCACGCGTGATCGTGCCGCAAGATGTCCAGGTAAATCGCACCAAAGGTTTCGATGTCTTCAACCAGGGTTGCCCGCGCCGTATCGCCATCGCCACTCTCCAGCGCCGCGATGATTCGGTCATGTTGCGCCGCGCCGAAATCGTGTCCGCGTTTGGCGGGACTGGCGGTCATCGCACGTTCGATGCTCGACAGATACGGGCCGCTCTGCTGCCAGAGATTTTCGATGATCTGCAGCAACGCAGGCGATTCCGCACCGCGATAGATGCCGAAGTGGAAGGCCTGGTTCGCCTCCATGACGGTCGGATGATCGCGCTTCTTCGCTGCAGCCTTGAGCCGGGTGTTGGCGGCCTTGACATCCCGCAGCGCATCGCCGCCGATCCGCTTGGCGGAGAGATAGGCGGCATACCCTTCCGCCGCGACGCGCGCCTCGATCAACGCCTGATACTGACCGAGCGTGAGCAGCGGCACGCGAACCTGCCGGTTCGGCAAGGTTTCCAGCGCACCTTCGCTCACCAGTCTGGAGACGGCATCCCGCACCGGCATCATGCTCACGCCGAGCGTGCCGGCGAGGTACCGCAGGGTCAACGACTGGCCCATCTCGAACTGACCTTGCCGCAGTGCCTGGCTCAACTGTCGATAGACCTTGTCATACAGGGTCTCGCGCTCGACAGGTTCAAGAAGGCCGGGGCGATCCGCCTTGGCGACGCCACGCTCGGATGCAGGCAAATCGCGGATTTCCGCCACCTTCTTGTCGTTCATACGAATCCTCGTTCGTGATGCGTGATGCCAGATATTTTATCACGCAGATCTGGCGCCGATCGCGCCGCCCGGCCCGTGCCCGTTGCGGCGGCGCGTGGATGAACCGCGGCCCGGCTCCGGCTGGGCGGCAGGTTTCGGCTTGCGCTTTCGGAGACCTGAGCCTATGATTTGTTATCTGTTATCACAGATAACAAAAGAGGTGCGCTGCAAAGCGCCGGACTGGAATCGAGCCTGCTCATTTAAGTGGATGGAGCCATGAGAATCGCTGTCGACACTGGAGGTACTTTCACGGACCTGATCGTCGAATACGACGACGGTCAACTGAGAATGGCAAAGGCGCCGACGACGCCTGGCAAGCCATTGGAAGGGGTGCATGCCGCGCTGCAGGTGGCGGCGCAGGACGGCGGTTTCACGGTGGAACAGTTGTTGGCGCGCACCAGCATGTTCATCTATGGCACGACGCACGCGCTGAACGCAGTCGTGACCGGGCGGACGGCCCGAACTGCCTTTCTCACGACGGAAGGCCACCCGGACATCCTGGTGCTCAGGGAGGGCGGACGGCCCGACGTATTCGATTATTCGCTGTCGACGCCGGCCCCCTATATTCCACGGTCGCTCACCTGGCAGGTCGCCGAGCGCATGCTCGCGGATGGCTCGGTCGGCACGCCGCTGGATGAAGCGAAGTTGCTGGCCTCGATCGAGGAGATGAAGGCCGCCCGGATCGAAGCCGTCGCCGTGTGCCTGCTTTGGTCGAACGTCAACCACCGCCACGAGGAGCGGATCGGCGAACTGCTCGCGGCCCATCTGCCGTCGGTTCCCGTGTCGCTTTCGCACCGTGTGTCGCCGACGATCCGCGAGTATCGGCGCGCGTCCGCAACGGCGATCGACGCGTCCCTGAAGCCTTCCATGATCAAGCACCTGGAAGGGTTGCGACACTTCCTGCGCGAGGCAGGGCTCAAGGGGCGGTTGCTCGTGCTGACTTCCCGGGGCGGCATCCTGGACATCGCCGACGCCGCGGCAATGCCGATCCAGATGCTCAATTCGGGGCCGGCGATGGCACCCATTTCCGGCCGCTATTTCGCGTCGGTCGACGAGCCCAGCGAATTCGCCATCGTCGCGGATACGGGCGGCACCACGTATGACGTGAGCCTGGTGAGACGGGGCAGAATTCCGGTGACGCGCGAGACGCACATCGAATCGCCGAGCGGATCGCACATTACGGGGTTTCCGTCGGTCGACATCAAGAGTGTCGGTGCGGGCGGCGGTTCGATCGCGTGGGTGGACGATGGCGGGATGCTGCATGTCGGCCCGCAAAGTGCGGGGGCCGAACCCGGCCCGGCCGCCTACGACAACGGCGGCGATCTTCCGACCGTCACCGACGCCTGCGTGGCCCTGGGTTATCTCGATCCCGACTTCTTCCTTGGCGGGCGGCGCAAGCTGAATGTCGATGCGTCGGTGAAGGCGATCCGGGCGCATGTCGCGGAACCGCTCGGCAGAACCGTCGAGGAAGCGGCCAGCGCGATCATCCAGATCGCAACGGAAAACATGGTCCAGGCGATCGAAACGATCACCGTCAATCAAGGCGTCGATCCGAAGGACGCGGTCCTGATCGGCGGGGGCGGCGCAGCAGGGCTCAACTCTGCGTGGATCGCCCGGCGCCTCGGCGCAAAGAGCCTGCTCATTCCGCAACTGGGCGCCGCGCTATCGGCGTGCGGCGCATTGATGTCCGACCTCACCGCGCAGTATCGCCGCACGTTCTTCACGCGGACCGATCGCTTCGATTTTTCCGGCGCGGGACACGTGCTCGAAGACCTGAACGGCGACTGCCGGCGATTCCTCGATCAAGCCGGGACCGAAGGCGCGACCGAGTTCCTGGTCGAGGCGCGCTACCCGGATCAGGTCTGGGAAATCGAGGTGCCCGTTACCCCGGACGTCTTTACGCACGCTGACGGCATCAAGGTGTTCGAAGCCGCTTTCCATCGTGCGCACGAGGAGCTTTTCGGCATCCAGGACGACACGTCGCCGGTCGAGATCGTCGGCTGGTGTGCAACGGTTTCCGTGCGGGTGCGCGGTGCATCCGAGCCATGCGTCGGCCATGCCGGCGATAGCGCGGGCGAGCCGGCGGTGCGGGTCCGCCGCGCGTATTTCCCGGATACCGGCTACATCGATACGGCGGTGCACCGGCTCGGCGACATCGGCGTGCAACACCGCATCAGCGGACCTGCCATCGTCGAATCCCCCTTTACGACCATCGTGGTGCCGCCTGGCGCCGAGGCAAGCCGGACGCCGTCCGGAAGCCTGGTGATGACCGACGTTGAATGAGAGGACCACGGACCATGACTGAAAACACGACCAAAGGCCGCCGCGACGGCGTCAAGCTGGCGCTCGTCAACAACCGGCTCCAGGGCATTGCCAGAAAGATGTCGAATACGCTGGCCCGAACCGGCCGCTCAGGCGTGCTCAACATTGCACGTGATTTTTCCTGCTGCATCGTGTCCGCCGACGACGAACTCGTCGCGGCGGCCGAGAGCCTGCCCATTCACGTGCTGTCCGGGCCGGACCTGATGTCGAAGTCGATGAAGGAACTGCACCCGGGCTTTCTGCCGGGGGATGTGTTCCTCCACAACTCGCCGTATCACGGGTGCTCGCATCCTGCGGACCATACGCTGCTCGCGCCCGTGTTCGACGGCGACGGCAAGCACCGGTTCACCATCCTGGTCAAGGCGCACCAGGCGGATTGCGGCAATTCCCAGCCGACGACCTACATGGGGACTGCGCGCGACGTGTATGAAGAGGGCGCGCTGATTTTCCCGTGCGTCCAGGTGCAACGACAGTATGAACGTGTCTCCGACGTGATCCGCATGTGCGAACTGCGGATTCGCGTGCCGGAGCAATGGCGGGGGGATTTTCTCGCGATGCTCGGGTCCGTTCGCATCGGCGAGCAGGAACTGCTTGCGTTGGGACAGGATCTTGGGTGGGACGCACTCGAGGCCCTGACGAAGGATTACCTCGACTACAGCGAAGAGCGCATGATCGCCGCGCTGCGCCAGCTGCCGCGCGCCAGTGCGGAGCGCTCGTCGACGCACGATCCGATCCCGGGCACGCCGCCCGACGGGATCACCGTCAAGGTGACGGTCCGGATCGATCCTGACGACGCCCGTGTCCACGTCGATCTGACCGACAACGACGATTGCTACCCGTGCGGGCTCAATCTGTCGGAGTCCTGCGCGCGGACCGCCGCGATGATCGGCATTTTCAACAGTATCGACGCGACGATTCCAAAGAATGCCGGCGCGTTCCGCCGCATCGATGTCCAGCTGCGTGAAGGATGCGTCGTCGGTGTGCCGCGTCATCCGACCTCATGTTCGGTCGCGACGACGAACCTCGCGGACCGTGTCACGGGCCCGGTTCAGGTCGCGATGGCGGACATCTCCGCGAGCATTGGCGCCGCCGAATGCGGTCCGTTCCAGCCGCCGTCGGTCGGCGTGCTCTCCGGGGTGCGCGGAGACACCGGGGATGCGTATGTCAATCAGGTGTTTCTGGGTTTCACCGGCGGCGGCGCCGGGCCGCGCGCCGACGCGTGGCAATTGATGCTGCATGCCGGCAACGGCGGCCAATGCCTGCTCGACAGCGTGGAGCTGGACGAATTGCGCATGCCGGTGATCGTGACCAGACGGCAATTCGTGATCGACAGCGAGGGCGCGGGGCAGTATCGCGGCGCGTCGAGCCTCGTGACCGAATTCGGCCCGCTGTCCGGCAAGATGACGGTTGCGTATGTCGCGGATGGTTCCGTCAATCCGGCCCAGGGCGCCCGCGGCGGCGGTGCGGGCGGCGCGACGTCGCAGGTTCTGATCGACAAGGACGGGCAGTGCCATGACATTCCCGTGGCGGGACATGTCGATCTGGTTCCGGGCGAGACCATCCGCTCGGTATGCGCGGGCGGTGGAGGATACGGGGTACCGAAAACCCGAGCCGTCGCGGCCGTGATCGACGACGTGCGCGAGCGCTGGATTTCGCGTGAGCGCGCGTTGTCGGTCTACGGCGTCGACGTTCATGCGGATGCCAGTGGCGGGGTGGCTGTCGAGGTCCGGAAATGAGCCGGGGAACCGACGCCGGCTACGCCTTCGACAAGACGATGACCGAAGCCATGCCGGCCGTGCATGACGAGGTGGCTTGCGACATCGTGCGCGCCGTTTATTCGATCGAACCGCGTTCGCTCAGGAGACTCACCGGCGAGCGCGATCTCAATTACCTGGTGGAGGACGCGGAAGCGCGCCGGTACGTGCTCAAAATTACGCACCCGTCCGAGCTTGCGCAGGTGACGGAACTCGTCACGAAGGCCCTGCGTCACATCGAGGCGACCGACTCGTCGATTCCGGTTCCCACGGTGTTGTCGACCAACACCGGGGCCGACGCCGGCTGGTTTTGCCTCCATGACGGCCGGATGGCGCCCGTGCGATTGTTCAGTTTCCTTCAGGGAACGCCGCTGCACCAGATCGAGGTCGACCGATTCTGCCGGCGCTCGATCGGGCAAACGCACGCCAGGATCGGACGTGCCCTTGCCGATTTCGCGTACCCGGCGCCCGATCGCGACCTGCTGTGGGATCTGAAGCGCATGGACCGGGTCAGGGGGCTGCTGGAATACATCGACGGTCCGGATCGGCAGCGATTGGCCATCGAGTCCTTCGAGCGCTTTCAAGCGGGCATCGAACCGCTGTCGGGTGCGCTACGGGAACAGTACATCCACAATGACCTGAATCCGTACAACGTGCTGGTCGATCCTGCGACCCACGGCGTGTCCGGCGTCATCGATTTCGGGGATATCGTCAAGGCCCCGTTGATCAACGACCTGGCGACCGCGGCTTCGTATTTCATCGCGGACGCCGACGATCCGCTGGCGCCCGTTGTCGAACTGGTGGCTGCCTACCACGGCGAGATGCCGCTGGACACGGTGGAGCTTCACGCACTCTTTCCGCTGATCCTCGCGCGACTGGTCATGACCGTCGCCATCACGGAATGGCGCGCGTCGCTGCATCCGTCGAACAGCGCCTACATTTTGCGAAACAACGCCAATGCATGGATCGGTCTGAAGCGCCTGGCGCGGATCTCCGATGCACAGGCGAACACACGTTTCCAGGCCATTCGCGATCTTCGCGGTTAGCCTCAACCCTATCGTGAGAAGTTCAATGGATACAACCGATTCGATTGCGCGTCGCCAGAACAATCTCGGCCCGGCTTATCGCCTGTTCTACGATGAACCCGTCCATGCCAAAAGCGCCGAGGGGGTGTGGATTGTCGATGTGGACGGAAAGCGCTACCTGGACGTGTACAACAACGTGCCGTCGGTCGGGCATGCGCATCCCGGCGTCGTGGCGGCGATCTCCAGCCAGATGGCCGTGCTGGCGACGCATACCCGCTATGTGGAAGAGCGGATTCTCGAGTATTCGGATCGCCTGCTCGCGCTGTTTCCGGCGGCGCTCGACAAGGTGATGTTTACCTGCACCGGCAGCGAGGCGAACGATCTTGCGTTGCGCGTTGCACGTGCGGCAACGAACGGAACGGGCATCATCGTGACGAAGCTGGCGTATCACGGCGTCACCAGCTCGATCGCCGAGATCTCTCCGTCGTTCGGCGCAGGCGTACCGCTCGGCCAGCATGTGCGCACCGTCCCGGCCCCCGACACCTACCGGACCTACTCGGCCGGGCAAGTCGCTTCCGCGTTTGCCGAAAGCGTTGCCGCGGCGGTCGCCGACATGAGGCGGCACGGTATTCAGCCCGCCGCGCTGATCGTCGACACGATTTTCAGCAGCGACGGCATTTTCGGCGATCCGGCCGGCTTTCTGGGCCCGGCGGTCGATCTGATCCGTCGCGAGGGCGGAATTTTCATCGCCGATGAAGTTCAAGCCGGCTTTGGCCGTACCGGATCCGCGATGTGGGGTTTCGAGCGCCACGGTGTCGTTCCGGACATCGTCACGCTCGGGAAGCCGATGGGAAACGGGTATCCGGTTGCCGGCATCGTCGCACGGACGCCGCTGATCGACGCGTTCGCCAGCCGGACCCGATACTTCAACACGTTTGGCGGCAATCCGGTGGCAAGCGCTGCGGGCCTTGCGGTACTGAATGCGATCCGGGACGAAGGGCTGATGCTCAACGTGCAAAGCACGGGACACTATTTCCGGTCGAAGCTGCTCGAGCTTCAGGACGCGTGCCCGCTGATCGGGGACATTCGTGGCGCAGGTTTCTTCCTCGGGGTCGAACTCGTGAAGGACCGGCAATCCCAAGCGCCATTGAGCGACGACACGCCGAAGGTGGTGAATGGCATGCGCAGGAAAGGCATCCTGATCAGTGCCACCGGGCCGTACGGAAACGTTCTCAAGTTGAGACCGCAACTGATTTTTCAACCGGACCACGTCGATCTGTTCATGACGAACCTCGAAGCGGTTTTGTCAGACGTAACGCGCTCGCTCGCCTGATATTCCGGGTTCCACGTTCGGCGCCCGGACGGCGGCAATCCGGTCAACAGGGACGGCAGCCACCGCCCGGAGCCGGCACCGCCGACGCTTCCGGGGCGCCAACGGAACATCATCTTGATATGTGATAACAGACCCGCTATCATGAATCGAAATTTACGTATCCGTAAATTCAGGCGTGACCCTCGCGAAGCGCCAGCGGATGCCTGAGGGGTGAAAGGGTCTCGGGGCGCCAGTTCAAGGGGATACCGGTCGCAGGTGTCGGCACCGTCGGCAAGCGACCCGCAAGAAACAGAATCAATGAAGACGGTTGGTCGTATCTGGGTTAGTCAAATCAATCATGGAGAGAGACAGAAGATGGATGCGAAGAACGTAGCACCCGGTCGTTACGAGAAGAATGGCTGGGTTCAATGGCCGGGGCAGCCCGAGCTGAGTTTTCAGTTTGCGCGCACGCTGGGTGCCGCGCAGGAAGGGGCCAGCCTGATCAGCGAGTGCTTTCTCGCGGCATCGCGGATGGCGCCGGGCGATACCGAGAGCTGGTATCGCGAATGGCAAGCCCTCGCACGGACGAGCGAGACCCGTGCGAACGAGGCGTTTGAATTGAAGCGCTTTCGTACGGCGAGCAGCAACTGGCTGCGCGCGGCCAACTACTATCGTTCGTCGGAGTTCTATCTCGGGCATGACGACCCGCGACGCACCGACACCTTCGAAAGCGTGGAGCGCTGCTCGAAGCGTTATCTGGCGGGTCTCACGCCTGCCGGCGAAGTCGTCAAGGTTCCGTACGAGAACGGGGCGCACCTGGATGCCTATTTCATCCCGTGTGCAGGCAGCGACGTTCGTTCGCCGGTCGTAATCGCTTTCGGCGGGCTCGACGAGTACAAGGACGAACTCCTTCACGAGATGCCCAAGCACGCGCTTCCCCGCGGCATGTCGTTGCTGCTGGTCGATCTGCCCGGACAAGGCGGAACGCTGCGCAGGCAGAAAATCGTCAACCGCCCGGATACGCAGGTCCCGGTCGGTGCATGTGTCGACTATTTGCTGACGCGTGCAGACGTCGATTCGACCCGGATCGGGCTGTACGGTGCCAGCGTCGGGGGTGTCTACGCGGCGCTGGCCGCAGCGGCCGAGAAGCGGATCGCTGCCGTGGTGTCGGATTCGGTGATGTTCGACATGTCGTCGCTGTTCGCCGAGTGGCTCGACTTCCCCGACAAGCTGATCTGGGGCCACCTGAAATGGGTCTTCGGATGCCCGACACCGGAAGCGGTGGTTCAGCGGGCCAAAGTGTTCTCGTTGAGCGGCGTCATCGACAACATCAGCGTGCCGTATCTCGTCCTGCAGGGAACCGAGGACTGGCTCGGCCTCGAGACGGCGACCGATACCTACGACTATGCGAAAAAGAGCGGTGTAAACGCCGAACTCAAGCTTTTTTATCCGGAAGAAACCGGCGCGGCGCATTGCCAGATCGACAATCCGACGCTCGGTCAGGAATTTGTCTGCGACTGGCTGGCCGAGAAGCTCGGTGTCGATCAGGCAAGCGCGCGGGCCCGATACCCGGCACTGGCCTGAGTCCGGTGCATCGGCGCAGATCGATCGTCTGATCAACATTTTGTTATCCTGAACAGGAGTAGGTTGATGAAACTGAAGGGAAAGGTAGCGCTCGTGACGGGCGGGTCTCAAGGCATCGGCGAAGCGGTCGCCCGAGCCTTGTCGCAAGAAGGCGCGATCGTCGCCGTCGTGGCGTCGAGCAGCGTCGAGAAAGCCGTGGCCGTCGCGAGGACGCTGGGCGCCGCGGAGGGCAGGGCGAAAGGCTATGCCGCGGATGTTCGCGATGCGGATGCGATGACGCAACTGGCGAAGGAGATCGTCGCGGATTTCGGCCGGATCGACATTCTCGTGAATTGCGCGGGCGTGTTCGTGCCGACACCGATCGAGTCCGACGACAAGACCAACATGAACAACACCGTCGACATCAACGTCAAGGGAACGTGGAACGCCATCAGCGCCGTCGTGCCGGAGATGAAGCGCAACCAATACGGCAAGATCGTGAACATTGCGTCCGTATGCGGGGTCATGGGATTCGGCTCCTTTGCGGCCTACTGCGCGACGAAGGCAGCCGTCATCATGCTGACCAAGACACTGGTGTTCGAGCTGGCGCCACACGGCATCAACATCAATGCGATCGGGCCGGGGAATACCGCCACGCCGATCAACGAATATATCCGCAAGGATCCGGAGTACGCATCGGTCCTCAAGGAGATCGTGGATCAGACGCCCAGCGGGAACGCCTACTCGTCACCGGAAGACATCGCGCAAATCGCGCTGTTCCTCGTGTCCGACGCCGCGCGCGCGATGCACGGCAGTTTCGTTCTTGCGGACGAAGGGTATTCTGCCGGGGCGGATTTCACGTCGGACTGACCGGACGCATCGACGGGCGTCGGCGCGCATTGCATCGTCGCTGTCGAGATTTCGCACAAGAATCCGGCAACGATCATGAAATGAGAAATCTGCGACATATGTTTCGGAGTCCATCATTTGTGATCGTTATCGCCTCGTCGGCGCCCGTGTCGACCGGGCGATGGCAGCGCGAGTTGAAATGGCGTCCGGCATGGACCGATCGCACCTGCGTTCTCCGGCAGGCCCGGCAGTTTCGTACGACCTTGTTCCGGTCCACTGCCAGGCCTGCCGGGCACCTACTCAGAAAGACCGTTCCGTCATGCAGATTGCATGGAAGCGCTTCGTGCTTCGCAAAGGGAACCGTCGCACCATTCAGGAGGAGACTCGATGAACTCGACCTTTGACGAATTCAAGCGGAACTGGCTACTGGTCGTGGTCGCCATGTTCGGATGCGGGCTGGGGATTTCTTCTCTGCCCCTCTATACATCGGGCGTTTTTTTCCCGTACATGACGAACGATCTCGGATGGACCCGTAGCGAACTGTCCTTCGCGGTATTGCTCTCCACGCTGATGCTGGCCGTTGCGTCACCCATCGCCGGGCTGCTGATGGACCGATTCGGTGTGGCCAGGATCACGGCCTGCTCGCTCGTGATGGCTGCGGCCCTGTTTGCGGTGCTTGGGCTGCATCGCTTTTCGCTGGCGCAGTTTTATGCGATCCAGCTCGCTATCGCCGCGTTGGGGGCAGGGGCCGCCCCGGTTGCGTACACACGGCTGGTGGTCCATCAGTTCGAGGCGACCAAAGGGCTTGCCCTCGGCATCACCCTCCTGGGACCGAGCCTGGTTGCAACCTTTGCGCCGCTCCTCGTCGCCACGGTCATTTCCACGCATGACTGGCAGGCTGGGTATCTGACGCTCGCTGCGCTGACAGCGGCCATGCTGCCGTTACTCGGTGCGCTGTTGCTCGTGCAGCCGGCGGCACTCCGCGCGTCGAAATCGACCGCGGTTGCACCAGACGACAGCCTGTTCAATGCGACCGAGCGGCGCGCGATCTTCTCGCGGTTGATGCTCGGGCTCGGATGCTACTCGCTCGCGGTGGGCGGCATGCTCGTGCATTTGACGCCGATGCTGGTCGATGGCGGGATGACCACCGTCAATGCCGCGAAGATTGCCGGACTCGTCGGGATTTCCGGCATAGCGGGCCGACTGCTCGGGGGCTGGAGCGCCGACCGCATCTTCGGTCCGTATATCCTGGGCACGATTGCGGTAGTCGCCGCGACTGGCTATGCCGCACTCGCGACGTTCGGCATCCCGGCAGCGCCTTTTTCAGCGATCGCGGTAGGCTTCGCGCTCGGCACCGAGGGCGACCTGCTGGGATACCTGGTATCCCGTTACTTTGGAAAGCGGTCGTATGGCAGGGTATTCGGGTGGATCTTCGGCGCATTCATCGCATGCCTGGGCCTCAGCCCGATGATCATGGCGTTTCTCCATGCGCGATCGGGATCGTACAGCGTGCCGCTTTGGGTCGATTCGGTCCTGCTGGTTGTTTCCGCCATCGTGCTCGTCAGGCTTCCGAAGTATCGTCGCAGCCGGCACGACATGCCCGGTGACGAAAACAGCCCGCAGGGGAGGCCCGCGACGTATCCGGAGGGGCCTCAAAAGACGAATTTTTTCGTGCGCTGAAGGGGGGATTGATCGTTGCCGAATTCGGGGCGACCGGGTGCGGAAAGACTGTTGAGCGGATCAACACGAAAATCATCCACTTCCGCAGGTGTGTCATTCGACCTCTGCATGAGGCGCTGGCCGCACCACGTCGGTTCGCAAGCGTCCAAGTATCTTCGCGGTTCTGAAAGCATGTTGGCTGAATGGCAAGAACAATTATCGTTTTTTGCGGAAGGTTTTGCTCCGCAAGTTCGAGGCCAAGATGGAATTCAAGACGAACCGATTGCGCGTTTTCGGCGTGGTCCCGCGGCAGGCCGCACAGCTTTGTGCGTCGCTGCTCAAAGACGACGAGGTGGCTGCTCTTGTCCCCTGGATGAATGGCAAAGACGCAAAGGAAGCGGGGCAGGAGACTTTGCGTATCGAGCTTTTATGCGGGGCCGGCAGCTTGAACGTCTGGGCAATTCAAAGACTTGAAGATCAAGTTCTGGTGGGCGCTGTCATGGAGACACCGTCGCTGGTGGGCAGCCGTGTCGAGGCGATCCTTGGCCGTCAGTACTGGAATCTCGGATACTCGGATGAAGCCATCGCACCGATCCTCGAATGGATAGCGTCATAGGGTCGAGCGATTCGGGCGAATGACCAGGTCGGCACGCGCGACGACAAGCGCATCGCGAATCAGGTGATTGTGTCGCGACCTTCCTCCGCCTTCCGCGACGGTACGATTTGCTCCCGGGTAGCCGAGATCCGGCGCCACAGCAGCGATGCACGTTGTTGCCGGGCTTCGTGCGCTGCGTGCTCGAGCGCCGCGTGCACATGCTCGGCGGGCAGGCCCGCGTGGTGCTGGATGACCGCATACACACGCCACGCCTCGGGCATCAACCACCTGCGTCCGCCGGCCGACAGATTGGCGATCATCTGCTCGAACTGAGGAACCAGCATCGAAACGTCCACCTTGCTCAACACCAATCCGCGAAACCGTTCCAGCACGACCAGATCGACGATGGTCGTATGACCGCGGGCCAGATTGCCCAGCGCCAGTCGAGTCAGCTTGCACGCTTCGTCGTGTGTCTCGTCGATTGCGTGCGTCCACTGCAGGAAACTGCACCCGACGCTCGTCCAGCCTTGCAAGCCGTTGCGTTGCGCGATATCGAGCAGCAACCGGGCCTGCTGTGCGACACGCTGCGTGTTGCCTTCCAGCAGGAACAGGACGCAAGCCATCATCGCGGCAGCGCAACGCGCGATCGGATCGGAGGGGTGTCGTGCGTCCTGCAACGCGCGCAACAACAGCGGATGCGCAATCGTATGCGCGCCGGTCAGCCACAGCGACATGGCCAGCGCGTTGTCCGACACCACGGCGACATAGTCGGGCGTGCCGGTTTCCGGCCACTGGCGATCGGGCCGTTCGCCAACCGGCGGCGCATGTCCGTCCGGTGGAGCAAACAGGCGGATGGCCTCGTCGTGCCGGCCATCGAAGGTCAGCAGCGCACCGTGCAGCAGCGCAAAGCCCTGATGTGACGACGAACTGGCACATTCGTGCAAGATCCGCGCCCGCACCTGCATCAGGAGTTCGGGCGAATCGTCATTGAAACCGGCTTCGAGCGAGCGCATCAACAACAGCGATAGCGCGAGCACGCGGTTGTCGTCGTCGGCGCAGGCCGTGGCGAGTTCATAGACACGCCACCACGATGCAACGACCTCCGCTGTCGACGTGGCGTGCTGCATGGACTGCGCCACGGACAGATACAGCAGCATGTGGTCGCGGATCTTGAGGACCGGGCGCGACAGATCGTGCTCCAGCACACGGCGAATCCATGTCAGCCATTCCCTGGCGAGACGCGCGCCGATCCAGATCGCTCCCGAATGTTGCAGCAGCTGGATGGCGATCCGCGGATAACCGGCGTTGCCTGAAAAACCGAGTGCGCGTCGCAGGTCGGCAAGCGTCGGCGCGCTGTCGCGGCGCTTATCGGCAGGCCTGCCATCCCGCCCGGACGGCGGGCTGATTTTCCGGACGACCCATTTGGCATGACGCGCGGACAGGTCTGCATGGTCGAAACGATGCGTCAGGATCCCACGGATGAATCGCCGCACCGGCCGGGAGACTTCGAAGTGGCCGCCAGGATCGGCGGACGGGCCTGCATCGACCAGGCCGGCGTCGATCAGGTTCGCCACGATCGCGGGCAGCCGGTCTTCCGTATCCCCGGTGCCCGTTTCTTCCGGTCGGATCGAGACGGCACATGCGTCGGCCAGGTCGAACGGTCCGCCGATCAGACTGACGCAACACAATACGTGCTGCGCAGCGGTGTCGAGCGCGCCGTAGGCCAGTGCGACCACGGACGACACCAGCGTAGCCGGTTCCGGTGCAATCTCGTGACTTCCAGTTCGATGCTGCATGAGCCGGCGCCACCGCGCGTTCCAGTCCTCGGCCGCGCTGTCGAGCGTCGTGCGACCGCGCACCGCGCGTGCGATCTGTCGTGCCGCCAACGCGAGTGCAAGCGGATTGCCGCTCAACGCGCGGGAGATCGATTCCAGCGTCGCGTCGAGCGGCCTGCCGCGCGTGCGATCCGGCGTTGCGTCGACGCGCCCGGCGCTCGGCCGTCCCCCGTTCGATTCGAGCTGCGCGACGAGCAGTCGGCAGGCATCCGACAGGGGCGTGTCCGCCGTGTCGAGCGCCGCAGCGGATGCCGGTCGCCCGCCGAAGCGCAGCGGCGCCACTGGCAGCACACGCTCTTCGGCGATGAACAACGGTGCTTCCGCGCATACGATCACGCACACCTCGGTCACGCTCAGCCATGTCTCGACGAGACTGGCGACCTCCTGCGCGAGATGATCGCAATGATCGATGACCAGCAGCATGCGGCGATTCGTCAAGTGCTCGATGAGCCCGCCCGGTCCCGACGACGCATGCGACGACACGGGCAGGATTTTTGCCGCAATGACATCCGGGACGAGTTCGGGCAGTGTCAGGTCGGCGAGCTCGACGTAGGCGACACCATCGGGGAACAATGCCGAGGTGCACAGCGCTGCCTCGCGAGCGAGCCGGGTTTTTCCATTGCCGCCCGGGCTGGTCAACGTAATCAGGCGATGCTTCGGCGCCAGCATCAACAACTCGGAGAGTTCCGCATCGCGCCCGATCAACGGCCGATGCTCGATATCATCGTCGAGCAAACCCGCGACACGCTCTTCGTGCCTGCCGGCATCGCGCATGTCGTGCCATTCGCATCTCGGCGGATCGACTGCCGCGCGCCTGCCGTCGGGACCGGCCCACTCGTCGCGAATGTCGCACCACTCGGCGGCGAAGCGATAGCCGCGGCGCGGCACGGTCTCGATCACGTCCCGATCGTCGCCCAGCACGTTGCGCAGTTGCGATACCAGCGCCTGAACGCTATTGGCCGACACGGATGAACCCGGCCAGACATGCTGCTGCAGTTGTTCGATCGAGACGATCCTGCCGCCCGCATCGATCAATGCGATCAGCAATTCGGTGGCCCGTTCGTTGGGGGCGAGCGCTTTTCCCTCCGCCCACAAGCGGCGGGACTTGCGCCCGATGGCAAAACGGCCGAACAGCGTGAAATGCTCATCGGAAGGAAGCTGCGCTCGGGCATCCTGCAGGGGCATGGCTTGCTCTCGATATTTACGGATAGGTAAATCCCGGGTTGCCGAATCGCGACGCCGAGCTTCTTCAACCTTTCGTTACTGGATAGTGAACCCCGACCATCGAGGCTGAACTGGCAACAATTCAACCCGGAATTTACATATATGCAAATCAGGGTGTTTAAAAAAACCGTGGCCGTGAAGATACCGCGGTTTCGTCATGCAATTGTGAATTCAGTGTACGTCCTTTGTCGTGTGACGACAAGCCTCGTCCGCGGGGGCGGCGATGCGGTATATTCAGTTCACTCATCCGTCTATTCAATTTACTCATCCGCAACGTTTTTCAACTCCGATGAACGGCAATGAACAAGAAGACCCGCGTCGCCTCCATCACTTCGGCACTGTCGATCAAGCCGCCGCGCCGCGGCCGCCAGCAAGTACCCGCCGACAAGATCGGCCAGCGGTTGCGCGCGCTGCGCCAGTCGCGGGACCTGACGCTGAATGAGGCAAGCCGGCTGACCGGTGTTCCTGCCGCGACGTTTTCGCGTATCGAGACGAACAAGATGTCGCCGACCTTCGGCATGCTGCTCCGGATCATCGAAGGGATGGGGTTCGACTGGAGCGAGGTGCTGACCGTCCAGCCACGCAAGGTCACCACGCTGAGCGTCTGTCGCGCAGAAGACATCGTCACGACGCGAATCGCCAACATTCCGTATGAATACGCACTGCTGCACCGCGACAGTTCGACCGGGATGATCACGTTGCGCATGCAGGTCGAGGCACGTACGCTCGACGAGGCAGGGGGGCTCGCCACGCACGACAGCGAGGAATTTTGCTATGTGCTGTCAGGCGAACTGGAACTGCATTTCGAACAAGGGGAGCCGACGCGGTTGCGGGCGGGCGAAAGTGCATTGTTTTCGTCGCATCGGCCGCATGCATACGTGGCGCCGGCCGGTGCGACGCTGCTCGTGGTGCTGACCCCTTCCGGATACGCGCAACAGAAACCCGTTTCACCGTAGCGCGTCCTGGCATGTCCGCAACGCCGGACTTCGTCGTGCGCGGACGCTCGCGGCAGGTCGTGGAATATGGAAAAGTACCGGTCAGCGGCGATTTCGTCACCAACCGGCAGGTCGGCGCAACACGTGAGTAACCGGCTCGGAACGGGCATGTGTTCCAAGCGACAATGCCTGTTCCAGGGTGACGGTCCGGCCAGCGCGCGGTTGCCGGCGCGGTCGTTCACTGGTTCGCGTCCCGCGAGTACCACTCGTTTGGCTAATTCCCGTTCATCTCGATGAGCGGGAACGGGGTCGATTCATCGCTTGACGAATGGATCGATATCGTCATCTTTTGCGTCCCGATTTGAAGATTTCTCGAAAGAAAATGTTTCATTTCCTTTGAATGGTCCGGAGATTTCCACATTCGCAGTACTTCTGCGAAATGCGTATTCATGGTAATTGACGACCCACATCGCAATATGTTTTTTATCTTCCTCAATTTCATTTCTTCCGAAATACTCGGGAATCAATTGCGATAGGCGATCTCGGCGCTCCTCGTCCTTGTCCTTGATTGCTTCCCGTTCCAGCAGGATATCTTCGTGAGGCGCCGTTACCTGCCCGCTCGACGAGCGTCGCGGCGGCATCGCTTGACTCAGTCGTTGCAGTCGAATCGAAGGTGCCGGATTTGCCGGAGCGTGATCTGCGGCATGCTTGCCAGCCGGAGATTCGGCTGACTGGATTCCCGCTCGGCGCGCTTCTTCGCGAAGCCCCGTTGCCTGTTCGCCCCTCGAGTGTCGCGGTGCCCTCATCCGGCTCAGCTGCTGCAACTGAACCGGTGGTGTTGGACTGGAAGGGACCGTGTCATTGACACGTTCACCAAGCGGATTGTCGGTGTGGGGCAAGCCACGCTCGCCCGGCTCACGGCTAATGGTGCATCCCATCGAGCGCTCCATGTGGATTGCAATTTGGCACCCGCCAGATTACCGGTCAGGCGCGGTGCGATCTGTTCGGCTTGCGAAGCGTTGGACGATGATGCGAAGACATGCCGTGCCGTCCTCAATGACGTTGTCCGGTGCTGGCCAGCAGATGTCGATGCAACTTGGCGGGCATCGACGACGCGAAGGGATCAAGTGATCCGGATGGTTTTGCCGGCGTGGCGAAGTCACGGCGACGCATGCGAAGCGTAAAAATCCGGCATGATCGAACGAGGTGTATCCGAACGTTTCGCACCGGGAGTGCAGCGTTCGATGTCACGCGAGAGGTGTTTGCATCGCGCTCCACCCGGCGCGAATTCATGTGCTTCGCGCCCCCGATGGTATTTTCGCGTTCGGGACCGCGCGGTTGCCGCGGAACCGCGACCCTATCGACCTCTGCGGCGCATGTCCGTGCGGGGTCCGTTGCAGACAGGCTCAATTTTTCCCGCCTCGCGACATTCGTTGGCTGAACGGGCGCCGCCAAGCGGCCGCGCGTCAGCGTCGCGTCATCCATCCCCGTCCCGACGTCAACGTATCGGGCCGTCGGCCGGTACTTGGCGAAGGGGGGGCATCGACAGCGCGCTGGATCCGGAACCGCGCCGCATTGACCACGCTCGTGGCGTATCGGCAGGCAAGCGGGAGCGGGGCGACCGGTGTTCGACGACCCCGCGCTTCGTCGACATCAAGACGCCGAGTCTGCATGCGGCGTCAGGATCTCCGGCGATCGGTACCGGCGTCGATCGCGAGGCATGGCTCGAAGGCGCATACAACCATGCAGGATCGCTTCCCGTACCCAACGGACGCGTCGATCGAGGGCTTGCCGAAACGGTGAAGATCGATGAGTGGTCGGGCGATCGGGCGATCCACATGATCGGACCCATTCCGTGGTTCCGTACAAGCATCGACGCGCGCCTCTCGACTCTTCGCGCGGCGACACAGGCATTCTGGAGACGTCATGACGAACATCGCAAAATCCGGCGGATTCAAGCCACCGGTTACGAGTGAATCGGGATCCGATGAGCGCTGCATTCAAAAGACACGTCAACAGCCGCAGGATGCCGAGCATTCTGCCCGGCATCCCACGCTATCGATACTGCCTCGCAAACCGGAGGCGGGCACCCGGGCCGGCGACGACGGCATTGCCACGCTACCGCGCATCAGCTCCCTGCGGTTCGCACAACCGGAGCGAGAGCTGGATCCCGTCCTGACCTACGACCGCACGCCACCGCCGGAAGACCAGCCGGGTAGCGCGGAACATTTCCGGTACTTCCGGACCACCAGCGACTTGAGCGCCCTTCCGGCGCACTTCAATCGGGAAGGACTTGACGACTTGCGACTATCGGGAAGCGAGACGATCTCGACGACCGGGCAGGTTGAACGTATCGCGCGATCCGCGAACATTCAGAATCGGGATCAATTGCATATCGTCGATGTCCGCCAGGAATCACACGTCGTAGCCGGCCGCTACGCACTGACGTTGCGCGGCCTGAAAGACTGGGCCAACGTCGGCCTTTCGCACGAGGAAGCGTTGCAGCGCGAAGCCGACTGGATCGGCGACCTTCGTCGAAGCGAGCATCTGACGATCCATAGCGCGGAAGACATGAAGTCGGGCGTCAGGCCGATGAGGTCGGTCACGCTCCATCGTCCGGAGATCGTCAGCGAGCAGGCGCTCGTCGAACGCACCGGGGCAAACTATGCCCGTCTGACGGTCACCGACCACCTGCGGCCGGGCAACGATGCCGTCGACCGGTTCGTCGATATCGTCCGTCAGATGCCATCCGGCGCAGCATTGCATGTGCATTGCAAGGGTGGCAGAGGGCGCACGACCACGTTCATGGCGATCTATGACATGTTGCGCAACGCTCGACGGGTGTCGGCAGACGGCATCATCGACCGGCAAGGGGAGCTGGGTCACTATCAATTGAGAAAGATCGATGGGCAGAACGCCGTCTTTCGACAGGATCGATTGTCGTTCCTCTATGCGTTCCATGAGTACGCGAGACAAAACCCGGACGGACAGCCGCAAACCTGGAGCGCATGGCTCGCGTCGCGTCCGGGCGCCGGCGCCAGAGCTACCGATGGCGTGCCGGCTGCCAGGGATTGATCGCCGCGGCATGGTCAGGTAATCGGCGGCACGTCGAGAGAGACAGTGGAATCGTGACTGTCGATGCCCTCCACCTCGCGATGGACTGACATGCCCTGGGGCAAGGCAGACAGGCGCGGGTCGACGCAACGCAAGCCAGATCGGCAAAACGGGGCGTCGCCGCGCTGAACCGTGCAGGTCCGGCCCCGTCCGTTCCATTCCGGACAACGCCACGCGCCGCGTCGACGCGCCACATTGCCCGAGCGACCGGCCTCCGCTTCGCCACGGCGCACGCTGCTTCGCGTTCACCCGCCACCCACGGCAGCGGGAACCTACGATGTGTCATCAAGCAGTCATACATGGCGCCGGCGAGCGGTGTTGTGCCGGTTCCCCGCCTTGCCGCTGGAGCACAAAGATGAAGCTAACGAGCATGATGGCGCGGATCAGGCGTACCGATGCCGACGAGGGGCACGGGGTGCCGCAGCGGTTACAGGAGGCCGGGCAACGCGCTCAAGCCAGCACGTCGATTCCGGGGGCGCTGCGCAATCTCGTCGACACGGCGACGGCACGCAGGCAGGCCGCCGCCGCGCGCGGCATGAGCGACGGCGAGTTGAACGCGATGCTTGAAAATCCGGGGTTGAATGGGCGTGGCGTACGTACGGCCTATCGCGAAGCGCTCGCGCGGAACAACGCCACGAGAACGCGCGACGCAGCTCGGCAGTCCGTCGACGTGACGACGGCGGAAAACGAGCCCGTCCACGCAATCGAACTCGAGGTGCTGGCGGCGCCCGGGACGGAAACGCCGCCGCCGGCCGTCGCACGCCCTGACGGCGCCGTCATTCATCCCGACTCCGGCGCACTCGATGCAACCCGTCTGCAGCAGACCGTGAATGCGCTCGTGGCTGCGCTGCCCGACATCCCGGCTGACATCGCGAACGGGCACCCGCGCGTCGTGGCATTGCGCAACCGTCTCGCGCAGCAACTCTCGGAGATCGGCAATGCCGCCGAAGCCACTCGCGCGCATCCGGAGCGGCAGCATCTTGCTGTCCGCGATGGTTTTGCCAGGGCGGCGGACACGTCGCGCAAGCTGGCGCGTGACCTTGACTCCAGCGCCGTGAAGCGCAATGCCGGCGACGGAGGGGCCGCGTCCGCACGCGAGTACGACCTGTTTTCGGCCCTGATGACGGAGCTGAAGCGCACCCACTTGAGCGCGGCGGCGCCGGATCTGATGGCGCATTACACCGGCCGGGAAGCCGAGCGGCTCGAACGTGTGGCGCATGGCATCGGCCAGGGCGTATCGGGCCCGAACGTGGTCACGAGTACGGGCGCGAGCCTCGGCTATTCGAACGGCATCGGCAACGTCACCGGCAGTGCCTCGGGCGGCCATACCGTGTTCTCCGATGACGATCGCGACGTCCTCTTCTTTCCGTCGGCCGGCGCCACCGTCCAGGGCGGCGTCGGCACCGAAATATCGGGTTGGGCCGCGCGCATCAATGGCCAGGCCTCGTACTCGGGCGGCGGCACCTATTTCGAGCACGCCGACCTGAAAGACTTGCTGGCGCTGGTTGCGAACCGGGACGCGAATCGCTCGACGATCACGTCTGCCGGTCCGAATACGCGCAAGCTCGAACATGGCCGGCAGCGCATCATGGCGGCGGTGTCGCAGCTTTTCGGTCGCAACTACGTGTCCGAACCCGGTCGGCCGTACTTCCTGGCGGATAAAAAACTCGAAAAGGGCTTCAACGGCGTGAAGCTCGCGCTTCTCGCGACGGAGCTCGACGAGGCACTGCACCGCAATGACGACGCACCGCGATTCGACGAGATCATCCAGGCCGCCTATCCGGCTGTCGGCGACGTCGTGCGGCAGCGCGTTGCAGACCGCGAGCGGCTTCCCCTTGCCACCCGCAGGGACGTGCCGGTTTCCGTTGCGTACGCGGACCGGGCGGTGGCGTTTCGCAACGCGACGCTCGGCGTCGACGCGCGCCTGGGCCGGTCGACGGGCGACAGCGAGAATATCGGCGCAAAGGGTGCTTTCGATTTGCTTGCGCGCGGCGAACTGATGCAGTTCTTCGTTGAATCGGCCAGCGCACCGCACCAGATTCTCGACCTGTCGCATTACAAAGACCTGAAGGCGACGCTTGCCGTGCACCGGCAGCTCGACGCGCTGTGCAGCGACGTCCCGCCGGCAGCACTCGAGCTGTACGGGATGACGCGCGAGCGGCTGCAAGGCGAGCACGGTACGGACCCGCTACCGGCTGCCCTGGCTCACGACGAGGCGCTCTACGGCGATGAGGCGTCGATTCCGTCGCAATTCCACGACGTGATCCGTCACCCGACCGCCGCGCACCTCGAGCGCGCCGGTGCCGAGGCAGAAGCGCTGCAGCAGCTCTATCTGACCTTTATCGAGGACGCCGCGACGGTGCTGGCACGTGGCGACCGCTTTCTGCCGCGCGCCGCGACCGAGCGGCTCGAAGCGGAGCGCGGCCACGCATTTGCACGGATCAACGACGAGATCTGGCACGGCCGCTATCCCGAGGCGGACGCGCTTGCCCATCCGGACACATTCGTGTCCGCGAGCTACGCGAGCATCAGCCTGGCGTTGGGCGCGGTGGGGACGCATATCGGGATCGCAAAGGAACGCCTGTCGCTGGACGCCAGCGAGAACAACCGGGCCGCGGTCACGCGGGCGGACGGCAGCTATGCCCGGACCCGGGAGCTGCTGGACAATGTTTATCTGCCGATGAAGCACTACGACGTGCAGAAGAACGGCCCGCTCGAGGAACAGGGGAAGTGGCAACGCTGGCATGGGGTGGTGCGCGGTACCGCGGCGGGCGGCGCGACGATCAACGCGATGGGGGCGCTGCTCGGTCACTGGAACAAGTCCCTCGGTCCAGTCGACGTCACCAACGAAACGGGCAGCTTGACCCTGAGTGCGGAAGCGAAATTCCTCTATGCGGACCATCAGATCAATCCGATCCGGGCCGGCAAGTTCTGGCAGATCACGCTCACGGCGAACGGCGGCAAGCCGCTGGCCGGCGCGGCGCTCGGGATGGCGGTGCGAAAGGCGCTCAACCAGCTGAATGAAGCGCTCGCAACGGACGAACCGAAAGTCGACAGCGCCGAGATCGCACGCCAGATGCAAGGGCTCGTGTTCGACGCGTCGGAAGGCAGCACGATCGTGATGAAGTTCCGGCAGCCGCCGGAGTTGAGTGCGAAGTCGACCCATTTGCAGTACGTGCGCGTGCTCCACAACCAGAATGCCGGCTTGAATGAATCGTTGACCATACCGACCCCCGCTGGCCTGTTCACGCCGGGTATTTCGCATGCCGATTCATCACAGGGATTCGTCGGCGAGATCATGGGCTCGGATCTCAGCTATCTGATCCTTCAGCACCCGAGACTCGCCGCCGTGCTCGACCATCCGGATGCAGCGACACCCGAGGGATTGAAGGCGCGCTTCGATGCGAATCCACGGGTACGAAACGGCTACTTCGCCACGCCGTCGACCGTCGTGGATACGATCGAACGCTACGCGGTCTTTCTCGACGCGAAGGCGCAGGCGACGCGCCACGGCACGCGCATCGAGGACGCGCCGAAGGTGAACGAGTTCTTCCGCATGCTCGCGTCGGAGCCGTTCAGCCGCGTGGCAGACCATGCACGGCGGACGCAGCTGAATGCGCCTGGCGCGGCGGCGAACGGGGGGTGGCCGTCTCCTGATTCGGACGCGTCGTGGGCGGACGACGTGGATCTGACCGGCATCGACCTTGCGGCGGCGAGGGCGCGCCTCGCCGCGGCGGGGTCAATCGATGAACGCACGACCTATCTGTGCGGAGAAGGGCGGCCGCTCCTCGATGCGTACGCGAAGATCGTCGGCAACATGCGCGAGATCAATGCGGGCACGCTGTTCCACGCCGAGCCACGCCCCCACGGATTCCGCACCGTGTTGCGCGATACGATCAAGCCGCTGCGCGAGAGCGCCGCGATTCGGACGGCGCCTCGTCGCGACACGCAGCACGACGTGACCGACCCGCCACCCGCACGGTTGCCCCCCGTCGACGATACGGCGTCCGTGTCGTCGGTCGCCAGGACGGAAACGCCGGCCGGAACGGACACGTCATCGGTGGCGCAGACGGACACCCGGGCAACGGCACGCGACGAGCCGGAGCAGTTTATCCGCGACTTCGGTTACCTGGGCGGAATCATCCGGGCCTGAGGGACGAGCGTGGCGCATCCGGGGCTCGCTCGCGCCACGCCGGACAGGCGCGGCCAGGCGGGATCCGAGGTCGATCGAAGCGGTCAATCTGCGGACGGCATGAAGATCGACTGTCCAGACACGATTGGCGTTCAAGCGAACGCCATCGGCAGAATTTGCGAATGTCCACACCGGCGTGCGCCGCGACCGTTACGGCATCAACCGATCCAGCAGCGGCGAGCGGAAGATCCGGTGCGGGTCGTAGCGTTCGAGCGTCGCGCGCGCCGTATCCCACGTGCTCGACGCCGGCTGCCCTTCACGAGCCAGTTCTCCGATGCCATACCGCAATCCGTCACATTCCCGAACCGATCGGACCGGCAAGCCTGCCGCTGCAACTTTCTCTGCAGGCGTTGCCCAGCGTGTATCGAGCGACGGTGAGTGAGCCGGGCGGGACGCAGCGCCGACCAACGACGCGTCGCCACCGCCCGGAGAGAGGTGCCTAGACTAGCGTGTGACTTCCGCTTCCTCCATTTTGAGTATCACCGTCCCGTCCGTTGCATTCGCAGGCATGACTGCCCGCCGCGTGCGCAGCTTCTCCTGCCCCAACTGCACTTGGAGATCCTCCATCAGAACCTCGCCGTTTGGCCGCACATTGATGGACTTTGCCGAATAGCGCGTGACGCCGCTCACTTTTGCAACGACATTCCCGCGATATCGAGCCGTGGACCCGTTGTAGTCGGAGTAATCGGAGCGAACCTCAACCTGGGGCGCAGCGTCTCCAGCTTGTTGGCCGCCGGCGAAAGGGGGGGCGGCGGCTTTCTGAGCGGCCCAGGCACTGCTGCCGAATGCCCCGATCAGGGCAACGGTGACGATTTTCCACACCGCAGATTGCCCTTTCGACGGAGAAAATGGTTTCAGAATCATGACGTGCTCCAAATAAAAGACAAGGGGATACCCAATGGCGGACCATTAAGCGTGCATTACCTGCCGCTCGCGCAATGGCAAAGAGCAGGCACGAACTTCAAAATGCGCAATCGACGGTCGATGTCCGTAGTCACAGAGGATTTGTCTCCACGCCACACCGGTGTAAAGGAGCGCATATACGTGGCTATACGGTCAGTACGTCGACGCAGGTCATCGACGACGGACGGATCAGCGCCGGCATCCGTGATCAACATGTCCAGTTATTCGACGCGAGCGCATGCAGGCCGTGACGCGCCGTGACGAGCGACATACCGAAACGCTCGGACAGTTCGTCGACGGCGACCTTCTCGCGCTCGCGAATCAACTCGCGGATCAGACGGCGCCGCGCTTCGACAAGCAAGGGCGCGTGATCAACGGCGGACGACGGAGGCACTCTTTGATCGGGCATGGACATTTCGGCAGGGCGGAAGGCTGAATTGATATCCAAAACCCTGGCTGGAACCGGGCACGCGTCATGCCGAAGGGGCGAGCGGCCGACCTCCAAGGTGCACCGCATGAATGACGGTGCCGAGATGAGGCGCCAGATGCAGCGGTACAAGCACGACTTGTGCGTTGAAATACCAAAAGCAGTCCGAACGACTGACCGGACGTTGCGGACCCCTGGACCGAATGACTGTCGAACAGCGGCAGCGAACAGAGTGCGATTCCGATCACGCCGAGCGTGCCCGTGCGTTCGCGCGGCAGCAAAAATGACAAAGCGATCGTCAGCACCGGTGACAGCGACACGATTGGAAACACGAGATACCGCGATCCCGATTCGTCTGCGCGGATCAACCCCATCTGTACGCCTCTGCCGACCGGAGTGCCAGAGCGCCATCCGCCCGGGCGGCATCATCGCGAGTGCCCGGGTCACGTAGATCAGCGTGTCCGGGAAACCCCGCTCGGCACGCACCCCCGTGAATGCGCGCAACGCACCCCGCAGCAGCGTCGTGATGCATGTGTGAACTGGCCAGTTGATTTGCATGGTTCGCATAATTCGAAAGTGATGATATGTATCGAAATCTTTCGTTTTTTCGCGGAACGTGTTGCCGAGATACGAAACAATCACACAGAGGCACACAATTTCATTGCCATCAGCTTGATCGAGAGCCCGGAAATCCATGATACTTCGTTTTCTTTCGTTATTGCGGAACGTTTAAAACGAAAGAACTCGAAGATTTAATGGGATTGCCGACCTGCGCGACATGGGCCGCTTGGCGCGGCCGGGCAGCGTCGGGGGCTATCGATGTGCGGCGGCCACACGCCGGACGGTTGACACGCAGTTCTCTTTCATGAGGAACAGCGGATGAACACTTGTCTTTTCTTTCGATTTTCTCGGTCTGCCTGGGTCGTCTGGCTTGTCGATAGGCCCTGCCGCGTCGTGTCGGCGCGCCGTGCCATTGCGGAGTGTGGCCATGACCGCGCGACGCAGGATTCCGTGGTGGTCGGCAGCCTGCCCGATCCTGGTCGACGTCGGCGGGCGCGATGCACGCGGTGAACCGCTTCGATACGAACGAGACGCTTGAATGGCTGACCGGTTCGATTCCGGCGAAATCCAAGGATGGCCCAATGCTCGATAAACGGCCGGCTCATCAGGCCGACCGCTTCGCGATTGTCGACGCCGCGCATTGCGCTTCGGGCATGCGTCGCTAATGCGCGCGGATCCTCTCGATGCCTGACCGGGGCAGGCCGCACGTCAACCGTTCGTCGTCGTGGCGTAAGGGGGGCGCCACGGCGCCCGGGGGCCTGCATGCCACTCGCCGTTCGATCGCCGGTTCCGCAGCGCGTATCCGATTTTTAACGTGTATCACCCGAGTCATCCAGATTCACCGAGCAATCCGCGTATCCGCCAGATGGCGACCCTGCACCTTTTCAATGTCAACCCGGAGATTCACCCGATGAAAATCGCACGTTCCCTGTCCGTTGTCGCCGTGATGCTGCTGTCCATCGCGAGTTTGCAAGGCTGTGGAGATGGCGCCTCCAGCGCCCCGTCCGCACAGGCTCTGGCGGCCCAGAGTCATGTGGCCGCTGCGGCGCCTGCGTCCGCCAGGGTCCGCTGGGTGCCGGTGGCCTCCGATACCTGGCAATGGCAACTCAGAGGCACGATCAATACTTCGTATGACGTGTCGATCTACGATATCGATCTGTTCGACGTCGATCCCGCGACCATTGCCAGTCTGAAAAATGCGGGGCGCAAGGTCGTCTGCTACTTCTCCGCCGGAAGTTCGGAGAGCTGGCGTTCCGACTTTGCAAAGTTCGAGGCATCGGACATGGGTAAAAAGATGGAAGGATGGAAACGGGAAAACTGGTTGGACATCCGCTCCGAAAATGTCCGGAAGATCATGCAGGCACGTCTCGATCGCGCCGTGGAAAAAGGTTGCGACGGCGTGGAACCTGACAATGTCGACGGCTATGCGAACAAGACAGGATTCCCGCTGACATCCGATGACCAATACGCTTACAACGAGTTCCTCGCGTCGGAAGCGCATCTGCGCAATCTGGCGGTCGCTCTCAAGAATGATGTCGACCAACTGAATCGACTCGAGCCGTCGTTCGATTTCGCGGTCAACGAGCAATGCAACGAACATGGCGAATGCGGGAAGTATTCGGTATTTACGTCTAAGAACAAGCCGGTTCTGAATGCGGAGTACGCGAGTCAGTATCACACTCCGGATGGGCAGCGCACGCTTTGCGACGCCGCGAGCGCGAACAATCTGCGCACGATGGTGCTGGCGCTGGAGCTGAACGACACGTACCGGTTCAGTTGCGACAAATGATGCTCGTGTATCGCGGAAATGCCCGGGAGGCGGCTCAGTGCCAGATGCGTTGCGAGTGTGCGTCACCGTATCGCGGCGCACTCTGTCTCCGGGTTTGCGTGGCCGTCGTATCGAAGCACCATTCGTCTCTCTACGCCCGAAGTCGGCAAGGGTGACCACGCGCGCAGGCGGGGCGGGTCTCCATGTCGATGGGCTGGCGGGCGGGTGCGCAGTATGCGGTCGGGGCAGGGACCGCCGACGCGTCGTTCAGCGTGGGTCAATATTGCCTTGAGCGCGAGTCGACGTTCTCGCTGACGCCTTCCCATCTCAGCCGATCTGCATTCAATCGAAACCGACGCGCCTGAAAAAGCACCCGACCTGCTGCGCCCCTCTGTCCCGATGCCGTTTGTGATCGTCATCAGGGCAGGGGGGACTTCCGTAAAGGCGCGTTCGACGCCGGATTGGATCCGAATCGTGCGGCACTGCCGGCGTTGCTCGGCGGTGCAATCGCGGATGGCAGCGCCAGCCCGCCATCCCGTTTTCGGCGGCCCGGACAGCGCTGCGGGAATGGCGTCGCGAAGCGCCCGTCAGCCGTGGCGATGAAGGTCGCCTAGCCGGACATGATCGGCGTTCCAGCGAACGCCGCCAGCAGAATCCACGACCTTCAACACCGGCGTGCGCCGCGACCGTTACGGCATCAACCGATCCAGCAGCGGCGAGCGGAAGATCCGGTGCGGGTCGTAGCGTTCGAGCGTCGCGCGCGCCGTATCCCACGTGCTCGACGCCGGCTGTCCTTCACGATGCAGGTTCGGAATCGTGGTGGTGAGCATCGTGTCGTCTTGCCAGGCAGCCGTATCGGTATAGCCCCAACCCTTCGACCATTCGGGGCGCAGCGTCGCATACGAACCGGTGTAGTTCGCGAGCATCCATTGCTCGATCTCGCGATAGAAGCGATCGGCGGACGGCGTGCCCGGTAACGTCAGAATATCGAACCACACGGCCACGTCCCACTCCGGCCGGTCGGGGCGCGGCTTGAGTGCGGACAGGCTGGGCACGGCCGCGCCGGCGCCGGCATCGGCCGGCTTGTCGAGACCGGTGATGCGGATCTCGACGGGACCGTTCATCGGATACTCGCCGCGCGCCTTGTACGTGTCGACGCGGTTCTGATAGAACTGCACGAACTCGCTGATCACGCGCTGCACGTCGGCGCGCCGCGCCAGTACCGCGTAGCCGTTCGCGGTCACGCGCAGCGTCGTCGGTCGAATGTACTGCAGCACGGTGCGCGACCAGCCCCAGATATCCCCGCTGAGCGTGAGCGCGAGACCGGCGGCCGTGATGGCCAATTGCGTCTGGCCGAACAGCGGCGTCAATGCGCCTTCGCCGCCGATCACGATCCGCTTGACGAGATCGGAGATGGACTGCGAGATCGAATCGGAGAATGGATAGTTGTACGGCTGCGTGACGGCGCGCGACAGGAACGGCTTGCTGGGCGTGGGCGTCCAGACCTTGAGCCACGGGCTGGACGTAAACGGAAACCAGATGGCTTCCACCCGGCCCGCGCGATCGAGAAACGACGTGATCGTGCGGCCCGACGTGCCGGCCGGCGCAAACAGTTCGGAGGCCGGAATGTCGACGTAGCTCTGGCAGCGCAGGCGCTGGTTGGGGCCTGCCGTCAGCGTGACTTCGACGACGAACGCCCGCCCGATGTGCGCGAGGAACGCGCCGATCTCGGGATCGCTGCGTTCGAACCGGCGCAGCACGTATTGCTGCCGGGCCGGATCGTACACGACCGCGGTGAGCGCGACCACGAGGTTGCTCAGCGAGCCGTAGGTGTGTCCCGGTTGCAAGGTTTCACCGACCGCCGGCACGGCAGTGCCGTGCGCATCGATCGCGAGCGCACCGCCGAGCGTGATGTCGCCCGGCGCAGGCGCGGCAATCACGCCGAGGCCATACTGTTCGAGCGTCGCGAGCAACGACTCCAGCGAGATGCCCGTTTGGGCGGTGACGCGCGCCGGACGTGCCGACGTGTCGACCGAGACGGCCGTCAGCGACTTCGTCGTATCGAGCAGCACCACGTTCGCGGCGCCGGCGCCCGGATCCAGCGTGAGCGGCGACCAGTTGTGCATGTAGCCGCGCGGGCGGATCCGGTAGCCGTTCGAGCGCGCCCAGTTGACCGCCGCGACGACATCGTCGGCCGAGCGCGGCGCGGCGGTCCATACGTCCTGCACGGCGATTTCACCGCTCCAGTTCTGGAACGCCTGCTTGTAAAGCGGGATGTCGGCCGGGAAGCCGGGCGGCGTCGCGTCGGCGGTTCGCGCATTGGCCGCAATCTGGTAGAGCGGCGTCCAGCCGGTGACGACGCCTGCGGCAGCGAGCTTCGCCATGTCGGCGAGGAAAGCGCGGCGCGACGCTGGTTCGTCTCGGAAGTCTTGACTCATGGTGTGCTCCAGTTTTTTCGGAATGGTTTTGACGATCGGAAAGACGACAGATAACGCGGTGATACCGGGATACGGCAATACGAGCAGCAGCGATGCGAGGTAAAGCGTTGGCCGGTCAGGATTGAAAAGACGACCGGTTCGGCGATGCGCGGACGCGCATCATCGCGCGCCTCTGGAAGTCAATCCAGAAGCCGCCCGGTTACTTTTTCAACTGGCCGCCCGCCTGCCCTGCCGGCAAGCGAGTAGGGAATTCGACTGAATATCGCGTGACGAAGCGCTAGCCGCGACGATCAATAAAGGGAGATTGCACGTGAATATTTATTCTCATGTTTCACATTTTTAAATAAAGTCACCCGCAATTCATGATCGGTTGATGATTCACCCCTTGCATCGCCGAAAGGGTATCAATCTGTTCGATGAGTGACAAGCGGTGAAATGGATTGGCGGTATCGTATCTAATGTTTCCGTTTTGTGACTGGCAACGGTTTTGTTAATTATGAATCTTTTGCGACGGCTTTATTTATCGGCGCCTGCCAGATTTATCAGGGATGATTTTTATAGAAAAAAGGCGTATTGGCGGCGGGGCAATTGGACCCGCGACGACAGCCACGCTGCGCCATCGCGCAGGCGCAATCGATCGTCGAACGAGTCGAAACGATGATCGGGAAAGCTATGTTCGATGCCAAAGCCACGGTAGAGAACAAAGAAGCCTGGACGAGATCCCCCCAGACTTCTCTCGAACGACGTTTCGCAAACAGAAACGGAAACGATTATTCCCGCGCGCAACGCATGGCCGGATTGTTGCGAAATTTCGCAATGAATAACGGCTAATCCCGCCATCGAAAACTGGCATATCAATCGGATTCCGTTCTGCGGAGCGAAACGGCTGAAGATAAACATCCAATCGACTGCAAATATCTTAAATCGTCGCTATCATACGCAGCTGGGGTATTCGGCATCAAATCAATCAAAGGAATCGTTTCGCCTTTTTGTCGCGTTTCCTTCAGTAAACACGCCAGGAGCGCGCCTTTATTCAGCAACGCTCAATGACCGAAATGAATTATTCAGCTTATGGCGGGGATCGCCAGCAATCGTCAATCCCTGCGCAGCCGTCCTCAAGCACGCACAACAAGGAGAGTCAGATGGTCGCAATCTTCGCGAAGCTCGGGAAGGTGATTTCGAGCGCCGGCAGCGAGCGCTTCGCATCCGACATGCATGCCTTGCTGGCCGGATCGATTCCGCTCGCCACCACCCGGATGACGGAATGGACGCTCGACGAGCCGGCTGGCGAAGTGGTTCACGTGGAATCGCTCGGCGCGTTCGGTGCGACGCGCGACGACGGACGCGGCGGCGCGCCCGTCGTGCACGGCGAGCGGGAACCGGCGCCGCATCCGCTGCGAAACCGGATCGTGGCCGCCTGCGACCGGCAGCTCATTCACGTCGATCCGCTGATGCGGCGCGGCCACGGCGGCGAGGTCGCGCCGCAGCGCGGGGCGAGCGCGGGATTCCAGTGCCACCTCGTGTCGCGCAAGGCGAATCGCCGCTACGTGATTTCGTTGCATCGCACGGCGTCGCATGACGACTTCTCGTTGCAGGAGATGGCGTTCCTGAGGAATTTCGCCGATACGCTGCTGCCGCTCGTCGAGTGGCATGCGTCGACGCGGCGGCAGGGCGCGCGCGAATCCGGGGCGCCGGGCGGTGGGGTGGCGGGCGTGCCCGGTGTCGAGGCGCTGCGCCACGAGTTCGAGTCGCGGCTTGCGCGCGCCTCGGTCGTGTTGTCGGCGCGCGAAAGCGAAGTGTGCCTCGGCCTGCTCGCGGGCAAGATGCTGCGCGAAATGGCCGGCGAGCTCGGCGTCAAGGAGAGTACGGTCGAAACGTACATCAAGCGCGCCGCGGTGAAGCTCGGCATCAGCGGCCGGCACGGGCTCACGAAATGGATGATCGACGATTGCGTGCCGCTCACATCGGCGGCATGACGCTGGTTTCTTTCGCGAATCGGATCGCGGCCCCGGCTTCGGCTTCGGCTGTTTCATCGACCTTTTGTTCAACGCCGTCGGAAGACTCCTGACGAAGTGATGAAGCGGCGCTTGCGCGCGACACGCGCCGACATGATCCGAACATCGTGCCGCTCCCCCGTCTGTCGCGGATATCCGGGACAAACCGGCGAAGCACCGGCCATCGAATCCGGTGCGGCGCGCGGCGCCGCGGGCCAGAGCGCCGCATCCGGCGCTTGATCCGGTCGCCGGCCCGGGCGATCCGCCGCCCGTTAAGAACGGGATCGTCACATGACGAAGCGGCATCGTCCGGACGCCCGCTCGTTGCATCGACGGTTCGGCAGCTGCGCGGGCGAACACCCGCATCGCATCGTTGCCGCCGCCGCCGAAACCCGGCGGCCCGGGGCATCGGTCATCCTGCCATGTCGGCGCTGGCGGGACACCGGGCCGAGTCCGAGAAGATGCGGCCGCTATCCAGGCGAATGACCCGGCCGGCCAGCCTGAAATACTGATCGTCATGGGTCACGATGATCACGCATTTCCCCCGCGATTGCAGATCGGGCACCAGCACTTCGTAGAAGAATTTCTTGAAAACCGGATCCTGGTCGGCAGCCCACTCGTCCAGGATATAAATCGGGCGATCCTCGATGTAGGCGCAGAGTAACGCCAGTCTCTTGCGCTGCCCCGTCGACAAGGCCCTGGTCGTCGAGTAAGTCTTGTCATGAATCTCGATCTTGCCCGCCAGCTTCAGGGTTTCGAGGTATTCCTGCGCAAGCTCGATGCTCGCACTTTCATGGTCCGGCCCGATGATGCGATTGAACAGATGGAAATCGGTAAATACGGCGGAAAACAGATTCCGGTACCGCTCGCGCGCATCGTCGTCGATGACTTTTCCGTCCAGGGCAATATGGCCTTCGGTTGGCACATAGAGGCCGCTGAGCACCTTCGCCAGCGTGCTTTTGCCGCTGCCGTTTCCACCGATCACATAGACCAGCTCGCCGGCGTGAATCGTCAGGTTGACGGGGCCCAGGACGAAGTCGACCGACGACGCGTTGTCACGGTAGGTCATCTTGACGTCGCGCAACTCGATACGCTGCCATGACCGGATCGGCGCGGATTCCCCCATGCCGGGCGACGGCGGCTTGCCGAATGAATCCGGCGTGTCGTCGATCAGGAAACCGAATTCCGCCAGTCGGGCGAGGGCGGTCTTGCCCTCGGCCACGATCGGCAGAATGTTGATCAGCATGGTCAGCGGCCCCATCATGTAGAGCACGGCCAGGATGCTCGCCGTGAGTACGGCGGGGTCCACGACGCCGAGAGACGGCACGCCGAACAGCAGGAATCCGAGCAGGACCGCCACGGTGACCTGGCCGATGCTGTCGCCGGTCATGAACCAGAAGCGTTCGATGTAGTTGTAGCCCGCCACGCGCCGCGACGATACTTCGATCGCCGCCTTGGTGAACCAGCGTCGCCGGGCCCGGTTGAGCTTGAGCTCCTTGATGCCGAACACGAGGCTGTGCGTGTATTCGTTGAACTGGACGAACTCGTCGCGCACCCGTTCCGTGAAATTGGCCGCCTTTCGATAGAAAAACAGGTAGAGCACCAGGCCGACGATCGTCAGCGTGAGCGTCGACGCGAACACGATCCACGACAGATAGGCGAGATAGGCGACGCTGCACATCAGGACGACGGATTGAACCAGGATCGTCGGTATGGTGAGCAGGGTCTGGCTCAGTTGCGGAATGTCTTGCGTCAGCATCGTCAGCACATGCGGCGCGCCGCGTCGGTCGATGTCTTCCAGCGGCGTCGCCAGGATGCGCTTGCACAGGTTGACGCGCAATCGCGTCATGATCTTCATGCACGCGTAGGACGGCATCGCGGCAGCGCCGCTCCGGCAGATCACCGCGACGACGTTCACCGCGATGAAGAGCATCAACAGCATCGGCCGATCGTCCTGGTCGTGAAGCACCCGGCTGATCAGGCCGACGCCCGCGATCGACGCCACGCCGCTGATGAGGCCCGTCAGGACCGTGCCCAGGGTCAACCAGGGATGACTGCGCCACATCAGGGTGACGGCTGAGTGCCACGGCGGCGATTTGCTTTGGGCGGAGTCCATGAGTCGCTTTTTGGAGAGGCGTGAAAACGGGAAGGGCTCAGTTGACCAGGTGACTGAGTTCGATGGTGTGTGCCGCCGATCTCAATCTCGACGACGCCTCGTGCCTTCCGAGAAACGTGATGCTTTCGACGATTTCCAGCGGCGAATCGGAAAACAGGATGCAGCACTTCAGCAGGCGCTGCGCACGGTCCCAGCCGACGTTCATGGAATCGGCCACGCCCTGCAACGCGGCCTCGACCGACGCGGCCGTCCAGCTGTCGTTCCGGATCAGCTGCGACTCGATCAGCCGAAGAAATTTCAGGAGCGTGCGGGGATTGCTTTCGATGCTGTACATGAGGATGTAATCGATCCGCAGTTTCTTCGTGATCAACGGAAAAATCAGGTCGATCACGCCGGCGGTCGATTCGCATTTCCCGTAAGCCAGCGAAATCGCCTCGCCGAGCTTGCGGTCCCGGTGAAGCGCATCCAGCGCGGCCTGTACGAACGCCGCCTCATGGTCAACGGTAGTGATTTGCATGATGTTCAATGGCCTGTCGAGTGATGGATTGCGGCGAGCGTGGACCGCAGGCGTTACCAGCCATCCGGAATGGGCATGGAATAGGTCAGCGGCTTTTCCGGCATGACTTCGTCCATGATGTCGGAGTAGCCGGACTCCTGGCCGACCAGATTGGGCTCGAAGCAGTAGCAGTTGAACGTCTTCTGCAGGACGAGGTTGTTGCGGTCGTTGATGGCCGGCGGATGCTCGTTGATCGCGATGAACGCGTCGTAAAGCGAGTTCCTGACGACGTACGCATGCGCGGTCAGCGTCTCCACGGTCTTGACGACGTTCGGCGCGACGGGAATGGGCGGCGCGAAGTGATACGCGCCCAGAAACAGCATGTGCCAGTCGTCCGGCACCTGCGCGATGAAGTCGGGGAAGCGCGCGGCGAAATCGGCGGCGAAGAACGCGTCGTCCTCGAAGATCAGGACTTCGCTCGCGCCGGCGGCCTTGGCCTGTTGCACGGCGGCGAGATGGCTCATCGTGCAGCCGTAGTCCTGCGGACGCATGTGGCTCAAGGATTCCGGAACGCTCACGAGTCTTGCATCGACCGCGGGCAGCCGTTCCACCGTGAGGATGTTCTGCTCGGCGAATTTGCGCTGCATCGCCTCCCAGCGATCGGGACGCCGGTCCAGGTTGATGCAGACCTTGCGGGCGAAAGTGTTGTCGATCGTCGGCGTTGATTTCATGAGGGCTTTTTTTCAAGGAACTGATTGACATGGGCAGCGAGGACACCGGCATGCGGATCGAGCAGCATGGTCAGGTGGTCGCCGGGGACGTCCGTCACCTCGACGGGAAGCGCCGAGAAGCGTGACCACCCCCAGGCCGGGTCCAGGCGAAGCTGCGCGATCTCGGGCGACGGATCGTAGTCGCCGGGATCGCGCTCGGTACTGCGGAACAACGCGATCGGCACGGGCAGCGGGGAGGCTTGCGGCACGTAGTGCGACTTGAAGTTGGCCTGATAGACGCGCAGGTAGGCGCGCAGGCGGTCGGGTCCGGCGTCCGCGAACCAGCTGCCGCGGGCGCCGATCCGGTCGAGGATCAGGCCGGCCTGGCCGTCGGGATCGAGCGGGACGAGGTCGTCTCGCGTCACCTGCAGGTCGGTCCCGAGGAAGGTGCCGATTTCGTGAGCGATCGCGACCAGCCAGTCGGTGTCGTCCCAGTCCCGCCAGTAGGTGGCGGCCGGGCAGTCGATGGGTGCGGACGCATCGAAGATCGCCAGCAGCTTCACGACGGCGCCCTTGGCGACGAGCTGCCGGCTCATTTCGAGCGCCACCTGCGCGCCGAACGAGTGGCCGGCCAGGTAGTAGGGGCCCGCGCCCACCAGCGGCCAGATGCGTTCGATGTGGCGGGCCGCGATGTCTTCCACGCGGGTGAGCGGCAGGCAGGCGCCGTCGAGGCCGAGCGCTTCCAGCCCGTGAATCGCGTGGGCGCCGCTCAGGCGGTTCGCGAGCGGGTGGAAGTAGACCACGTTCCCGCCGGCGCCCGGCAGGAGGAACAGCGGCGCGGCGGGACCGCCGTCGCGGATCGGCACGAGTCCGCCGGCGGGCGCGGACGGTTCCTGCGTGGCCAGCGCCGCCGCCAGCTTCTCGATCGTCGGGTTCTCGAAGAGACAGGAAATCGGCAGCCGGCGATCGAACGCCTTCTCGACATTGGCCATCAGCTGGATCGCGATGATCGAGTGACCGCCGAGATCGAAATAGTTGTCGCTGACCGTGATGTCGTTTCGCTTGAAGATCCGCTGCCAGATCTCCAGCAACGTGCTTTCGTGCGCCGTCGGCGCGACGGCGCGGGCCGCCGTAACCGGACCGGCGGCGGGCTGGACGGCAGGGGCGGCCACGCCGCGCGGCGCGCCCGGCTGGCCACCGGCAGCCGGCGCATCGGCGAGCTGGCCGGTCGGCTGGTCAGGCTCGGCGGCGAATCGCTCCAGCATTGCGCGGAGGGTGTCCAGCATCTGCCGCACCACGTCGGGCGCGACGCGGTGTGCGTCGTGCGAAATTTCGAAGCCGATGCGCTCGTTCGGGTGCACGGTCAGGGTCAGCGGGTAATTCGATTCCGCGAAGGCGCGGGTGTCGAGGATCTCGAGGTCGTCCGGCCCGAGATCGGGAGCAGCGGCAACCGGGAAGTTCTCGAACACCAGCAGGCTGTCGAACAGGCTGTCGCGGGCGGGCAGTTCGCTCCACGACTGGATATCGACCAGCGAACTGTACGAATGCGGCTCCATGGCCGTCTGGGCTGCGTGGATCTCCGCCAGCCATGCGGTGAAGGGGCGCTCCGGCGCGATGCGCAAGCGCAACGGCAGCGTGTTGATGAACAGCCCCGCGACCGACTCGACGCCGTCGAGCATCGGCGGGCGACCGGACACGGTGACGCCGAAGACGACGTCGTCCGTGCCGGCGTGGCGCCGCAGTACCAATGCCCAGACAGCGCGTACCAGGACGTTGAGGGTGACGCGATGGGTGCGCATGAGCGCTTGCAGCCGCGCGGCCAGGGTCTCATCGAGCAGGAACTGCTGTGTCCGGCGCGTAGCCTGCCGCGCGGCGTCGCCGGCGGCCTGCCGGGCCGGACCGGCCGCGATCGGCGT
The DNA here is from genome assembly GCF_902499125.1 of Burkholderia arboris. Taxonomy (GTDB): domain Bacteria; phylum Pseudomonadota; class Gammaproteobacteria; order Burkholderiales; family Burkholderiaceae; genus Burkholderia; species Burkholderia arboris. The sequence continues at coordinate 53,877 of NZ_CABVPX010000045.1, forward strand.
GGCGGCATGGAACCCCGCCAGTTCGGCGCGCCACCAGGTCTCGTCGGCCGAGCGCGGATGGCGCGCGAGCCAGTCGATGTACGTGCGGTATCCCGGCGCCGATGCAGTCACCGCGGGCGCGCCGGTGCGGACGAGCGACAGGTAGTCGTCGAACACTTCCTTCATCAGGATGGCGGTGCTCCAGCCGTCGAGAACGATGTGGTGTGCGCTCCAGCAGAAGCGATGGCGCGTGTCCGTTTCCTGGATCAGCGTGCAGCGGAACAACGGCGCGCGCTGAAGATCGAAGCCGCGCCGCCGGTCATCGGCGAGGAAGGCGTCGAAGTCCTGCGCACGGCGGGACGCATCGCGGGATCGCCAGTCGAGGAATGTCCACGGCAGGTCGACCGCGTGCAGCACGGTCTGGACGGGCTGATCGCGATCGGCCCACGCGAACGCGGTGCGCAGCACGGGATGGCGCGCGAGCGCATTGCCCCACGCTTGCCGGAGCGCCGGCACCTGGAGCGGGCCGCGGACGACGAAGCTGAACTGCTGGAAATAGGCGGCGGGATCCAGGTCGTACAGCGAATGGAACAGGATGCCCTGCTGCAGCGAAGAGAGCGGGTAGCTGTCCTCGATGTTGTCCCATGCGGCGTCCTGGACCGACGCCGCGAAGTCGAGCAAGCGGTCCTTGAAGTGCGCGGCCAGGTTCTCGACCGTCTGCCGCCGGTGCAGCCGCTCGCCGTAGCGCCAGTCCACCTGCAGCCTGCCGTCGACCACGGCGGCGACGATCTCGAACGCATGCGTGCGCTGCGACCGCTCGGCACGCAGCGAACCGAGGTCCTCGGCCGCCGGGCGCCAGCCTTCGGATTGCTGCAACACGGTGTCGAGCCGCCCGTGATAGTTGAAGAGGATATCGGCGCTCGGCAGCGCGGCGAGGCTGTCGCGCACGGCGTCGTCGGGGCTCAGGTAGCGGAGCAGCGAATAGCTGAAGCCTTCGGCCGGAATCTCGCGCAACTGCTGCCGTGCGGCACGCAGCGCTTCCTCAGGCGTGTGCCAAGCGTCGGCCTCGAGCACGACGGGGTAGATGGAGGTGAACCAGCCCACCGTCCGGGTGAGGTCGAGCGGCGCATCCGACACGTGGCGCCCGTGACTTTCGAGATCGATCCGGGTGCGGGCGTTGCCCGTGACCATGCTGCAGGCTTGCGCCAGCGCGGCGAGCAGGACGTCGTTGATGCGGGTGTCGTAGGCCCGCGGCAGCCGGCGCAGCAATGCCGTCGTGGCGGCTTCGTCCAGCTCGAACGACACGGACGCCGCGTCGCCGACCGCGTTGCTGGCCGCACCCGCGGCCGGATAATCGACCGGCATCGGTTCGACGGGCTGCGCGACGAGGGCGTGCCACAGCCGGGCTTCGGCGCCGATGGCCGGCGAACGGCTCAGTTGCTGCAGGTGCATTGCCCATTCGCGGAACGAAGTCGTCTTCTCGGGCAGCGGCTGGCCGTGGTAGGCCGCATGCAGATCCTCGAGGAGCACGCGCCACGATACGCCGTCCACCGCCAGGTGATGGACCGACACGAACAGGCGGGCGAGCGGCTCGTCGGCCACGCAGAAGAGCCGGGCCGCCAGCAGCGGGCCGTGCGTGATGTCGATGTCGCGTTCGGCTTCGGCGGCGGCGGCGCGCATCGCCGCCAGGCGCTCGCCGGCGTCGCCGGCGATCTCCCGCTTCGCGAAGCAGGCGGGCGCCTCGCCGCCGGCGACGACTTCCTGGGTCCAGCGGCCCGCGCTGCGCGAAAAACGCAGGCGCAATGCGTCGTGATGGTCGTGGACTTGCCGGAACGCGTCGGCGAGCCTCGACGCGTCGATATCCGCCGGCACCTGGATCAGGACCGTCTGGTTGTAGTGCGACGGCGCATCGGTCTCCTGCTCGAAGAACCAGTGCTGCACCGGTGTGAGCGGCGCATCGCCCAGCGGGCTGACGCTCGACGCATACGTTGCCCGCTCCTCGGGCGCGGCGGCCAGCTGCGCGATCGTCTGGTACTGGAACAGCTGTTTCGCCGTCACACGAAGTCCGGCGCGATTGGCGCGCGCGATGACCTGAATGCTCAGGATGGAATCGCCGCCCAGTTCGAAGAAGTTGTCGTGGATGCCGACCGAAGGCAGTTGCAGCACGTCTTGCCAGATTGACGCCAGGAGGATTTCCCGGGGCGTGACGGCCGGCGCGTGCGGCCGTGGCGCGTCGATCGTGTCCGCGGGCGCAGGCAACGCCTTGCGGTTGATCTTGCCGTTGGGCAGCATCGGCAAGGACGCCAGCGCGACGAACTGCGACGGCACCATGTAGTCCGCAAGCTTGCCGCCCAGATAGCCGCGAAGATCGGCGAGGTCCGGCGCTGCGGTCGCGACATAGGCGATCAGGAACGTTCGGATGCCTTCCGTTTTCGCGATCACGACACAGTCGTCGACCGACGGATGCGTGCGCAGGGCGGCCTCGATTTCACCGGGCTCGATGCGCAGGCCACGCAGCTTGATCTGGTGATCGATGCGGCCGAGGAATTCGATGTTGCCGTCGGGGCGGTAGCGCGCGAGATCGCCGGTACGGTAAAGGCGTGCCCGCGGGTCGGTCGAGAACGGGTCCGCGATGAACTTCTCCGCGCTCAGTTCCGGTTCGCCGTGATAGCCGAGCCCGACCGGCGTGCCGCCGATCAGCAGTTCGCCCGCCACGCCGAGCGGCGTGGGCTGCAGCTGCGCGTCCACGATATGAAGGCGGGCATTGGCGATGGGGCGGCCGATCGGGACGATGCGGTGCGGGTCGTCTCGCCGGCACGTCCATGCGCTCACGTCGACAGCGGCCTCCGTGGG
>NZ_CABVPX010000046.1 GCF_902499125.1 Burkholderia arboris
CCGCGCTGCCGGCCCCGCAGGCGGCGGCACAGCCGGCACGCCGCGCCGCGCCGGCCTCGCGTGCCGCTGCATCGGGCGCCAGCCACGAACCGAAGCGCGCGGCCGACACCGCCGCACGCACGCAGAAGGACGCTCCGGCTTCCCGTGGCGCTGCCGCGGGCGGCTATGGCCCGCGCCTCACGAAGTCGGCCGCACCGGCGGACAAGCCGGCGGCGAAGCCCGCGCTCGTGCGTCCGGCGCTGAACGGCGAGAAGCCGGCGCTGGCGGCAGCCGGCACGTCCGACGACGACTGGGAGACCTTCTAAACCATGCCGCACGCGCGCGCGCCGTTTCGACCCGATGCACCGGATGCCTCGCCCCGCGCGGGCGAGCCGGGGCGCGACTTCGCGTTCACGGGCGCGGATTTCGCACGCATCCGCGCGCTGATCCATCAACGCGCGGGGATCTCGCTGTCCGAGCACAAGCGCGACATGGCGTACAGCCGTCTCGCCCGGCGGCTGCGTGCGCGCGGCCTCGACACGTTCCGCGACTACCTCGACCTGCTCGAGCAGGAAGACGATCCGCTCGAGTGGGAAGCGTTCACCAACGCGCTGACGACGAACCTGACCGCGTTCTTCCGCGAGTCGCACCATTTCCCGATCCTGTCGGATTTCGTGAAAGGGCGGCCGGCGCCGGTGTCGGTCTGGTGCTCGGCGGCGTCGACCGGCGAGGAGCCGTATTCGATCGCGATCACGCTGATCGAGGCGCTCGGCGACTCGGCGGCACGCGGCGCATCGATCCTCGCGACCGATCTCGACACGCAGGTGCTCGCGAAGGCGGAAGCCGGCATCTATACGTACGACCAGGTCAAGCACCTGTCGCCGGAGCGGCTCAAGCGCTTCTTCCTGAAGGGCACGGGCCCGCAGGCCGGCCGCGTGAAGGTGCGCCCCGAGCTGCGCGCGATGATCCGCTTCGAGCAACTGAACCTGACCGATGCGGACTACGGGATCGCGAAGCCGTTCGACGCGATCTTCTGCCGCAACGTGATGATCTATTTCGACAAGCCGACGCAGGGGCAGGTGCTGTCGCGCTTCGAGCCGCTCGTGAAGCCGGGCGGGCTGCTGTTCGCCGGCCATTCGGAAAACTTCACGTATGTGACGCAGGCGTTCCGGCTGCGCGGACAGACGGTGTACGAACTGACACGCGACGCCGCGCAGGGCATGCGGCCCCGTGTCGCGCAGGCACCTGCGGCGGCCGCGATGCCGTCGCCCGTGCATGCGCGGGCTGCGGGCGCTGCGCCCGCCTATGGAGATCGCGGATGAGCGCACTGCCGATCGCGACCAATCGCTACTTCGACAACCACTTCGGCCTTCCCGGCGTGAAGCTGCTGCCGAACGAGTTCTACACGACGGGCGAGGACATGGTGCTGATGACCGTGCTCGGCTCGTGCGTCGCCGCGTGCCTGCACGATCCGTATGCGCGCATCGGCGGGATGAACCACTTCATGCTGCCCGACGACGGCGCCGATCCGGGCGCGGCCGCGTCGGAATCGATGCGCTACGGCGCATATGCGATGGAAGTGCTGATCAACGAGCTGATCAAGGCCGGCGGGCGGCGCGAGCGCATCGAGGCCAAGGTGTTCGGCGGCGCGGCCGTGCTGGCCGGGATGACGACGATCAACATCGGCGATCGCAACGCGGATTTCGTGCGCCGCTACCTCGCGCTGGAACGCATCCGCATCACGGCGGAAGACCTGCAGGGCGTGCATCCGCGCAAGGTCGCGTTCATGCCGAACAGCGGGCGCGCGATGGTGAAGAAGCTGCGGCTGCAGGTGCCGGGCGTCACCGAGCGCGAAGCCGCGCTTGCCCGCGAGGCCGATCGCGCCCGCGCGGCACGGCCGCGTCCGCAAGTCGAGCTGTTCACGGCGAAGCGGCCGGCGGCGCCCCAGCCGGCGCGACCGCGCATCGAGCTGTTCGGCGCGCGCGGCGCGGCGCCGGCCGGCGGCGTGCGGGCGGCGAGCCCGTATGCCGGGAGCCCGGGCGCGGCGAACCTATCAAGAAAGCAGGAGGCATGACCGCTGTGCAGAAGATCAAAGTATTGTGCGTCGACGATTCGGCGTTGATTCGCAGCCTGATGACCGAGATCATCAACAGCCAGCCCGACATGACGGTATGCGCGACCGCGCCCGATCCGCTCGTCGCGCGCGAGCTCATCAAGCAGCACAACCCCGACGTGCTCACGCTCGACGTCGAAATGCCGCGCATGGACGGCCTCGACTTCCTCGAGAAGCTGATGCGCCTGCGGCCGATGCCGGTCGTGATGGTGTCGTCGCTGACCGAGCGCGGCTCGGAAATCACGCTGCGCGCGCTCGAACTCGGCGCGGTGGACTTCGTCACGAAGCCGCGCGTCGGGATTCGCGACGGGATGCTCGACTACGCGGAAAAGCTCGCCGACAAGATCCGCGCGGCGTCGCGCGCGCGCGTGCGCCAGGCGCCGCAGCCGCAGGCCGTCGCGCGTGCGGCGGACAGCCCCGCGGCCGCGCCGATGATCAACAACCCGCTCGTCAGTACCGAGAAGCTGATCATCATCGGCGCGTCGACGGGCGGTACCGAGGCGATCCGCGAAGTGCTGACGCCGCTGCCGCCGGATGCGCCGGCCGTGCTGATCGCGCAGCACATGCCGCCGGGCTTCACGAAATCGTTCGCGCAGCGGCTGAACGGCCTGTGCCGGATCGCGGTGAAGGAAGCCGAGCACGGCGAGCGCGTGCTGCCGGGCCACGCGTATATCGCGCCGGGCCACGCGCACCTGTTGCTTGCGAGGAGCGGGGCGAACTATATTGCGCAACTGTCGGACGAGCCGCCGGTGAACCGGCACCGCCCGTCGGTCGACGTGCTGTTCCGCTCGGCGGCGACGCATGCGGGCAAGAACGCGATCGGCGTGATTCTCACCGGGATGGGCCGCGACGGTGCGGCCGGCCTGCTGGAAATGAAACGCGCGGGCGCCCACACGTTCGCGCAGGACGAAGCAAGCTGCATCGTGTTCGGGATGCCGCGCGAGGCGATTGCGCTCGGCGGCGCGGACGAGATCGCGCCGCTCGCCGACATGAGCCGCCGCGTGATGGCGCGCCTGGCGACGATGGGCGACCGCGTGCAGCGCGTTTGAATGGAATGTCACGGGGCGCGTGCCACGATACGCGTCCCGATGGAAACGAATCTGGAAAGGAACGACGATGGACAAGAGCATGAAAATCCTGGTGGTGGACGATTTCCCGACGATGCGCCGGATCGTCCGCAACCTGCTCAAGGAACTGGGCTATTCGAACGTCGACGAGGCCGAGGACGGCCTGGCCGGCCTCGCGCGGCTGCGCGGCGGCGGCTACGACTTCGTGATCTCGGACTGGAACATGCCGAACCTCGACGGCCTCGCGATGCTGAAGGAAATCCGCGCGGACGCGACGCTCACGCACCTGCCGGTGCTGATGGTCACGGCCGAGTCGAAGAAGGAGAACATCATCGCGGCCGCGCAAGCCGGCGCGAGCGGCTACGTCGTGAAACCGTTCACGGCCGCGACGCTCGACGAGAAGCTGAACAAGATCATCGACAAGATGGCGAAAGCCGGGAGCTGACGTGAACGAGCCGATCCATGCGGCGCTCGCCGGCGCGGGGTTCAGCGCCGACAGCCACCCAGAAGGCGCCGATTTCCCGAGCGACCGCATCCTCGCCCGCATCGGCCACGTTACGCGCACGCTGCGCGATTCGATGCGCGAGCTCGGGCTCGACAAGCATGTCGAGCGCGCGGCGGAGGCCGTGCCCGATGCGCGCGACCGGCTGCGCTACGTCGCGACGATGACCGAGCAGGCCGCCGTGCGCGTGCTGAATGCGATCGAGATCGCGAAGCCGATGCAGGAGCGCGTCCAGAACGAGGCCGAGGCGCTCGACGCGCGCTGGGCGCAGTGGTACGCGGCGCCGATCGAGCACGCGGAAGTGCGCGAACTGATGGACGATACGCGCAAGTTCCTGCGCGCGCTGCCGGAGTCGACGTCGGCGACCAGCGCGCAGTTGCTCGAGATCATGCTCGCGCAGGATTTCCAGGATCTCACCGGGCAGGTGATCAAGAAGATCATGGACATGGTCTACCTGATCGAGCAGCAGCTCCTCACCGTGCTCGTCGAGAACATCGCGCCCGAGCGGCGCGAACAGTTCGCGGCGACCGCGGCCGCGCTCGCGGCCGAGCAGATGAGCCCGACCGGCAGCCCCGAGTCGCTGTTGAACGGCCCGCAGATCGCGCCGGAAGGCAAATCCGACGTGGTCCAGGATCAGGGGCAGGTCGACGATCTGCTCGCGAGCCTCGGCTTCTGACCCTGCCGTAGTGCATCGGCGCGCCCCGTCCCGCGGGGTTCCCGATGCGCCCAATTCCCGTTCCCGTCCGGTTTCCCCGTGCGCGCCGCGTCCCGGCGGCGCGGCGCGATCCTGCGCCGGATTGACACTTCGCCACACTCAGCAGGCATACTACGCGTCAGCAGCAACGTAGCGTCATTCGTACGATTCATAAGTTGGCTGACGGCGCGGACCCGACGGCGGCGCCGCCGGCAACGAAGCCAGTCCCTTGGGGGGGAACGTGAAGCTGAAACGCTTGGGCTGGACCGTCGCGCATGCGACGGCTGCAATGGGTGTGCTGTGGGCCGTCCACGCACACGCGGAACTGGGTGGCGCACCGATGTCGCCGCCGGCGGACGACCAGGGCGCAACCGTGCGCGCGCTGCAGCGCGCGATGCGGTCGGCAGACGGCGTGCAGGCGAGCACCGCCAGCTATACCGTCCGCGAAATCACGCTCGGATCGGGCACCGTCATCCACGAATACACGTCGGCCGCCGGCAGCGTGTTCGGCCTCGCGTGGCGCGGGCCGACGATGCCGGACCTCGCGTCGCTGCTCGGCAGCTATTTCCCGCAATACACCGCCGGCGTTCAGGCCGCCCACAAGGCGCGCGGCTGGCGCGCGCCGGTGGCCGTCGACACGAGCGGCCTCGTGATCCGGACGGGCGGCCACATGGGCGCCTTCTCGGGCCAGGCATGGCTGCCGGCGGCGCTGCCTGCCGGCCTGGCCGGCACCGACATCCAGTGACAGCGGGAGAGCGATCTTGAGCATTCATCGTACATTCAAGCGCTGGCTCGGCGTGCTGGGCCTCGCAGCGGCGACGGCCGTGCTCGTGACGGCCTGCGGCGGCGGCGACGGCGGCAGCGGCAACAACAACAACTCGGGCAACAACGGCAACAGCGGATCCGACGGCAACAGCGGGAACACGGCCGTCATCACGGTCGGCACCGGCGTCGCGAACGTGATCAACATCCCGACCATCAGCGTGAAGGTCTGCGCGCCGGGCACGTCGAACTGCCAGGTGGTCAGCAACGTGCTCGTCGATACCGCGTCGTACGGGCTGCGGCTCGTCGGCAGCGCGGTGTCGGGCGTGCTCGGCAACCTGCCGCAGGTGACGAGCGGCGGCGCACCGGTGGCCGAGTGCGGCAAGTTCGTGTCGAGCTACACGTGGGGGTCGGTGCGCACGGTCGATCTGTCGATCGGCACCGAGCAGGCGACGTCGCTGCCCGTGCAGATCATCGGCGACCTCGGGACGACGAACGTGCCGAGCTCGTGCACGAACGGCGGCGCGTCGGCCAACTCGGCGAGCGCGCTCGGCGCGAACGGGATCCTCGGCATCGGGCCGGCACCGTACGACTGCGGCACGACCTGCGCGACGTCGACGTCGTCGAGCAACAACTACTACGCGTGTCCGAACGGCAGCAACGCGAATTGCGCCGTCACGCTCGTGCCGCTGGCGCAGCAGGTGGCCAACCCGGTGCATCGTTTCGCGAACAGCGACGGCGTGAGCGTGCAGATGCCTGACATTTCGCCTAATGGGCAGGCGAATGCGACCGGCACGCTGACGTTCGGCCTGCCGAACCTGAGCGGGAAGACGGTGATGACGTCGACCACGACGGGCGACGTCAGCGCGACGTTCCAGGGGCGCAACGTGACCGCGTTCTTCGATACGGGCTCGAACGCGTATTTCTTCAACGATTCGGCGCAGACGGTCTGTTCGCGGAACACGGAGTTCTACTGCCCGGCGTCCGCGACGACCTATTCGGCGACGCTGAGCGGCCAGAACGGCGTGTCGGGCGTCGTATCGATGCCGGTCGCGAACGCCGATTCGCTGTTCTCGAACCCGTCGACGTTCGCGTTCAGCAACATCGCGGGCCCGTTCGGTTCGTCGAGCTGGCTCGACATCGGCATGCCGCACTTCTACGGCAAGACGATCTACTTCGGGATGGACAAGACCGCGAGCGGCGGTGCACAGCCGTTCGTCGCGTTCTGACGACGCGGCGCGGCCGCAGGCAGGAACAAAGGGGGCGATCGATCGCCCCCTTTTTTTATCCGGCCGCCGTGCGTGCGCCTCGAGCGGATTGCCGCCATGCGCCGGCGCAGCGCCTACGATGTAAGACCGGCACCGGTGCCGGCACGATATCGAGGAGACAGCGCCATGAGCCCGCGCATACAACGCATCACGCCGTTCCTGTGGTTCGACAGCGACGCCGAGGCCGCGGCCGGTTTCTACGTGTCGGTGTTCGACAACGCGCGCATCGTGCACGTGGCGCGCTACGGCAAGGCCGGTGCGCATGCGTCCGGGAACGCCGAGGGCGCGGTGATGACCGTCGCGTTCGAGCTTGACGGGCAGGCGTTCGTCGCGCTGAACGGCGGCCCGGTGTTCCAGATCACGCCGGCCGTCTCGTTCGTCGTCAACTGCCGCGACCAGGACGAGATCGACCGCTACTGGGCGCGCCTGTCCGAAGGCGGCGACGAGCGCGCGCAGCAGTGCGGCTGGCTGCGCGACCGTTTCGGCGTGTCGTGGCAGGTCGTGCCCGCGCAGATGGCCGAACTGATGACCGGCGACGCGGCGCGCGCCGAGCGCGTGATGGCGCAGGTCATGACGATGAAGAAGCTCGATCTCGCCGCACTGCAGCGGGCGGCGGCCGGCTAGGCGCTGGCCGGCGCTGGCCGGCGCGCGTCAGGCCGCGCGAACCCGTTCCGGCGGTTCGCCGCGCGTCTCGGCCCAGCGGAACGGGCGAACGACGGAGCCGCGCGGAATCCGGTGGCGATCGGGAATGGCGCAGGGCGGCGCGCCGCGCGCATGGGCGCATTGCCGCATCGCCGGCCAGTTAATCGAATGCCGTGCGCTCGCGGCGATTATCGCCGGTGCCGGTTTTCATTCGGTTGTAATCAAACGCTGGATTATCGAGGTCGCGGTTTCTGTCAGGTCTTCAAGATTATTAAAATGACGTGGCATGCAAGCCTGCAGCGCTGCATTATGCTGCAGCAGCCTTTCCCGCGTCGCGCCGGCGTGTCGTGCGAACGGCCTCGCGCGCCGGCCCGCACGCGAAAAGAATTGGAATCCGGGGAAATTCAAACATATAATTCCGGCGTTGTTTCCGGGGTGCCAATATAAAACAGGAGGGTAATAAGATGGGTTTTTCCGAAGCCGTTCGTACCGTACTCAATAAATACGCGACATTCGAAGGCCGTGCGCGTCGTGCCGAATACTGGTATTTCACGCTGCTGAGCGTCATTCTTTCGATCGTGGCCCAGGTCATCGGCGCGGGTGGCCGTGATGGGGGGCTGATCACGCTGCTGCTGCTCGGCATCCTCTGCCTGGTTTCGCTGGCGCTGCTCATTCCGGGCATCGCGGTCAGCGTTCGCCGCCTGCACGATACGGGCCGCTCGGGCTGGTTCCTGCTGATTGCGCTGATTCCGATCGTCGGCGGCATCCTGCTGCTCGTGTGGATGTGCTCGCGCGGCACCGAAGGCCCGAACCGCTTCGGCGCGGATCCGATCCCGGCGGCCTGACCGACGCCTGCCCCGGCGCGCGGCCGTCGCGCCGGGGCCTGAACGTCCCGCCTGTCGTTTCACCGTTTCTCCGCCTCCCGCCGTCGCCGTCCCGCCCGGGACCGACACCTCGCCATTGCGCCGACCGGCACGTTTTTCCGCCGCGCCGCGCGTCGTTCCGCCCCCGATCCAGCCGCGTTTGCGGCGGCTCGCCCGATTCCCCGAAATACCCCCCTTTCCCGGCTTTGCTCGACCGATCGGCGTTTGACGCCTCCATGAATAATCGGTGTCACTGGAAAGCGGCATTCCGCCGTACCCGACTGGAGGCCCCGTGGCAGACGAGAGCGATCTCGACAAGACCGAAGCCGCCACTCCCAGGCGCCGCGAGAAGGCGCGCGAGGAGGGGCAGGTCGCGCGTTCGCGCGAGCTGGCTTCGTTCGCGCTGCTCGCGGCCGGGTTCTACGGCGCATGGCTGCTCGCGGGCCCGTCGGGCGCACATCTGCAGGCGATGCTGCGCGGCGCGTTCACGTTCGATCGTGCGACCGCGTTCGACACGAACCGGATGCTGTCGGCCGCCGGCAGCGCGAGCCTCGAAGGCTTCGCCGCGCTGATGCCGATTCTCGCGCTCACCGGCGTCGCCGCCCTGCTCGCGCCGATGGCGCTTGGCGGCTGGCTGATTTCGCAAAAGACGTTCGAGCTGAAGTTCGACCGCCTGAACCCGATCTCGGGCCTCGGCCGGATCTTCTCGATCCAGGGGCCGATCCAGCTCGGGATGTCGCTCGCGAAGACGCTGGTCGTCGGTCTGGTCGGCGGCATCGCGATCTGGCGCAGCAAGGACGAACTGCTCGGCCTCGCGACGCAGCCGCTCGGCGCCGCGCTGCCCGATGCGCTGCATCTGGTCGCCGTGTGCTGCGGCACGACGGTCGCCGGGATGCTGGTGGTCGCCGCGCTCGATGTGCCTTACCAAATCTGGCAGTACAACAAGAAGTTGCGCATGACGAAGGAAGAAGTGAAGCGCGAGCATCGCGAGAACGAAGGCGATCCGCACGTGAAGGGGCGGATCCGCCAGCAGCAGCGCGCGATCGCGCGCCGCCGGATGATGGCGGCCGTGCCGAAGGCCGACGTGGTCGTCACGAACCCGACGCACTTCGCCGTCGCGCTGCAATACACGGACGGCGAGATGCGCGCGCCGAAGGTCGTCGCGAAGGGCGTGAACCTCGTCGCCGCGCGCATCCGCGAACTCGCGGCCGAACACAACGTGCCGCTGCTCGAAGCGCCGCCGCTCGCGCGTGCGCTGTATCACAACGTCGAACTCGAGCGCGAGATCCCCGGCACGCTGTACTCGGCCGTCGCCGAAGTGCTCGCGTGGGTCTACCAGCTCAAGCGCTTCCGTTCGGAAGGCGGCGCGTTCCCGGCGGTGCCGGTCGATCTCGACGTGCCGGCCGAACTCGACAAGGGCACGTCGGTGGCCGCCGAAGACGAACGCGAAGAAGCCGAAGACACGCTCGGCAAGCAAGGAGCCTCCCGGTGATTAGCCCCCACGCTCACATGCTTGGCATGGGACCGGAGTACGCGCTGAAGCGCTACGCCGGATCGACACGTTCGCGGCTCTCCGAGGGGGCGGCTGCCGTCCACGGCCGGCTTTGCAAAGCCGGCCGGCTGCGCGGGTGCGGAGCGATGCTCCGCGAATTCCCCGCTACGCCCCTTGGGTCGGCCCGGCGGGAGGCGGCATGAGCACCCCGACCGGCCTGTTCGCGAAGCGCCCGAACCTGCTGGCAGGCACGAACCTGCGCGCGCTCGCGGGCCCGATCCTCATCTGCATGATCCTGGGGATGATGATCCTGCCGCTGCCGCCGCTGCTGCTGGATCTGTTGTTCACGTTCAACATCGCGCTGTCGGTGATGGTGCTGCTCGTCAGCATGTACACGATGAAGCCGCTCGACTTCGCGGCGTTCCCGAGCGTGCTGCTGTTCTCGACGCTGCTGCGCCTGTCGCTGAACGTCGCGTCGACGCGCGTCGTGCTGCTCGAGGGCCACACGGGCCCCGACGCGGCCGGCCAGGTGATCGAGGCGTTCGGCCACTTCCTCGTCGGCGGCAACTTCGCGGTCGGCATCGTCGTGTTCGTGATCCTGATGATCATCAACTTCATGGTGATCACGAAGGGCGCGGGGCGGATCGCCGAAGTGTCCGCGCGCTTCACGCTCGATGCGATGCCCGGCAAGCAGATGGCGATCGACGCCGACCTGAACGCGGGCCTCATCAACGAGGAACAGGCCCGCAAGCGCCGCCAGGCCGTGTCGCAGGAGGCCGAGTTCTACGGGTCGATGGACGGCGCGTCGAAGTTCGTGCGCGGCGACGCGATCGCCGGCCTGATCATCATGGCGATCAACGTGATCGGCGGGCTGATCGTCGGGATGGTCCAGCACGACATGAGCTTCGCGGCGGCCGGCACGAACTACACGCTGCTGACGATCGGCGACGGCCTCGTCGCACAGATCCCGTCGCTCGTGATCTCGACCGCGGCCGGCGTGATCGTGTCGCGCGTCGCGACCGACGAGGACATCGGCACGCAGATCACCGGCCAGCTGTTCACGAACCCGCGCGTGCTGGCGATCACCGGCGTGATCATCGTGATCATGGGGCTGATCCCCGGGATGCCGCATTTCGCGTTCCTCGGGCTCGGCGGCGGCGCGATCTGGCTGGCCCGCACGCAGACCAAGCGCGCGGCGGCCCGCAAGGCGGCCGGCGACGTGAGCGACATCGCACCGCCCGCCGTGCTGCCGTCCGACAGCCACGAGGCGACCTGGGACGACGTGCAGCTGATCGACCCGCTCGGCCTCGAAGTCGGCTACCGGCTGATCCCGCTCGTCGACAAGAACAGCGACGGCGAGCTGCTCAAGCGGATCAAGAGCATCCGCAAGAAATTCGCGCAGGAAATCGGCTTCCTGCCGCCGGTGATCCATATCCGCGACAACCTCGAACTGCGGCCGAACGCATACCGGATCGCGCTGAAGGGCGTCGAGATCGGCGTCGGCGAAGTGTTCCCGGGCCAGTGGCTCGCGATCAACCCGGGCCAGGTGACGGCCGCGCTGCCGGGCGCCGTCACGCAGGATCCCGCGTTCGGGCTGCCGGCCGTGTGGATCGACGTCGCGCTGCGCGAGCAGGCGCAGGTGTACGGCTACACGGTGGTCGACGCGAGCACGGTCGTCGCGACGCACCTGAACCATCTCGTTGTCCAGCACGCGGCCGAGCTGCTCGGCCGCCAGGAAGTGCAGGCGCTCGTCGAGCGCACCGGCAAGGACGCACCGTCGCTCGTCGAGGACCTCGTGCCGAAGACGATCTCGCTGACGACGCTGCAGAAGGTGCTGCAGAACCTGCTCGAGGAAGGCGTGCCGATCCGCGACATGCGCACGATCCTCGAGGCCGTGTCCGAGCATGCGGGCCGCGGCGATGCGTTCGAGATCACGGCCGCCGTGCGGCTCGCGCTCGGCCGCGCGATCACGCAGCAGTGGTATCCGGGCGCCGGCGAAATGCAGGTGATGGGCCTCGACGCGAATCTGGAGCGCGTGCTGTCGCAGGCGCTCGCCACCGGCGCGAACCCGGGCCTCGAACCCGGCCTCGCGCACAACCTTCTGACCGGCACGCAGCAAGCGATGCTGCGTCAACAAAATCTTGGGCTGCCGCCGGTGCTGCTCGTGCAGCACGCGCTGCGCGCGATGCTCGCGCGTTTCCTGCGCCGCAGCCTGCCGCAATTGAAAGTGCTGTCGTATGCCGAAGTGCCGGACACACGCACGATCAAAGTCGTTAACGTCATCGGGGGTTCCGCTTGAACATTCGCAAATTCACCGGCGCAACGAGCCGCGACGCACTTCGTCTCGTGCGCGAGGCGCTCGGCGCCGACGCGGTCGTGCTGTCGAACCGCACGCTCGATGACGGCAGCGTCGAAATCGTTGCACTCGCCGATTCGGACCTCGCCGCGGTGGCGCCCCCCGCCGCCCGCCCGCGCCTCGCCACGCCGCGCCTGCCGGAATCCGTGCCGGCGGCCGCCGTGCCGGGCATCGTGTCGCGCCCGGGCGCCGTCCCGGCTCGTCCGGCCATCAATCCGTACGCGGCCGGCGAAGGCGGGCTGCCGGACGTGTTCTCGTCCGTGTTCGGCGCGAGCGCTGACGCGGAAGAGCTGGACGCGCATCCTTCGCTGCCCGACGCGGACGCGGCATCGCCGTCGATCGCCGCGCCAGCCGCCGGAACGCCGGCCGCCGGAGCGCCGGCCGCCGCTTCCGAACCCGCGCCGTGGCTGGTCGAGCACGCGAAGCGCCTGACGCAGCAGCGCGACGCGCTGATCGCGCGTGCGCAGGCGCCTGCCGCGCCGCAGCCCGCACCCGCGCCGCAGGCCGCCGCCAGCACGACGCCGCCCGACTGGGCGCGCGACATCGTGCGCGACGCCGAGCGCCGGATCCCGGCCGCCGCGACTCGCACGCCCGACACGGGCGCCACGTCCGCTGCCAAGGCGGCCGAACGCGCGCGCCTGTCCGCCGATGCGGCCGCCGCGGTGGCCGATGCGGTGAAGTCGCGCATCGAGCGGATCGTCAACGACACGGTGATGCAGGAGCTCGGCGCGCTGCGCGGGATGATGGAAGAGCAGTTCGACAGCCTGAGGTGGCACGACCGCCAGCGTCGCAGCGCCGTGCATGGCGCGCTGACGAAGCACCTGTTTGCGGCCGGCTTCTCCGCGCAGCTCGTGCGGATGCTGGTCGACAACCTGCCGTCCGGCGACGGCGCGCAGACTTTCGAGCAGGCTGCCGAATGGGCGCAGTCGGTGCTCGCGTCGAACCTGCCGGTGCTCGACAGCGAGGATGCGCTGATGGAGCGCGGCGGCGTGTTCGCTCTGATGGGGCCGACGGGCGTCGGCAAGACGACGACCACGGCGAAGCTGGCCGCGCGCTGCGTGATGCGCTTCGGCGCGAGCAAGGTCGCGCTGCTGACCACCGACAGCTACCGGATCGGTGGCCACGAGCAGCTGCGCATCTTCGGCAAGATCCTCGGCGTGCCGGTCCACGCGGTGAAGGATGCGGGCGATCTCGCGCTCGCGCTGTCCGAACTGCGCAACAAGCACATCGTGCTGATCGACACGATCGGGATGAGCCAGCGCGATCGCGCGGTGTCCGACCAGATCGCGATGCTGCACGGCGCGAACACTCCGGTGCAGCGCCTGCTGCTGCTGAACGCGACGAGCCACGGCGACACGCTCAACGAAGTCGTGCAGGCGTACCGCAGCGCGGGCGAGCATCCGCATGCGGCATCCCCGGACCTCGCCGGCTGCATCCTCACGAAGCTCGACGAGGCGACTCACCTCGGCGGCGTGCTCGATACGGTGATCCGCTACAAGCTGCCGATCCACTACGTGTCGACCGGCCAGAAGGTGCCGGAGAACCTGTACGTCGCGTCGACCAAATTCCTGCTGAAGAGCGCGTTCTGTGTGCCGCGCGACGGCTCGCCCTTCGTGCCGCAGGACGAGGACATGCCGACGCTGCTGTCCGCATTGACCGCACGTTCCACTGCCGAGCTGCACGAGGTGCGATTTGGATAAACGGATCATCGATCAGGCCGAAGGGCTGCGGCGCCTGCTCGCCGGGCGCGCGTCGCGCATCGTCGCGGTGACGGGCGGGCCGGCGGGTGTCGGCTGCACGTCCACCATCGTGAACCTCGCGGCGGCGCTCGCATCGCTCGGCAAGGACGTGCTCGTCGTCGACGAACGTGCCGACGTGCACTCGGCCAGCGCGACGCTGGCCGGCGCATGGCTGCGCGACGGCGAACGCACGCGGGTGGCGGCCGGCTTCGGCCTGTGCGCCGCCGCACGGCTCGCGCGGGCCGGCTACAGCGACGCGCAGCTGAGCGATTTCATCGACGGCCCGGCCGATATCGTCCTCGTCGACGCGCAGCTCGGCGCCGACGGTTCGTTCTCGGCGCTCGCCCGCGAAGCGCACGACGTGCTGGTCGTCACGCGGGTCGCCGCGCAGGCGATCACCGAGGCGTACGCGTGCATGAAGCGGCTGCATTTCGCGCATGCGTTCGCGCAGTTCCGCGTGCTGACCAATCACGTCGGCAGCCATGCGGACGCGAAGACCGCCTTCGACAACCTCGCGGGCGTCGCGAGCCGCTACCTGACCGTGTCGATCGCCGACGCGGGTTGCGTGAGCGCCGATCCGCTCGTCGAGCATGCGCGCGAACTGACGCATGCGGTGGTCGATGCGTTCCCGTCGTCGGCCGCCGCGCGCGACTACCGGCAGATTGCCGCGGACCTGCTGTACTGGCCGATGCGCCCGCGTTCGGGTGCGGGTCGCGCCGTCCACGCGGGTGGCAAGCCGTCGTATGAGGCGGGCGCGGCACACGCCGCGTGAGCGCCTAAGGAGAGAGCCATGATGTACAACGCTCAAGGAAAGATGTCCCAGGCCGACGTGCTCGCGCAATACGCGCCGCTCGTGCGCCGCCTCGGGCTGCAGCTCGTCGCGAAGATGCCGGCGAGCGTCGATCTCGACGACCTGATCCAGGCTGGCATGATCGGCCTGATGGACGCGGCCGGCCGCTACAAGGAAGACCAGGGCGCGCAGTTCGAGACCTACGCGACGCAGCGCATCCGCGGCGCGATGCTCGACGAGCTGCGCAGCAACGACTGGCTGCCGCGCAGCCTGCGCAAGACGTCGCGCGAGGTCGAGCACGCGGTGCACCAGGTCGAGCAGCATCTCGGCCGCTCGGCGAGCGAGACCGAGATCGCGGAACACCTGAACATGCCGCTCGACGAATACCAGGGGATGCTGCAGGACCTGCACGGTAGCCAGCTCATCTACTACGAGGATTTCGACCGCGCGGCCGACGACGAGCCGTTCCTCGACCGTTATCGTGTCGATCACGCCGATCCGCTGTCGGCGCTGCTCGACGAGCACCTGCGCGAGGCCCTCGTCGAGGCGATCGAGCGGCTGCCGGAGCGCGAGAAGCTGCTGATGTCGCTGTACTACGAACGGGGTCTGAATCTGCGCGAGATCGGCGCGGTGCTCGAAGTGAGCGAGTCGCGCGTGTGCCAGCTGCACAGCCAGGCCGTCGCGCGCCTGCGTGCGCGGCTGCGCGAACAGGCGTGGGTCGGCGCGGAATCCTGACCCTTTGCTGACGGCCGCGCGCGCCGACGCCGCGCGCTCGTGCCAGGGTTGCGCGGTGCTTGCGCATTCCGCGCGCCGATTTGCTACAATCCCCTCCGTTTTCCGAGGAGCGTTGCGACGGACATCTGTGTCCGCCAGGCTCGGAAGGCTTCACCAAGCAGCCGTGCGGCGATGTCGCGCCGGCCCCGCTTCCTGAACGGCGCTCACGTCACCAATCTAGAAACTTTTTAGAAAGGAGGGCGTGATGAACGCCATTATCGATTCCAAGGCTTCCCACGATTACGTCGTCGCCGACATGGCGCTGGCCGGCTGGGGCCGCAAGGAACTCAACATCGCCGAGACCGAAATGCCGGGCCTCGTGCAGATCCGCGACGAATACAAGGCAGAGCAGCCGCTGAAGGGCGCGCGCATTGCCGGTTCGCTGCACATGACGATCCAGACGGGCGTGCTGATCGAGACGCTGAAGGCGCTCGGCGCGGACGTCCGCTGGGCGTCGTGCAACATCTTCTCGACGCAGGATCACGCTGCGGCCGCGATCGTCGAAGCCGGCACGCCGGTGTTCGCGTTCAAGGGCGAATCGCTCGACGAATACTGGGAGTTCTCGCACCGCATCTTCGAATGGCCGAACGGCGAATTCGCGAACATGATCCTGGACGACGGCGGCGACGCAACGCTGCTGCTGATCCTCGGCTCGAAGGCCGAGAAGGACCGTTCGGTGATCGCGAAGCCGACCAACGAGGAAGAAGTCGCGCTGTACAAGTCGATCGCGAAGCACCTCGACATCGACGCGACCTGGTACTCGAAGCGCCTCGCGCACATCAAGGGCGTGACCGAGGAAACCACGACCGGCGTGCACCGCCTGTACCAGATGGAAAAGGACGGCCGCCTGCCGTTCCCGGCGTTCAACGTGAACGATTCGGTCACGAAGTCGAAGTTCGACAACCTGTACGGCTGCCGCGAGTCGCTGGTCGACGGCATCAAGCGCGCGACCGACGTGATGATCGCGGGCAAGGTCGCGGTCGTCGCGGGCTACGGCGACGTGGGCAAGGGCTGCGCGCAGTCGCTGCGCGGCCTCGGCGCGACCGTGTGGGTCACCGAAATCGATCCGATCTGCGCGCTGCAGGCGGCGATGGAAGGCTACCGCGTCGTGACGATGGAATACGCAGCCGACAAGGCCGACATCTTCGTGACGGCCACCGGCAACTTCCACGTGATCGGCCATGACCACATGAAGGCGATGCGCCACAACGCGATCGTCTGCAACATCGGTCACTTCGATTCGGAAATCGACGTTGCGTCGACTCGCCAGTACCAGTGGGAAAACATCAAGCCGCAGGTCGACCACATCATTTTCCCGGACGGCAAGCGCGTGATCCTGCTGGCGGAAGGCCGCCTCGTGAACCTCGGCTGCGCGACCGGCCACCCGTCGTTCGTGATGTCGAACTCGTTCGCGAACCAGACGCTCGCGCAGATCGAGCTGTTCGTGCGCGGCAACGAGTACGAGAACAAGGTGTACGTGCTGCCGAAGCATCTCGATGAAAAGGTCGCGCGCCTGCACCTCGCGCGCATCGGCGCGAACCTGTCCGTGCTGTCGGACGAGCAGGCTTCGTACATCGGCGTGCAGAAGGACGGCCCGTTCAAGCCGAACCACTACCGCTACTGATGTACGGCCGCCGCCGTGCCGTGCGCGCCCCGCTGCGGGGCGTGCGGCGCGGCGGCGGCGATTGATCGTACCGATCGACCACCGAACCGGAGCACTCCATGAGCGTCATCCTCACCTGGGTCATCAACGCGCTCGCGCTGCTGATCATCACGTACCTCGTGCCGTCGATCCACATCAAGAGCTTCGGCACCGCGCTGATCATCGCGGTCGTGCTCGGGCTGATCAACACGGTGATCCGCCCGGTGCTGATCCTGCTGACGCTGCCCGTCACGATCGTCACGCTCGGGGTGTTCATCCTCGTCGTGAACGCGTTGTGCTTCTGGTTCGCGTCGTCGCTGCTGAAGGGCTTCGAGGTGTCGGGGTTCTGGTCCGCGTTCTTCGGTTCGATCCTGTACAGCATCGTGTCGTGGCTGCTGTCCGCCCTGATCTTCGGCCAGCGCGACATCGGCTGAGGGCGGGCGGGCGCAGGCCCAACCCCATCGAATCATGAAACCGATCGAACTCTCGTTTGAATTCTTCCCGCCGAAGACGGCGGACGGTGTCGAAAAGCTGCGTGCGACCCGTGCGCAGCTGCTGCCGCTGAAGCCGAAATTCGTCTCCGTGACGTTCGGCGCCGGCGGTTCGACGCAGCAGGGCACGCTCGATACCGTGCTCGACATGCAAAAGGACGGCCTCGAGGCCGCGCCGCACCTGTCGTGCATCGGCTCGTCGCGCGACAGCCTGCGTGCGATCCTCGACCAGTATCGCTCGCACGGCATCCGGCACATCGTCGCGCTGCGCGGCGACCTGCCGTCGGGGATGGGCGAGGTGGGCGAGCTGCGCTATGCGTCCGAGCTCGTCAGCTTCATCCGCGCCGAGCATGGCGACTGGTTCCACATCGAAGTCGCCGGCTATCCGGAGTACCACCCGCAATCGCGCTCGCCGAAGGCCGATCTCGAGAATTTCGCGCGGAAGGTGAAAGCCGGCGCGAATTCCGCGATCACGCAGTATTTCTTCAACGCGGACGCGTATTTCCGCTTCGTCGACGATGCGCGCAAGCTGGGCGTGGACGTGCCGATCGTGCCGGGCATCATGCCGATCACGAACTTCTCGCAGCTGATGCGCTTCTCCGAGATGTGCGGCGCCGAAGTGCCGCGCTGGGTCGCGCGCCGGCTCGAGAGCTTCGGCGACGATCGCGAGTCGATCCGCGCGTTCGGCGCGGACGTCGTCACGGGCCTGTGCCAGCGCCTGATCGATGCGGGCGTGCCGGGTCTGCACTTCTATACGCTGAACGCAGCGACCGCCACGCGGACGATCTGCGAACGGCTCGTCGTGTAAGCGCGGTCACGCGGTTGCATGCGCAAAAGCCCCGCCGGGTTCGCCGGCGGGGCTTTTTTTATCGTGACGCGTGACGCGTGGTGCGTGGTGCGTGGTGCGTGGCGCAGGCGCGTGCGCGCGTCAGCGCTGCGCCTGCATCAGCGGCGGGCGGCGGTCGAACCACGGCCGCGCTTGTTCGAGCTGCCGTGCAAGCCTGAGCAGCAGCGCTTCGTCGGCATGACGCGCAGCGAACTGCACGCCGATCGGCAGCCCGCGCGCATTCCAGTAGAGCGGCACCGACATCGCCGGCTGGCCGGTCAGGTTGAACAGCTCGGTGCAGCCGGCCCACGCGAACGCCTTCTCCGACGACCTCGCGAGCATTTCCTTCAGCAGCGGCTTCACCGGCAACGCGGCGAGCAGCTTCATCTGCGCGGATTCGAACGGCGTGGGCTGCAGCTCGCCGATCTTCACCGGCGGCGCCGCGAGCGACGCGCACAGGATCGCGTCGTAGCGCGACACGAGGCCGGAAACCTGCACGGTCAGCTGACGCTGCCATTCGAGTACGTCCGGCAGGCGCGTGCGCGCGAGGCGCCGGCCGACCACCGCCATTGCCCAGGTCGCGGCCTCGAATTCGCCGCGTCGCGGCGTGCGGCCGGTCAGTTCGCGTGCGCCGAGCACCATTTCCTCGGCGATCGTCGCCCACAGCGTGAGGAAGGTTTCGGCCGCGCGCGCGTAGTCGACATGCAGCGTCGCCGGTTCGACGTGATGGCCGAGCGATTCGAGCAGTGCGGCCGCATCGTCGAGCGCCGCGCGCGTGTCGTCGGCGAGTGCCGGCGCGAGCATCGGATCGACGACGAGGCCGATCCGCAGCGGGCCGGGCGGCGTGTCGAGTGCGCCGAGGAACGTGCCGGGCGCGCCGTGCGGCAGCGTCTGGCCGGTTGTCACGTCGAGCAGCAGCGCGCTGTCGCGCACGCTGCGCGATACCGCATGCTGGACGACGAGCTCGCCGTTCGACGGCAGGTCGACGAGCACCGGGTTGCGGCTCGGTTTCAGGCCGAACAGCCCGCAGCACGATGCGGGGATGCGGATCGAGCCGCCGCCGTCGGACGCATGCGCGAGCGGCACGATGCCGGCCGCGACGGCTGCCGCCGCGCCGCCGCTCGAGCCGCCGGGTGTGTGGTCGAGATTCCACGGGTTGCGGCACGCGCCGAACAGCTCGGGTTCGGTGTACGGCATCTGGCCGATTTCCGACGTGTTGGTCTTGCCGAACACGTTCAGGCCCGCCGCGCGGCTGCGCGCGATCACCGGCGAATCGTCGGCCGGCACGAAGTACCGGTAGTGCCGGCTGCCCATCGACAGCGGCAGCCCGGCCACCGCCGCGCCGAGATCCTTGACGAGATACGGGACGCCCGCGAACGGCGCATCGGCGCCGGATTCCGTTGCGGCGGTCGCGCGCTGGCGCGCGGCTTCGTAGTCCTGCAGCACGATCGCGTTGATCGCGCTATTGACCGCC
This sequence comes from Burkholderia arboris, assembly GCF_902499125.1. Taxonomy (GTDB): domain Bacteria; phylum Pseudomonadota; class Gammaproteobacteria; order Burkholderiales; family Burkholderiaceae; genus Burkholderia; species Burkholderia arboris. The sequence continues at coordinate 19,475 of NZ_CABVPX010000046.1, forward strand.
TCGGCCTGGCCGATCGCGGCGTCGAGCAGTTCGCGCGGGCTCGCCTGGCGGTCGCGCACGAGCGCCGCGAGGCCGATCGCGTCATGCGCGAGATAGTCCGAGTGCATCGCAGTCACCCCCGTTGTGACGCGTGGCGATGATGGGAGCATAACGCGGACCCGGCGCACCGGGCCCGCAGCCGGGCGCTTTTTACAGGTGCTCGGCGAGGAACGTCAGCGTGCGGCCGTGTGCGAGCGCCGCTGCGCGCTGGTGGTACGACGCGCGGTCCGTGCAGTTGAAGCCGTGCTCGGCGCCCGGATAAACGTGGAAGGACGCGTGGCCGTGGCCGGCGAACGCGGCCTTCACCTGGTCGACGGCCGTGAGCGGGATCCCGTGGTCGTTTTCCGCGTAGTGGAACAGGATCGGCTGCGTGACCTTGTCGGCGAGGTCGAGTGCATTCTGGATGCCGCCGCCGTAATAGGACACCGCCGCGTCGAGCTTGCCGGTCGCGGCCGCACGGTACGCGAGCTGGCCGCCGAAGCAGTAGCCGATCGCGGCGACCTTGCCGGCCACTTCGGGGCGGGCACGCAACGCGTCGGCTGCCGCGCCGATGTCGGCCACCGCGAGACCCACGTCGGTCTTCTTCATCAGTTCGATACCCTTGTCGCGATCCGCGCCTTCGTAGGTCAGCTCGACGCGCGGCTGCGTGCGCCAGAACACGTCCGGCGCGAGCGCGACGAAGCCGTCGGACGCGTACTGGTCGGCGACCGCACGGATGTGCGAGTTCACGCCGAAGATCTCCTGGATGATGATGACGGCTGGGCCCGTGCCGCGCTTGGGCAGCGCGAGATAGCCGCCGAAGCTGTCGTTACCGGTCGGGATGTCGATCCATTGGGCAGTCACGTTCTGAACTCCTGGCGAACGGGATGCGCGATGCGCACCCCGGGGTGAAAGAGGGCGGCCTAGTGTGCCACCAATCGTCGGGTGATGCAGGGCGCGCGCCCGCTTCTCGCGCAGCGATCGTTTCGATCTCGATTATTCATTTTTCGGCGCTGCGCCGCTTCGATAGAGTCGATGTGCCGGCCTTTACAAAGCGCTTTCGCGCATCGTCATCGAAGGATTCGCCATGTCTGCCCGTCAGTTTTCCACCCCCTTTTCCGAACGCTTCGGCCTGCGCCTGCCGCTCGTGCAGGCGCCGATGGTCGGCGCGACCACGACCGCGATGGTCGCCGCCGCATCGAACGCCGGCGCGCTCGGCAGCCTCGGCGCCGCCGCCTTCGCGCCCGAGCGCCTCGCCACCGAAGTCGACGCCATTCGCGCGGCGACCGATCGCCCGTTCGCGGTCAACCTGTTCGTGCTGCCGGACGCCGCGCCCGATGCGGCGACCGTCGCGCGCGCATTGGCGGCGATCGACCCGCTGAACGCGGCGCTCGGCTTGCCGCCGGGCACGGCGCCTGCCCGCTACGCGCCCGATTTTCGCGCGCAGCTCGATGCACTCGTCGCATTGCGCGTGCCGGTCGCGAGCTTCACGTTCGGCGTGCTCGACGCGGCCGACGTCGCGCGGCTGAAGGCGGCCGGCACCTATGTGATCGGCACCGCGACGCACGTGGCCGAAGGGCTCGCGTGGCAGGCGGCCGGCGCCGACGCGCTGTCCGCGCAGGGTGCCGAGGCGGGCGGCCATCGCGGCACGTTCATCGGTTCCGCCGACGATGCGCTGATCGGCACGCTCGCGCTCGTGCCGCAGCTCGTCGATGCGACCGGCCTGCCCGTGCTCGCCGCGGGCGGCATCATGGACGGCCGCGGGATCGCGGCCGCGCTCGCGCTCGGCGCGCAGGGCGCCCAGCTCGGCACCGCGTTTCTCACCTGTGCGGAAAGCGCGATCGCGGCAGACTGGAAGGCGCGCCTGCTCGCGAGCACCGATACGTCGACGCAGGTCACGCGTGCGATCACCGGCCGCCATGCGCGCGGGCTGCGCAACACGCTGATGGCGCGGCTCGGCGAACACGTGGCCGACGTCGCACCGTACCCGGTGCAGAACGCGCTGACCCAGCCGCTGCGCCAGGCCGCCGCGCGTGCGAACGACGGCGACTACCTGTCGCTGTGGGCCGGGCAGGGCGCGCCGCTCGCGCGGCGGCGCGGCGATGCGCTGACGACGTCGCAACTCGTCGCCGCGCTCGATGCCGAATGGCGCGCAACGGCCGCTTGAATCGTTCATATCGGACGACGAAACGCGCGTGTTGTCACGCGCGTTTCATTCAATGATCCCGGGCACAAAATACCGAATCGAAATGCCCCGGGAATCTTTTAAAACGACCTTTCGGCGGGTCGCCCTGAATTAGCGGAAACCCTTATCCGACGGGGCTTGCGGCGATATTCGAGTGGTTGCTCCAAAGTGCGCATATCAGTAGTGTTACCACTACCCCAAAAAAGTCCCACAAATTAATTTGATCACCTACACTTGCGCGCAAGTACGGACGGGTGGCTGCTAAAAGCGGCTGTTTTCACGTGCTTGAGGCCAAGTGCATGAACGATGCAACCGGCGAATCGTCCAGTGATTGCAAACACAGGGATGGCAGCGGGGCACCGGGCGATGGCGTTTATTGGGACCGAAACTGGAGACTTACATGAATATCAAGATGCAAAAGCTGTTGCCGATCACCGCCGCGGCGATGCTGTGCGTTGCAGCTGCAAGCAACGCGGCCGCCGATCAAGTCGTCAAGATCGGCCACGTCGCGCCCTTGACGGGCGGTATTGCACACCTGGGCAAGGACAACGAAAACGGCGCACGTCTCGCAGTCGAGGAGATCAACGCGAAGGGTCTCACGGTCGGCGGCCAGAAGATCACGCTGCAACTCGACCCGCAGGATGACGCCGCCGACCCGCGGCAGGCCACGCAGGTTGCGCAGAAGCTCGTCGACGACAAGGTCGTCGCGGTGGTCGGCCACCTGAACTCGGGCACGTCGATCCCGGCCTCGAAGATCTACAGCGATGCGGGCATCGTACAGATCTCGCCGTCGGCGACCAACCCGGCGTACACGCAGCAAGGCTTCAAGACCACGTACCGCGTGGTCGCGACCGATGCGCAGCAGGGCCCGGCACTGGCGAACTACGCGCACTCGAAGGGCATCAAGAGCGTGGCGGTGGTCGACGATTCGACCGCCTACGGCCAGGGTCTCGCGAACGAGTTCGAGAAGAAGGCGAAGGCGCTCGGCCTGAAGGTGATGTCGCATGACGCGACGAACGACAAGGCGGTCGACTTCCGCGCGATTCTGACCAAGATCAAGGGTGAGAATCCGGACGCGATCATGTACGGCGGCATGGACGCCACCGGCGGCCCGTTCGCGAAACAGGCGAAGCAGCTCGGCCTGCGCGCGAAGATCTTCGCAGGCGACGGCGTGTGCACGGAAAAGCTGGCCGACCTGGCTGGCGATGCGACCGACAACGTCGTGTGCTCGGAAGCCGGTGCGTCGCTCGAGAAGATGCCGGGCGGCGGCGCGTTCAAGGCGAAGTACGAGAAGCGTTTCGGCCAGCCGATCCAGATCTACGCACCGTTCACGTATGACGCCGTGTACATCATCGCCGATGCGATGAAGCGCGCGAACTCGACGGACCCGGCGAAGATCCTCGCGGCCATGCCGGCGACGAACTACACGGGCGTGATCGGCACGACGACCTTCGACTCGAAGGGCGACCTGCAGCACGGCGTGATCTCGCTGTACAACTACAAGGGCGGCAAGAAGTCGCTGCTCGACGAAGTGAAGATGTAACGCAACAAGCGGTCAACAGAAGGGGTGAAAGCGCGCATGCGGCAACGCATGCGCGCTTTCTTTTTGGCCGTTTTGGCCGTTCGGGCCGGCGTGGGCCGGGTGGTCAGATCTTCAGGTGCGCGAGCACCTTCGGCGCGATGGCCGCAACGAGCGCCGCGCACAGCGCGACGACCGACAGGCCGATCGTCAGGTTCGCGGCCTGCGCGACCGCACCGATCACGACCGGACCGAACAGCAGTCCGAAATACGCGAGCCCGGCCACGTGCGCGAGCCCTTCGGCCGCGTGGATGCCCTTCACGCGCGCGGCGGCCGCGAACAGCACGGGCATCATGTTGGCCAGGCCGAGGCCCATCAGCGTGAAGCCGGTCAGCACCGCGACCGGATTCGGCAGCAGCAGCGCGCCGATCATCCCCGCGCATGCGAGCGACGCGCTCGCGAACACGAGCTGCGGCGCGCCGAAGCGCGCACGCACGGCGTCGCCCGCGAAGCGGGCGATGGCCATCCCGCCCGAGAACGCCGCATACGCGGCGCTCGCGAGCGCAGGGCTCGCCGCAACGACGTCGCGCATGTAGACCGTCGCCCAGTCGTACATCGCGCCTTCGGCGATCAGTGCGATCAGCGCGATGCCGCCGAGCATCCACAGTGCGGGCGAGCGCCAGCGGTTGCCGCCGCCGTGCGCCTGTTCGTGGTGCGGCACATGCGGCAGCACGGCCGGGCCTGCGGCCACGAGCACCGCGGCGCTCACCGCCGCCGCGAGCGCGAGATGCGCGGCCGGCGCCATGCCGGCCGACAGCAGCGCGCCGCCGGCCGCTGCGCCCGACATCCCGCCGATGCTGAACATCCCGTGCAGCGACGACATGATCGGCTTGCCGAGCGCGATCTCGACCGCGCTGGCCTCGGCGTTCATCGCGACGTCGAGCGTCGCCATCGAAAAGCCGAACAGCGCGAGCACCGCGAGCAGCATCCAGTAGTCGGGCACGACGAGGATCAGCGCCGCGCACGCGGACATCACGAGCCCGCCGGCGAGGCACGCGGTGCGCGAGCCGACGCGGGCGATCCAGCGCGCGATGGTCAGCATCGCGGCGATCGAGCCGCCGGCGACCGCGAACAGCGCGATCGACAGCAGGCCGGGGCTCAGCGCGAACTTGTCGCGCACGGTCGGTACATGCACGCCCCATGACGCGTACATCATGCCGGCGACGAAGAACAGCGCCATCGACGCGGTGCGCGCCCGCTGGCGGGCCGGCAGCGGCAGCACGCGGTGCGCGTCGGGCGGCGCGGCGAACGGGGACGACGATTCGGGAGAGGAGGATTCGGACACGGGAAGGCTCGTCAAAAAATGCACGGACGCACGCGGCGCCCGCCGGAATCGTCCGATTCTATCGAACCGCTTACGATCCTGCCGGACGCCGGACGCCGGACGCCGGACGCCGGACGCCGGACGCCGGACGCCGGACGCCGGACGCCGGACGCCGATCGTTCGGCCGTTCGGCCGTTCGGCCGATGCGCGGCGCGTTGCGCCGGCGGGTAACATCGAAGCGCGCACGGCAAGCCCGGCGTACCGCCCTTCGACCGCAGGAGTCCTCTTGAACATCGATCCCGCCCTTGCCCTGCATCTGCTGCACCGCTGCGCGCTCGGCACGCTCGCCACCCATGCGCGCGATCCGCAGGGTTTCCCGTATCCGACGGTCGTTCCGTTTGCACCCGATGCAAGCCATCGGCCCGTCATCCTCGTGAGCGGCCTGGCCGAGCACACCCGCAACCTTGCCGCCGATCCGCGCGCGGGCTTCCTCGTCGTCGATGCGACCGATGGCGACGTCCTGAACGCCGAACGCGCAACGTTGCTCGGCCGGTTCGTGCCGCTGGGAGACGATCCGCACGTCGCGGCGCGCTATCTGCGCTACGAACCGGACGCCGCGCGCTATCTTGCCCTCGGCGATTTCGCGTTCTGGGCGCTCGATGTCGAACGGCTGCGCTATATCGGCGGTTTCGGGCGGATGGGCTGGGTCGACGGCACGCATCTCGATGTACTGCCGTCGCTTGCGTTCGACGACGAACAGGCGCTGTGGGAGGCCTACGACGGGGGCGCGGCACGTCGCGACGGGCTCGATTTGCTCGGTGTCGATCGCCACGGTGCCGACTGGCGTTGCGACGGCCGCCGCGTGCGCACGCCATTCGACGCGCCGTCGGCCGATACCGGGGCGCTGCGCGACCGGCTGATTGCATGCGCACGGGATGTGACGTGACGTCGCGGGTCAGTGATTTGTCCGTTTAGCAAACCGCGTCATGTGGTTTTTGCAAAGCTGTCGTCCGATGAAAGCTTCGATTTTCCCGAATAGAGGGTAATTGCGTATGTTGATAGCCCGAATAGGCAATCACTAATGTCCTAATCTCTGTGTACGCGCGTAAAAATTTGAGAAAAGGCCGCAGCCGGTCAAAATGACATGCGCGAATTACAATGGGTCTCGGGATTTTCATGAATCTCTCTTCTATCAAATCTTTTTTGTGCTAATCTCTGCCTTCGAAAATCCGAGGCACATATATTTCATGAATGGTGAGCTGGCTGCAGACCGGCGCCATTGGTCAGATAGAAAGGGAAACTATGTCTTCTTACAAGGACCTGCTGGCCCAGCGGGAGAAGCTGGAGAAGCAAATCGAAGAAGCAAAGTCGCGTGAATACGCTGAAGTGCTGAATGACGTGAAGCAGAAAATTGCCGACTATGGCTTTTCGCTCGCCGAACTCGGTCTCAGCCGCGCGAAGGCAGGTAAGGTTGGCCGTCCGCGCGCAGGCGTGGCCGCGAAGTACCGCGATCCGGAAACAGGCGCAACGTGGTCGGGCCGCGGCAAGCCGCCGCGCTGGATTGCCGGCAAGAACCGCGAACAGTTTGCGATTTAAACGTTTGTTTAAGTCGCCTGTGCTTCAAAAAAGCCGCGTGTCCGTTCAGGAGCGCGGCTTTTTTGTTTCCGGGCACCGCCGGCGCGCAAACATTGTCATAAAAATGTAAGAATCCGGTGTGAATGAAAATGCGACACGTTCGTATAAGCGGTTGATTTAAATGAGAAATTTGTGGGTATTGGAAGGGGTTGCGGAGCGCTTTTGATAGAATTGCGTATCGCACACCGATATCTCATATTTCATGTCCACCTTTTCCGGCGACGCGCAGAGCGCGGATAAGCACGCCGTTGCGCGCAAGAGCACGCTTGTCAGTATTGTTCTGAATGTCGTCCTGGCGACATTTCAGATCGCCGTTGGTGTGATTGCGCATTCGCAGGCATTGATTGCTGACGGTGTGCATTCGATATCCGATTTGATCTCGGATTTTGTCGTGCTGGTTGCGAATCGCCATAGCGGCGCATCGCCGGATGCCGACCACAATTACGGCCATAGCCGCTACGAGACGGTCGCGTCATTGTTTCTCGGCGCGATCCTGATTGCGGTCGGGATCGGCATGCTCTGGCGCGCCGGCGACCGCCTCGTTAATCTCGAAAACATCCCGGCCGTGCATTTTTCCGCGCTGATTGTTGCGTTGACCGTGCTCGTGTCGAAGGAGGCGCTGTTTCGCTACATGCTGCGCGAGGCGCGGCGCGTGCGCTCGGCGATGCTCGTCGCGAACGCCTGGCATGCGCGTTCGGATGCCGCGTCGTCACTCGTGGTCGCGATCGGTATCGTCGGCAGCCTGGCCGGCGTGCGGTTGCTCGACCCGATCGCCGCGGCGATCGTCGGCTTCATGGTCGCGCGCATGGGCTGGACGTTCGGCTATGACGCGTTGCAGGACCTCTCGGATCGCGCGCTCGATACGGCCGACACGGCCGAGATCCGCGCGCTGCTCGCCGCGACACCCGGCGTGCGCGATGTGCACGATCTGCGGACGCGCAAGATGGGCGATGCCGCGCTCGTCGATGCGCACATCCTCGTCGATCCGAAGATCTCCGTCTCCGAAGGGCATTACATCGCTGAGACCGCGCGGGCGCGCGTCCTGTCCGACCCGCGCGTGCTCGATGCGCTGATCCATGTCGATCCCGAGAACGACGCGGCGCGCCGTCCGGCGCTCGCGCTGCCGCCGCGCGGCGAGATTGCCGCACGGCTCGAGGCCGCGCTCGCGCGGCGCGGGCTGCGTGCGGCGACGATCAACCTGCATTACCTGAGTACGGGGCTCGAGATCGACGTGACGCTCGCCAGCGATCCGCGCGATACCGACGCGGCGCTGGCCGGCCGGATCGACGTCGGCGCGCTGGAGCGCGAGTTCGGCGCACGCCGGATCGGCTTTACGCGCGCGATGCCCGCGCAGGTGTAACCCGCGGCCGGTAACTGCGAACGCGGCGAACCGGCCGTGCCGGCCCGTGCGTTACAGCGGCAGTTGCGTGTCGAACTTGATTTCGCGCAGCACGACGCTCGTGCGCACCTGCGACACGGCCGGGATCTTGAAGATCCGTTCGTGCAGGAACACGTCGTAGGCCTTGATGTCCGGTGCGACGATCTTGAGGATGTAATCGGCTTCGCCGGTCGTGCTGTAGCACTCGGTGACTTCCGGGCAGGTCGCGATCTCGCGCTCGAACTGCTCGACGCCGCCTTCGTTGTGGCGCGTCAGGTGCACGTGCGCGAGCGCGCAGACGTGCAGCCCGAGCTTCTCGCGATCGAGCAGCGCCGTGTAGCGCTGGATCACGCCCGACTGTTCCATGTCCTTGATGCGGCGCCAGCACGGCGTGCTCGACAGGCCGACCTGGTCGGAGATTTCCTGTACGGAACGGCGCGCGTCGAGCTGCAACAGGCGAAGGATTTTTTGCGAAAAGGAATCGAGCGTCACCTGCGCCTCCATGCGGCAGCAACAACATGCTGAATGTTAGAGGGCCGGGAAAGGAAACGCAATCTGGTGTGGCGCTGCTGAGCGAGATTCGCTAATTTGCCCGCGGATCCGTGGGATTTTGCCCCGCCCCCGCGTTTTCCGACCGATCGGTGTCCGACACGGCGAGGCCCGCGAGCGCGGCCTGCTGCCGGCGCAGGTCGGCGAGCATGTTGCAGAACAGCGCGCCTTGTTCGATCGCGTCGTCGAGCGCGACGTGCGTATGCGGATGGTCGTCGAACCAGTGCTTCGGAAAGCGCGGCTTGATCGCCTTGCGGTACGGCAGGCCGGTCATCGCGAACGCGAGCGTCTTGATGTCGAGTGCCGACCACGAGAACGGGCAGCGTCCCGCGAAGCGCATCATGTACCAGAACATGAACGTGAAATCGAAGCCGGCCGGCATGGCGACGAACACCGGCTTGCCGGGCAGCGCCTCGACCCAGTCGACGTATGCGACCAGCGCCGCCTCCGGCGCCTGCAGGTCGCGCCGGCACGCGGCCCAGGCTTCGGGCTCGGTTTTCCACCAGGCTTCCTGCACCGGGTGCGCCTGCGCGCCGGGCAGCGTCTCGAGGTTCGCCGAGAAGGTCGCGATCAACTGCTTGTCCTCGGTGTAGGCGGCCGATGCGAAGCTCAGCATCGAGTGCGGGCCGGGGATCGGGCCGTCGGCCTCGACGTCGGTGCTGACGTAGATTTCCGGGATGGCAGTCTGGTTCATCCGAACACCTTGTCGGACACGAACGGGTTCGTGCGGCGCTCGTCGCCGAACGTCGACACCGGGCCGTGGCCCGGCACGAACGTGACGTCGTCACCGAGCGGCCACAGCTTTTCCTTGATCGAACGGACGAGATCCTCGTGATTGCCGCGCGGGAAATCGGTCCGGCCGATCGAGCCGGCGAACAGCACGTCGCCGACGATCGCGACGCGATGCTCGCGGCTGAAGAACACGACGTGGCCGGGCGTGTGGCCCGGGCAGTGATAGACCTCGAGCGTCTCGTCGCCGAACTGTACGGTGTCGCCGTCGTTCAGCCACTGGTCGGGCTCGAAGGTGTCGGCGGCCGGGAAACCGAAGCGTTCGCTCTGCATCGGCAGCTTCTCGATCCAGAAGCGTTCTTCTTCCTGCGGCCCCTCGATCGGCACGCCGTAGTGCGTCGCGAGCGTCTTCGCGCCCGCACAGTGATCGATGTGCCCGTGCGTGAGCAGCACCTTCTCGACCTGCACGTTTTGCCGCGCGACTTCCTGCTGGATCCGGTCGAGATCGCCGCCCGGATCGACGACGGCGGCACGGCCCGTTTTCTCGCAGACGAGCAGCGAGCAGTTCTGCTGGAACGGCGTGACCGGAATGAGCGTGACTTTCATGAGGGCACCGGCGGCTAAAAGGAGCGATTGTACCGGTCGCGCGCGCCGCCTGCCGCTCGTGCGCCGCATGCCGAGGCGTGCGGACGAGGGCATTCCCGGAGCATGTCGATTGTTACAGCCATAGTGAGAATCAATGGTCCGCCGGGGGGCTTTTCGGGACAACGTTTTGATTTATGTATAATGCGCTCCATTGCGCGTGAATTTCACGCCATTCGCTGGTGTTTCGGCCCCGTTAAAAGAGGCGTCCGATTCACCGTCAAGCATCAGCCGCCGGGGAGTCCGGCGGTGTATCCAGCACCGAACATTCGGTGCTCACGTCTTGTCCGGCCGGGTGCTGCGCGCCCGCCTTGCGGCCCTGCTGCCGCGCCGCCGGATGAGGCCTGTGCCGCCGTTCCTGTGCGTTGGTCGTATCGACGCGCGCGAACGTGAAGCCATGTTCGATGGCGGCATGTGGGGTCTGGTCAGGCTGTTGGGGACAGGTTGCGCCAGACGTGAAAACTAATCAGGACGGTTGCGGCATAGACGAAAGCCGCGCCCATGCTAGCCGCCTGCTCGCATCCGAGCGGGGCGTGCACGCATTTGCCGTCCGGGCCGCGTGTCTGCGCAGTAGCGCAGCGTTGTGAAGGAGCGGCCCGAACCAGAAGGCGACACGTCGATGAATTTACGTTTTCCGAGTCGATTCGGGACCATTGCATTGTTTTTTGCGCTGACGGGCTGTGCGGTGCCACCCAGCCAGACCACCAGCAGCGCGAACCAGAAGAAAGCGGTCGACAAGACGGCCGCTGCCGCGAAGGCGGACGACGACAAGCAGCAACTCAATTTCGATTCCGCGCTGGCATCGATGCCGGCGACGGACAGCAAGGACGCGAAGAAATCGTCGCTGGCCGACGCCGAGCCGATCGACGGCAAGGATGTGTCCGACTTCCGCCAGACGGGCCGCGCTTCGTGGTACGGGCGGGATTTCCACGGCCGCCGCACCGCGAACGGCGAGCGCTTCAACATGAACGCGTTCACCGCCGCGCACCGCACGCTGCCGCTGTCGTCGTACATCAAGGTGACGAACTCGTCGACCGGCAAGTGGGTCGTCGTGAAGGTCAACGATCGCGGGCCGTTCAAGCGCGGCCGTGTGCTCGACCTGTCGTATGCGGCTGCCAAGGTGATCGGCCTCGTGCACGCCGGCACGGGCCGCGTGAAGATCGAAGGGCTGTCGCCGCAGGAAGCGCGCGAGGCCCGTGACGAAATGTTCGCGTCGATCTCGGCGAAGTGACGCGGCGGTTCGTCCGCACACGCATCAGGTATCAAGTATCGAGTACAAAGGGCTGCCTTCCGGCAGCCCTTTGTCGTTCCGGCGCGGCGTCGTCCCGCGTCAGCCTTCCTTCAGCGCGAGCGCACGCGCATACAGCGTGTTGCGCGATGCGCCCGTCAGCGCGGCCGCGAGCTTCGCGGCACTCTTCACCGGCACTTCTTCCAGCAGCAGCCTGAGCAGCGCGTCGTGCGCGGTGTCGTCGGCTTCGCCGCTCGCCGCCGGCGCGCCTTCGACGACCAGCACGAATTCGCCGCGCTGACGGTTCGCATCACCGGCAAGCCAGGTCTGTCCTTCGGCCAGGGTGCCCTGGAACAGCTGCTCGTGTAGTTTGGTGAGTTCGCGCGCAATCAGCAGCCGGCGCGCGGGGCCGAACGCATCGGCGAGCGCGGCGACGGTTTCGGCGATCCGGTGCGGCGCTTCGTAAAACACCAGCGCATACGGGTGCGACACCAGCGCCTGCAGCGCGGTTGCGCGCTGCTTGGCCTTCGGCGGCAGGAAGCCCGCGAACGTGAACGCGCCGGCCCAGCCGCCGGCCACGCTCAGCGCGGTCACGGCCGCGCTCGCGCCCGGCAGCGGGATCACCGCGAAGCCGGCGTCGCGCACCGCGTCGACGAGCCGGGCGCCGGGGTCCGAGATGCCGGGCGTGCCGGCGTCCGAGACGTAGGCCACGCGTTCGCCGCCACGCAGCAGCTCGATCACGCGCTGCGCGGCTTCGCGTTCGTTGTGCTCGTGCACGGCCAGGAGCGGCTTCGAGATCCCGTAGCGGGCGAGCAGCTGGCCCGTGTTGCGGGTGTCTTCGGCCGCGATGCGGTCGGCGAGGCCGAGCACGTGCAGCGCGCGCAGCGTGATGTCGGCGGTATTGCCGATCGGCGTGGCGACCACGTAAAGCGCGGCGTCCGGGTAGTGCTGCGTATGCGCGAGTTCGAGGAGGGCAGTCATGGCAGGCAATGCACGCAATCGCGGCGCAAGCGGAACAAGGTCGGCATTGTGCCACGCGGCGCCGGCCGGCCCGGGCGACGGGCGCGGTTTGCCGCGCGCGGGCGACAACTTTTCCGGCGCGGCGCGATCCAAACCGGTCGGCGCGGCGTTCGAGCAGCGCGCGCGGCAGTTTCTCGAGCGCCGCGGCCTCGGGTTCGTCGCGGCGAACGTGACGATGCGCGGCGGCGAGCTCGATCTCGTGATGCGCGAGCCCGACGGCATGCTCGTGTTCGTCGAAGTGCGTGCACGGCGCAGCGTCCGGCACGGCGGCGCGGCCGCGAGCGTCGGCTGGCGCAAGCGGCGGCGTCTCGTCGCGGCGGCGTTGCAGTTCTGGGCGCGACACGGTGCCGGTGCCGCGTGCCGTTTCGACGTCGTCGCGTTCGAGGCCGGGCGGCTTGCGTGGCTGCGCGACGCATTTCGTACCGACGATGCGTAGCCGCGAGCTGTGACGAGATGTAAAGAGTTCTTGCCGGACCCCCGGAGTGGGTGCCGGAGTACGGTAAACTCGCCGCACCCACGATGTCGCGCGACATGTGCCACGCGCCCAGTTCACCAGGAATCGATGTCAGTCGAACGTATTCAGCAACAATTCCACGACAGCGCCGCGCTTCACGCCGAAGCAGCCGACGCGCTGGCGTTGCCGATCGCAGCCGCGGTCGATGCGATGTTCGCCGCGCTGGCGAACGGCAACAAGATCGTCGCGTGCGGTGACGGCCCGTCGGCTGCCGCCGCGCAGTACCTCGCCGCGTCGCTCGTCGGCGGTTTCGAGCGCGAGCGTCCGGGCCTGCCCGCGATCGCGCTGGCCACCGATGCGTCGCAGGCCGGTCTCATGGGTGCGATGGCCGCCGAGCAACTGTTCGCGCAGCAGGTGCGCGTGCTCGGCCAGACCGGTGACATCCTGCTGGTGCTCGATTCGGGCGGCGCGTCGTCGCGCGTGCTGGCCGCGATCGAAGCGGCGCACGAGCGCGAGATGACCGTCGTCGCACTGACGGGCGGCAATGGCCATGCAGTCGCGGCCGCGTTGTCCGATACCGATATTCCGATCAGCGTGCACGCCGTTCGCGCGGCACGCGTCCACGAAGTCCATCTGCTGACCATCCACTGCCTGTGCGACGGCATCGACGCGATGCTGCTGGGTGAGGATTGAACGAAGGAGAGCCGTCGATGAATCAAAGCCGCGTCAAACAGACGCTCGTCAGAACCACGCTGCTCGCCGCGCTGACGGCGGGCCTCGCCGTGTCGCTGCAGGGTTGTGTGCTCGGGGTCGTGGGCGCAGCGGCCGGCGGCGGCGCGCTGATCGCGACCGATCGCCGTACGCTCGGCGCGCAGACGGAAGATCGCGAGATCCAGGTCAAGTCGCTCACGCAGATCAACAACGGGCTGCCCGACCAGTCGCACGTGAACGTGACGGTGTACAACCGCCGCGTGCTGCTGACGGGCGAGGTGCCGAACGATGCGTCGAAGCAGCGCGCCGAGGAAATCGTGCGCGGCATCAACAACGTGAACGGCATCGTCAACGAGCTGTCGGTCGAGCCGGCGTCGTCGCTGTCGTCGCGTGCGAACGACTCGTACCTCGAAGGGCGCGTGAAGTCGGAACTGATCGCGACGAAGGGCATCTCGGCGAACTACTACAAGGTCGTCAGCGAGCGCGGCAACCTTTACCTGATGGGCCTCGTGACGGTGGACGAAGGCAATCGCGGTGCGGAAGCCGCGAGCCAGGTGCCGGGCGTCGAGAAGGTCGTGAAGGTGTTCCAGTACGTGAAGCCGCAGGACGCGCAGGCGCTGCAGGACGCATCGCCCGCGAGCGGCGCATCCGGCGCGCAGGCTGCCGCCGCGCCGGCGGACAGCGCGACGGTCGGCGCCGTGCCGGACGCGTCGGTGCAGTCCACGCCGCTGCAATCGCCCGCACCGATCTCGAATTCGTCGAGCGTGCATCCGGGCAACCCGAAGGCGAAGGCGCAATGAAGGCCGTGAAGATGACGCAGATGAAACGATGGATCGCGCAGGGCGCCACGGCGGTTGCGCTCGTGGCCGGCACGCTGGGCGCGGCGCACGCGGACGTCGGCGACGGCCTGAAGGTGGCGCGCAGCAACGCATGCATGGGCTGTCACGCGGTCGACCGCAAGCTCGTCGGCCCGTCGTTCAAGGATATCGCCGCCCGCTACAAGTCCGATCCGCAGGCCGTCGCGAAGCTGTCGAAGAAGGTGAAGGACGGCGGCTCGGGCGCCTGGGGCGCGATTCCGATGCCCGCGCATCCGCGCATGAGCGACGCCGACGTCCGTTCGGTGGTCGAATGGGTGCTGGCCGGCGCGCCGTCAAAGTGACGCTTCAGGGGGCACGTAACCCCTATTGCCAAGCGCAGAAATGCGTGTGTATGATGATTGACTGATGGGGCGGTAGCTCAGCTGGGAGAGCGTCGCGTTCGCAATGCGAAGGTCGTGAGTTCGATCCTCATCCGCTCCACCAAGAATTTCCTTTAAAACCGGCCGCTTAGGCCGGTTTTTTCTTGTTTTTCTTCTATATCAGTCCCATTCTTTTTCGGTCCATTCCAGTCTATTAGTGTCCCAGATTTGTCCCGCGTGAGACCCGTGTCGGATCGGCCGATGCGGCCACTATGGTTCCGTCCGCACGCGTATCCGCTGTTGACTGATTTAAGCAGACCATAGACAATCCAACTCGATTGACCTTTGACTTGATCGGACGAGCCGATCAAGGCCCGTGTGGATAAGCACCCTCCGCGCGCGGTTAACGACATGCCAACCGACCGAATACGAACGGCGTCGGCGCAGCGCAATACAGAGCGCAGCAGGGCATGGCGAAGGAGCCACTGAGGGCCATTCGGCCCGCCTCTTGGTACAACGCTGCGGCGTCTGGGCCATCGGCTGGTGCGCACGTTCGGTAGCTCACATGCACATATTGCTTGTGGGTCGCCGGAGTTCGCCCATGCCAAAAGATTTTCCCGTCGAGTTGCTGACGCTCGGTCAGCTATGTCTTCTTCTCCATAGAAAGCCCGCGACAGTCTACGCAGACATTGCAGGGAAGCGTTTCGATCGCTTGCCGCCGATCGTTCGATTGCCCGGCCAACGGAAGTTGCTCTGGCGCAAGCAGGACGTCTTAGACTGGATTGATCGGCACGTCCAACCAGCAGTGGCTGCCACCGTTGTTAAGCTCAGGTCCCGCAAAGCGGTGCAAAAGGCCGAGGGGGTAGCCGAGTCCCCGCAATCACGTCGAAGCGGGCGACCGACGAAACGCGAACAGCTTGAACGTCTGGCGGCAATGCGGGAGGGCAGATGAACTCCCCAGTTGAGCAGAACTTGCCGTCAATTGCCGAGGGTGTCGAGGATGCGCGGTTGGACATGAGTTCGTCCTCGAATTTCGTGTCGTCAACCGCATGTCGCCCGAAAGAGCCGACCCATGACGAGCAGGGCATTTCCCCGGCGCATATTGATGTGTTCGAGGTGCTTGTCGTTGCACATGACTGGTCGGTAAAGGGTGACTTGTCTTCGATGGAATACCCCATCTTCTCATTGAGCAAGAACAAAGACACCCGCATCCGTGTCTATTCTCGAGGCGGGAAGACGGTGAAGGTGATCCCCTCTGCCCTCGGGGCCGCTACGTTGTTCGACAAGGACATCTTGCTGTACTGCATCAGCCAGATCGTCAAAGCCCACGGCGCCGGCATCAAGGTGAGCCCCCGTCTCAAGATCGCAGTGCATCCGTTGCTGATCGGCACGCGGCGAAGCACGGGTGGTGCGTCCTATATGCGCGTGCTTGATACGTGCCGCCGCCTCAAGGGCACCACGATTGAGACCAACGTCAAAACTAACGAGCGCGAGCAAGTCGAAGGGTTCGGTCTGATCGAAGACTATAAGGTGGTGCAGTACACCAAGAATGGTAAGGGCGCGTTGGAACTAGAGCTGACGATCGCCAACTGGCTCTACAGGGCCGCCCTTGCCTCCGACATCCTGACGCTGCACCCAGACTACTTTTCGCTTGGCCAAGCGCTTGAGCGCCGTCTGTATGAGCTGGGCCGCAAGCACTGTGGTTATCAGCCCTGGTTCTCCATCGGTTTGCCGTTGCTCAAAGAGAAGGCTGGCAGCTCGCAGAGTGCGAGCCATTTTCGCCAAGAACTGAAGGACATTATCAAGCTCAACCGACTGCCGGACTACCGGCTGGCCCTGGACGAATCGACCAAACCCAATCAGCTTGTCTACCTAACCCGCGACAGTAAGCGTCTCGTAACAGAAGCCAACCGCGCCGGTAAACTGAGCTGGCTTTCGGACCTACTCCAGCAGCCGATGCTGTTGTCCAAGCCTGTCACCCGATGACTTGCCTATCGCCGCAGGTCGTCTATCGCCGACAAAACCGATTGCGAGCCTCAATCGGTCGATTCGTCTATCGCGGTGACTTTACTCGTCTTTCGCCGATGGTCGTTTTGCGCGAAAAGCCGCGCCGGAAGCGGGTCTTGAGCACACTGGGGCCGGAACGCGACCGAACTGCAGTCAGCCTGACGGCTGAACATTACTCGTCTATCGCCGTAACCTTGGCCACTTGTCCACAGATTTTCCGTCATCGTCGTCTATCGCCGTCGCATTTGTCGTCTATCGCCGTGACTCTGACTCGTCTATCGCCGGACCTCAAATTCGTCTTTCGCCGATGTGACATCCGGAATATTTATTTTCAATCATCGACTTACGACGGATTTCCACACCCTTAACACGCGTGCGCGTCTTAACGCTTTTTCTTTTAACGCCTTTAACGCGACACATCTCAACGGACTTCGCCCCCTCTCCTCCAAGGCGCGGCGCCCCTTGGCCTTCGGCCTTACCCTGCAAATCGTGCGCGCCCTCGGCGCGAGGATCATTACAGGCCCGGCTGCGCCAGGCGGGCTGTAGGTAACCGTCATAGCAGCAGCCGTCTAAGCGGCTCAGGACCGCCGCAAGCGGCCATCCTGACCTGGCCCGCAAGCGGGCCACCCTGACGGGCGCTAAGACCCGGGATAAATCACGCTGGCCACGTCTGCGCCGTGGCCAGCGCTCAACCGGGGCGCGTGTGCGCGCGGCTGTAAGCCGCGGTAGGGCGCGAAGGCCCAATAGGGCTTGTAGAAGGGAGCGAGGGAGAGCGATAAACCGTCAACAGGCTTATGAACGAGCGTGGCATCCATCGAGGGATGTGTCCAGTATTCGTATTGACTGGTTGATGCGGGCGTTCTCTATTGCATTGCAAAAAATCGGGCACGCTAACCGTGCTTCGGTCGGTGAACTTATTTCGACCCAGAACGGTCGGCGCGAATTGGCACGACGTCAGCGGCAGCATCTGGAGAACCATTGTGGTCCCTCGAGCAGTCAAGCTAAAGGTCAGCTACGAAGCGATTCCGATCGTGCGCGGCCGGCCACGGCATTGCCGCCTTTCGGCGGGCCTAACGGAAGTCGGCCATCCTAGCGACTGCGCCTGGAAGGCCGTTATCAAGTCCGGTTGAAGGGGCCCATCTGCTGGTGGTGCTAAGGGTACAGAATATGCGGGGGGCGATCACCAAGATGACGCTTGTAGGTCGCAAGGTTCGAGGTATCGAGGGCGTATGCACGGAGAAGCCATCGTGACTGGCCTCCGACGTCCTCTCCGACCTCTCCCCGGCCGTGCAGGCTCAACCGGTTGTTGATTATGAGGATGTCGCCCGGCTGCACCACGACCGGCACGGCAACCCGGTTGCAAACCGCCTCGAGATTGTTGGCAGCTTGTTCTGCCAGCCCGCCCATTTCGGACGGAACGACGGCGCTATGGCTATAGCGCACGTAGGTGCCACCGGCAACGTCCTTCAAAACGGGCTCGTCGACGACAACAAGCTCCTTTCCCAAGATGCGCTTCATACCCTGAACGAAAGTCTTCTGGGAGCGAATCGAGTATTGCGGCTTCTTGAGCTCATCAATGTCGTCGGGCAGCATGGTAGCAAGCACGTCCGCCAGCGGCATCAGATTCGTTGGAACGTTCATAGGGTTACGCAGCCCCACGAGAGTCACGAGGTCAGGCGAAGGGGCGATGCGCACATCTTCGGCGTCATCTTCACCATTGAACGGGAAGCTCACGCCATCCGTATGGCCGCGCATACTCTTCCTCGATTTCTCGGCGAAGGCACCGTCCCCTGGCATCGCCACAAGGTTCACGAACAGGTTGCCGTCGTTCTCGGTGGCGTAGGAGATCGTTTCCAGATTCAGCGCGCCATGTACGGCGAGCACGGCCGCCCTGCCCGCCATCGTGGCACCCGTATCGGGAACGGGAAAGAACCCTTGGGGCGTGTCGATCAGCTCGACAGGGTCGAAGACATTCTGCAGATGGCGATGCGCGGCCTGACTCACGAATCCTCGAGCGGCGGCCGGCGTATGGCCGCCGAGCATCAAATTGCGTTCCACGGCAGCGCCCAATGTCGCACTCAGGGCAGCCGGATTTGCCATCTCGGCGTGCCGTTGGGCCAGTGCGGTCGTCTGCATCCAGTGGTCCACAGCCGCCCTGACGGCCGTGGCGAGGTCCGTCTCCGTCATAGGCTCCTCCTGAGGTTGATATATTATTGATACGCGCATAAACTGATGTCAAGGGGCGAACGTTCGCCTGCTATGCCACGGAGGGCGTTAATGAATCCCGCTCATGACCCTGTAGGCCTTGCAGAGGGACGAGCACTGCTGGCCCAACTGCCAAACCTTTACCTTGCCGCCTTGAAGAGTACCCAACTAGAGTATCCAGTTGGGGGCGAAGTGCGCTGCTCATTTGAACTCCCCACCTTAGGCAAGCGAACAAAGACAGCGCCTACTGCAAGGGAAGCTATCCACGCTGTCCTTATAGAGCTTTCTGATGTTTTGATGACCCGGATGCCATTTCACGATTGGTCAAAGGATGCGGACAAGCATGCCTTGCCTATTGCACCTTCGATGGGAAGTACATCGTCGTTGGAAAGCGAGAGCGCCGAGCGATTTCAGTCAAAGGATCGCCAGTTCACCATCGGGGTCACACTGCCCGTGACATTGAAGAAGGCGTTGAACGGCCTTGCGGAACAGCAAGGAACAAGCTTTGCGGGTGTTGCTCGTCAATTGGTAGCGGTAGGGTATGACGACTTCGACGATAGGTCGTTCTCGGAAGGGTCGGCGGGACTGCTCTCCAAGTTTGCTTCCGACGTTGGCAAATGGTTTCCCGCAGACACTGAGCAGGTAATGCTTAGGCTCGATCGATCCTTGGCAGTACGTCTTCGTTCTAGTGCAAAGGAGTACCGAAGGTCAGCATCCGAGTTTGGAGTGATGTGCTTGGCACATGGACTTGTTTTGCAGACTCAGCTAGTTGAGCTCGAGCAGAAGGTCGCAGCATTTCGCGGTGCGGCTGTTCGCAAACTTGCTCCACAGGTCGGTCTCGGAGCTCAGGTAGCTCTGCTCTCGGGAGTGCTCGCAGGTTCCATCCGTGCACCAAAGAGGGTGCTGAGGCGTCTCAGTGAAGTCTTCGATGCGACAGAGCTTGCTTTGACAGAGTTCTTCAAGCGCTCCTTTGAGAATCGCACTGTTCCAGCGTTCAAGGCAGAGAATGGAAAGCCTCAAGTATCTCCTTCTGCGACGTCTTGGGAGGATGCTGTCAAGTCGTTGAACTTGCCAGCGGACCAAGCGAAGGAACTTCTTCAGCTCGACGAATAGAGCCATGAACCCATTTCAGCGTGCACGGAACGAAGCCAGAGCCACAAGAGAAAGGCTTGCCCCTGGACAGGCTGACACTGCTATTCCGGCAAAGGACCTTCTCGGAGCTATCGAGGACGAGCTCGGCCTTGCCATCGAACCCGTCGAACCGTCATATCCTGACCTTGGCGAGGGAAGCGCAGTACTGCAGCGCGAGCAGTTGTTCATCTATGTCAGCAACGAAGTCCCGTTGTGGAGCGATGTATTCTGCGGACTCGTTGCCCATGAGCTCGGCCACTGGTTTCTTGATGCAACCAAAGCACCGATAACGGTTGCTCACCTGAAGACTCTATTTGGGAGTGACGGTTCGCCCGCCGTCATGAAGGTGGAGGCCTATGGAGCCAGAGAGCGACAGGAACTTCAAGCCAACGTATATGCTAGAGAGCTGTTGTTGCCTCGGGACTTGGCGCGCAAACTTGCGCTTAGTGGTGTGGGCCCAAGCAGTGTCGCCAGGGACCTTGGCATTCCACTGGAGTTCGCTCGCCAGCAGATGCTTGACGCGCTGCTTCTGCCAGATACCGAATCCGCTGCTAGTGCGCTGAATCCCCCGAGTCCCGACCAGCTCGCTGCTGCACGAGCCGAAGAGCGTGCAGCAAACGTCGTTGCCGGGCCCGGAACAGGCAAGACGTCGACGCTCATCCACCGGGTCAAGTATCTCGTTGAAGAGAAGAAGGTGGACCCAAGTCAAATCCTCGTTCTGACGTTCACGAACAAGGCTGCATTTGAACTTGTCGAGCGTTTGCGCGGCGCCGGCATTGACCGCGCAGCCGACATTTGGGCAGGTACTTTCCACGCATTCGGGCTCGAGTTCCTGCGCAAATTTCACCAACGGTTCAAGCTGGAACCCGACCTGCACGTCGCTGACCGTCTCACGTCGATGACGATGCTCGTGGCGGGGCTGCCGCAGTTGAGCTTGAGCTACTACCTGAGGGTGGAAGACCCATATGATTGGCTCAGCACAGTCATCGAGGGAATCAAGCGCCTCAAAGAGGAACTCGTTTCTCCTGAAGAGTACCGCGAGTACATCACCGAGAATCCAGCGGAAGACGCAGAACTTCAGCGCCGTCGGGAAGATGTGGCGACGCTCTTTGAAGCGCATGAAGGGCTGCTGGCGCAGGGCCGGACGGTCGACTTCGTCGACCTCATTGCAAAGCCGGCTCTAGCTCTTAAGGCAGACCGAACGCCATTCACCGAGCTCGCCGACAGGTTTCAGTACATCCTCGTCGACGAGTACCAGGACGTTACACACGCAATGGTCGAGCTGCTGCGCCAGTTGGCGCAGAAGGCGAAGTCAATCTGGGTTGTTGGCGACGTTCGGCAAGCCATCCATCACTGGCGCGGTGCCTCGCTCAAGAGCTTGTTGAAGTTCGACGCAGAGTTCAAGGCGCACGCTGGCGGCACAAAGATCCAGCGCTATCCCCTCGATACCAACCGTCGCAGTGCCCGCGAAATTCTCGATCTGGTGCAGGAGGTGGGTCGTCAGCACAAGCTTGAGACCAGCATGCCGCTCGATCCGATGTCGGCGGCAAAGGGTGCTTGTGGGGAAATGCCCAAGGTCATTACTTGCGCCAAGCGGGAGGAAGTCCTAAGTGCGGTTGTCGATAACGTGGTGGCTCTACAAAGGGCTGCAGTTCCCTTCGGACGCCAGGCAGTATTGTGCCGAAACGGCAGCGATGTTCAGCAGGCTGCTGAAGTACTCGCCTCCCGAGGGATTCCGGTAATCTACATCGGCGAATTGGCGCAGCGACCAGAGATCAAGCGGCTACTCTGCCTGATGCAGCTGCTCGTGGAGAGACAACCGCGAGCACTATTGGGCCTCGTGGATGTTGCCGGATTGGCAATGCCCGTGGCCGACATCCACCGACTGCTGGAGGCGGCTAATGCCGACATGGTGTACCAGCGAGGCCGGTGGCTGGAGGACCTGCCGACAGGCCTTTCCGCTCCGGGCATGGCAGTCATTGCAAAGCTGAGCCAATTGCTGCGTGGCCATCGCCATAGTTCCAACCCCTGGGCCTTCGTTTGCGACATCCTGCTGGAGCATCACTTCGGTCTGCCGCCTCACGCAGACCAATCCGTCAGTGCGTGGGTGCAGCGGATCGCACTATGGCAATTTGCGTATGCTGTTCGCAACGGAGATGGCGAAATGAAGGAGGCACGCCTCTCGCGCTTCCTGATGCGTCAGCGCTTGCGACAGCGCATCGGTGAAAGTTACGTCGACCGCGAGCTGCCCCCCGAAGCCGGTGCTCTCGATGGCGTGCGACTGCTGACTGTGCATGGAAGCAAGGGGCTTGAGTTCGAAGCGGTTCACGTGGCCTATGTCAATGCAGGAAGCTATGGCGCGCAGATGCCCACGTGGGTGCCACCCGAGAACGTGTTGGACATCGTGCCTCCGGAAGCTCTTGGTAGCAGCCAGGCCGAATACGACGTTGAAGCGGCGGTCGAGCGAAACAACCTGCTGTACGTCGCGGTCTCACGTGCCAAGCGCCACCTCCACATCTATCAGGAGAACGAGTTCGGTGACGACACGCTCGCTCCGCAGCTCCAGCATTTTCCTCGCAAGTTCATCCCTGTTTGCTATAGCGGCTCGGCCATTAGGGCGGCTGCCGCAGCACCACACCGGGCATTTACGCCGCCGAGCGTCGTGAACTTTGAGCATTTCGACACCTATGTGATGTGTTCCCTTCAGTACTGGTACTCTCAGGTCGTAGAGCTCAGGAGCGAAGCGGATATCGACATTTCTCTGCGAGCGCGTTGGGCAGTCATGAGCGCTTTGAAGGCGGTGGCCTCGGGCATGCCGGGTGCGCCGGATGCACACCTGCTTTCGGCATGGACGGAGCAAAAACTTCCATCCGACCTTGAGGACCCGTCTCTATGGCGAGATGCGAACTTCGCGTTCTCGCGAGGCCTTGACCTCATGCGCTTGATTCTTAATGAAGGCGGCCGATTTGCTGAACCCACCTCCCTCGTCGGTGGAGTAACCGTCCAGATGCCATGGGGCTTCGTTATCAAAGGGCCGTACTCCACTGAGTTCGCGATGATGCGCTTCGCCCGCCGTAGGGTGTCGGATATTTCGACGGTGTTGAAGCCTATGGTTCCCGGTCTCGACCTCCCTGGAACGAAGAAGCTAACTCTCAACCACGTCCTCTCCGACAAAGTCGACGACGTGCCAGGCGGCAAGCGCCTCGAGGCAACCAAGTCGTTCAAGGCGGCGGTCCGAATGCTCGCGGGCGACAACCGACCTACGAAGGGTCGGCACTGCGGCCGCTGCGCCTACATGACCATCTGCCCATCGGCACCGAGCTTGTAGCAATGCTGAGGAGAGGTCCACCGGTCGTTCGCTCCGACGCCTCTCACGCGGCGGCAGACGCCGCGGTGCCGTGACTGAGCGCACTTACCTTACGACCAGCTTCAACGGATGGACCGCGTCAAGGCTCTTCACGCTCGACCCGCCGCTGCGTCTAAGCAGTTAGCCGCGAGTCCCATATGCTGGTTACGGTGGGTTCCAAGTCGAGGCGCGACCAAATAACCTCGGCGGCCGGGCTGAAAAAAGAGACGGCATTCAGTCATCGAATGTTTCACGGAAGATTAAGAGACTTAACTGGCCCCTTGCATCGCAACGCTCTCGGCTGTTTCGAGGGGAAATGTTTCACGGTTGGAAAGGGTTTGGCGGCAAGCCAGCATTTCAACGGTGACATAACAGCGCGTATGTAAGATTGCGGCCGCCGATCGTCATACTCATGACGTTATACGTAATCATGAATCAGCAAGTTATGGTGTGACGAGGGGAAGCGATGCTGCTTCGCCGGAGTAGCCGGAATCCCAGCACACACCGTTTACCGGGGGAATCCATGGTTGATTTGCCACGGCGACGTGGCGAAGGCTGCGCAATGCAAGTGGCTGCCAGGCTGTCGCCGAACAGCCAAGAGCAGACGTTCGGCCATAGCGTTGGCAATCTCGAGCGAACGATAGCGAGAATGTAAGTCTTGATCGCCGGCAAAGGATCGCTCGAACCCCAGTGCCTAAATTTGACTCAAGCCGCGATGTGGCTTCAGCTTAGAAAAATTGCGACGTCCTTTGATCACGGCAGGAGCAACCATGTGACCTGGTAGACGCGCCCAAGAAGGACTTGCACCTGCTCAATTGGTCTGGCACGTTCCAAAGCCGGCGTCATTGTCGCTCGGAAGCGAGAATTTCGAGTTCTATCAAGCAGTTCGGCACTTAGCTCTTCGATGTAGTTAAGGTCAAGACGACTCTCTCTTAGTTTCGGGGAATTTTCCTTTCCTCCTGAATAGTGACGCTCGAATCGGCGAGTCTCCGAGTGAAGTGTCGCATTTAATCCCGTTGGGCCGTAAGTAATGTTGTGGCGGTCGGCGTCGCCAATTTGACCGACATCGATCGGGTCAAGAAGTATCGAGTTGCCGGCAATACTGCTTGCGCGGAAATGCGTTTCGAGTTCGTGGCTGAGGTGAAATTGGGGTGCGCAGTAGAACGCATTTCCCTTAGTTCGACTTAGCTCGAAAAGCGTGTTGTGCTGCTCATTGTCCACTGGGAATCTGAAATATGGGCCAGAATGTGCATCAAAAAAATGCGCATTGCGTCCGGCCTTGGTATCGGCGTAGGAGGAGACCTTGTGTTGGAAAAATACAGATTTTGTGTAATGACCATGTCGAATGCGAAATTCGACGTCGTATCCCAAGTCCTTCTCTGCTTGTTGAGATGGAATATGTGGATGACTAGCCAACAGAGCAGCGTTTGAGCGACAGTATTCAGCATTGAAGCAGAACTCAAACGTCCTTTCACTAAATCCAGGGCCCATACATAATCCTTGTTTGAACAGAGCTTGCCGCCTATTAGGCAAGCATTGAAGTTCGGTTGCGCATCGAAATCGCGCCATCGGCACTAAGCCGTCTGACGAAGCACACTTTATCAGTGAAATATCCAGTCAACCAGTCCAGGCAAGGCCAGGCATTGAGTCAGTAAGATGATCGCTTTGGGGCGAAATGCGCCTGCTAGGCGAGTGCGGGTTGTGTGCCAGCTCTTGTGATGCAGCCTAGGCGGCTGGCAATGCCGAAAATGACGGATATGCCGACTATCGACCTAGGGGTTATTTGGTCGCGCGGCACCGCTGTGTGACCGTTCGAGTACGACGGTGCCTAATGCCATCAAGGCACTATTTGCAGTGTCTGCGACGCTCGGCGAGGGTTCCTGGGAGTGGCGAGCCAGCCGAACGGCTCCTGAAGCCCAAAATTTCGCCTGATTCTTTCAGCTGATCGAGGTTATTTGGTCGCGCCCACGGGATGCAGCAGGCGAAATCAACACTTTCGAGAGTCTGGGCAGCTGGCGTATGCTTGTAACAAAGGAGAACATGCCATGCCAGCTGACAAACTAGGCCGCTATATGCGGAGCCCCGAGTTTCTGAAGCGGGCCAATGAAGCCGTCGCTGAAGCTGTGCGCGATCTGGAGTCGTGCGGCATCCGGCCTGTTTATCTCGATCGGAAGACAGGCAGGATTGTCGGTGGCAGCGAGGACGTGTTACGCGAAAACGGCTCTTGCGAGGAGCGGCTGACGTCTGGACGCAGCCAAAACGCTTGAGATCAGTGAAATGGGAGTTGACGGACGCGCAACGAATGCTCTTCGTCAACTATCCGTTCCGAGGCGTTGATCGCCGGATGGACGCTTGCATCGACGCAGTTGGTTTTGCGGTTTGCACTTGCCGGAATTCAGACCAGGCGCTGCGGCGCGGTGCATAGTGTCGGCGCGCAGTGCGGGTCGATCGGTGGCCGAGGAGAGCGGCAACCTCTTCTGCGGACGCGATAGCCTTCGCGTTCGCAGAAAATTGATGGCGAGCGGAGTAGAGCGCGTATGTTCGCTTGTAGTCACCAGGCCACAGAGCGGCGCACGTTCGTCGAATTGCTTGCGTGCATCCCTTCTGAATCACGGAGAACTCGAGCCCGCTAGCGAGAAGCTCTCCGAGTGACTCAATGTGAGCGCGGACTACTGGGAAGTCGTCGGCGCCAACGGGGACCACTCGGCTTATGCCCGTCGCTCGGCCGTTGGTAGCTTTTGCGTTCAGTACGTTGAGAGTCCTGCCGTCTTCGGACAGTCGTGCATTTTCCCATTCGCACGGACGCAACCCCGTCGCAAGTCCCGCCATTAACCACAGTGCGGCGCGTTTCGAATAATCGCTAGCGCGGGCTGGATTGGCGAGGTTTGCTACCAGCACATCATAGTCGCGCCTTGGAATGCCTTTTCGTTTGCGCGATGACGTGTGGCCGGGGTCGCGGTTCGACCGACAATCGGTGGACGGAAGGCTGCGGATCTCCTCTGCGGTTTGTTGGAACAGCGGATCGCGGTTTCGCTCGAACTCGATCTCGTATCTGCAAACGAGGCTAGCTTGGTACTGCCGAAAAGTCGCCCACTTCCAGTCCTTGGCGCGCCGCTTCATGTAGGCAATGACATCGCTTGGTGCCGGATAGGCATCCTCAGGTAACTCCAATTCTTCTGCGATCCGACACAAGAGGCCATGTGCGCGCGACAGGTATGCAGCGATGGTCGGTTTCGTTCGGGTTTGACTTCTGGCCGTTTGACGTGGGTCCTTCATGATGTGGATCCGGCTTCCCTTTCGAAGGCAATTGGTGAGTGGTCGACTTGGCGTGATCGAGAAGTTGCGGTTTCAAGGCTATCAGTTTTCGAATGAATTTTGCATTCTGCCCGATCGTATTCTGAGTGCTTTGGGATTCGTTACACGGTGAGGTATCACGTAGCGGCTATATTCCATATAGCCGCGTTACAGCTTCACATGGTGTGAGCTGTAACAGCCATAAGGTGTCTTAAAGGACTCAGATACCGGCAGGTTAGAACCCGTACTGGCCGCGTGCTCCCGCTCATGCGGCGGCGGCAAGTTGCATCCTGTTGGTTGAGATAGCAGTGGTATAGGGGCGAACGAGTCGGATGCGTCGAAAGTGCGTCGTTTTGGGGGGGCATCGTAAAGTGTCGAGCTCTCACGAAAGTGGAAGCGACGCAGAAGTGCGTCGATTTGCGGCGGAGCGCGCTCATGTGAACTCGGAGCTGCGTCAATAGTGCGTCGTTTTCTCCATCGCCGATAGCGACCATGAATCGGGCACGACTCAGGGAGTGAGCTGCAGACTCCTGATGCCGGTCACCGCTGAGCGCGTGCCTGCAGCTTCCTGTCGAAACGAAGGGACTCGATTCTTCGTTCGGCCAGCAAGCCAAGACTAGGTTCGGCAAGGTCTTGACAAATTTCTGTCATATCGCAAATATAGCAAACATGACAAAAATCCATCTACCTGCAACGCTTCGCGCCATTCGCGCCAAGCTCAATCTCACCCAAGAGCAGCTCGGCGAGCGGCTCGGGGTATCGTTTGCCACGGTGAATCGCTGGGAAGGAGGCGGTAGCAAGCCGCAACGCGCAGCGACTGAAGCCATTTCGGCGCTCGCGACGGAAGCGGGGATCGAGTTGGAATCCCTCGAGATCACGGCAGCCGTTCCCGCCGTGCCACGCCTCCGCCGCGGACGGGCAGCGCCGCCCACGCCGACTACCAAGCCGATGGAGCAGATGCTTTGGGATGCGGCCTGTTCGATCCGTGGCGAGAAGGACGCGGCAAAGTTCAAAGATTACCTGCTACCGCTGCTGTTCCTGAAGCGATTATCCGACGTGTTCGACGATGAGGTTGGGCGCTTAGCTGAGGAATACGGCGACCGTGCTACGGCGCTAGAGATCGCTGAAGCGGACCACTCGCTCCTGCGCTTCTATATGCCGCCCGAGTCACGTTGGACAATCATCAGTGGCCGTGAGTCTTATGAGTGGCCACTTGACGAACGTGGAAGGTCTACCGCACCGAAGGACATCGGGGAACATTTGACCAAGGCCGTACGCGCGGTGGTCAAAAACAACCCGTCGCTTTCGGGCGTGATTGATGTCGTGGATTTCGGCGCCGAGCGGAACGGCGAGCGTGACATCAACCCGGCCAAGTTGCGCGGCGTGGTAGAGACATTCTCCGATCCGCGTTACCGCTTGGGGCTGGCCGACGTGCAGCCGGACTTCCTGGGCCGCGCTTACGAATATCTGCTGCGCAAGTTCGCCGAGGGATCGGGGCAGAGCGCAGGCGAATTCTTCACGCCGACCGAGGTGGGCTTCCTGATGGCTCACATCATACGACCGAAGCCCGGCGAGACCTGCCATGACTACGCGTGCGGTTCGGCGGGCTTGCTTATCAAGCAGCAGCTCGTCGCCCGCGAGCTCGACCCGACTAGCAAGGTGCCGCTCAGGCTCTCCGGTCAGGAGCTGCAGGCCGAGAGCTATGCCGTCGCTCAGATGAACGCAATCATCCACGACATGGAGGTGGAGCTCGCACGCGGAGATACGATCATCAACCCCAAGTTCCGGGATGCCGATGGCACGATTCGCCAGCACGACATCGTCGTCGCGAATCCGATGTGGAACCAGCCGTTCGCGTCCGACCTGTTCGCCAACGACCCGTTTGATCGCTTCCGCATTGCCGGCGGCATCACTAGCGGCAAGGGTGACTGGGCTTGGCTGCAACACACGCTTGCGTGTATGGACAACGACGGTCGGGCCGCTGTCGTGCTCGACACCGGCGCAGTCACGCGAGGCTCAGGCTCGAAGAACGAGGACAAGGAGCGCAACGTCCGAAAGTGGTTCGTCGATCACGACCTGATCGACGGCGTGATCCTGTTGCCCGAGAACCTCTTTTACAACACCACGGCCGCTGGCGTGATCGTTGTGCTGCGCAAGAACAAGCCCGCCGACCGGCGCAACAAGATCGTCTTGCTCAATGCAAGCAAGCATTTCAGAAAGGGACGGCCGAAGAACTATCTGCCCGAGGATGACCTCCGCTCGCTAGCGGCGATGTACCACAAGGGCGAGCCGGTCGAGGGTGAGCTGACCGTCATCACCATGCAGCAGGCCGAAGAAGCGGACTACAACCTCAGCCCGGGGCGTTGGATCGCCCAGGGCGGCGACGCGGACCATCGCTCCATCAAGAGCATCATGGCGGACATACTGGCGCTTGACGAAAAGGCCAGAGAGATCGATCAAACCCTCGCAACGCTGCTCGCCCCCCTATGACGAATTCAAACTGGACATGGCGCCCCTTGGGCGAGCTGTTCGAAATCGGCGCGGGCAAAACGATGTCCGCCGCAGCGCGCGCCGGAGCCGACAAAGTGCCATTTCTGCGCACGTCAAATGTGCTTTGGGACAATATCGATCTCACCGAGGTCGACGAGATGTCGATCTCCGCAGCCGAACTAGTGGTCAAGAGCCTCGAAGCTGGCGACCTGCTGGTATGCGAAGGTGGAGAGATCGGCCGCGCGGCCGTCTGGGACGGTCGCGTGCCCGTGATGTCGTTCCAGAACCACCTCCATCGACTGCGCCCTCTTTTGGGCGACGTGGATGCGCGGTTCTACGTCTACTTTCTACAGAGTGCGTTCACGCAGCTTGGCATCTTCGAAGGCGCAGGCAACAAGACAACGATCCCCAATCTTTCACGCAACCGACTCGCGGCGCTGGATGTGCCTCACCCACCATTAGCAGAGCAACGGTCGATTGCGGAGTCGCTTGCCAAGGTGCGTGATGCAATCGTTGTTCATGACAAGGCCACGTTGACCGCGCTGGAGTTGAAGCATGCGGTGATGAACGACCTTTTCGCGCGCGGCTTGCGAGGCGAAGCGCAGAAGGAAACCGAGATCGGGCTAATACCAGAGAGCTGGAGCCTCGTCGAATTCCGCGAAATCCGTGAATGGTTGCAGTACGGCACATCGACGCGCTGCAGCGTCGAACGACGCAGCTATCCGGTCTTGCGGATACCGAACGTCGAATCTGGACGCGTCAACCCTTCGGACTTGAAGTACTGTGACCTTTCTGCGACTGAAGCCAGCAAATATCTGTTGGAACCGAGCGATCTCCTTTTCATTCGCACCAACGGGGTGCTGGAGCGACTAGGCTCTTGCGCTGTGTATCAAGGCGAGCCGGAGGGCTCTCTCTTCGCGTCCTACCTGATCCGGGCTCGAGTCAGGACGCCCGTCGCCAATCCGCGATACCTCGCGTACTTCTACGGATCACGCCTAGGCACATCGCTGATCGCCGGTCGCGCTACCCCGGCAGCAGACGGCAAGTACAACTTGAACACAGGCACCATTGACTCGCTGCCGATGCCCCTCCCGCCGACGTTGGACGAGCAGACGGAAATTGTCGGCATCCTCGAAGCCATCGACCGCAAGATTGACTTGCACCAGAAGAAGCGCGCCGCGCTGGAGGAGCTTTTCAAGTCCCTGCTGCACAAGCTGATGACCGGAGACCTCTCAGTCTCGGATCTGAAGCTGTCGGCACTTTCCTCGGCCTTGAATGAACGCGAGGATATCGCGGCATGAGCACCCTCAAGATCAGCGAGGCTGGCACCGTGCAGTTTCCAATGGTGAAGCATGCCGTCGAAATCGGGTGGTCAGCTATCACGCCCGACGATGCCCGAATCAAGCGCGGCGGCGAGTCGGGCGCATTCTTACGCGACGTGCTGGAGGCTAAGATTGCAGCCTTCAACCCTTGGCTCACCGCCGACGCAGTGCGCTCGATCGTCGAAACTATGGATGCGCTGCCTGCCAGCATCGAGGGAAACCGTGAACTTCTGGCGTGGTTGCGCGGCGAAAGGCAGTGGTACGACGAAGCCGAAAAGCGCCATCATGCCGTAACGCTGATCGATTTCGAATACATTGAAGACAACGTCTTCCATGTGACGTGGGAGTGGAAGATCAAGCCGCCTGCTCGGAAGGGAAACAGGGCCGACGTGATGTTTCTGGTCAATGGCTTCCCGGTCGTTATCGTCGAGCACAAGAACCCGAAAGACGGCGACGGTATCGAGCGTGCGATCAAGCAGTTGCGCCGATACGAATTGGAGACACCGGAGCTGCTCGCCGCGCCGCAACTCTTCAACGTCACGCACCTGCTGGACTACTGGTACGGTGTAACCTGGAACGCGAATCGGCGCGACATGGCGCGCTGGAAGCAGGCGCCCGAGGAGACTTATCGGTTCGCGGTTCAGGCCTTCTTTGAACGCCACGACTTCCTGCGCACTCTGCAGCACTGGATTTTGTTCTACGTGCAGGACGGCGAGACGCGCAAGTCGGTGCTGCGCCAACACCAGCGCCGTGCCATCAACGCCATCCTCGACCGGTGCGCCGATCCAGCTAAGACGCGTGGGCTGGTTTGGCACACCCAAGGCTCAGGCAAGACGTTCACGCTGTTGACCGCAGCGCGCCTGATCCTGGAAAACAAGGCGCATTTCGCCAATGCAACGGTCATCATTGTCGTAGATCGCACTGAGCTGGAAGGCCAGCTAAAGGGCTGGGTGGAGCGTTTGCTCGGGGAGATGCAGCAAGAGGACATCGCCGTAACCCGCGCGAAGAATAAGGCCGAGCTGCAGTCCCTGCTGGACGCCGATTTCCGGGGCCTCATCATTTCGATGATCCACAAATTCGAGGCCATTCGCAAAGACAGTTGCCTGCGCGACAATGTCTACGTTTTTATCGATGAGGCCCACCGCTCGGTAGCCAAGGATCTAGGTACCTACCTGATGGCCGCCGTGCCCAAGGCCACGATCATCGGTTTCACTGGCACTCCCATCGCACACACATCGCAGGGTGAGGGCACGTTCAAAATATTCGGCACGCAAGACGAGCAGGGGTACTTGGACAAATACTCGATCGCCGAGAGCATCGCCGACGAAACCACGTTGCCGATCAAGCACGTGATGGCACCTAGCGAAATGACGGTGCCAGCTGAGCGGCTGGACAAGGAGTTCTTCGCGCTGGCTGGGAGCGAAGGTGTCACCGACGTTGAAGAGCTCAACAAGGTACTCGAACGCGCGGTAGGACTTCGAACTTTCCTTACGGCCGACGATCGCATCGAGAAGATAGCGACCTTCGTGGCCGAGCACTTCAATGAGAACGTGCTGCCGTTGGGCTACAAAGCCTTCGTGGTGGCGGTGAACCGCGAAGCCTGTGCCAAGTACAAGAAGGCACTGGACAAGCTACTTCCGCCCGAGTGGGTTGTACCGGTCTACACGCAGAACGCGGCGGATGCGGTGGATCGTCCATTGGTCGCCGAGCTGCAACTCTCGGACGAGCAAGAGGAGCAGGCGCGACTATTGTTCAAGAAACCTGCCGAGAACCCCAAAATTCTGATCGTCACGGACAAGCTGCTCACCGGCTATGATGCGCCGCCGCTATACTGTCTGTACCTCGACAAGCCGATGCGCGACCACGTGCTACTGCAGTCCATTGCGCGTGTGAACCGCCCATACGTTGACGCTAATGGCGTGCAGAAGCGCGTCGGGCTCGTGGTGGATTTCGTGGGTGTGCTGCGCGAGCTCAAAAAGGCGCTGCAGTTCGATTCGTCAGACGTCGGTGGCGTGATCGAGGACCTGGACGTGCTACTTCAGGAATTCCTGAAGAAAATCGCGCAAGCTGAGAAAGATTACCTGCAAGTCTCCAGCGGCGACTCCCCGGACGAGCGCCTCGAAAAGCTTGTGTTCGGCCGCTTCCTCTCGCCCGATGCTCGCAAGGCATTCTTCGAGGCATACAAAGAAATCGAGGCGTTGTGGGAAATTCTCTCGCCCTCGCCGGAGCTGCGCGATCACATTGGCACTTACAAACAGCTTAGCCAACTCTATGCGGCCGTGCGCAATGCATATGCTGAAAAAGTCGGGTTCGTGGCGGATCTCGCTTACAAGACGCGTCGGCTGATCGAGGAGAGCGCAGAACAGCAGGGGCTGGGGCGGTTGACCAAGAGCGTGACCTTCGACGTACAGACCCTGCAGGCGCTGCGTAAGGAAGATGGCTCAGACGAGGGCAAAGTCTTCAACCTGGTGCGGGGCCTACAACAGGAGATGGACGAAACCCCTGCAGTCGCGCCTGTATTACAGCCGCTGAAGGATCGTGCCGAGCGCATTCTGAAGGACTTGGAGGATCGCAAGACCACCGGACTGGCCGCGATGGACCAGCTTGCGGCGTTGGCCGCCGAGAAAGAAATAGCGATTAAGGCGGCGCGGGACAGTGGGCTATCCGCGCGAGCATTTGCGGTGTATTGGGTATTGCGCGAGGACGTCGCGGTTAAGACCTCTGCTATCAATGCGATGATGCTTGCAAAGGACGCGGAAGCACTGTTGTCGCGCTTTCCGAATTCGGCAGTGAATCCAGATGAACAACGTCGCCTTCGGGCTGCCATGTACAAGCCGGTACTGGCGTTAGGGCAGGACGAACGCGCGCGTGTCGTCGATCTCATCGTCAGGCTGCTGCTCGCGGAGGCTGACGAGTGAAGTCGTCTCTGTACCCTGTGCAAGAGCTGCGACGGCGCGCGTTGGCGTGGGCGGTCAAGCTGCGCGTGAACCCGCGCGTCGTTCGGATTCAGGAAATGCGTAGGAAATGGGGTTCCTGCTCCTCGTCCGGGACGATCACTTTGGCTTCCGATCTCCTCGACCTGGATGAGCGCGTTCAAGACTACGTCATTGTCCATGAGTTGCTCCACCTACGCTTCGCTAGCCACGGAAGGGTGTTCAAGGCCTTGATGGGTGCCCACGTCCCGCAGTGGCGTGAGCTTGAAAGGACGCTCCGCACCGAGAACGCAAGAAACCAGCGGGGTAATCGACAAGCCTAACTCGAAATCCAAAATAGTCAGTGCCCGAAGCCACCTTGCACATAAAGAGGAAACACGAACCTCATGCGTTTTATCGCTGGTCCCCTCAATAGGCAGCTCCTGCACAATCTGCTAGTCGAAATGATTGACGATTGCACCCGGGTTCGCGCTGCAGTCGCGTATGCCAGCCAGGATAATATGCAGCTCTTCGAGGCTTGTGCTAAGCATCTCAAGCCTCTCGAATTCTACGGTCGCTATGATCACACAGTGGCGATTGACCCCGCGGTGCTCAAGTGGTTTTTAGAAAAGGCAAGCCCAAATTTCGAATGTCGGCTTGTTCCGGATATCCTTCATGCGAAAGTTATTTGGTGGGTCGATGCGGGAGTGTATATTGGCTCAGCTAACCTATCCGATCGGGCATGGATATCGAATATCGAGGCTGGCACATTCCTGTCGCATGACGAGCTAGTCGAGACAGGAATGGAATTGGAGCTCCTACGATTCTTCGAAGAAGTTGACGACCGCGCACGTCCGTTGACCAAGGAGATCTACCAGGAGCAATTACGCCTCAAAGAGAGTCGGTCAGATCTTGAGAGACGCGACTATGGCCTTGAGCAGCAGTTCGACAAGAACAGGTTGCTGCCGAAGAACCATGGGCTGGTGTTCGTGGATACTAAGCGCTCCTCCGAGAAGCGCTTCCAGAAGTTCGAGCAGGACTGGAGCGACACGTTGCAGGTTATGCGTGCGATTGCTGCTAGAGTCTCAGCGTCTCATGTTAAGCCGGATTGGATCGATGCAACGGTGCCACCAGGCGTTCAGGCCGACCAATTTCTCCACGCTTACTACTATAAGCAAGTAAAGGACGGGAACCGCCACCCATATGAAGAGTTCTTCGCTAGGAACTCAAAAAATCCCGAGCTGGCGCTGCGCGATGCAATGGAGTGGTGGCATGAGGCCGACTTCGACCATTCGTTCGAAGAGCGCACGATCTATGAATGGTCGCCACGGCTGCGAGAGCTCTTGGCACGCGACCGCATTCTCAAGCTGAGCGAGGAAGAGTTTGTTGATGCCATTTCGCGCGTCCATGCGATCCGTGACCATGCCATTAAGCAAGAGAATGAGCACCTCGGTTTGCCCGACATGCCGCAGGCCGGCGACGATAAGGTGCAGAAGTTCGGGGAATGGATTTGGCGTAAGCGTCATTTCGTGGCCGCATGGACAGAGCTGCAGCCGGTGTCCAAAGTGATGTCCGTTACTTCAAGTGATGGG
>NZ_CABVPX010000047.1 GCF_902499125.1 Burkholderia arboris
AGAGGCGTGATTCTAAGCATCTGCCCCGATCTACGCAAGCCCCTTTGTGAAGAAATTTGAAAAAGCCCCCGTGCGCTGCCGCGCACGGGGGCTTGGGGCTCGGCGGGCCGCGTGACGCCACTGACCTCCTCGCCGCCGGCAACACTTCCCTCTATATATAGAGGCGTGTCACTTGCCGCCCACGGCAGCCTGCAGTTGCTCGACCGGCACCGCGTCGGCCATCGCCGCGTAGCCGGCGTCGCTCGGGTGAATGCCGTCGCCGCTATCGTATCGGCGCTGCAGCACGCTCGGGCGAGCCGGATCGCGCAGCATCGCATCGAAGTCGACCACACCATCGAACCCGCCACCGCTCCGGATCCACCGGTTCACCTCGAGCCGGATCGCCTCGCGGCCGGCCGGCAACGCAGCCGGCGTGAGCGTCGCACCGAAGACCTTCACGCCCTGGCGGTGCGCCGCCTCGATCAACCGGCGATAGCCGTCGATCAGCGACGCAGCCGTGACTTGCGTATGCGGGTGGTCGCAATCGAGCCCCGCGCGCGGCGGCATCGTCGCGAAGTTGATGTCGTTGATCCCGATCAGCACGACCGCCGCCTTCACGCCCGCACGCGACAGCGCATCGCGCTCGAACCGCGACGCCAGCGACGTGCCGTAGCACGCGGAATCGCTGAGCAGCCGGTTCCCGCTGATACCCAGATTCACGACGCCGATCGAACCGGCGCCCGACGTCGCCAGCCGGCGCGCGAGCGCGTCAGGCCAGCGGCGGTTCCGGTTCACGCTGGAGCGCAGGCCGTCGGTGATCGAATCGCCGATCGCGGCGACACTGGCGCGCGCGGGGCCCGCCTCGACCGCCAGCTCGGTCACCCAGGCATATTGGGTAAAACGGGTACGGAACGCAGCCGGCCCCGGATCGCTCACGTGATCGCCCGGCGCCGACACGTAGTTGAACTGGTTCGACACGCGGTGCCAGACCGTCATCCGCTGGTTCGGCCCCATCTGGAGGCTGATCGCATACGGCTGCGCGGACGTCACGTCGATGGCCACCGGATCGCTTTCGAGCTCCTGCCCTGCCGCGAGCGTCACCGACGACTTGCCGCCGAACCGGACCGGCACGGCCGCGCCGCCGGCGAGCGCCGCACCCTCACCGGCGCGCGCGAGGCTCGCCGCCTCGACGACCAGCGGCGCGCGGCCGTATGCATTGCTGACGCGAATCCGCGCGGCGCGGCCCGACACCGCCGGATAGACGATCTGGCGCACCGTCCGCCCGGCCACGTCAGGTGCGCGGTAAA
Source organism: Burkholderia arboris (assembly GCF_902499125.1). Taxonomy (GTDB): domain Bacteria; phylum Pseudomonadota; class Gammaproteobacteria; order Burkholderiales; family Burkholderiaceae; genus Burkholderia; species Burkholderia arboris. Next base: position 1,287 of record NZ_CABVPX010000047.1, read on the forward strand.
GCGGCGGCGGCGCAGCAAGGTCGGGAATCGGCTGCAGCGCCGTTGCCCACGCGGCAACCCATCCGGCCGGCGCGGCCGACGCAGCAAGCGGCGACACGAAAACGACCGCACCCAGCACGGCCGCGGCGAAACTGCTTCGGAATGACATCGGCAAAATCCTCATCGGAAAGCGGGCATTGTGCCGCAGAAGACGCGAGACTCACGTGCGGGACCACGCTGGCCCCGCTCGATCGCGCCCCGACATCTCTCGTTTACCCGAGCCTCACTGCAAATCCGCAAGAAATTTATTAACCGACCGGTCGGTTGGTTTATACTTCGCACACATTCAACCGGACGAGAACCTCGCCATGTACACGCAATCCCTCGACATCCCCGGCAACGTCGCGCCGCTCGACGCCGCAGCCGAGTCGCCCGAGCAGGCGCGGTTCGACGCGGTGATGGCGGCCGACGGCAAGATCGAACCGCAGGACTGGATGCCCGACGCGTACCGCAAGACGCTGGTGCGCCAGATCTCGCAGCACGCCCATTCGGAAATCGTCGGCATGCTGCCGGAAGGCAACTGGATCTCGCGCGCGCCGAGCCTGAAGCGCAAGGCGATCCTGCTCGCGAAGGTCCAGGACGAAGCCGGCCACGGCCTCTATCTGTACAGCGCAGCCGAAACGCTCGGCGTGTCGCGCGATTCGCTGATCGACGCGCTGCATGCCGGCAAGGCGAAATACTCGAGCATCTTCAACTACCCGACGCCGACCTGGGCCGACGTCGGCGTGATCGGCTGGCTCGTCGACGGCGCCGCGATCATGAACCAGATTCCGCTGTGCCGCTGCACGTACGGCCCGTACGCACGCGCGATGATCCGCGTGTGCAAGGAAGAGTCGTTCCACCAGCGCCAGGGTTTCGACGCGCTGCTGTCGATGATGAAAGGCAGCGATGCGCAGCGCGCGATGGTCCAGCAGGCCGTGGACCGCTGGTGGTGGCCGGTGCTGATGATGTTCGGCCCGAGCGACGCCGATTCGGTCCACAGCAGCCAGTCCGCGAAATGGGGCATCAAGCGGATCTCGAACGACGACCTGCGCCAGAAATTCGTCGACGCGACGGTCGACCAGGCGAAGGTGCTCGGCGTGACGCTGCCCGACCCCGACCTGAAATGGAACGAAGCGCGCGGCCATCACGACTACGGCACGATCGACTGGGACGAATTCTGGCGCGTGGTCAACGGCGACGGCCCGTGCAACAAGGAACGCCTCGCGACCCGCGTGAAAGCGCACGACGACGGCGCATGGGTGCGCGAAGCCGCGCTCGCGCACGAAGCGAAGCGCCAGGCCCGCGCCGAACAGCACGCCGCCTGAGCGGCAAGACTCGAATTCAGGAATCAGGAGAAAGTGATGAACAAGGAATGGCCGATCTGGGAAGTGTTCGTGCGCAGCAAGCAGGGCCTCGACCACAAGCATTGCGGCAGCCTGCACGCCGCCGACGCGACGATGGCGCTGCGCATGGCGCGCGACGTCTACACGCGCCGCCAGGAAGGCGTGAGCATCTGGGTGGTGCCGTCGTCGGCGATCACCGCGTCGGACCCGAACGAGAAGGCCGAACTGTTCGAACCGGCGGGCGACAAGATCTACCGTCACCCGACGTTCTACACGCTGCCCGACGAAGTCAACCACATGTAATGCCCGCGCCATGACGATCACGCCCGAACACCTCTCCTACGTGCTGCGCCTCGCGGACAACGCGCTGATCCTCGGTCAGCGCAACGCCGAATGGTGCGGCCACGGCCCGATCCTCGAGGAAGACATCGCGCTCACCAACATGAGCCTCGACCTCATCGGCCAGGCGCGCATGCTGTACACGCACGCAGCCGACCTCGAGCGCCAGCTCAACGGCGCGACGAAGACCGAGGACGACTACGCGTACTTCCGTACCGAGCGCGAATTCGCGAACTTCACGCTTGCCGAGTTGCCGCACTACGGCCCGGTCGCCGGCACCGCGCACGCCGACAAGGACTACGCGGTCACGATCGTGCGCAACTTCCTGTACGCAGCGCTGATGCTGCACGTGTGGAGCGCGCTGGAAACGTCGACCGACACGCAGCTCGCCGCGATCGCCGCGAAGTCGGTGAAGGAAACCCGCTATCACGTGCAGCACGCTCGCGAATGGCTCGTGCGCCTCGGCGATGGCACCGACGCATCGCACCGCCGTGCGCAGGACGCGCTCGACTACCTGATGCCGTACACGCGCGAATTCTTCGCGGCCGATGCGATCGACGACGCGATCGCCGCGCCGGGCATCGGCCCGGCGCCGGCCGCGCTCGAAGCCGCGTGGCGCGCGGACGTGGACGATGCGCTCGCCGAGGCGACGCTCACGCCGCCGGCACCCGTGAAGCACGTGACGACCGGCAAGCAGGGCGAGCACTCGGAGCACATGGGCTACCTGCTTGCGGAAATGCAGAGCCTCGCGCGCCAGCATCCCGGCGCGACCTGGTAACCGGCCCACGCCACGGAGCCCGACGATGTCCGTCCAGACCGCTGCCCCTGCCCACGCCGAATCCGCGGTGCGCCACGACGATCCGCTGCTCGCCCGCGCGTGGGACGTGCTGGAAGCCGTGCCCGATCCGGAGATCCCGGTCGTGTCGATCCGCGAGCTCGGCATCCTGCGCGATGTCCGCCGCGCGGACGACGGCCAGCTCGAAGTCGTCATCACGCCGACCTACTCAGGCTGCCCGGCCATGTCGCAGATCGCGGAGGACATCGCCGCCGCGCTGCAGGCCGCCGACCTGCCGCCGCACCGGATCGAAACGGTGCTCGCGCCCGCGTGGACGACCGACTGGATCACGCAGGAAGCGCGCGACAAGTTGCGTGCGTACGGTATCGCGCCGCCGGTCGGCCAGTGCGGCAGCGCCGCGCCGCGGGAAAACGTCGTGCGTTTCGTGCCGCGGCCGGTCGCGGCGCCCACCTGCCCACGCTGCGGCTCCGCCCGCACCGAGCGTCTCGCGCAATTCGCGTCCACGGCCTGCAAGGCACTGTATCGCTGCGTCGACTGCCGCGAACCCTTCGACTACTTCAAACCTTATTGACCATGGCGACCCCGCAATTTCACCCGCTGCGTATCCGCGACGTGCGACCCGAGACCGCCGACGCCGTTACCGTCTCCTTCGACGTGCCGCCCGAGCTGCGCGACGCGTACCGCTTCACGCAAGGCCAGTTCGTCACGCTGAAGACCCATATCGACGGCGAGGAAACGCGCCGCTCGTATTCGATCTGCGTCGGCACGACGGACTACGACCGTGACGGCGAACTGCGCATCGGCATCAAGCGCGTGCGCGGCGGCCGCTTCTCGAACTTCGCGTTCGACTCGCTGAAGCCCGGCCACACGATCGACGTGATGACGCCGGACGGCCGCTTCTTCACACACCTGAACGCCGATCACGGCAAGCAGTACGTCGCGTTTTCGGGCGGCTCGGGGATCACGCCGGTGCTCGCGATCGTGAAGACGACGCTCGAGCTCGAGCCGCGCAGCACGTTCACGCTGATCTACGGGAACCGCAGCGTCGACGCGATCATGTTCGCGGAGGAGCTCGAGGACCTGAAGAACCGCTACATGAACCGCTTCGTCCTGTATCACGTGCTGTCGGACGACCTGCAGGACGTCGAGTTGTTCAACGGCGTGCTCGACCAGGCGAAATGCGCGGAATTCCTCGACACGCTGACGCCGGCCGACGCGATCGACGAAGCGTTCATCTGCGGCCCGGCGCCGATGATGGACGCGGCCGAAGCCGCACTGAAGGCAGCCGGCGTGCCGCCGGCGAAGGTGCATGTCGAGCGTTTCGGCACGCCGCTGCCGCAAGCCGGCACGCCGGTCGTCGAAATCACCGACCAGACACCGGCCGCGGATCTCGAAATCGTGCTCGACGGCAAGAAGCGCAAGCTGCGCCTGCCGTATGAAGGCGTGAGCCTGCTCGATGTCGGCCTGCGCGCGGGCCTCGCGCTGCCGTACGCGTGCAAGGGCGGCGTGTGCTGCACGTGCCGCGCGAAGGTGATCGAAGGCGAAGTGCGGATGGAGAAGAACTACACGCTCGAGGAGCACGAAGTGAAGGACGGTTTCGTGCTCACGTGCCAGTGCCACCCGATCAGCGACAAGGTCGTCGTGAGCTACGACGAGCGTTGAGCGGCATCGCGTCGCGGCGCCGGACGGTTTCTCGCCGTCACACATCTCGCTTACACTAGGGGCCGCCGGCCGGCTGGACGTCGCAACGTCCGCCCGGCCGGCGGTTTTCTTTTGTTGACGACAGGCCGATGAGTACCATTCATGTGATTCAGGGCGGCACCGCCGCCGCGTCGCTGCGCGAAGCCCTTGCGCAAGCCGGACGCGACGAGCACGTCGTCGGATTGCTCGACGATCTCGGCGTCGGGCCGCTCAAGGGCGCCGACGAGACGCCCGATACGCGCGCCGCCTTCTGGCAGCACGTGCTCGGCGACCAGATCCCCGACTGGAACGCGGAAATCGAAGGCGAGTTCGCGCGTCTCGACCAGCTCGCGATGGATACGGGCCAGGTGGTCGTGTGGCACGCGCCGAGCGTCGGCGACAAGCTGCTGCTGCGCCGCGTCGCCTATCACCTGCGCAACGTGCCGCAGCGCCTGAACGAGGTGCGGCTGTCGGCCGCCGACCTCGACACCGCGCAGCGCGCGTCGCTGTCGCGCACCGACCAGGCCTGCTCGACCGGGATGTTCTCGCCCGCGGAACTGGCGCGCAAGCGGCCGGTGGCCGCGCCGATCTCGGTACTGCGCATCGGCCGCCTCGCGCTCGAATGGCAGGAGGCGAAACACCTGAACGCCGAATTGCGTTATTGGGTCAGCAACACGATCAAGAGCGGCCATTTCGCCGATCTCGACGCGCTGATCGTCGCGCGCGCGGAAACCGACTGGCTGCCCGCGCGGCGCCTCGTCGGCAGCATCATGGCCGCCGCCGATCGCGGCGGGCTGTTCGTCAGCGATTCGATCGCCTGGTGGCGCTGCCGCGAACTCGCGGCCGCCGGCCGGCTCGAGCTGCAGGACGACACCCCCGACGCCCTTTCCTCCACGCAGGTGCGCGCGGCCCGCGCGGCCACCACGCACCGCTAATCTTCCGCATTCGACCATGGCCCGTACCCGAGCGCCCGATCACGAATCCCAACGCGAACAGATCCTCGATCTGGCCGCCGAGAAATTCGCGCAGACGAGCTACCCGAGCACGTCGATGTCCGATCTCGCGACCGCGAGCGGCACGTCGAAGGCACGCCTCTATCACTACTACGAGAGCAAGGAAGCGATCCTGTTCGACCTGCTCGACCGCTACACGAAACGGCTGATGCTGATCATCGCCGAGGTCGAAGGCGCGAGCCAGCGGCGCGGCCTCAGCGAGCGCGACGCGTTCGCCGAGCTCGTGCGCGCGTTCCTCGCCGAGTACGAGACGTCGCACAGCCGTCATGTCGCGCTGCTCAACGACGTGAAGTATCTCGAGGATGCTCAGCGCGAAATCGTGCTCGACCGCCAGCGCGACATCGTCGCGGCGTTCACGCGGCAGCTCGCCCGCGCGTACCCGGACCGCATCTCGAAGGAAAACCAGACATCGGTGACGATGATGGTGTTCGGGATGATCAACTGGACCTTCACGTGGCTGAAGCCGGGCGGCCGTCTCGGCTACCGCGACTTCGCCGAGCAGGTGATCGACCTGATCGAGCGCGGGCTGTCGACGGCAGCCTGATTGCCGCGCAGCAGCATGCGTTGCGCGACGGGCACACTGCGACCGCCCGCCGCGCATTTCATATGATGAATTTTAAATCTATTAAAAATCAAATAGATAGCCTGACAATTAAGCAGGTTTAGAATTCATCCTCAACGCGAGATACGGGTTTTCCCCAATCCGAGGGGCCGCAGTCGGGTAAAATGCTGTTGCATTGCACAACCCGCTGTACGGTCACACATTGAGGAACCCACGATGAACACGCAATTCAACGGCACTGCCGATGTCGTCGGCAACGCCGGTAGTGCGCCGGTTCTCGTCAGGGAACTGGCTTCCAAAGACCGTGAGCAGATGCTCACCCACTTTCTCTCGCTCGACGAAGAGGACCGCCTGCTGCGCTTCGGCCAGATGGTGCCTGACCACGTGGTCGAGAACTACGTCCGCACGATCGACTTCGGTCGCGACACCGTGTTCGGCGTGTTCGACCACGACCTCGAACTGATCGGCGTCGGCCACCTGGCCTACCTGCCGGCCGAGGGCGACAAGCGTACGGCCGAATTCGGCGTGTCGGTGCTCGAAAGCGCGCGCGGCCGCGGCGTCGGCTCGAAGCTGTTCGAGCGCGCGGCGATCCGCAGCCGCAACACGCGCGTGACGATGCTGTACATGCATTGCCTGTCGCGCAACGCGACGATGATGCACATCGCGAAGAAATCCGGGATGCGGATCGAGTACGCGTACGGCGAAGCCGATGCGTACCTGTCGCTGCCACCGGCCGACCACTCGACGATCATCGCCGAGATGCTGCAGGAACAGGCCGCGGTGTTCGATTACGCGATGAAGCGCCAGACGCGCCGCACGACGAAGTTCATCGAATCGCTGATGCCTGCCGCGCTGACGGCGTAACATCGGCCAGCCGGGCCGCGCCAGTGGCGCGCCCGGCCCCTGCCTTCCCCTCCACGCTAGCGCACCGAGCGAATCGGCAGCGCCGTCGTCTCCTTGAAGCATTCCAGCGAGAAGCTCGTCTTCACGTCGATCACCGACGGGTGATGCAGCAGGTGCTCCTGCACGAAGCGGGAGAAATGCGCCATGTCCTCCACCTGCACGCGCAGCAGGTAATCCATGTCTCCCGTCATCGCGTGACACGCGACCACTTCCGGCCAGGTCTGCACGGCCGCGCGGAACAGCTCCGCATGGGTCGCGCCCGCGCGCGCCGACGTCTCGTCGACCCGCACCGGCGCGAGGCCGCCGCGCTTTTCGAGCCGCACGCTCACGTACGCGAGCAGGTCGAGCCCGAGTTTCTGCGGGTTCAGCAGCGCGACATAGCCGGTGATCACGCCGATCTCCTCGAGCCGCCGGATCCGCCGCAGGCACGGGCTCGGCGACAGGTTCACGCGCTCGGCGATCTCCTGGTTCGACAGGCGCCCGTTCTCCTGAAGAATCGCGAGAATTCGCCGGTCGATGGCATCCAATTCGGCTTGCGCCATCTTCTGCCCTCCAATGATTATTTCAAGACTGGAAATTGCGCCATCGTAGGGGCTGGCGATTAAATTCGCAAATTTCCGCTCGCGGCCGCCCGCTACACTCTGTCGCATGCATCGACTCGCTGCGCACGCGCGGCCGTCGACATCGAACCAGGTCGGGCAGGCGCACGTCGCCCCGGCCGATCGCCCCGCACAGGAGACACGACATGCAGATCCCCAACTGGGACAACCCCGTCGGCACCGACGGCTTCGAATTCATCGAATACACGGCACCGGACCCGAAAGCGCTCGGACAACTGTTCGAACGGATGGGTTTCACCGCGATCGCACGTCACCGCCACAAGGACGTGACGGTGTACCGCCAGGGCGACATCAACTTCATCATCAACGCCGAACCCGATTCGTTCGCGCAACGCTTCGCGCGCCTGCATGGCCCGTCGATCTGCGCGATCGCGTTCCGCGTGCAGGATGCCGCGAAGGCGTACCGGCGCGCGCTCGACCTCGGCGCCTGGGGCTTCGACAACAAGACGGGCCCGATGGAGCTGAACATCCCGGCAATCAAGGGCATCGGCGATTCGCTGATCTATTTCGTCGACCGCTGGCGCGGCAAGAACGGTGCGCAGCCGGGCGCGATCGGCGACATCAGCATCTATGACGTCGACTTCGAGCCGATCGCCGGCGCGAACCCGAACCCGGTCGGCCACGGCCTGACGTACATCGACCACCTGACGCACAACGTGCACCGCGGCCGCATGCAGGAATGGGCCGAGTTCTACGAACGCCTGTTCAACTTCCGCGAAGTGCGCTACTTCGACATCGAAGGCAAGGTGACGGGCGTGAAGTCGAAGGCGATGACGTCGCCGTGCGGCAAGATCCGCATCCCGATCAACGAGGAAGGCTCGGAAACGGCCGGCCAGATCCAGGAATACCTCGACGCGTATCACGGCGAAGGCATCCAGCACATCGCGCTCGGCGCGAGCGACATCTACCGGGCGGTCGACGGCCTGCGCGGCAAGGAAGTGAAGCTGCTCGACACGATCGACACGTATTACGAGCTGGTCGACCGCCGCGTGCCGAACCACGGCGAATCGCTGGACGAGCTGAAGAAGCGCAAGATCCTGATCGACGGCGCGCAGGACGACCTGCTGCTGCAGATCTTCACCGAGAACCAGATCGGGCCGATCTTCTTCGAGATCATCCAGCGCAAGGGCAACCAGGGCTTCGGCGAAGGCAACTTCAAGGCACTGTTCGAATCGATCGAACTCGACCAGATCCGCCGCGGCGTCGTGCAGGACAAGGCCTGACGCATCCGGCCAGCGGCCGCCGCGGGCAACCGGGCCGGCCGCATCATCCGTGCGGTACAACGAAAAAGGGCGGGAATCCGAGGATTCCCGCCCTTTTTTCATTCCGGCGCGGCCTGCTGGCCGCGCGACCGGATCAACGCGCGTTCGCCTTCGACGCGGCGGACCGCACGGCCGACGGCTGCGCGACGGCGTCCTGGGCCGGCACGATCTGACGCATCTGCGCGCCGGCTGCCGCCAGTGCGCTCGCACCTTGCGCGCGCACCGGGCCGGTCATCGCGAAAAACGCGGCGGACACGATCAGGAAACTCTGGATATGACGTGTGTTCATTGCACCTCCTGTAAAACTGCCGGCGCCTCCCCGATTGCGTCGAAACGAACCAACGCGACCGGGCACCTCCGGCAGGCCGACAAGATTAACGGCAATTGCCCGCAGATGGACGCGGCTTTACATGCTTTTACATGATGTAACGCATCATCACGCCCTGTTTTCTGGTGCGCCGCCGCAATTTGACCCGGATTCCAACCGATGGGCGGCGGGTTTGCCCCAGTGCTACCATCGCTTAAAACCGGCGAATATGCCGGCCACTGCCGACGCGTCCACAAGACGCCCGAAGCAGTCGAGTTTTGGTGATCCCAAACTGGGTGGAGGAGACAGTTAATGAATGCCCCGCTAGACGCAGGCCAACGCGCGTCGCTAGAAGCCGCGCTGAAGTCCGTCACGCTAGATGACAAATACACACTGGAACGCGGTCGCGCGTACATGAGCGGCATCCAGGCCCTCGTGCGCCTGCCGATGCTCCAGCAGGAACGCGACCGCGCCGCCGGTCTCAATACGGCCGGTTTCATCTCCGGCTACCGCGGCTCGCCGCTCGGCGGCCTCGATCTGTCGCTCTGGAAGGCCAAGCAGCACCTGGCCGCCCACCAGATCGTCTTCCAGCCCGGTCTCAACGAAGATCTAGCCGCCACCGCCGTGTGGGGCTCGCAGCAGGTGAACCTGTACCCAGGCGCGAAGCACGACGGCGTGTTCGGCATGTGGTACGGCAAGGGCCCGGGCGTCGACCGCACCGGCGACGTCTTCAAGCACGCGAACTCGGCCGGCTCGTCGCAGCACGGCGGCGTGCTGGTGCTCGCCGGCGACGACCACGCGGCGAAATCGTCGACCCTCGCGCACCAGTCCGAACACATCTTCAAGGCCTGCGGGCTGCCCGTGCTGTTCCCGTCCAACGTGCAGGAATATCTCGATTTCGGCCTGCACGGCTGGGCGATGAGCCGTTATTCGGGCCTGTGGGTCGCGCTCAAGTGCGTGACGGACGTCGTCGAATCGTCGGCGTCGGTCGACATCGACCCGCATCGCACCGAGATCGTGCTGCCGACCGACTTCATCGTGCCGGAGGGCGGGCTGAACATCCGCTGGCCCGACCCGCCGCTCGTGCAGGAAGCACGGCTGCTCGACTACAAGTGGTACGCGGCGCTCGCCTATGTGCGCGCGAACAAGCTCGACCGGATCGAGATCGATTCGCCGAACGCGCGCTTCGGGATCATGACGGGCGGCAAGGCGTACCTCGACGTGCGCCAGGCGCTGACCGACCTCGGCCTCGACGACGAAACCTGCGCGCGGATCGGCATCCGGCTCTACAAGGTCGGCTGCGTGTGGCCGCTCGAAGCGCAGGGCGCGCAGGCATTTGCGCGCGGCCTCGACGAAATCCTGGTCGTCGAGGAAAAGCGCCAGATCCTCGAATACGCGATCAAGGAAGAGCTGTACAACTGGCCGGACGGCCAGCGGCCGCGCGTGTTCGGCAAGTTCGACGAGAAAGACGGTGCCGGCGGCGAATGGTCGGTGCCGATGGGCAACTGGCTGCTGCCCGCGCACTACGAACTGTCGCCCGCGATCATCGCGAAGGCGATTGCGACGCGCCTCGAGAAGTTCGAGCTGCCGTCCGACGTGCGCGCGCGCATCGCCGCGCGGCTCGCGGTGATCAACGCGAAGGAAATGGCGCTCGCGAAGCCGCACGTGCAGACCGAGCGCAAGCCGTGGTTCTGCTCGGGCTGCCCGCACAACACGTCGACCAACGTACCGGAAGGCTCGCGCGCGATCGCCGGCATCGGCTGCCACTACATGACCGTGTGGATGGACCGCAGCACGAGCACCTTCAGCCAGATGGGCGGCGAAGGCGTACCGTGGATCGGCCAGGCGCCGTTCACGGACGAGAAGCACGTGTTCGCGAACCTCGGCGACGGCACCTACTTCCACTCGGGCCTGCTGGCCGTGCGCGCGGCGATTTCGTCGAAGGCGAACATCACCTACAAGATTCTCTACAACGACGCCGTCGCGATGACGGGCGGCCAGCCGGTCGACGGCGTGCTGACGGTGCCGCAGATCACGCACCAGCTCGCGTCCGAAGGCGCGAAGAAGATCGTGATCGTCACCGACGAGCCGGAGAAGTACGACAGCCAGAAAGCGCTGCTCGCGCCGGGCGTGACGATCCATCACCGCGACCAGCTCGACGACGTGCAGCGCGAGCTGCGCGAGATCGAAGGCACGACGATCCTGATCTACGACCAGACCTGCGCAACCGAGAAGCGTCGCCGCCGCAAACGCGGCACGTATCCGGATCCGGCCAAGCGCGTCGTGATCAACGACGCGGTGTGCGAAGGCTGCGGCGACTGCTCGGTGCAATCGAACTGCCTGTCGGTCGAGCCGCTGGAAACCGAATTCGGCACGAAGCGCCAGATCAACCAGTCGAGCTGCAACAAGGACTTCTCGTGCGTGAAGGGCTTCTGCCCGAGCTTCGTCACGGTCGAGGGCGGCCAGCTGAAGAAGCCGAAGGCCGTGTCGGTCGACGGCAACGCGCTGCCGCCGATGCCGGAACCGACGCTGCCGGACATCGACCGCGCGTACGGCGTGCTCGTCACCGGCGTCGGCGGCACGGGCGTCGTCACGATCGGCGCGCTGCTCGGGATGGCCGCGCACCTGGAAAACAAGGGCGTGACCGTGCTCGACGTCACCGGCCTCGCGCAGAAAGGCGGCGCGGTGATGAGCCACGTGCAGATCTCGCACGCGCCGACCGACATCCATGCGACGCGGATCGCGATGGGCGAAGCCGACCTCGTGATCGGCTGCGACGCGCTCGTTACGGCAGGCGACGAGTGCACGTCGCGGATGCGGCACGACACGACGCGCGTGGTCGTCAACAGCGCGCAGACGCCGACCGCCGAGTTCATCAAGAACCCGAACTGGGCGTTCCCGGGTCTGTCCGCGGAGAACGACATCCGCGCGGCAGCGGGCGTTGCCGTCGACTTCATCGACGCGAACCGATTCGCGGTCGCGCTGCTCGGCGACGCGATCTACACGAACCCGTTCGTGCTCGGCTACGCGTGGCAGAAAGGCTGGCTGCCGCTCACGCTCGTGTCGCTCGAACGCGCGATCGAGCTGAATGCGGTGTCGGTCGAGAAGAACCGCGCGGCGTTCGACTGGGGCCGCCGCGCCGCGTACGACCTGGCCAGCGTGAAGCAGGCCGCGGCTGGCGACGCACGCCCCGCGCAAGGCGCGACGGTAATCGCGCTGCACACGAAGAAGGCGGTCGACGCGTTGATCGCGAAACGCGTGGAATTCCTCACTGCGTACCAGAACGCCGCGTACGCATCGCGCTATGCGGCGTTCGTCGACAAGGTGCGCGCCGCCGAGCGCGCGCTGGCGGACGGCGATACGGTGCAGGAGCAACTGACCGAAGCGGTCGCGCGCAACCTGTTCAAGCTGATGGCGTACAAGGACGAATACGAGGTCGCACGGCTGCAGTCCGACCCCGCGTTCCTCGCGCGCCTGACCGCGCAGTTCGAAGGCGACTGGAAGCTGAAATTCCACCTCGCACCGCCGCTGTTCGCGAAGACGGACGCCCACGGCCATCTCGTGAAGAAGGCGTACGGCCCGTGGATGATGTCGGCGTTCCGGCTGCTCGCGAAGGCGAAGTTCCTGCGCGGCACCGGGCTCGACCCGTTCGGCCGCACCGACGAGCGTCGCACCGAGCGCGCACTGATCGGCGAGTACGAAGCGCTGATCGGCGAGGTGATGGCCAAGCTGAACGCGGCCAACCGCCCGCTCGCGCTCGAGCTCGCGGCGCTGCCGGACGGCATTCGCGGCTACGGCCACGTGAAGGAGAACAACCTGCGCGCGGTACGCCTGAAGTGGGACACGCTGCTCGCGAAGTGGCGTTCCCCGGCGGGCGGCCAGTCGCACCAGCAGGTCGCGTAACGGCACGCGGCGGGCGAGGCGTTCGCGGCCAGGACGCCCCGCCCGCGCCGCCCGTTACGATTCATGCGAAAAAAAACGCCACGGAACGCAGGTTCCGTGGCGTTTTTCATTGCGCCGCGCCTTGAGCGCGGCGCACGCGGGCGTGGACTTACTTCGTGTTCACGTTCGCGGCGGCAACGGCCGTCATGTTGATGATCCGGCGCACGGTCGCAGCCGGCGTCAGGATGTGGACCGGCTTCGCTGCGCCGAGCAGGAACGGGCCGACCGTCACGCCTTCGCCGCCGACCATCTTCAGCAGGTTGTACGCGATGTTCGCCGCTTCGACGTTCGGCATGATCAGCAGGTTCGCTTCGCCCGACAGCGTCGTGCCCGGGAACGCCTGCTTGCGGATCACTTCCGACAGCGCCGCGTCGCCGTGCATTTCACCGTCGACTTCCAGGTTCGGCGCACGTTCGACGATCAGCTTGCGGGCCTCGGCCATCCGGCGCGACGACGCCGACGGCGCGCTGCCGAAGTTCGAGTTCGACAGCAGCGCGGCCTTCGGCGCGATGCCGAAGCGCTCGATCTCGGCCGCAGCCTGGATCGTCATGTCGGCGAGCTGTTCGGCGCTCGGCAGTTCGTTCACGTACGTGTCGCACACGAACAGGTTGCGGCCCGGCAGCATCAGCAGGTTCATCGCGGCGAAGTGCTCGGCGCCCTTCGCGCGGCCCAGCACCTGCTCGATGAACTTCAGGTGGCTGTGGAACGTGTCGATCATCCCGCAGATCATCCCGTCCGCATCGCCCAGGTGCACGAGCATCGCGCCGATCAGCGTGTTGAACTTGCGCATCGCGGCCTTCGCGACTTCCGGCGTCACGCCGTCACGCGCGCCGATCTCCTGATACGCCTGCCAGTAGCGGTGGTAGCGTGCATCGTCTTCCGGATCGACGATTTCGAAATCGGTGCCGGCCTTCAGCTTCGAGCCGATCTTCTGCAGGCGCATGTCGACGACCGACGGACGGCCGACGATGATCGGCTTCGCGATCTTTTCCTGCAGCACGAACTGCGCGGCGCGCAGCACGCGCTCGTCCTCGCCCTCGGCGAACACGATGCGGGCCTGCTTCTGCTTCGCGGTCGCGAACACCGGGCGCATCACCATGCCGGTGCGGTAGACGGTCGCGCCGAGCTGCTCGCGGTACGCGTCCATGTCCTGGATCGGGCGCGTGGCGACGCCCGAATCCATCGCGGCTTGCGCGACGGCCGGCGCGATCTTGATGATCAGGCGCGGATCGAACGGCTTCGGAATCAGGTAGTCCGGCCCGAATTCGAGCGAGTGGCCTTCATACGCCTTCGCGACTTCTTCGCTCTGGTCGGTTTCCTGGGCCAGTTCGGCGATCGCGCGCACGCACGCGAGCTTCATTTCTTCCGTGATCGTCGTCGCGCCGACGTCGAGCGCGCCGCGGAAGATGAACGGGAAGCACAGCACGTTGTTGACCTGGTTCGGGTAGTCCGAACGGCCGGTCGCGACGATCGCGTCCGGGCGCACGGCCTTCGCGTCTTCCGGGCGGATTTCCGGTTCCGGGTTCGCGAGCGCCAGGATCAGCGGCTTGTCGCCCATCGTCTTGACCATGTCCTGCTTCAGCACGCCCGCGCTCGAGCAGCCGAGGAACACGTCCGCGCCGACGATCGCGTCGGCGAGCGTGCGTGCGTCGGTGGTCGCCGCATAGCGCTGCTTCGACGGATCGAGGTTGCCGCGCCCTTCGTAGATCACGCCCTTCGAATCGGCGACGAGGATGTTCGACTTCGTCAGGCCGAGGTTCACCAGCAGGTCCAGACACGCGATGGCCGCGGCGCCGGCGCCCGAGCACACGAGCTTCACTTCGGACAGCTGCTTGCCGACGACCTTCAGGCCGTTCAGGATCGCGGCCGACGCGATGATCGCGGTGCCGTGCTGGTCATCGTGGAAGACGGGGATCTTCATGCGCTCGCGCAGCTTCTGCTCGATGTAGAAGCACTCCGGCGCCTTGATGTCCTCGAGGTTGATGCCGCCGAGCGTCGGCTCGAGCATCGCGATCGCCTCGACCAGCTTGTCGGGGTCGGACTCCGACAGTTCGATGTCGAACACGTCGATGCCCGCGAATTTCTTGAAGAGGCAGCCCTTGCCTTCCATCACCGGCTTCGCGGCAAGCGGGCCGATGTTGCCGAGGCCCAGCACGGCCGTGCCGTTCGTGATGACGCCGACGAGGTTGCCGCGCGACGTGTACTTCTGCGCGTCGAGCGGATCGGCGTGGATCGCTTCGCACGCAGCGGCAACGCCCGGCGAATACGCGAGCGACAGATCGAGCTGGTTCGACAGCGGCTTGGTCGGGGTGACCGAAATCTTGCCGGGTTTCGGGTTCAGGTGATAAGCGAGAGCGGCCTGCTTCAGTTGTTCGTCCATGATTGACCTGCGAGAGACATGCGAAATATTGACGGCTCAGTACACAGCACCTTCGGCCGCGTCTGCTTGGATCGAGGGGATGGTCGACTGCGAGACGGCACGCGACGCGCCGGGTCGGCACGCCATCGAACCTTGGCGGGTGGCAAGAGGAAAGTACAAAGTACTGAACGATTTCTAAGGGTCGCCTAGTGTACACCCCCTAAATGACGTCCGTTGGTGCAGCGCCGCATCCTTGGCATCAGCGTCGGGTTGGTCGCGCCCCGTTTGTTTCGCCGGTGGTGAGCGGCACGGCGAACCTGCGCGAATTCCGCCGAAAACCGGCCTGAATCGGGTAAAATAGCGGGCTACGCGCGCAGCGATGCGATTGGCCCTCCGATCGCGCCCCCGCCCCCTGGGCAGGTTCCCCTTGCTGCGCCACCGGGCCCGCGCCCGCTCCTCGCTCAACACCCAAGGAATGCCCATGACAGGCTACGATCGTCAGTCGATCTCGGATACGACCGCCAAAATCCTGCTCGAAGTGCAGGCGGTGCACTTCAACGCCGAAAAACCGTTCATCTTCACGTCCGGCTGGGCAAGCCCCGTCTATATCGACTGCCGCAAGCTGATCTCGTACCCGCGCGTGCGCCGGGCGCTGATGGAAATGGCGGAAACGACGATCACGCGCGACATCGGCTTCGAGCAGATCGACGCGGTGGCGGGTGGCGAGACGGCCGGCATCCCGTTCGCGGCCTGGATCGCGGACCGGATGATGGTGCCGATGCAGTACGTGCGCAAAAAGCCGAAGGGTTTCGGCCGCAACGCGCAGATCGAAGGCCATCTGGAAGAAGGCTCGCGCGTGCTGCTGGTGGAAGACCTGACGACCGACAGCCGCAGCAAGATCAACTTCGTCAACGCGCTGCGCACCGCAGGCGCGACGGTGAACCACTGCTTCGTGCTGTTCCACTACGACATCTTCAAGGAAAGCGTGTCGGTCCTGAAGGACATCGACGTCGACCTGCATGCGCTGGCGACGTGGTGGGACGTGCTGCGCGTCGCGAAGGCTTCGGGCTACTTCGAGACGAAGACGCTCGACGAAGTCGAGAAATTCCTGCACGCACCGGCCGAGTGGTCGGCGGCGCACGGCGGCGCGACGTCCCCGAAGGATTGACGCCGCGCCGGCCCGCAGGCCGGCGTCCTGGCTGAAAAAGCCGCCTGCTTCATCGCAGGCGGCTTTTTTTTCGTCCGCCGGGCCTCGGCCCGGCCGCGCGATGACCGAGCGCAATCGCGGGTTGCGGCGTGCATCGCTCATCGAACCCTAATGCTAGACTTGATCCATCGCCGCCATCAGCGGCACGGGCAACGCACAACGCCAACCACGCCGGGAGCATCGGCCCGGCCCACGTGACGGGAGAAGCGCCATATGCGAGTGGATTGCCGGATCACTCTGCCTGCGCCATCGGGTCGCCCGTCTCCGTTCCTCCGCTTCGTTTTCCTCTGCGCCGCCGTCTTCGCGGCGCTGCCCGCGCATGCAGAAGGCCCGTTCACCGTGACGAGCGACGACCTGACGCCCGGCGCTCGCGTACGTGCCGCGAACGTATTCGACCGCGGCGACTGCAAGGGCGCGAACCGCTCGCCGCAGCTCACCTGGCACAACCCGCCGCCCGGCACGCGCGGCTACGCGGTCACGCTCTTCGATCCCGACGCGCCCGGGCACGGCTGGTGGCACTGGGCCGTCGCGGGTATCCCGGCCACCGTGACGAGCCTGCCCGCCGACGCGAGCGCATCCGGCTTCCTGCGGCGCATCGGCGCGAGCGAGGCGCGCAACGACTTCGGAATCGATGGCTACGGCGGCCCGTGCCCGCCACCCGGCAAGCCGCACCGCTACGTGATCACCGTCTACGCGCTGAAAGGCACCGACCTGCGCGTGTCGCAGGGCCGCCCCGCGCCGATGTTCGAACACGAGATCGGCACGCTCGCGATCGGCACCGCGCAACTCACGGTCACGTACGGGCAATAGCGGGCGCCGGGCGGCTGGGCCGCCGCGATTGCCGGCCGCAGCGAATTTCAGTGCGTCTCACGCGCACGTTGTCCCGTCATTTCGGCTTGCTAGACTCGTCGTCACCGGTCGCGGCATCCCCCGCCGCGCATCCGTCGCGCCGCCCGCCGGCGACGCGTGACGCGGCGAGCCTGCGGTCCGCCGTTCCCGTCCCTTTCCGGAGAACGCTTCATGTCGAACATCGTCATCGTCTATCACAGCGGCTACGGTCACACGCAGAAACTGGCCGAGGCCGTGCATGCCGGCGCGCAGGACGCCGGCGCGAACGTGCGCCTGATCGCCGTCGGCGACCTCGACGACGCAGGCTGGGCCGCGCTCGACGCGGCCGACGCGATCGTCTTCGGCGCGCCGACCTACATGGGCGGCCCGTCGGCGCAGTTCAAGCAATTCGCCGACGCCACGTCGAAAGCGTGGTTCACGCAGAAGTGGAAGGACAAGATCGCCGCGGGCTTCACGAACTCCGCGACGATGAACGGCGACAAGTTCTCGACGATTCAATATTTCGTCACGCTCGCGATGCAGCATGGGATGGTGTGGGTCGGCACGAGCCTGATGCCGGCCAACTCGAAGGCGGCCACGCGCAACGACATCAACTACCTCGGCGGCTCCACGGGCCTGCTCGCGCAATCGCCGGCCGATGCGACGCCCGACGAAGGCCCGCTGCCGGGCGATCTCGAGACCGGCAAGGCGTTCGGCCGGCGCGTGGCCGAAGCAGCCGCACGCTGGGACGCCGGCGCCCGCTGAGCCGGCCCCTGCGCCCGCGCGCTCGCACCGGCGGGCGTCAAAGGGACACAAGACGGCCCGCCGGCCGTCCTTTTTTTCGCCCCGCGCGGTGCAGGCCCGCCGGATGACGTCTTAAAATGGCGG
Organism: Burkholderia arboris; assembly: GCF_902499125.1. Classification (GTDB taxonomy): domain Bacteria; phylum Pseudomonadota; class Gammaproteobacteria; order Burkholderiales; family Burkholderiaceae; genus Burkholderia; species Burkholderia arboris. Next base: position 19,357 of record NZ_CABVPX010000047.1, read on the forward strand.
TTTCCGGGCGCGGGCCCGCGTTTCATTCAGTGAGAGCGAAATGAGCACCAAAGTTTTTGTCGACGGCCAGGAAGGCACGACCGGCCTCAAGATCTTCGAATACCTGTCGGCACGCAGCGACATCGAGATCCTGCGCATCGATGAAGCGAAGCGCAAGGACGTCGAAGAGCGCCGCCGCCTGATCAACGCGTCGGACGTCACGTTCCTGTGCCTGCCGGATGTCGCGTCGCGCGAATCCGCCTCGCTCGTCGAGAACCCGAACACGATCCTGATCGACGCGAGCACCGCGTTCCGCACGAGCGCCGACTGGGCCTACGGCCTGCCGGAGCTGACCCGCGCACAACGCGAGAAGATTCGTACGTCGAAGCGCATCGCGGTGCCGGGCTGCCACGCATCGGCGTTCGTGCTCGCGATGCGTCCGCTCGTCGATGCCGGCATCGTCGCGCCGACGTTCGCCGCGCACAGCTACTCGATCACCGGCTACAGCGGCGGCGGCAAGTCAATGATCGCCGACTACGAGAATGCGGCGCCGGGCGGCAAGCTCGCGAGCCCGCGTCCGTATGCGCTCGGCCTCACGCACAAGCACCTGCCGGAAATGGCCGCACACACGGGCCTCGCGAACGCACCGATCTTCACGCCGATCGTCGGCCCGTTCCTGAAGGGGCTCGCGGTGACGACCTACTTCACGCCCGAGCAGCTCGCGAAGCGCGCAACGCCGCAGGACGTGCAGCGCGTGTTCGCCGAGTACTACGCGGACGAAGCCTTCGTGCGCGTCGCCCCGTTCGACGCGGACGCGAACCTCGACGGCGGTTTTTTCGACGTGCAGGCGAACAACGATACGAACCGTGTCGACCTGTTCGTGTTCGGCAACGCCGAGCGCTTCGTCACGGTCGCGCGCCTCGACAACCTCGGCAAGGGTGCATCGGGCGCCGCGATCCAGTGCATGAACCTGAGCATCGGCGCGGCCGAGGACGCAGGTCTCAAACGCTGATTCAGCATCGCATGCAATGCAAAGCCGGCCACTGGCCGGCTTTTTATTTACCCGTATCAGGCAATATATAAAAAAGGCCGCATCGCGTATTTACAATTATTTACAAGCTTTCCATTGCGCGATTACCAGTGAATTAATCCCCCCCTCCTTTATCCAGTGAATCCCGAATAGGGATAAACCGGATACCGTCGCTTTAAACGCTGCCGTTATACGCAGGAAGGCGCTCCGAGAGCGTGCCGGGCGTCGCACATCCCCCACTCCGGCAGCTTCCGGCCGCCTGCCGTACGTTTAAATTCTTACCGAATGCCTTATCCGGCAAGGATTCAAAACACGATTCCCGTTTCAATCGCCTTTTTTAGACGGGTTCATCAATTGACAGCAAAAATCAAGGCGGCGACATTAGCTCGCACAATTAAACGATTGGAGACAGCGGCATGTCGCACGCCTTATCGAAGGGGGTGGCAACGGCCTTTGCCATTGCCCCTTTCCTGGTTGCATGTGGTGGAGGGGACGGCGGCGCACCCGCGCCGATCAATGCGCCCCAATGTTCCGGATCGAGTTGCGGCACGCAAGGGCCGCCGCCGTCGCAGCCCGTCAACGGCGCGCTGTGCCCGGCCGATGCCGACATCGTGAAGAGCACGTATCTCGGCGGCGCAGGTAGCGGCGAGATCGTCAGCGTCAACATCGACGCGGTCGCGATGACGTACACGCTCAAGTGGCTCGAATCGCCGATTCCGCTCGCGACCGGCACGGTCACGCCGAGCCGCGTCGGCACGACGATCGCCGGCAAGGTCATGCATCCGCCGACCGGCACGCTGCCGACCGCCGAACAGACGCGCTGCGCGTTCGTGCTCACGCCGGGCACGGGTACCGCGCCGAACGGCTCGACGTATTCGACCGCCGCCGACTTCAACCCGGCGAACCCGCCGATGCTGCTGGTCGGCATGGGCGTCGCGGGCGGCGGCATTCCCGGTGCGACGGTTCAGTTCGATGGACTGACGATCGCCCTCGGCCCGGTCACGCTGTACAAGAACGTCGGTCAGGTGCCGAACCGCCACTTCGATTTCTACCCGTTCCTCGGCTTCGCGAACACGACGACCGACCTCACGAAGCTGCCGGGCACGTACAACGCGCTGCTCTATCACCTCGTGCCGTCGGGCAACTATGCGACGAAGGGCGTCAACTCGAGCGAGACGTTCGACGCGAACGGTGCGTGCACGTCGACCTCCGGCAGCTGCCAGACGACCGGCAATCCGTGGACGGTGAATGCCGCGGGCGGCTATCTCAACAGCACGCAGGCACCGCAGATCCTGCCGCAGACGTCGCTGCCGCTCATCGGCACGACCGGCAAGTCGGCGACCGCGCACATGGTGATCGGCCAGCTCAACGGCGCGACGGTGCCGGTGATCGTGCGCACGGGCGACGTGAACCTCGGCACGGCGCCGCTGCATGCCGACGCAAAGGTCGACGACGAATCGGGCATCGCGGTGCTCGGCGCGGCGACGGCGATCCAGTCGGGTGCGGTCGACGGCGGCTACGCGGGCGCGGACTCGAACTTCAAGTACACGGCTGCGCTGATCCGCGGCAGCAACGCGTCGTTCATCAACCCGACCACGCAGGCCGAGGAAGACGGCTTCACGCTCGACTACGGCCAGACGACGCCGGGCCTGCTGAACGCGACGACGATACCGAAGAGCGGCACGGCGGCATCGGGCGTAGTGATCGCGACGGGCGGGCTTTATGCGGCGCTGATCCAGGGCACGGTGAACGGCGGCGTCACGTCGACGTCGGCGAACTCGACGACTTCGTCGACACCGTACTTCGGCGTGGGCGCACAGATCAGCAAGTAACGGTCGAGGACGCGGCGGCGAACGATGCGCCGCCGCGGCATGCAGGGAAGGCTCGAAACGACGGCGTCCGGCACGGCGCGGGCAGCACGAGCACAACGAACAGAAGCGGCCGACAGGGAGCTGGCCGCCGCACAAGACAAATCTGGAGGAGCAACATGAAGCGCAACCTCATTCTGGCGGCGGCCCTTGCCGCCCCCCTTCTTTCCGCTTGCGGCGGCGGCAGCGACAACCCGCCTCCGCTCGTCGAAGACCGGCTCTGTCCCGCCTCGCTCGACTACAGCACCGTGTTTACGGGCGGTGCGGGCAGCGGCGAACTCGCGAAGGTGCAGCTCGACACGACCAAGATGACCTGGCAGGTGACGTACGTGGAATCGGCCGTGCCGCGCACGACCGGCACCGTCACGCCGACCCGCGCGGGCACCGTCGACAGCGGCACGCTCACGCAGGAAACGCTGCTGCCGACCAACAAGCTGAACCAGTGCGCATTCCGGCTGAACGGCGCGAGTCTCGATCCGTCGCGTCCGGCGCGGATCTTCGTCGGCGAAGGTGTCGCGGGCGGCACGATCCCCGGCAAGGAAATCCAGTTCAATGGCGTGCTCGGCCAGGCCGCGGTGCCCGACACGAAATTCCCGTATTACCCGTTCATCGGCTTCTCGTCGATCGAAACCGACATCACGAAGGTCGCGGGTACGTACAGCCATGTCGGCTTCGGCGAAGTGCCGTCGCAGAACTTCGCGCCGGCGTCGATCGACGCGAAGGTGACGATCAACGCGGACGGCTCGTGGACCAAGTGCGACTCGACCGGCCAGTTCGCCGGCGGCGCGTGCACGCAGCAGGGCTCGAACTTCGCGCAGTCCGCGGACGGCAGCGGCGCGTTCCAGTCGAACAACTACACGAGCCAGCTGAAGCCGACGCTGTCGGCGACGCCGCAGGGCAAGGGCTTCATGATCGTCGGCAAGCTGCGCAACCAGCTCGTGCCGATCCTCGTGCGCACGGGTGTCGCGAACCCGAACCCGACGCCCGACAGCAACGGCGTGCCGGGCCTCACCGCCGACGACGAATCGAGCATCTCGATCCTCGCGCCGCAGACGGCCATCGCGGCCGGTTCGCAGAACGGCGAGTACGTGGGCGTCGACAGCCAGTTCAATTACCGGACCACCGCGCTGATCAACAACCAGGCCACGCTGCTCGATCCGTTCCAGCCGTCGCAGGCATCGCTCGCGACCGCGCTCGACCTCGACTACACGCAGAAGGTGCCGGGCGTGGTCACGACGATCCACACGGGTTCGGGCAGCACGTCGCCGACCGGCAAGTTCATCTTCACGGGTGGCGTGTTCGGTTTCCTCGACAACGCGGGATCGACGCCGTATTTCACGATCGGCGCATTCGTCCAGTAAGCGGAGGGGAAAGCCGTGATGAAGAAAACCCTTCTCTGCGCGGCGGCCGGCGCCGCCGTGCTGGCGCCGCTCGCGGCGCACGCACAGAGCGCCGGCAGCAACGTCGTCACGCTCGGCTGGTTTCACGTGATGCCGCAGCAGAGCAGCACGCCGATGACGACCAACGTCGCGCCGACGCCGATCAACACGCCGCTGCGGCTGCCGCCGTCATTCACGTCGCCGGGCACCGGGCTGCGCACGAGCGGCGCCGATACCGTCGGCCTGACGGTCAGCCACTTCCTGACCGACCACATCGCGGTCACGTCGGTGGCCGGCGTGCCGCCGGTGTTCAAGGTGTCGGGCCAGGGCACGATCAAGCCGCCAGGCCCTGCCGGCGCGCTCGGCACGCAGAACATCGGGCTGGGGTCGGTCAACCCGATCGTGAAGAGCGTGCGGCAGTGGAGCCCCGCGGTGATCCTGCAGTACTACTTCGGGCAGGCCACCGCGAAGTTCCGGCCGTTCCTCGGTCTCGGCGTGTCGTACAACTGGTTCAGCGACCTGCAGCTCAACACGAACTTCATCAAGCAGACGCAGGACAACCTCGGCGCGATCCTCGCGGCGGGCGCGGGCAAGCCGGGTACGACATCGGTGGAGGCGAAGGCGTCGTCGTCATGGCAGCCGGTGTTCAACGCGGGCCTGCAGTACAACATGACGGAGCACTTCGGGCTGGTTGCGTCGGTGACCTACATTCCGCTGAAGACGACGTCGACGGTAACGATCAAGGCGGCCGACGGTTCGGTGCTCGCCGAGTCGAAATCGGACCTGAAGGCGGACCCGATCATCAGCTACGTCGGGATGACGTACAAGTTCTGACGCCGGCGAGCGCAGGCGAATGAACAGCCACGACAAAATCGCAGGCAAAAAAAAGCCCGCCTAAGAGGCGGGCTGAATCCATATCAGAGGAGACATGGAGGAGACAGGTGCAACTATAGCGAATCGGTTTCCGCAATGCAACATTTCCGTAGAGAAAATAAGGATTTTCCCTCGAATGCTGCCTCTAGTTCGCCATTACCGCATCTGACCCCCTTCCGTTCTCCCGCTCGAGCACCTCACCCAGCGCGTCGCGCAGCAGCGCGACGGGCCGCACCAGCCGGCCCGGCAACGAGCCGTGCACGATCCACACGTTGATCCGCGTTTCCAGCCCGGCCGTTTCCACCACCCGCAGTGCCTCGCGATGCGCGCTGCGCGCCAGCGCATTCGGCGCGGCGATGCCGATGCCGGCGCCGCGCGCGACCAGCGACAACTGCAACTCCGAGCCGAACGCCTCGACCGCGACGTCGAACGGCAGCCCGGCCGCGCCGAGCGCACGGCTCAGCGCCGAACGCATCCCGCAGCCGTCCTGGCTCAGCACCCACGGAAAGCCCGACAGCATGTCGAGCGACAGCGGACCGTCCGGCAGCGGGAAGTCGCGCGCGGCGACGAGCACCGTCGGCTGCGTGGCGAGCAGCGTCGCGGTGAACGCGTCGGGCAGCACCGAACTGGCCGGCACCATCACGGCCGCGACGTCGAGCGCGCCGCGCTCGATGCCCTGCATCAGTGCCGGCGACCAGCCGGCCGTCACGCGCAGCGTGAGGCGCGGGAACGCGTCGCGCAGCCGGTCGATCGGCCGCTCGAGCGCCAGCTCGGACAGGAACGGCGGGACGCCGATGCGCAGCTCGCCGGACGGCTCGCTGTCCGGCGCGCCCGCCGCCATCAGTTCGTCGACCGCGCCCAGCACGTTGCGCGCAAGCGTGTAGACGTCGCGCCCGGCGGCGGTCGGCTTCAGCGGCTTGCTTTGCCGTTCGAGCAGCGGCACGCCGAGCAACGTTTCGAGGTTCTGCACGCGCCGCGTCAGGCCCGGCTGCGTCAGGTGGAGCTTCGTGGCCGCGGCGACCATCGACCCGCTGTCGACCACCGCGACGAACGCCAGGAGATCACGCGTATTCAAAACAAACTCGCATAATCATGTTAGACATATTTCAATTGTCGCATAAACATCGGGCACCTACGATGGGGATTCCTTCGACCCGTCTCCCAGGCTTCCGATGAACTGCCCTGCCAACCGTTGCCCCGCCTCCGTTCCCGCGCCTGTCGCCGCGCCGCCCGCGCTGAGCGCCGGGATGACGCTGTTCTTCGCCGCGACGGTCGGCGTGATCGTGATGGACCTGTTCGCCGCGCAACCGCTGACGGGCCCGATCAGCGCGGACCTGCACCTGCCGCCCGGTCTCGCCGGCCTCATCGCGATGCTGCCGCAGCTCGGCTACGCCGCCGGGCTCGTATTGCTCGTGCCGCTGGTCGACCTGCTCGAGAACCGCCGCCTGATCGTCGCGACGCTCGCCGCATGTGCGGCCGCGCTCGCGCTGCCCGCGTTCACGCGATCCGGCACCGTATTCCTGCTGGCGACGCTGGCCGCCGGCGCCGCGTCGAGCGTGATCCAGATGCTCGTGCCGATGGCCGCGTCGATGGCCCCCGAAGCGCAGCGCGGCCGCGCGGTCGGCAACGTGATGAGCGGGCTGATGCTCGGCATCCTGCTGTCGCGGCCGCTCGCGAGCCTGATCGCGGGCTCGGCCGGCTGGCGCGCGTTCTACCTGCTGGCCGCGGTCGCGAACACGGCGATTGCCGTCGTCCTCGCGCTGCGCCTGCCGTCGCGTACGCCGTCGATCACGGCCGGCTACCGCGCGCTGCTCGCGTCAATGGGGCGCCTGATCTCCGACGAGCCGGTGCTGCGCCGGCATGCGCTGTCGGCCGCGCTCGCGATGGCTGCGTTCAGTGCGTTCTGGACCGCCGTCGGGCTGCGGCTCGCGCAACCGCCATTCGGGCTCGACCTGCACGGCATCGCGCTGTTCGCCTTCGCCGGCGCCAGCGGCGCAATCGTCACGCCGCTCGCCGGCCGCGCCGGCGACCGTGGCCACGGCCCGGCCGCGCAGCGGATCGCGCACGGCACGATGCTCGCCGCGCTCGTCGTGCTCGGCATCGCCGGTGCCGGCTGGTTCGGCTTCGACGCGCACGCGCATCGCGGTGTCGCGCTCGCGCTGCTGGCCGGCGGCGCAGCGCTGCTCGATGCGGGCGTCATCGTCGACCAGACGATCGGCCGCCGCGAGATCAACCTGCTGAACCCGGCCGCGCGCGGCCGCCTGAACGGGCTGTTCGTCGGACTGTTCTTCGTTGGCGGCGCGCTCGGCGCGGTGCTCGCGGGCAGCGCATGGGCATGGGGCGGATGGGGTGCGGTGTGCGGCGTCGGCTTCGCATTCGCAGGCGCGGCCGCCGTGTTCGGGGTGGCGGCCGGACGCCGGATCGGCGCGGCGGCGTTGACGCGCCCGCGGGCGTAAGCGGCCGCGTCGTGAAGCAGCCGCTCAAAACCGAACGCCCCGCCCGCTTGCGAGGGACGGAGCGTTCGGCGCGCCGGTGTCAGCGTGAAATCAGTGACGAACCAGCGCCATCATCGCGCCGAAGCCAACGAACAGCCCGCCCGTCAGCCGGTTGAAGACCTTTGCGACGCTCTGGCTCTTCAGCGTTGCGCCGATGCGCGTGCCGAACGACGCGTAGACGAGATACCAGCTCACCTCGATCACCGCGAACGTGACGACGAGGATGCCGAACTGCGGCAGCGTCGGCTCGGCCGCGTTGATGAACTGCGGCAGCAGCGCGGCCGCGAACAGGATCGCCTTCGGGTTGCTGCCCGACACCAGGAAGCCGTTGCGGTACAGCGCCCAGCGCGACGTGGCGGCCGCCTGGCGTGCGGCCGGCTCGGCGTCGCCCGCCGGGACCTCGTCGGCGCCCGAGCGCCACGCCTTCACGCCGAGGTAGACCAGATAGGCCGCACCCGCGAAGCGCAGCGTGTTGAACATCGCCGGCCACGCTTCGAGCACCGCGCCGAGGCCTGCCGCCGACACCGACAGCATCAGCACCATCGCGGTCAGGCAGCCGGCCATCGTCGACGACGAGCGCCGCAACCCGTGCCGCGCACCGTGCGTCATCACGAGCAGCATGTTCGGGCCCGGAATCGCCGATACGACGAACACCGTCGCCACGAAAAGCCACCACGTATGCAAGTTCATGACCACCTCTGCCTGAATGTCGGGAAAACCAAATGCCGATTATGCCGTGAGCGCGGCGCTTCTGTCGCGCGTCAGCGGCCGGCGCGGCGCAGCGCCACCTCGCCGAGCACCGCGAAATCCTGGTCGCCGCCGCCGTGCGCGAGCGCATCGAGCAGGCTGTCGCGCACGACGCTCGCCACCGGCAGCGGCACCGACGTCGCGTCGCCGGCTTCCAGCGCGAGCCGGACGTCCTTCAGCCCGAGCCGCGCCTTGAAGCGCGCGGGCTCGTAGCGACGCTCGGCGATCATCGAGCCGTAGCCTTCGTAGACGGGCCCCGGAAACACGCTGTTGGTGATCACGTCGAGGAAGTCGCGCATCGCGACGCCGTGCGCACCCAGCAGCGCCGACGCCTCGCCGAGCGTCTCGATTGCCGACGCGAGCGTGAAGTTCGCGGCGATCTTCGCAACGTTCGCGTGCTGCGGCAGCGAACCGAACCGCCAGGTCTTCTGGCCGATCGCGTCGAACAGCGGCTGCACGCGGTCGATCGCCTCGGCCGGGCCGCCCGCCATGATCGTCAGGCGCGCGGCGGCCGCCACGTCGGGCCGCCCCATCACCGGCGCGGCGACATAGTCAATGCCGCGCGACGCATGCGCGTGCGCGAGCGATTCGGCGAGCGCGACCGACACCGTCGCCATGTTCACGTGAATCAACCCGCGCGGCGCCTGCGCGAGCAGCGCATCGTCGAACACGGCGCGTGCGGCGGCATCGTCGCCGAGCATCGAAAACACCGCGTCACCGCGAAACGCATCGGCCGGCGTGTCGACGATCTGCGCGCCGAACGCCGCGAGCGGCTCGGCACGCTCGCGCGAGCGGTTCCAGACCCGCACCGAGTGGCCCGCCTTCAGCAAGTTCGTTGCGATCGCCTGCCCCATTTCGCCCAGCCCGATAAACCCGAGATCCATTGCCTGCTCCTTCGCTCCATGAAGCCGCGAGTTAACCACAGATGACGGCCGCCTGCAGCGCCTGCCGCCGGCCGGGCGCGGTGCGATACTGGACGGATGGCGACCGCGACCTTCCGCTTTCACGGCGAACTGAACGCCTTTCTCCCGCGCGCGCAGCGTGACCGCGCGTTCGGGCATGCGTGTGCGCGCGACGCGACGGTGAAGCATGCGATCGAGGCGCTCGGGGTCCCGCATACCGAAATCGGCCGGCTTTGCGTGAACGACGCGCCGGCCGCACTCGACCGGCCGCTCGGCGACGGCGACCGCGTCGAAGCGTTTCCGGAGCGCTCTCAGCCGGCGGCGAACGGCGCAGCCGCGCCGCAACCGGCGCGGTGGCGCTTCGTCGCCGACGCGCATCTCGGCGGCCTCGCGCAATTGCTGCGCCTTGCCGGCTTCGATACCTGCTACGACAACCATTATCGCGACGACGAACTCGCGGCGCTGGCCGGGCGGGAGGGCCGGATCGTGCTGACGCGCGACCGCGAACTGCTCAAGCGGCGCGCAGTCGTGCGCGGCTGCTACCTGCATGCGCTGCAGCCGGCCGACCAGTTACGCGAACTGTTCGAGCGGCTCGATCTCGCGCCGCACATGCGGCCGTTCCGGCTCTGCCTTCGCTGCAATGCGCCGCTGCATCCGCTCGACGCGGCCGCCGCCGCGCCGCGCGTGCCGGCAGGCATCATGCAGCGGCACCGGCGCTTCGCCGCGTGCGACGTGTGCCGGCGGGTGTTCTGGGAAGGCTCGCACTGGCGGCGCATGCGCGCGGTGGTCGACGCGATGCGCACGACGCCGCTACCGACACCGCCGCCGCCCGGCGAACGCGACGCCTGAAAAAACAAAACCCCGCATGCCGAAACATGCGGGGTTCCGCGACGCGTGGCCGGCAGTGCCGGCCCGGTGCGAAGCGCTTAGTTTGCTGCGCCTGCGTCGTTCGTGCCAGCTGCCGAAGCGGCGGCAGCCTTCGCCTTGCCCTTGGCCGAACCGTGGTGCTTCAGCGTGTGCTTCGGCTTGCTGTGATCCTTCTTGGCCGGTGCCGGAGCTGCTGCCGACGTGTCGGCTGCCGGCGCGGACGCCTGTGCGAATGCCGAAACCGATGCGAGTGCGAATGCTGCGGCGATGATCGAAGCGAGCGTCTTCTTCATTGTTCTTCCTTTAGCGGAGAAAAAATCAAACGTACCGGTAAGTAAAGATGCGAGGCATTCGCATCGGAGCCCCAGGCCGCGAGGCCGGCTTTCGCCGTTCCGTCGCGACAAAACCTGACGCACTGGTTCCATAACGCGCCGACTTCGCGGCCAGTTGACACGTTGCTTGCGCCCTCGGGTTTCCCCGGAGGCGAGCGCTTCGTCCTGCGCCGGCGCCCCGGCCAGACTGCCGCCGCATGGCGCCGCAAACCGGCTCGCGCGCCGTCGGGGCGACGCTTATACTGGCGACCATCCGTCCCTTCCCGGGAAACCGGATCGCGGCCGGTCGCCAGACCGCCGCCGTCTCGAGGCGCTCAAATTGCCCGATCACAATCTGGACAAACTGAAAATCGACCGGCGTCCGATCGCACCGGTGCCCCGCCGGCGCCGGTGGGTCCGCTATGCGGCCGCCGCCGCGATCCTCGTCGTTGCGATCGTCGCCGGCCTCGCGCTCACCGGCCGGCCGGCCGTCGAAACCACGTCCGTCACGTCCGCCTACCCGTACCAGAACGACACGCAGCTCAATGCGACCGGCTACGTCGTGCCGCAGCGCAAGGCCGCGGTCGCGTCGAAGGGCCAGGGGCGCGTCGAATGGCTCGGCGTGCTCGAAGGCACGCGCGTGAAGAAGGACGACATCATCGCGCGCCTCGAAAGCCGCGACGTCGAGGCATCGCTGTCGCAGGCGCTCGCGCAGGTGAAGGTTGCCCGCGCGAACCTCGGCGTCGAACAGGCCGAGCTGAAGGACGCCGAGATTGCATTGCGCCGCACGTCCGCGCTCGCGCCGCGCGGCGCCGTGCCGGCCGCGCAGCTCGACACCGACACGGCCCGCGTGAACAAGGCGCGCGCGACGCTCAGCAGCGACCAGGCCGCGATCGCGTCGGCCGAAGCGAACGCGCAGGCAGCGCAGGTCGCCGTCGACCAGACGGTGATCCGCGCGCCGTTCGACGGCATCGTGCTCGCGAAGCACGCAAACGTCGGCGACAACATCACGCCGTTCTCGTCCGCGTCGGACAGCAAGGGCGCCGTCGTGACGATCGCCGACATGGACACGCTCGAAGTCGAGGCCGACGTCGCCGAATCGAACATCGCGAAGATCCGCGCCGAGCAGCCGTGCGAGATCCAGCTCGACGCGCTGCCCGACATGCGCTTCGCGGGCCGCGTGTCGCGCATCGTGCCGACCGTCGACCGGTCGAAGGCCACCGTGCTCGTGAAGATCCGCTTCGTCGACCGCGACGAGCGCGTGCTGCCCGACATGAGCGCGAAGATCGCGTTCCTGTCGAAACCCGTGTCGGCGCAGGAGCGGCAGCCCGTGACGGCCGTGCAGGCGAGCGCGGTGGTCGAGCGCGACGGCCGGCCGGTCGTGTTCGTCGTGAAGGACGACGCCGTGCACGCGGTGGCCGTGATGCGCGGCATGCGGATCGGCGAACTGGTGGCGATCCGCGGCGTGAAACCCGGCGACACGGTCGTGCTCGCGCCAGGCGTGAAGCTGAAGGACGGCGCGAAAGTGACCGTCGCGAAGAAGTAGCGCGCGCGTGAACGACGCATCGCCGCCCCTCGTCGAGCTCAGCCACGTCGCGAAGTCGTACCGGCGCGGCAACCAGATCGTGCCTGTGCTGACCGACATCACGCTCGACATCGGCGAAGGCGACTTCGTCGCGCTGATGGGGCCGTCCGGCTCCGGCAAGAGCACGCTGCTGAACCTCGTGGCCGGCATCGACCGGCCCGACAGCGGCGAGCTGCGCGTGGGCGGGCTCGACATCTCGCTGCTCGCGGAGGCGCAACTGGCCGAATGGCGCGCGGCGAACGTCGGCTTCATCTTCCAGTTCTACAACCTGATGCCGGTGCTCACCGCGTTCGAGAACGTCGAGCTGCCGCTGATGCTCACGCACCTGTCGCGCCGCGAGCGGCGCGAGCGCGTCGAACTCGTGCTCGACATGGTGAACCTCGGCGACCGGACCAGCCATTACCCGTCCGAGCTGTCGGGCGGCCAGCAGCAGCGCGTCGCGATCGCACGCGCGCTGATCACCGATCCCGTGCTGATCGTCGCCGACGAGCCGACCGGCGACCTCGACCGCGCGTCGGCCACCGATGTGCTCGCAATGCTGCAGCGGATGAACGCCGAGCTCGGCAAGACGATCATCATGGTGACCCACGACGCGCACGCGGCCGGCGCCGCGCGGTCGCTCGTGCATCTGGAAAAAGGGGAGCTGATCGATGGGCACGCCGGCTGACCGGCGGCGGGAGCGCGCGCGATGTACGTGCTGAAGCTGATCGCGCGCAACGCGCTGCGGCACCGGCTGCGCACGCTGCTGACCGTGCTCGGGCTGACCATCGCCGTGCTCGCGTTCGGGCTGCTGCACACCGTGGTCGACGCGTGGTACGCGGGCGCGGCCGCCGCATCCAGCGGGCGGCTCGTCACGCGCAACGCGATCTCGCTCGTGTTTCCGCTGCCCGTCAGCTACGAGAACCGGATCCGCGGCGTCGAAGGCGTGACGGCCGTGGTCCGCTCGAACTGGTTCGGCGGCATCTACCGCGACCCGAAGAACTTCTTCGCGAGCTTCGCGGTATCGGACAACTATCTCGACCTGTACCCGGAATACATCGTCCCGGATCAGCAGCGCGCCGATTACAACCGCGACCGGCGCGGCTGCCTGGTCGGGCGCCAGCTTGCGACGCAATTCGGCTTCAAGATCGGCGACGTGATCCCGCTGAAGGGCACGATCTATCCGGGCACCTGGGATTTCGTCGTGCGCGGGATCTTCGACGGCCGCGACGACTCGACGATCACGCGCCAGCTGGTGTTCCACTGGGACTATCTGAACGAGACGGTGCGCCAGCGCACGCCGAAGCAGGCCGACCAGGTCGGGGTATTCGTGCTCGGCGTCGCGAACCCCGACGACGGCGCGTCGATCGCGCGCAACGTCGACGCGGTGTTCAAGAACTCGCTCGCCGAGACGCTGACCGAGACCGAGCAGGCGTTCCAGCTCGGCTTCGTCGCGATGTCGAACCAGATCATCGCGGCGATCCGTCTCGTGTCGTACGTGGTGATCCTGATCATCATGGCCGTGATGGCCAACGCGATGGCGATGAGCGCGCGCGAGCGCACGGCCGAATACGCGACGCTGAAGGCGCTTGGCTTCGGCCCCGGCTTCCTCGCGCTGATCGTGTTCGGCGAATCGGTCCTGATCGCGGTGGCCGGCGGCGGGCTCGGGATCCTCGCGACGCCGCCCGCCGCGAGCCTGTTCAAGCAGGCGGCCGGCGGTATCTTCCCGGTGTTCATGGTGTCGACGGAGACGGTCGCGCTGCAGGCCGCATGCTCGGTCGCGGTCGGCCTCGCGGCCGCGATCGTGCCGGCATGGCAGGCGGCGCGCGTGCGCGTGGTCGAAGGCCTCAGGGCAATCGGTTAGGTTTGCACATGGCGATCCCGCTCAACTACATCGCGCGCAACCTGTGGACCCGGCGGCTCACCACCGCGCTGACCGCCGGCGGGATGGCGCTCGTGATCTTCGTGTTCGCGACCGTGCAGATGCTCGACGCGGGCCTCACGCAGACGCTCGTGTCGACCGGCGAACCCGACAACGCGGTGGTGATCCGCAAGGGTGCCGAGACCGAGATCCAGAGTTCGATCGACCACCAGCAGGCCAACGCGCTCGAGATGCACCCGGCCGTCGCGCTCGGGCCCGACGGCCGGCCGCTCGTGTCGAAGGAAGCCGTCGTGCTGATCTCGCTCGTGAAGACCTCGACCGGCAAACCGTCGAACGTCGTGATCCGCGGCGTGTCGCAGTCCGGGCTCGCGCTGCGTCCGCACGTGAAGCTCGTGGCCGGCCGGATGTTCGCGCCGGGCTCGTCGGAGATCATCGTCGGCAGCGCGATCGCGAAAGGCTTCAGCGGTACGCAGCTCGGCGACAGCCTGCATTTCGCGCAGCGCGACTGGAGCGTCGTCGGCATCTTCGACGCGGGCGGCAGCGGCTTCGATTCGGAAATCTGGGGCGACGTCGACCAGCTGATGCAGTCGTTCCGGCGCACCAGCTATTCGTCGATGGTGCTGCGCATCCCGAGCGCCGACGGCTTCGCGCGCTTCAAGGCCGACATCGACGTCGACCCGCGGCTGACCGACGAGGCGAAACGCGAGCAGACCTTCTACGGCGACCAGTCGAAGGCGTTGTCGACCTTCATCAACATCCTCGGCATCACGCTGTCGACGATCTTCTCAATCGCCGCGATGATCGGCGCGATGATCACGATGTATGCGTCGGTCGCGAACCGCGTGGCCGAGATCGGCACGCTGCGCGCGCTCGGCTTCAAGCGCATGAACGTGCTCGCCGCGTTCCTGCTGGAAGCGCTGCTGCTCGGCTTCGTCGGCGGCGTCGCGGGGCTCGCGTGTGCGTCGCTGATGCAGTTCGCGTCGTTCTCGACGACCAACTTCCAGACCTTCTCGGACCTGTCGTTCCGCTTCGTGCTGACGCCCGCGATCGTCGTCAAGACGCTGCTGTTCTCGCTCGTGATGGGGCTCGTCGGCGGGTTCCTGCCGGCGATGCGCGCCGCGCGGCTGAAGATCGTCGACGCGCTGCGCGCGCAGTGACAGAATATCGAGATAGCGAGCCGGGGTGATCGAACTCGATCAGGTGCCAACCTGCAAGCCTGCTGTCGATCAAGCGCGCTTCACAAACAATTCTCGTACAAGCAAGTCGTCATGCCACATAACAACGATCTAATCTGGCTGCACATTTCCGATATTCATTTTCATCCGAAAACGTCGTGGAGGGATAACGCGACGCGCCGGGAACTGCTGGACTTCCTGCGTGCCGAGTTCGACAACGGATTGCCGCGACCGCACCTCGTGTTCTGCACGGGTGACATCGCCTTCGGCGAAACCAGCGGCGCCCCGCTCAGCGAGCAATACAAGGACGCAGCACAATTTTTCGACGACTTGCTGGCCTGCTGCCAACTCCCCAAGGATCGGCTGTTCATCGTGCCCGGCAATCATGACGTGAACCGTAGGGAAATATCGGGTGATCAGCAAGCGCGCCTTTTCGAAATGGCGCAGACCAACCCGCTCGCTCATGTCGACGCGATCAATCAGCGTTTCGCCGATCGCACTCGGGACCATCGCTCCGCGATGGAGCGCTTGAAGGACTACGGTGCGTTCGTGAAGGAATACCGCCCCGAACTGCATCGCGAAGATCTCCATCTGTACGCCCATACGCTCGAGGTGAACGGATATCGTGTCGGCATTGCGGGCTTCAACTCGGCATGGAGCTGTGCCGGTGACGAAGACGATCGTCACATCTGGCTGGCCAGCAAGTGGCAGTTCAACCATATGGCCGAAGGGCTGCGCGACGCCGGCCTGAAGATCGGACTCATTCATCATCCGTTCGACTGGCTGAACTCGGCCGAACAGCACGACGCCGATGCGAATGCCAGCACCGGATTGCATTTCCTGCTGCATGGACACACGCATACCGCATGGGTTCGCACGAGCGAAGCCTGTACGCAACTGGCGGCCGGCGCAGTAGGCGCCGATACGCCGGACCAGTTCGGCATCAATCTGGTGCACCTCGATCCGAGGAGCGGCAAAGGCAAGGTTCACCTGTTCGGCTACAACCGCGGCTGGATGATCCAGCCCGTCCCCAAACATGCGCCGACGGCGCAGTGGCCATTCCAATCGTCAGTGCGACTGACGCCGGACCTCGTCGCCGCGCCGCCAGGCACGGACCGGACCGGTTCGCAATCGCCGGCCACGCCAACTCAAGCGGCAGGTCCGGCCGGAGAAGCGCTGTACGGGCGCGACAAACTGCTTGGCCAGCTCGTCGCCCGACTCAAGGACAAATCCGGCCTGGTGCTGCACGGCCTGAGCGGCAATGGCAAGACCACGCTGATCAAGGCACTGCACGGGCACGCGCCATTCCAGGGCATGCAATTCGTCGATGTGCACGGCAGCCGCCAGATCGTGGTCGGCGAGTTTTTCCGCAGATTCCTGGGGGTGCTGCAGAATCGGCGCGAAGATCCGTCCCCGCCCAGCGGCAAGCTCGAGGAGCAGATCGCCGAGCTGAGACGGCAATACCCGAATGCCCAGCCAGCGTTCGTCTGGATCGACGACGCGCACCTGCTGATGAGCGGCGCGCAATGGTGCAACCCGGAGCTTCGAGTCCTGCTGCGTGCAATGTCCGCGGCCTTCCCGAACTGGAAGTGGGTCTACGAGTTCAACGACAAGCCCGCCGACGGGAGCTTCGGCAGCGAATCACCCGCATTCGAAATTCCCGGGCTCGACAAGGCCGGCCTCGCGGAACTCCTTGCAAACAGTGCGCCGCCGGATCGGAAGGCCGACTGGACATATGCCGGCTCCGATCTCAAGGCCCTCTTCCAGTGGCTGGGTGGCGGGCATGGAGGCGCGGCCCATACGCTGGCTGCCGAGTTGCTCGCCACTGTCGCCAGAGAGCAGGGCAGCACGCCCATGCAGGTCTATCGGAATCTGCGCAAGGAGCTCATTGACCGCCTCGACGAACGGCTGCTCGGGATCCTGCACAACGAGGTCCTCGGAACGGCCGAGCGCAAGCTGCTGAAAGTCATTGCGCTTTACCGCCGGGCGATTCCACAGGACCATGCCGACGGACTCGAAGACGGCATCGGTGTCCAGGATGCCTGGCAAAAGCTGCGTGGGCGCGGTCTCCTTCCGCTCGACAACAACAGGGATCACTACCTGCACGGCTTCATCGCCAGTTGGGTGCGCCAGACGCAAATGGGGCTGCGCGACTCGGGGCTCGCCATCGACTACGCCGATGCCATCGACCCGGCCGTCGCCGATATGCATGTATTGATCGCGCGCTGCTGGCAGCGCCAGATCGGCCGCCAGAGGGAAGAGATCAACTTCCAGCGAGCCAACGAAGCCTTTTACCACCTGCTCTGCGCCAACGAGCTCGGCGCAATGGAGGAATGGATCGGCCATCTGACCGGCAAGGAAATCGGCTGGAGCAATGAAGCACTGTGGGCCATTTATCATCGCCGGCGTGACGGTGGGGAGTCGATCGCCCGTCAGCAGGAGGTGCTGCAACTGCTGGTCAATATCCACCCGCGCGAACACAAGGCGCTGCGTTTTCTCGGAGAATGCCTGCGAGTAACCAGCGGCGACGCATGCGACGAAGCGTTACAGGCTTTCGAACGGGCGCTGGAACTGCACCCCGGATTCCCGCCCTATCTGGCCAATCTCGGCAAAGCGTTGCTCTCTCGCGGCAAACCTGGCGCGGAAGCTTTTCTGCGCCGGTTCGATGAGCACCAGAAGCGTCATCCGCAGGCGGTTGACGGGCACGTTGATCACATCCGGGCCGATTGCCTGAGCCTCGTCGGCAACGCACACGAAGCGTCGCGCCAGCGTCAGCAGGCGATTGCCAGCGACACCCGCGACCCCGTGTTCTATAACGACGAAGCCAAGTATCAGCTCGACCACGACAACGCTCCTGAAGCATTGAGGTTGCTGGACCTTGCCGGCGATCGCCAGTGCGCGGACGACTACTCCGACGCCATGCGGATCCATACCCTCGAAAGACTGGGGCGCGGCCCGGAAGCCTCCGTACTTCGAATGGCCAAAATCGACGCGGGTAGTAGCAACCCGGTGTTCTATGCCGACGAGGCAAGGCACCAGATGGTCCAAGGCAACCTGTCCGGAGCACTGGACCTTCTGAATCTGGCCCACGACCGTCAAAGCTGGGACAACTACTGCGAAGTCATCCGGCGCCAGATCCAGGAAAAGACGCGGCAAGGCTCGTAAGCCTCCAGCCGGCCAGCCCGACTCAGCGTGCGCGCGGCACCCACGCGCCGTGGAACCCGGCGGGCACGCGACGCGGCAGATGCACGGTCGCGACCGGCCCCGCATCGATCGCGCGCGCATCGAGGATCACGACGTCGCTCGTATCGGTCGCCGCACGGTAGACCACCACCAGCAGCCAGCCGTCGTCCTCGTCGGTGCCGCCCGGACGCGGCACGAACACGGGCTCGCCGTTCTGGTCGCCGGCCGGCACCGCGTAGTGCATCGTCGTGCCGCGCACGTGATCGAAGCGCATCACGCCGCGCATTTCCGCGTTGTTCGGCTGCTCGACCGCATACAGATAGCGGTAGCGGCGCCCCGTCCGGCTTTCGTTGATGCGCGGCAGCTCGATACCGCCGTCGGCGAGCGGCCCTTCGTCGATCAGCCCGTTCGCCGTGTCGATCACGTAGCGCCACAGCTCGCCGACCGGGTTGTCGGCGAAGCGGCCCGTGCGCGCGTCGAGCCGCAGGAACGACGGATAGCGCACCGCATCGAGCACGATGCACGACGCGTCGCAGTCGTAGGCGTTCACGACGTGCTGGATGAAGCACGGTTCGACGTCGAACCAGTGCACGTCGCCGCCGTGGCGCGCGATCACCCCGATGCGCGCCGGCCGGTCGTCGTGCCAGCGCAGCGGCATCCGGTGGCCCTGTTTCAGCAGCGAGAAGTCGTAGCCGACGTTCAGGTCGAGCAGCAGGCTGCGGGTTTCGGTGATCGCGAGGTCGTGCATCATCGACGGCGCGCTCAGGCCGATCTCGACGTCGACGCGTTGCACGCCCTGCGCATCCGCCACGCCGTAGCGCAGCCACGGCGCGCGCCAGTCCGCGCGGAACGCGATCAGCTCGCCGGTCACCGGGTCGACCTTCGGATGCGCGGTCATCCCGCCGCCGAAGCCCGCGTGCCGCGCCGGCGCGCCGAGCGTATCGAGCGCGGCGGTGATCGCGAGCGGCGCCCCGCCCTCGGCCAGCGCGAGCAATTCGCCTGCATGCTGCACCACGTTCACGTTCGGATTGGTGTCGGGCAGATGCGGCACCTGCTCAGGCGCATGCACGACGGCCCAGCGCTGCGTGCGCGCCCAGCGGTTCCGGTAGCCGGTCGCGCGGCCGTCGTCGAACGCGATCGCATGCAGCATCGCGGCTTCCGGCCACCACGACAGCATGTCGCTCCCTTCGAAGCGGCCACCCGGCGGATTCGGGCCGTTGCGCAGCAACGTGCCGTCGAGTTCGCGCGGAATGGCGCCGGTCACGCGCAGATCGACGACATCGGTTTCGTCGGCGACCGGCGCGAGCGCGCCGCGGTTCAGGTCGAATACGGTCATTGTGTCGGGGCTCCGTCAGCAGTCGTCGGCAGACGGCGGCAGGTCGCCGCGCGCCAGGGCAAGCGCATGGTCGCGCACGTCGTCCGGCCAGCCGGCAACCAGCTCGGCCAGCCGCGCCGCGTCGTTCGCATACAGCGCCCGCGCAGCTTCCTCGAAACCGGGCAAGTCGCCCGCCATCGCCGACATGAAGTGGTAGGCGCGGGTTTGCGCATCGCGGTGCCGGTCGGCCGCCGCATGCGTGCGCCGTGCGTCCTCGACGAGCTTGCGCAGTGCAACCGACGCGCCGCCCGGCTGCGCGCCGAGCCATTCCCAGTGACGCGGCAGCAACGTGACTTCGCGCGACACGACGCCGAGTTTCGGCCGGCCGCGGCCGCGCTGTTCGCCCGCGCCGGCCGGCTCGCCGGCGGCCCCGGGCGCGTCGCCCGGCGGCGCGTAGCGCGTGCGGATGTCGTCCGCCGTGCCGCGCAGGTCGAGGTCGATCGAGCGGCCCGTCGCATCGTCGAAGATCAGGATCGTGCCGGGCATCGCGTCGCCGGCAGCCTGCCGGACCGCGAGCGCGACCGTCGCGAGCGGGCCTGACGCGAGCCGCCGGTGGCCGTCGAAGGCCGTGTATGAAGGAAAAAGCGTAGAAGTTGTCATCGTGGTCGCCCGTGGGCAGGAATCGGAATGACGCTATTTTTATCCGGGTATTAATTGGATGTCAATATTATCCGGGTAAAAATTGTCGTTGCCGTCTTCCGCCCCGTCGGGCGACCACGACGCCGGTCAGAGCACCCGGGCCGGAAACGCGAGGTCACGTGCGCTTGCCAGCGCGTCGTCGAGCGACACATGCCCTTCGAACGCCAGCGACGCCGGCAGTGGCAGCTCTTTCTCGATCGCGTGCGCGAACTCCACGCCCGCATCGTCGGCGAGCCGTGCGCGCAGCGCGGCGATGTGCGGGAACGCATCGCGTTCGAACACCGCGTGATAGTCGGCCCAGCGTGCGATCCCGGAGAAGTAGGCATCGGCCAGCGTGCGCCGCGCGCCCAGCAGCCACGGGCCTTCGCTGCGCTCGAGCATCGCTTCGAGCTGGCGGTGCGCCTTCAGCACCTTGCCGCGGCCGTACGCCTGCAGCGCCGCTTTCTCGGCGCCCTCGGTGTCGTGTTCATACACATACCAGAGCGCGCCGAACGCGTTGAAGAACGTCGTGTTCAGCCACGCCAGCATCCGGTTCAGCCGGTCGAAATCCGCGCTGCCCTGGCGAAAGGCGAGGCCGTTGTCGAGCGCCTGCGCGCCGATGTGGCCGAGGATCGCGAGGCTTTCGGTCAGCACGTCGCCATTCGCGGTCACGAATGCCGGCGTTTCGGCGACCGGGTTCAGCGCGAGATACGCGTCGCTCGTCGCGACGCTCGGCATCGCGATGCGCGACAGACGGTACGGGCGGCCGATCCATTCGAGCGCGACGATCGAGCCGAACGAGCAGCCGGCGGGAATGCCGTAGAGAAGGATGGGAGACATCGGAGGATTCCGCATAAGTTGAACGAGCGATCATGCTCCCATGACGAACGATGACGCAGTAGCCGCTAAAATTGAAACCCGTCGTTTCCTCATGTGGACGCTGAAAGTGAATCTGAACGATCTCTACCTGTTCGTGCAGGCAGTCGACGCCGGCAGCATGTCGGCGGCGGCGCGCCAGCTCGACCTGCCGAAATCGACGGTCAGCAAGCGCGTGGCCGAGCTCGAGCGCACGCTCGGCGCGCGGCTCGTGCATCGCACGTCGCGCAGCTTCCGGCTCACGCCGGTCGGCACCGAATTCTTCGAGCATGCGCGTGCGGCCGTGATCGAGGCCGACAGCGCACGCGACGCGGTGCTGCGGCAGGCCGCCGAGCCGGCCGGCATCGTGCGGATCACGAGCTCGGTGCCGGTCGCGCAGCACATCCTCGCGCCGTGCCTGCCGGCGCTGGCGATCGCGCACCCGAAGCTGCTGCTGCAGATTCATGCGAGCGACCGCCTCGTCGACATCGCGCAGGAAGGCTTCGACATCGCGGTGCGCAGCCATTTCGCGCCGCTGCCCGATTCCGCGCTCGTGCAACGGCCGCTCGCGGCCTCGCCGATCATCGCCGTGGCGTCGCCGGCCTATCTCGCGCATGCCGGCATCCCGGACGAGCCTGCCGATCTCGCGCGGCATGACGGGCTGCATCCGGGCCAGCAGCCGTGGCGGCTGCAGCGCGGGGGCGACACCGTCGACGTGGCGCCGCGCATCCGCCTGCAGGCCGACGAATCGACGCTGCTGCTGCAGGCTGCGACAGCCGGCCTCGGCATCGCCTGCCTGCCCGACTGGATCGCCGGCGCCGCGCTCGCCTCCGGTGCGCTCGTGCGCGTGCTGCCCGGCTGGCGCGCGGGCACCGTCACGACAACGCTGCTGATGCCGCACCGGCGCGGCCAGTTGCCCGGCGTGCGCGCCGCCGTCGAGTTTCTCGCGCAACACGTGGCGCGCCATCACGGTGCCGGCGCGGACGACGCGCACGCCTGACCGATCGACTCGCCGATCGATTCAAATGCTGAATCGATCAAGTCAGCAATTGGCATGAAAGCGCAAATTTCGACATGACAGAATGGTCCGGACGCCCTGCCTGCATCGGCGTCCGGTGCCCGGCCTCGAACCGGCGGCACCCACGCACACAACGCGCGCATCGACGCGCCTGCCGCACGACGGCACCTTCCGCCCTTCGGAGGAGACAAGTCATGAATCCGCTTCACGCGCTGCCGGCGTCCGCGTCGGCAACGGCCCGGCGCACGCGCGTGCGCTGGCTCGTGCTGACCGTCCTGTTCGCGGTCACGACGATCAACTACGCGGATCGCGCGGCGATCGCGATCGCCGGCCCGAGCCTCGCCCGCGCGCTGCACCTGAGCCACGTGCAGATCGGCTTCATCTTCTCCGCGTTCGGCTGGTCGTACGTGGTCGCGCAACTGCCGGGCGGCTGGCTGCTCGACCGCTACGGGTCGCGCATCGTCTATGCGTTCAGCATCTTCTTCTGGTCGCTGTTCACGCTGCTGCAGGGCTCGATCGGCTTCTTCGGCGGCGCGGCCGCGTTCGCGCTGCTGTTCGGGCTGCGCTTCCTGGTCGGCGCGGCCGAGGCGCCGTCGTTCCCGGCCAACAGCCGGATCGTGTCCGCGTGGTTCCCGGCCGCCGAGCGCGGCACCGCGTCGGCGATCTTCAACGCCGCGCAGTACGCGGCGACCGTCGTGTTCGCGCCGCTGATGGGCTGGCTCGTGCACGCGTTCGGCTGGCAGTCGGTGTTTGCGGTGATGGGCGTGCTCGGCTTCGCGTTCGTCCTGGTGTGGAACCGCACGATGTACGACCCGAAGGACCACCCGAACATCAACCGTGCGGAACTCGACTACCTCGCCGAAGGCGGCGCGCTCGTCAACATCGACCAGGCGACCGGCGGACGCGACGGCGGCCCGTCGATGCATCATGTGAAGGCGCTGCTGAGGAACCGGATGCTGATCGGCGTGTACGTCGCGCAGTACTGCATCAACGCGCTCACCTATTTCTTCATCACGTGGTTCCCCGTCTATCTCGTGCAGGCGCGCGGGATGTCGATCCTCAACGCGGGGCTCGTCGCGTCGATCCCGGCCGTGTGCGGGTTCCTCGGCGGGATACTCGGCGGCGTCGTGTCCGACGCGCTGCTCAAGCAGGGCCGGTCGCTGTCGGTCGCACGCAAGGTGCCGATCGTGTTCGGCATGTTGCTGTCGATGTCGATGATCGTCTGCAACTACACCGATTCGCACGTGCTCGTCGTACTGTTCATGGCGCTGTCGTTCTTCGGCAAGGGGCTCGGCGCGCTCGGCTGGGCCGTCAACGCCGACACCGCGCCGCGCCAGATCGCGGGGCTGAGCGGCGCGCTGCTCAACACGTGCGGCAACCTCTCCAGCATCACGACGCCGATCGCGATCGGCTATATCGTCGACCGCAGCGGCTCGTTCAACGGCGCGCTCGTCTATGTCGTCGCGCACGCGCTCGTCGCCGTGATCTGCTACCTGTTCGTCGTCGGCGAGATCCGCCGCGTCGAGCTTCAATGAACGGCGCGGGCCGCGCCGGCGCGTCCGGCGGCCCGCGCGCCACCGGAACCAGGAGCGAACCGATGTCCGAACCCAGCCGTGCCGGCACGCCGCGCGTCACGCGCATGCAGGTGATTCCCGTCGCCGGCCGCGACAGCATGCTGCTCAACCTGTGCGGCGCGCATGCGCCGTATTTCACGCGCAACCTCGTGATCCTCGACGACAGCAGCGGGCATACGGGCGTCGGCGAAGTGCCGGGCGGCGAAGGCATCCGCCACGCGCTCGAGCGCATGACGGATCGCGTGGTCGGCCAGCCGATCGGGCGCTACCAGGCGACGCTCAACGCGGTGCGCGCGGCGCTGTCCGGTGCCGACGCGGGTGCGGGCCGCACGATCCGGCACGAAGTGACGTCGGCTGGCGAGGCTGCGGTGCTGCGCCAGCCGCACGAGATCAACCTGCGGCTCGACAACGTGATCACCGCGATCGAGGCCGCGTTGCTCGACCTGCTCGGCCAGTATCTCGACGTGCCGGTCGCGGCGCTGCTCGGCGAAGGCCAGCAGCGCGACGCGGTGCCGATGCTCGCGTACCTGTTCTACATCGGCGAGCGGCGTCGCACCGACCTGCCGTATCGCGACGAGACGCGCGCAGTGGATGCGTGGTTCCGGCTGCGCAACGAGGCGGCGCTCACGCCGGCCGACATCGCGCGGCAGGCCGAGGCCGCGGTCGAGCGCTACGGGTTCACCGATTTCAAGCTGAAGGGCGGCGTGATGGCGGGCGCCGACGAGATGGAAGCGATCGCCGCGATCAAGGCGCGCTTTCCCGACGCGCGCGCGACGCTCGACCCGAACGGCGCGTGGTCGCTCGACGAAGCCGTCGCACTGTGCCGCGGGCAAGGCCAGCTGCTCGCGTATGCGGAAGATCCGTGCGGGCCGGAAGGCGGCTATTCGGGCCGCGAGGTGATGGCCGAATTCCGCCGCGCGACGGGGATCCCGACCGCGACCAACATGATCGCAACCGACTGGCGGCAGATGGATCACGCCGTGCGGCTGCAGGCGGTCGACATCCCGCTCGCCGATCCGCATTTCTGGACGATGCAGGGCTCGGTGCGGCTCGCGCAGCTGTGTCGCGACTGGGGGCTCACATGGGGCTCGCACTCGAACAACCACTTCGACGTGTCGCTCGCGATGTTCACGCATGCGGCCGCGGCCGCGCCCGGCACGATCACCGCGATCGACACGCACTGGATCTGGCAGGAAGGCGACGCGCGGCTCACGCGCGAACCGCTCGCGATCGTCGGCGGCAAGGTGGCCGTGCCGGAACGGCCGGGGCTCGGGATCGAGATCGACATGGCACAGGTCGAGGCCGCGCATGCGCTGTACAACGCGGTGGGCGGCACCGCGCGTGATGACGCGATCGCGATGCGCTATCTGGTGCCGGGGTGGACGTACGATCCGAAGCGGCCGAGTTTCGGGCGCGGGTGATAGCGCGGCAGGCGGCGGGCGGTTGTTGCCAAACGCGGAAAACGCCCGCATCCTGCCGGCTGCCTGAGCCGGCCCGCGTGGCGGGCGGCTCGGCGCCCCGTTCACCCGAAGGAAAAGCGCTCGTCATGACGTCTCCCGACCCGACACCGCGGCAGATCATCGTCTTCGTCCTGTATTCGGTGCTGTGCCTGCCCGCGAGCATGACCGTTGCGGGTTATGCCGCGACCCGGATCACGCAGAACGTATCGAATTTCGAAGGCGGTGCAGGCTACGCGGCGCTCTGGTGGATCATCATTCTGACCTGCGTGTTCTACGGACTGTCGATCGCCCTCTTCGCGCTGCTGCGGAAGAGGATCGCGATCCTTGCGGCCATCACGGTGGCGTTCGCCGTGTTGTCGGTGCCGGCGATCAGGGTGATCTACGAGTTGGCGACCTAGTCCGCCGGACTATGGGCCCGCAGAAAACAAAAAGGCCCGATCTTGCGATCGGGCCTTTCGAATTCCGTTGGTGGAGCGGAGGAGGATCGAACTCCCGACCTTCGCATTGCGAATCAGAAGGCCGGCTCAATAAAATAAGGGCTTCTTGACCATAATCTGCCTTTTTGGGACACTCTTGAGACAGTCACGTCCCGAAAATGGCCCATGGCAACCATCACCAAGCGCGGCGACCTTCAATGGCAAGCCAAGGTACGCCGGAAAGGCTACCCCCAGCAATCGAAAACATTCGATACCCGAGCTGACGCCGAAAAATGGGCGCGCGCCATCGAAAGCGAAATGGACAGAGGCCGCTTCGTGAGCAGTGCAGAGGCTGAAAGTACGACGTTCACAGAGGCACTCGACCGCTACGAGCGCGAAATTGCGTCGAATAAGCGAGGCGCAGTCCAGGAAAAATCAATCATCCGGATGCTGCGAAACTCGTTGCTGGCCGAGCGACCACTCGCCGGAATACGGCGTGTCGACATCGCGAAGCTGCGCGACGAATGGTGCGAGACGCATAGCCCGGCAACCGTTGTCCGCCGCCTTGCGGTCATTTCACATCTCTTCACGATTGCGCGTAAGGAATGGGGCCTGGAGAGTCTTTCCAATCCCGTCGAACTGGTTCGCAAACCTACAGTCAAGAACGAGCGCACCCGGCGCATATCCAACATCGAACCAGATACCCAGAGATGCACGTCGACCGACGAGCTTGCTTACGTAAAAGCAGCATCCGCGTCTGCTTTCTTGCCAGCCCTGATCGACATTGCAGTCGAAACGGCAATGCGACGAAGCGAGTTGATCTCGCTCGGCCCAGCTCAAGTTGATTTAACAAAGCGCGTTGCACGACTCGCCATGACGAAGAATGGCACCGCGCGAGACGTTCCGCTCTCGAGCAAAGCGGTTGCCGTCTTTGAAGAGCTAAGCAAAGATGGACGTGAATTGTTTTTCCCGCTTCGCGCCGACGCAGTGACCCGGGCCTTCGAAAGAGCGGTCGCACGAGCTCGGAAAACTTACGAGGAGGATTGTGCTCGCAATGGCGCACCGCATGACCCAAAATTTCTGATCGACTTATGCTTTCACGACTTGCGACATGAGGCCACGTCTAGGCTTGCTGAAAAGTTTCCTCTTCATGAGCTGGCGAAAATTACGGGCCATCGCGACACGAAGATGCTGATGCGGTATTACCATCCCAAAGCCGAAGACCTCGCCAAGAAGCTTGATTAGCTCCAGATTGAGGCAATCTCAACCCGGGTCGGCTCCGGCGCTGTCCTAGAAACACGAAGGATCGAACTCCCGACCGCAATACAGGTAACCTCGCCCGAACCAAGAAGGCGGAGATGCCCCCAAAGTTGCCCCCCACTTTGCTCCCCTACGCCAGAGTTACCGCTAGGTCTCGTGCCGCCGAGGCAAGCTGTGCCCACACTCACCGCAGCCCGCCTCATACGCCGATCCTTACGTTGTAGCCAAGCGCCCGCAGCCCCTTGCTAGTACGCATGTTCCGCGGCGGGAACTCGTCCGGCCGGGCCCAACCGACGACCTCGCCGAGGCTGCTTAGTCCGATGTGTGGAATTGCCCACTGGTCGCTACGGATGGAGTTCCAGAGCCGTGCGGCGACGCTCCCATTTCCCCAGACAACGTAATTCAACAACTCAAGAACCGTCTTGCCATCGCGAGACCGCTGTCGCCAAATCGTAAGCGTCAATCTGAGGCCGTCTTGACGATCAGAACTTGACCTCTGAGAGGCGCTGATTCGCGAGCACGAGATC
>NZ_CABVPX010000048.1 GCF_902499125.1 Burkholderia arboris
CCTGCGGCGCGGGCCGCTCGGGCGCACGCGCGGCCTGCGCGCCGGCCGCGGGCGGTGCGTCGAACGCAAGACGCCCGGGCGTGCGCCCGGGCGTCGTATCGAACTCGAGCCGCTTCGGCTCATCGGACGGATTCGTCATCGCTGCTTCCTGCCCGGCGCGGCGGTGTTCCGCACGCCGGGCTGCCGCCAGTCAGACCGCGCCGCCGTATGCGCGCACGAAATCGCCGAGGCCGCGGTTGTAGCCGGCGCCGACCGCCTTGAACATGAAGTGGCCGTCGCGGCGATAGAAGCTGCCGACCTGCACCGACGTCTCCATCGAGAAATCCTCCTCGAGTGCGTACTTCGCGATCACGGCGCCCGTCACCTCGTCGGCGATCTGGATGTAGCTGTTGCGAACCTGCCCGAAATTCTGGCGGCGCGCTTCGGCCTGGTCGATCGTCACGACCACCGAGATTTCCTCGACGTCGGCCGCAAGCTTCGTCACGTCGATGAAGATCACTTCGTCGTCGCCGTCGCCGCTGCCGGTGCGGTTGTCGCCGCTATGCACGACGCCCAGGCACTTCGACGCGGGCATCCCGCGCTTAGGGAAATCGTCGCCCGGCTGGATGAAGGTTTCCTTGCGCTCCATCGTGCGCACTTCGCTGTTGTAGAACACGAAGTGCTGATCGGAGATCAGCCTCGGATTGCTTTGCGTGTCGTACTTGCACAGGAACACCGACACGTCGAGGTCGAAGTCCGTGCCCGTGTCCGTTGCGTTCGCGTCCCAACCGAGACCGATGCGGAATTTCTGCGTGCCGGGCGCTTCCTTCGACAGGTTGACGCGACCGCCTTTCGACAAATTGATCATCTGAACCTCTTCTGCTGGAACCGCCGTTGCGCCGGCGGCAATGCCGGGCCGCACGGTGCGGCCCTTCGTTGATGGTGTTCGCGCCGCGCGTGACGCGTGCTTACTCGCCCGCCACCGCGGTGCGGTCTTCCCTGCGCTGCACGACGATCGACGACCATACGGCCGCGGCGATCATCGCTGCGCCGATCAGGCCCGTGACGACCTCGGGCACCTCGAACTTCACGCCGAGGAACATGATCGTTGCGAGCGCACCGATTGCCCAGAACGCGCCGTGCTCGAGAAAACGGTACTGCGCGAGCGTGCCCTTCTTTAGCAGCACGAGCGTCATCTCCCGGATGTAGGCCGCACCGACGCCGAGGCCGAGTGCGATCAGGAAGATGTTGTTCGACAACGCGAACGCGCCGATCACGCCGTCGAAGCTGAACGACGAATCGAGCACTTCCAGGTACATGAAACCCGCGACGCCTTCGCGCACCACGCGCGTGCCCGTCTCCCCGCCGCCGACCAGGTCGCCCACGCCGTGCGCGATCACGAAGCCGATCACGCCGAACGCGCCCGCGAGCAGGAAGCTGACCTGCTCGGCCGCCGGCACGTAGAACGACGCGACGATCACGATCGCGAGCGTCAGCGCCACTTCCAGTGCGGTGATGCGGCCGAGATGGCGCATCGGGCCTTCGAGGAAGCCGATCCAGTGTTCGTCCTTCTCGGTGTCGAGCATGAACTTGAAGAACACCATCAGCAGGAACGCGCCACCGAATGCCGACACCTCGTGATGCGCGGACGTCAGCACGGCCGCGTACTTCTCCGGCGATTCGATCGCGAGCGTCAGCGCATCCCACAGGCCGATGTGGCCGATCACCGCGACGATCAGCAGCGGGAACACGAGCCGCATGCCGAACACCG
Source organism: Burkholderia arboris (assembly GCF_902499125.1). Classification (GTDB taxonomy): domain Bacteria; phylum Pseudomonadota; class Gammaproteobacteria; order Burkholderiales; family Burkholderiaceae; genus Burkholderia; species Burkholderia arboris. The sequence goes on from NZ_CABVPX010000048.1 coordinate 1,751, forward strand.
CGACCGGCAGGCCGAACACCATGAAGCGGTTGCGCCACTTCTCCGACCAGTTCTTGAGCACCGATGCGTTGACGACCGCGTTGTCGAGCGACAGCGAAATTTCGAGCACACACAGGACCGCAACGATCAGCATGTCCTTCACGCCGCCGAGGAGATAGGCCGCGATCAGCGCGAGCACCGTGAGCGACAACGGGATCTTGAAGTCTTTCAACATGATGGGGTAATCGAGTTCGGAAAAATGGGCGTGCGGGCCGCGCTTACTTCGCGCGCACCCAGTCGCAGAATTCTTGCGTGATCAGCTGTTCGTAGATCTGTTCGTCGCTGATGTTCAGCGATTCGAGATGCAGGAAGCCGACGTTCGGCATTTCGTCCGCGATTTCCGCGAGGAAGCCGAATTCGCTCGGATCGCCGACGCCGACGAGCGACCAGTACAGCGGGAAGTGCTGCGACTCGGCCAGCAGCTGGCGCACGCGTTTGCGGTCGTTCTTCGGGTTCTGGCCGTCGGTGACGAACAGTACCCACGCGGGCAGATGGCCATTCGCCGGTGCGGAGGCGGCCGGCGTGGACGGTTCGTCCGTACTGCCGAACAGCCGGCTCAGGAAACCGCGCCTGGCTTCGCGCTTCGGCTCCGGCGCGCGAAAGAAGAAGTCGACGATGTCGTTCATCACCGGCGCGTACTGCGTGCCGCCCCACTTCTCGATCCGTGCTTCGAGCACGTGATCGGAGATGTACGAGCCGTAGTTGTCCGGCGTCGCGGTCGGCAGGCGGTCGTAGCCTTCGGTGAAGGTCCACGTGTCGACTTCGCCGTTGTCGTCGAACTTCAGTGCGATGCCGAGGATCCGGTCGTGCGTCTCCTGGATCACGCCCGACTGGTACAGCGGCTTCGCGGAGCCCGAGATGTCGAGCGCCGCGCCGACACGCACGACGGGCGGCTTCAGGATCTGGCGTTTTTCGAGGACGATCGCGACCTTCGCCGCGCGTTTCTCAAGCGTAATCATGCGGTGTTCTCTCAGTTCTCTCAGTTGTGCTTCGGAGCGAATCGGGTGATCAGGTCCTGTTCGAGCTGGCGCAGGCGCGGCGCGTCCTGTTCGCGCTGGCGCTTGCCGTCGGCGATGATCTGCGTGATGTCGTCGAATGCGCCGAACAGCTGCTGCTGCGCGTATTCGAACGTGTCGGTCGAGATCACCGGACGCTGGCCGAGCTTCGCGACTTCCTGCGCGTTCTGGCGGTTCAGGTCGGCCTGCGCGCGGATCGCCTCGTCGGCCGCGTCGTACGTCGCGTTCGCGAGCGCCGCCGCGCGCTTCGTGCTGAGTTGCTCGAGATAGAGCGCGAACGCGTTGGTCCACGCGGGGATCAGCACGGTCTTGATCGTCATGAACTTCGACGTCAGCGTGCGTTTCTGGTCCTGCTCCATCCGGATCTGCGGCGCGAGCTGCTTCGACATCAGCATCGCGCGGTCGAGGTCGTCGAGCTTGCTTTCGAGTGCGTCGACCTTGCGCTTCACGTCGAGCAGGCGCTGTGCCGCGAACGCATCGTCCGCCGGCTGCTGGCCTGCCGCGAGGTGCGCGCGCAGCGTCGCGAGCGCCGTTTCGCCGTGCGCCTTCGACTGCGCGAGCTCCTGGTGCAGCGCGTAGTTGTCGTTGTACATCCGCTCGAGTTCGTCGATGCCGGCTTTCTGACGCTGCGCATGGTTCTCGAGCTCGACGACGAGCGTGTCCATCCGTTTGCTCACCGACTCGTATTGCGACAGCAGCTTCTCCTTGGTCGAGCGGAACAGCCGCGTGACCTGCGTGAGCAGCCCGCCCTTGTCGGCGCCGCGCGGGTCGAGCCCCTTCGCGGTCGCGATCAGTTCGTTGAGCTTGTCGCCGAACTGGTCGGCATCCGACGCGCGGACACTCGCGAGAATCTGTTGGGAAAAGGCGGCGATCCGCGTGCCCTGCGTCGCGCCGAGCTGGTCGATCTCGTCGACGGTGATCAGGCGCGCGTGCTCCGTCGGCTGCGCGGCCGGCACGACGACGTTCGCGACGGCGGCAGGCACTGCGACGGGTGACAAAGACGGGGTGGAAGGACGATCGCTGACCGCATCGGATTTCTTGTCATCGAATAGCGGCTTCATGTGGCTACCACGTTTCCTTTTCTGCTTTTTGCTACGTGTTGTCGTCGTGCTCTCTCACGGGCGGCAGACGGACAATAAATGGCGACGGTGCGGTGCGTCAAGCGACGCAAATCTTTCAATCGCCATACGCTTTGTAATGTATTCGATGAAAACCTCGATGACGCTTCTGGTGACGCGGGGGCCAATGCCTTGATGGAGCGAGAATCCGGATTTCTCGGGAAGTACCAGCAACGAGAAATAGAAAGTAGTTTGAAAGAATTTGCTTCTCGCTATTCCGCTGATTGTTACAGATTGCTTAACGCCGGAGGGGCGTCGCACCGCATCGGTCGACGGCGTATCCGTCGATGCCTGACGTGCGGACATGCGATGTATTGCGGCAGTCGCCTGCGCCAGGTCCTACTCCGAATAGCCTTGCGACGCTGGACGCGCATCGTGACGACGGCCCCACCACGGCAAATACGCGTTGTTTCCGCCGCGAGCGCGGAACCAGTTCTTGCTGGCGTCGATCGGTGTCAGCTTCGATGGCGCGACCACCACCACTGCTGTCGGATGCTCGGCGTCGGTCGTTCCCGCCACGAGCACGTTTCCACCGAGGTGATTCGCGCGACCGATCGCGAGTGCCACATTGGTCAAGGCCGCACCGGCCCCCATGTCACCGAGCAATGCCGACGTGTTGAAGGTATTTCCGCGAAGGTCGTTTTCCGGCAAGGCTTCCGCGAGTCCTTGCGAGAAGGCCGCAGCCCTTGCCGACGCGGCATCGCTGCCCTTGCCCGCGTCATGAATGACATAGTTCAGCGACGAAACCGTGACGCCGGCATTGCTTGCTGCCGCATCGATAATCGTCGATCTCCACGCATGCGCCGCACGCATTGCATCGTTGCTCCCGTCGAAATCCCGAAGGTTGCCCCGTGCGGCCTTGCCGATCCAGGCGAGCGGCTCTCGTTCGGTCTTCAAACCCGGACCCGCGAGGAACAGCACCACCATGTTTTCGTTGATCTGTTCGTCCTGCGGCGGAAAGCTCGGCGCGTCCCAGTTCATCACCCATGCGCTTTTGTCGGGGTGCGCGGCGAGGTAGTCCAGCGCAGCGTTCAGCGACGTGAAGCCGGCATTGCCCCGACCCGAGGTCACGTGCACATCGGGCGGCGTGTCACGACTCCATAGATCTTTTGCGGAGGGGTTGCCGATTTCATACGCACTCACCATTTCGTCGCGCAAGAACGCTCCGGCAGCTACCGGGTCGAGCCGGCCGGCAGGAAGTGCTAATTCGACACGCACCCCGGCCAGTTCGCGCCACTCTCTCTTGTACTTCGAGCTGACGGTGTAAAAATAGTCCGGGTTCATCACATAGCGCGTCCGAAACAACACAAGAAGTTCGCTAATATATTTCTCGTAGAAACCCACGAACGACTCGCGCCCCCGCGCCCCGTCCGCCACGATAGAGATCGCCTGCAACGTCGAGTATTTTTGGGGATTTGTCCGCACCATATCGTCGTCGACGTTCGGCTTCACCAACCCGAGCGTCCACAGCAATTGCCACTCGGTCGGATAGTCACGGCGCTGCAGCGGATTGAGCCATTCAAGTCCGACTACCTGGGCAACGAACGGCGCGGCAGCCCCCTCTTCGACAGATGGCGCCAGCGCAGTACTCGTCTCGGCCCGCAACGGCGAGACCGACAGAAGTGCCGCCATGGCGAGTGAGACGAATCCAAAGCGTCCGGCAAGAATGCGATACATGAATATTCCTGGTCGAACCGGCCAACGACGGAGGCCGGTTCGACAATTCATTCCCGTCCGGACGACGCCAGACTCGAAATCAGCGTCGCGCCACACGATGTCTTGTGGCCATCGAATGCAGCGGGTTTGCCATCGACGATGACCTGCGGATCGCCTTCGGCGATAAAGCAGGCCTGATGGCCCGCGATCGGGCAGACACACGTATCACCGAGTCGGGCGACCGGCCGCCCCATCACTTCACTGACCGCGCTGCCGGTTACGACCTGCCCACCATGGCTCGTCGCGTCGCCGACTCGAATGATTCCGCGCATGCGTGCTCCTTATTCCGAATAGCCTTGCGATGCCGGACGCGCGTCATGACGGCGGCCCCACCACGGCAAGTACGCGTTGTTCTCCCCGCGTGCGCGGAACCAGTCCTTGCCTGCGTCGATCGGCGTCAGCTTCGAAGGCGCAACGACTACCACTGCCGTCGGATGCTCGGTGTCGGTCGTTCCTGCGACAAGCACGTTGCCGCCGAGGTGATTCGCCCGGCCGATCGCCAGCGCCACATCGGTCAGCGCCGCGCCAGCTCCCATGTCGCCGAGCAACGCCGATGTGTTGAAGGTCTGCGTACGGAAATCGTATTCCGGCAGCACTTCCGTCAGCGTCTGCGACAGCGAGGCAATCCGTGTCGATGCAGCATCGCTGCCCTTGCCTGCGTCGTGCACGATGTAATTCACCGACGACACCGGCACGCCTGCATTGATCGCCGCTTTATCGAGCGTCGACTTCCATGCCTGCACCGCGCGGCTCGCGCCTTGCTTCGCCTCGAAATCCTTGACGTTGCTTCGCGCGGCTTTGCCGATCCACGCAAGCGGCTCACGTTCCGTCTTCAGGTCCGGACCCGCCAGGAACAGCACCACCATGTTCTCGTTGATCTGTTCATCCTTCGGCGGAAAGCTGGGGGCGTCCCAGTTCATTACCCACACGCTTTTGTCGGGGTGGGCAGCCAGATAGTCCAGTGCCGCGTTCAGCGACGTGAAGCCGGCATTCCCCTGGCCCGTCGTCACATGCACATCGGGCGGCGTATCGTGACTCCATAGGTCTTTCGCGGACGGATTGCCGATCTCATACGCATTGGTCATTTCGTCACTCAAGAATGATCCGGCAAGCACCGGATCCAGACGCCCCTTCGGAATGGCGAGCTCGACGCGGACACCAGCCAATTCGCGCCACTCCTTTTTATTATCAGACTTTACCGTATAAAAATAATCAGAACTCGTTACATATCGAGCACGAAAAAGCACGAGCAATTTTCTAACATACTTCTTATAAAACCCAACAAATGACTCACTACCCCATTGACCATCGGCCACAATAGAAATTGCTTGCAACGTCGAATATTTCTTCGGATTTGCCCGAACCATATCGTCGTTGTTGTTCGGCTTCACCAATCCCAGCGTCCACAACAATTGCCACTCTGTCGGATAGTCACGCCTCTGCAGTGGATTCATCCACTCAAGGCCCACCACTTGAGCCACGAAAGGCTTGGACGGCTCTGCCCCCGCACCTGCGGAAGCCGATCCGGCAGCCGGCGCAGCGATCGCTTTCGGTGCTACAAGAACGGTCGTCAACGCCAACACCACAATTGCCAGAAGTCCCGGCAGCAGCACCAGTCGCTTCATCAATTCCCCCAAATTCAATAGCCCACCAGTCGAATCACCGGTCGAAGTCGCCAGTACAAGCGAAACGATAGAGGTTACGATCATCACAACGCATGCCATTCCTACACGACGAGGCCATGTGGCGATGATCGTTCTCACAGAATACCCCCGATCTTCAGGAAAAGCCCTCCATCGCGTTCGTCATATATCTTAGATGGCATCATTGCATCCTTGTCCTTCTTCACCCAATTCTGAAGGAAATCCTTTTTATATTTACCGTACGAGAGATATTCAGAAAATTTCTGACTCGGATGACTGTCATCCAGATCACCGATAAACCTCCAGTCAGCCTCAATGCGAAGCTTATAGAAATCAAGCTCCGTCAGATAGCAAAGACCAATTGCCACATCATAAGCGAGTGCCTTTTCAGCATGGTCCTTGTTGGTCATGATGGTCGAATGGTTGGTGGGGTTATTTTTGTCCCCACCGTTCAGAATCTGAAAAATCTCCTTGTTCCGCCATTCGGTGTAGTCAGCACTTGCTGACTCTGGATTGTCCTCTCCGACTACCTTTCCATCTTTGTCGACCCAGCGGCGATTTCCGGATCTCCGCGCCTCCATACGGAGAATGGAGTGATCCTCGTACCGCTGCGCAGCCTCGGATGCGGCATCCCCCTGCGCTTTCAGCGCGTCGCTTTCGGTCGCAAATTTTTCCGACTTCGTGTCGAAGTTGTCGTATGGGTCGTCATCCCGCTTACCCTCCTTATTGGCATCGCGGCCAGCCGACGGCGGATCGTAACCCTCGTTGAAGCGCCCTTCCTCGATCGGTTTCCCGTGCGCATCACAAGCGCCTGATGGTTTGCCGTAACGCAACGCCTTTGGAAAGAAGCGTGTTTCCTTGTCGAGCATCGGAGCCGTAATCGGGATTTCCCATTCTTTCGGCGGCAGGGCATTGACCTCCATGTCCGACAAGTTGAACAGGTAGAGGGCGGGGCTCGTTACAAACGTGACAAACTTCGCGAACCACCCCTCGTTGGAATGCATGCCTCGCGCAAAACCGTATCGCGCGGGCGGTGACGGGGGATACCAAAACCCCTCCGTTTTGTTCTTGCCACTACGCCAGTCATCCTCCCAATACCGGTATAGCTTATTGTCACCGCCGACCTCGAAATTCGACGCGAACACACGTTGCGAGAAAACACCCCACGCGTTCGTCGCACTGATCTCTTCGATATTCATGCCGCGCCATCCGATCCCTTGAACGGTCAGGGCGGAAATGACCTGATCATGCGGACAGCAATACAGTGTCACTCTTCCGTAGGTATTCTTCTGGTACAACCCGTGCGCCTCCCGGTCCTTGGCTGCGCTATACGGCTTCCCCCCGCACTCCGACGGTCTGGCGTTTTCCATCGCGCGATCGAGATCCTCCGCAGGCATCTCCAGATCGGCTCGAGCGCGCAGGATATCGAAGTACTCCCTCAGCGTTTCCTTGCGGGCGACATAGGTCTCGCGCCCCACGTGTCCGTTCTTGTCGCGTACCCCGCGCTGTGCCCAGGTATCGGTGAAGTTGCTCTCCACCAGGCTGTACGGCGGATTGGCAAGAACATAAGTGTCCGCCACGCAGCGTCCTTTCTTGCCCCACCGGTCCTCCACCTCCGGCAACCGGTCGCCGAGGAACGCAGCGGCAAGACCGATCATGTTTCCCTGGCTGTGGCACACGATCGTGATCGGCACGTCGGCCTGGCGCTTGCGGATCGATTCGACCAGGCGCGCAAGCCGTAGCGCACCCAGCACGCCATAGGTACGCGGCGGCGTCGAATAGATCTTGCGGTTGCCGATCGAATTCATATGCTGGACGGTCAACCAGAGAAAAAGCCGGTCGTGCAACCCGTCGTTCCACAGATCCGGCAGACTCGAACACCCGCCCGCGAACGGCCCGCCGCCCCAGTAATTCTTCTCGTTGAGCATGATCTTGTCGCCATACTCCTTCAGTTCCTCAGCATTGGCGGCATAGCCCCACCGGAAATGAATGACGGGAGAAAAGGACGGATCGGGCTTGATGTACGTCTTCGACGTCATTTCCGGATTCAGGAAGCCGTCGGACGTCAGGCTCTCGATATAGCTGACCGGCGTCATCTGCCCGGCCACTGGCCCGAAATGGAACAGTTGATCGTCATAGCGCCCCATGCGCCGGTTCAATCCGGCGCACAGCCCCTGCTCGGCGTCCTTGAACCATTCGCCCTCAGAATTCACCCCGTGCACGAAGATGACCACACCCGGCAGCGGCATCTGCATCACGCATTCGAGGTCGTTGCGATTGAACAGCGTCGTCCCCGCCCCACCGCCCACCGAAGTCTGCGACGCATCGTCAGCCGACGTTTGCCCGCTCGGGTTCTGCGCAAAGTTGTAGTTGAACATGTTGTTTTTCTTGAAGACTCAGCTCAGGTTCTCGACTTGAAGAAGCGCACCGCCAGTTGTTCGAACTGATCGCTGCTGACCGGCGCCAGCTTGCCTTGCGCATCGGTCTTCCCCTTGATCAACTCGCCCGACGCCTTGCGCACCTCGGCTTCCATGCCCTCGACCGGCTGCCCGTCGGTAGCCCGGACCAGCTTCGGCACGCGCCCCAGCGAGCCCTGGTCGAACTTCGGAAAATCGGCGCTCATGCTCGCCGGCCCGGCCCACGTATGCGACGCGGATTTGACGGTGAAACTCCCCGGACACCCGAGCTCGATATCGCCGCCATGCAGCTTCAGATACGCGCCGCCCGACGTCACGAACACGACCTGCTCGCTGGCCATGCCCGCGAGCTTGCCGCCCCCCGCCGTCATCTGGATGTTCTTCGCCGAGTCGATCTGCGTATCGTCGTTCTGGCTCTGCAGCGCCACCTTCCCCTGGTTGGCGATCGCCGACACGCCTTCGCTGTGTGCGAACATCGCCACGCCATGCCCGGCCTGCAGGTTGATTCGCTGACCGCTCGTGTACTGCAAGTGGTTCTGCGCGACGACGTCGACGTTGCCGCCCGCATGGGTCGTGACGGTCTTCGGTGTCGCCATGCTGATGCCGGCCGGCGCGGTGATGCCGATCGCGGCCATCGACGCGCCTGACGATTCACCGCCGCCGGACGCCTCGCCATTCGGCCAGCCCTTCACCGTGGTCATGAGCGCGTCGTGCGGCTGCGTATCGGGCGCCACGCCCTGGTGCTGGCCCGCATAGTCGCCGAGGCTCTTGAACAGCTCGACGCATTCCTGCATCAATTGCAGATACTCGTCCCGCGCCAGGTGGCCGTCGCTCGCGCGCAGCCGTTCCCACGCCGAAATCAGCATCGCCTTGCCGCTGCGAATCGCCACGTGCGCATCGCTGCGCAACTCGGCGCCCTCGCCGCGCGCCGCACCCTGCCCGTTGTCGCGCGGCTGCGTCAGATAGCCGAGGTTCAGCTGACTGTACGCGTGCTCGCTCGCCAGCTGGCTGCTGATCTGGCCGGGCGTATCGTCGAAGCGGATCTGGTTGTAGCGCTGCCCCTTGATTTCCTTCGTCTTCGTGCCGGACAGGTAACGGTTGCCCGGCAGCGCGCCCGTATGGCTGAAGGTCGCCGGCATGTTCGGCCCGTTGGCCAGCACGCCCATCACGACGAGCCGGTCCGGATCGCCGCCGATATGACCGATCAGCACCTCCATGCCGACGCGCGGCAACGTATTCGCGCCGAAACTCGGCCCGGCGAGCGCGCAGGCGACGCGCACCGGCGCGCTGTCGGACGGCGTGCCGCTCGTGCCGGCGCCCTGCGCGTGCGCATGATCGTCCGCATTCAGCCCCTGGATCCGCACACGGATGCGACCCATTTCATCGCAGAACACCTCCTCGCCCTCCGGGCCAACGACGACGGCCGTCATCGGATGCACGGGTGGCAGGTCGACGTGGGGATCGTAGGCAGGCGTCAGCGGTACGCCGCGCCGCACGCACGAGAACGTGTTCTCGTAGCGCCTGTCGCTCTCATCGCCCGGCTTGCCGCTCACGTCGGCCGGCACCGCGTTGAACAGCACGCGGCTTGCCGCGAACAACGACTGCGCGCGCTCGTTCAGTTCCTTCGGCAGGTTGTTCCGCACGCGATGGTGAAGCGACGTGACGACGAACTGCCGCTGTTCGGCCGGCAAGGTGTCGAGCTGCGGATGCTCGGCAAGCGCAAACCAGTGACCGACGGCCAGATCGCGCACATTGCTCACGCCGTCGACGGATTCGGCACGCAGTTCATGCGCCAGCATCCGGTCCTTGCCGATCCGGTCGAGGTCGGACGACGAATCCCCCGCGTGCGGGATATCGATGACGGCATCAGCCAGCAAATGCCCGAGGTCGTTGCCGCCGTCGCCCTGGTCGACGATCGTCGCCTGTTCGGTTTGCGACATCCGGCCGGTCTTGTAATCCCACGTCGGCCGGACGATCTTGCCCGGGATCAACCGGCGGCTCGTCGCCCACAACGTGATCGAATCGCGTTCTTCCGTAGCGGCGTCGCGGTGGTAACGGATGGTACCGGCGGCCGTGTCCGGCAGCTTCATCGAGTCGTCGGCGAAGACGAGCGTGTGAACCGGCGTGTCATGCGCGTTGCCGCTTGCCCGCTCGCCGGCCTTGCCCGCCTTGACGAATACGGTCGCACCGTCGCGCCGCAACAGCCGCCGGATGAAATGCGCGTCCGACTCGTTGACCTGCCGCGTCAGCTCGCGCGCCGGGTATCGTTCGCCGTGCAGGCCGGACAGGTCGAATTCGAATGCGCCGGCGAGCGCCGGGCTGCGCTGGCGCCACTCCTGAAGCAGCACGCCCAGGATGTCGGGCAGGCTCTTGGAGCGAAACAGCCGCGAATTGGTCCGCCGCTCCATCACGGACAGCACGTCGCGAATCGTCAGCTGGTAGCAGGTCAGCGAACCGTCTGACTGTCCGGTGCGAACGTCGGTGACGATGCCGTTGATGGTGTGGAGACGCCCACGATCGGTCGTCATCTCGACGGAAACCGGCAGCCCGATGAAGCTGCGGATCGGGAGATCGGTCCGCGCGGACACGCAGGTCAGATGCCCGTCGACGCCCGTCATCAACCCTTCGCGGATGTCGGCATACTGAAGCGCAAGCACCTGCTCGAGCGTCTTCTGAGCGGGCCCCCAGTTCATGCGAACCGGCCGATTGTTCTGATCGACCACCCCGGACGCAAACGTGCGTAGCAATTCGGCTGTATTCACAGCGTGACTCTCAGGATTTTGTTTTACTTCGTTATTCGTCGAGCAATCACGCCCGCCGGTCCGTCCTGGGAGTGCCGCTCGTCTGGTTTTCGGCGAGCATAGCAAATTTGTCAGGTTGATGACGGCTTTTTGACAGGATTTAGAATCCTTGTTGCAAGGTCGCCGGCCGGATTCAAAAATTCACAGTCTTTCGAATCGATTCGGGCATCATCCGGCGGCACCCGACCATCGTCCCGGTGTCATCCGCGTACGTGCCGCATGCCCAATCCGGGCAGGACGAACGGCACGGATCGGTCACGAATCGTGAAATCCCATCGCCCGTCGAACCCGACGAACGTCGCGCTGAAATGCCGGTCGTCGGCCCACGTCAGGTCGTCCAGATAGAACGACGCATACATCGCGCCGACCGTGCGCTGCGCGAGCACCTTCAGTGGATCCTTCGACACGAGCGTGAACGTGACGGCTTCCTCGAACGGGCAGTCGTAGTCGGTGACGAGCAGATACGCGGCCGGCGTTTCGAACTGGCGCAACAGCACATAGCCGGAAACGGCGAGCGCGGAACGCACGCCATCGACCCGCACACGCGTGCGCGGCGGCCACGCTTCATACGGCCCGTCGTGCGTCTCGAGCGCGAAGCGATCGACCGGCGTCATCGCCGCACGGCCTTCAGCGTGCCGCTTTCCCGCTGCATCGCTGCATCGCCGCGTCAGTGCGCGGCCTTGCGATACAGGGCAACGTACGCCGCGAGCATCAGCAGCAGCGACCCGCTGACACGGTTCAGCCACTTCTCCCCGGCCGCTTTCCACACGCGGACCGAATGCACGCCCAGCAGCGCGTAACCGGTCATCCCGATCACGTCGATCGCGACGATCGTCGCCGCAAGGATCGCGTACTGCGGCGCGATCGCCTGTGACCGGTCGACGAACTGCGGCAGCAGCGCGGACATGAACAGGTAGTACTTCGGGTTGCTCATCGCGACGAAGAAACTCTTCAGGAAAGCGGTCCGGCGATCGGGCGTCGCGGGTACGCACGCCTGCGCATCGGCAGGGCTGCCGCTCGACATCAGCATCCGGATGCCCACGTACGCGAGCCACGCCGCGCCGAGCAGCTTCAGCGTCACGAACGCCGTTTCGGACGCCTCGAGCAGCACGCCGAGGCCGAACCCGACCAGCGCGACGAGCACGACGTCCGCCGTGACGGCGCCGAGCATCCCGACCATCGCGTGACGCAATCCGTACCGCGAGCCGTTGCTCATCGCGAGCAACACCGTCGGGCCAGGCGTCGCGACGCCGACGGACAGGATCAGGGCAAAGGCGAGCAAGGCGGAGAGCGACATGGCGTGGCGTTCCTTCTGAAGAGAGCGATCCGAGCGGATGGCATCGTCGTTCACCAGCCACGCGGACAGAAATCGACACGCGCGATTTGTTACGACGAATGCGGCCGGTCAATGATCGCATGTTCATCGCGATCCCTGCGCAGCGGCTGAGCGCCGTCGATCCTGCACGGCGACCGCCCGCCTTCCCGAATAGTGAGTCGATCATTTAGTAAACGACAATCATTCGCGTTTACGCTAGACTCCGCCGCTCGATAAAAACCGCGCCCGCGACAGTACGGACGCGCCACGCCGCCCGGATTCCGATTTGCCGCCCTGGGATGGATCACCGACCACATCCGAATTGCGTCCCATGTCGACACTTTCGTTACCCGTCCGGCGTCTCACGCCGATTGCCTTCGGCATTGCGCTCGCCTGTACCGTCCCTGCCGTCGCCCTGGCCCAGCAGGCCACTTCCGCCGCCGGCGCCGCACCCGACGCGGCCGTGCTGCCGTCGATCAACGTGACCGGCGCAGCCGAGCCGCTGCCTGGCGACCTCGCGCCGACCTATGCAGGCGGCCAGGTCGCGCGCGGCGCGGATTTCGGCGTGCTCGGCCGGCAAAAGGCCAGCGACGTGCCGTTCAGCATGACCACCTACACGTCGAAACTGATCGAGGACCAGCAGGCACGCACGCTCGCCGACGTGCTCGACAACGATCCGGCCGTGCGCAGCGCGTCCGGCTACGGCAATTTCTCCCAGGTGTTCGTCATCCGCGGTTTCACGCTCGCCGGCGACGACGTGTCGCTGAATGGCCTGTATGGCGTCACGCCGCGTCAGCTCGTCGAAACCGAGGCGGTCGAGCGTGTCGACGTGTTCAAGGGCGCGAATGCCTTCCTGAACGGCGCGTCGCCGGGCGGCTCGGCGATCGGCGGCGGCGTGAACCTGCAGTTGAAGCGCGCGGACGACAAGCCGCTCACGCGCGTCACCGTCGACGGCGCCACATCCGGTTCGCTCGGCACGCATGTGGACATCGGCCGCCGCTTCGGCAGCGAAGGCCAGTTCGGCGTGCGCGTGAACCAGTCGATCAACGGCGGCGATACGGCCGTCGACGGCGAGCGCCGCCGCGACAACGTGACGGCCGTGTCGCTCGACTGGCGCGGCGACAAGCTGCGCCTGTACGGCGACTTCCTGTATCAGCGGCAACGGATCGACAACGGCCGCCCGGTCGTGCTGATCAGCGGCAACCAGTTGCCGGCCGTACCGTCCGCGACGCACAACTATGCGCAGCCGTGGAGCTTCAGCGAGCTCGAGGACACGATCGGCATCGTGCGCGCCGAGTACGATTTCCTGCCCGCGTGGACGGCCTACGTATCGGCCGGCGCGCGCCATACGAACGAACACGGCGACTATTACACGCCGACCTACTCGTCGTCCGGCACGACCGGCTCGCGCCTGAGCGTGCCGCACAAGGAAGATGCGCAATCGGCCGAAGCCGGCGTGCGCGGGCGCTTCACGACCGGCCCCGTGTCGCACTTCGTGACGGCCGGCGCGTCGTTCATCCGCATCGACAGCCAGTCCGCGTACACGATGTCGAGCGCATTCCCGACGACGCTCTACGATCCGGCGCCGGTTGCGTTCCCGGCGACCGCCTACTCGGGCGGCGACATGAACGATCCGGGCACGATCACGAAGACCTGGCTGCGCAGCTTCGCGGTGTCCGACACGCTCGGCTTCCTCGACGACCGCGTGCTGTTCACGATCGGCGCGCGCCGCCAGTCGATTTCGGTCGACAACTTCGACTACACGGGCGCGGTCACCACCACGTACAGCGACGCGATCACGACGCCGGTATTCGGTCTCGTCGTGAAGCCCTCGCGCAACGTGTCGATCTTCGCGAACCGCAGCGAGGCGCTCGCGCAAGGCGAAGTCGCACCGAACACCGCGCGCAATGCGGGCCAGGCGCTGTCGCCGTTCCGGTCGAAGCAATACGAAGCCGGGATCCGCTACGACACCGACAAGTACGGCGCGTCGCTCGCGCTGTTCCAGATCGAGAAGCCGATGGCGTACACCGATCCGGCGTCGCAGTTGTTCGGCGCCGACGGCACGCAGCGGCACCGCGGCATCGAGACGGCCGTGTACGGCGAGCCGTGGAAAGGCGTGCGGGTGATCGCCGGTGCGACGTACCTCAAGGCGACGCTGCAGAACACGGCGGGCGGCGCGAACGACGGCAACCGGCCGATCGGCGTGCCGTCGTTCCTGTTCAACGCGAACGCCGAATACGATGTGCCGATGCTGAACGGACTCACGCTGACCGCGCGCTGGATCCACACGGGGCCGCAGTACCTGGACGTCGCGAACACGATGTCGATCCATGCATGGGACCGCTTCGATCTTGGTGCGCGATACGCGACGGACGTGTTCGGCAAGAAGACGACATTCCGCGCAACCGTGCGCAACGTCGCCAACAAGGCGTACTGGTCGTCGGCGACCGGCGGGTATCTGACGCAGGGCGAGCCGCGGTCGGTGTGGCTGTCGATGACGACGGATTTTTGACGGGCGCCGAAGGGAGTGGCGGGCTGCCGCCAGAGTTTGCTATACTCTCGGTCTTCCGGAGAGATGGATGAGTGGTTTAAGTCGCACGCCTGGAAAGCGTGTATAGGTTAATCGCCTATCGGGGGTTCGAATCCCCCTCTCTCCGCCAGGATTCAATGCCCGCGCCAGCGGGCATTTTCGTTTCCGGAGAGAAGCGAGCCGATCGTTCGGCCTGCGCGTGGGATTCGAAGGGATTCGCCTGCAAGCGAATCCGCGGCCCGCGCCCGTGTGGGCGAAGCCCCCTCTCCGCCGGCACACGGTAAAAGCGGGCCTCTCGGCCCGTTTTTTTATTTCTCCCTGCGAAAACGCACGCCAATCGTCGGCGCAGGCTGCCCCGACGGGCTCTTGCTTCATTGTTCGCCCTCCCGCCGCGCGTCGTCGAACAGGGTCGAGTGAGCCGCCAATCCGGGTGACGGCACGCCTTTCGTCCACGTCTTCAATTCCGATTCGCCACGCTCACCCGCGCGGGCCACGCAGTTCAACTGCGGTTTCCATCGCGGCAATATCGTTTCAGCCTCGATGCGCCAATTAATCCGCCATTCAAAATCGAACGGCGATCGCATTCCGACGACTCATCCGGCCGCTTGGCACGATACGAGCGCAGCACTGCATCCGACAGGACGATATCTCCCCCACCGCAGGCACGGCCGCCCGTCCAGCCATCATGCGAAACCGCGCAGCGATTCCCCGTGCGAACAGTCAACGCCTCAAACTTTCCGGCGCACGACCGTTAAACTGCTTTCCCGATAAACAATATCGACACACGCCGAGACCATGAAAAAGAAAACACGAATCGTGATCGCAGCAATCGCCATCGCCGCAGGCGTCGCGTCCAGTTACGCGAGCCCATACTTCACGATGTATCAAATGCGATCGGCCATGACGGACAAGGATGCCGACTCGTTTTCGTCGCACGTCGACTTTCCGTCGCTGCGTGAAAGCCTGCGTGGTCAATTCTTGACCATGGTGCAATCGAAAGTGGCGAATTCGCCCGATATGAAAGGCAATTCATTCGCCGGTCTGGGAATGATGGTGGCGATGGGTTTCGCGAATCAGCTCATCGACACGATGGTGACGCCGGCCGGCGTCATGACCATGATGGCCCAGGGGGCGGCCAAACCCGCGCACCCCGCCGGTGTCCCGGCTGCCCCCGCATCGTCTGGCGCCCCGACGGAAGCGACTCACGCGAGTTCCGACAGCGGCGCGGCGCCGCACGAAGCCAACACGGCGCCGAAGGTCGACTATTCGGTACGCTACAAGAACTGGTCGACCGTCACCGCGACTGCGCGGAAAGGAACCGTCGACCAGGTGACGCTCGTATTCAAGCGTGACGGCCTCTGGTCGTGGAAGCTGAGCGGCATCGACCTGCCGATCGACCAGTTCGGTTCGAACTGATCGCCGGGCGTGCGACGCACGGCGGATCCCGAGCGCCGCACGCTAAAGATCCGCATTGATCTGACGATATAGGAGGTTTCGGCTCCGCGAGTCACGTCCATGCGATTCAGCCTGCGGTTCGTCATGACGGCCGGCATCTCGGCCATGCTGTCGGCGTGCGCGACGGTAACGTCCGCCCCGACGATCAGTACCACCGTGGCCGTCACATCGGCTCCGTCATCGCAGAAAGTACTACGCGACGGCGGGTCCGCAACCGACCTGTCGGTCGTCGGTCAGCCTGCGCCGACGTTCCACACGCTCCTTTCCGTTCGCGAATGCGTTGCCGGCAAATGCACCGCCGGCATCGCAAAGCCGGCGGTCGCGGTGACCGTCCAGCGCGTGTCCGAAGGGCAAGCGACCCTACGCTTCGCGGTGACGATGGATATCGCCGGCAGCCAGACGCTGAAATCGCAAACCGGCCAGGCAACGTCGGAAGTGACCCTGTCGATCCCGGCGGGCGCGACGCCGATCACCGATCAGTTTGCCGTTGACCGGGTCGCGACGATCAAGGTGGGCGAGTTTCGGCACGTGGCATTGCCACACGGCATTCGTGCCTATGTCTGCGTCGCGATCCCCAACGCAAACGGCATGACGGATGGAAGCTGCGATGTCGGTCGTGTGCAAACGGCCAAGAGTGCCGAACTCGGGACTTCCGCGCTCTGACCCGCGCCATACGACGCCCGCCCCTGCGTCACGGATGCCGGATGTAATCCACCAGCGCCCGCGTATATTCATCCGGCTTTCGATCGAGCAGACTCACGACGATCGCCACCGCAAACCCCGCCGGCACGCCGAACACGCCTGAGCTGATCGGCTCGATCCCGAACCACGTGCGCCCGGCGAACCCGGTCAGCTGCGTGAAGTACGGATAAGTCGACACGATGTAGTACACGCACACCGTCAACCCCGTCACCATCCCGGCGATCGCCCCGCGCGTCGTCGTGCGTTTCCAGAACACCCCGAGCACCAGCACCGGAAAGAAGCTCGACGCCGCCAGCGAAAACGCGGCACCGACGAGAAACAGGATCTTCCCCGTATTGAGCGACGCGACGTACGACGCGAACAGCGCGACACCGAGCAGCAGCACCTTCGAGATCGTCACGCGCCGCTGGCTCGACGCATCGGGCGCGACCATGCAGTAATAGACATCGTGCGACAGCGCGTTCGCGATCGTCAGCAACAGCCCATCCGCGGTCGACAGCGCCGCGGCCAGCGCACCGGCCGCGATCAGCCCCGACACGACATACGGCAGCCCCGCGATCTCCGGCGCGGCCAGCACGACCATGTCCGGCTGCATCTGGATTTCCGACCAGTGCACGATGCCGTCGCGAATCACCTCGACGACGCTGATCAGGTCCGGCTCGAAGTGATGCCATTGCGTGACCCACGCCGGCAATTCCGCGAACGGCCGCCCGACGAGGTTCGCGAGGATCTCGTACTTGATCAGCACCGCGAGCACCGGCACGCTCAGGTAGAACAGCGCGATGAAGAACAGCGTCCAGCCGACCGAGCGCCGTGCGGACGCGACCGACGTGGTCGTGTTGTAGCGCGTCAGGATGTGCGGCAGGCTCGCGGTGCCGAGCGACAGGCACAGCAGCAGCGCGAGAAAATTCCGCTCGCGCGGCTTGCGTTCGTCGTCGCTCGCGGCGGGAAACGGCTCGTGCATCGGCACGGGCGGCTCGGCACGGGCAAGCAGGTCGTCACGCGCCTGCGTCCACGCGACCCGCGCCGCCGCCGGATCGCGCGGGAAATCGGCCAGCTCGCGCTCGCGCTGGCTGATCTCGCGCAGCGGCCCGTTGTGACGCCGCAGGTCGGCGAGCTGGTCGGCAAGATGCCTGCGTGCGTCCGCATAGGACGCCGGCAGCCGGTCGAGCCGCGTCTGGATGTCCGCGGCTTGCCGGCGGTACGCGTCGCGCACCTGCTGCTCCCCGGACGCATCGCGCACCTGCGCCTCGCGCGCCGCGACGCGCTCCATCAGCTTGCCGTAGCTGAATTGCGGCACGGGACCGAGCCCGTTCTTCATCGCGATCAGCGACACCGGAATCAGGATCGCGCTGATCAGGATGATGTACTGCGCGACCTGCGTCCACGTGACCGCGCGCATCCCGCCGAGAAACGAGCACACGAGAATGCCCGCGAGCCCGCAGAAGATCCCGATCGCGAAATCGACGCCGATGAAGCGCGTCGCGATCAGGCCGATCCCCTGGATCTGCGCGACCAGATACACGAACGAGCACAGGATCGCCGCGCCGGCCGCGAGCGCGCGCACGGCCGTGCTCGAAAAGCGCGTGCCGAGAAAATCGGGAATCGTGTAGCGCGCGAGCTTGCGCACATACGGCGCGAGCAGGAACGCAACGAGGCAGAACCCGCCCGTCCAGCCCATCACGTACGCGAGCGCATCGTAGCCGGTGGAATAGAGCGATCCGGCCAGGCCGATGAACGACGCGGCCGACAGCCAGTCGGCCGCCGTCGCCATCCCGTTGAACGCGGACGGCACGCGCCGCCCGGCCACGTAGTATTCGACGAGATCGGACGTGCGCGACAACAGCCCGATCACCGCATACACGGCGATCGGCACGAACAGGAACACGTAGCCGATCCAGACGCCGGAGCCGGTCGCGCGCTCGATCCGCCACATCAGCAGCACGAAACCGAGAAAACCCAGCGTATAGAGCGCGTACGCGCGGATCAGTCGATGCGTCAGCATGAATCAGCGCCCGCCGTTCGGCGTGCCGGCGTGCGCCGCGTGGTCGTCGTATGCCCGGCGCAGCGTGCGGTCCGCGCGCTGCATCAGCCCGATGTAGACGACGATCAGCACGAGATACACGAGAATCGCCCCCTGCGCGCCGACATAGAACGGCAGGCTGAAGCCGGCGAAGTGGACGCCCGCGAGCGCGGGCCCGAAGAACGGCACGATGAACGACACCGAGAAACCGATCACCATCAGCACCGCGATCAGCGCGACGTTGAAACGCCAGTAGCGCGCATGGGCACGCGCGAGCGGCTCGGGAACGGGCGGTGGCGCAGCAGGCGCCGAACGGGTCGGAACGGTCATGCCGTTATGTAGCAAAAAGCCCCTGCGCGGGCAATCGGGATTGCCGCGCAGGGGCTCGTGCGCGAGACGCGCAGCCGGTACGATCAGCGCACTTCGGTGAGCTGTTCGAGGATGGCCGGGTTCTCGAGCGTGGACGTATCCTGCGTGATCGCCTCGCCCTTCGCGAGCGAACGCAGCAGGCGCCGCATGATCTTGCCCGAACGCGTCTTCGGCAGGTTGTCGCCGAAGCGGATGTCCTTCGGCTTCGCGATCGGCCCGATCTGCTTGCCGACCCAGTCACGCAGCGTCTTCGCCAGTGCCGCCGCTTCCTCGCCTTCCGGGCGCGAACGCTTCAGCACGACGAACGCAACGACCGCCTCGCCCGTCGTATCGTCCGGACGGCCGACCACGGCCGCCTCGGCCACGAGCTCGTGCGACACCAGCGCCGATTCGATCTCCATCGTGCCGAGCCGGTGACCCGACACGTTCAGCACGTCGTCGATCCGGCCCATGATCGTGAAGTAGCCGGTGTCCTTGTCGCGCACGGTGCCATCGCCGGCGAGATACAGGCGGCCGCCGAGTTCCTCGGGGTAGTAGCTCTTCTTGAAGCGCTCCGGGTCGCCCCAGATCGTGCGGATCATCGCAGGCCACGGACGCTTGACGACGAGGATGCCGCCCTGCCCGTTCGGCACGTCCTGGCCCGTCTCGTCGACCACCGCGGCCATGATGCCCGGCAGCGGCAGCGTGCACGAACCGGGCACGGTCGGCGTGGCGCCCGGCAGCGGCGTGATCATGTGGCCGCCCGTCTCGGTCTGCCACCACGTATCGACGATCGGGCAGCGCTCCTGGCCGACGTGCTTGTGATACCACATCCACGCTTCCGGATTGATCGGCTCGCCGACCGTGCCGATGATGCGCAGGCTCGACAGGTCGTAACTCTTCGGATGCACCTTGTCGTCGGCTTCGGCCGCCTTGATCAGCGAACGGATCGCGGTCGGCGCGGTGTAGAACACGGTAACCTTGTGATCGCCGATCATCTTCCAGAAACGGCCGGCGTCCGGGTAGGTCGGCACGCCTTCGAACACGACCTGCGTGCCGCCGCATGCGAGCGGACCATAGGTGATGTACGTGTGGCCCGTGACCCAGCCGATGTCGGCCGTGCACCAGAATACGTCGTCGGGTTTCCAGTCGAAGGTCCACTTCATCGTCTGCGCGGCCCACAGCAGGTAGCCGCCCGTGCTGTGCTGCACGCCCTTCGGCTTGCCGGTCGAGCCCGACGTATACAGGATGAACAGCGGATGCTCGGCGCCGACCCACTCCGGCGCGCACGTGTCGGACTCGCCGTCCGCGATGTCGTGCATCCACAGGTCGCGGTCCGCGTGCCAGTCGATCTTGCCGCCGGTGCGGCGATAGACGATCACGCTCTTCACCGCTTCGCAGCCGCCCATCGCGATCGCCTCGTCGGCGATGCTCTTGAGCGGCAGCGTCTTGCCGCCGCGTGCCTGCTCGTCGGCCGTGATCAGTGCGACCGCGCCGACGTCGACGAGCCGCTCGTTCAGCGATTTCGCGGAGAAGCCGCCGAACACGACCGAGTGCGTCGCGCCGATGCGCGCGCAGGCCTGCATCGCGACGATACCTTCGATCGACATCGGAATATAGATGACGACGCGATCGCCCTTGCCGATCCCGCGCTTCTTCAGCGCATTCGCGAAGCGCGACACGCGGCCGAGCAGATCCGCATAGGTGACGCGCGTGACCGTGCCGTCGTCGGCCTCGAAGATCACCGCGACGCGCTCGCCGTTGCCGGCTTCGACGTGACGGTCGAGGCAGTTGTACGACGCGTTCAGCTCGCCGTCGTCGAACCACTTGTAGAACGGCGCGTTGCTCTCGTCGAGCACCTTCGTGAACGGCTTGTGCCACGCGAGGCCTTCGCGCGCGAGACGCGCCCAGAAGCCCTCGTAATCCTGCTCGGCCTCGGCGGCGAGCGCACGGTAGGCCGGCATGCCGGAAATGGTCGCCGCCTTCTCGAGCGCCGCGGGCGGCGCGAACTGACGGGTTTCGTGAAGAACCGATTCAATCGCAGACATCGACTACCCCTTGGTGAACATGAATCCTCTGCATGGCGGCGCGATCGTGCGCGCCGCGTGTCTTGGCCGGCGCATGCGCGCCGCTGTCTCCCACCCACCCGCACGCGGCCACGAAGGCTGCGCACGATGCTGCACCGCACCACATCACGCGAACGTGACCATGCGGCCCGGCAGTGTCCACGATAAGCGCTCGAACTTACCCGTCACTTACGCGGCAAGGTCGTTTCGTGCACCGGACGACATCGCATGACGGCCAGCTTTACGCTGTTACAACCGCGACCCTACAATCGTAACTGAACTCGCCTTCCGGATTCCAGCTTGAATCGCTACGCCCTCTTCCTCATCCTGTCGATGCTGTTCGTCGGCAGCAACGTCGGTATCGGTAAATCCATCGTTGCATTCGTCCCCGTCGCCATCCTCGCCACGCTGCGCTTCGTGATCGCGATCGCCGTGCTGTGGCCGCTGTTCAGCCCCGTGAAGATGCGCGCGGTCAAGCGCGGCGAGTGGCTGAACCTGTTCCTGCAGGCCTTCTTCGGCACCTTCATGTTCACGCTGCTGATGCTCAACGGCGTGCAGCGCACGAGCGCGGTGGCGGCCGGCGTCATCACGAGCACGATCCCGGCGATCGTCGCGCTGTTCGCGTGGCTGATCCTGCGTGAAAAACCGAACGGCCGTGCGCTCGTGTCGATCGCGCTCGCGATCGCCGGCGTCGTGACGATCAACCTCGCCAACGGCGGTACAACCGGGCATGGCGCCCACGGCGACGCATCCGGCTCGCTGACCGGCAACCTGCTGATCCTCGGCGCGGTGTGCTGCGAATCGATCTACGTGATCCTGTCGCGCCGGCTCACGCAGACGCTCGCGCCGATCGACATCTGCGCGTATACCCATCTGTTCGGGCTGTGCCTGATGCTGCCGCTCGGCGCGACGGCGCTGTGGCATTTCGATTACGCGAGCGTGCCGGCCGGCACCTGGGCGCTCGTGGTCTGGTACGGCCTGTCGGCCAGCATCTTCTCGTTCTGGCTGTGGATGAAGGGCATCCGCCACGTGCCGGGCAGCCTCGCCGGCGTGTTCAGCGCGGTGCTGCCGATCGCTGCGGCCGCCTACGGCATCGCCTTCCTCGGCGAGCGCCCGACGCTCGCGCACGGCATCGCGCTCGCCTGCGTCGTCGCCGGCATCGTGCTCGCGAGCCTGCGCGTGAAACGCGTGCCGGCCGCCGCGTCCTGATCCGTCCCCGGCACCGCCGGCGCGTCGCTGCAGCCGCGCCGGCCGACGCGTTACAATAGCGCGCCTTTTCAAGATTACCCCCGATACCTGCGCACCGCGCCCGCACCGCCATCATGTCCGCCCCGCATTCGCCCGGCCGCCCCGCCCGTCGCCCGCTTCGTCCGCTTCCCGCCTTGATTTTCATGAGCCGCTGGCTCCAGGTTCCGCTTTACCTCGGCCTGATCGTCGCGCAGGCCGTCTACGTGTTCCTGTTCCTGAAGGAAGTCTGGCACCTGCTGTCGCATGCGACGGGCCTCGACGAAATCAGCGTCATGCTCGCGGTGCTCGGCCTGATCGACGTGGTGATGATCTCGAACCTGCTGATCATGGTGATCGTCGGCGGGTATGAAACGTTCGTGTCGCGCCTCGGCATCGAGGGCCATCCCGACGAGCCCGAGTGGCTCGACCACGTGAACGCGGGCGTGCTGAAGGTCAAGCTGTCGATGGCGCTGATCAGCATTTCGTCGATCCACCTGCTGAAGACCTTCATCAACCCCGACCAGCACACGATGCACGCGATCATGTGGCAGGTGATCATCCACGTGTCGTTCCTCGTGTCGGCGCTCGTGATGGCGTGGGTCGACCGCCTGACGACGCACACGCACCCGGCCCATTTCCACGAGACGCATGCGCCCGTCGCGGCTGCGTCCCGCAAGACGGCCGAAGCAGCCGTCAACGCATAAACGCATTCCCCACAGTCCTCACAGAGTCTCAGCCATGACCGTCATCAAACAGGAAGACCTGATCCAGAGCATCGCGGATTCGCTGCAGTACATCAGCTACTACCACCCGCTCGACTACATCCAGGCCCTCGGCCGCGCGTACGAGCTGGAAGAGAGCCCGGCCGCGAAGGACGCGATCGCGCAGATCCTCACGAACAGCCGCATGTGCGCGGAAGGCAAGCGCCCGATCTGCCAGGACACCGGCATCGTCACGATCTTCGTGAAGGTCGGCATGGACGTGCGCTGGGACGGCGCGACGATGGGCCTCACCGACATGATCAACGAAGGCGTGCGCCGCGGTTACACGCACCCGGACAACGTGCTGCGCGCATCGATCGTCAATCCGCCGGAAGGCGCCCGCAAGAACACGAAGGACAACACGCCGGCCGTGATCCACTACGAGATCGTGCCGGGCGACACGGTCGACGTGCAGGTCGCGGCGAAGGGCGGCGGCTCGGAGAACAAGTCGAAGTTCGTGATGCTGAACCCGTCCGACTCGATCGTCGACTGGGTGCTGAAGACGGTCCCGACGATGGGCGCGGGCTGGTGTCCGCCCGGCATGCTCGGGATCGGCATCGGCGGCACCGCCGAGAAGGCGATGCTGATGGCGAAGGAATCGCTGATGGAGCCGATCGACATCCAGGAAATCATCGCGCGCGGCCCGAAGGACTGGGTTGAGGAACTGCGCGTCGAGCTGCACGAGAAGGTCAACGCGCTCGGCATCGGCGCACAGGGCCTCGGCGGCCTGGCAACCGTGCTCGATGTGAAGATCATGGCGGCACCGACGCACGCGGCCTCGAAGCCGGTCGCGCTGATCCCGAACTGCGCGGCCACGCGCCACGCGCACTTCGTGCTCGACGGTTCGGGCCCGGCCAAGCTCGAAGCGCCGTCGCTCGACGCCTGGCCGAAGGTCCAGTGGGAACCGAACACGGAAACCAGCAAGCGCGTCGACCTGAACACGCTGACGCCGGAAGAAGTCGCCAGCTGGGCACCGGGCCAGACGCTGCTGCTGTCGGGCAAGATGCTCACCGGCCGCGACGCCGCACACAAGCGCATCGCCGACATGCTCGCGAAGGGCGAGAAGCTGCCGGTCGACTTCACGAACCGCGTGATCTACTACGTCGGCCCGGTCGATCCGGTGCGTGACGAAGTGGTCGGCCCGGCCGGCCCGACGACGGCCACCCGCATGGACAAGTTCACCGAGACGATGCTCGCGCAAACGGGCCTGATCTCGATGGTCGGCAAGGCCGAGCGCGGCCCGGTCGCGATCGACGCGATCAAGAAGCACAAGGCTGCATACCTGATGGCGGTCGGCGGCGCGGCGTATCTCGTGTCGAAGGCGATCCGCGGCGCGAAGGTGCTCGCATTCGAAGACCTCGGCATGGAAGCGATCTACGAGTTCGACGTACAGGACATGCCGGTGACGGTCGCCGTCGATTCGTCGGGCACGTCGGTGCACCAGACCGGTCCGAAGGAGTGGCAGGCGAAGATCGGCAAGATCCCGGTCGCGACCGCTTAAGCGCGATCGAACGAAAGGCCGGACGGAAGTCCGGCCTTTTTACTTCTCATTCTCATTATTGTGTCCGGCCGGTCATTCGAGGCTGATTCTCATTACACGCAAAAGGCAGGCCAGACAAGGCTTTGAGGCTTGGCTTTTCTCGTTCGAGCGATTATCGTTCGGTTTCTGAAGCCCCACTGAACAAGGAACAGCCATGCAAGGCGACAAGAAAGTCATCGAATATCTGAACGCCCAACTGAAGAATGAGCTCACGGCGATCAACCAGTACTTCCTGCATGCCCGCATGTACAAGCACTGGGGCCTCGAGAAGCTCGGCAAGCACGAGTACGACGAGTCGATCGGCGAAATGAAGCACGCCGACTGGCTGATCGAGCGCGTGTTCATGCTCGACGGCCTGCCGAACCTGCAGGATCTGCACAAGCTGCTCGTCGGCGAGGAAACCGAAGAGATCCTGAAGTGCGACCTGAAGCTCGAGCAGATTTCGCAGTCCACCTGCAAGGAAGCGATCGCCTACTGCGAAACGGTTCGCGACTACGTGTCGCGCGAGATCTTCGAAAAGATCCTCGACGACACCGAAGAGCACATCGACTGGCTGGAAACGCAGATCGACCTGATCGGCAAGGTCGGCCTGCAGAACTACCAGCAAACGATGATGGGTTCGGCAGAGTAATCGGCCCGTCCGCCGCCGCACCGTCCGCATGACGATGACGAACCATCCAGCCGCTCCCGCGATGCGCGCCGCCGCTCCTGTCGGAATCTTCGACTCGGGGATCGGCGGCCTGTCGGTGCTGCGCGCCGCGCGCGCGCACCTGCCCGGCGAGTCGTTCGTCTATACGGCCGATACGCGCTACATCCCGTACGGCGAACGTGACGACGCGTTCATCACCGAGCGCACGCTCGCGATCGGCGAATGGTTCGTCCGGCAGGGCGCGAAGGCGCTCGTGGTCGCCTGCAATACGGCGACGGCCCAGTCGATCGCGGCGGTACGCGAGCGTCTCGCGATTCCGCTCGTCGGCGTCGAGCCGGGCATCAAGCCGGCCGTCCAGCAATCCGCGAGCGGCGTCGCCGGCGTGCTCGCCACCCAGTCAACGCTGCGCAGCGCCCGGTTCCAGACGCTGCTCGAGCGCCATGGCGCCGGTTGCCGCTTCATCTGCCAGCCGGGCCACGGGCTCGTGCAGGCGATCGAGAGCGGCGACACGGACTCGCCCGCGCTGCGCGCGCTGCTCGACAGCTATCTGCAACCGATGCTCGACGACGGCGCCGATACGGTCGTCCTCGGCTGCACGCACTACCCGTTCCTCACCGCAACGATTCGCGACATTGTCGGCGACCGCATGGCGATCGTCGACACGAGCGACGCGATCGCACGCCAGCTCGTGCGCGTGCTCGACCAGCACGGCCTGCGCGCACCTGCAGGCACGCCGGTCGCCCCGCCCCGCTTCTGCTCGACCGGCGACGGCCGGCAGTTGCAGGCGCTCGCGTCGACATTGCTCGGCCTCGATGCGCCGGTCGAATCCGTCACCATTTCCTCGCCGAACGCGCAAGCCTGCGCAACCGCCTGACGCGGGCCCGCACGCCCGCTCCTGCCGCGGCTCCGCCGCTCCCCGCCGTTTCAAGGGTCCGATGACCTTAAAAAAAGCCCGACCCAGGCTTGTCAACGCCCGCAAATTTAATGATAATAATTCGCATTAACGTTAGCTATCGCAACTCACCATGATCGTCTGCGTGTGCAAGTCTGTTTCCGATCGCAAGATTCGCGCGTCCCTCGCAGAGGGCGTGAACTCTTTCGATGAACTCCAGTTCGAGCTCGGCGTGGCCACGTGCTGCGGCAAGTGCGAGGAGTCCGTACGCGACCTCATGGCCGAACAAGGCGTCTGTGCGAGCCGGTGTGGCGTCGAGCATCACGCTCACCCGATCCCGGTCACCTTCTACGAACGCAAGGCTGCCTGACCCGCGCCGAGTGTGCGCATGCGGCCCAGGCCGCATTTTTTGTCTTGACCGTCAGCAAGCCATCGTCTGCGCGAGCCAGCGGCTTACCTGCCAAGGAGCCTGTCATGGAATTGCTGATCGGATTTGTGACCACCGTTTGCATCTCGCTGCTGATCTTCCGCAAGTGATGCCGATTCACCCGCCGCGCCCCGGGTGCGACATCGTTCTTTCAAGCTAACATGCAGGCTTCGCATCTCGCTCCTGCCGGCGCCTTGCCGGCTGCACCACGTATGAATCCCCGAGTGATCGTCGTCGCGGTCGGTGTGCTTGCCGCACACGCGATCATGCTGACGGCCGCCTGGCTCCATCGCAACGCGCCGCCACCGAAATCGGTCGAGGTCCAGACGATCACCGCGCAGCTCATCACGCCGGCGCCGATCGCCCAGCAGGTCGCGGCCGAATCGATTCCGCAGCCTACGCCGCCGAAGCCGACACCCGTCAAGCAGAAGGTCCAGCCAAAGCCGGTGCCGAAAGTGGCAAAGCCGACGCCTCAGCCGGTCACCCCATCGCCGACCCCGTCGCCGACGCCCGCACCAGCGGCCGCCGATCCGACGCCTGCCCCGGCCGCCCCCGCTCCTGCGGCGCCGGCCGCGACGCCCGCCCCGGCACGCGAAACGATGCAGGTCAGCGCGCCGAAGAACGTGCCGACGCTCCAATGCAACTTCGTGAAGCCCGACTACCCGTCGATGTCGCGCCGCCGCGGCGAATCGGGTACGGCCTATGTCCACTTCGTCGTCGGCGTGACCGGCAAGATCGAAAGCATCGATCTGCAGAAGAGCAGCGGCTACCCGCGCCTCGACGATGCCGCACTCGACGCGATGCGCTCGACCACCTGCCGTCCGTACATCGAGAACGGCCAGGCGATCCGCGCCGCCCGCACACAGCCCTACAGCTTCGGGCTCACCGACTAACCTGCCTCATCCGGAAGATTCAAAGGAAACAAAAAAATGCAAAGCTACGGTATCGCGCACGTCTGGGCGCAAGGTGATTTCGTCACGCGCGCCATCGCGATCACGCTGCTCGTGATGTCGGTCCTGTCGTGGATGGTGATCGTCATCAAGGGCTGGAACGTGATCCGCCTGAACCGCCTCACGAAGAATGCCGAACAGGCGTTCTGGCATTCGGACGATTTCGACGACGGCATCAAGAAGCTCGGCCTCGCCGCGTCGACGCCGAACGACAACCCGTTCCTCGCGCTCGCGCTGTCGGGCAAGGAAGCCGCCGACCATCACCACCAGACGCAACCGCACCTGCACGACCGCATGGACGTGTCGGACTGGGTCACGCGCTGCCTGAAGGACACGATGGACGAAGGCATCTCGCGCATGCAGAGCGGTCTCGCGATCCTCGCATCGATCGGCAGCACGGCACCGTTCGTCGGCCTGTTCGGCACGGTGTGGGGTATCTATCACGCGCTGCTCGCGATCGGCGCCACCGGTCAGACGTCGATCGACCAGGTTGCGGGCCCCGTCGGCGAGTCGCTGATCATGACGGCCTTCGGCCTGTTCGTCGCGATTCCGGCCGTGCTCGGCTACAACGCACTGACCCGCGCGAACAAGGGTATCGTCAGCAAGCTGCGCCGCTTCGCGCACGGCCTGCACGCATACTTCGTGACGGGCGCGAGCCTCGCATCGTCGTCGACGCGCGACGGCCTGCGTCTCGCGACGCGCGCCAGCTAAGACGAGGTGAACCATGGCCATGAACACCGGTTTCAGCGACGATGACGACGATGCCGTGATGAGCGAGATCAACATGACGCCGCTCGTCGACGTCATGCTCGTACTCCTGATCATTTTCCTCGTGACGATCCCGGCGATGCAGCATGCGGTGAAAATCGACCTGCCGCACGCCAGCAGCCAGCCCGTCGACGAAAAGCCGCAGACGGTCGACGTCGCAATCCAGGGCGACGGCACGATCCTGTGGGACGACCACACGGTCACACGTGAACAACTGCAAGCCCGCATCGCGGAAGCGGCGAAGCGCACGCCGCAGCCCGAGTTGCACCTGCGCGCGGACCGCAAGGTTGCCTACGAGCACGTCGCGGAAGTGATGTCGGATGCGCAGGCCGGCGGCCTGACGAAGCTCGGCTTCGTGACGGAGCCGGGCGCGAAAGCGAAGTAACGCGCGCACGTCTTGCGGTGACGCATCGCCGGCCGCACCTTGCCGGCCACACCTCGCCGGCCACACCTCGCCGGCCGCACCTCGCCGGCCACACCTCGCCGGCCGCACCTCGCCGGCCACACACAAAGTAAAAGGCCTTCATCGCCAGATGAAGGCCTTTTTTCATGCGCACGCGGGCGCCTTCGGGCGGCGGGCTCTTTGGCGGTATCGGTTGCGCCTCGAGCAACGCAAATGCGACTCTGCCGTGGTCTGCACGGACTGCGCGTTCTGCCCTATCTGGCTCACAATATATGCGGCCACCTGATTTCGCTCAGAACTTCCTTCACGAAATGGGATTTCAATATAGGCCCGCGCGCGCGCGCATTCAAGGTTCCGGCGATTGAAACTTGCGATTGCAGGCGACGCTTCAATGACAAAACAAATTTGCGTCGTCGTGCACGCCGTGTTCAGGTCGCCGAAACATCGGCCGCAGCTTCCTTCTTCGCGCGCTCGGGGCAACCGGGTTCCTTGTACGCGCCGTGGTCGAGCTTCTCGACCAGGTAGTCGACGAACGCACGCACCGCGGGCGGCATCCCCTGCCGCGACACGAACACCGCATACAGCTGCGGCACCGGCAACGTCCAGCCCGGCATCACGGGCGACAGTTGCCCCGCACGCAGCGCGTTGCCGTACATCATCTCCGGCAGTGCCGCGATGCCCAGGCCGTCGAGCACGGCCTCGCGTATCGTCATCAGGTCGGCCGTCACGAGCCGCGGCTCGTGCTCGTGCACGTGACGCGTCCCGTCCGGTGCAATCAGGTTGAACACGTGCCGCCCGTCGACGCTCGGCGTATCGAGTGTCTCGAAGCCGGTCAGATCATCCGGCACCAGCGGCGGCGCATTCTGGCTCAACAGGCTCGGTGCGCCGACCAGCATCTGCTCGGTGCGCCACAGCGGCCGCACGACGATGTTGGCGTTCTGCGGCGGCTCCGAGCGCACGCGCAACGCAACGTCGATCGAATCCTCGAACAGGTCGATCACGCGATTCGTCACGCGGACGTGCACCCTCACCTCGGGATAGCGGCGCAGGAATTCGGGCAGGATGCGCGACAGCATCGTCTGCGACAACGTCACCGGCACGCTGACCCGCACCGAGCCGCGCGGCGACGCGCGCAACTGCTGCACGGCGTTCATCGCGGCCTGCGCTTCGGCGAGCATCGCCTGGCAATGCTGGTAGAACAGTTCCCCCGCCTCGGTCAGCGCGAGCTTGCGCGTCGAGCGCTGTAGCAGGCGCACGCCGAGCGCCGCCTCGAGCTCAGTCAGGCGCCGCGACAGACGCGATTTCGAGATGCCCAGCACGCGCTCCGCGGCCGAGAAGCCGCCATGTTCGACGACCTGCGAAAAGTACATCAGGTCGTTCAGGTTATGTGCATCGATATTCATCTCATCGTTCCAATTTCAGAACAATCCATTGCGGAGCACCGCAAATCGAACGGTAAAACGCCCAATATAATAGCGCTATGTTTCAAAAATAACGCTATTCCGACGATTTCGAGGGCTTCCCCATGACGACCGCTCGCTCGCTTGACCGTACCTACCCCGCCCTTCGCACGACCGAAGGCGGTGGCTTCGTGGTTCACCGTCCGTTCCCGACGCGGCTGCTGATGGATTTCGATCCGTTCCTGCTGCTCGATGAAATGGGCCCCGTCGACTACGCGCCCGGCGAAGCCGTGGGCGCGCCCGATCATCCGCATCGCGGCTTCGAGACCGTGACCTATGCGCTCGACGGGCGCTTCCGTCATCGCGACTCGTCCGGTCATGCAGGCACGCTCGGCCCCGGCGACGTGCAGTGGATGACGGCCGGCGCCGGCGTCGTGCACAGCGAGATGCCCGATCCCGCGTTCGCGCAGACAGGCGGCCGCTCGCACGGCTTCCAGCTGTGGGTCAACCTGCCGCGCCGCGACAAGATGATCGCACCGCGCTACCAGGAGATCCCGGCCGGCCGCATCCCGACCGCGACGTCACCGGACGGCCGCGCGCGCGTCCGCGTGATCGCCGGCGAAGCATTCGGCGTCCAGGCCGCGATCGAGACGCGCACGCCGATCCTCTACCAGCATTTCACGCTGGAACCCGGCGCAACGGTCACGCAGCCCGTGCCGGCCGGCTATCGCGTGTTTGCCTATCCGATCGACGGAACGGGCCTCTACGGGCCCGACAGGCAGGCTGTCGACGCACGGCACATGATCGTCTACGGTGACGACGGCGACACCGTCGCGTTCGCCGCTGGCGACACGTCGCTCGACCTGCTGCTGATCGGCGGCGTGCCGCTCAACGAACCGATCGTCCGCTACGGCCCGTTCGTGATGAATACCGAAGAAGAGATCCGGCAGGCTGTCGTCGACTACCAGACGGGCCGCATGGGCCGCATCGAAGCATGACGCCCGATCGGGGACGGCAGGTGCCGCGAAACGAGTCGTTTTGCGTCACAATAACTTCTTGAACCATGTGGCCGCCCGCCACCAGAAGGAACCCGTCCCCTTGAACTTCGAACATCTGATCCAGATCAACGCCGACGATCCGGCCGTGCCGACCCTCACCCGCGACCAGCTCTGGGAAGGCCTCGTGCTGCGCGCCGAACAGCCGCAGCTGTTCGTGCTCGGCCTCGACAGCTGCGTCGTCCTTGAACGGACGGACACGACGCTCGAACGTGAACTGCACTACGGCCATGCGACCGTGCGCGACCACGTGACGTTCACGCCGAACCAGCAGGTCCGCTACGACATCCTTGCGGCCGACGGCGAGATCGGCGGTTCGCTGACGATGACGATCGAGGAGCGCGACGACCACGAGCTGTTCCTGCGCTTCGAGTACCGCACGACGCTGACCGTCACGGACGACAGCGAGGACGCGCGACAGACGCACGGGATCGTCAAGGAGGCGTACCGCACGTCCGACATCGACACGGTGCGCCTGATCCGCGAATACGCGCAGGGCCGCAAGGCGCCCGATCCGCTGCACTGAACCCGGCGGCGGCCTGCGGGCCGCCCCTTTGATTCAAACTATCAAGTCTGATGTTTCGATCGATAAAGAGTTTTTGTAAATGGGAATAGTTATCATTTAGAATTCATTCCATCGTATCGACAGTCACCGATCAAACCGAATGACCGACACCATGCGCCCGACCACGCTGACCCTGCGCCGCACGACCGGCACTGCAGCCAGCAGCCGTCAGAAGACGGCAGCGGTCACCACGCCGGCGAAACCCGCCGGCAACCGCGATACAGGCACGCGGGTCGTGAACAGCGACGCGCTGTTGCAAGGCCACAGCCACATCAGCATCGCGCATAACGGAGAGACGTATCAGTTGCGCGCCACACGGCTCGGCAAACTGATCCTGACGAAGTAAGACAGCGTATTGTGGGGACCACCTCCCTGAGAGGTGTTGGGCAGTAGCCAGCGTAACGGCTTGCACGCGAGATCTAGACCCCTTCGTGCAAACACACTCAAGCAGCCGTTGCAGCAAGCCAAGCCACTTTTTTTGGTTCTCGCACAAGGTAGGAAAAAAAGCGGCACGTCGAAGGACGTGCCGCTTTTTTGTTTGGGCGGCCCATGCGTGAAGCATGCCGCCCGTGTGCGTTACTGCATCGATGCGTGACAACCGAAGCGGCATGCGAGCCGCCTCAGAACCCCCAGAACATCAACCACCATGCGCTGTCGACGACGGCCAACCCGGCGGCAAACCACGCGAATGCCGCCAGCCGGCGCGGCCATGCCGCGTAGCGCCCCGTCACTTTCCACGCGAGCCACGCACTCCACGTGTTGGCGCCGACCAGGATCGCGACGCGCACATCGGTTGCCCAGCCGAGCGGCACATGCTCGGCGCGCAGCAACGACAGCGTCGTGGCCGACAGCCCGAGGAACACGCCTGCGCCCGCGATCGGGATCAGCGCCTGCGCGAGGTGATGCAGCCGCACGCGATCGAAGCGGCCGAGCATCAGCGTGGCGCCGGCCAGCAGCACCAACAGCGCCGTGCCGTACACGAGCCCCGTCCCGACGATGTAGCTGACGACCAGCCCGCCATCGAGCCAGGAGAACACGTCGTTGCGATCCGGATAGTGCGTGAGCAGGAACCACGGCGCATTGGTTTCGAGCGGCCACGTGATGTCGCGGTCGATCAGCCAGCCTGCGAGCCATTGCTTGATCTGCACGAACCACGGGCTGACGGTCCAGTGGAATGCGCCGATCGCAACGCCGAGCAGGCCGTACAGGATCAGCGCGGTGTCCCACGGGTTCGCCTGCTGCGCACCGAGGTTCACGACTTCGTCGGACGGCGAGCGCAGCGACAGCGAGATCGCGTCGCGGTGCCCGCTGCAGCGGCCGCACATATGGCAATCGGCCGCGCCCTTCATGTTGCGCAACGGCACGAGCGGCGCGCAGTTGATCGGAATCACGCGATGGCCATGCTCGCCGTTCTTGTACGAACGGCGCCACGCATCCTCGTCGACCTTGTAGCGCATCGGCGCGAGCCGCGCGAGCAGCCCGAACACGCCGTTCACGGGGCACAGGTACTTGCACCACACGCGCTTCTCGCGGCCGTACAGCACGCCGATCACGATCGCGCCGACGGTCGAGCCGCCGAGCACGAACAGCACCGCGAGCGGGTACTGGTACACGCTCACCATCTGTCCGTAGATCGTCGTGATCCCGAACGCGACGAACGGCCAGCCGCCCCACCGGATCCAGCGCGGGATCGGGCCGCCGCGGCCGAACTTGCTCGCGTATTCGGTGAGCGCGCCTTCCGGGCACAGCACGCCGCACCAGACGCGGCCGAGCATCACCATCGACAGCAGCACGAACGGCCACCAGATGCCCCAGAACGCGAACTGCGCGATCAGCGTGAGGTTGTTCCACAGATGCGCGGAATCGTCCGGCAGCGGCAACACCGCCGGCACGATGATCAGGAATGCGTAGACCGCGACGACGATCCACTGGATACCGCGGATCAGCGCGCCGTGGCGCTGCATCCACTGGCCGGCCTGTGCAAGCCAGCCCGGCTTGGCTGCGGCGACTACGCTCATGCCGCGCGGCCTGCGGCAACGGCCGGACGACGGCTCGCGCGCTTCATCAGCAGCCAGACGACGGCCCAGTACACCGCATATGCGACCAGGTTGGTCAGTGCCGGGTGCGCGCGATAGCCGGTCAGCGTCGCGACGAGCGAGCCGAAGGTGCCCGAGTCATCGAGGATCGCGGACGTATCCCACACCTGCGAGATGCCGAGCGGCAGGATTTCCTTGTCGATCAGCTTGTCGACACCGGTCTGGAACAGGCCCGCGCCGAGGAACAGCAGCATCACTTCGGTGACGCGGAAGAAATGCCGCCACGAGAAGTACTTGCCGCCGAGCTGCAGCAGATAGAACGTGAAGAACGCCAGGCCGAGACCGATCAGCACTGCGAGCATCTGGCTGCCGTCGACGTGACCCGACTGGCCGAAACCGAGGCCGTACAGGAAGATCACCGTCTCGCTGCCTTCGCGCGCGATCGCGAGCGCGACCAGCACGGCGACGCCCCACCAGTTCGAATCGCGCGTGCTCTGCTGCAGCGATTGCTCCATGTCGCGCTTCAGCGTGCGGCCGTGCCGGCGCATCCACAGCACCATCTGCACGATCAGCACGCATGCGATCAGCACCATCGCGGTCTGGAAGTAATCCTGCGCGTCGCCGGACAACACTTCGGTGAACCCGACCAGCGCGGCGCCGAGGCCGACGGCCATCAGCAGGCCGACACCGACGCCGGCCCACAGGAAAGGCAGGCCGCGGCGCGCGTCGTCGTCGCCGTTTTTCAGCCATGCATAGAGAATGCCGACGACGAGCAGCGCTTCGACGCTCTCCCGCCAGACGATGAACAAGATCTGACCCATCGATACCTCCTGACGCGCGGAGCAAGGGACTGGTGCACCCGCGCGCAGATAAAACGCGTTACTTCGCGACGATCACGCCCTGTGCCTGCTGGTGGAAATCGTCGAAAAACTTGTATTCGCCCGGCGACAGCGGAGCGACGACCACGAACGAATCGGCACCCGGTGCGAGCACCTTCTCCTTGCGCAACTGCACGCTCTCGAATTCGGCGGCGCCCTTGCCGGTGTTCTTGATCTCGATCTTGAAACGCTGGCCGGCCGGCACTTCGATGCGGGCGGGATTCAGCTTGCCGTCCGTCATCTCGAGCTTGAACGTCGGCAGGTCGGCAGCATGCGCTGCGCCGGCAAGCCACAGCGCAGCGGCTGCGGCAACGATTTTCTGGGGAATTTTCATTCTGGGTTCTCTACGCCAACGGCGCGCCGAAGCGCGCCGTTCGTGATGCCACCGATCAGTAACCGCCCTTCTTGCCGATACCGGCGAACGGGAAGTCGTACTCGAGCGTAACGGGCTTGAACCACGCGCCCACGCCCGTTTCCTTGTCGATGTGACGGCCGAACGCCATGTGACCCGACTGCATCGGCGGCTTGACGACCATCGTCAGGTGATACTTGCCCGGGCCGTTCAGCTTCACGTTGTCGCCATAGTGCGGGCCGTCGCTCGCGACCATGCCCATCAGGTCGCCTTCAGCCTTCCACTTCGTGTCGCCCTGCTTCGTCAACTTGTACGTGACCTGCAGGTACGGCATCCAGTCGCCTTCCGCGAAACCCGTCGGGTTGTTCTTGACCGCATGGATGTCGGCCTCGAGGTGGATGTCGGAATCCGACGCCTTGCGCATCATCCCTTCCGGGTCCATCGTGATCGGCTGCAGGTACACCGCGCCGATTTCCATGCCGCCCTGGATCTGCTGCTTGCCGATCGGATATTCGGCAGCCGAGGCCGACATCGCGGCAAGCGCCGCCGCTACCGCAACCGTCGTGCGGATGAACGAAGAACCCAACATGGACACTCCTTGTTATTTGTCTGACTATCTTGACGACACGCGGGCCGCCGCCGGGGCCGCCCGCTGGAAACACTAACGCGACGAAGAACGTTAATGCGAACAATTCTCAATAATTGCGAAGTTTAGCACCGAACCGGTTTCGGAACAAACGAAGAGCCGTGTAAACCCCTGATCCGACAAGGCTTACAGGCTCGTTACCAACCCGTTTCGGTGACGCTTGGAAAGATTTACCGGCCGCCGCTGATGTGGTCGCCGACGTTCGCGCCGAACACGCGCTCGCGCAGCACCGCAAGCTGGTCGCGGGTCGCGGCCGCCTTCTCGAACTCGAGGTTCTTCGCGTAGTCGGCCATCTGCTTCTCGAGACGCTTGATTTCCTTCGCGAGCTGCTTTTCCGACATGTCCTCGAATTTCGCGCGCTGCTGCGCCTCCTTCAGCTCCGCGCGCGCCTCGTCCGCGTTGTAGACGCCGTCGATGATGTCCTTGATGCGCTTCACGACGCCGCGCGGCGTGATGCCCATCTTTTCGTTGAAGGCCATCTGCTTCGCGCGGCGGCGCTCGGTCTCGCCGATCGCGCGCGTCATCGAATCGGTCATGTTGTCCGCGTAGAGGATCGCCTTGCCGTTCACGTTCCGCGCGGCCCGGCCGATCGTCTGGATCAGCGAGCGCTCGGCGCGCAGGAAGCCTTCCTTGTCCGCGTCGAGGATCGCGACGAGCGACACTTCCGGAATGTCGAGCCCCTCGCGCAGCAGGTTGATCCCGACCAGCACGTCGAACGTGCCGAGCCGCAGGTCGCGGATGATCTCGACGCGCTCGACCGTGTCGATGTCGCTGTGCAGGTAGCGCACCTTGACGCCGTGGTCGGCCAGGAACTCGGTGAGCTGCTCGGCCATGCGCTTCGTCAGCACGGTGATCAGCACGCGCTCGCCGGCCTTCACGCGCGCATTGATCTCAGTCAGCACGTCGTCGACCTGCGAGCTCGCCGGGCGCACCTCGATTTCCGGATCGACGAGCCCCGTCGGCCGCACGACCTGCTCGGCGATCTGCCCCGTCACGCGCTTCTCGTAGTCGGCCGGCGTGGCCGACACGAACACGACCTGGCGCATCTTGCGTTCGAACTCGGGGAATTTCAGCGGCCGGTTGTCCAGCGCCGACGGCAGGCGGAACCCGTAATTGACGAGGTTTTCCTTGCGTGCGCGGTCGCCGTTGTACATGCCGTTCAGCTGGCCGATCAGCACGTGCGACTCGTCGAGCAGCATCAGCGCATCGGGCGGCAGGTAGTCGACGAGCGTCGGCGGCGGATCGCCGGGTTCCGCCCCCGAGAAATGCCGCGAGTAGTTCTCGATGCCCTTGCAGAAGCCGAGCTCCTGCAGCATCTCGAGATCGAAACGCGTGCGCTGCTCGAGGCGCTGCGCCTCGACGAGCTTGCCGTCGCGGTGGAAGTACTCGAGGCGTTCGCGCAATTCGTCCTTGATCGTCTCGACCGCCCGCATCACGGTATCGCGCGGCGTCACGTAGTGCGACGACGGATACACGGTGAAGCGCGGAATCTTCTGCCGCACGCGCCCCGTCAGCGGGTCGAACAGTTGCAGCGTCTCGACCTCGTCGTCGAACAGTTCGACGCGCACGGCCATTTCCGCGTGTTCGGCCGGGAAGATGTCGATCGTGTCGCCGCGCACACGGAATGTGCCGCGCTGGAAATCCTGCTCGTTGCGCGTGTACTGCATCGCGATCAGCCGCGCGATCACGTCGCGCTGGCCGAGCTTGTCGCCGGTGCGCAGCGTCAGGATCATCTGGTGGTATTCGGACGGGTTGCCGATACCGTAGATCGCCGACACCGTCGCGACGATCACCACGTCGCGGCGCTCCATCAGGCTCTTCGTCGCCGACAGCCGCATCTGCTCGATGTGCTCGTTGATCGACGAATCCTTCTCGATGAACAGGTCGCGCTGCGGCACGTAGGCCTCAGGCTGGTAGTAGTCGTAGTACGAGACGAAGTACTCGACCGCGTTGCGCGGGAAGAACTCGCGGAACTCCGCATAGAGCTGCGCCGCGAGCGTCTTGTTCGGCGCGAACACGATGGCCGGGCGGCCGAGCCGCGCGATCGTGTTGGCCATCGTGAAGGTCTTGCCCGACCCCGTCACGCCGAGCAGCGTCTGGAACGACAGGCCGTCCTCGACCCCTTCGACGAGCGTTGCGATCGCGGTCGGCTGGTCGCCTGCGGGCGGATACGGCTGGTACAACTGGAAGGGCGACCCTTCGAAGGTAGCGAATTTGGATTCGTCGAGCGCGTCGCCGACTTCAGCATGATGTTCGGACATGGAATGCGGCCGGAGCAAGGGCAAAGAAAGCATTCTAGCGCTTCGCGGCCGCGCGAACTGCTGCCGGCTCCTGACGCGCGACGGCTGCCCGAAATCGCGAATCGCCGCCGAATCGCGACGGATTCACCGCCCCCGCCAGCGCGAATTCGCTACAATATCAGGCTGCTGCGCTTTCCGGCGTCGCGCCGTTGGCGCGCGGTCCGCTGCGCCCGCCCCGCCGGCTGAAAGCCTGACCCTCTTTTCACTACTGCCGAATCATCATGTCGCTCTTCTCCGCTGTCCAGCTTGCCCCCCGCGACCCGATCCTGGGCCTGAACGAAGCCTTCAACGCCGATGCGCGTCCGACCAAGGTCAACCTCGGCGTCGGCGTGTACACGAACGAAGAAGGCAAGATTCCGCTGCTGCGCGCGGTCCGCGAAGCCGAGAAGGTGCGTGTCGAGGCCGGCCTGCCGCGCGGCTACCTGCCGATCGACGGGATCGCCGCCTACGATGCGGCCGTGCAGAAGCTGCTGCTCGGCAACGATTCGCCGCTGATCGCAGCGGGCCGCGTGGTCACGGCCCAGGCACTGGGCGGCACGGGCGCACTGAAGATCGGCGCCGATTTCCTGCGCACCGTGAACCCGAACGTGAAGGTCGCGATCAGCGATCCGAGCTGGGAAAACCACCGCGCGCTGTTCGAAGCAGCCGGCTTCGAAGTCGTCGCGTACCCGTACTACGACGCGGCCACCAACGGCGTGAACTTCGAAGGCATGCTGTCGGCGCTGAACGGCTACGAAGCCGGCACGGTCGTCGTGCTGCACGCGTGCTGCCACAACCCGACGGGCGTGGACCTGACCGAAGCGCAATGGCAGCAAGTCGTCGACGTCGTGAAGGCGCGCAACCTCGTGCCGTTCCTCGACATGGCGTACCAGGGCTTCGGCGAGAACATCGAAGCCGATGCCGCCGCCGTGCGCCTGTTTGCCTCGGCCGACCTGAACGCATTCGTGTCGTCGTCGTTCTCGAAGTCGTTCTCGCTGTACGGCGAGCGCGTCGGCGCGCTGTCGATCATCACGTCGAGCAAGGAAGAAGCCACGCGCGTGCTGTCGCAACTGAAGCGCGTGATCCGCACGAACTACTCGAACCCGCCGACCCATGGCGGCGCCGTCGTCGCTGCCGTGCTCGCGTCGCCGGAACTGCAGGCTTCGTGGGTGCAGGAACTCGGCGAGATGCGCGATCGCATCCGCGCGATGCGTAACGGTCTTGTCGAGCGCCTGAAGGCGAGCGGCGTCGATCGCGACTTCAGCTTCATCAACGCGCAACGCGGGATGTTCTCGTATTCGGGCCTGACCTCGGCGCAAGTCGATCGCCTGCGCGACGAGTTCGGCATCTATGCGGTCGGCACGGGCCGGATCTGCGTCGCCGCGCTGAACACGCGCAACCTCGACGCGGTCGCCAACGCAGTCGCAGCCGTCCTGAAGTAAAGCGGCGCCGGGCGGCCGCCGTCACCGGCTCCGCCCTGCCGACATGAAAAACGCGCTCCACGGAGCGCGTTTTTTTTGGCCGTTCGTCAGCGGGCAGCGACGCCGCCCGCGCCGGCGTTACTGCATGAACCAACCGTGGCTGACGACGACCGACTGCCCCGTGAGCGCGGCGCTCGGGAACGCCGACAGGAACAGCACCGTCTGCGCGACGTCCTGCACCGTCGTGAACACCCCGTCGACCGTGTTGCCGAGCATCACCTTCTTCACCACTTCCTCTTCGCTGATGCCGAGCTCCTTCGCCTGCTCCGGAATCTGCTTGTCGACCAGCGGCGTGCGCACGAAGCCCGGACACACGACGTGCGAGCGCACGTTGTGCTTCGCGCCTTCCTTCGCCAGCACCCGTGCCAGACCGAGCAGGCCGTGCTTGGCCGTCACGTATGCCGATTTCAGCGGCGACGCTTCGTGCGAGTGCACCGAACCCATGTAGATCACGACGCCGCCGCGATCGTCCTTGTACATGTGCTTGAGCGCGGCCTTCGTCGTCAGGAACGCGCCGTCGACGTGGATCGCCTGCATCTTCTTCCAGTCGGAGAACGAATAGTTCTCGATCGGGTTGACGATCTGGATGCCCGCGTTCGACACGAGGATGTCGACCGAGCCGAACGTTTCGGCAACCTTGTCGATGCCGCTGTTCACGGCTTCCTCGTTCGTCACGTCCATCGCGACGCCGATCGCCTTGCCGCCTGCCTTGTTGATCTCGTCGGCGACCGCGTTCGCGCCGTCCTGGTTCAGGTCGGCGATCGCGACGGCCGCGCCTGCCTTGGCGAGCTCGAGTGCGATTTCCTTGCCGATGCCGCTCGCGGCGCCCGTGACGACTGCGGTCTTGCCGCTCAGATCTGCTGCCATGTCCGTCTCCTCCCGTTTGTCGGATCGATAAATCATGCGCCCGCCGCATCCGCGCTCGTCGCGAACTCGTAACGGCGTGCCAGCCGTCATTGTGCACGATCGGCCCCGCCGTTCGCGCGCAAAACGTCTAAGCTTAAGGTCGGTTCCGTTACGCAGGAGATTCGCATGCACTATCGACGGCTAGGCCGCTCCGGCCTGCAGATCAGCGAGCTTTCCCTCGGTTCGTGGGTGACATACGGCAACCAGGTCGACCAGCGGGTCGCGCGCGAATGCCTCGCCGCGGCACGCGACGCGGGCGTCAATTTCTTCGACAACGCCGAGGTCTACGCCGGCGGCAAATCCGAGGAAATCATGGGTCAGGCGCTCAAGTCGCTCGACTGGCCGCGCGTCAGCTATATCGTGTCCACGAAGTTCTTCTGGGGGCTCGCTGAAGCGCCGAACCAGTACCACACGCTGAACCGGAAATACCTGT
Source organism: Burkholderia arboris (assembly GCF_902499125.1). Classification (GTDB taxonomy): domain Bacteria; phylum Pseudomonadota; class Gammaproteobacteria; order Burkholderiales; family Burkholderiaceae; genus Burkholderia; species Burkholderia arboris. Next base: position 42,588 of record NZ_CABVPX010000048.1, read on the forward strand.
TGAATGCGCTCGACGGCTCGCTGCGCCGGCTGCAGCTCGACTATGTCGATCTCGTCTATTGCCATCGCCCCGATCCGAACACGCCGATCGAGGAAACCGTGTGGGCGATGAGCGACATGATCGCGCGCGGCAAGGCGCTGTACTGGGGCACGTCGGAATGGAGCGCCGACGAGATCCGCGCCGCATGCGAGATTGCCGAGCGGCATCACCTGCGCAAGCCGGTCGTCGAACAGCCGCAGTACAACCTGTTCCACCGCACGCGAGTGGAGCAGGAATATGCGCGGCTCTACGACGATTACGGTCTCGGTCTCACGACCTGGAGCCCGCTGGCATCGGGCCTGCTTACCGGCAAGTACCGCCACGGCGTACCGACCGGCAGCCGCGCGCAGTTGCAGGGCTACGACTGGATGCGTGAACGCCTGACCGACCGGACCGCCAACGACATCGTCGAACGGCTCGGCGGGATCGCGGCCGAACTCGGCTGCAGCACGGGCCAGCTCGCGATCGCGTGGGTGCTCGCGAATCCGCGCGTGAGTTCGGTCATCACCGGTGCATCGCGGATCGAACAGATCGGCGACAACATGCGCGCGATCGACGTTGCCGCGAAGCTGACGCCGGATGTGAAGCAACGCATCGAGGAACTGGTCGGCGACGCATACGAGTAAGGCGACTTGCGGCCACTCGCGTACAATACGCGGCCGCATCGGCGCCCGGCCTGACGGCCGCGCACGATCGACCGCTTTCATCGATTCACCTTTCGTTTCAGGCAGCCAGCCATGCTCAGTTATCGTCACGGTTTTCACGCAGGCAACCACGCGGACGTGCTCAAGCACGCCGTCGTCGTCCAGCTGCTGCGCTACCTGAACAAGAAAGACAAATCGTACTGGTACATCGATACGCACGCAGGTGCCGGCGTGTACTCGCTGCGCGACGGCTACGCGGCGAAAACGTCGGAATTCGACACCGGCATCGGCCGGCTGTGGAACGAAAGGAATCTGCCGGAAGCGCTGGGCGAGTATGTCGACGAAGTCCGCGCGCTGAACGACGATGGCGAGCTGCGCTTCTATCCGGGTTCGCCGTACATCGCATGGAGATCGATGCGCGAGCAGGATCGCATGCGCCTGTTCGAAATGCACACGACCGAAATCGACGTGCTGCGCCACAATTTCCGCGACGCGGGACGGCGCGCGATGATCTTCGCCGGCGACGGTTTCGAAGGGATCAAGGCGCTGCTGCCGCCGGCGCCGCGACGTGCACTCGTGCTGATCGACCCGTCCTACGAGGACAAGAAGGACTACGCGCGCACGGTGAGCTGCGTGACGGAATGTCTGAAGCGATTCGCAACGGGCTGCTATGCGATCTGGTACCCGCAGGTCACGCGGCTGGAGTCACAGCGCTTTCCCGAGCAGCTGAAGCGCCTGCAACCGAACAACTGGCTGCACCTGACGTTGACGGTATCGAATCCACCGACGGATGGATTGGGCCTCTTTGGCAGCGGGATGTTCATCCTGAATCCGCCGTATACGCTCGCGCAGAGCATGAACGAGGCACTGCCCTATCTGGTCGAGACGCTGGGACAGGATAGCGGCGCCCGCTTTCAGATCGAGCAACGCGGCAACTGACCGGACAACCGGCCGTTACTGCGGCCTCGGCGCGAGCCTCGGCTGGTTGGCTGGCTGCCCGCCCCATGCGGGAACGTTGATATACGGCGCGACGAACAGCGGAACCGACGTGTTCGGCGCCTGCCCGGCCGGGGCGCGCATGCCCGCCGGCTCGACGATCGGCTCCGAGGACAACGGGGCCGTCTGCAACACCAATCCGCCCTTGCCGTCCTGGATACCACGTTGCGTATCGAGAACCAGCGGTTTGGACGACGTCGCGGCACCGGCCGCGAGGCCATGGACAAGCACGGCCGCGCCCAGCACGAGACGCGCGCGGGCACGGCGACGCACATCGAGACGCAAACGCATGATCGTGTCCTTCAGGATGAAAAGCAGGCTCATACCATAGCGCTGCACTGACGATTTCGCCAGATCCGGCGCACAAAAAAACAAAGCCCCGTCAAATACGGGGCTTGCTTATCGTTCGGTGCCACACGGCACCTGACGGTGACTCCGATTACAGCGAGTAGCCGTTGGTTTCGAGCGAGCGGATGCGGCTCTCGAGCTGGACGATGTCCGACGACGTGGCGAGGTAAGCCTCACGGCGCTCACGTTCTGCGGATTCGAACCAGTTGCTCAGCTTTTCGACGATGTAGGCAATCATGACATTCTCCAAGGAAGAGGGACCCCTGGTGAACCGAGATTCAGGGATTTCCCGTATAGGGTTATCCCGAATTATAGCGATGCCGCACCAAGATGCTAGTGAAATACTTGCATGGAAACCATTCCAGAATGGAATGATCGCCCACCAACACACTGTAACCCATTGATTTTTATAGATATTGAATCGAAGCCCATTTTGAGGCTCGAGGGCGCGCACTAATTTGGTTCAACGATGGGGTCGGCGAGGCGCGCCAAAATCGGGCATTCGGGCCGTCCGTCACCATGGCAGTGCGCGGCCAGGTCGGCCAGCGTGTCGCGCATGTCGCTCAGCTCCGCGATGCGTTTGTCGAGTTCGGCCACGTGCTCGAGGGCGATCGACTTCACTTCGGCGCTCGCGCGGGAGCGATCCTGCCAGAGCATCAGCAGCTTGCGGATATCCTCGACGAGAAAGCCAAGCCGCCGGGCCTGGCGAATGAAGCGCAGGATGTGGATTTCGTCCGCGCCATAGATCCGATAGCCGGCATCGGTCCGCTTGCTCGGTGCAAGCAGGCCAACCTGTTCGTAGTACCGGATCATTTTTGCGCTGACTCCGGATTCGCGCGACGCGTCGCCGATATTCATTCCCTGCCCTCTTCATCAAGCCCCGGTTTCGACCGTGAACGTCGACGAATGCAATCGCCGACGACACTTCGATCGTATCAAATCACGTGACTTCGTTCCGCGATGAAGGCCGGCAAGCAGGATGGAAGGTGGTCGAATGTGGCGGGTGGCGTGGATGCGACCTCGGTCCGAATCGACGCCCATCGGCGCCCATCGGCGCCGCAGCGCCGGGCGCATTTCGTGTGGCCGGCACGCACATTTCCGTCGCTCAAATGCAAAAACCC
>NZ_CABVPX010000049.1 GCF_902499125.1 Burkholderia arboris
GCCGCGTGCATGGTGATGCCGAACTTCCAGAACCCGCTCGGCTTCCAGATGCCCGACGAGCGCAAGCGCGAGCTGGTTGAGTACGCAACGAAAACGGGCATGCCGCTGATCGAGAACGGCGTGTACAACGAACTGTATTTCGGCGATACGCATCCGAGTTCGCTGAAATCCTATGACCGGACCGGGATCGTGCTGCATTGCTCGTCGTTCTCGAAGAGCCTGACGGCCGCATACCGGATCGGCTGGGCGTTGCCGGGCCGCTATCGCGATCAGGTCGAGAAGCTGAAGTTCCTGAACACGCTGGCGACGCCGTCGCTGCCGCAACTCGCGATCGCGGAGTTTCTCGAGCGCGACGGCTATGAGCATCACCTGCGGCGTTTGCGCAAGGCGTATGCGCAGCAGGCGAACCTGATGCGTGCGATGGTGTCGCGGTTCTTCCCGGAAGGCACGCGCATCTCGAGCCCGGCGGGCGGGTACGTGCTGTGGGTCGAGCTGCCCGCGCAGGTCGATGCGATGCGGCTGTACCAGCTCGCGCTGGAGCAGGGCATCACGATCGGTCCCGGCTACATGTTCTCGATCACCGACAACTACCGGAACTTCATCCGGTTGAACTACAGCAGCCCGTGGTCGCCGGAGATCGAACAGGCGGTGATCACGGTCGGGAAGCTGGCCGCGGCGTGCATGCGGTGAGCGGGCGCGTGCGGTGTCATGCGCTTGGACGACGAAGCCGGCCGGGTGCCGGCTTTGTCTTTTTGAGTGGTCGCTGGCTGCGCATCAACCGCCATCAGTCGCGCGGCGGTTCGTCCGAGCGGTACAGCACGAACCCGTCGGGGCGGACCAGCACGTGGCCGTCGTCGGGAAGCGCGGTCGACGCGTGCCAGCCGGTCGCGGCGTCGACGAAGTCGAAGTCCCTGCCGGCCACCAGGACGGCCGGGTTCGCACGGCTCAGGCTCGCGCGGCCCGACGAGGCGACCGGCGCGGCCGGGCCGGCGAGCAGCACGTAGCCGCTGCCGAACAGGTCGAGTGTCGACATCTGCCGGCCATCGCGCCGGATCCACGCATGCGGGAAGCGCGTGCCGGTTTGCGCCTGCAGTTGCACGACGGAATCGGGCGGTGCGTCGCCGGCTTCCCGGTAGCGATGACGCAGCAGCACGTCGCCGGTGTCGAGCAATCCGGCGAAGACGTGCCGGTTCGCATCGGTCTCGATGCCGAAGCGCGCGTAGAAGTCGCTGCGCAGCAGCGCCTGATGCCCGTTGCGCACGGCCAGCGGCCGCCGCTCGGAATCGTAGCTGTCGAGCAGCGCCGCATCCGCGTCGCCGCGCAGCGTCGCGGCGAGCTTCCACGCGAGATTGTGCGCGTCCGCGATGCCGGTCGTCGCGTTGAATCCCCCCCACGGCGGCATCACGTGCGCGGCGTCGCCGCACAGAAACGCGCGGCCCGACCGGTAGCGCGTCGCGACGCGCACGCCGGTGTTCCACGTGCCGTGGCTCCGGATGTCGATGCCGAGGTCGTCCAGACCGATCGCGGCGCGCACGAGGCCGGGCAGGGCGTGGTCGGGCGGCGGCCCTTGCACGGGGTCGTACTCGAGATGGAATGACCATTTGTCGGCGTTGTCCATGGCAAGGAACAGGCCGCGCACGGTCGCGTTCGCGACCTCGCACTGGCTGAACGTGCGGCCCTGCACGGTCCGGCCAAGATCCGCATGGAAGAAGATGTTGACGAAATGCTGCGGTGCCGGCGTATCGACCGTATCGATGCCGAGATGCCGGCGCACGAAGCTGCCACCGCCGTCGGCGCCGACGAGCCAGGCGGCCTCGATCCCGGCTTCCACGCCGTCCGGGCCGCGCACGGTGGCAAGGACGGTGTCGCCGGTCATGCTGAACGACACGAGCGTGTGGCCGAAGCGGACATCGCCGCCGCGCGCTTCGACATGCCGGCGCAGTACGGGCTCGATCAGCGTCTGCGGGCACGCGGTGAAGCGCGACGGCGACGGCGCGATCGCGGCCAGCTTCGATTGCATGGCCGCGATGTCGATGACCGGTTGCGCATCGACCAGCGTGCGCCCGCGACGCGCCCCGCCGAACGCACCCTGCCGCCACGCACCGGCCGCTGCGTCCGTGACGGCGTCTTCCACGCCGGCCTGACGGAACAGTTCCATCGTCCGCAGATGAATGCCGCGTGCGCGGGGCAGCGATGACACGCCCGTGTTTTTCTCGACCAGGATGAACGGAACATCGAGGCGCTGCAGGAACAGGGCTGCGGACAGTCCGACCAGCCCGCCGCCGGCGATCAGCACCGGCGTCGTAGTGACAGAGGTAGGCATCGGGCACACCTTCGCGTAAAATTTATCGGTGATAAGTTTATCTATCATCGATAGAGAAGATCAAGCATGGCGAAGATACGACGTGACGAAATCGTGGATGCGGCGCTCGCGCTGCTCGACGAACAGGGGCTTGATGCGCTGACGACCCGGCGCCTTGCGCAGCGGCTCGGGGTCGAGTCGGCGGCGCTTTACTGGCATTACCGCGACAAGTCGGTGCTGCTGGCGGAAATGGCTGCCGTCGCGCTGGCGCGGCATCACACGCTCGACGTGCCGGCCGGCATCGCGCAGTGGGACGCGTGGTTCGCCGACAACGCGCGCAGCTTTCGCCGCGCATTGCTCGCGTATCGGGACGGTGCGCGGCTGCATGCGGGTTCGACGCCGGGCCCCGATGCCGTCGAGCGGATCAGGCCGAAAATCGCGTACCTGGTACGCGCCGGCCTGACGGAGCAGGAGGCCGGGATGGCGATGCTGGCTGCAGGCCAGTTCACGATCGGCTGCGTGCTGGAGCAGCAGGCCGCGCAGGGGGGCGGGGCGGAGGAGCCGGCGCGGCGCGAGGCGGCCGACGACCGGCCGCGGACGAACGGGGCGACGCTGGCGCCGATCGACCCCGGTGTGGCGTTCGAATTCGGGCTCGGCCTGATCGTGGACGGCTTGCGCCGGCGGGTGGGCCGCGCGTTCCCTTGCGTCGGGGTGCGTTACCCGCCCGTTACCGGCGGAAAGAACGCGACCTCGCTGTCCTCCCGCACGACGAACTCCCCGGTCACCATCTCGAGGTTCACGGCCGCCCGCACGGGGCGGTCCATCCGCAGCGCTTCCGCGCTGCGTGCGTCGCGCGCGGCCAGCGTGCTGCGCAGCGCATCGACGGTGAGTTCGCGCGCATCGACCTCGACGGTTTCTTCGTCGGTGTCGAGTTGCTCGCGGATGCTTGCAAAGTATTTGATGGTCAGTTTCATCGCGATGTCTTGAACGGAAGCGGCGGAATCGGAAACCGCGAAGCGGACGCGGTCAGCCCCAGCGCCGCATTGCCTGGTCGTCGTGCGCTTTCGCCTCGACCCAGCCGGATTCGCCGTCGTGCCGGATTTCCTTCTTCCAGAACGGCGCATGGGTCTTCAGGAAATCCATCAGGAACTCGCAGGCATCGAATGCAGAGGCGCGATGCGCAGCGGCCACCACGACCAGCACGACGGCCTGACCGAGCGGGATGCGGCCCACGCGGTGCACGATCTTGGCCGATTCGAGCCGCCAGCGCGCGCTGGCTTCCTCGACGATGCTCCAGAGCGCCTGCTCGGTCATCGTCGGGTAGTGCTCGACTTCCAGCGCGACGACGTCGTCGACGTCGCCTTCCTTGCGCACGACGCCGAGGAAATTCACGACCGCACCGACATTCGGATTACGAACGATCGGCGCGAGCTCGGCACCGGCATCGATCGGCGCGTACTGGACGCGCACTTCGAAGCCGGCCGCAATCGAGGGCGCCGGTTCGGTGTGCGGGTCGGTCGCGTCGACGGAAGGCGGGCTGCCGGCACGCAGCGGATCGTCCGGCAGCCCGGCGCGGGATTCGGTGAAGGTCGTCATGACAGGTTCTCCATGGGGGCGGCGCATCCGGTGTCGCGCGGCGGCCCGTCAGCCGCCGACGAGCGACATGCGCACGGTCGGATAGGTCTTGCCCGGCGCGCGGGCCGGCCGTGCGGCCCGGCGCTCGGAATAGCGGTCGTCGCGTTGCGTCCAGCGCGCGCGGACGGCCGCTGCGAGGTCGCCGGTCGAAGCGGCGTCGTCGAGCCACGGCCGCAGGTCGGTGCCTTGCGTCGCGAACAGGCACGTATAGAGCTGCCCGTCGGCCGACACGCGCGCCCGCGAGCAGGTGCCGCAGAACGGATGCGACACGCTCGCGATGAAGCCGACTTCGCCGGCGCCGTCGATGTGCGCGCAACGGATCGCGGTGGCGTCGTGCCCCGGTTCGCCGACGAGTACGAGCGGGTAGTGCTCGTCGATCAGCTCACGCATTCGCGCGGCCGGCACGACCTTGTCGCCGGACCAGAAGCTCGCGCCGCCGACATCCATGTATTCGATGAAGCGCACGGCCACGCCGGACTGCCGGAAGTGACGCACGAGCGGCAGGATCTGGTCGTCGTTCACGCCGCGCTCGATCACTGCGTTGACCTTGACGGGTGCGAGCCCGGCCGCGTGCGCGGCCTCGATGCCGGCCAGCACGCGCGACACGGGCACGTCGGCGTCGCTCATCCGGCGGAATACCGCATCGTCGAGCGCATCGAGGCTCACGGTCACGCGCGACAGCCCTGCATCGCGCAACGTGCGTGCCTTCGCGGCGAGCAGCGAACCGTTGGTCGTCAGCGCGATTTCGACGGGTTTGCCGTCGACGGTCGTCAGCGCGGCCAGCCGCTCGATCAGCGCTTCGAGGTGGCGGCGCAGCAGCGGCTCGCCGCCCGTGATGCGGATCTTTTCGACGCCGAGCGACGTAAAGGCGCGTGCGATCTTTTCCAGTTGCGCGAACGACAATCGTTCGGACGACGGCATGAACGCGTAGTCGGCGCCGAAGCTTTCGCGCGGCATGCAGTAGCCGCAGCGGAAATTGCACTGATCGATGACGGACAGACGCAGGTCGCGCAGCGGGCGGCCGAGCGTGTCGGACGTGCGGGGGAAGGCGCCGGGCGATGCGCCGCCGGATGAAACGGCGGCGGCCGGCGCGGCGGAAACGATGGCATTCACGATCGGGTCGTCGGCCTGCATGAAGTAAGCGGAGGGGCATCGCCGGCCGGCCGTGCGTGTGCCGACGTGTCGGCGCACAGGTCGTGACGAGCCTCATCGTGAGCATAGTCCGCCGGTTTTTTCCGGCAGAGACACAATCGCGCCCGAATTGCAGGAATACAGTTCGCCGGGCGGAAGGCGCGACACGTGCCGCGATTGCGCTGCATCGGGCGGGTGTCAGGCGTCGTGCTCATGCGAGCCAGTGCGCGAATTCGTAATACGGAACTGCGTCGCCGCGCGCGATCGCGCGCCCGGCGGGCAGCCGCGCAAGCCCGCTGGCCTGCACCAGCGACTGCAGCGTGCCGGCGCCTTGCTGGCGCAGCGTGTCGAGCACGGGCGCACCACCGGCGCCGACCGTGCAACGCACGCGCACGAAGCGTTCGCGTTGCGCATCGGGTTCGAAGCCGGTGTCGATCGGCAGCGACGGCACGGCCGGCCGGCATGCGTCGCGCCCCTGCAGGCGGCGGATCAGCGGTGCGACGAACAGCGCGAACGCCGTCATCGCGGCCCCCGGATTGCCGGGCAGCAGCACCACGGGGCGCGTGTCGAGCCGCGCGAGCGCGACCGGCTTGCCGGGTTTCATCCGCACGCCGGTGACGATGAACGACGCGCCGAGCGCGGTCAGCGCGGGGCGCAGCAGATCCTTGTCGCCGACCGAAGCGCCGCCGACGCAGATCACCAGGTCGCAGTGCGCATGCAGGTCGCGCAGCGCACGATCGACGGCCGGCGCCGTATCGGCCGCGTGCAGGCGCATCGCGACGCCGGCGCCGGTTCCTTCAACCAGTGCGGCGAGCATTGGCGCATTGCTGTTGTAGATCTGCTGCGGCGCACGCGGCTGGCCGCACGCGACGAGTTCGTCGCCGGTCGTCAGGATGCCGACCCGCAGCGACGGGCTTATGTCGACGCGTGCGAACCCTTGCGCGGCGGCTACGCCGACGTGCATCGCGCCGATCCGCACGCCGGCCGGCACCAGCAGGTCGCCCGCGCGCACTTCCTCGCCGCGCCGGCGGATATGCGACCCGCAGCGCTGCGGTGCGTCGAACGCGACCCAACCGTCCTGTTCGCGTGCATGCTCCTGCATCACGACGGTGTCCGCGCCGGGCGGAATCAGGCTGCCGGTAAAGATGCGCGCGGCCGTGCGCGGGGCCAGCGGCGCCGGCGTATCGCCTGCATAGCAGCGTTGCGCGACGTGCAGCGGCTCGCCCTGCGCGAGATCCGCGTAACGCACCGCATAGCCGTCCATCGCGCTCTGGTCGGCCGGCGGCTGGTCGAGCACGGCGGTCAGCGGTGCGGCCAGCACGTGGCCGGCCGCTTCGGCGACCAGCAGGGTGGCGCGGGCCCCAAGCGGCGCGAACGCGCCGGCGAATTGCTGCTGCGCGGTATCGAAATCGAACAGGTGTTTCATGACGAGAGGGTCGCTTGCTCGGGCGCAAGCGCCGGTTGGTCGGGGTGAACGGCGACGGGCGACACGTATTCGACGAAGCCGTCGTTGCGGCAGAAGCCGAGCAGCCGCACGCCGGCTTCGCGGGCGACGTCGATCGCGAGCGACGTCGGCGCCGAGATCGTCGCGATCATCGGGATGCCGACCCGCGCGGCCTTGCGCACCAGCTCGTAGCTCGCGCGGCTCGACAGGAACGCGAAGCCCGCGCCCGGGTCGGCGCGCCGCCGCGCGAGATGCCCGATCAGCTTGTCGAGCGCGTTGTGGCGGCCGACGTCCTCGAACACGTCGAGCACCGCGCCGTCGCGGTCGCACCACGCGGCCGCGTGGATGCCGCCCGTCTCGCGCATCAGCGTCTGGCGGGCCGGCAGTGCGCGCGCGGCGCGGGCGATCGCGTCGGCGCCGATGCCGGCAGCCGCGCCGGCGGCCGCGATGCGCGGCGGGTGCAGGTCGAGCTGCGCGATGCTTTCGATCCCGCAGACGCCGCAGCCCGTGCGGCCGGCCAGCGCGCGGCGGTGCGCCTTCAGCGCCATGAATGCCTGCTGCGACACGGTGAGCCGCACTTCGGCGCTGCCGGGCCGGCATTCGCTTTCGATGTCGAACACGTCGGACGCGCGCTCGACGATGCCTTCGCTCAGCGCGAAGCCGAGACCGAACGTATCGAGGTCGATCGGCGTGGCCATCATGACCGTGTGCGAGATGCCGTTGAATACGAGTGCGACCGGCGTTTCTTCGACGACGCGATCGATGGTGTCGCGCACGTCGCCGGCACGATGACGCGTCACATGACACGCGGTGCTGCCGGTCGGATCGTCGAGTCGGGTGCAGGACTCCATGCGTTTTTCTCCAGGCGGGGCGGCCGGCGGACCGGCCGGGCTCGGCGCATTGGCCGAACCACGGGAATCGAAGCTGCCGGACGGGTGCCGCAGGGCGCACTACCGCCCCGGGCAGGCGTTGCATAACATGTTAAGTGGAGTGAACAGCGCGCCGGAGGCACAGCACCGCAACGCGGAAAGCAGTACAGCTGACCATCCCGCGGGCACGAAATGTGTTTTCCGTACACACATCTTCGGCGGCGGAAGCAGCACAGTTTCGGCGCACGTTCGAGTGATTGCGAGTATCGTTGCAAACGCGATATCGTCATTCACGCTTCGATGCCATGCGAGTGACCGTTTGTGTTCGCATGTGTTGTCGCCAAGCCGTCGCGCGATTTCCTGCTTCGGGCGTACGTCCTCACAATCACGAGCAAATTACGGTCATGGAAATCTTCGATGCGTTCCATCTCGCCCGATTGCAATTCGCATTCACGGTGTCGTTCCACATCGTGTTTCCCGCGATCAGCATCGGCATGGCGAGCTTCCTGGCGGTGCTGGAGTGGCGGTATCTCGTCACCGGCGACGCCGCCTACAAATCCATGTTTCAGTTCTGGTCGAAGATCTTCGCGATCGGCTTCGGGATGGGGGTGGTCTCCGGCGTCGTGATGGCGTACGAGTTCGGCACCAACTGGGCCGGCTTCTCGCGCGTCGCGGGCAACATCACGGGGCCGCTGCTTACGTATGAAGTACTGACGGCGTTCTTCCTCGAGGCCGGCTTCCTCGGCGTGATGCTGTTCGGCTGGCAACGCGTCAGCCCGCGCGCGCATTTCTTCGCAACGCTGATGGTCGCGGTCGGCACGCTGATCTCGACGTTCTGGATCCTCGCGTCGAACAGCTTCATGCAGACCCCGCAGGGCTACAAGATCGAGAACGGCCTCGTCGTGCCGGTCGACTGGTTCAAGATCGTCTTCAACCCGTCGTTCCCGTACCGTCTCGTGCACATGACGATCGCGGCGTTCATCGTCGCGGGCTTCATCGTCGCCGCATGCGGCGCATGGCACCTGCTGAAGGGGCGCCGCGACGAGCCGGTGAAACGCAGCTTCTCGATGGCGCTGTGGATGCTGCTGGTGCTCGCGCCGATCCAGATCGTCGTCGGCGATGCGCACGGCCTGAACACGCGCGAATACCAGCCGGCGAAGATCGCGGCGATCGAGGGGCTGTGGGAAACCGAGAAGGGCGGCACCGCACTGAACCTCTTCGGGCTGCCCGACATGCAGGCCGAAACCACGCGCTATGCGATCCAGGTGCCGCACCTCGGCAGCCTGATCCTTACGCACAGCTGGGACGGCGAGATCCGCGGGCTGAAGGAATTCCCGCCGCAGGACCGCCCGTATTCGCCGATCATCTTCTGGACGTTCCGGATCATGGCCGGCCTCGGGATGCTGATGCTGCTCACCGCGCTGCTCGGGCTGCTGCTGAGAAAGGGCGGACGCCTCTATGAAACGCGCTGGTTCCAGTGGTTCGTGGTGGCGATGGGGCCGTCGGGCATCGTCGCGCTGCTGGCCGGCTGGATCACGACCGAGGTCGGGCGTCAGCCGTGGACCGTCTATGGCGTGCTGCGCACCATCGATTCGGTCGCGCCGCTCAGCGCGCAGCAGGTCGGCGTGTCGCTGCTGATCTTCGTGGTCGTCTATTTCCTGGTATTCGGGACGGGTATCTACTACATGATGAAACTGATGAGGCGCGGGCCAGCTGCCCAGGCCGGGTACATCGAGCTGCACCGGCATCCGGGGCTGCGCAAGAGCGCGCTGTCCACGCCGCTGAACGTCACCGAAGCGGAGTAAGCCATGCACATCGATCTTCCTGTCGTATGGGCCGCGATCATCGGCCTCGGCGTATTCATCTACGTGATGCTGGACGGCTTCGATCTCGGCATCGGCCTGCTGTTTCCGTTCTTCGATGCGAAGGCCGAGCGCCAGGTGATGCTCGACACCGTCGCGCCGGTATGGGACGGCAACGAAACGTTCCTCGTGCTCGGCGGCGCGGGCCTCTACGGCGCGTTCCCGGTCGTGTATTCGACGCTGCTGCCCGCGAACTACCTGCCGCTGGTGCTGATGCTGGTCGGCCTGATCTTCCGCGGTGCAGCGTTCGAATTGCGCGCGAAGGCCACCCGCACGCAGCACATGTGGGATCTCGCGTTCATCGGCGGCTCGGCGCTCGCCGCGTTCTGCCAGGGGATCGTGCTCGGTTCGCTGCTGCAGGGCATCAAGATCGAGAACAACCAGTTCGCGGGCGGGCCGTTCGACTGGCTGTCGCCATTCAGCCTGCTCTGCGGGATCGGCGTGCTCGTCACGTATGCGACGCTCGGCTGCGGCTGGCTGATTCTGAAGGTCGACGGCGAACTGCAGCGCAAGATGCGGCTGCTGATGAAGCCGCTCGCGGGCGTGCTGCTTGCCGTGATGGGCGTGGTGAGCCTGTGGACCGTGATCGGGCTGCCGGCCGTCGCGCACCGCTGGTTCGGCAGCGGCAACCTCGGCTGGTTCCTGCCGGTGCCGATCCTCGTCGTCGCCTGCGTGTGGGGCATCTTCCACACGGTGAAGCGCGCACATGAAGCCACGCCGTTCCTGCTGACGCTCGCCCTCGTGTTCCTCGGCTACACGGGGCTCGTGATCAGCATCTGGCCGAACATCGTGCCGCCGTCGCTGACGATCTGGGATGCGTCGTCGAGCCATTCGAGCCAGCTGTTCGCGCTCGTCGGCACCGTGATCGTGCTGCCGATCATCCTCGTGTACAACGCGATGCAGTACCGCGTGTTCCGCGGCAAGGTGCGGGAGGGCGACATCGGCTATCACTGAGCGGCAAGCGATGTGACGGGGCGCGGCATGCGCGGGCGTATCATCACGCGCAGCGCGCCTCCGGCACGGCACCCGACCGACAGCGGCCCGCCACGCGCGGGCCGTTGCGCATCGGGCGCAGGCGTGCCGCGCAGCGCATTCATTTGGCAGTCGAGAAAACATCATGATCGTCAGACCACGACAAAACTGGCTCAGGATGCTGTTCGTATGGAATGGCTCCGTGCTGCAATCGATCATTCCGCAGCTCGTGTTCATGGCGATCGTCAGCACGCTGGCGGTCTTCACGAACGGGCGCATCTTCGGCGAGAAGATTCCGCTCAACACCGCGCCGTTCACGCTGTTCGGGCTCGCGCTCGCGATCTTCCTCGCGTTTCGCAACAACGCGAGCTTCGAGCGCTTCAAGGAAGCGCGGCATTTGTGGGGCAACCTGCTGATCGCCGCGCGCACCGTGACGTCGCAACTGAATCGCTACCTGCCCGACGGCGTCAGCGATGCCGAGCGCAACCGGCTCGCCGATCTGCTGATCGCATTCACGTATGCGCTGAAGCATCAGCTGCGCCATACCGATCCGACCGAAGACCTGCGGCGCATTCTCGGCGCGGCGCGCACGGTCGAGCTTGGCGGCAAATGCTTCAAGCCCGTTGCGATCCTCGACGAGCTGCGCGGCGGCATCGTCCGTGCGCTGGGCCGCGCGCCCGGCAGCGACACGACCTGCTGGATGTTCGAGACCCAGCTCGACGAGCTCGGCAAGTCGGTGGGTGGTTGCGAGCGCATCCTGTCGACGCCGATCCCGTTCTCGTACAGCGTACTGCTGCACCGCACCGTGTACGCGTATTGCGTGCTGCTGCCGTTCGGGCTCGTCGATTCGACGGAGTTCTTCACGCCGCTGATCTGCGTGTTCATCTCGTACACGCTGATCGCGCTCGAAGCGATTGCGAACGAAGTGGCCGAGCCGTTCGGTCTTGCGCCGAATGCCCTCGCGCTCGATGCGATGACGCGCACGATCGAGCGGTCGGTGCTCGAACTCGGCGACCGGCCGATGCCGGAGGAATTCGTGCCGGCGTCGACGTACCAGATCACGTAAGCAATCGACGCGAAGCCGGGCGGTCATGCGCGGCGGCGGGCGCTAGAATGGCGCTTGCCCGTTTCCCGGATTCAGGACCCTTCGCGATGACCCTCGTCGATACCTACCTCGCCGGCCTGCGCGCCGCGCTGCCCGATGCCGACAACACGGCGCTCGCCGCCGCCACGGGCGCGACGCCCGAGCAGCTCGATGCGCTGCGCGCCGTCTATCCGCAGTGCCCGGCCAGCCTGCTCGAACTGCTCGGCAAGCTCGACGGCACCTACTGGCGCGACTACGGCGACACGACGATCAACGTGTACGCGCTGGGCTCGGACGTCTACGAATATCCTTACTACCTGCTATCGGCCGCGCAGATGCTCGACGAAAGCGCGAAGTACCGCGACAGCATCGCCGGGATTTACGGCGACGACGCGAACCACGACGGCGAACTCGTCGATCCGCGCATCGACATCGCCTTGCCGATGAGCCGGCGGCTGTGCTTCTCGCATTGCATGAACAACGGCGGCACGTCGCAGCTCTACATCGATTTCGAGCCGGCGCCCGGCGGCAAGGTCGGGCAGGTCGTGCGCTTTCTGCACGACCCCGACAGCTACGCGGTGATCGCCGACGACTTCGACGGCTACCTGCGCAAGCTGATCGACGAGGGTTATACGTTTGTCATCGATTTCGACGAAGAATAGAGGCGGGCGCTGGCCGCCGCTTCAGGAGAGCGTGAAATGCGAATCTATGTGACGAGTATCTTTGTCGACGACCAGGACAAGGCGTTGACGTTCTATACCGACAAGCTCGGGTTCAGGCTGAAGAACAACGTGCCGGTGGGCGAGTTCCGCTGGCTGACCGTGGTGTCGAAGGATCAGCCGGACGGCACCGAACTGCTGCTCGAGCCGAGCAACCATCGCGCGGTGGGGCCGTACAAGCAGGCGTTGTACGAGGACGGCATTGCTGCCGCGTCGTTCCAGGTCGACGATCTCGACGGCGAATTCGCGCGGCTCACGGCGCTCGGCGTGCGGTTCACGCTGGCGCCGATGGATGCGGGGCCCGTGCGTGTGGCGATCGTCGACGATACGTGCGGGAACCTGATTCAGCTGATGCAGATGAAGTAACGCGCCGCGCGGGCCGTTCAGCGCGCTGCAACCGGCGGCGCGTTGTGCATCCAGCTGCGCTCCTGCATGCGGCTCTGGATGCGCCACCCGCATTCGGTCCGCACCAGCAGGTCGCGATACCACAGCCCGACGAAGCACACGCGATCGTCGCCGGCTTCGTCGGCCGACACCATCATCACCTGGCCGGCCGTTCGCGCGGTCGCGGCGTCGCCGTCGACGATCACCAGCGACGTCGAAATCGTGTGCTGCGTGCCGCGCATCGTCGAAGTCATGTGTTCCAGGTAGGACGCGATCTCCGCGCGGCTGCCGACCGGGCCGCCGAACGCCGCGTAGTCCAGCCGCGCGTTGGCGGTGAAGAGGCGCTCGAATTCCGGCCAGTCGCGGCGGTCGACTGCGTGACAGTAACGCGTCAGCAGATCCTGGATGTCCAGCCGGTCGATCGTTTCCTGTGATGTCATGGTGTCGTGAACTGTGTGGATGACGGGGAAACGATAGCGGGTGCGCCAGGGCGCGACATCGGCGGAGTGGACTAAGAAGCCGGTGCGAAATTGATCGGACGCTGCCGGTGCGTTCGTGCACGAAAGTCGTCGTGATGCTCGATATCGACACGTGAAACGCGCGGGACGCGTGCGGCTCGACGTGAACGAGCGTGTCGTGAGTGGGCCGGAATAGCGGCGATGCAAGACTGCCGCCGGATGACGGCGACAGCCTCGGGCCGTTGGCAGGCACACGCGTGCGGCGATGTTCCACCCGTGCGAAGCCGCAGGCCGCTTCGCGTGACGGAATACGCTAGCTCAGTGTGGCGAAGGCCGCGGGCGTGAAGTCGGCAATGGCCTCGAGACGGTTCTCGCGGATCTTGTCGAGCCACGCTGCGTCCTGAAGCAATGGGCGTCCGACTGCGACAAGATCGAATTCGTCACGCGCCAGCCGTTCCAGCAGGCCATCGAGCGATGCCGTTTGCGCGCGCTGGCCGGCGAACGATGCGTAGACGTCACGCGTCAATCCAACCGAGCCCACGGTAATGGCGGTCACGCCCGTGAGCTTCTTTGCCCAGGCCGCCAGATTCAGCCCTGCATGGACTTCCGGGAAAGCCGCCTGCCAGAACTGCTGTTGAGAGAGATGGAAGGCGTCGGCGCCTGCGTCGACGAGCGCGCCCAGCCACTGTTCCAGTATCTGGGGCGTTGCCGCGAGACGTGCGTTGAAATCCTTCGGCTTCCATTGCGACAGGCGGAGAATGACCGGGAAGTCACGGCTCACGACGGCGCGGATCGACTTCAGGATTTCAATGGCAAAGCGCGAGCGCGCGAGAAGTGTCGAGCCGCCATACGGATCGCTGCGCAGATTCAGATCCTCGGAGAAGAACTGGTTGATGAGGTAGTTGTGCGCACCGTGCAACTCAACAGCGTCGAATCCGGTTCTTTCGGCGTCGGCCGCCGCGCGTGCGAAGGCGTCGATGGTTTGCGCGACGTCGGCATCGGTCATCGGCTTGCCGGCTGGCTGCCCCGTCAAGGCAAGACCCGAAGGACTTTCGTAGGGCGCGGGCGGTATCCAGCCGGAAGCCGCGTTCGAGCGTTTCTGGCCCACATGCATGAGTTGCGGTGCGATACGCCCGCCTGCTGCGTGGACCTCATCCACGATCGTTTTCCAGTGGGCGAGCGCCGTTTCGCCATGAAAGCGAGGCATATCCGGCTCGTTCAGCGCGGCCGGACGATCGATTCCGGCGGCTTCCGTAATGATGAGACCCACGCCGTGCTCGGCACGGCGACGGTAGTAAGCGGCCATGTCGGCGGTGGGCACGCCGGCGGGCGACAACGATCGCGTCATCGGTGCCATCACCACGCGATTCGGCAAGTCGAGCGTATGCAGGCGATAGGGGCTGAACAGGACGTCAAGATTCGGCATGGGCATTCCCGGGCTTGGAGGGGGCGTGGTCTACAGCGAATCGATCCACGAAGTCACGGCCGCGTTCACGTCGTCCTTGCGGTCTTGCATGATCCAGTGACCTGTGTCAGACCACACCTGCACTTTCGACTTCGGGTGCGAGAACCATGGACGCATGCGATCGGCCTGCGCGGGATCGATGCACAGGTGGTAGACGGGCACCGTCAGGCCCGCGCAAAACCGTGCGCTCGCTTCGCCAATCCCCACCTGACCCGCGCCGAAGAACAATGGTGCGAAGGATTCGCGAATGACGTGCAGCGGCATCGACTGAAGCCGGTCGGCGTGCAAGCGCTTGTGAGCTGGATCGGTCCCGGGGCCGTAGACACGTTGGAAAAACGCCGCGACTACGCCGCGAGCATCTTCTCCGTTCATGTCGTTTGCGGTTTTCGCAAAGATTTCGGCGGCTTCGTTGGAGAATCCGAGTGCGCCGTCAATCGAGACGATGGCGCGGACCAACTCGGGCCGGCGCGCCGCGAGGCGGGCCGCAATCTGGCCGCCCATCGAATGCGCCACCAGAATGAACGGTTCGCCAGCGTAGCGCGTCGCAATCAACGACTCGATGTCGGCGACGTAATCCTCCGGAGAGTACGCGCCGGACGGCATCACCTCGGACCTGCCATGTCCGCGTAGTTCAACGGTCACGGTGCGATATTTGTGCTCGAAGCAGGGGGCTTGCCCGCTCCAGTCGCCGGCGTCGCAGGTCCAGCCGTGCAGGAGCATCACGTTCTTGCCGCTGCCGGCATCCGTTGAGTAAAGACGTGCCGCGGATTCAATTGCAGTGCCGGCGAAACCGGCTCCATCGACTGACAATGCATTGCCCAGGCTTGCTTCCATTCCGCATTCTCCGAGGTGTCGAGCCACGCAATCTGACGTGTATGCCGGCAGCGCATTTGCGATTCAAGGCTCGGCGCGATTGAGGTGACACCTATGGTATACGTCGGATATCTACGGTCAATTACGCACCACGAAGTGCGTAGATATACAGGAGGATACCGGGATGGCATGTGAGGTTGACGCAGTGTTCTTTGCGGACTGCGCCGCGCGCTCGTTTTTCGATCAGGTGGCCAATAAATGGTCGGTGATGATTCTCACGCTGCTTTCGGAGAAGCCCACACGCTTCAACGAGATCAAGCGGCGTCTGGAGGGCGTCACGCACAAGGCGCTCACGCAGGCGCTGCGGCGTCTCGAACGTAATGGCCTGATTGCGCGCGAAGTGATCAACGCTTCGCCGGTTGCGGTCGAATACTCGATTACCGAATTGGGGCGCACGCTGCAGGTGCCGTTCGGCGCCGTCTACGATTGGTCGATCAACCATCTGGACGAGATCGAACAGGCCCGGCAAGCCTATGACGAGCGGGAAGGCGCGTGACGATCGGTGGTTTGATCGATCAAGTCGGTCGTCGGATGGTGGCTTCGTTACTCGGCGCGACCCTCCGTCATCGCCTCGCCTTGTGATCTGGCTAGTGTGCGCCGAGAGAATGAGAATCTGATTTGATAAGGAAACCATATTAATTGATGATTTCATCACTCTGGCGAAACAAGTTGATCAAGCCAAAGAAGCGCCTTGTCGATCGCTTCGCAAATCAAGCCGGTTCTTCGTGATGAGCGCCGTGCCGCCACGCGCATTCCGCGCAACATATACATTCCGCGAGACTGGTTCATGAGGGCTCCGGGAGGGGCTTGGCCTGTCTCAGGCATCGAAACGATCGGAGCTTGATGGACGGGCAAGTCGATCATTCTCGGCGCAAGCATTACTCCGATCCGCACGCAACGTGCAACCCGTTGCAAATAATCCCTGCATCACCACGGAAGAGGAACATTGGACATGTACATCGCAGTCAATCGTTTCAAGGTGAAACTCGGATCCGAAGCGGCATTCGAAAATGTCTGGTCATCTCGCGAGACTTATCTGAGAGAGCTTCCGGGCGCGATCGAGTTCAATCTGCTGAAGGGGGTGAGCAGGGAAGATCACATTCTGTATTCCAGCCAGACGATCTGGACGGATTACCTGGCGTTCGAGGCATGGAGAAATTCGAAAGCCTTCGACGCCACGCATCGAGGGGAGTCGAACGACAGCCGCTCGCTCTTTCTCGGGCATCCGGAATTCGAGGGCTTCGAGGTCGTTCAATCCATCAAGTAGGTGCGTTGAGCCATCGCCGGGAAACATCGATGATTTTCCCGGCCGGGTTGGTCGGCTTAGAATGACGGCTGAAAGCACGTGCTCTCATACGGAGCGGTGACGTCATGGGGGCAGGAGGTTCGCCGATCGAGTCCTCGTCGCCTGTTTCCGAGGAATGCGCGATAGCCGCGCAGCCTCGTATGACGGGCGCGTGCACGTTCCCACAGGTGTGCAATTCTCGGTTGACCAACCCATGCAACTGCTTGATCACGTGTCGATCGGTGTCCCGGATATCGATCTGGCTCGCCCCTTCTACGATGCCGTCATGGCCGCGCTGGGCGCGACCAAGGTCTATGATCGGGCTACTGCGCTCGGTTATGGCGAACGTTGCAACGCGAACGACATCGCATCGACGTTCCTGGCGGTGTATCTGGATCCCGCCGAAATCGGGACGAACAAGCGACACTGGTGTTTCAAGGCGTCCACGCGCGAGCAGGTGCAAGCATTTTTCGAGGCCGGCCTGTCCACGGGCGGCCAGTCCGACGGCGATCCCGGATTGCGGCCGCACTACCACGGCGACTACTACGCGGCGTTTCTTGTCGATCCGGCCGGCAACCGGATCGAGGCCGTGTGTCATGCCGCTCCGCCGGAGCGTGAGCGGCCATGACGGCGCCGCTCAATCGAAGTACGTGAGCCCCATTGCGCCCTTCACCTCCGCGATCGTCGCACCCGCCACGTCCCGCGCGTGCAGCGTGCCGCGTTTCAGGATCGCCATCACCTCGGCCTTGTCGGCTTCGAATTCGCGGCGGCGCGTGCGGATCGGCTCGATCAGCGCCTGCAGCCGCTCGTTCAGCACGCGCTTGACGACGCTGTCACCGAGCCCGCCGCGGCGATAGTGGGCCTTCAGTTCGTCGACTTTTGCGACGTCCGGCTCGAATGCGTCGAGGAACGTGAACACGACATTGCCCTCGACCTGGCCGGGATCGCTCACGCGCAGGTGGCTCGGATCGGTGTACATGTCCTTCACGGCCTGCGTGATCTCGTCCGGCGTCGAGCCGAGCGTGATCGCGTTGCCGAGCGACTTGCTCATCTTCGCCTTGCCGTCGATTCCCGGCAGCCGCGTGACCGACGACAGCACCGCCTCGCATTCGACCAGCACGGGCTGTTCGACGGTCGCGTTGAAGCGGCGCACGAGTTCGTTGGTCTGTTCGATCATCGGGAGCTGATCGTCGCCGACGGGCACGTGCGTCGCCTTGAACGCGGTGATGTCGGCTGCCTGGCTCACCGGGTAGGTCAGGAAGCCGGCAGGGATATCGCGTTCGAACCCGCGCAGGCGGATCTCTTCCTTGATGGTCGGATTGCGTTCGAGGCGCGCGACCGTGACGAGGTTGAGCAGGTATTGCGACAGCTCGGCGAGTTCGGGCACCTGCGACTGCACGACGATCGTCGAGATCGCTGGGTCGATGCCGACCGCGAGATAGTCGAGCGCGACCTCGATCACGTTCTCGGTGACGCGCTGGCGGCGGCCCATGTTGTCGGTCAGCGCCTGCGTATCGGCGAGCAGCAGGAATTGCGTTGCTTCGTGCTGCATCTGTACGCGTGCACGCAGCGAGCCGATGTAGTGGCCGAGATGCAGCGGGCCGGTCGTGCGGTCGCCGGTGAGGATGATCGGGCGGGACGGGTGAGTCATGGTGGACGTTGGCTCCGGGTTATCGAAGCCGCCAGCCATGATGTCAGCGCAGAAACGCAAATGCCGCCATGGCTGGCGGCATCACGTTTGGGACATGCAAAAGGAAACGGGCCGCCTGGGTCAGGCGCGCCACCAGCAATGCACGATCGGCGAGGCGGGTTGGGTTTCCATCGCGCCAGTATAGCGCAGTGTGCGGCAGGCCGTGCGCGTCAACGGATCACCGACTCCATCGCGAGGTAGGCGGTTTCGGCCGACGGCCACAACAGGTACAGCAGGCCGGCCATCAGCAGCAACGCGCCGGCGCGTGCGAGCGGCGTGCGGTCCTTGTCGTGCGAGGGACGGGGGGGCTGCTTCGATTTCTTCATGCTTGCAGGCGCGGGGCGCGCCACTCCAACGGTTGCTGCAACGGGTCGGGCTTGGCGACGCCGAGGTGTGACGGGTTTTACGGGGGCCGGAGGGCTGTTCGGTGCACGGGATCGTCAGGGCACGACCGAAAGTTTAGCAGTCGCGGGGCCTTGAAAAAGGGGGCGGTTGAGTGTCCGGCCGCTTGCCGCCCGCATCGAGGCGACCGGCATCCTACCAGTTCGGCGGTTTGGACACAGTCAAGAATTGTCGGGAACGGGCGCGACCACTCGTTGCTTCCCGTCCGCTCGAACAGCGCATCGTCCGGCCGATGCACGCTTTCACGCGCGGCCCGGACGTCGGCGACATCGGACACCTTGCACACTCCGCCCGCCCGCAGCAACGGCTGACTTCACAGGCACGTCGCACGGTTCGTCCTTGCAGCGGTCCTGCCGAAATTTTCGGCCAGGCCGTCACGCATCCCATTCCCGGAGAACACCATGCGATATCCATTGCAGCACGTCGATCAGGGCGCCGTGGCGCGGCGTCCATCCGAATCCGAACCGCACGCATTGGCGCCGCGAGCCGATATCGAGGAGGGCTGAGCGATGAGCCACGAAGCACTCGACCCCCTGCTGCGGCAGTTCGCGGAGAAGCGATTGGGACGGCCCCTCGAGCCGGGCGAAGAACAGGCGCTGGTGGAGCGGCTGCCGGGCAGACACGGGAATCCGCAGGCGTCGGCCACCGGCCCGGCCACGCACGCGCACGCCGCGAACCCGTCGTTGCCGCAGTTGAAGACCCGGCATGAGGCGCGCGAACAGATCAAGCATTTTCTGCAGCTCAACCAGCAGAAGGCGTACGAGAAGATGCGCGGCATCCTGCAGACGATCGACGCGCAGAACGAGACGACCCTCGGCATGCTGGCGTCGGAACAGCGGAAGGTGTCGGGCGTACTCGACGCGCACGAGCCGCAGGGCGACGCGCAGGCATCCGGCGCGGCCGAGCTCCAGGACAGCACCCGCGAGGCGCTGGCGATGATCGGCGAACAGCTGACGGGCCTCATCCGCCAGGAAATCGAAGCATGCTTCCGGCAATACGTCGACTCGCTCGCCGAACGGCTCGCGATCCGGCTCGACGCAATGGAGGAACGGTTGCAAAGCATCGGCGCCGGTCCGGTCGAGCTGTCCGAATCGACCGCTGCCGCTACCGCCGGCGTTCACGATATCCCCGGCCAAGCGTCCATGGAGTAGCACGCGGGTCATGCGGCCGAACGCGAAACCGGCCGGCCCCGATGTGCGACCTCTCAACTACGTGAACCAAGGAGCAACAAATGGCTGATACGTGTCAAGTGTGCCAGGTCAATCCCGCGATTACCGATGCGGTCACACAGGTCAACGTCAAGGTGGTCGCGGAAGCGCCGGCAATGGCGATGGGCTCGCTGTACCAGGCCCAGAGCCATTCGCTCAGCATCCTGTTCGAAAACGCGGTGCAGCAGCAGTCGCAGGCCGCGATCCAGTCGCAAACGTCGACGAACGTGGGGACGATGCAGCTCTACACGATCGGGCCGGAAAGCGCGGGCGCGGCCGCCACGGAAATCGGTGCGAACGGGATCATTTCCATTCTGGCCGACGTGATCGCGATCGGGAAGGCAGTGCGGCCGTAAGGCGTCGTCGCGACGCCGTGGTTGAGCGGCGGCGCTAGCGGCACGAGCCGCCAATGCCGCCGCCGTGCCACGGATCCGCAGCATGGCCGCCGGCGCCCGACCCGCGGTGCCGCGCGGTGTTCCGGAGCAACCGACAGAACGGGCGAAGCCGATTCGATGCGGCGCCCTTTCGCGAACCAGGAGAAATACGATGGCAAACGACGCAAACGACCCGAAAGACCCCTGCAACTGCAAGACCTGCGCGGTCAACGCCGCGATCACCGACGCGGTCACGCAGACCAACGTCAAGGTGGTCGGCGAAGCGCCCGCGATGGCAACGGGTTCGCTGTACCAGGCCCAGAGCCATTCGCTCAGCGTGCTGTTCGAGAATGCCGTGCAGCAGCAATCGCAGTCCGCGGTGCAGCTGCCGACCTCGACGAACGTCGGCACGATGCAGTTGTACACGCTCGGGCCGGCGAGCGCCGGCGCGGCCGCCACGGAAATCGGCTCGAACGGCGTGCTGTCCGTGCTGGCCGACGTGCTCGCGCTCGGCAAGGCGCTCGCCGCCTGACGCGTAACCCGGCGTCGACGCCGGGCGGCGGCCCCGATCGCGGTGGCCGCCGCCCGGCGCCTGATGTCGTGTCGACGTCCGCGACGGCGCGCATCGACTGCGCATCGACTGCGCATCGCGGCGCGCATCGACTGCGCCGTGCGGCACGCATCGCCGACCGACCCACTCACCCACGCTTTCGCCGTGACTGCGCCGCGGCGGCGAGCAAACCAGGAGCAACGACATGCCGGAACAGGTTTCCCCTGCGATGACCGATGCAGTCACGCAAGCCAACGTCAAGGTGGTGGGCGAGGCGCCCGCCGTGGCCTTGGGCACGCTCATGCAGTCGAACAGCCATGCGTCCGCGATCCTGCTTCACAACGCGGTGCAGATGCAGGCGAACCAGGCGGCGTCCAACCTCGCCGCCACGACCGTCGGCATCATGCAGCTCTATGCGGGCTCGCCGGTGGCGCTGGCCAGCGCGGCGCGGTCGTCGAACGACAGCTTTGCGTCCCAGCTGGCCGCCGTCGCGCAGTTGATGAACGCCATCGGCCACTGGCGCGGTTGACCTTCATCGCGCGCCGCGCACCCGGCGCGCGTCACCTCCGCGCACCCGGCGCGCGTCACCTCCGCGCGCCGCGGCACGACGCCGTGTTTGCCGGCGCGTCAATTGGCGTCGACGATGTACCGGAGCTGCTCCGGTTTCTCGATCGTCACACCGTGCTCGTGTAGCCGGATCAGGCCCTCGCGCTGCATCTTCTGCAGGCTGCTGTTCAGTCGCGGCCGGCTGACGTTGAGCATCGCGGCGAGGATGCTCTGGTTCTCCGGCAGCGGCACCTCGAGATCGTTTCCTTGCATGCGGTTCAGCAGATGGCGCGCGAGCCTTGCGTCGAGCCGGTAAAGGCACGCCGACTCGACGAAATCGCTCAGCTGGTGGATGTGCCGGCACAGCTGCTCGTGGATGCGTCCCATGAATTCGGCATCGGCCAGCAGTGGTGCGAAGTACTGGCGATGCAGCAGCGAAATGCGGCAGTCGGGGCTCAACTGGGCGGTGAAGCTGCGCCGGTGTGCGCGAATCAGCGTGTTTTCGCCGATGAGGTCGCCCGGCATCGAGTGGCCGAGGATGATCTCGCGTCCGCCGGGTTCGTGCAGCGTCCTGTAGACGCGGCCACGGTGCACGAACGCAACGAAATCGCCCGGATCGCCCTTGAAGAACAGCAGGCGATTGCCGTGTTCGGGCCAGGGTGTGGCATGGCGTTCGATGTGCGCGAGCAGGCTTTCCGGGAGATCGGTCAGTATCGGTATATTGCGTAGCGTTGGAGCATTAGCAAGGGCAGGCATGTTTTCCGCGCGAGGTTGTTTGACGATGCAGCCACCTAGCGAAAAACGCTGCCTTTGGCATTACGTGAAAATTGAATAATGGAAATATCGTGATAATCGGCAAGCAGGCCCGGCAGGTTGCCATGCTGGCGGCAAGGGCGCCTGGCTCATCGACATGGGTAGCAGCATGCCGGCGCACGGATGTATCGCGGCGGCAGTCGTTGTTTTTCATCGCAATGCCGTTATTCAGGCCCGGCAACGCACGTGAAACGACGGATCGGGCTAAGCCGGGTGATTAAAGTTTTCGTTCATAATAATCAAGAAAATTTACCGAAACCGATTATCGTTATAACGGTGTTACGCGGGTAACAGCGCCGCTCTCGGCATCGAATCGATTCTGTGTTTTCCATAAAAAAGGAAGGCACGGGATGACAACCTCGAACCAGCACGCTGCCTCGACGCCCGAGTCTCCGGCGCAGCAGCTCGATCGCACGTGGCGGGAAATGCAGGGGAAGTTGCGGCGCCGCGCGCGCCTGTTGTGCAAGGGTGATATTCACCGTGCCGACGAACTGCTTTCCGATACCGCACTCAAGGTCCACATCTACCTGCAGCGCTCGCCCGAGCGCGTCAGGAACCTGTCCGGCTTTCTCTTCCTGGCGTTGAATCACGCGTTCCTCGATGGCGCGCGCCGCCGTCTCCGCGAAAGCGGCATGCTCGAATTCGACCCGGGCTGGGACGATGATCACACCGTCGAGCTGGCCGGCCACGCGCCGTCGGTGGAGCAGCAACTACTGCTCCGGCAGCAACTGCTGCGTCTCGAGCAGGCGCTGTCCACGCTCCCTGCGCAACAGCAGATGCTGTTCACGCTGAAATTCGAGGAAGACCGTCCCTATCTGCACATCGCGGCGACGCTCGGTATCAACGAGCCGCTTGCCAGGAAGCGTGTCGAACTGCTGCGCAAGAAGTTGCGCGAGGAACTCGCGTGAGCGGGTTCACGAACGCACTCACGCAGCGTTCCTAATGGCATGCGCGGCGTCGCTGGCCTGCCGGCCCGCCCGTTCCTTCAATCGCATGCCGGAGCCGAGATCCGAGGAGGCCTCGTGGCAGACAAAGTCAATGAGCAGATTACCGACGCGCTGACGCAGACCAACGTCAGCGTCGTCGCGGGATCGCCGGCCCAGGCGCTGGGCACGCTTTACCAGATGTTCAGCCAGGCCGTCGGCATCTCGGCGCAGAACATGACGCAGCAGCAGGCAGCGCTGAACCAGATTTCGAACGCCGTCGTGTCGAAGGCGGTGGCCATGATCCTGTCCGTCGAGGCGTCGCCGAAGGGGGCATCGGGCGGCGCGTCGCAGCCCGTGACGGGCGGGCCGAAGACGGGTTCCACGCATTAGGACGCGATGACTTTCGGGATACCTGAATCATGAACATGAAAGGTCTTTTGGGCGGGCGCGGCGACGGGGCAACGCGGACGCCGGACGAGCAAGCCGATGTCGCCGCCGAAGCAACGACGCCGGCCGATGCCGTGCCGCCCCCCGCGGCATCGGCGGGCGGCGCGCGCGCGTGGCCGGTCAACCGGCTGCGCAGGCTGACCGATACGCTGAAGGCGCCGAACCAGATCGCGGTTGCGACCGGGCCCGGCGACCCGGCGCTGCAGACGGTGCAGGCGATCAACGCGGAGGCCGCGTCCTACGCGACGACGCAGATCGCCGTCGGCCCGAACATGATGATCACGCAGGCGGGCGGCATGGTCGCGCAGGCGGCGGCCAACTACTTCGAGGCGACGACGTCGCTGGCGATCGCGGGCAAGAGCGTGCTGATGAAGGATCTGGCGCAGAAGACCGTCGACGAGAACGTGCCCGGGATGGCGATGGATGCGGTGGGCCTGCTGCTGACGGACCTGTTCGTCGCGACCGCGGCGATCGTCGCGGGGGCCGCGGAGGCGATCGAAGGCGAGGCCGCGAGCGTCGCGCTCGAGAAGATCGACGAGAGCCTGCAGAAGTATCAGGCGCTGCTGGACAAGAAGGGCGCGTAGGGCAGCGTCGGCGGCGCGGTGCGAAGCGATCTGCATTGAATCGATGCGCGCGCAATCGTCCGCGCGGCAGTGGTGGTTGCGTCGATGACGAACGTCGCGGGGAATCGTGCCGCGTGAACACCGGGCGATTGCCTGCCGTGCGTACAGCGACGAAGCATCAATCGACACGACCCGCCGGGCCGTCAGGCCCGATGCGGGATGTGAACGGCGGGACCGGCGCACGTCCATTTTCCCGGACACGTCGCGGCCCGCTACCGGCAGTCCTGTCCAATCTTGTGAGGAACCCATGTCCTACATCATTCACGACGTAAAAGGTCCCGCGCCGCTGCTGGTTGGCGAGCGCGCCTGGGGAGATGCGACGGAAATCGATTTCGGCGCGATGACGAGTTGCATCGCGCTCGTCGAGCAGACGCCGGGCCAGCCAACGCTGGTGCGCGCGATCCATCTGTCGATCGTCAGCGCCGACGGCACGAAGGTCTACGATTCGGCGGCGGATGTCGCCGGACAGGTCGAGACGATCATGCAGCAGAGTGGTGACATGCGTGCGTGCCTCGGGCGGATCGATCTCTGGCAGGGCAGCGAGTCGCAGGAGCTGCAGGATTTCTTCGCCGGGCTGATGATGAGCCTCGACATGACTGAATGGGTGAAGGTGCCGGACGGCAACCTGCGGGTGCGGATTCACGGTGGCGTGATGCAGTATCAGAAGGGCACCGATGCATGGGCCAACGTGTAGCCGGCGTGAATCGTTGAAACCGGCGCCTGCCATGCGTGCGGGTGCCGGTGAAATACCGTTCGATGGTTCGCTTATCCGCGCGATTGCGTCGGAAAATCCATTGGTCGACACGGACGCGCATGTGTTGAACTGTTCCGAGCGCGCGCACGAACCTGACCACGCCGATGCCGAGCGAAATGGCTGCGGATCGTATCGGTGCCCGGAATCGCCGCGTGTGGACGATTGCCGGCGTCGGTGCGGCCTGAACCCGAAGAGGCCATTCGGCCCCTGGCCACGCGAGGCCGCTTACGTCACGCCGACCGGAATCTCGATCAGGTTTGGCTGTCCCGATGCGATCCCGCACTCGACCGCGGCCGCGATGTCCGCAGCACGCGCCACGCGACGGGCCGCGAGCCCCCAGGACTTTGCCAGTGCCAGGAAGTCGATGGGCGGATCCTTGAGGTCCATGCCGGCGAAGCGATCGGTGTGAGCACTGACGAAATGCTGCTGCGACTTCATGTACTTCTTCAGGATGTTGTACTCCTGATTGTTCACCACGACAAACGTGACCGGAAGACCTTCATGCGCCGCGGTCCACAACGCTTGCGGCGCGTAGAGGGCGGAGCCGTCGCCGACGATTGCGACGACGGGTTCCCGCCCGAGCCCCAGCGAGATGCCGACCGCCGCGCCCATGCCCCATCCGAGGATGGCGCCCCGGGTACCGTAGTACTGCCGGGTACCGCTGGTGTGGAGCGCGCGGCGAATCAGCGGCATCGTCGCCGGCGACTCATCGACGAGCGGCGTCGTCGGGCCCAGCGCCCGCGCGACCTCGTGCGCGGCGACGAGTGGCGTCGTCATGGCGGCGTTCAACCCGGACGCGACCTGTTCGTCGAGGCGGGCGCGCTGTCGTGCGCGATCGTGCTGCGCGTCAGCGCGCAACGCGTCGATTTCAGCGCGCCGATGCTGCGACGCGTCGCGCAGCATCGGCAGGAGTGCCTGAAGGGAGGGGCGAAGGGCGCCGACGCAGCCCAGTGCGGTTGCATGAATCCGGCCCAGGTCTTGCGGGTCGCTTGCGAGCTGATAGAGCCTGCAACTCGACGGAACGGCCGGGCCGACGGAGTAGAGGATCGTGATGCTGAAGTGGCCGCCCAGCACGAAGACAGCGTCGAAGGCGCGAAGCGTTTCATGCATGTCGGCGACCGTCATGGGCAGGTTGCCGCACCACAACGCATGCGACGTCGGAAACGGCAGGTGGGCCGGCCAGGACGGACCGAATACCGGCGCGCCCAGCGTTTCGGCGATGGCCACGGCTTCCGCGCTGGCGCCGGCCGCGAACACTTCGTCGCCGACCACCATCGCGAGGCGTCCGGGGCGGATCGATGCCAATGCCTTCGCGAGATCGGGCAGCGCCGACGGAATCGCGGTGCGGTCGATCGCCGATCGACGCGCGACAGGCACGGACGTGGTGCGCTCCATCACGTCCATCGGCAGCGACAGGAACACCGGCCCGGACGGCGCGGCCGCGCTGTCGTTGAAGGCCCGCCGCACGAGCACGCCGATTTCGTCAGGGTGCGCGACTTCCCGTGCCCATTTGACCGCCGGACGGGCGACGCCCAGCGAATCGCCGTACAACAGCGGATCGGTGTGGGCATGACGGGTATCCTGCTGGCCGGCCGTGACGACCAGCGGCGTTCTGGCCGCCTTCGCATTCAGAAGGGCGCCCATCGCGTGGCCGAGGCCGCCTACCGTATGCAGGTTCGTAAAGCCGGGCCGGCCGGAAGCCTGGGCATAGCCGTCCGCCATCGCAACGACCGCGGCCTCCTGCAAGCCCAGCACATACGACAGGTCGGGGGCGTCGGCCAGGGCATCGATGAATGACAGCTCGGTCGTGCCGGGATTGCCGAAAACGTAGCGTACCCCTTCGCTTCTCAGCACCTCGACCAGCACCTCCGCGCCGCGTCGCGGCCGGATGTCGTCGAGGGCCACGAAACCCGTAGCGGCTTCTGCTTCCCCGATCGTCACGGGGCTGCGTCGTTGATCTGCGTTCATGTCTTCCTCCCATTGAGGGCGAGGATAGGACGCGGTGCGGCGCGCGCGCTTGAACGTTCTTGTGGTTTGCGCGTTTTTTTACCGGGTGGCCCGCCAGCGACTCGGCGCGACGCCGTTGGCTTTCTTGAAGTGACGGTTGAAGTGGCTCTGGTCCGCGAAGCCGAACGTCGCGGCCACGTCCGTTGCGGGCATGCCGGCACGAAGCGCATCGCACGCGCGGGCCAGCCGAACCTGATTGCGCCACGCGTGCGGCGCCATGCCGACTTCGCGCGAGAAGATGCGCGCCGCATGGAATTTCGACAACCCGACGACATTGGCCAGTTCGGCCAGATCGAGCGACGCGGTCAGCTCGTCGAGCATGCGCGCTTTCATGCGCTCGACACGCATGCGATCGATGCTCATTGGCCGGGAAGGCGGACGCATCCGCCCGTAGCGCTTCAGCAGCGTGGAAACGGCATCGAGCAGCGCGTACTCCACGGCAAGCATGTCGGTGCCGGTCTCGAGCACGCGGTGCGCGCGCAGCGCGCGGCCGACCAGGTCGGCATCCTTGATGATGTCCGAGTCGAACCAGGGCGTATCGTGACGGGACGACCCGGCCTCTTCGGCCACGCCCTGCACGAAATCGACCGGCAAATAGAACGTGCGGCACTGCCAGCCCGCGTCGGCCGCGCTCGAGCCCGTATGGATTTCGCCGGGATTGATGATCGGCAGGGACCCGGCGTCGGCGACGAACCGCGTACCGCGGTAGTCGTAACGCTCAGCTCCCCGCTCGATGACCGAGATGGTGTACGCGTCGTGCCAGTGAGGCGCATAGACATGGTCGGTGAACCGGGCCGTGACCATCTCTCCGCCTGGGATCAGCGTCGAGCGCCAGACGCGCGCGTCATTCCGGCGCGTCGCCGGGCCGTTCGCCTGACGCGCGTGTTGCTCGATATCGTCGGAGTCGATTGCAGACATAGGTCACTCGGGCACGGTCATCCCTGTTCGAACCGCAGAATAGCGTCAAAACGAAATCTTCGCCGACGCGTTTCGCCGGCAATCCGTCTCGGCCTTGTCGGCATGGGTGCGCCGACGATTGTGCCGACGAGGCGCCCGGTATCCCGGGACCGGGGCCGCAGCGCTGCCCGCACGACCACGGCTCGCCCCCAGCATTTTTCTCGTCAACACCAACAAAAAACATCATTTCGCGCCGGGCGGCCTGTCAGCAGAATGTCTCCATTCCAACTCACGCGACTGCACGAGCGTCGCATGAGCCGCACTTCAGAAGGAGACAGCCGTGGCAGTCGAAACAACCTCAATCGATACGCTCGTCGTTGGCGCCGGGCAGGCCGGCGTGGCCATGAGCGAACACCTGGGCAAGCTGGGCGTGCCTCATCTCGTGCTGGAGCGCAGCCGCATCGCCGAACGCTGGCGCACCGGGCGCTGGGATTCGCTGGTCGCGAACGGCCCGGCATGGCACGACCGTTTCCCGGGGCTCGAATTCGACGGCCTCGATCCCGATGCGTTCGCGTCGAAAGACCAGGTCGCGGACTACTTCGAAGCGTATGCGCGCAAATTCAACGCGCCGATCCGCACGGGGGTCGAAGTGAAGCGCGTCGTGCGCAACACGGGCAAGCCGGGCTTCGTCGTGGAAACCTCCGACGGCACGATCGAGGCGAATCGCGTGGTCGTCGCGACAGGGCCGTTCCAGCGCCCGGTCATTCCGCCGATCGCACCGGCCGACGCGCGCCTCGTGCAGCTCCATTCCGCCGACTATCGCAATCCGGGCCAGCTTCCGGAAGGCGCGGTGCTGGTGGTCGGCGCCGGTTCGTCGGGCGTGCAGATCGCCGACGAGCTGCAGCGCGCGGGCCGCCAGGTCTATCTGTCGGTCGGGCCGCACGATCGCCCGCCGCGCGCGTATCGCGGCCGCGACTTCTGCTGGTGGCTCGGCGTGCTCGGCGAATGGGACAAGGAAATCGCGACGCCCGGCCGCGAACACGTGACGATTGCGGTGAGCGGCGCGCGCGGCGGCCACACGGTCGATTTTCGCGCGCTCGCGAACCAGGGCGTGACGCTCGTCGGGCTGACGAAGTCGTTCGACGGCGGCGTGGCCGTGTTCGAACGCGATCTCGCGGTCAATCTCGCCCGCGGCGACGAGAACTACCTGTCGCTGCTCGACGCGGCCGACGCCTACGCGGCACGCAACGGCCTCGACCTGCCGGAGGAGCCGGAGGCACGCCGCATCCTGCCGAACCCCGAATGCGTCGCACATCCGATCCTCGCGCTCGACCTCGCCGGTGCCGGCGTCACGTCGATCGTCTGGGCGACGGGATACGCGGTCGACTACGGCTGGCTGGACGTCGACGCGTTCGCGCCGACCGGCAAGCCGCAGCACCAGCGCGGCGTGTCGAAGGAGCCCGGCATCTATTTCCTCGGGCTGCCGTGGCTGTCGCGGCGCGGCTCCAGCTTCATCTGGGGCGTGTGGCACGACGCGAAGCACATCGCCGATCACATCGTCACGCAGCGCAAATACCTCGCGTACCACGACGCGTCGCAGTACCGCGCGGCCGCGCAGCCGGCACCGGCCGACGCGCGTCCGCTCGCCGAAGCGGCGAACTGACCCCCTGATACGACCCGCCGCGCCGCGACCGCTGTCGGCGTGGCGGGCGAACACCCCGACACTCGAAGGACTTCGATGAGCCAGCCTACCCATACGCGTATCCGCATGTTCAACACCAAGGATACCTACCCGAACCAGACGCTCGACAACGACCTGTGCCAGGCCGTGCGGGCCGGTAACACCGTCTACGTGCGCGGCCAGGTCGGCACCGATTTCGACGGCAACCTGATCGGCCTCGGCGATCCGCGCGCGCAGGCCGAGCAGGCGATGAAGAACGTCAGGCAGTTGCTCGAGGAAGCCGGCAGCGACATCACGCACATCGTGAAGACGACGACCTACCTGATCGATCCGCGTTATCGCGAGCCCGTGTACCAGGAAGTCGGCAAGTGGCTGAAGGGCGTGTATCCGATCTCGACGGGGCTCGTCGTGTCCGCGCTCGGTCAGCCGCAGTGGCTGATGGAGATCGATGTGATCGCGGTGATCCCGGACAACTGGCAGCCGCACCGTGCCCAGGAGGCGACATGACTTTCTCCATCGTCGGGCGTTGCCCGGAGACCGGCCAGCTCGGGATCGCGATCAGCTCGTCGAGCATCGCGGTCGGCGCGCGCTGCCCGTGGGTGCGCGCGGGCGTCGGCGCCGTCGCGACGCAGAACATCACGCTGCCGGCGCTCGGCCCGCAGATCCTCGACCTGATCGAACACGACCAGCTTGCGCCCGCCGCGGCGCTCGACCGCGCGTTGAGCGCGAACGGCTGGAGCCAGTACCGGCAGGTCACGGTGATCGACGGGCAGGGGCACACGGCGTGCTTCACCGGCAAGGAAGCGCTCGGCACGCATCACGCGGTGCAGGGCGAGCAATGCATGGCGGCCGGCAACCTGCTGGCCGCGCCGGCCGTGATCGACGCGATGGTGCAGGCGTTCGAACAGGCGCCCGGCCTGCTCGCCGACCGGCTGCTGGCGGCGATGCACGCGGCGATGGCGGCCGGCGGCGAGGCCGGGCCGGTGCATTCGGCCGCGCTCAAGGTGGCCGGCGACGTGACCTGGCCGATCGTCGATTTGCGCGTCGACTGGGCCGATACCGATCCGCTCGGGCAGCTCGATGCGCTGTGGCGTGCGTATCGGCCGCAGATGCAGGATTACCAGACGCGCGCGCTGAACCCGACCGCCGCGCCGAGCTACGGGGTGCCGGGCGATGAGTGATATGTCGAGCCGCGCGCTGCTCGAGCGGCTGATCGGTTTCGCGACGGTCAGCCGCGAGTCGAACCTCGAGATGATCGGCTTCATCCGCGACTATCTGGCGGGCTTCGGCGTGGAAAGCGAACTGTTCTACAACGCGGAACGCACGAAGGCGAGCCTGTACGCGACGATCGGGCCGCGCGATCGCGGCGGCATCGCGCTGTCGGGCCATACGGACGTGGTGCCGGTTGACGGGCAGGCGTGGACGGTCGAGCCGTTCCGGCTGACCGAGCGCGACGGCCGCCTGTACGGCCGCGGCACGGCCGACATGAAGGGTTTCATCGCGTCGGTGCTCGCGGCGGTTCCGGCGTTCGTTGCCCGGCCGCTGAATGTGCCCGTGCATCTGGCGTTCTCGTACGACGAGGAGGTCGGTTGCCTCGGCGTGCGGCCGATGCTCGAACACCTGGCCGCGCGCGAGCATCGGCCGCGGCTGTGCCTGATCGGCGAGCCGACCGAACTGAAGCCGGTGCTCGGTCACAAGGGCAAGCTTGCGATGCGTTGCCACGTGAAGGGCGCCGCGTGCCACTCGGCGTACGCGCCGTCGGGTGTCAACGCGATCGACTATGCGGCGAAGCTGATCGGCCGGCTCGGCGAGATCGGTGCGGCGCTCGCGCGACCCGAGCGGCACGACGGCCGTTTCGATCCGCCGTTCTCGACCGTGCAGACGGGGCTGATCAAGGGCGGCCGTGCGCTGAACATCGTACCGGCCGAATGCGAGTTCGATTTCGAGGTGCGTGCGCTGCCGGATTTCGATGCGCACGAGGTGCCGAGGAAGCTGCAGGACTATGCGGAATCCGAACTGTTGCCGAGAATGCGTGCGGTGCAGAGCGATACCGACATTCGATTGCAGCCGCTGGGCGCGTATCCGGGGCTGGCCACTGCGCCGGACAGCGAAGCCGCGCGCCTGCTCGCGCTGCTGAGCGGTTCCAGTGCGTTCGGCACGGTGGCGTTCGGCACCGAGGGCGGGCTGTTCGGGCAGGCCGGCATTCCGGCCGTGGTGTGCGGGCCCGGCAGCATGGACCAGGGCCACAAGCCCGACGAGTTCGTCACGCTCGAGCAACTGCACGGATGCGACGCGATGCTGGGCCGCCTGGCCGCGCATCTTTCAGCGGCGGCCTGACCTGCTGCCGACACGCATGCACCGCTTCCTGCGGCGCGTGCGTGTTACTTCTTCCTATCGCGCCGATTCCGCGACGATCTGCGCGAGCCGCTCGCGGCAGAAATCGACGAACGACTGCGCCTGCTTCGTGAGCTGGCCGCGCTTCAGCCGTGCGCTCACGAGCCCGGACGGGCTCACCGTTTCACTGAGGCCGATCGTCACGACACGCTGGCCGTCGTACGTGTATTCGGAATGCGGGCGCGTGACGAGCAGCGAAAAGCCGAATCCCTGACCGACCATTCCGCGCACCATCTCGATCGAAGGCGAGCCGAACACGATGTTCGGCGTGAGCCCGAGTTCATGAAACAGGCTGACGAAGTAGGTGCGGCTCGGCTGCACGTCCAGCAGGATCATCGGCTCCACACAGAGGTCGCGCAACGAAACGTGCGACTGGCCTGCAAACCGGTGGTTTTCCGGCAGCAGCACGTACGGCTGCTGCGGCGGCATCAGCGGCTCGGTCTCGATCGTGCCGTCGAGATCGTGGTCGTACATCAGCGCGAGATCGAACGTGCCTGACGTCAGGCCCTGCACCAGCTCCTGCTGGTCGCCGTCGCGCAGCCGGATGTTCACGCCCGGGTAGCGCTCGCGAAAGCCCGCGATCAGTTGCGGCAGATAGAGCGGCGCGACCGTCTCGAAGCAGCCGATGTCGATCTGCCCGGTGATCACGTCGTTGTCGGCGAGTGCGTTCTGTTCGAATTCGTGCGCGATGCGCAGCAGCTCCTGCGCTTTCCGGTAGAAGCGCGTGCCGCTCGGCGTGAGTGACACGCCCTGCGCATGATGGCGGATGAACAGCTTCACGCCGAAGCTTTCCTCCAGTCCCTTGATCGCGCTCGAGATCGACGGCTGCGCGATGAAGAGCTGACGCGAGGCCTCGGCGACGCTGCCGGATTCGACCGTCGTGATGAAGTATTTCAGTTGCCGCAAAGTGTAGTGAGCCACAAGCACCTCTGATACGCACGCCGGCCTGCCGCCGCTGCGCGCAATCTGTCCATGGTTTTGCGTAGCACCTTACCTGAAGAGCCGCGGTGCCGGAGTTTCCGCTGCAGAGCTTTTTCGTATGTCGCGGAAATATTTTTAGTATTTTCCGGCCACCCCGCACGTGGCGCACCATCGTCTCCAACCTGGATCACGAAGATCACGACGCGGCCGCGCACGCGCTGGCGGGGCATGTCATCCGTCCCCGCATGCCGCAGATGCGCCGCTTCGGTCGACACCGCCGCGCGCACACGCGGCGCGTCGTCGCTCGCGTATCCGGACCCGATTGCCGGCGCGCACCCCGACGCGCGCCGGCGGAAACGGCAAGCGCGCATCGCCGCGCAGGACAGGAGACATCACCATGACGAACGCGGAACGCAATGCGTCCCCGATGATAGAGAAACACACGATCGGCTACGTGCCGCCCGCGGAGCGCCACGGCAAGGTGCGCGACCTGTTCACGCTCTGGTTCGGCGGCAACATCGCGCCGCTGCCGATCGTGACCGGCGCGCTCGGCGTGCAGATCTTCCACCTGAACCTGATGTGGGGCATCGTCGCGATCGTCGTCGGCCAGGCGGTTGGCGGCGTGCTGATGGCATTGCATTCGGCGCAGGGGCCGCAGATGGGCATCCCGCAGATGATCCAGAGCCGCGCGCAGTTCGGCTCGTGGGGGGCGCTGCTCGTCACGGTGATCGCGGCCGTGATGTACGTCGGCTTCTTCGCGTCGAACATCGTGCTGGCCGGCAAGTCGGTGCACGGCATCGCCTCGTCGGTGCCGGTGCCCGTCGGCATCGTGATCGGCGCGGTGGGTTCCGGGTTGATCGGCATCGTCGGCTACCGCTTCATCCACATCCTGAACCGCATCGGCACGTGGGTGCTCGGCATCGGCATCGTGATCGGCTTCTGGATGATCCTCACGCACGTGGCGACCGACGATTTCCTGACGCGCGGCGGCTTCGACTTCGCGGGCTGGCTCGCGACGGTGTCGCTGTCGGCGTTGTGGCAGATCGCGTTCGCGCCGTACGTGTCGGACTATTCACGCTATCTGCCGGAGAATGTCGGCGTCGCGTCGACGTTCTGGGCGACCTATCTCGGCTGCACGATCGGCTCGACGCTCGCGTTCATCTTCGGCGCGGTCGCGGTGCTCGCGGTGCCGGCCGGCGCGGACACGATGGACGCGGTCAAGCAGGCAACGGGCCCGCTCGGGCCGCTGATGCTCGTGCTGTTCCTGCTGAGCGTGATCAGCCACAACGCGCTGAACCTGTACGGCGCGGTGCTCGCGGTGATCACGTCGGTGCAGACGTTCGCGTACAAGTGGATTCCGACCGCGAAGGCGCGCGCGGTGGTGTCGGTCGTGATCTTCGTCGCGTGCTGCTACGCGGCGATCGGCGCATCGACCAACTTCATCGGCAACCTCGTGGATCTCGTGCTCGCGCTGCTCGTCGTGCTGGTGCCGTGGACGGCGATCAACCTGATCGACTTCTACGTGATCCACAAGGGCAAGTACGACATCCAGTCGATCTTCATGGCGGACGGCGGGATCTACGGCCGCTTCAATCCGCAGGCGCTGCTCGCGTATGCGATCGGCATCCTCGTGCAGATTCCGTTCATGAACACGCCGATGTACGCGGGCCCGATTCCCGCGCATCTGGGCGGCGCGGACCTGTCGTGGGTCGTGGGCTTGCTGCTGACGTCACCGCTGTACTACTGGCTCGCGACGCGCGACAGTGCGTATCGGCGCCGGCAAGGCGGTGCGCATCTGCCGCCGACGGCAGTGCGTTGAAGGAAAGGAAGGCCGCCGCTTGGGTTGTGGCGCAGCGGCGGCCAATGGCAGGCGCGGGCAGGCGCGCGGCGGACTCGATACCGCGCGCCTGCCGGTCCATCAGACGACCGCCGAGCGCGCGACGCGCACCGGCACCGACTTGTACGACGGCGTGCCGCTTTCCTTGTCGATGTAGTCGAGCGGGACGAGCACGTTCGCCTCCGGATAGTAGGCACCGACCGATCCCGGCGCGATGTCGTACTCGATCGCGGTGATCTTCTCGAGGCGCAGCGTGCGGCCCGATGCAGTGATCGTCTCGATGTCGACGAGGTCGCCGTGTTCGAGCCCGTACTTCGCGAGATCGGCCGTGTTCATGAACAGCACGTCACGCCGCCCGAACACGCCGCGATAACGATCATCGAGCCCGTAGATCGTCGTGTTGTACTGATCGTGGCTGCGCAGCGTGATCAGCCGCAGCACCTGCTCGGCACCGAGCACGTCCGCGTCTTCCTTCACGCCCTTGTAGACCGAGAACATCGCCTTGCCGGTCGCCGTCGGCCACACGCGCTCGGTAGGCGGCAGCGGCAGCCGGAAGCCGCCCGGCGTGCGGATGCGCTCGTTGAACGCCTCGAAGCCGGACACCGTGCGATCGATCAGGTCGCGGATGCGGTCGTAGTCGGCGATCAGGTCGAGCCATGCGACCTTGCTGTTCGGCAGCGTCGCATGCGCGATCCCCGCGACGATCGCGGGCTCCGAGCGCAACTGGTCGGACGCCGGCTTGAGCTTGCCGGCCGACGCATGGACCATCGACATCGAATCCTCGACCGTGATCGACTGGCGGCCGGTTGCCTGCATGTCGAGCTCGGTGCGGCCGAGCACCGGCAGGATGAAGGTTTCCTTGCCGACCAGCAGGTGCGAACGGTTCAGCTTCGTGCCGAGATGCACGCTCAGGTCGAGCTTCGCCATTGCCGGGAACGACAGTTCCGGATCGGGCAGCGCGACCGCGAAGTTGCCGCCGAGGCACAGCAGTGCCTTCGCGGTACCGTCGATCATGGCCTGCATCGCCTGCACGGCGTCGTGCCCGTGATGCGCGGGCGGCGTGAAGCCGCATACGTCCTCGATCTTCTTCAGGAACTCGGCCGACGGCTTCTCGGTGATGCCGACCGTGCGGTTGCCCTGCACGTTCGAATGGCCGCGCAGCGGGCATACGCCGGCGCCGGGCTTGCCGATGTTGCCGCGCATCAGCAGCAGGTCGGCGATCAGGCGCACGGTCGCGGTGCCCTTGTTGTGCTGCGTGACGCCCATCCCGTACGTGATGATGGTCGCGTTCGACTTCGCGTACGCGAGCGCGACCTGTTCGAGCTGCGCCTGGCTGAGGCCGCTCGCGCGTTCGATGTCGTCCCACGACGTGGCTTCGAGGTCGGCCGAGAACGCATCGAAGCCGTTGGTGTGCTGCGCAATGAAGTCACGGTCGAGCACGTCGCCGCGCTCGGCTTCGAGCTGCAGCAGCGCCTTCATGATGCCCTTCAGCGCGGCCGCGTCGCCGCCCGCGTCGACCTGGTAGTACGTCGATGCGATTCGCGTCGAGCCGAACGACGCCATCTCGATCATGTCCTGCGGATCGGCGAAGCGCTCGAGCGCACGCTCGCGCAGCGGATTGAACACGATGATCGGCACGTTGCGGCGGGAGCACTCGTGCAGCGTGCCCATCATCCGCGGGTGGTTCGTGCCGGGATTGTGGCCGATCGAGATGATCAGCTCGCAGTGGTCGAAATCCTCCAGCGAGACGGTACCCTTGCCGATGCCGATCGACTGCGGCAGGCCGACGCTGGTCGGCTCGTGGCACATGTTCGAGCAGTCGGGGAAGTTGTTGGTGCCGAGTTCGCGTGCGAACAGCTGGTACAGGTACGCGGCTTCGTTCGACGCGCGGCCCGACGTGTAGAACTCGACCTGCTCGGGCGGCAGCGCGCGCAGCACTTCGCCGATGCGCGCGAACGCGTCGTCCCATTCGATCGCGCGAAACGTGTCGCTCGCGCGGTCGTAGACGAGCGGATGCGTGAGCCGGCCCATGTTCTCCAGTTCGTAGTCCGACATGCGCAGCAGCGAGGCCACGGTGTTCGCCGCGAAGAATTCGGGCGTCACGCGCTTGGTCGTCGCTTCCCACGTGACGGCCTTTGCGCCGTTTTCGCAGAACTGGAACGTCGACTTGTGTTCCTTGTCGGGCCATGCACAGCCGGGGCAGTCGAAGCCGTCGGGCTGGTTGGTCCGCATCAGCACGATCGGCGCCTCGATGGTTTCCATCTGCGTACGCACTGCATCGGCTGTCGCGCGAAGCGCGCCCCAACCGCCGGCGGGCCCATCGTACTTCCTGATGCCTGGCACTTCGCGTCGATTTGTCATGTGAATCTCCAAGAGCCGGGCCCGGTGCGGGCGGCTCGGTTGCGCCATGTCGCGGCGTGGGGCGGCTCCGTCCGGTGGACGGAGCCGGTCATGCGTGCCCCCGGGCTGCAGGGCACGTGTTTTTCTCAGTGCGCGTCCTTCTTCGCGCCGGACGACTTCTTGCCGGACTTCGCCGCGGGCGGCGGCGTGTCGGCGGGCGTGTCGTCCGCTTTCGCGTTGCCGGATGCCTTGGCGGCCTTGCCGTTCGGCTTCGCCATGCCGTCAGCGTCCTTCTTCGCGTCCTTCGCGTCTTTCGCTTCCGGCGCGGCGAGTGTGGTGAACTTCACTTCGTCGCTGTCCTTGTCGAAATCGACTTCGCACCGGTCGCCCGATTTCAGCCGGTCGGCGAGGATTTCCTTCGCGAGCTTCGTTTCGATGGTCTGGCGGATCTGGCGTTTCAGCTCGCGCGCACCGAACTCCGGCTGGTAGCCGACTTCGGTCAGGTGATCGACGAGCGCGCTACCCATCACGAGCGTGATGTCCTGCGCGGCGGCCGTACGCACCACGCGGTCGAGCTGGATCTGCACGATCGAGCGGATGTTGTCCTTCGACAGCGCGTGGAAGACGATCACTTCGTCGATCCGGTTCAGGAACTCGGGGCGGAAATGCCCCTTCAGCACCTGCATCAACTCCTCGCGGACCGCCTTGTCGGTCTTGCGCGCGGCTTCGGGTTGCGTGAGGTTGTCCATGATGATCGCGGCGCCGAGGTTGCTCGTCGCGATGATGATCGTGTTGCTGAAGTCGACCACGCGACCCTTGCCGTCGGTCAGCCGGCCGTCGTCGAACACCTGCAGCAGCACGTTGTAGACGTCCGGATGGGCCTTCTCGATCTCGTCGAGCAGGATCACGCTGTACGGACGCCGCCGCACGCGCTCGGTGAGCTGGCCGCCTTCGTCGTAGCCGACGTAGCCGGGCGGCGCACCGATCAGCCGCGCGACCGCGTGCCGCTCCATGTACTCGGACATGTCGATGCGGATGATCGCCTGCTCGTCGCCGAACACGGTCTCCGCGAGCGCCTTCGCGAGCTCGGTCTTGCCGACGCCCGTCGGCCCGAGGAACAGGAACGTCGCGATCGGCCGGTGCGTCTGGCCGAGCCCCGCGCGCGACAGCCGCACGGCATCGCTGACGGCGACCACCGCATCGCTCTGGCCGACCACGCGCTCGCGCAGCTGCTCTTCCATTTGCAGCAGCTTCTGGCGTTCTTCCTGCGTGAGTTCGGAGACCGGGATG
Source organism: Burkholderia arboris (assembly GCF_902499125.1). Lineage (GTDB taxonomy): Bacteria > Pseudomonadota > Gammaproteobacteria > Burkholderiales > Burkholderiaceae > Burkholderia > Burkholderia arboris. Next base: position 38,184 of record NZ_CABVPX010000049.1, read on the forward strand.
CCGGTCAGCCGCGACACGACCTCGGCCACCGATTCGACGGTGACTTCCAGCGTTTCCGAGCCGGTCTTGCGCTGCCACGCCTCCATCATCTCGTCGACGGCTTTCTGCTTCTCGTTGATCTGCTCCTCGAACTGCTTCGCCTGGTCGAAGCGCTTGCGCGACGTGGCGTAGTCCTGCTCGCGCTTCAACTGCGCGATCTGCGCCTCGCCTTCCTGGATGTCGACCGGGCGCGACGTCGCGCCGATCCGCACGCGTGCGGCAGCCTGGTCGATCAGGTCGATCGCCTTGTCGGGCAGGAAGCGCGACGTGATGTAGCGGTCGGCGAACTCGGCGGCGGCGACGAATGCGTCGTCGGCGAACGTCACCTGGTGGTGCGCCTCGAGGCTGTCGCGCAGCCCGCGCAGGATCACGATCGTCTGCTCGACGCTCGGCTCCGGCACGAACACGGGCTGGAAGCGCCGTTCGAGCGCGGCGTCCTTCTCGATGTACTTCTGGTATTCGTTGAGCGTCGTCGCGCCGATCAGGCTCAGCTCGCCGCGCGCGAGCGCGGGCTTCAGGACGTTCGCGATGTCGAGGCCGCCTTCGCCGCCGCCCTGGCCCGCGCCGACGATCGTATGCAGCTCGTCGATGAACAGGATCAGTTCGTCCTGCTTCGCAGTCACTTCGTCGATCAGCTGCTTCGCGCGCTCCTCGAATTCGCCGCGATATTTCGCGCCGGCCACCATCGAGTTGATGTTGACTTCGACGAGCCGCTTGTCGCGCAGCACCTCGGGCACGTCGCCGTTGACGATCCGCTGCGCGAGCCCTTCGACGATCGCCGTCTTGCCGACGCCCGGCTCGCCGATCAGCACCGGGTTGTTCTTCTTGCGGCGCGCGAGCACCTCGATCGTGCTCTCGATTTCCTGCGCGCGGCCGAGCACCGGATCGAGCTTGCCCTGGCGTGCGATCGCGGTGAGGTCGCGGCCGAACTTGTCGAGGTTCGGCGTGCCGGTCGGCGCATCGACGCGGCCGTCCTCGGCGCCCTTGCCGACCACTTTCACGACTTTCTGGCGCAGCGCCTCGGGCGTCACGCCGTATTTCTTCAGCAGCGTGCCGGCGATGCTGTCCGGCACCGACGCGAGCCCGATCAGCAGGTGCTCGGGGCCGATGTACGAGTGGCCGAGATCGCGCGACGCCTGGAACGCGTACTGCACGGCCTTCTTCACGCGCGGCGAGATCGACAGCTTGTCGAGCGGCGCATCGGGGTCGGCCGTGCCGGTGTGCGCATGCGCGTCGATGTACGACTTGATGTCCTGCGGCGACAGCTTCAGTTCCTTCAGCAGCGCGGCGCACACGTCGGTGTCCGCGAGCGCGTAGAGCAGGTGTTCGGAATCGAGCTCGCTGCGGCGCAGCTCGTGCGCCTTCTCGGCCGCGCGCTGCAGCAGTTCGAGCGTCTGTTCGCTGAACGCGTCGGTCGGGTCGACCGATTCGCGCGGAATCTCCGCGGCAAGCGGCGATTCGTCGCCGGATTCGCCGAACAGCGACGACGAGCCGCCACCCAGCAGCGAGTCGAACGGGTTCAGCATGCTCTGATGCCGCATCAGCTGACGGAAGTGGTAATCGCAGATCGAGATCGTCTTGCGCTCGCCGTCCTGCATCACGGTTGCGCGCGCGACGGCCGGCCGGGCGTGGCAGATATCGCAAAGTGCGGGCATGGTGGTCTGGCTCCTGTCGGTGAAGGTGGGTCGAAGGGTGAAGTCCCGATGCGGTGCGGCGCTCGCGCGTCCCGACCGCGCACACACGACGCGCGGCGCGGCGGCGCGCGTGCCGCACCCGTGCAGCGGCGCAGCGCGCGCCGGCGTGGCGCACGGTCGCAATCGGGGCGGAAAGCGCGAGTGCTGCGAGGAGCCCACGGCATCGCTTCGACTGCATTCAAAATAACGAATCGGCGGAGGCCATCCAAGACACAGTTCCCTGCCGGGCTGGCCGTGAATTGCACCCTCACATGGCCGCGTGCATCGGTGGCAAGGAGTACAGACGGGTGCATGCGCGGCGGCGCGGGCCTGCGCGGCGAGTGCAGCATGCGATGGCTGGACGCGGGGAGGGGTGGCGCGCGCACGGCGCGCGGTGCGACATCGGCGCGCAGGGCGCCGGCCGCCGGCAGACGGTTGGCGATACGGGAGGCGGGGCGCGGCGCGGATGCCGCGAGAGGCGCGTGCGCAAACGGGTCACGACCGGCCACGCGCGCGCCGCAACCGGGGCGTACGGGGTGGCCGAAGGCGAGGAGGGGTTGCACGGGTTGAGCCGGAACGGCGCAACCGTGGAGAACCGCAATCAGTCGGAGAGTGTCATCGCGAGCCGCTGTCGCGCAATCTGTTTCACGTCGGTCGAGAGTGCCGCATTCGGCAGACCATTGGCCCAGACGGAGAACGAATCCTCGATCAGGTTGCGCGTGTCGGGCGGCAACTCGGCCAGCATCAGCGAGACGACGGTAAACAACACGGCGGTGTCGCCAGCCTGGCTGCCCGCGTGGGCGTCGACCGTCCGCTTCAGGGTGTCGACCGACGCCTGCAGCGCCTGCAATGCCTCATTCGATTCGCTCATGACACACTCCATGCAAGATGGGTTGGATCGGCGACGAACCTGCAGTCGGCGGCGTGGCCGGTTGCGCGCGAAGCCCGGGCGGGCGCCGCGCGCGGGCAACCGGGTTCAGGCCGCCGTATTGCCCTGCGGCGCCACGGCCACCGATGCTTCGCTCGTCAGCATCAGGAACGTGAACGTTTCGCGCAGGTACAGGCGGACGGCCTTGTCGCTATGGCTCGTGTAGCCGATCGAGACGTCTTCCCCGAGGTGCAGCTCGTAATCGCCGCCGCGCATGGACAGCACGCAGCCGCCGCTGATCGCCGGCGCCCAGATGATCTCGCCGCTGACGATGCGTTTGATATGGCCGAGGACCGGATAGCCCTGGTCGCGCGCTTCGCTGAGCGCGGTGTAGGCGTCCGAACCGAGTACGACCGAGTACGGACCGTCGACGCCGGCGAGGCGCAGCGCCTCGAGCGCATCGCTGATCGCGTCCGGATAGGCGCTGACGTCCGCCGGCAGCGTGAGTTTGCGGTTCGACGTGCCTTCGCGGATGCCGACGATGCCGGCTGCGTGGTAGCCGTCGAAAATCGCGTTGTCTTCGGCGAACGCGAGCCGCTGCGCGGCTTCTTTCGCCGGTTGCCAGTCGGCGTCGCGCGCGCCGCGCTCGACGCTGTCGATCGCCGCGCGGCTCAGTTCGAACGGCACCGTCAGCTCGACGATCGTGCGCACTTCGCGCAGCCGCGCATTCACGTGCTCGCGCGGCGCGGCGACCTCCAGCAGGTGCCCCGTGCCGACGGCCGACAGTTCGGGGCCTTCGGGGCCATCGACGTCGACGACGCGGCGGCCGGCCACCGAGCGTTTGAAGGTGCGCGCCACTTCCTCCTCGATTTGTTCCCAGGCGGACGACGAGATCGGGGCGAGTTCGCGGTGCAGGTTATTCATAAGTCGGGGTTCCTTTCAGCGAGCCGATTTTCAGCGAGCCGTCGCGCCGCGGCGCGGACGACGTGGATTCCGGTGGCGCGGCGTCGGCGGCCGGGGCCGCGCGGTCGGCGAGCGCTTCGAGCAGGTCGGCCGACGGCACGAAGAACAGCGAGCCGGTGACCGCGCGGCTGTAGTCGAGCAGGCGGTCGTAGTTGCCGGGCGGGCGGCCGACGAACATGTTCTCGAGCATCTGCTCGATCGGCGCCGGCGAGCGCGCATAGCCGATGAAATAGGTGCCGAATTCGCCGGCGCCCGGGCGCCCGAACGGCATGTTGTCGCGCAGGATCTTCACTTCCTGGCCGTCTTCGTCGAGCGTGGTCAGCGAGCTGTGCGAGCACGACGGCTTCACGTCCGGCGCGAGCTCGATGTCGGACAGTTTGGTGCGGCCGATGATGCGCTCCTGGGTCTCGACCGCGAGCGCGTTCCAGCCGGCCATGTCGTGCAGGTACTTCTGCACGATCACGTAGCTGCCGCCCGTGAACTCCGCGTCCTCGTCGCCGATCACCGTGAAGTCGACCGCCTCGCGGCCTTCCGGGTTCTCGGTGCCGTCGACGAAGCCGATCATCGCGCGCTGGTCGAAATTGCGGAAGCCGTGCACTTCGTCGACGACGGTCACCGCATCGCCGAGCGCGCCGAGCAGTTGCGTCGCGAGTTCGAAGCACAGGTCCATCGCTTCAGCGCGGATGTGCAGCAGGATGTCGCCGGGCGTCGCGACCGCGACGCGCTGGCCGGCGCCGAATTCGCGGAACGGATGCAGCGACGCGGGGCGCGGATCGCCGAACAGCGCATCCCACGCGTCGGCGCCGAAGCCGCACACGCACGTGAGGTTGCCGCCCGGCACGCGCTTGCCGACCGAGCGCACGAGCGCGGCGATGTCGCCGCACCATGAGCGGATCGTGTCAGCGTGATCGGCGCCGGGATTGATCGTCGCCACGAGGAAGATCGCGCTGCGCGTGATCGTGCTGTGAACGGCCTGGGAGAGCGGGGGAGGAGTCTGCATCGCGGCCTGCCGGTCAGTCATGTCGGGACGGACGGGCCGCGGTTGCCGCAGCGCGCGAGGGCGTTCGGTTGAACTGTGTCATGCGACTGTTCTCTTTGTGACATGCGGATGAAGGACGTTGCGCGGGCATCGCGCAACGGGCCGCAGCAGCGGCGGCCGGCCGCCCGGCGCGTGACCTGCCCGCACCGCGTAACGTCGTCGAGCATGCAATCTAGCAGCTTCGGCGGGTCTTTGGAACACGTATCGTCAATCTGTCATTCGATTGCGTCAAACAGGGCCGGATTTTGCGCGGCGCCCGCCCAGCTGTACTCCAGGCGGCTGCGGTGCTGTGCTCTTGAGCGTGCGTGCCGCGTGCAGTAGATTAGGTCCCGCTGCGCCGCCGACGAGGAGCGTCACCATGAACCTGCTGGAAGCGATGCGAGTATTTGTCGCGGTGGTCGAGCAGGGAGGCCTGTCCGCCGCCGCGGCCGAACTGAAGCTCGGCGAGGCGCAGGTGAGCGACCGGATCGACGCGCTCGAACGGTATCTCGGCTGCCGCCTGCTGCTGTGCCGCGAGCACGACGACGTCGCCTGCACCGACGCGGGCGATGCGTTCCATGTGTGCTGCCGCCGCACGCTGTCCGCGGTCGAGCAGGCGACCGGTCCCGCTCGCCCGCCCGCGCCGGAGGCGCGCGGCGCCGCGCATCGCCCGGCGCATTGCCCCGATTTCCCGCCGCCCGGCGCCGCTCACGCACCTGCACACCGACTGTCGCCTTGAATACGTCTACCGTTTCCTGCTCGTCGGCCGAGCGCATCCGTCGCCGTTTCGGTCATTTCCTGCACGCGGCCGAGCTGGCCGGGCTGATCGTGATCGGCCTGGCGACTGCGTTCGCGATGGCGCAGGAAGCGTGGAAGGTCGTGCTCGCGGGCGAGGTGTCGCTGACCGACCTGCTGCTGATGTTCCTGTATCTGGAAGTGCTCGCGATGGACGTGCGCTACCTGCGGCTCGGCCGGCTGCCCGTGCGGTTTCCGCTGTTCATTGCGATGACGTCGCTCGCGCGCGACCTGATCCTGCGCGGCGCGACCGACAGCCCCGAGCGGATGCTGATGACCACCTTCGGGATCGTGCTGCTCGCGGTCGGCGTGCTGATCCTGAGTTTCGGCCAGCATCGCTTTCCGGCGGATGTCGACGATGTCGAGGACGATGTGCATGCGCGCCGGTGACGGGCGCGCGGCATGTCGCATGCATGTGCGATGGCGCTGCAAGGAAGGTGCCCGATGAACACGCATTCCGTCGAAACGAAACAGGCGATCGCGTTGCAGCAGGCGGCGTCGGACGCCTACCGGCTGGCGCGCGACGCGCGCGATGCCGACCCGGTGCATGCATGCGCGCCGTCGGTGGCCGGGCTGCAGCAGGCGGCTGCACACGCCTATGCCGATGCCGCTCGCGCACGCGTCGCGGCCACCGGCGTCTGAATCGAATCCCGACGCGCCCGCATGCGGTGCGTCGGCTGAACTGGACCATCCAACCGAGCGAGGTATCGAATGACCAAGCAACTGATCGTCGCCGTGTTCGGCAGCGTCGACACGGCCCATCGGGCCGTGAACGATTTCGAGGCGCTGTCGGAGAAGAATGAAGGATTCCACATCGAGAACGGCGTCGTCGTCGAGAAGGACGCGGCCGGCAAGCTCGCGGTGCTCGCGGCCGAATCGCGGCCGTTCAAGGGCGGCGTGATCGGTGCGATCGCGGGCGGCCTGCTCGGCCTGCTCGCCGGGCCGCTCGGCGTGGTCACCGGCATGGCGGCCGGCGCGGGCGCCGGCATACTCGCGGATGCGGCCGGCAATGCGCTGCTCGACGGCACCTTCGTCGAAGCCGTGGCCGCGCGGCTCGCGCCCGGCAGCGTCGCAGTCATCGTCGAGGCGAAGGAGGATACGCCGTTCTCGGTCGACAACGTCGTGACAGGATTCGGCGGCAAGGTCTTCCGCCAGGCGCTCGGTTGAGCGCGTCATTCTTCGAACCGATTCGGGAGAACCGCATGCGCATCGATCAATCGTACCGTCGCTTCGACATCGCGGCGACGCTGTCGCCGCTGCCCGGCAACGGCAATCGCGCGATCGCGACGGTCGACGTGACGACCGACGATCCGGCCCGCCTCGCCGATCTCGGCACCGGGCAGTTCCTGCAGATCCGCAAATGGGTCGAGTCGAACGACGTCGCGCTGCTGACGGTGGTATTCGACGAGTGCAAGGTCGCGATCGACCATTACGCGGACAACGTCGACGACGCTTGAGCGCACACCGGCCCGCGCATGACCGGGCCCCGCGCGACCGCAGGCCGACCGCCGACGGCAATGCGCGATCACGTGCGCCTGCGCAGCGCTGGGCGAACGGCTGCCGCGCGCTCGCGCCGGGCCGCGCCGTCGCATTCGAATCTGTTCACCATGCCGGCCGGATTTGACGTTTCCTCGCCAAACTGTCACTTACATTCGTCGAAATGACGCAGTAGGATGCCGAACCTTGTCTTGATGAGATTCGCATTGCTATCCGCCTTCAATTTCGATAACGGACGAGGTTCGCACCGGGACACCCGCGCCCGGGCACGGCTATCCGGCTTCGGGCGCCGGCGCGGCCGTGCCGCCCACGCATCGCAGGCCGGTTCACCGCTGGCGGGGCGAGGCGGATGAAGCTCTACGAGAAATTTGCAAACGACATAGAGAGACTCATCCGGCAAGGCGTTTATCGACACGGTGACCGTGTGCCTTCGGTGCGGCAGGCGAGCCAGCAGCACCGGATCAGCATCACGACCGTGCTGCATGCGTATCTGCTGCTGGAAAGCCG
>NZ_CABVPX010000050.1 GCF_902499125.1 Burkholderia arboris
CGATCGTCAGGTTCACGTTGTCGACGGCCGTGCTGTCGCCGAATTTCTTCACGACGTTTTCGATGCGCACGAAGGCGCCCGCGTCGTGGCGTGCATCGGCCGTGGCCGGTGCGGCAGGGAGCGTATGGATCATCGCCGTCGCCCTCAACCGCCGGACTTCAACTGCAGCCACAGACGGTTCTGCATCCGTGCGATGTCGGCGCTTCTCGGCATCGCGAGCGACGTCTTCGCGATCGTCGCGTCGGACAGGTAGACGCTCGGGTCCTGCACGATCGCCGGCGTCACGAACGCGCGCGCAGCCTTGTTCGCGCTCGGATAGAAGATCTCGTTCGTGATCGCCGCGTTGATCTTCGGGTCCTCGATGTAGTTGATCCACTTCAACGCGGCTTCCGGATGCGGCGCGTCCTTCGGAATCGCCATCACGTCGAACCACAGCAGGCCGCCTTCCTTCGGATTCGTGTAGCGGATCTCGTACGAGCGCTTCGCGTCCAGCGTGCGCCGCCGCGCGATGCTGACGTCGCCCGACCAGCCGAGCACGACGCACACGTCGTTGTTCGCGAGATCGTCCGCATAGCCGGCCGAGCTGAACTGCGTCACGTACGGACGGATCTTCTTCAGCACCTCGTAGGCGGCCTGGTAGTCGGCCGGGTTCTTGCTCTCCGGATCCTTGCCCATGTATTGCAGCGCCGCCGCGAACGCGGCGTCCGGCGCGTCGAGCAGCGAGATCCCGCAGCCTTTCAGCTTCGCCGCGTTCACCGGGTCGAACAGCAGCGCCCAGCTGTCGGTCGGCGCGCTGTCGCCGAGCCGCTTGCGCACGGCCTCGACGTTGTAGCCGATCCCCGTCGTGCCCCACGCCCACGGCACGCCGTACTGGTTGCCCGGGTCGGCCTTCGCGATCATCTTCATCAGCACCGGATCGAGATTCGCGAGGTTCGGCAGCTTCGATTTGTCGAGCTTCTGGTACACGCCGGCCTGGATCTGCTGTGCGAGATAGTTGGACGTCGGCACGACGATGTCGTAGCCCGAGCTGCCCGCGAGCAGCTTGGTCTGCAGCGTATCGTCGCTGTCGTAGCTGTCGTAGCGCACCTTGATGCCCGACTGCTTCTCGAAATTGGGCACCGTGTCCTTCGCGACGTACTCCGACCAGTTGTACACGTTCAGGTTGGTATCGCCTGCGCGGGCGGACAGGCTCGCCGCGAAGGCCAGCACCGCGGACGCGACGAGCGTGGCACGCAGGGCCGGTTGACGACGGATACGGATACGCATGGGGATTCTCCTTGTGATGGGGATCGGCCGTTGCGCCCGGGTCCGGATCCGGACTCGCGTCAACGCCGTCGGGCGGTGTTCAGCACAAGGGGCAATGTAGAGATCGCGGCCCGCAGCGTCAGTCCCGAAAACCGGGACAAACGGCGCCGTCGTTTCGGGCCGTTTGGGTAGATTCCCGCGTAGGCAGTCGAAAATATTCGTGATACCTGTAGCGCCACCTGAAAAATCCTTCGACACCCGACGCCATGAGCGCTGCGCTGCCCGCCCCCGATCTCCCGCTGAGCCACGTCGCGTTCGTGACCGAAACGCTGGGCGACATCGCACAAGCTGTCGGGACGCCACAGTTCATGCGCGCCGTCTACGACACGCTCGTGCGCTACGTCGACTTCGACGCCGTGCATCTCGACTACGAACGCGCCGCGGAGCCGGGCAGGCGCAACGTCGGCTGGATCGGCAGCTTCGGCCGCGAGCCCGAGCTGATCTCGCAGGTGATGCGTCACTACTACCGCAGCTATGCGAGCGACGACGCGACCTATGCGGCGATCGAATCCGAAAGCGACGTGCAGCTGGTGCAGGTGTCCGCGCAGCGCGTCGCGAGCGAGCTCCGGCACCTGTTCTTCGACGCCGGCGACATTCACGACGAATGCGTGATCACCGGCGTGACGGGGGGCACGCGCTACTCGATCTCGATCGCGCGCTCGCGGCGGCTGCCGCCGTTCTCGCTGAAGGAGCTGAGCCTGCTGAAACAGCTGTCGCAGGTCGTGCTGCCGATGGCGTCCGCGCACAAGCGCCTGCTCGGCGCGTGTGCCGACGACACGCCGCGCGACGAACTCGATCTCGACCTCGTCGCGCAATGGCTGCCGGAATGGCAGGAACGGCTGACCGCACGCGAGATGCACGTGTGCGCGTCGTTCATCCAGGGCATGACGTCGGCCGCGATCGCGCAGTCGATAGGGCTCAAGACGTCGACCATCGACACGTACGCGAAGCGCGCATTCGCGAAGCTCGGCGTCGAATCGCGCCGGCAACTGATGACGCTCGTGCTGCGGAACGCGTCGCGGCGGCACGACGCATAGGCCCCGCGTGCCGCGCCCCTGCCGTTGCGCGCGCATCCATCGCCGCGCCGCCTCATAACGATCCGACAATTTATTGGTTCCCTTGACGATGCGCCGTCCGTATCGTTCACCGACTCGTCAGACCAATCGACCAACGGGGGAATCCAACAATGAAACAGATCCGGTCATTCGCACTGCTCGCGCTGCCGGCAGCGCTCTACGCCGCCGGCGCGCACGCGCAAAGCAGCGTCACGCTGTACGGCATCGCCGACGCGGGCATCGCCTACGTGCACAACGCGCAGAATGCGAGCGGCGGCAACGCATCGAGCCTCGTCAAGTTCAGCAGCGGCAACCTGTCGGGCAGCCGCTGGGGGCTGCGCGGCATCGAGGATCTCGGCAGCGGCCTGTCCGCGCTGTTCCAGCTCGAGAACGGCTTCAACATCGGCACCGGCGCGCTCGGCCAGGGTCAGCGCGAATTCGGCCGCAAGGCCGTCGTCGGCCTCGCGAGCAGCACGTACGGCACCGTCACGCTCGGCCGCCAGTACGATCCGGTCGTCGATCTCGTGCAGGGCCTCACGCAGGACAACTATTTCGGCGGCGTGTTCGCGACGCCGGGCGACCTCGACAACTACGACAACAGCCTGCGCGTCAGCAACTCGGTGAAGTACACGAGCCCGCTGATCTCGGGCTTCCAGTTCGCGGCCCTGTACGGCTTCGGCGGCGTCGCAGGCTCGACCGGCAACGGCCGTACGTACAGCTTCGGCGCGAGCTACGCGAACGGCCCGCTGTCGCTCGGCGCCGGCTTCTTCTATGCGAACGGCGGCACGACGGTCGCGAATGGCGTGCGCACGTGGTCGAGCAGCTCGGACACGCTGTTCAACACCGTGATCAACCAGGGCTTTTCGAGCGCGAAGTCGATCCAGATCGTGCGCGTGGCCGGCCAGTACGTGGCCGGGCCGGCAACCTTCGGCCTCGCGTATTCGAATACGCAGTACGGCGCGGACACGCTGTCGGCGTTCAGCCAGAACGCGAAGTTCAACAACGGCTCGGCGTTCTTCAACTGGCAGTTCTCGCCGGCGCTGCGCGCGGGCGTCGGCTACAACTACACGTCGCTGACGGGCCCGGCTTCCGCGCACTACAACCAGGTCAACCTCGGCGCGGACTACGCGCTGTCGAAGCGTACCGACCTGTATGCGCTGTTCGGCTACCAGAAGGCGAGCGGCAACACGCTCAATGCGAGTGGTGCGACCGTGAAAGCGGCCGCGTCGGTCGGCTCGTACGGCGTGAACTCCGGCACCGATACGCAGGAACTCGCGATCGTCGGCATTCGCCACAAGTTCTGATCGCGTCGTCGCACGACGACTGCCGGGCAGGCGCGCACCGCGGTGCGCGCCCGCGGCGTTTACACTGTCCGGCTTCAGGTTCCGTACAACGCAAGGAGACCGGCATGCTGACGGTATGGGGACGACGCAACGCGTTCAATGTCCAGAAGGTGATGTGGCTCGTCGACGAACTCGCGCTCGCGCATCGGCACGTGCCGGCCGGCGGCCGGTTCGGCGTGCTCGATACGCCCGACTTTCTCGCGATGAACCCGCACGGTCGCGTGCCCGTGGTCGACGACAACGGTACCGTCGTATGGGAGTCGCACAGCATCCTGCGCTACCTCGCCGCGCGCTACGGGCGGCCCGGCTTCTGGCACGACGACCCCGCCGAGCAGTCGCGCGCCGACCGCTGGATGGACTGGGCGCAGACGACACTGCAACCGGCGTTCCTCAACGGCGTGTTCCGCGGCTACTACCGGACGCCGCCCGGGCAGCGCGACACCGCGCGCGTCGAGCAGAGCATCGCGCAATGCGCGCAGTATTTCCGGCTGCTCGATGCGGCGCTCGCCGGACACCCGTTTCTCGCAGGCGACGCGATCACGCTCGCCGACATCGCGGCCGGCACGCATCTCTACCGGTATTTCGAACTCGATATCGCACGGCCCGACGTGCCGAACGTGGAGGCGTGGTACGAACGGCTGAAGGCGCGGCCCGCGTATCGCACGCACGTGATGATTCCGTTCGACGACCTGCGCGGCAAGCTCGACTGACCGGTTGCCGCCCCGGCAGCGGAACGGCTTTCGCACCACACACGCCCGAACGGCGCGGCCGTGTGCTCGAGAGGGTCGACGCGTGTCGGGGAGCCGCCGTCGCGACGCCGCCTCCCGCTTCGCGCGCCAGGCCGCTCGTCGTTCCCGCGGACGTGGCATTCCCGATACATGCGTGCGAGCGCGTACGTTCAGGCTGGACGCCTCGACCTAGTGTCGCCGCATGCCACCGGCCCCGCCCATGCCGCCGAACCGGTGCATGCCGCCGAATTCGTGACTCGCACCGACCGGGAACGTGCCATGGCGAAAGCCCGCACCCACCGGGACGCCGAAGCGGCGATGATCGATCGGGTTGAAATGGTCGACGTGATCGAAGTGATGGAAGCGATGGAATCGATCGACGAAGATGAAGCTCACGCCCGCGCCGATGAACAGCGGCGGCCCCCAGTACCACGGGTCGTCATACGGATAGGCTGCCACCGGATACCACACCACGCTACCGTCGGCACTTTGCACGATCTGCCAGGTGCCGTCGCTTTGCAGGCACGCGCGCCCGACGATCTGCTGCGCCGTGCCGTCGATGTCCGCCTGCGCGACGACAGCACGGCAGTTCGTGCCGTCGCCCGACGGATCGTCCGCCATTTGCGCGACGACGGACGTGGAAAGACCGAGACAGACGATGCCTGCCGCGGCTCGAAACAGGTTGCTCATGATCGGCTCCCGCGTGTTGCCCCCGACCATTCGATCCCCGGCGTCGCTGACGACACCGGGCACACCGGATTGCTTGCGCACGATTCATCGCACGGCGGTCGCGACGCGCCGCCGCTTCGTACAGGGTCTCCTGACGGCTAAACGGTGCGGCGCGGCGGGTTATTCCAGGGGTCTGGATACGAATGACCGCAGCCGGAGCGCCCGGCACGCGTTGCCGGGGTCAGCGTTCGAGCGGGCGCCGGGCGACGCAGTAGACAGCCGCTGCCGTGATCCCGAATACCAGATGGGCCACCAGCGTGATCGCGCCGCGAACCGGGATGAACCACGGGAAGCGTGCCGTGAAGGCGTACAGGTTGACGCCGTAGAGGACGAGGCCGAACGCGCCGCCGGCGAGCAGCGCGGCGCGGAGCGACAATCCGTGAACCAGCCGCGCCAGCGCGGCCGCATAGACCAGCGAAAGCGCGGCATGCACAAGCGTCGCCACGCCCATGACCAGCGGATCGAAGCCGCCGGCCGAAGCGAGCACGCGGCGCCCCATCACGATGGCCGCCGTGAGGCGCGCGTCGCGCAGCAGGTTCCGGAGCGCGTCGTCGCCGACGAGCGGCCAGAGCAGCAGCTCGATGACGGTCGATCCGACCGCCGCGCCGAACGCGGCCCAGAGAATCGGGACCGGACTTGCTGGCTTCAAGTGTCGTCCTCAAGGCAACCGGCCGACGCATCGGCCCGCCGCACCGACCGACTTACGACGCCCCTTCGCAGTCCGTCCAGTACGCAAACGGATCGCGGTGTTTCGGATAGCGCTCGTCGAGCCATTTCAGCAGCGTCGCACGGGCATTGTCCATGTCGGCTTTCAGCGACGACGTCGTGAGTTCGTGCACTTCGATGGACTTTTCGCGATCGATCACGAAGCAGTTCCAGTCGGGACCGTCGAGATCCGGATCGTCGGATGCCTTCGACGACTTGCTCCAGCCGAAGCGCTTGCGTGCATCGATGAAGTAGCGCGGGTGCACCTTCAGATACGACATCTCGCCGCCCTGCAGGCTGCTCTCGGCGCGCAGCACGTCGTGTTCGTCGACGATCTGCGTGACTTCCGGAAGCCGGCGCGAGCGCCAGCCGGCCGGCAGCGTCGCCACGGCCCGGATGCTGTCGTACGTCCCCCATTCCAGCCCCCACGCTTCGGCCATGCGCTTCATGAACGCATCGGCGCTCGGATAGCCGCGCAGCTGGATGCGGGTCGACAGCGTGACTTCGACACGGCCGCGGCCGCCGGATGCACTGGACACCTCGTCGTCCGCCGCTTCGAACGGATTGCCGGCACGCGGCGATGAGCGCGTCGCGTCCGCAGGCGCCATGCCCGAAAACAGTTGATCCAGCGCGGCACGCGCTTTCGACGACTTGTCTGGTCTATTCATCGGTTCCCTTTTCTGCAAATTTGAACCCGTACTGCCATTGTTGGTGATTGGCTCGCCGCCGGCCAAAGGCGCGATTTTGCCTCATTGCGGCGATCTCGCCATATTCCGCGGCTGCATTGTAGCGATCTGGCGCCGCCGGTCGAGCAAACAGCATGGGCGCGGCACGGTCGGTCGCATCCACGGCGGGCTGCGCGCCTACCCCAACGCCTTCACCATCCGCTCCATCAGCGCGAGCACCTCCGGCCGATTCTCGCCCTTCGCATGCACGAAGTGATACCTGAGCAGCGAATCGACCTCATGACGGCTGACGCGCACGAGCGCGCTGCGCTTCAGGTACGCATCGGCGAGCGGCGTCCGCGCGAGCGCCACGCCCAGCCCTGCTTCGGCCGCCGCGAGGACGAGGTTGTAATCCTCGAACCGGCGATCCTGCGCACGCGGCTTGAACGGAATGCCGAGCCCGTCGAACCAGGTGCGCCAGCCCGTCACGTCGGAATCGTGCAGCAACGGCAGGTCGAGCAGCGCGGCATCGCCCGCCCGGCGGCGCGCCTTTGCCAGTGGCTCGGCCAGCCGCGGATGCGCAACCGGATACAGCCGCTCCGGCATGAACGCACGGGTTTCGAGCTGACGCCAGTTGCCGCGCCCGTACCGGATCGACAGATCGGCTTCGCCGCCGGCGATATCCACGTTGCGCAATTCGATGCCGAGCTCGATGCGCAGCGCAGGCGCTTCGCGCTCGAGCACATGCTGCCGCTCGAACAGCCAGAGCTGCGCGAACGCGGGCACCACGCTCATCCGGACCAGCCGCGGCGTACGCGGCGAGCGCCACTGATCGGCCGCGCTGTCGATGATCGCGAACGCCTGCTCGATCCGGCCGACGAAACGCTGCCCGTCCGGCGTCAGGCGCACGCCGCGCGCATGCCGTTCGAACAGCGCCATCCCCAGCCAGTTTTCCACCGCGGCCACCCGCCGGCTGATCGCGCCATGCGTGACGCCGGAAACTTCTGCGGCCGCGAGAAACGAACCCTCGCGCGCCACCGCGCAGACAGTCTCCAGGCTCGCGAGCGGCGGCCGCGGGCCGGGCGCCGGCGCGGCGGCCGACAGCGCGTCCGCCAGCTGGCGCGCACGCGCCGGACCGCCGGCCCGCCGCGAACCCGAGCTGTGAGCCATATTCATATCCGGGTGTTGATCTGTGCGCTAGCTTAGCATCTCGCCACACCGCACCATGCCCGCATGAATACCCTTTCGTCACCGGCGTCGCGCAACGCGCGACAACCGCTCGTCGCCGCAGGCGCGATCGCGTTCACGATCGTCTCGTGGGCGTCCGCCTTCCCGTTCATC
This sequence comes from Burkholderia arboris, assembly GCF_902499125.1. Lineage (GTDB taxonomy): Bacteria > Pseudomonadota > Gammaproteobacteria > Burkholderiales > Burkholderiaceae > Burkholderia > Burkholderia arboris. The sequence goes on from NZ_CABVPX010000050.1 coordinate 7,872, forward strand.
CGGATCGGCCTGCACGGCCTCGCACCGCTGCAGCTCGCGGCGGCGCGCTTTGCAACCGCGGCGCTGCTCGTGATCGCGTGGCTCGCATGGCGAAGGCCGCCGCTGCCGGCGAAGGGCGACGCGTTGCGCTTCGTCGCGTGCGGTTTTCTCGGCATCGCGCTGTACAACGCGCTGCTCAATACCGGCGAGCAGACCGTGTCGGCCGGCGCGGCGAGTTTCATCGTGAATACGCTGCCGATCTTCACCGCACTGCTGGCCGCCGTGTTTCTGCGCGAGCGCTTCAATCGCTGGGGATGGCTCGGTTCGCTGGTCAGCCTCGCGGGCATCGCGGTAATCGCGCACGGACAACCGGGCGGCCTCGTGCTCGGCTCGGGAAGCACGCTGATCCTCGGCGCCGCGTGGTGCTCCGCCAGCTATTTCGTGTTGCAGCGGCGACTGATTCCCGTGTACGGCGCACTACCCTGCACAGCGTACACCCTGCTGGCCGGCGCCGTGCTGCTCGCGCCCTGGCTGCCCGGCGCACTCGTGTCGCTCGGCAGCGGGTCGCGCGACACGGCGCTCGCCGTCGTGGTGCTCGGCGTCTTTCCCGCCGCGCTGGGCTACGCGACCTGGACCTTCGCACTCGGCTATTTCGGCGCGGCGCGCGCGGCCAATTTCCTCTACCTGACGCCGGCGGTCGCGACGCTACTGTCGATGGTGCTGACAGGCGAGCGGCCCGGCATCGCAACGGCTTGCGGCGGCCTGCTGGCCATTGCCGGCGTGATCTTCGTCGCCCTGCGCGGGCGTTCGTAAGCTCGCGACGGCCGCGGGAATCGCCGTGCCGGCGCGACGATCGGGACGCGGCCGGGACGAACAGCACCCCGGTATCTGCAAAACCGAATGGATGATCGGGGCCGTGCAACCGGTACCCATCCGGCGATGCTGCCGAGCTTGACCGTTAGTTGCATTAAGACGAGCGCCGTCGTTGATGAAGCACGACGACGAACCCGGAGCAGCGATCGCAGGTGTCCAAACTGTGCAGACAAATCGACCGAACAGTTCCCGATTGACCGTGCGTCAGTGTCCATGGCCTCGCCCCGGCGACCGGCCGAATAATGGATGCGGCCGTAAGGCCGGCGACAGCGAATCGCAGCCTTCTGGCCCGCCGCAGCGCACGATTTCCGGCCTCCGGAACCGTCGATATCCGGGCGCCGGCCCGCGTCGCACCGGCCTGCTACGCGATTCGCCGCAGCGCGCAAAATCGGGTTCATATATATTCATATGAATTGCACGGTGTCGGGCGCCGGTCCGCCCGCTCGCCCGGGCGGCAGGTCGTAAGGCCGGACGCCATGCAAGTGACGCCCGTGATGGGTATGGAGACTCGTCCGATCGCCCCGGCGCCCCAGCCGGCCGGTCGCGACGTCAATAGAAAGACATTCAATTCGGAGATGGCAGATGGAACGAAGCACTGTCGGCATGCGCTGCAAACCCCTGATCACCGTTGCACTGGCTGCCGCCGCGTTCGCGGCCGCGTCGAGCGCGATGGCCGACCAGGTCGTGAAGATCGGCAGCGTCGAACCGACGACGGGCGGCATCTCGCACCTCGGCAAGGACAACGAGAACGGCGCGCGCCTCGCGGTCGAGGAAATCAACGCCAAGGGCCTGACGATCGGCGGCAAGAAGATCACGCTGCAACTCGACGCGCAGGATGACGCGGCCGACCCGCGCCAGGCCACGCAGGTTGCGCAGAAGCTCGTCGACGACAAGGTCGTCGCCGTCATCGGCCACCTGAACTCGGGCACGTCGATCCCGGCGTCGAAGATCTACAGCGACGCGGGCATCGTGCAGATCTCGCCGTCGGCCACGAACCCGACCTACACGCAGCAAGGCTTCAAGACGACCTACCGCGTCGTCGCGACCGACGCGCAGCAAGGCCCGGCGCTCGCGAGCTACGCGCAGTCGAAGGGCGTGAAGAGCGTCGCGGTGATCGACGATTCGACGGCGTACGGCCAGGGCCTCGCGAACGAGTTCGAGAAGAAGGCGAAGGCGCTCGGCCTGAAGGTGCTGTCGCACGACGCGACCAACGACAAGGCCGTCGACTTCCGCGCGATTCTGACGAAGGTCAAGGGCGAGAACCCCGACGCGATCATGTACGGCGGCATGGACGCCACCGGCGGCCCGCTCGCGAAGCAGGCGAAGCAGCTCGGCCTGCGCGCGAAGATCCTGTCCGGCGACGGCGTGTGTACCGATTCGCTGGCCGAGCTGGCCGGCCCGGCGGCCGACAACGTGCTGTGCTCGCAGGCCGGCGCGGCGCTCGAGAAGATGCCGGGCGGCGCGGCGTTCGTCGCGAAGTACGAGAAGCGCTTCAACCAGGGCATCAAGTTCGATGCGCCGTTCGCGTACGACGCGGTCTACATCGCGGTCGACGCGATGAAGCGCGCGAACTCGACCGACCCGGCGAAGATCCTCGCGGCGATGCCGGCGACGAAGTACGACGGCGTGATCGGCACGACGACGTTCGACGCGAAGGGCGACCTGACGCACGGGATCATCTCGATCTACGGCTACAAGAGCGGCAAGAAGACGTTCCTCGACCAGGTGAAGATGTAACCCGCCGCGGCGCCGGCACGACGGGAACGCCACCCGTCCGCGCCGGCGCCGCGCGGGCCGATTTCTGATTCACGGAGACGAAGCATCATGTGCGCAATGGCGTATGCGGAATTCCAACAGGAGCTGAAGAAAGCGCAGTTGACGGCGCGCGAGTTCGCCCGCCTGATCCGGATGAACGAAAGCTCGATCACGAACTATTCGAGCAAGGGCACCGTCCCGTCCCACCTCGCGGTCATCGCGAAACTGATCGGCACGCTGGCCGCGCACGAGATCGACTTCCGGCGCGTGATCCGGCAAATGCGGATCGAGCCGAAACGGCCGCGCGGCGTCGGCGTGTTTCCCGCGGCGGAAAAACCGCGCACGCGGAAAGCGGCGAAAGCCGACGCCTGAGCCCCGGCATGCGTCGACGGCGGCACGGCGATGGCCGCGCGACGCGCGATCGAAATCGCCGTCACGGGCCACGCGGCACGCACCGCCCGATCGTCACCCCGCCGTACGGACGTGATCGAGCAGCGCCTGCAACGGATGGCGCAGCTGCTTCGACGACATCCGCTTGACCTGGCTGCGACATGAATACCCGGTCGCCAGCGCCTCGCCTTCCGCCTCAGGCCCGTCGACGTGCGCCGCCCACGACTGCGCATAGATCGTCTTCGACGTCGCGAGATTGCGCGCCTCGTGCCCGTAAGTGCCCGACATCCCGCAGCACCCGGCCGCCTGAACCTGCAAACGCAGCCCGCGGCGCGCGAATACCTGCGCCCACTGCTTGCCGCTGTCCGGCGCATTGGTCTTTTCGGTACAGTGCGGCAGCAGCCGGTACGCACCGGCCGGCCCGCCCGTGCCCGTGCTCGTGCCGGCTTCCGGCAGCGCCTGCAGCAGCCACTCCTGCGGCAACGCAACCTTCGGTACGTCGGCAAGCCCCGTCACCTTCAGGTATTCCTGCCGGTACGTGAGCGTCATCGCCGGATCGAGGCCGACCAGCGCGACGCCTGAGCGCGCAAGCGCGGCCAGTTGCGTCGCGTTGCGGATCGCGGCTCTCTCGAACGCCCGCAGAAAACCCTGAACGTGCAGCGCCTTGCCGTTCGGTGCGAGCGGCGCGAGCCACACCTGGAAGCCCGTGCGCGCCGCCAGCTCGATCAGCGTCGCCAACTGCTCGGTATCGAAATAGCGCGTGAACGTGTCCTGCACGATGACGACGCTGCGCGCGCGCTGCGCATCGCTCAACGCGGCGAGCGCACGCGGATCGGCCGGCTTCACGCTCCATTGCCGGATCGCGGCCGCGAGATCGAAGCGGCTGAGCAGCGGACTGTCGACCATGCCGACCTGCCGCTCGAGCAGCGTGCGCACCCAGCCGGTGCCCATCAGCCCGTTGTACAGCGCGGGCACGCGCGCCATCCACGGCATCGTGAATTCGAGCGACCCGATCAGGTAGTCGCGCAGCGGCCGCAGGTAGCGCTGGTGATACAGCTCGAGAAAGCGCGAGCGGAACTCGGGCACGTTGACCTTGACCGGGCACTGCCCGGCGCACGACTTGCACGCAAGGCAACCGGCCATCGCGTCGTACACCTCGTGCGAGAAATCGGCGTCGCCGTTGCGCGCCGCGCGGCTGTTGCGCCAGCGGGTCGCGAGGCCGCGCAGGAACGGCTGCCGCGCGCGCGCCGCCGCGACGACGTCGATGCCCGCCTGCCCCTGCAGGCGCAACCATTCGCGCATCAGCGACGCACGCCCCTTCGGCGACTGCACGCGTTCGCGCGTCGCCTTCCACGACGGGCACATCGCGTCGTCCGGATCGAAGTTGTAGCACGCGCCGTTGCCGTTGCAGTGCATCGCGGTGCCGTAGCTCTGCCACACGCGCTCGTCGATCTGCCGGTCGTGTTCGCCGCGTGTCGGCACTTCGTCGATCTTCAGCAGCCGCATCGTGTGGTCCGGCGGCGTCGCGATCTTGCCCGGGTTGAACTGGTTGTGCGGATCGAACGCGGCCTTCAGCTGCTGCAGCGACGGATACAGCTCGCCGAAAAACGCCGGCGCGTATTCGGAGCGCACGCCCTTGCCGTGCTCGCCCCATAACAGGCCACCATGCCGCTGCGTCAGCTCGGCCACCGCGTCCGACACGGGCCGCACCAGCGCGGCCTGCCTCGGGTCCTTCATGTCGAGCGCCGGGCGCACGTGCAGCACGCCCGCGTCGACGTGGCCGAACATCCCGTACTGCAGCCCATGCCCGTCGAGCAGCGCACGGAATTCGGCGATGTACGCGGCGAGATTCTCGGGCGGTACGGCGGTGTCCTCGACGAACGGCTGCGGACGCGCCTCGCCCGGCACGTTGCCGAGCAGGCCGACCGCGCGCTTGCGCATCGCATACACGCGCTTCACCGCATCGTCGCCGGCCGCGAGCGTATGGCCGAGCCGCTCCACGCTCGTATCGGTGCGCAGATGCTCGACGAATGCACGCACGCGCGCATCGACGTCGTGTTCGTCGTCGCCGCTGAATTCGATCAGGTTGATGCCGAGCGTCGGGCGCGCGTCGTCCTGCGGAAAATACTCGGCGACGCTGCTCCACACGAAGTCCTTCATCGCGAGCATCAGCACTTTCGAGTCGACCGTCTCGACCGACAGCGGCTGGTGCTCGAGCAACGCGCGCGCGTCGCGCAGCGCGTCCATGAAGCCCGCGTAACGCACGTTGACCAGCACCGAATACCTGGGGATCGGCAGCACGTTGAGCTTCGCCTCGACGACGAAGCCGAGCGAACCTTCCGCGCCGCACAGTACGCTGTTCAGGTTGAAACGGCGGTCGGGTTCGCGCAGGTGCGCGAGGTCATAGCCGGTCAGGCAGCGGTTGAGCTTCGGAAACTTCGCGTCGATCAGCGCCGCCTTGTCGTCGCTGATGCGGCGCGCGGTGCGATACACCTTGCCGATGCGGTCCTGTTGCGCACAGCGGCGTTCCAGCGCGTCGTCATCGAGCGCGGCGCTGTGCAGCCGTTCGCCGCCCATCAGCACGAAATCGAGTTCGAGCACGTGGTCGCGCGTCTTGCCGTACGTGCAACTGCCCTGCCCGCTCGCGTCGGTATTGATCATCCCGCCGACGGTCGCGCGGTTCGACGTCGACAGCTCCGGCGCGAAGAACAGCCCGTGCGGCTTCAGCGCCGCATTGAGCTGATCCTTGACGACACCCGCCTCCACGCGCACCCAGCGCTGCGCGACGTCGATTTCGAGGATCCGGTTCATGTTCCGCGACAGGTCGACGACGATGCCGTCGGTCAGCGACTGCCCGTTGGTGCCGGTGCCGCCGCCGCGCGCGGCCACCGCGACGTCGCGGTGCGCGGGCTCGGCCAGCAGCCGGGCCAGCAGCCGGACGTCGTCGGCATGCGCGGGACAGATCACCGCCTGCGGCAGGCGCTGGTAGATCGAGTTGTCGGTGGCCTGCACCGTCCGGTTCGCGTGATCCGCGCGAATCTCCCCGGCGAAGCCGGCGGCCTGCAGCGCGGCGAGGAAATCCCGGTAAACGTTCGCGGGCGGGCTGACGGGACGGGGCAACGGGGCGATCGACATGGGGCAAAAACGCAGTGTGGGTGGAGCCGGCCGGTTCATGTGCGCCGAAACATGATTATTTGGCAAGTTTCCGCGCGACCGGGAATTCCAGTATCTTTGGATATTCCTTGAGAAACAAACGAATTCTCGTCCGGCAAAAGTTGCATAAAACTCATGAATTACCGTCGCCTCACCCCGTCGATGTCGCTGCTGCTCGTGTTCGAGGCCGCCGCGCGGCATGAAAGCTATACCCGCGCGGCCGAGGAACTGTCGCTGAGCCAGAGCGCGATCAGCCGGCAGGTCCAGACGCTCGAGGATCAGCTCGGCGTACCGCTGTTCCGGCGCGAGGGCCGCTCGGTCAAGCTGACCGAAGTCGGCCGCCGCTACTTCGCCGAGCTGAGCGGCGCGCTCGGGCGCATCCGCGGCGCGACGCTGCAGGCGATGTCGCACCAGGCGGGCGCCGGCACGCTGCGGCTCGCGACGCTGCCGACCTTCGGCTCGAAATGGCTGCTGCCGCACCTGCACGATTTCTACGCCGCGCATCCGGGCGTGACCGTGCACCTGCATTCGCGGATCGGCGCGATCGATTTCCTCAACGACGATCTCGACGCGGCGATCACCGTCGGCGCGGGCGATTGGCCGGGCCTGCACGCGCACCGGCTGTACAACGAGTTCCTGATCGCGATCGCGCCGCCGGAGGCGGGCCGCGGCCGCAAGGCCGACGCGCGCACGCCGGCGTGGGCCGCGAAGCAGACGCTGCTGGGTGTGACGAGCAATCAGCAGGCGTGGGCCGAATGGTTCTCGCACTGCCGGCTCGATCACCGGCAGATGCGCATCGGCCCGAGCTTCGAGCTGACGTCGCACCTGATCCAGGCCGTGCGGGCCGGGATGGGGATCGGGCTGGTGCCGAAGGTGCTGGTGGAGGACGAACTGGGCCGCGGCGAGCTCGTGTCGATCGGCGACGCGATCACGAGCCAGCGCAGCTACTACCTCGTCTACCCGCCCGGCAACGAGACGCTGCCGTCGCTGGTCGCGTTCCGCGAATGGCTGCTGACGTCGTGCTGATGCGCCACTGGCGGCGTGCCGGTCAGGTGCGCCATTCGCCGAGAATCTGCTCGGCCAGGTAATCGCACGGCGGACGCGCGGACTGCGCGCTGCGCGCGAGCACGACTTCGAGCTCGCCCAGCGGCGGCAGCCCGTGGCTTTCCGAAAGCTGCACGAGGTGATCCGGAATGCAGCAGCGCGCCAGCGGCGCGACCGCGAGCCCGGCCTCCACCATGCTCAGCAGCCCGAGGTGGCTCGGGCTTTCGTACGACATCCGGTACGGGATCTTCTGCCGGTTCAGCGCCTTGACCGCCTGATCGCGCGCCATGCTGCCGCCGTGCGTGAAAAACGCCACCGGCAGCGGCCGCTCTTCCCACACGTTGCGCTTCGGCGAGCCGACCCAGACGAGCGGCTCCATCCGGATCAGCTCGCCGGTCACGCCCTTGATCCGCGTGAGGCACGCGAGGTCGACCGTGTTGTCCTTCAGCATCGGCACGAGCGCGCTGCTCGGCTGGCCGATCACGCGCACTTCCACGCGCGGATGCATCGCGGCGAACTTGCCGAGCACCTGCGGCAGCAGCGACGAAATGTAATCGTCGGGCACGCCGATCGTCACGCGGCCGCGGATCTCCGGGCGTACCACCGACGCCCACGCCTCGTCGCGCATCGCGAGCATCCGGCGGCCGTAATCGGCAAGCACGATGCCGTCGCCGGTCGCCGTCACGTTGCGCGTGTCGCGAATGAACAGCGGCTTGCCGAGCGCGTCTTCCAGCGCCTTGATCTGCATGCTCACCGCCGACGGCGACCGGTGCACGGCCTGCGCGCCCTGCGCGAACGATCCGGTTTCGGCGACGGCCACCACCATCGCGAGCACATCGAGGTCGAGCTTCTTCATTTCTCTTCAGAAAAACTGATCAATCCGTTCAGTTTATCCCGTTTTACTGTTCGCCTCCACGGCCGGACAATGAGTCCCGTCAGCACTCACTCGATGCAGGAAGCGAAAAAATGCACACGTCCGGATCGCTCTACGGGTTTCTCGTCGTCGGCGGCATGCTCGCGGTCACGCCGGGGCCGAACATGGTCTACGTGATGTCGCGCTCGATCGCGCAAGGGCGGGCGGCCGGGCTCATTTCGCTCGCCGGCGTGATGATCGGCTACCTGTTCTACATGTTCGGCGCGGCCTTCGGCATCACGACGCTGTTCATGAGCGTGCCCTATGCGGGCAGCGTGCTGGGCGCGGTCGGGGCAACCTACCTGCTGTACCTGGCATGGCAGGCGGTGCGGCCCGGCGGCCGCTCGCCGTTCGAGGTGAAGGCGCTGCCGAACGAGCAGCCGCTGCGGCTGCTCGCGATGGGTGCGACGACCAGCGTGCTGAACCCGAAGCTCGCGATGCTGTTCGTGTCGCTGCTGCCGCAGTTCATCGACTACGGGCAAGGCAGCGTGTTCGGCCAGTCGCTGTTTCTCGGGTCGCTGCTGATCGCCGCGTTCGCGTCGGCCAACGGGCTGGTGGCGATCTGTTCGAGCAGCATCGCGAAATTCCTGCACGGGCGCCCGATGCTGCTGCTCGCGCAGCGCTGGGCGATGGGCCTCATCCTCGGCGGTCTCGGTGTGCAGATGGTGGTCGAGGCGTCGAAGATGGCGGGCGTCGCATAAGCGACACGCCGCCGCGCAGGCCCGCGCAATCGCGGGCCGTGCGCGTTCGTCAGGCCATCGTCACGCGGCGATCGCCTGCCGCTGCGCCTCGAGTTCGCGCACGAGCGGCAGCACGCGCTGGCCGAAGTACTCGACTTCCTCGATGAAGTGCAGGAACCCGGCCAGCACGAGATCGACGCCGATCGCCTTCAGCGCGACGATCCGCTCGGCGATCTGCTGCGGCGTGCCGATCAGGTTCGTGCGGAAGCCGTCGTTGTATTGCACGAGATCCTCGAACGTCGATTTCGCCCAGTTGCCCTCGCCTTCGGGCGACGCCTTGCCGGCCTCCTTCACCGCAGCGCCGAACGCGTGCACGGCTTCGACATGCGCGTGCCGGATGATGTCGTCGAGCACGGCCTGCGCCTCTTCCTCGGTGTCGCGCGCGATCACGAACGCGTTGACGCCGATGCGCACGCGATGGTTGTTCGCGGCCGCCTTCGCGCGGATGTCGTCGATCTGCGCTTTCAGGTTCTCGGGCGTATTGCCGTTCGTGAAATACCAGTCCGACACGCTCGCCGCGTTGTCGCGCGCCGCGCGCGAGCTGCCGCCCTGGAAGATCTCCGGATGCGGCTTCTGCACCGGCTTCGGGCTCAGCGTGTAGTCGTTGAAGCGGTAGAAATCGCCCTTGAACGTGAAGTTGTCCTGTGTCCAGATGCCCTTCAGCGCCTGGATGAATTCCTTCGAACGCCGATAGCGCTCGTCGTGCTCGAGCCACGGCTCGCCGATCGCGGTGAATTCGCCCTTGAACCAGCCGCTGACCACGTTGATCGCGATGCGTCCGTTCGAGATGTGGTCGATCGTCGCGAGCTGCTTCGCGACCACGGCCGGATGCCACGGCCCCGGCAGGATCGCGGCGAGCACCTTGAGCTTCGTCGTCGCATGCAGCAGCGCCTGGCTGAACGACACCGACTCGTGCTGGTATTCGGCGCCGTAGCCGGCCGTGAAGCGGATCTGGCTCAACGCATAGTCGAAGCCGGCCGCCTCGGCCGTACGCGCGAGCTGCTGGTTGTATTCGAGGCTCCAGTCGGTGCGCTGCTCGATCGTGCTGACGACGAGGCCGCCGCTGACGTTCGGCACCCAGTACGCGAATTTGACGCCGTCGGCGGAAAGGTCGGTGAGGCTCATGAAGGTGTCCTGGTCGAAGGGGAAACGGAAGCGGCTTACGCGGCCGCGGCGGAACGGGCGTGCGGACGCAGTTGCGGCACGGCGCGATCCACGGCGAGCGCGATGCGCTCGCGCAGTGCCGGGCTGGCGATCCGGTACTGGTCGAAATCGCTTTCGGATGCGTATACGCCGATCGGCAGCGTGCGCGCCTGGAAGAAGCTGAACAGCGGTCGCAACTGATGGTCGATCACGAGCGCATGACGCTCGCTGCCGCCGGTGGCCGCGAGCAGCACGGGCACGTCGACGAGCGCGTCGTGGCGCACGAGGTCGAACAGGTGCTTGAAAAGGCCCGTGTACGACGCGCGATACACCGGACTCGCGACGACGAGCGCATCGGCCGTCTCGATCGCACGGATTAGCGCTTCGAGGTCGGCCGGCACCTGCGCGCGCGTCAGCGCGCCGGCCAGCCGGCTGCCGATCTCGCCGAGTTCGATCAGCCGCGTGTCGATCGGCAGTGCGGCGCCGAATGCCGCGACGATCTCGTTGGTCAGCGCCAGCGTGCGCGATGGCCGTTGCAGGCTGCCCGATATCGCGACCACGTTGAGGGTGTTGCTCATGCGATGCGTTCCCGTTGTGGAGCCGCGTGTCGATGCGGCGATACCGTTCCGGGTCAGCAAGGAACGTGCCATTCGTGCGGCCGTTTCGCGGCGCGATCGTCTGCATCGCGAAATTTTTATCGAACACCCGCCCGGCACGGCGTCCGCTCAAATGCGCGATCGTGGCAAGCGTTCCGGCGAGCGCGTCACATCGATATTCCAGCGCGTGATGAACGGAGCGAAGCGGTAATGCTGGCGAGCTGCTGCTCAGGCAGCAGCGTGTTGCACGCAACGACATCGAATCCGGCGCTCCGGCACCACACATGCCCGCTCGTCCGCACCGTTGCAGGTTCCGCAGCAATCGCGCTTTGGTTATCAGAAATCGATGCTTTCCGCGTGCGGAAAAACATTGAACACTTTGCTGACCACGCAGCAGCCGGACCCCGCCGCCCGTCGGCACGGGTCCGCTTCGTCCGGCCTTCCTACGGTTCACCGCCATGACTTCCATTTCCGCATCGCCGCGCCCGCTCACTCTTCGCGTCGTTGCCCCACCCCGCGACCCGGTTGCGCTGCACGCGGCGGGACGCGGAGCGCCCGTGCTCGCGCTGCCCGAACGCCACGCACCGGCCCCGGCGCGCGCGCAGGTGTTCGCCGATCCGCGTTCGCTCGCGCTGCTCGAACAGGTTCGCCGCGTTGCGCCGAGCGACGCGAACGTGCTGATCGCCGGCGAAACGGGCACCGGCAAAGAGCTGATCGCGCGCCACGTGCACGATCTCGGCAAGCGCCGCGACGGGCCGTTCGTCGCGGTGAACTGCGGCGCGTTCTCCGAGACGCTGGTCGACAGCGAACTGTTCGGTCACGAGAAAGGCGCGTTTACAGGCGCCTTCAGCGCGAAGCCCGGCTGGTTCGAAGCCGCGCACGGCGGCACGCTGTTTCTCGACGAGATCGGCGACCTGCCGCTGTCGATGCAGGTCAAGCTGCTGCGCGTGCTGCAGGAGCGCGAGGTCGTGCGGCTCGGTTCGCGCACGGGGATTCCGGTTGACGTGCGCGTGGTGGCCGCAACCAACGTCGACCTGCAGCAGGCCGTCGCGGCCGGGCATTTTCGCGGCGACCTGTTCTACCGGCTCAATGTCGTGCAGCTCGCGGTCCCGCCGCTGCGCGAGCGGCCGGGCGACATCCTGCCGCTCGCGCGTCACTTCTTCGACGTGTACCGCAACCGCCTCGGCGACGGGCCGCGCAGCATCGATCCGCGCGCCGAGCGCCGGCTCGCGGCACACGGCTGGCCCGGCAATATCCGCGAACTGGAGAACGTGATCCATCACGCGCTGCTCGTGTGCCGTCACGACGCGCTGCAGGACACCGACCTGCACATCGCGCCGCCATGCACGCCGGCCGTTGCCGCGCGCGTGACCGGTTCGTCCGGCGACGCGCGGGCGTCGCTTGAAAGCGCGTTGCGCGACCTGTTCGACGACGCCCACGGCGGCCTGTTCGAACACATCGAGGACACGGTGATGCGCGTCGCGTTCGAGTTCAGCCACCGCAACCAGATCCGGGCTGCGCAGTTGCTCGGCATCAGCCGCAACGTGCTGCGGGCGCGGCTGATCCGGGCGAAGGAGATTGCGGCAGCGAAGTAGCCGCCCCCGGCGCAAGCGCGCCGCGATCCGTGCCGCAACGTCCGAACCTGAGGTATCGTGGCGCGAAGCGCATGCTTCGTCGCCGCTCCTGCACACCGGCCGCCCGCCATGCGGCCGCCCGCGCCCGGCGACCGGGCATCCGCACGATTCTCCGCAACACGAAAGCCGTCCGGCGCCCGCGCGGGCCCGGCCGTGCCCTTTTCACCCGTCCGGAATCCGTCGCCATGAAAAAGCTTGTGAACCGCCCGTCCGATGTCGTGCGAGAAATGCTGGAAGGCATCGCGCGGCAATCGCCGCATCTCGCGATCCTCGGCGACGAGCACGTGCTCGTCCGCCAGCCGCTGCCCGAACCGTCGCAGCGTCCGGTCGCGATCCTGTCCGGCGGCGGCAGCGGCCACGAGCCCGCGCACGGCGGCTATGTCGGCGAAGGGATGCTGAGCGCGGCCGTGTGCGGCGAAGTGTTCACGTCGCCGTCCACCGACGCCGTGCTCGCCGCGATCCGCGCGAGCGCCGGCCCGAACGGCGCGCTGCTGATCGTGAAGAACTACACGGGCGACCGGCTCAATTTCGGGCTGGCGGCCGAGCTCGCGCGCGCGGAAGGCATTCCGGTCGAAACGGTGATCGTCGCCGACGACGTGTCGCTGCGCGGCCGCGTCGAACGCGGCCAGCGGCGCGGGATCGCCGGCACCGTGCTGATCCACAAGCTCGCCGGCGCGGCCGCCGCGCGCGGGCTGCCGCTGTCCCGCGTCGCGGGAATCGCACGCGACGCGGCGGCCGAACTCGGCACGATGGGCGTCGCGCTCGACGGCTGCACGATCCCGGGCGCCGACAAATCGGGCTTCAGCCTCGGCGAGACCGAGATCGAACTCGGTCTCGGCATCCACGGCGAGAAAGGCGTCGAGCGCCGCGCGCCGCTGGCGGCCGACGCACTGGCCGACACGCTGCTGTCGAGCATCGTCGCCGATCTCGTGCTCGACCGCGACGAACGCGTCGCGCTGTTCGTCAACGGCCTCGGCGCGACGCCGGACATGGAACTCGCGATCGTGCTGCGCGCCGCGTACGACAACCTGAGCCGGCGCGGCATCGTCGTTGCACGCGCATGGGCCGGCACGTTCCTGTCCGCGCTGAACATGCCCGGCTGCTCGATCTCGGTGCTGCGGCTGAACGACGAACGCGCGGCGCTGCTCGACGCACCGACGCAGGCGCGTGCGTGGCCGGGCGGCGGCGCCGTGAACACCCGGATCCGCGTAGCCGCGGCCGCGTCGCACGACGCGCCGCCGGCGCCGCTCGATGCGGCCGGCAGCGCATGGGCCGCGCGCCTGCAGCCCGCGCTGCACGCGGTTGCGCAGACGCTGATCGACCACGAGCAAACGCTGACCGACCTCGATGCGGCAGCCGGCGACGGCGATCTCGGCGCGAGCATGCTGCGCGCCGCGCAGGCGATCCTCGCATTGCCCGACACCGCTTACGGCACGCCGGCCGGCGCGCTCGCGGCGCTCGGCGCCGCGTTGCGCCGCGCGATCGCCGGCAGCTCGGGGCCGTTCTACGCGACCGCGCTGCTGCGCGCGTCGCGCCGGCTGGCCGAGATCGCCGAGCCGTCGGCGCGCGACTGGGCCGCGGCGTTCCGCGCAGCCGTGGATTCGATCGGCGAACTGGGGGGCGCGCATGCCGGCGACCGGACGATGCTCGATGCGCTGGTGCCGGCCGCCGATGCGTTCGACCGCGCGCTCGACGGCGATCGCGATCCCGCGAGCGCATGGGCGGCGGCCGTCGAAGCGGCCGAACAGGGTGCGGAGGACACGGCGCGCATGACGCCGCGCGCGGGACGCGCGAGCTATCTCGGCGAGCGTGCGATCGGTACGCCGGATGGCGGCGCCGTGGCCGTCTCGTACTGGCTGCGCGCGTTGCAGCCGCACGTACGCTGAGCGGCTGAAAAGCGGCGCGCGCGACGCGGACCCGCCGTGCCGCGCGCGTCAGCCGGCCGCGCCGACCTTCGTCCGCCCGGGCAAGAACACCGTGCCGACCAGCACGGCGCCGAAACTCGCGAGCCAGCACCAGTAGCCGATCGCATCGAGATGAACCGGCTCGAGGCTACCCGCCTCGTTGACGACGATCTGGTGCTGCGACAGGAAACTCAGCCCGAACAGCAGCGCTAGCGCGGCCAGCACGGCCGCCTGCACGCGCAGGCGCTTCACGGTCAGTAGCCACGCGCCGAACACGAGCGGATTCGCAAGCCACGCGGGGATCCCGGCGAGCACGCCCATCCAGCCGGTCAGCAGCACCTGCCAGCCGTCCGCCCACGGATGCGGGTCCGGCGCGCCGGTGCGGAACGGTGCGCTGAACATCGCAACGAGATAGAACAGCATGCTGGCGGCAAGCAGCACGGTGGCCGTGCGGCCCATCGGCGGACGGATGGGCGCGGAGGAAGGCGTCGTCGGGTTCATGGTGGCGTCGCGGACGGGGGATCGCCGCGATTCTGCCATACGCGGCCGGGCCGCCCGCTCAACCGTTTCCGTCGAACCGGTACAGCGCCGCCGGCGTATCGACCAGTACCTGCCGGCGTCCGGCCTCGTCCGGCAACAGCGTCGCCATGTACTGGTACGCGAGCGCATCGTTCACGGCCGCCTCGTACCCGACATGCGGCCAGTCGCTGCCCCACACGAGCCGCTGCGTGCCGAACGCTTCGCGCAGCGCGCGCATCGCCGTCAGTCCGGACGCTTGCCAGCGGTCGGCGCGGTCGTTCCGGTAGGCGCCCGACACCTTGACCCACACGCGCTTGCTCGCCGCCGTCGTCAGCAGATAGCGGAAGCCGGGATCGTCGATCCCGAGCCGCGGGTCGGGCCGGCCGAAATGGTCGAGTGAGATGTCGACGCCCGCGTCGAGCAGCGGCGGCATCAGCGCCGGCAACCGTGCGGCCTCCGCATGCAGCTCGACCTGCCAGCGATGCGCACGCAGCAGCGGAAACAGCGCGCGCCACGCCGCGCCGGCGAAATCCGGATCGCGTTCGCCGATCAGGTTCAGCCGGATGCCGCGCACGCCGAGCGGCGTCCAGGCGGCCACCTGCTCCGCATCGCGGGCGGGATCGATCACGACGATGCCGCGCAGGCGCTCGGGCTGCGCGCGCAGCGCGGCCAGCAGATAGCGGTTGTCGGTGCCGAGAAAGCTCGGCTGGATCAGCACGCCGTTCGACATGCCGTGCCGGTCGAGCATCGCGAGGTACTGGTCGAGCGACGCGTCGTACGCGATCGTGTAGCGATGGCCCGGCACGAGCGGCAGCGATTTCAGGAACACGTGCGCGTGCGCGTCGACGCCGGTGATCGTGCGTCGGCCCGGGCTCGCGCCGGCGCATCCGCCCAGCACTTCGGCCATCGCGAGTCCGGCGAGTGAGCGGTTGAACGAGCGCCTCGAAATCATGGGTGTCTCCTGTATTTATTCGATTAGGGTGAACGGCGCGGCCCCGCCGGCCGCGCAGCGGCGCATCAGCCTACATCGTGCGCGCGACGAGGAATATCGGGACGAACGACAGCACCGTCGACAGCGCGACGACGAACGCCATCAGCCGATGGTTGCCGCCGTACTGCGTGGACAGCACGTACGAGTTGCTCGCGCACGGCAGCACCGAATAGAGCAGGATCAGGTTCCCCGACAGCGGCGTCACCGCGAACGCCTTCGTCGCGGTCAGCGCGAGCAGCGGAAAACCGACCAGCCGGATCGCGGTGGTCACGAGCCCCGCGCGCACGAGCGCCGCTTCCTTGCGCGGCAGCGGCAGCCGCAGCGCGGCGCCCACGCAGATCAGGCTCAACGGCAGCGCGGCGCCGCCGAGCACGTCGACGGTCTGGTCCACGGCGGCGGGCAGGCGCCAGCTGGTCAGGTTCAGCACGATCCCGAACGCGCTGGCGACGATCAGCGGATTCGCCGCCACCTTGCCGACGATCCGCACGAGCCCGCGGCCGCCGGCCTGGCCATGCTCGAACGACAGCAGCACGAGCGTGTTCGAGATCGCGACCATGTACGCGACCACGACCGCCGCGATCCCGTAGTCCCCGCGGCTCAGCAACCCCGACGCGACCGACAGGAAGATGTAGCTGTTGAAGCGGATCGAGCCCTGCACGATCGACGTGAACGACGCGTGCGGCACCGCGCACCATCGGCAGCCGAGCACGACGGCGGCCAGCACGGCGAGCGTGAGCCCCGTCAACAGCACGATCGTCGATTTCGACGATGCGTCGAGCGGCCCCGCCAGCCCGATCGAATGCACGAGGAAGGCGGGAAACAGCACGTAGTGGGTGAGCTTTTCGGCGGACGGCCAGAATGCCGCATCGACCAGCGCGATGCGACGCACGGCGATGCCGATGCAGATCAGGGCGAAGGCGGGTGCGACGGCGATCCAGGCGAGTTCGGTATGCATGGTTGGACGGATTCGGAGAGGGAAGCAGCGGGCAGGTCAGCCCGCGGGCGAAGTGGTGGCTCGGGTGCGGTCGTCGCGGGATCGGGTTCGAACGGCAGGCCGACGGCGGCGAGCGCCTCGTAGGCGAGGGCCGGCGCAAAACGCACGCCGGAACCCGACGCGCCCGCCACCGCGCAGCCGTGGCGGCCGATCGGTGCGACCCGCGGATTACGGTCGGCCGTGTAACCGTCGACCGCCGTGCGCGCGGCGAGATGGGCATCGCGCAGGCCCGGGAAATGACGTTCAAGCAGCGTGTGCGCGAGGGTCCGCTCGTCGGCGCTCGGCGCGACGCGTGCGCCGGCGTCGCAGCCCCACACGTGCGACGTGATGCTCAGCAGCCAGCCGCGCCGCGCGTGCACCGGCGCGAGAAACGCCTGCGCGTCGGGCAGGTAGACGACCGGTGCATCCGGCGCGGGCGGCAATGCGCGGCCGTCGACATCGAACGCAACGATCTTCTTCGTGACGATGTCCGTCCGCGCGCCACCGCCGGCTTCGCCGTCGACGGCCGGCCACGGGCCGCTGGCGCGGATGAGCCGGTCGGCGCGCAGCGTCACGCCGTGGGCGACGACGGTCCAGCCGCCGGCATCGTGCGTCACGTGCGTGACCGGCGCATCGAAGCGCTCGACGGTGTGCGCGCCCGTCAGGTAGTGCGCGACCAGCCGCGGCACGTCGACCAGCCACGCGCGGCCGCTGCGCCACAGACGCGCGCCGGCCGGCAGCGCGCCGAGCGGTGTGGCGCCGGTCTCCGGCGGATCGTCGGCCACCGGCGGCGCGAGCAACGGGCCGCCCGCGTCCGGTGCGTCCGCAACGAATGCGAACGGCGCGTCGCGCACGCAGCATCCGGCCCGTGCCCACGCACCGTAGTACGCGTTGGCGACCAGCGAGCGCGCGCGGCGCTCGCCGCTGCCGCAGAACGGCGTGATCACGCCGGCCGACAGCGCCGTGGCCGTCTGCACGGCCGGCCGCGCATCGAACACCGCGATGCGCAGCCCGCCCGCATGCCGCGCCGCCACGTGCGCGATCGTCGCCCCCGTCACGCCCGCACCGACGATCGCGAGATCAACCCGCATCGGCCTGCCACCAGACGGTGCTGATCACGAGCGGCGTCGCGCCGTCGTTCTGCACCTGGTGCGAGCGGTGCGATTCGAAATACAGCACGTCGCCGGCCCGCACGCGCACGGGCTCACCGTCGTAGGTCAGCCGGCCGCTGCCCTGCGCGATCATCCAGCATTCGCGTACCGCGTGGACGTCCAGCCGCGACGTGCAGTTCGGCTCGACCGTAAACAGGCCGCCGCGAAACGGAATCTCGCCGTCGCCGAGCCCGGCGAAATCGGCCTGGCGCAACACGACGCCCGGCACATGCGACTCCGGCGGCAACGCGCCGACATGCGGAAACTTACGCGCGTTCATCGTGCACCTCCTCCCCGACCAGGCCCAGTTCCGCGAGAATCGCGTCGCGGTCGCGATCGAGCGCCGGTGCGGCCCGGCGCGTGGCCGGATCGGGGCAGCCCGAGATCTTGATCGGCGTCCCGACGAGCCGGTACGGGCCGACGTCCGGATCGTCGACGTCGATCAGCATGTTGCGCGCGACCGTCTGCGGATGAACGACGGCCTGGTCGACCCGGTTGATCGGGCCAGCCGGCAGCCCCGCGCGCGCGAACCGCTCGCACCAGGCTTCGACGCCGTGCGCCGCCAGCAGCGCATTGAGCGTGCGTTCGAGTTCGGCCTCGTGATCCTTGCGCGCCTCGCCGCCCGCGAAACGCGGATCGGCCGCGAGCGCCGGCACGCCGAGCGCGTCGCACAGCAGCCGGAACAGCTTGTCGTTGCCGGCCGCGATGATGAGCGGGCCGTCCGCCGCGCGGTAGACACCGAACGGCGGCGCGATCGCCGGCCGATAACTGCCGACCGGCCCCGTGACTTCGCCGGTCGCGAAGTAACGGCCGATGAAATACTCCATCAGCGCAAGCTGACAGTCGAACATGCCGATATCGACCTTCGAACCCTGCCCGGTGCGGCCGCGCCGCACGAGCGCCATCAGCAGCCCGGTCGTCAGGAACAGGCCGGCCGCGAGATCGCCGATCGACGGCCCGACCCGCACGGGCATGCGCCCGGGCTCGCCCGTCACGCTCATGATCCCGCCGAGCCCCTGGACGATCATGTCGTATGCGCGGTGGTCGCGATACGGCCCGGTGTGACCGAACCCCGATGCGCTGCCGTAGATCAGGCGCGGGAAACGCGCATGCAGCGTGTCCCAGTCGTAGCCGATGCGCGCCATCGTACCGGGCCGGAAGTTCTCGGTGACGACGTCGGCCTTCTCGAGCAGCGCGTCGAGCACGCGGCGGTCGGACGGGTCCTTCAGGTCGAGCGCGATGCTCTCCTTGCCGCGGTTGAGCGACGCGAAATACGCGGACTTGCCGCCGTACCACGGGCCGTACGCGCGTGCGTCGTCGCCGGTCGACGGCCGCTCGACCTTGATCACGCGCGCGCCGTGATCGGCCAGCAGCATCGTGCAGAACGGCCCGGCCAGCACGCGCGTCAGGTCGACGATCACGAGCCCTTCGAGTGCGCCTTCCATCATGCAACCTCCCGCATGCCGGGCGGCAGGACCGCCGCCAGGTCTCCCGGCGTGACCGGGTCGAAGTTCGCCAGCGGCGTGACGACCGGCGCCGACAGCCGCGCGAAGTCGCCCGCGTTCGGCTCGCCGCGCAACCCGAGCGCGCGCCACGCGGTCTGCGCGAGCGCCGGCATCAACGGCCATGCGAGCAGCGCGAAGCCCTTGGTCCAGCCGTACAGGTCGCCGGCCGCGCGCGCGCCGTCGAAGTGCGCGCTCCAGCGCTCGACGATGCCGGCCAGCGCCGTCGGGTCGAAGGTCGCGAAATCCATCGCGCGCTGCGCGTCGCGCCACGCCGCCTCGGCTGCCCGCGCCGTCTTGTCGGCCGGCACGCGCGCCGCGAGCGGCCCGCCGATCGACTCGGCCACGTGCCGCCGCACTGTCGCGTACGGCCCGTTCACGAAGCGGCAGAATGCATCGCGATCGAAGTCGGTGCGTGCGTCGACCGGATTGGTCGACGCGACGAAGAAGCGCACCGCGTCGGCCGGCACGCGCGTGCGCGCCGCGAGATCCTCGACCCAGATCGCCCAGCGCAGGCTCGTCGAGAACTTGCGCCCTTCCAGCGTGTAGAAGTGATTGATCACGAAGCGGTCGAACGGTTTCGACACGCCGTCGGCCATCGCCATCGCCTGAATGCCGACCAGATGCGACACGCAGTTGTCGATCCCGAATCCGTTGACGGTGATCACGTCCGACTCGCGATCGAACGGGTTCGCGCGCAGCCCGTGCTGGCGGGCATAGAGATCGCCGACGAAGCGGATCGCGCCGAACAGCAGCCCGTGCCCGAACAGCGTGCGCGGCGCGCCGTCGAGCGCATACGGCAGCCCCCAGCCGGCATGGCTCGTCAAGCGGAAACGCGCGCCGTCGCGCGCGAGATGGCGGCGCGCGATATCGACGAACTCCGGTGCGGTCTCGGTGCCGGCCAGCTGCGCGACCAGCGCGGCGGGATCCGCGATGTCGAAGAACAGGTTGTCCTGCTCGCGCATCGCGAGCGTCTCGCCCCAGCGCGCCGACGGTTCGCGCACGTCCTCCGGCTGGAAATGCGCGCCGCAGTCCTCGCAGAAGAATCCCGACACGTCGCGCGCGCACTGCGGGCAGCGGCCGAGCAGGAAACTGCCGGTCACGTAAGCATCGCGCGTGGCCGAATACGGCAGGCGCTCGCGCACCGTCGACACGCGCCGCTGCGCGGCCAGCCGCGCGACGAGCCCGTCGTGCGCGGCGAGGTACGCGTCGTGATGCGCATCGCCGAGCGGATCGACGAACAGGTCGACGTCGATGTTCATCGCGGCGAGATCGTCGACGATGCCCGCGCAGCTCTGCCGCGCGAGCGCCGCCGCGTCGATGCCGGCCTGCCCGGCGCGCAGCGGGATGTAGGAATCGTACGGGTCGCTCGCGCATGCGATGCGCGCGACCTCGCCGCGGCTGCGCAGGTGGCGCGCAAGCATGTCGAGCCGCAGGTACGGGCCGGCGATATGACCGAGGTGCAGGCGCCCGTTCGGCGCCGGCATCGCGGGCACGAGCAGGTAGTGGCGCGGGTCGCGGATCGTGTCGATCGGCATGATGGCCTCCGGGTCAGTCCAGCGTGACGGTCACGTCGGCCGCGAGTTCGCGCAGCAGCGCCACGATGTCGCGGTCGAGTTCGCACTGCGCGATCAGGTACGCGATCTCGTACGCCTTGAACACGTCCTTCGGCAGCGCCATCTGCGCGCCCTTGCCGGCGACGACCTGCAGGAACCGCAGCTCCGGCCGCCGCCACAGCCGCTCGAAGCCCTCGACACGGGCGATGCGGCCGAGCCCCGGCGGCATCACGATGCGCTGTCCGGCGCGCGTCGACGCGGTGCCGAGCCGGTCGTCGAGCGGGCCGTCGATCGCGCCGCGCGCGAGATCGAGCACGGTGCGGTACGGCGAGAAGTCCGCGACGCTGTACGGGATCAGATGCGAGTTGATGAACTCGCCGCCGAGCCGCCCGCCGATCTCGAGAATCTTCGGGCCGTCGCGCGTCACCATCACGTCCGCGTGGAAGCCGCACCAGTCGATGCCGGTCGCCGCGACGCCCGCGCGCACCATGTCGCGGATCGCCGCCTGCGTGTCGGCCGGCAGCAGCGACGGCGTCACGTTCTCGTACTGGATCGGGATCGACCGGTCGAAGGTCTTGTCGATGATCGCGTTGATCGCGACGCGCCCGTGCGCGACGACGCCGGACACCGAATGCTCGCTGCCCGTCAGTTGTTCCTCGAGCAGCGCGTGATCGCCGTACAGGCTGAACATCTCGCCCTTCTCCGGCGAGTTGTACGCACGAAACGCGCGATAGACGTCGACGGGGTCGGCGTGCGCATCGACCGGAAAGATGCCGCGGCTGCCGGAGTTGCCGGCCGGCTTGAGCAGCGCGGGTGCGCCGATCCGTTGCAGCGCGGCGGTGAATTCGGCTTCGCTGCTGACGACCGCATAGCGCGGGTTCGCGTTCGGCACCGCGTCGAGCACGCGGCGGGTCGCGGCCTTGTCGCGCACGTTGAGCGCGGCGTCCGGCGCCGTGCCGCGCAGGCCGAGACGATGCGACAGCCGGCTCGCGAGCACCACTTCGAGATCCTTCCACGCGACGACGCCGGACAGCTCGACGCGATGTTCGCGCAGGTAGTCGAGAATCGTCCGCTCGGCTGCGTCGTAATCGCCGAGCCGGGTCGGAATGATGCCGGCGCAGCCGAACGAGCGGAACGCGTCCGGCGTCGGCGTCGCCACATAAAGATCGAGCCCGAGGCTGCGCGCCGCGTCGATTTCGGCGATCCGCTCGCCCGGAAGCGCGCGCGTGTCGAGATACAGCATGGCCGGTGCATGGGTCATGGCGGGGTGCTCCTGTCAGTTCACGAGTTGTTGGGTGGCGGCCTGCGGCGCGTCGCCGTGCGGCCAGTCGACGAATCCCGGCGGCGTGCCGACCTCGTAGATGGACGCGCCCGCGATCGCGTTCGCGATCCGGCCGCTGCGCCACGCGGCCAGGCTCAGGTTCGGGTCGGCGATGCCGCGCGTCGTGCGCGCGGCGTTCTGGAAGAAAATCCGCGCGGCGCTCGGCCGGTTCCAGCGCACCGCATAGTCGTCGTCGAGCTCCGGTACGCCGTTGCGCGTGTGCATCTCGAAGCGCAGCGATTCGAGCGCGCCGGGCATCTGGAATTCGCTGCCCGTCGCGAGCAGCACGACGTCCGCATGCAGCGGCGCATGCACGCCGGTGCCGTCGTCGACGCTCAGCACGTAGCCGCCGTCCGCGCGGTGCAGGTTCGCCATGCTGCGGCCGGGCATCAGCGCGCAATGGCCGGTGCGCCCCTCGATGTGCGTGATCTCGTAGAGCCGCTGGTAGATCGCCGTCAGCAGCGGCAACGTGACGCCGTCGCTCGCGAGGCGCTGCGTCTCCAGCGCGTCGCGCTTGCGCTCCGGCGACAGCCGCGAGAAATGCGCGTTGTATTGCGGCACGAACCATTCGTTGACGAACGGCGAGTCGTCCATCGGCAGGAAGTTCTCGCGCCGCGTCAGCCAGGCGATGTGCGCGGGCGCCGCATCGCCCGTCAACCCGAGCAGATGCAGCGCCAGCTCGGCGCCGCTCTGGCCGCCACCGACGATCGCGACGCGCCGGCCGGCAAGCGCCGGCCGCACGGTGCAGAACTGCGACGAATGCAGTACGTCGGCCCCGAGGTGCGGCCGCGCGCACGCGGGCACGCTCGGGCGCAGGCCGACGCCGACCACGAGGTTCCGGGTGCGCACGACGCCGTGCGAGGTCGTGACGCGCAGTGCGCGCCCGTCGCGCACGACGCTTTCGACTTCGCAGTCGAACCGCAGGTTGTCGAGCGACGCGCACACCCACTGCATGTACTGTTCGAACTCGCGGCGGCGCACGGTCGGAAAGCGTGCGTTCGCGAACGCGTACAGCCGTTCGGTGCGTTGCAGGAACGCAATGAACGAGTAGCGGCTGCACGGATCGGCCAGCGTCACGAGGTCCTTCAGGAAGCTGGTCGTCAACGACGAATCGGCAAGCATCAGCCCGGGATGCCAGCGGAACCCGGGCCGGCGCTCGACGAACAGCGAACGCAGCCCGTCCAGCGGCGCCAGCAGCGCCGCCAGGCTCAGGTTGAACGGACCGACGCCGATACCGAGCACGTCGACTTCTTCTCCGGCAAAGGCCCGCGGCTTCGCGCCGTCGAGCGTCTGGAATTCGAAAGTGTTCATCGCGCCTCCCCGGCACCGGTGATCGAATCGTGAAAGGCACCGTCGTCGGCCTGGCCGAGCACGCGCGCGGCCAGCGCCGCGCCGCCGTGAACGGCCGTGGCGATCCCGCTGCCGCAATAGCCGCCGCACCAGCCCAGCCGCCCGGCCGTGCCGACATGCGGCACGCCGAGCGCGGTGAAGCCGAGCGGCGCGGACCACACGTGCTCGACGCCCACGTGCTCGAGCGCCGGGAAATACGCGCCCAGCCGCGCACGCAACGCGGCCTCGACACCCGCGGGCGGCCCGTCGACCGCGAGGCCGAGCCGGCTGCCGAACAACAGCCGCCCGCTGTCGTCGAGCCGGAAATAATCCTTGTCGGCGGACAACGTGCCGTACACGCGCGGCTGCCGCGAAATGCGGCGCTGCGTCGCGTCGTCGAGGATGCGGGTAGCCAGCAGGTGCGTGCCGTAGCGTTCGAGCGGCGGGCGCAGGTCGGCCGGCAGCAGCGGCCACGCGTCCTCCGCGCACACCAGCGCGGTGCCCGCGTCGAGCGTCGCGTCGCCGAGGTCGAGCACGGCCGCATCGGGCACGAGCCGCACGGCGTTCACGCGCGCGCCGCGCCGGATCCGCACGCCGAGCGTGACCGCCCGCATCCGCATCGCATCGCGGAGCGCGCGCGGCCGGATCAGCGCGAACCTCAGGTTCAGCAGCCCCGCGATCGCATGCGCCGCGCCGGTTTCCTGCGTGACCGCCTGCGCGTCGAGCCACGCGACGCACGCATCCTGCTGCGCCGCGTAGTACTCGAAGCGGTGCGCCAGCTGCACCGCCGACGCGTCGTCGCACGCGAGCGTGATGTGGCCGGGATGCGCCCAGCCGCACGCGAGGTTGCGGCTATCGACGAAGCGCTTCAGGTACGCGATGGCCTGCGCGGCCGTGCGCTCGGCGGCCTGCGCCTGCGCGGCCGAAACCGGGCCGCGCGGCAGCGCCGGCGCGGCGCTCGCGACCGAACCGAAGTTGAATGCGCTCGGCACGTCGCCGGGCGGATCGGCGTCGCAGACCTCAACCGTCGCGCCCTGCTCCGCCAGGTGGATCGCGGCGGACAGCCCCGTGTAGCCGCCGCCGACGATCGCGACGTCGGCGGTTCGTGTGCCGGGCGTTCTCATGCATGCTCCGGCTGGTGTTGATGCGCGTCGACGAATGCGCGATACGCCGCATCGAAGAAGAACGCGGGTTCGCCGTCCGGCGGTTCGAGCTGGTCGAGCCAGCAGGCCGTCGCCGAATACTTCGCGAGAAACGGCCGGCGCAGCCAGCGCGGATCGCGCGCCTGCAGGAAATTCAGCAGAAAGTAGCGCTGTCCTTGCAACTCGAGCGTGCCCGCGACTTCGACCTTGCCCGGGCCTGCGCTCATCGACGGGCCGCGTGCGCTGCGCGCGAGCCCCGACACCGACGCGATCGCGGTGTTGTAGATGTCGAGCGCCCGCGCGAGCGGCAGCTCGAAATAACCGCGCGGCCCCGTATCGCGCTCGACGAACATGTAGTACGGCACGATGCCGAGCCGCACCTGCCCGACCCAGTTGCGCCGCCAGACTTCAGCGTCGTCGTTGATATGGCGCAGCACCGGCCCCTGCGAGCGAATCACGACGCCGATGCGGCGCAGGTTCGTCACGGCCTGCTCGGCGATCTCCGTCGACAGTTCGCGCCAGTGGTTCAGGTGCGCCATGACCGTCACGTTGCGCCCGGCATCGATCAGCGTGCGCAGCAGCGCGAGCAGCTCGGGCGTATCCGGATCGCTGACGAAACGGTACGGCCAGTAGGTCAGCGCCTTCGTGCCGATCCGGATGTTGCCGACATGCTCGAGCCCCGGCTCCAGCAGCGGCATCAGGTATTCGCGCAGGCGCGCCGCGCTCATCACCATCGGATCGCCGCCCGTCATCAGCAGATCGGTCACTTCGCCGTGCGCACGCAGGTACGCGTGCAGCCGCCCGGCTTCGCTCGACGCGAATTTCAGCGACGCGTCGCCGACGAACTGCGGCCAGCGGAAGCAGAACGTGCAGTACGCATGGCAGGTCTGCCCGTGGCTCGGGAAGTACAGCACCGTCTGCGCATACTTGTGCTGGATGCCCGGGCAGGGCTCGCCGTCCAGCTCCGGCTCGTTGAGCCGCTGGTCCGCCGGATGCGGGTTCATCCGGGCGCGCAGGCGTCCGACCAGCGCGTCCAGGTCCGCCTGGCGCGCCGCGTCGCGCGACAGCTCGGCCAGCTCCCCGAGCTCGTCGGGCGCAAGCATGTCGGGCTGCGGAAACGTCAGCCGGAACAGCGGATCGTCCGGTACGTTCGTCCAGTCGATCAGTTGCTCGACGACATAACGGTTGACCTTGAACGGCAGCACGCGTGCGACCAGCCCGATCTGCTCGCGCATCGACGGCGGCAATACCGCGAGCTGCGGGATGTCGTCCAGCTTCGACCGGTTGTACGCCTTGAACACGGGATGGACCGCGATCGACGGCCGTGGCGGCGCACCGCCCGGCGCGCCATCGCGCGTGGATATCCGTTGGCCCTCGGATAGTTCGATCATTGACTCGACTCCATTTTTTTAGATGTACTAATGTATGTCGTGTGTCTCGTCTGCTCGCCGCCGACGGCCAGGCAGCCCGTCGGCGTTCTGCAGATACTAGAAGCAATCGCCGCGGCGAAGCATTACGTCCGTGTTATTTATCCATAAGCGTTTCGCATGCGGCTTCGCACCAATTCAGCGGGGTGCGGCGGCGCCCACCGCCGGCCGAGCCGGCCGCGCGCGCCTGGCCGGATGGGTTTCCGGCATCCGCCAGTACACGACCAGCGAAATCGCTGCGCACGCCGCCACGTACCAGAAGAACATCGATTCGTTGCCAACCGCCTTCAGCCGCAGCGCGACGAATTCGGTCGTGCCGCCGAGGATCGCCGTCGTCAGCGCATAAGGCAGCCCGACCGCCAGCGCGCGGATCTGCGGCGGGAACAGCTCGGCCTTGACCAGCATGTGCACCGACGTGAATCCGCTCAGCACCACGAGCCCGGCGAACACCAGCGCGAACGCGGCGAGCGGCTCGTGCACGTGCGCGAGCGCCGTGAAGATCGGCACCGACAGCAGCGTGCCGCCGAGCCCGAACCACAGCAGCACCGGCCGGCGCCCGACGCGATCCGACACGAGGCCGAACAGCGGCTGCAGCGGCATGTACAGCAGCAGCGCGAGCGTGCAGATCCAGGTCGCCGTTTCCTTGTGCAGGCCGACGGAATTGACCAGGTATTTCTGCATGTAGACGGTGTACGTATAGAACGCGACGGTGCCGCCGATCGTGATGCCGATCGCGAGCAGCAGTTCGCGCCAGTGGGCCGCGAGATCGGCCGTCACGCGCGTCTTCGCCGCACGCGCGCGGCTCGCGACGAACGCGTCGCTCTCGACGACGTTGCGGCGCATGTACAGCGCGAACAGCGCGAGCACGCCGCCGACGAAGAACGGAATCCGCCAGCCCCAGCGCTCGATGTCGTGCGTGCCGACGAAGATCCGCTGCATCGCCAGCATCAAGCCGAGCGCGACGAGCTGGCCAGCCACCACGCTCACCTGCAGGAAGCCGACGTAGAAGCCGCGCCGGTTCGGCGGCGCGATCTCGCTCAGGTAGGTCGCGCTGGTGCCGTATTCGCCGCCCATGCTGAGGCCCTGCAGCAGGCGCGCGGCCACGAGCAGTGCCGGCGCGAGCATGCCGATCGTCGCGTAGCCGGGCGTGACGGCGATCAGCATCGAGCCCGCGCACATCGCGAGCACCGACTTCGTCAGCGCGGCCTTGCGCCCGTGCCGGTCCGCGTACAAGCCGACGAGCCAGCTGCCCGCCGGTCGCGCGACGTAGCCGACCGCCGCGATCGCCGCGGTGTTCATCAGTTGCACGGTCGGCCGGTCGGCGGGAAAGAACGACGGCGCGAAGTAGATCGAGAAGATGCTGTACGCGAGGAAGTCGTACCACTCGATCAGGTTGCCGGCCAGCCCGCCGACGATCGAGCCGATGCGTGGCGGCGCGTCGGCCGCCCCGGTTGGGGAAGTTGCCACGGGTGTCTCCTGTCTGTTCGGTAGCGGGCGGCCGGCATGCGCCGCCCGTGCTGCGTGCCGGCCTTACGGCTGCCCGGCCGCGTAGCGCGCGTCGAGCGCGTCGAAGCGCGCCTTGTCGACGAGCCGCTGCCGTTCGGCGAACGGCGCGACGAGCGCGGGGTTTTCATCGAGCCGGCCCGTGTCGCGCAATTCGGTCAGCGCGGCCTGCATCCCGTGCACGGCCCCCTGCAGCGCCGCATTCGCGTACAGCACGACGCCGTAGCCGAGGCGCGCCAGTTCGTCGCGCGAGCGCGTCGGCGTCTTGCCGCCGATCACGATGTTGATGAGCTGCGGCGTGTCGAACAGCGCGGGCAGCCGTTCGACGTCCTCCGGCGTGTCCATCGCCTCGATGAACAGCACGTCGGCGCCGGCCGCCGCATAGCGGTGCGCGCGCTCGATCGCGTCGTCGATGCCGTGCACGGCGGCCGCATCGGTGCGTGCGACGATCAGCAGGTTCGGATCGACGCGCGCGTCGACGGCCGCCTTCAGCTTGCCGACCATTTCCGCGGCCGGAATCACTTCCTTGCCCGCGAAGTGACCGCACTTCTTCGGCAGCACCTGGTCCTCGAGCTGGATCGCATCGGCGCCGCTGCGCTCGAGCGTGCGAACCGTATGCAGCACGTTCAGCGCATTGCCGAAACCGGTATCGGCATCGACCATCAGCGGCAGGTCGACGGCGCCGCGCACGCGCGCGGTGTGCTCGGCCAGCTCGCCGAGCCCGACGAAGCCGAGATCCGGCAGGCCGAGCGACATGTTGGTGACGCCGGCGCCGCTCAGGTACAGCGCGCCGAAGCCGAGATCGGCGGCGATCCGCGCGCTCAGCGCATTGAACGTGCCGGCGACGAGCAGCCCCTGGCGGGCGGCGATGCTGCGCCGGAACGCGGCGCGACGAAGGGCGGTTTGATCGGTCATGCAGGGCCTCATTGGTCGAAACGGAACAGGGTTCGCGGCGAGTCGCGCAGCACGCGCGTGCGCTCGCCGGGGTCGGGCAGCCAGCGTTCGAGCGCCGCACAGGTCGCGCCGAAATCGACCCGCTCGCGATGCTGCGTATGCGGCCAGTCGCTGCCCCACACGAGCCGCTCGGCCGTGAACGCGGCGCGCAGCGCCTGCGCGGCGCCGAGCGCGGTATCGGTGCCGTCGCCGGCCAGGCTGTTGCGGTATGCGGCCGACAGCTTGACCCACACGCGGCCTGTATCGGCGAGCGACAGCAGGTGACGGAAGCCGGGATCGCGCTCGCCGAGCGTCGGCGACGGGCGGCCGAAATGGTCGATCACGAGCGTGCACGATTGCGCGAGCAGGCTCGCGGCGATCGCATGCAGGTCGGCTGCATCGCGATGAATCTCGACATGCCAGCCGAGCGCGTTGACGCGTGCGAACAGTGCGCGCCACACCCGCGTGCCGAAATCCGGAATCGGCAGGCCGACCAGGTTGAGCCGCATGCCCACGACGCCCGCGCGATCCAGCGCGGCGAGCGCATCGTCGTCGATCACCGGATCGACCACCGCGACGCCGCGAAAGCGGTGCGGGTAGCGCCGCAGCACGTCGACGAAGAACGCGTTGTCGGTGCCGAGAAAGCTCGGCTGCACCAGCACCGCGTGCGTGATGCCGTGCGCGGCGAGATGCGCGACGTACGCGTCGAGCGACGCATCGTAATCGGGCGCGTGGCGCACGACCGGCGCGAGCGGCAGGCCGCGCGCAAACACGTGCGCATGTGCGTCGACGGCCGCGACGGCCGCGACGGCCGCCGGCGATGCGTACCACGCGGCCGTGTCCGGCGCCGCTGAAACCGGTTCGACCGGCGGATTCACTGCTCGATCCATGACGACTTGCCTGCAAGAGATGCCCGGCCCGGCAACGGGCGACAGGCGACGGAATGAACGAAAGACGAAACCTACAGCGAGGCACCGGCGCGCGCGTCGCCGTCGGCGCCCGGCCCGGCGGCCGCGTCGGGCAGGCGGCGACCGCGCGTTTCCGGCAGGAACCACACCGCGATCACGACCAGCCCGTACGCGATGCCGGCATCGATGCCGAGCGCCGTGCCGAGCGGCAACGATTCACCCATGCGCCCGACCAGCACCGGAAAGGCCGCCGACACGATGCGGCCGAAGTTGTAGCAGAAGCCGACGCCGCGTCCGCGCACGTTCTGCGGATACAGCTCGTTGAACAGCGTGCCGAGCGTCGCCGGAATGCCGGCCGAACACAGCCCGAGCGGAAACCCGAGCAACAGCATCGCGACGTCGTTCAGCGGCAGGAACACGTACAGGTTCACCATCACCGCGCAGCACGCGGCGAACAGCATCACGTTGCGGCGCCGGCCGATCCGGTCCTGCAGGTACGCACTCAGGAAACAGCCGCAGATGAACGCGACGATCACGACCGCGAGATACGCGCCGGTGCCGAGCACCGACAGGTGCCGCTCGGTCTTCAGGTAGGTCGGCAGCCAGATCGTGATCGCGTGATAGCCGCCATGCGCGCCGACGCCGATCAGGCCGCCGACCACCGTCGTGCGCAGCACCGACCGGTCGAAGATGCCGACCGTCGGCGTATCGTCCGCCCGCACAGACGCAGGCTGCGCGCGCGGCGGCTCGACAATCGCGCGACGGATATACAGCACCAGCAGCGCGGGCAACGCGCCGATCGCGAACAGCACGCGCCACGCCCATTCGGCCGGCAGCCACGCGAACACGATCACGTACAGCAGCACCGCCGCGCCCCAGCCGAACCCCCACGCGCTCTGCACGACGCCCATCGCCTTGCCGCGATGACGCGCGCCGACCGTTTCCGCGAGCAGCACCGCGCCCGCCGTCCATTCGCCGCCGAAGCCGAGCCCCTGCAGCGCCTTCAACACCAGCAGCTGTTCGAAGTTCTGCGCGAACGCACTCAGGAACGTGAATGCGGAGAACCAGCACACAGTGATCTGCAGGGCCCGCACGCGCCCGTAACGATCGGCGATCACGCCGGCCAGCAGGCCGCCGAGGGCGCCCGACACGAGCGTCGCGCCGCCGATCAGGCCAGCCTGCCCCTTGCCGATGCTCCAGGTCGCGAGCAGCGCCGGGATCACGAGGCTGAACATCTGGGTGTCGAGGCCGTCGAGCGCCCAGCCGGCAAAGCAGCCGCGCAACGTGCGCCGTTCGGTCGTCGAGAGTTCGCGCATCCAGGTCAACGGAGGTCTCCTCGTGTCGTCGCCGTGCGCCGCCTGATCGCGCCGCTATCGGAGGCGCAGCCGGTATCGACGACGCCCGAAGTGCATCCTATGAATCATTTGGATAATTCGCTACTATGTTTCGAATAATTATTCATAACACACGCTTATGGAAATCAGGCACGTCCGCTACTTTCTCGCGATCGCGGATTCCGGCAGCTTCACGCGCGCCGCCAGCGAACTGGGTATTGCGCAGCCGGCGCTCAGCCAGGCGCTGAACCGGATGGAAAAGGAGCTGGGAGTCCGGCTGTTCGACCGGTCGCGGCGCGGCGCGACGCTCACGCCGGCCGGGCTCGCGATGGTCGACGACCTGCGCCTGAGCGTCGCGCGGCTCGATGCGGCCGCGCACCGGGCGGGCGAGATCGGTGCGCAGCGCGCCGGGCGCCTGACCATCGGCTTCGTCAGCGCGGCGCTGTTCGACACGCTGCCGCGCGCGATCCGTGCGCTGCGCGAGAGTGCGCCCGACGTCGAGCTCGTGATGAGCGAGATGAGCAATGCCGAGCAGGCGATCGCACTCGAACGCGGCGAGATCGACATCGGGCTGCTGCATACGCCGGTCGCGGTCAACGGCCGGATGCGCGAAAAGCTGATCCGGCGCGACCCGCTCGTCGCGGTGCTGCCGAAGGAGTTCCCGCGCCTGCCCGACGGCACGGTCACGCTGGCCGATCTCGCCGCGGCCGGCCTCGTGTGGTTTCCGCACGATCAGCTGCCGCTGATCCGCGCCGGTATCCTCAGCGCGTTCCGCCAGGCCGGGCATCCGGTGGACATCGTGCTCGACGTGAACCGCACGCTGACCGTCGTCGCATGCGTCGCCGCCGGGTGCGGAGTGTCGCTGCTGCCGCGCTCGATCCACGCGTTCGCGTTCGACGGGGTTGCCTACAGCCCGATCCGCGACGGCGCCGCGCTGCCGAATTTCGAACTGAGCGCGATCTGGCCCGCACGGTCGCGCCCCACGCTCGCGGACCGCTTCGCCGCGCTGCTGCCGTCGGCCGATCCGCGCGCCTGAGCACACCGCCGGCCGGCGCGATCGCGTGCGCGCGGCGTACCTGCCGGGTATGGCCGTTGCCCCGCGCCAACCCGGCAACGGTTGCCTTGCGGCCCGCAACCGCAGCCCCAGCGAGTCCGGCGCGGTTCAGCGCCGCATCGCACCAGCTGTGCAGTGCGAATGCAGACTTGTGTCGACGTCGTCGAGCAACGGGAACGATCGAGACGCCGGACGCGCGTGCGCCAGCAGCACGCGGCGCCGGGCATCCTCTTGGAATCCCGGCGTGCAGTCACGCGTTGGCGAAACGCGTGTCACGGCGTGTCGAGCACGCCTGCCTGCGAAAACAACACCGGCTTGCCACGCGCATCGATCAGCGCAGCGGTAAGCGTCGCGCGATCCGCGCGCTGCGCGACGCCGAGCGTGCCGCCTGCCACGCGCTGCGCGAACGTCAGCCCATCGAGGCCGACGCCGACCAGCCCGCCGCCGGTGGCGACGAGATCGGTGAT
>NZ_CABVPX010000051.1 GCF_902499125.1 Burkholderia arboris
GCCTCGAACTCGCCGTGGCGCGCGGTGCGCTCGGCGAAGGCTTCGCGGCGCCTGCGGCGCGCGCGGCCGGCACGCTGACCGCGCTCGCGCGTGGCGGCGACGTCGAACTGTACGAGCTCGGCGAACCGGGTGCGGAGCCGCGGCTCGCGTCGGTCGGCCGGCCTGACGCGACGCTGTTGCCGGGCGCCGCGCCGCTGCCGTTCGACACGTTCGCGCGTCGCGCGCTGACCGAGAAGTTCGATCTGTGCCAGTTCGAATTCGAGTCGCAGCCCTGGCGTTTCGACCGCGCGACGGTGAAACGCCTGCGCGTGCCGCTCGCGCTCGTCGCGGCGACGCTCGGCGTCGCGGTGATCGGGATGAACCTGCACTGGTGGAAGCTGTCGCGCGAACGCGATGCGCTGTCCGCGCAGATCACCGAGACGCTCTTGTCCGCGTTCCCGAAGACGACGACGGTGCTCGATCCGCCCGCGCAGATGCAGCGCCAGCTCGACCAGCTTCGCCTGGCGGCCGGCGAGTTGTCGCCGAACGATTTCCTCGCGCTGTCGAGCGGGCTGTCGCGGTCGATGGGCGCGCTGCCGCTGAACGGCATCGCGTCGCTCGACTATCACGACCGGCGGCTCGACGTCGGCTTCAAGCCGGAGGTCAAGGTCGATCCCGATTTCACGCAGCGCCTCGCGCGCAACGGACTGTCCGGCGAAGTCGACAGCAACACGGGCAAATGGACGATCCGGAGCCGCTCATGAAAACGGAACAACTGAACCAGACACTGGCCCAGTTCTGGGGCGAACGCTCGCCGCGCGAGAAGACGCTGCTCGGCTGGGGCGGCGCCGTGCTGGCGGTCGCGATTGCGTATTCGGTGCTGTGGTCGCCCGCGCAGGAAGGCCGCGCACGGATCCAGCGCGAGCTGCCGACGATGCGTCACGAGCTTGCGCAGATGACCGCCCAGGCGAACGAGGCGAAGTCGCTGACGGCCGCCGCGCAAGGCGTCGCGCCGACCGGCCTCGCGCTGAAGGATGCACTGACCGCGTCGCTGTCCGATCACGGGCTGCAGGGGGCGCAGGTGCAGATCGTCGGCAACGGCGTGCAGGTGCAGATGAAGAACGTGTCGTTCCCGGCGTGGACCCAGTGGCTCGACGATGCGCGCCGGCAGTTCAAGGTGCAGGTCGGCGAGGCGCACGCGACCGCGCTGAAGGACGACGGCCAGGTCGACCTGACGGCCGTGATGCAACCTTCCGTCCAGAAATAGATGACGGCAGCGGATGATGCAAACGCGGGTCGGCCGATGAGGCCGTGGGCGAAGCGGCTCGTCACGGTATTGCCGTGGGTACTGGCAGGTGGCCTGGCGACGGCGGTGACGCTCGTCGCGCTGGCGCCGGCCGCGTGGATCGCGCCGCAGTTCGCGCGCGCGACCGGCGGACACGTGAATCTCGTCGATCCGGACGGGTCGCTGTGGCACGGCTCGGGCACGCTGATGCTCGCGCCGGGCGCCGACCAGAGCGCGGCGACGCTGCTGCCGGGCCGGGTCGAATGGACCACGCACTTCTGGCCGCTGCTGACCGGCCGCGTGCAGATGCGCATGCGGCAGACCGAGGCGATGCCCGATGCCGTCACGCTCGATGCGACGTGGCGCGGCGCGGTGCTGTCGGCGGGCACGATGGCCGTGCCCGCTTCGCTGCTCGCGGGGCTCGGCACGCCGTTCAACACGCTCGACCTGCAGGGCGACGTGCGGATCGGCTGGAGCGACTGGCGCCTGTTCGGCAACAACGCATTCGGCCAGCTGACGGTGACGATCGACTCGATGAGTTCGCGCGTGTCGCGCGTGAAGCCGCTCGGTTCGTACCGCGCGGTGCTGCAGGCGAAGGGCGCGGGCGCCGATCTCGACCTGTCGACGACGCAGGGCCCGCTGTTCCTCGACGGGCACGGCAACTTCGGCCCTGGGCAGGGATCGTTCCGCGGCACCGCGCATGCGGCGCCCGAACAGCAGGCGAACCTCGCGGGGCTGCTGAATCTGCTCGGCCACCCGATCGGAAACAACGAGGTGTCGCTGATCTTCGGCGACGCGCAGCGCTGACGCGCGCGTCGCCCGTTTTCCTTACTTCTGCGCGAGCGGCGTAGCGGCTGATGGTGCGGTGGCGGCAGGCGCGGCTGCACCGGACGCCGGCACGGGGGCCGGCGCCGCCATGTCGCCGTTCTCGCGCGCCATGTCCGAAGCATCCCAGCCGCCGCCGAGCGCCTTCACGAGTCCGACCGACGACACCATCCGCTGGCCGGCGATCGTCGCGAGCTTCTGCTGCGCGGTGAACGCGGTGGTCTGCGCGGTCAGCACGTTCAGGTACGCGACCGTGCCGGCCTTGTACTGGTTCGTGACGATCGCGAGCGAGTGCTCGGCGCTGTCGACGGCCTGCCGTTGCACGTCGATTTCCTGCGCGAGGATGCGTTGCGACGCGAGGTTGTCCTCGACGTCCTGGAACGCGGTGAGCACCGCGAGGCGATACGCGGCGACGTCCTGGTCGTAGGTCGCGCGCGCGGCGTCGGTCTGCGCGGCGCGCAGCCCTGCATCGAACAGCGTGGCCGCGAGCTGCGGGCCGACCGTCCAGAAACGCGCCGGCAACGTGAACAGCTGCGACCACACCGAGCTCTGGAAGCCGCCGGTGGCCGACAGCGTAAGCGTGGGGAAGAACGCGGCAATCGCGACGCCGATCTGCTCGTTCGCGGCCGCCGCGCGGCGCTCGGCCGCCGCGATGTCGGGCCGGCGCTCGAGGATCGCGGACGGCACGTCGACCGGCGTGATCGGCGGCTCGGCAGCGAGCGGGGCCGGCGGCAGCGAGAAGGTCGACGCCGGTTCGCCGATCAGCGTCGCGATCGCATGCTCGTACTGCGCACGCGCCACACCGTTGTCGATCTGCGCGGCTTGCGCGCTCTGCAGCTGCGTCTGCGCCTGGATCACGTCCGCACGCGCGGCGACGCCCTGGGCGTACTGGTTCTGCGTGAGCTTCAGCGACTGTTCGTACGACTTCACGGTGTCGTCGAGCAGCTTTTGCAGCGCATCGGACGTGCGCAACTGGAAATAGGTTTGCGCGAGCAGCGCCTGCTGCGACAGCCGCGCGTTCGCGAGATCGGCCGCCGCCGCGGCTTCGCCGGCGCGCTGCGCGCTGACGGTGCGGCTCACCTTGCCCCACAGGTTAGGTTCCCAGCTGGCATCGAGGCCGACGCTGTAGCTGTTGTTGATCGACCCGGACGAGCCGCTGCCGAAACTCGACGACGAGCCCGACGACACCGACGTACGCGGCGTGCGGGCACGCGAGCCCGACGCGGTCAGCCCGACGGTCGGGAAATACGCGGCGCGCGCCTCGGTGACGAGCGCGCGCGCCTGCCGGTAGGCGGCCGCCGATTGCGCGATGGTCTGGTTCGATGCGTTGAGCCTGCCGATCAGCGCATCGAGCTGCGGATCGTTGTAGACCGTCCACCACGGGCCGCGATCGGTGCGGTCGGCCGGTTGCGCGACTTTCCAGCCGGCCGGCGCTTCCTTGAACGCGGCGGGGATCGACGTGTCGGGCCGGTGATAGTCGGGCCCGACGGCGCAGCCGGCGAGCAGCACGGCCGTCGCAACGGCGACGGCGGCGCTCAGCGGGCGAAGGGCGCGCGGGAGGGAGGCGTACGGCATCGTGGTTTTCCTGTCTGGGCGTGACGGCCGGCGAGCGGCGCCGCGCGATGCGGTCGTCATGCCGCTGGCGGACAAATGGTAACTGACGGCGGGGAAGCTGCGCAGCCCTAAGGGTACGGTGCGCGAAGGCCGGAATGTGTTACCGGCGCGGCAGGCCGGTTTACCGGCCATTACGGATCGCTTGCGGGAAAACGGGCGTGCGACGACGGCCGCGCAGCAATGCTGCCGGCGCCCGGCCGGATCAGACGGGGAAGCGGGAGCGGTGCGGCGTCAGTGGCAGCGCACCGGCACCGGGATGGTGTCGGCGGCGGACCGCCATGTCGACGGCTCCGTGGCGGCCGGCTGGCTCGTGCGGCGTGCGCCGCCCTTCGCGTTGCGTTGCCGGCGATGATCGAACCAGGCGAACCCGAGCGCCGCGAGCGAGCCGCCCGGCACGACCAGCATCGTCACGTACAGCGCGATCTTCCAGCCGCGGTGCGGCCCGGAAAACACATGATGAGCGGTATCGGTCAGATTGCGGCGCAGCGCGCCGGCGGCATTTTTCAGGGACAGCATCGCGAACATCCTCGGGGTGCCCGGCAGCGCGGGCGAATCGGTCAGAACATCGTCTCCGGCAGTGCAACATGCACGTCGTAACTGGTTGCCTCAAATAATATTGACTAAGCAATCATTTTTCAAGATACTGGGCGCGTTTTAACCTGAAACGCACTATTGCTGCGCGCGCAATCGTATGACCGGCGGCCTTTACGATCCCGAGAACATCGCGCTGGAAACGAGCCTCGGCTATTACCTGTCGAAGGCGAAGCAGGCGCTCGTCGAGCGAATGGACCGTGCGCTCGAGCCGCTCGACCTCACCGCGCAGCAGATCGGCGTGATCCTGCTGTTGTCGCGCGGCTACGCGCGCACGCCGTTCGAGTTGTCGCGCAAGATGTCCTACGACAGCGGCTCGATGACGCGCATGCTGGACCGGCTCGAACGCAAGGGGCTGATCGCACGCTCGCGCAGCGAGCAGGACCGCCGGATGATCGAGCTGACGCTGACCGAGCGCGGCGCCGAAGCAGCCCGCGCGCTGCCGTCGCTGGTCGCGACCGCGCTCAACGCTCAGCTCGAAGGCTTCTCGGCCGACGAACTCGCGACGCTCACCGGCCTGCTGCAGCGCTTCATCGCCAACGGGCCCGGCACGCCCGGCTGCCCGAAGCCCGACGAAGACGCCTGATGCGCGCGGCGGCCCCATGTCTAGGTTAAGCATTCGCTTATTTATCTGTCTGGGCAGAAAATGACAGGACACGTGCTCCGCTTTTTCCCTTTTTCGTTCCACCCGGCCGGGCCGCGCTGCGTCGCACGCCCGTGCGTTGTGCCGGCGCGTTGCGCGCGCCGCATCTAGGAGATTCCGATGTCCGCCACCCCGGCATCCGCCGCCTCCCCCGCCGCCGAACCCGCGCCGCTGTCCGGCGGGACGCTCGCGCTGCTCACCATTGGGCTCGCGCTCGGCACCTTCATGGAAGTGCTCGACACGTCGATCGCGAACGTCGCGGTGCCGACCATCTCGGGCAGCCTCGGTGTCGCGACCAGCGAAGGCACCTGGGTGATCTCGTCGTATTCGGTCGCGTCCGCGATCGCGGTGCCGCTCACCGGCTGGCTCGCGCGGCGGGTCGGCGAGGTGCGGCTGTTCACGCTGTCGGTGCTCGCGTTCACGGTCGCGTCGGCGCTGTGCGGCTTCGCGACCAACTTCGAGACGCTGATCGCGTTCCGGCTGCTGCAGGGCCTCGTGTCGGGGCCGATGGTGCCGCTGTCGCAGACGATCCTGATGCGCAGCTATCCACCCGCGAAGCGCGGGCTCGCGCTCGGGCTATGGGCGATGACGGTGATCGTCGCGCCGATCTTCGGCCCGCTGCTGGGCGGCTGGATCAGCGACAACTACACATGGCCGTGGATCTTCTACATCAATTTGCCGATCGGCATCTTCTCCGCGGCCTGCGCGTATTTCCTGCTGCGCGGCCGCGAGACGAAGACGTCGAAGCAGCGGATCGACGCGATCGGCCTCGCGCTGCTCGTGATCGGCGTGTCGTGCCTGCAGATGATGCTCGACCTCGGCAAGGACCGCGACTGGTTCAACTCGTCGTTCATCGTCGCGCTCGCGCTGATCGCGGTCGTGTCGCTGGCGTTCATGCTCGTGTGGGAGGCGACCGAGAAGGAGCCGGTGGTCGACCTGTCG
Source organism: Burkholderia arboris (assembly GCF_902499125.1). GTDB lineage: Bacteria > Pseudomonadota > Gammaproteobacteria > Burkholderiales > Burkholderiaceae > Burkholderia > Burkholderia arboris. The sequence goes on from NZ_CABVPX010000051.1 coordinate 5,880, forward strand.
CTGTTCAAGGACCGCAACTTCGCGCTCGGCGCGATGATCATCTCGTTCGGCTTCATGGCGTTCTTCGGCTCGGTCGTGATCTTCCCGCTGTGGCTGCAGACGGTGATGGGCTACACGGCCGGCAAGGCCGGCCTCGCGACCGCGCCGGTCGGGCTGCTCGCGCTCGTGCTGTCGCCGCTGATCGGCCGCAACATGCACCGGCTCGACCTGCGGATGGTCGCGAGCTTCGCGTTCATCGTGTTCGCGGGCGTGTCGCTGTGGAACGCGACGTTCACGCTCGACGTGCCGTTCAACCACGTGATCCTGCCGCGGCTCGTGCAGGGGATCGGCGTTGCATGCTTCTTCGTGCCGATGACGACGATCACGCTGTCGAGCATTTCCGACGAGCGGCTCGCGAGCGCGTCGGGGCTGTCGAACTTCCTGCGCACGCTGTCCGGCGCGATCGGCACCGCGGCGAGTTCGACATTCTGGGAGAACGACGCGATCTACCACCATGCGCGGCTGTCGGAATCGGTGAGCATCTACGCGCAGAACACGACCGACTACCAGGGCGCGCTCGCGCAGCTCGGCATCGTCGGGCAGACGGCCAATGCGCAGCTGAATCAGCTCGTCACGCAGCAGGGCTTCATGATGGCGACCAACGACTTCTTCCACCTGTCGGCGGGGATGTTCATCGCGCTCGCGGCGCTCGTGTGGATCACGAAGCCGAGGAAGGGTGCGGGGCCCGCGATGGGGCATTGAGCGTGAAAGGGGCGGCCACGACGGCCGCCCTTTTTGTTTCACGGCCCGTTTCCGCGCTCCGCCGCGCTGCCGTCACGCCCTCGCCCGCAACCCGCCGAATGCGAGATCGTCGCCGGGCGCGATCGGCAGCGTCGCCCGCGCGACGTCGAGCCACGCGCGCGCCGCGTGCGACAGGTAGCCCTTCTTCAGCCAGCCGAGCGCGATCGCCCACGTGATTTCCGGCTCGACGATCGGCCGGCACGTGAACTGGCCCGCGTCGAGCCGCCGGCAATACGGCTCGGGCAGCAGCGCGATGCCGACGCCCGCATGGACGAGCGCGGCCATGAAATCCCAGTGGCCGCTGCGGCTCACGATCGACGGCGTGAAGCCGACCTGTCGGCACGCATCGAGCACCGCGTCGTGCAGCGCGAGGCTTTCCGCATAGAACACGAACGATTCGCGCGCGAGATCGGCGAGCGGCACGGCCGCGTGATCCTCCCAGCGCGATTCGCGCGGCGCGACGAGCCACAGCGGCGCGCGCACCATCGGCAGCCGCTCGAACGTGCCGGGATCGACCGGCTCCAGCAGCCCGCCGAGCTCCAGTTCGCCCGACGTCAGCGCGGCCTCGATCATCCGCGCGCCCTGCTCGAACAGCTTCAGCTCGATGTTCGGGTAGCGCTGCTTGTAGGCGGCGATGATCGGCGTGAACAGCGAGCCGCCGAGCGGCGGGATCCCGATCGTCAGCTCGCCGCGGCCGAGCGTGCCGAGATCGTTCAGCTCCGACTGCAGCTGCGCCTGCGCGGCGAGCACGTCCTGGCCGCGCTGGAACACGATCCGCCCCGCATCGGTCAGCACCATCTGCCGGCCGTCGCGCAGCAGCAGCGGCGAACCGATCTCGTCCTCGAGCGCCTTCACCATCTTGCTGATGGTCGGCTGCGTCACGAACAGCTTGTCGGCGGCCGCCGTGAAGCTCTGCTGGCGAACCACCTCGACGAAGTACCGCAGTGCGCGCAATTCCATCGGTGTCTCCCCAAATTGGTGCGGCAATCACAAGCGAATTCCGAATTGGAATGACAAGGATAGAGACAAGTCATTTTATTTATGGTTAGGGGAAACCCTATACTCACACCATCAACGCACTATCCGTATGGAGCCCGTCATGACCAAGCCGATCGCCGCCGCCGCCCGCCCTGCCGCTTCGGGCAGCCTCGCGCATACGGGCCGGATCGCGCTGCAGGCCGCCGCGCTCGGCGCGCTGTGGATGGCCGTCGACTGGGCCGTGCGCAAGGTCGGGCTGCCGATTCCGTCCGGCGTGATCGGCCTCGCGGTGCTGCTCGCGCTGCTGTTCTCGGGCCGCGTCGCGCCCGCGTGGGTGAAGGACGGCGCGAACTGGCTGCTGTCCGACATGCTGCTGTTCTTCGTGCCGGCCGCCGTCGCGGCCGTGCAGTACGGCGGGCTGTTCCGCGAGGACGGCTGGCGCATCGCGCTGGTGATGCTCGCCGGCACCGCGTTCGTGATGGTCGCGGTAGCCGTCGCGGTCGATCTCGCCGCGAAGCTCGAACGCCGGCTCGCCGCGCAGCGCGTGTTCGCCGAACGCCGCCGCACGCGCCTGAGCGCCGTGTCCGCGCACTGAGCCGGAGCGGACCATGCTGGCTGCGCTATCGAACCTGTCCGCCGACCAGGCGAATACCGCGATCTCCCTCGGTTGCTTCGTGCTGACGGTCGTGCTGTATTTCGCGTCGAAGCGGCTCTATGCGTACAAGAAGACGCTGCTGTTCTCGCCGCTCGTGTTCGTGCCGGGTGTGCTGGTGCTGCTCGTGCTGGTGACCGGCATCCCGTATTCGGTCTACTTCCGCGATACGCGCTGGCTGATGTGGCTGCTCGGCCCGGCGACGATCGCGTTCGCGGTGCCGATCTATGAGTATCGCGACCTGATCCGCCGGCACTGGCTGTCGCTGTCGGTCGGCGTCGCGGTCGGGATCGCCGCAGGCGTGTGCGGGTCGCTGCTGCTCGCGAAGCTGCTGCACCTGTCGCCCGAACTGCAGCGCTCGCTGATGACGCGCTCGGTGTCGACGCCGTTCGCGCTCGCCGTATCGGACAAGATCCACGCGCCGAAGGATCTCACGGCGCTGTTCGTGATCGCGACCGGCATCTGCGGAATGCTGCTCGGCGAACTCGTGCTCGCGCTGGTGCCGATGCGCACGCGGCTCGCGCGCGGCGCGCTGTTCGGCGCGGCCGCCCACGGTGTGGGCACCGCGAAGGCGCGCGAGATCGGCAGCGAGGAAGGCGTCGTGTCGAGCCTGACGATGATGATCGCGGGCGTCGCGATGGTGCTGATCGCGCCGCTGCTGACGCTGCTGCCGATCTGACACCCCCGCGCCGGGCGGCCGACGCCCGCCCGGCATGCCGCCCCGCGGTGTTCTCCTGGCCCCGTTACCCTGCATCCGGCCGACGCCCGGCCGACAATCGGCTGAGATAGCCGCAAATCCCCCCTCTTTTCCACCCATCGGCCGCGGCCCGGATGCCGAACAATGCATGCTACGAGACATCACGCACGCATTCACATGGCCTCCACGACCGCAAACCCGACCGCCGACAAGCCGGCTTCGTCCGGCAAGTTCAAGCGCATCGCACTCATCGCCATCGTCGCGCTGGGCGCGGCCGCCGCCGCAGCCGGCGGCATGTACGTGTTCCTGAGCAAGGAAGGCGTCGGCCATGCGAGCACGCCCGCCGAGCCGGCGCCGCTTGCCGCGCCGGTGTTCTTCCCGCTCGATCCGCTGACCGTGAACCTGCAGTCGGACGACGGCGCGCAGCACTACCTGCGCGTCGGCCTGTCGCTGAAGCTCACCGACCCGAAGGCGCAGGAGCAGCTGACCGCGCGGATGCCGGAGATCCGCAGCCGGATCCTGCTCGCGCTGTCGAACAAGCATCCCGAGGAACTCGCGACGCCGGACGGCAAACGTTCGCTCGCGAAGGAACTGCGGGACCTGATCGAGCAGCCGACGCAACCGGGCAACCAGCGCGCGAAGGTCGACGACGTGCTGTTCACCGAGTTCGTCGTCCAGTAACGCGGCCGCGAAAGGAGCGCGTATGGGTCACCAGGAGTTCATGTCCCAGGAGGAGGTCGATGCCCTCCTCAAGGGCGTCACGGGCGAAACCGATGCAGTCGACGAGCAGCGCGACACATCGGGCGTCCGCCCCTACAACATCGCGACGCAGGAGCGGATCGTCCGCGGCCGGATGCCCGGCCTCGAGATCATCAACGACCGTTTCGCGCGCCTGCTGCGGATCGGCATCTTCAACTTCATGCGGCGCACGGCGGAAATCTCCGTCAGCCAGGTGAAGGTGCAGAAGTACAGCGAGTTCACCCGCAACCTGCCGATCCCGACGAACCTGAACCTGGTGCACGTGAAGCCGCTGCGCGGCACGTCGCTGTTCGTGTTCGACCCGAACCTCGTGTTCTTCGTCGTCGACAACCTGTTCGGCGGCGACGGGCGCTTTCACACGCGCGTCGAAGGCCGCGATTTCACGGCCACCGAGCAGCGGATCATCGGCAAGCTGCTGAACCTCGTGTTCGAGCACTACGCGACCGCATGGAAGAGCGTGCGGCCGCTGCAGTTCGAATTCGTGCGTTCGGAGATGCACACGCAGTTCGCGAACGTCGCGACGCCGAACGAAATCGTGATCGTCACGCAGTTCTCGATCGAGTTCGGGCCGACGGGCGGCACGCTGCACATCTGCATGCCGTACTCGATGATCGAGCCGATCCGCGACGTGCTCAGTTCGCCGATCCAGGGCGAGGCGCTCGAAGTCGACCGCCGCTGGGTGCGCGTGCTGTCGCAGCAGGTGCAGGCCGCCGAGGTCGAGCTGACCGCGAATCTCGCCGAGATCTCGTCGACCTTCGAGAAGATCCTGAACCTGCGCGCGGGCGACGTGCTGCCGCTGGAGATCGAGGACACGATCACCGCGAAGGTTGACGGCGTGCCGGTGATGGAATGCGGCTACGGAATTTTCAATGGTCAATATGCGTTGCGCGTGCAGAAGATGATCAGCGCGGGCGATACGATGAAGGAAGGTGGATATGAGTGAGCTGAACCAGACGCCCGACGACGACATCCAGGCGATGGCCGACGCGGCCCTCGCGGCTTCGGCCGCCGACGCGCAGGCGGCGCCGGCCGCGGCGGAGGAAGATCCGGGCATGGACGACTGGGCGGCCGCGCTCGCCGAGCAGAACCAGCAGCCGGTGCAGGCCGGCGCAACGGGCGCCGGCGTGTTCCAGCCGCTGTCGAAGGCCGCGTCGACCTCGACGCACAACGATATCGAGATGATCCTCGACATCCCGGTCAAGATGACCGTGGAGCTTGGCCGCACGAAGATCGCGATCCGCAACCTGCTGCAGCTCGCGCAGGGGTCGGTCGTCGAGCTCGACGGCCTCGCCGGCGAGCCGATGGACGTGCTCGTGAACGGCTGCCTGATCGCGCAGGGCGAGGTCGTGGTCGTGAACGACAAGTTCGGCATCCGCCTGACCGACATCATCACGCCGGCCGAACGCATCCGGAAACTGAATCGATGACAGTCGTGAAGCCCGGCCACCGCGTGTGCAACGCGCTTGCAGCGGCGGCGCCAGCCGTCGTCGCATCGCTCGCGTGCGCGCCGGCCGGCGCCGCCGACATGAACGCGGTGAACCACGCCGGTGCGATCGCGTCGAGCGTGATGGTCGGTTCGGCCGCGCCGTCGCTCGGCATCGGCGCAGTGCTGCAAACGCTCGTCGGGCTCGCGGTCGTGATCGGCCTCGTGTTCGCATGCGCATGGCTCGCGCGCCGCTTCGGCTTCCAGCCCGCGCGGCGCGGCGGCCCGCTGAAGGTCGTGTCGAGCGTCGCGGTCGGCACGAAGGAAAGCGCGACGATCGTCGAGATCGGCGACACCTGGCTCGTGCTCGGCGTCGCGCCGGGCAACGTGCGCCTGCTGCATACGCTGCCGGCCGGTTCGGCGGCGGCCACCGCGACGGCGGGCTCGGCCCCGGCCGATGCCGCCGCCGGCGGCGCCCCGTCCGACGGCAGCCTGCCCGGCACGTTCGGCTCGCGGTTCCGCGACGCGCTCGCGGGCGAAGCCGCGAAGCGCCTCGGTCGCGGCAAGGACCGCTGACATGGCGCCGCGCCCTCTTTCCGACCCCGCATTCCAATGAAACACGAATTCCTGCGTCGCGCGGCGCGCGTCGCGCCCGTGCTGATCCTCTGCCTCGCGCCGGCGCTCGCCCATGCGCAGGCGAACGGCCTGCCCGCGTTCAACGCGAGCCCGGGCCCGCACGGCGGCACCACCTATTCGCTGAGCGTGCAGACGATGCTGCTGCTCACGATGCTGTCGTTCCTGCCGGCGATGCTGCTGATGATGACGAGCTTCACGCGCATCATCATCGTGCTGTCGCTGCTGCGCCAGGCGCTCGGCACCGCGACGACGCCGCCGAACCAGGTGCTCGTCGGCCTCGCGATGTTCCTCACCTTCTTCGTGATGTCGCCGGTGCTCGACCGTGCGTACAACGACGGCTACAAGCCGTTCTCCGACGGCTCGATGCCGATGGAGCAGGCCGTGCAGCGCGGCGTCGCGCCGTTCAAGACCTTCATGCTGAAGCAGACCCGCGAGACCGATCTCGCGCTGTTCGCGAAGATCTCGAAGGCCGCGCCGATGCAGGGCCCCGAGGACGTGCCGCTGTCGCTGCTGGTGCCCGCGTTCGTCACGAGCGAGCTGAAGACGGGCTTCCAGATCGGCTTCACGGTCTTCATCCCGTTCCTGATCATCGACATGGTCGTCGCGAGCGTGCTGATGTCGATGGGGATGATGATGGTGTCGCCGTCCACCGTGTCGCTGCCGTTCAAGCTGATGCTGTTCGTGCTGGTCGACGGCTGGCAGCTGCTGATCGGCTCGCTCGCGCAGAGCTTCACGTAAGCCGCGGAGGAACACGCACGATGACGCCCGAACAAGTGATGACCCTCGCCCACCAGGCGATGATGGTCGGCCTGCTGCTCGCGGCCCCGCTGCTGCTGGTCGCGCTCGCGGTCGGCCTCGTCGTGAGCCTGTTCCAGGCCGCGACGCAGATCAACGAGGCGACGCTGTCGTTCATCCCGAAGCTGCTCGCGGTTGCCGCGACGCTCGTGATCGCCGGCCCGTGGATGCTGACGACGATGCTCGACTACCTGCGGCAGACGCTGCTGCACGTCGCGACGCTCGGCGTCGGCTGAGCCGCGCGCAGCACCCGGCGGCAATGTTCTCGGTTACCTACGCGCAGCTCAACGGCTGGCTCACGGCGTTCCTGTGGCCGTTCGTGCGGATGCTCGCGCTCGTCGCGACGGCGCCCGTCGTCGGCCACGCGTCGGTGCCCGTGCGCGCGAAGATCGGCCTGGCCGCGTTCATGGCGCTGGTCGTCGCGCCGACGCTCGGCGCGATGCCGGACGTCACCGTGTTCTCCGCGCAGGGCATCTGGATCCTCGTCACGCAGTTCCTGATCGGCGCCGCGATGGGCTTCACGATGCAGGTCGTGTTCGCGGCCGTCGAGGCGGCCGGCGACTTCATCGGGCTGTCGATGGGCCTCGGTTTTGCGACGTTCTTCGATCCGCACACGAGCGGCGCGACGCCCGTGATGGGCCGCTTCCTGAACGCGGTCGCGATGCTCGCGTTCCTCGCGGTGGATGGCCACCTGCAGGTATTTGCCGCGCTCGCCGCGTCGTTCCAGTCGCTGCCGGTGTCGGCCGACCTGCTGCACGCGCCGGGCTGGCGCACGCTCGCCGCGTTCGGCGCGACCGTGTTCGAGATGGGGCTGCTGCTTGCGCTGCCGGTGGTGGCGGCGCTCCTGATCGCTAACCTCGCGCTCGGCATCCTGAACCGCGCGGCGCCGCAGATCGGCGTGTTCCAGATCGGCTTTCCCGTCACGATGCTCGTCGGGCTGTTGCTCGTGCAACTGATGATCCCGAACCTCGTGCCGTTCGTGTCGCACCTGTTCGACATGGGGCTCGACACGATGGGGCGGGTGCTGATCGGCTGGCGCTAGCCGCATCCGGCCCCGTTCGCCCCCCGTTGCTGGAAAACCCCTAAAGGAATCGCCGGCCCGCGAAAGGTAGCGGAAGGTTTCGCGTCCCTATACTCGTTGTGACGATGCAGCACGCATCGCGCCACACGAATACAACGAACGGAGACGACCCGATGCGACCCATCCTGCGCACCCTCGCCGTGGCAGCCAGCCTGAGCTGCGCGCTTGCCGCTCACCCCGCTTTCGCCGACGACGGCGGCAAGATCACGATCATGGTCGGCGGGATCGCGAAGCTGATCTACCTGCCCGCGCGGCTCACGCAGGAACTCGGCTACTTCAAGGCCGAAGGGCTCGATGTCGAGCTGCTGTCGCAGCCGGCCGGCGTCGACGCCGAGAACGAGCTGCTCGCGGGTGCCGTGCAGGGCGTCGTCGGCTTCTACGACCACACGATCGACCTGCAGAGCAAGGGCAAGGACGTGAAGGCGATCGCCGTGTTCGGCCAGGTGCCGGGCGAAGTCGAAATGGTGTCGACCAAGGCCGCGCCGACGTTCAAGTCGATGGCCGACGCGAAGGGCAAGACGCTCGGCGTGACGGGCCTCGGCTCGTCGACGAGCTTCCTCACCCAATACCTCGCGCTGCAGCACGGCGTGCCGTCCACGCAGTACACGATGCTGCCGGTCGGCGCCGACGCGAGCTTCATCGCCGCGATCAAGCAGGGCCGCATCGATGCCGGCATGACGACCGAGCCGACGGTGTCCGCGCTCGAGAAGATGGGCGACGCGAAGGTGCTGGTCGACATGCGCACCGTCGACGGCACGCGCGCCGCGCTCGGCGGCACCTACCCGGCCGCGAGCCTGTACGTGCAGTCGGCGTGGGCCGATTCGCACAAGGCGGAAGCGACCAGGCTCGCGCATGCGTTCGCGAAGACGATGCAGTTCATCCATACGCACAGCGCCGAGGAGATCGCCGCGAAGATGCCGGCCGACTACCAGAAGGACAAGGCGCTGTACGTGTCCGCCCTGAAGGCGTCGCTGCCGATGTACACGGCCGACGCGAAGATGCCGGCCGACGGTCCGGCGACCGTGCTGAAGGTGCTGTCGGCGTTCAACCCGTCGGTGAAGGGCAAGCACATCGACCTGGCGCGCACCTTCACGAACGATTTCGTGAACGCGAAGTAACGAGCGGCGCCGGCGGCGGCGATCCCGCCGCCGTGCGTTCCCCGTTCCGGTCCGGCTGGCCGGCCCGGCGTCGCCACGATGCGACGCCCTCTTCACCCGCAGGATCCATGCGATGAACCAGGCAGTCTCCCCGAGCACACCGGCGATCGAGTTTCGCAACGTGTCGTGCCGCTTCATTTCGCCGGAAGGCAAAGCCACCGTCGCGCTGCGCGACTTCAGCATGAGCGTCGCGCGCGGCGAATTCATCGCGATCGTCGGGCCGACCGGCTGCGGCAAGTCGACGACGCTGAACCTGATCACCGGGCTGCTCAAGCCCGTGTCGGGCGAAGTGCGCGTGATGGGCCGCCCGGTCGACGGGATCGATCCGCGCATCGGCTTCGTGTTCCAGGCCGACGCGGTGTTCCCGTGGCGCAACGTGATCGACAACGTCGCGGCGGGCCCGCTGTTTCGCGGCCGCTCGAAGGACGTCGCGTATACGCAGGCCGAGGAATGGATCCGCAAGGTCGGCCTCGACAAGTTCACGAAGCACTACCCGCACCAGCTGTCCGGCGGGATGAGGAAGCGCGTCGCGCTCGCGCAGACCTTCATCAACCAGCCGGAAATCCTGCTGATGGACGAGCCGTTCTCCGCGCTCGACATGCAGACCCGCACGCTGATGCAGGACGAGCTGCTGCAGCTCTGGTCCGCGAACAAGGGCTCGGTCGTGTTCGTCACGCACGATCTCGAAGAGGCGATCGCGCTTGCCGACCGCGTGTTCGTGCTGACCGCGCGCCCCGCGACGCTCAAGCGCGTGTACGAGATCGACCTGCCGCGCCCGCGCGTCACGTCGGAGATCCGCTACGACGCGCGCTTCATCGAAATTTCCAAGGACATCTGGCACGACCTGCGCGAAGAAGTGCAGATCGGCTGACGCATACGCCGCACGGCAAGGACAGCAAGGACAGGAGCATGACCGACATGACGCTTCCCCCCACCGCCATTCCGGCGACAACGCTCGAGGACGACGAGCGCGCCGCACAACGCCGGCTGCGCCGCCGGCGCAACCTGATCGTCACGCTGCGGATCGCCGTGCTGGTGATCGTACTGGGCGGGTGGGAACTCGCCGCCCGGCTCAAGTGGATCGATCCGTTCTTCTTCTCGATGCCGTCGCTGATCTTCGACCAGATCCAGGACTGGTTCGTGAACGGCACGTCGCAGGGCCCGCTGCTCACGCAGGTGTGGGTCACGCTCGAGGAAACCGGGATCGGCTTCGTGATCGGCTCGGTCGCCGGCGTGATCTGCGGGATCGTGCTCGGCCGCAACAAGCTGATGGCCGACGTGTTCGGCCTGTACATCCAGATCGCGAACTCGATTCCGCGCGTCGTGCTCGGCTCGATCTTCGTGATCGCGCTCGGCCTCGGGATGGCGTCGAAGATCGCGCTGGCCGTCGTGATGGTGTTCTTCGTCGTGTTCGGCAACGCGTTCCAGGGCGTGCGCGAAGCCGACCGCTACCTGATCGCGAATGCGCAGATCCTCGGCGCATCGCGCCGGCAGATCACCACGGCCGTCGTGATCCCGTCCGCGCTGAGCTGGATTCTCGCGAGCCTGCACGTGAGCTTCGGCTTCGCGCTGGTCGGTGCGGTGGTCGGCGAATTCCTGGGTTCCAAGCAGGGTATCGGGCTGCTAATCTCCACCGCCCAGGGCGCGTTCAACGCGAGCGGCGTGTTCGCGGCGATGATCGTGCTGGCCGTGGTCGCGCTGGCCGCCGACTACCTGCTGACCTGGCTCGAGAAGCGGCTGTTGAAGTGGCGGCCCGCGGCGTTCTGAGCGCCGCCGGCGGACGCCTGACATGACACTCCCGACCGCGCCGGCGACCCCGGCGCGGTTCGGCATTTCGGAGAAGGAGCGCAACAGGATGGCGCACAGCCTGCGCGGGCGGCTGCTGTGGTGGCTGCTGCTGCCGCTCGCGGTATTCGTGCTGATCGCGGGCGCGATGTCGTACGACACCGCGCAGACCACGGCCGGGCTCGTGCAGGACAGCGCGCTCGTCGCGTCCGCGCGCACGATCGGCGAGGACATCGAATGGCGCAACGGCCTGCCGGTCGCCGACGTGCCGCCGGCCGCGCTGGAAATCTTCGAGTCGCCGTCGGGCGATTCGGTGTTCTACAAGGTGATCGACGGCCACGCCCGCCTGCTCGCCGGCAATCCGGCGCTCGACCTGCCCGCGCGGCACGGCGTCGAGCCGACGCTGTACGACACGTCGCTCGACAGCGTGCCGCTGCGCGCGGTGGCCTACGACCGCCAGCTGTACGACGAGGGCCAGGTCGAAACCGTCACGGTGGTCGTCGCGAAGACGACGCGCTCGTACGGCGCGATGGTCGCGACGATCTGGCGGCCGCAGCTCGTGCGCCTGTCGCTGATGCTGGTGCTCGCGGTGGTGCTGGTCTATCTCGGGCTGACGCTGGAGCTGCGCCCGCTGATGAAGCTGAAGGACGACGTCGCCGACCGCGGGCCGATGGAACTCGAGCCGATCCGCCCCGAGCGGCTCCAGCACGAACTGCGGCCGATCGTCGACGCGATCAACCAGTGCATCGCGCGGCTCAACACGCACACGGCCACGCAGCGCCGCTTCATTGCGGACGCCGCACACCAGTTGCGCACGCCGATCGCGGTGCTCGACACGCAGATCCAGTACGCGCAGCGGCGCGGGCACGACGATCCGGAGCTCGCGACGGTGCTCGACAGCATGCAGCGCAGCAGCCGCAAGATGGCCGACGTGACCGACAAGCTGCTGCTGCTCGCGCATGCGGAAGCGACGCCGTCGACGCTGCTGACCCATCGCGTCGACCTCGCGGCCGTGGTGTCGAGCGTGCTGGAGGAGACGATCGTGCTCGCGCAGCGGCGCGACATCGACCTCGGCGCCGATCTCGGCGAGCGGCTCGACGTCGCGGGCAGCGACAGCCTGCTGACCGCGCTGGTGATGAACCTCGTCGACAACGCGGTGCGCTACACGCAGCCGGGCGGCTGCGTGACCGTCTGCGCGCGGCGCGACGGCGACACGATCGTGCTCGACGTGGTCGACAACGGCCCCGGCATCCCGGCCGAAGCGCGGCCGCATGTGTTCAAGCGGTTCTACCGCGTGTCGGCCGACACCGAAGGCTCGGGCCTGGGCCTCGCGATCGTCCGCGAGATCGCGCAGGCGCATGGCGGCGGCGCGTCGCTCGCGCCGGGGGCCGGCAATCGCGGTATCGTCGTGACCGTACGGCTGCCCGCCTACGATTGAAGAGAAAGCCGTCATGAAACTCCTGCTGGTCGAAGACAACGCCGAACTCGCGCACTGGATCGTGACCCTGCTGCGCGGCGAGGATTTCGCGGTCGACTGCGTCGGCGACGGCGAACGCGCCGATACCGTGCTGAAGACCGAACGCTACGACGCCGTGCTGCTCGACATGCGGTTGCCCGGCATCAGCGGCAAGGAGGTGCTCGCCCGGCTGCGGCGCCGCAACGACAACGTGCCGGTGCTGATGCTGACCGCGCACGGCTCGGTCGACGACAAGGTCGACTGCTTCGGCGCGGGCGCCGACGACTACGTCGTGAAGCCGTTCGAGTCGCGCGAACTCGTCGCAAGAATCCGCGCGCTGATCCGCCGGCAGGCCGGCGTCGGCACGACGCAGCTCGTGTGCGGCGATCTCGTCTATGCATTCGGCACGCGCGAATTCCGCTGCGGCGAAACGGTGCTGGCGCTGCGGCGCCGCGAGCATGCGATCCTCGAAACGCTGATGCTGCAGCAGAACAAGACGGTATCGAAGGCGCGGCTGATGGACAGCGTGTTCGCGCTCGACGACGAGCCGAGCGCCGACGCGATCGACATCTACATTCACCGGCTGCGCAAGCATCTCGCGGGCAGCACGGCCGAAATCATCACGCTGCGCGGGCTCGGTTACATCCTGCGCATGAAGAGCACGCAGGACTGACGGGCACGTTCCCGTCGCACGGAACGTCGATTCGTAGCACGAAAGGTCGCCCAGGCCAGCCGGATGCCCGGCAGGCCTGCTTGCGCACGCCTGCCCGATCCGTGATTGTTGCGCGTTCGGTGTTTTCACCGATCCGATTCTTGCGTCCGGGAAAGCGTCGTGAAGGATTGCACGCTCTACGATGCTACGCGTCGGCCCTCTCGCTGTGGCCGGCAAGAGTCGGCATACATTACGTACTGCCAACGACCAGATTTCAATGCGGCAGCTCGGAGGAGACGATCTTGAAACGAAAAACCCTTGCCCTTTCCATCGCGGCGGCTGGCCTGTGTGCCGGCACCCAGGCGCATGCGCAATCGAGCGTGCAGCTCTACGGCCTGATGGACCTGAGCTTTCCGACCTACCGGACCCACGCCGACGCGAACGGCAATCACGTGATCGGCATGGGCAACGAAGGCGAGCCGTGGTTCAGCGGCAGCCGCTGGGGCCTGCGCGGTGCAGAAGACATCGGTGGCGGCACGAAGATCATCTTCCGCCTCGAAAGCGAATTCGTGGTCGCGAACGGCCAGATGGAAGACAGCGGCCAGATCTTCGACCGCGACGCGTGGGTGGGTGTCGAGGACGAGCGCTTCGGCAAGCTGACGGCCGGCTTCCAGAACACGATCGCGCGCGACGCGGCCGCGATCTACGGCGACCCGTACGGCTCCGCGAAGCTGTCGACCGAGGAAGGCGGCTGGACCAACTCGAACAACTTCAAGCAGATGATCTTCTACGCGGCCGGCCCGACCGGCACGCGCTACAACAACGGCATCGCGTGGAAGAAGCTGTTCAGCAACGGCATCTTCGCGAGCGCCGGCTACCAGTTCAGCAACTCGACGCAGTTCGCGACCGGCTCCGCGTACCAGGTCGCGCTCGGCTACAACGGCGGCCCGTTCAACGTGTCGGGCTTCTACAACCACGTGAACAACGGCGGCTTCACGAACCAGACGTTCTCGGTCGGCGGCAACTACACGTTCAGCATCGTGCGCCTGAATGCGGGCTACTTCCGCTACAACGGCGACCAGGGTTCGCTCGGCCAGCGCCACGACGATTCGTGGACGGTGTCGATGAAGATCGCGCCGAAGGGCGCGCTCGACTACGAGCTCGGCTACCAGCAGATGCGCGTCAAGAACGCCGCGAACAACGCGGACGGCTTCACGCCGAACGCGAACCTCGGCGCGTTCAGCCTGACCAACGGTGTCGCCAACGGCTTCAAGGAAACGATCTACGGGTCGGTGTTCTATCACCTGAGCAAGCGCACCGAGGTGTATCTGGCCGGCGACTACATGAAGCTGCATGGCGGCTACACGGTGTCGTCGACGTTCGGCGCGAAGAACCAGCTCGAACTGACGTCGGGCATCCGTACGCGCTTCTGACCTTCAGCGGGGCCCTTCGGGCCCCGCCGCACCCTCCATCCGGGATTCTCCATGCGGGCACGCCGGCGCTTGATGCCGACCGTGCCCTTTTTTTCGTCCTGTTCCCGGTGCCGCCGGCGGCCCCGTGCGACAACCGGCCCGAAACCGCTTGCGGCCCGTCCGGCGGGCGATCGCGGCCGATGCCCGCACGATCGGCTCACATCCGCGCTTGACCTGCGCCGACCGACTCGATAGCGTTTCGGGTTTGCCCGGGCGGCCATTGCCGCCGGTGCCGTGAGCACGCCCGACGTCCTGGCGCGCGCGGCCGGGCTCCGATGGAAAAGACGATGCAGAAACTCGATGCGGCCAGCCCGCAGGCGATGTCGACGGATTTCACCGCCGACAACGTCGCGCGCCTGAAGGCGCTGTTCCCCGAACTCGTGACCGAAGGCCCGGACGGCGCGTCGGTCGACGTCGACGTGCTGAAGGCGCTGATCGGCGAACGCACGGTCGGCGACGCCGACGAGCGCTACGGCTTCCACTGGCACGGCAAGCGCAGCGCGCGCCAGGCCGCGCTCACGCCGTCGACGGGCACGCTGCGGCCCTGCCCCGACGACAGCGTCGCGTGGGACGACACGCGCCATCTCGTGATCGAGGGCGACAACCTCGACGTGATGAAGCTGCTGCACAAGAGTTACGCAGGCAAGGTGAAGCTCGTCTACATCGACCCGCCGTACAACACCGGCAGCGATTTCGTCTATCCGGACGACTTCAGCGACAGCATCCGCCACTACCTGGCGATGACCGGGCAGACCCAGGGCGGCGTGAAGCGCAGCACCAACACCGAGGCGAACGGCCGGTTCCACACCGACTGGCTGAACATGATGTACCCGCGCCTGAAGCTCGCGCACGCGCTGCTGTCGGACGAAGGGCTGATCGCCGTGCACATCGACGAGCACGAAGTGCATGCGCTCGTGCTGATGCTGCGCGAGATCTTCGGCGAGGAGAACGAGCTCGGCGTGGCCGTGTGGGACAAGCGCAACCCGAAGGGCGACGCGCGCGGCGTCGCGTACCAGCACGAATCGCTGGTGCTGTTCGCGCGCAACGCCGAGACGCTGCTCGAACAGGCGCCGCTCAAGCGCCCGAAGCGCAATGCGCAGCGCATGCTCGATGCCGCGCACGACGCGGTGTACCGCAGCGGCAACGCAAAGGACGCGCAGAAGGCCTACCGCGCGTGGATGAAGGCGCAGACCAACCTGTCCGGCGGCGAGGTGATGTACGACCGGCTGTCGGAAGAAGGCCGCGTGTACCGCCTCGTGTCGATGGCCTGGCCGAACAAGAAGAAGGCGCCGGAAGAATATTTCACGCCGCTGATCCACCCGGTCACCGGCAAGCCGTGCGCGATGCCGGCGCGCGGCTGGCGCAACCCGCCCGCGACGATGCAGGCGCTGATCGAGCGCGGCCAGATCGAATTCGGCGCGGATGAAAGCACGCAGCCGCAGCGGATCTACTATCTCGACGAGAACATGTACGAGAACGTGCCGTCGGTGCTGCCGTTCGCCGGCTCCGACGACGCGCTGCTGAAGACGCTCGGCATCCCGTTCGACCTGCCGAAGCCGGTCGACTTCGCGGCGGCCGTGATCGGCTGGTGCACGCGCGGCGACGACATCGTGCTCGACTGCTTCGCGGGCTCCGGCTCGACCGGCCACGCGGTGATGCAGGTGAACGCGACCGACGGCGGCGCGCGCCGCTACATCCTCGTGCAGTTGCCCGAAGCGCTCGATCGCCGCGACAAGACGCAACTGGCGGCCGCCGATTTCTGCGCGAAGCTGAAAAAGCCGCTGACGCTCGCCGAAATCACCAAGGAACGCCTGCGCCGCACCGCGCAGCAGGTCGCGCGCGACTATCCGGAAAGCTATGGCGACCTCGGCTTCCGCGTGTACCGGCTCGACACGACCAACGTGATCGAGTGGGATCCGCGCCGCGACGATTTCGACCACGCGCTGTTCGCGTCCGTCGAACACGTGAAGACCGGCCGCACCGAGGACGACCTGCTCGCCGAGCTGACGCTGAAGCTCGGCCTCGACCTGTGCACGCCGGTCGAGCATCACCAGGTGGCGGGCAAGACCGTGCACCTGATCGGCCGCTCGATCGTCGCGTGCTTCGATGCGCGCATCGCGCGCGACGACGCGGGCCCGCTCGCCGACGGCATCGTCGACCTGCTCGACGCGACCGGCGCCACGCGCGACGTCACGTGCCTGTTCCGCGACAGCGGCTTCGTCGACGACGTCGCGAAGCTCAATCTCGCCGCGCTGCTCGAACAGCACGGCGTGAAGCGCGTGCGGAGCCTGTGATGCGGCTGCATTTCGAAGCGGATCTCGACTACCAGCGCGAGGCGATCGACGCCGTCTGCGACCTGTTTCGCGGGCAGGAATCGTATCGCGGCGACTTCAGCGTGCTCGCGAACGCCGCGCCCGGCACGACGGCCGCCGCGCAAGGCTCGCTCGGCTTCGCGGTGTCGGAACAGGGCGTCGGCAACCGGCTGTCGCTGACCGACGACGCGCTCGCGCGCAATCTCGCCGACGTGCAGCTGCGCGGCGGGCTGCCGCCGTCCGGCCAGCCGGGCTCGCGCGACTTCACCGTCGAGATGGAGACCGGCACCGGCAAGACCTATGTGTACCTGCGCACGATCTTCGAGCTGAACCGCCGCTACGGCTTCACGAAGTTCGTGATCGTCGTGCCGTCGATCGCGATCAAGGAAGGCGTGCACAAGACGCTGTCCATCACCGAGGATCATTTCCGCGCGCTGTACGCGGGCGTGCCGTACGACTACTTCCTGTACGACTCCGCGAAGCTCGGCCAGGTGCGCCACTTCGCGGCGAGCGCGGCGATCCAGGTCATGGTGATGACGGTGGCCGCGATCAACAAGAAGGAAATCAACAACCTCTACAAGGACAGCGAGAAGACCGGCGGCGAGAAGCCGATCGACCTGATCCGCGCGACGCGGCCGATCGTGATCGTCGACGAGCCGCAGAGCGTCGACGGCGGCCTCGAAGGCCGCGGCCGCGAAGCGCTCGCCGCGATGGCGCCGCTCTGCACGCTGCGCTATTCGGCCACGCACGTCGACCGTCACCACATGGTGTACCGGCTCGACGCGGTCGACGCGTACGAGCGCAAGCTCGTCAAGCAGATCGAGATTGCGTCGGCGATCGTCGAGGATGCGCACAACAAGCCGTACCTGCGGCTTGTCGGCGTGTCGAACCGGCGCGGCGCGATCAGCGCGCGCGTCGAGCTGGATGTCGCGACGACGGCCGGCGTGAAGCGCCAGATCGTGACGGCCACCGACGGCGACGATCTCGAACGCCTGACCAGGCGCGCGCTGTATGCGGGGCTGCGGATCGGCGAAGTGCATGCGGTGAAGGGCGCCGAGTACGTCGAGCTGCGCCATCCGGAGGGCGAGGCATTCCTGTCGCTCGGCGAGGCGTTCGGCGACATCGACACGCTCGCCGTGCAGCGCGAGATGATCCGCCGCACGATCCGCGAGCATCTCGACAAGGAGCTGCGCCTCGCGGAGCGCGGCGTGAAGGTGCTGTCGCTGTTCTTCGTCGATTCGGTCGAACGCTATCGCCGCTACGACGAGAACGGCATGCCCGTGAAGGGCGACTACGCGCTGATCTTCGAAGAGGAATATGCGCGCGCGGCGCGCGTGCCGGCCTACCGTGCGCTGTTCGACGGCGTCGACGTCGCGCTCGAAGTCGGGCGCGCACACAACGGCTACTTCTCGATCGACCGCAAGGGCGGCTGGACCGACACGAGCGAAAGCAGCGCGGCGGCGCGCGAGAACGCGGAGCGTGCGTACGGCCTGATCATGCGCGAGAAGGAAGCGCTGCTGTCGTTCGACACGCCGCTGAAGTTCATCTTCTCGCACTCGGCGCTGAAGGAAGGCTGGGACAACCCGAACGTGTTCCAGATCTGCACGCTGCGCGACATCCAGACCGAGCGCGAGCGCCGCCAGACGCTCGGCCGCGGGCTGCGCCTCGCCGTCGACCAGGACGGCGAACGCGTGCGCGACGCCGGCGTAAACACGCTCACCGTGATCGCGACCGAGCGCTACGAGTCGTTCGCGGAGAACCTGCAGAAGGAAATCGAGGCCGATACGGGCATCCGTTTCGGCATCGTCGAGGAACACCAGTTCGCGGCGCTGCCCGTGCAGGAAGGCGACGGGCCCGCGCATGCGCTCGGCATCGAGCTGTCGTGCGTGCTGTGGAATCACCTGCACGAGCAGGGCTACGTCGACGCGCAAGGCAAGGTGCTCGACCGGCTGAAGGATGCGCTGCGCCAGAGCGCGCTGGTGCTGCCCGATGCGTTCGAGATGCTGCGCGCGCCGATCGTCGCGACGCTGCGCAAGCTGTCGGGCCGCTTCGCGGTGCGCAACGCCGACGAGCGCCGCGCGATCGCGTTGCGGCGCGATGCGTCGGGCAAGGCCGTCGTGTTCGGCGACGAGTTCCGCGCGCTGTGGGACCGGATCCGCCATCGCACCGTGTATCGCGTCGAGTTCGACAACGCGAAGCTCGTGCGCGACTGCACGGCCGCGCTGCACGACGCGCCGGACATCGCGCGTGCGCGGCTGCAGTGGCGCAAGGCCGAGATCGACATCGGCAAGGCCGGCATCGAGGCGATCGAGGTGGCCGGCGCCGGCACCGTGCTGATCGACGAAGGCGAGCTGCCGCTGCCCGACCTGCTCACCGAGCTGCAGGACCGCACGCAGCTCACGCGCCGTTCGCTTGCGACGATCCTGGCCGACAGCGGCCGGCTCGACGACTTCCGCGTGAATCCGCAGCAGTTCATCACGGTCGCGGCCGATGCGATCAACCGCTGCAAGCGCCACGCGCTGGTCGCGGGCATCGCGTACCGCAAGCTCGGCGAGCGCCACGTGCATGCGCTCGAATCGTTCGAGAGCGAAGCGCTGACCGGTTACCTGCGCAACCTGCGGCCCGACGCGCAGAAGTCGATTCACGAAGCGGTGGTGTGCGAGACGGACGCGGAGCGTGTATTCGCCGATGCGCTCGAAGCGCACGACGGCGTGAAGCTGTACGCGAAGCTGCCCGCGTGGTTCCGCGTGCAGACGCCGCTCGGCAGCTATCATCCGGACTGGGCCGTACTTGCGGAACAAGACGGCGGCGAGCGGCTGTATTTCGTCGTCGATACGCCGAATACGGACGGCCCCGTGCCGAGCGAACACGAGCGCGCGAAGCTCGCGTGCGGCGAAGCGCATTTCCGTGCGCTGGTCGATGGCGACGGCGCGGCGCGCTTCGTGCGCGTGCGCCAGGCCGACGCGTTGTTCGAGCCTGCGGTGCCGCTGGCGAGCGCCGGGCGGTAAGACGAAGGGGCGGCGATGAGCCGCCCTTTTTTTTAACGTTGATCGGGCCTGCCAGACACCGTCGCGGCGCGCTCTTCACGCGCCGATTTCTCGTCTGTCGTCCACGCGAAAGCTAACCGTATTCTTGCCTGAACGCAGCGCGGTTACGGCTGGTTGCAAATCGGGTCGGCACGACGTTTCCGCGCGGCAGCCGCGTTGCGTTTCCGCCATGAAAAAAGGGCGCCGAAGCGCCCTTTCATCGCATGCGTTCGCCGTGCTTACAGCGTGCGTCCGAATGCGTTGTGATGCGAATGATGCGAATGATGCGTGGACGTCGACGCATGCGCGGGATGGCCATGCGCATGCCCGTGCGTGTGACCGTGGCCCGGCTGCACGCCGGCGCGATCGGCGATCGTGTCCGAGCGGTCGGCCGCGCGCGACAGGCCCTTGTCGCGGTCGCCCGCGTGCATGCCGTTCGAGCTGCTCAGCGCCTGGCCGCTCATGTGGCCGCCGGACATGCCGCCCGCGTTGCCGCCCGAGCCGCCTGCGCCATGACCGCCGCCGTTGCCGCCGGCCGCCGCGTAGGCGGACACCGAGCCGAGCGCGAATAGCGCGGCCATCAGTACGGACAGAGTTCGTTGCTGTTTCATCTTGTGCTCCCTGGAGCGCGTTCGTGTGACTGCATTCTATGAACGCGCAAAATCCGCGCCACACGACGTTGTAAATGATCGTAACGATGCGCGCGCCGCGCATTCGTCGGATCAATCCGGGTCTTGCATGAACGGGGAACGAGGCAGGCGGTGGCGGCGCCGCAGCGCCGCCCCGGTGATGAAGTGCTTACTGCGCCGGCTGCATGCCCTGCACGGCGGCCTTGTGCTGCGCGGCCTGCTCCTGCGCCTGCTTCTTCGCCATGTGGTGGCCGACGATACAGCCGCCGACCGCACCGACGACCGCGTGGTGCCCCGCGTAGTGGCCGGCGACCCCACCGACCACCGCACCCTTCATGCAGCCCGCCGCGTGCGCGCTGCCGATCGTTGCGAGCGCAACGACAGCGGCGGCGGCGCACAGCCTGATGTGTCGAATGGGCATCATGTTGTCACTCTCCTCTTGTGGTGATCAGTCGGGCCGCTTAGTCCCAGCGGCCGCCGCGCCAGCCGCCGCGGTCGCGCCACTCGTGCTCGCGCCATTCACGGCGGCGCCACTCGTGTTCTCGCCATTCGCGCTGACGCCAGCCATCGCCGCGCCAGCCGTCATCGCGGTAGCCGACCGGCGCGTACATGACGGGCGGCGGCGGCGCGACGTAGACCGGTGCGGGCGCCGCGTAGACGCCCGGCACGCCGATGCCGACCGACAGGTCGACGTGGGCCGACGCGACGCCCGAAGCTGCCAGCGCCGCTACACCGAGAACTGCACCGAGAATAAGTTTCTTGCTCATCTCGCGACTCCCTGCACGTGTCGTGCGTCATGTGAATACGGTTCGGAGTCTAGGCACCGGACACGGACACAGGTGAAACGGGTATGCGAGACAGGTAACGGACGTTTACGGATGCCCGCAAAGCCTTGCGGGACAAGGGAGAGACCGCACTCGAAACACCGTTGCAGCGGTGCATCGAGCCGGTAAAAAAGGAAGATTCGGCACGAAACCGGGCGATTCGAGCGGGCTCGCCGGCGTGCGCGGCAAGCGAACCGCCCGCACCGTGCGGCGCGAGCGGTTCGCAACAGCAGGCGCTACGCGCGGATATCGTCGACGCTGCGCAGCCAGTGAACGCTGAACAGGTTGTCCGCATCGGTCCACACGGTATCGGGCTCGAATCCTGCGCGGCGCGCGATCGCGTGAAAGCCGTCGATCGTGAACTTGTGCGAGTTCTCCGTGTGGATGCGCTCGCCGGCTTCGAAGCGGAACGCGTGGCCGCGCACATGCACCGTCTGCGCGATGTCGCTGACGAGATGCATCTCGATGCGCTGCCGCTCGCGGTCGTAGAACGCGCAATGCGAGAACGCGTCGACGTCGAAGTCCGCGCCGAGCTCCGCGTTCGCGCGCACCAGCAGGTTCAGGTTGAACTGCGCGGTCACGCCTTGCGCGTCGTTGTACGCGTGATGCAGCGTGCGCTCGTCCTTCACGAGATCGGCGCCCACCAGCAGGCCGCCGCCGCGCAGCAGCCGCGCGGCATCGCGCAGGAACGCGTCGGCTTCTTCCGGCGAGAAGTTGCCGATCGTCGAGCCGGGAAAGAAGCCGATCCGCCGCCTCGGCGTCTCGGTCAGCTCGGCCAGCTGCTCGGCCTTCGTGTAGTCGGCCGCGAGCGGCGCGACGTCGAGCCACGGATAGGCCGATCGCAGCCGCGCGGCCGCGCCGTGCAGGTAATCGGCCGAGATGTCGACCGGCACGTAGCGTGCCGGCGCGTTCGCATAGTTGCCCGCGAACGCGTCGAGCAGCACGCGGATCTTCTCGAGCGAGCCGGCGCCGAATTCGACGATGTCCGCATGCGGGCCGACGCGCCGCACGATCTCGGCCGCGCGATCGCGCAGGATGCCGAGCTCGGTGCGCGTCGGATAGTACTCGGGCAGTTCGCAGATGCGATCGAACAGCGCGGAGCCGGCCGTATCGTAGAAGTATTTCGGCGAAATGCTGCGCGGCGTGCGCGACAGTCCGTCGATCAGGTCGCGCTCGAACGCGCTCGGCCGCGAATCGCGGGCGGGTTGCTGGCCACCGCTCGTGGCCGTCAGGTCAGACGTCTCGCGCAAGTCGCACCCCCGTGAATTGCCAGCGTGCCGCCGGCGGAAAGAAATTGCGGTACGTCGGCCGTTCGTGCCCCGGCGGCGTCGCGATGCTGCTGCCGCGCAGGACCTGCTGGCCGACCATGAACTTGCCGTTGTATTCGGCCGCGACGCCCGCGAGCGGCCGAAAGCCCGGATACGGCTCGTAGGACGAACGCGTCCACTGCCATACGTGCCCGAGCATCTGCTGGATGCCTTCGGCGGGGAACGCAGTTTCCCATTCGAATTCGGTCGGCAGCCGCGCGCCGGCCCATTCCGCATACGCGGCCGCTTCGTAGAAGCTCACGTGGCACACCGGTGCATCGGGCGCGAGCGGTTCGACGCCGTGCAGGCCGAACGTGCGCCGCACGCGCGTGGCGGCCGCATCGTCGTCGTCGGGCATCCAGTACGCGGGCCCTTGCCACCCTTCCCGCTGCACCGTGGCCCAGCCGTCCGACAGCCAGAACTCGGGGCGCACATAGCCGCCGTCGGCGACGAATGCCGCGAATTCCGCATTCGTCACGAGACGGTTCGCGATCTCGTACGGCCGCACGAGCGCCGTGTGGCGCGGCCGTTCGTTGTCGAACGAGAACGCGTTGCCGTCGTGGCCGATCTCGACGAGCCCGCCCGGCTGATGCAGCCAGCGCTGCGCGCCTGCGTCACCCGCGGCCATTGCGTCGCCGTCCATCCCGTTGCGCGGCCGGAACGCCGGCTTCAGCGGATTGCACGAAAACGCATGCAGCATGTCGGTGACGATCAGCTCCTGGTGCTGCTGCTCGTGGTGCAGGCCGAGCACGACCTCGGGCGCGATCGCATCGAGCAGCGCCGCATCGGCGCCGGCCAGCGCGCGCAGCATCGCGTCGTCGACGTATTGCCGGTACGCATGCACCTCGTCGAGCGACGGGCGCGTGAGCAGCCCGCGCTGCGGCCGCGGATGGCGCGGGCCGAGCGCTTCGTAATAGGAATTGAAGAGGAACTGGAACGCGTCGTCGAACGGCGCGTAGCCGGGCACGCGGCGCATCAGCACGACGGTTTCGAAGAACCAGGTCGTATGCGCGAGATGCCATTTCGTCGGACTCGCGTCGGGCATCGACTGCACGGCCTGGTCTTCGGCGGACAGCGTCGCGGTCAACGCGACGCTATGGGTGCGCACGTCCTGGTAACGGCGCTGAAGCTGTGATGCAAGGAGGCTCATCGGTTTACCGTCCACGTCGCGATTCGCTGCGTTGCGTTGCCGGAAAAGGGAAAGCCTTGCGCGTGATGCGCGCGGCTGACGTGCGACCTGCTGCTGCGTCGACGGGCAGCCGGCGCGCGCGCCGGGCCGCAGATGCGGCGTCACTTCATCTGCCCGTGCAGAACAGTATGGGCCAGAAATGTGAATGCTGCGAATCGGGATGCCGGCGAAACGCGATCGAAAGAGAAATGAAAGTGTCGGTTTCGCGTGTGTCGGAGGCGTGACGATGCGGGGATGCCTGTCCGGGCGGGCTTTGCCGCGTGCCGGCCTGCGCGGGCGGCTACTGACGGCCCATGACAGCCGCGCGGCGCGCGAGTTTGTCTGATGAACGCTGTCGTGCGCGGTCATCGGCATGGCGTCGAACCGCTCCGCGCTTCACTTGCGGTCCGCATCCACACGCGCTTCAAGAATTTTTTGTGCCGATGTCACACATGCGGGGGGCTCGCTCGTCATATCACCGGAACCCACACGAAAGGAGAAGGAACCATGACTGCGAAACTCAATCCGTTTGCCGCCGCCCCCGCACTGATGAAGAGCTGGATGACCGTGTCGGTCGCCGCTGCCGGGAGCCTCGAGCCGACGCTGATCGAGCTGGTCAAGATCCGCGCATCGCAGATCAACGCGTGCGCGAACTGCATTAACATGCACACCGCCGAGGCGCGCGAGCAAGGCGAGACCGAGCAGCGCATCTACCTGCTCGCCGCGTGGCGCGAAGCGCCCTGCTACACCGACCGCGAACGCGCGGCGCTCGGCTGGACCGAGGCGCTCACGCGGCTGTCGGAAGGCCACGCGGCGCACGAAGCGGCCTACTCGGCGCTGAACGACCATTTCAGCCAGGAGGAACAGGTGAAACTCACGCTGATGATCAACGTGATCAATGGCTGGAACCGGCTCGCCGTCGGCTTCGGGCTGTGGATCGAGCCGGCCGACGCGAAGGCCGCCGCCGCGAAGATGGTGGCCTGATGACGAACCTCGACCCGGCCAAGGGCAGCGCCGAAGCACGGGCCGACGCGGCGGCGAGCTTCGACCCGCTGCGTCGCACGCTGATCCGCGTCGCATACCGGATGCTCGGTTCCGTCGCGGATGCCGAGGACATGGTGCAGGACGCGTTCATCCGCTGGATGGACGTCGACCGTACCGAGGTGCGCGTACCCGAGGCGTTCCTGCGCCGCATGGTGATGCGCATGTGCCTCGATCAGCTGAAGTCTGCGCGGCATCAGCGCGAGACCTATATCGGCCCGTGGCTGCCCGAGCCGGTCGTCGAGGAAGATGAACAGGAAGACGTCACGCTGCCGCTGCTGCTCGCGCTCGAACGGCTCTCGCCGCTCGAACGCGCGGCGTTCCTGCTGCACGACGTGTTCGGCCTCGAGTTCGACGAAGTGGCCACGACGATCCAGCGCGATGCGGCCGCGTGCCGGCAGCTCGCCGCGCGGGCGCGTACGCACGTGCGCGAGGCGCGGCCGCGGTTTCATGTCGAGAAGCAGCGCGGGATCGAACTGGCCGAGGCGTTCTTCGCGGCGTCACGCAGCGGCGACATGCGCACGCTCGGCGCGATGCTCGCCGAGGACGTGAGCCTGCATTCCGATGGCGGCGGCAAGCGCACGGCGGCCGGCAAGCCGGTGTTCGGCTTCGAACCGGTGATGAAGGTGCACGAGTACCTGGCCGGGCTGTTCGCGACGCATGCGTCGAAACTCGTGCGGGCCGGGTTCATCAACGGGCTGCCGGGGTTCGTCACGCTGGAAGCGGACGGCGAGCTGCAGACCACTGCGCTCGAGATCGACGACGGGAAGATCGTCGCGATCTATGTCGTGCGGAATCCTGACAAGTTGAAGCATCTGCATTGAGTGCGGCTGCCGTGCGCCAGCACGGCGTGGCCGCCCTCCACTCGCGCCTTCCTGCTTTCGCCGCCCTGCTTTGCCGGTCGCCCGTTACTACATCGCGACGACGACGTTGCGAAAGAAGATCATCAGGAGGCCGAGCATCGGCGTGGCGATCGCAAAGCCCGTCGCCGCAAGCCAGTTCGTGCCGCCTTGCGCCTCCAGCAGCGCAAGAAACGATTCGCGGGATGTCGCGTTCGGGCGCAGCTTCTCGATCCTGCGTTCGACGTGCGTCTTGTAGATGCCGTTCCCGTACCAGCCGAGCGACACCGCGATCCCGATCGTGACCGGGTCGAGCGTGCTCGATTCGAAGTATCTCGGGAAGTACAGCAGCTCGACCAGCGTGATGCCGAGCGTGACGCCCAGCACCGCGGCCGCCTGCCAGTACATGCATCGATAGGCCATCCAGACCGGGCCCAGGAAGCACGCGGCCCAGTTCCACGACTGCCGGCTCTTGCGCGATTCGGCGATCGCCCATTTTCGTTCGAACCAGCCGGCGTTCTTGCCGACGTATGCGGTGACTTCGTCGTTGCTCGCGGACGATGCGGCGGTCGTGACCTCGGACATGGTCGTGTGCTCTCGGTTGCGCGGCGCGCGCGTTGTTGTTTTGATGCGGTGGAAATCGGGCGACGCGAGGTGCAGCCGCTTCGACATGCACACGATTCTACTCGCCGCGCAATGGCGGTTGTATGGCGGGTCGGGATGTCGGTGACGATGCGAGGCCGGGCCGTGTGTCGCGCAACGCATCGGGGCACCCTGCGCTGTTTCGGACCGGAAAAGAAAAACGCCACGCGATGTTGCCGCGTGGCGTTTGTATGTTTGGCGAGCCGCATTGCCTGTAGGCAAGTTGTGCTGCCGGACCCCTTCATTTTGTTCGTTGGTAGGCTCGATTGGATTCGAACCAACGACCCCCACCATGTCAAGGTGGTGCTCTAACCAACTGAGCTACGAGCCTAAGAAGCCGCGAATTATAGAGAGGGTTTTGGAGGAGCACAAGCCCCTTCGTGAAAATTTTTTGAATCGGCGCGTGCGGACGCTGACGATCGATGGTGCCTGGCGATGCCGGACACGTTGCCTTCACCGCTTCGCATCACAGCAAAACGTGTCGAGGTGGGGTGATGTTATCCACATTGCCCTCTGGATAACCGTCCGGCAAGCCTCTGGATTCACAGTGGAACGATTGAGGATATGTCGGCGAGTCTGTGAATCGACGAAAAGTTGTTCTGTGCTGCGCGGAGCTGTTCACGTGCCACACCCATGGTTATGCATCCCGCTTCGTGTTGAAAATTCAGTGCGTTACGGAGGTTATCCACTGTGGGGCACAGCGCTTGTTAACTATCACTACGTATATATACGAATCCTGTTAACACCTTTGGATAAGCACAGTCCGTCGACTGTGATCCGCTCGGGATATGCACTGCGTGCGGCGAACAGAGGAACGAATCGGGACGCTGTGAAGCACGTGGGTGATGCGTGAGCCGTCATGTCTGTAGAATCGCCGGCATCCAGGATGCAAAGGCCCGGTGGACCGGCTCACGGTACATGACCGATTCTTCGTTGACCCGGCTCGACGCGCTCGATATCGACACAGTCGTGTACCGGATGCAGCAACATCCGGGCGACATCGTGTTCGAGCAACGCGTGTCGATCCCGGAAGCCGACGTTCTGTATTGCCGCTACAAGGGCGAGCGGTTCAACGTGAAGTTCGATCTCGACTATGGGGTGTCTGTTGATCCTGTCGGCAAGCTGTCCGGCGAGGACGTCGCAGAGATCGTCAGATGGCTCACGAAGGAGGCAGGGTGATCACAGCGGATGACACTGGACGAAGCGCGCGATGAAGGCACCTGTCGACGAGATGCTGGTGACGGACATTGCCGGCCACGTTGCGGTTGTCGTGACCGACGTCTCGGCTGCCGCAGATGGGCTGATCCGGTTGGGCTTTGCTCGGCATTCCGATCGCTGGGAACGTGCGATCGCAGACGACAACGACCGCCAGGCGCTCGTAGCTGCGCTCATCGATCTCGATGCGCTGTTCTCGGCGGGCCGCGACTGGAGCCCGCAGGCACTCGTCGAGTATTACCGGGAGATCGGCGTCGTTCGAAGCGGGTACCGCTCGGTTGCATGGCGCGGGCCGGCGCAATACGTCATCGAACGGCATGACTGAATCACGCGAGCTGCGGCAAGCGCCGCAGACCAGCATGAATCCGTGATGCGTGGAGAGCACGATGAGCAAGCTGAGTTTCGGCACGATCGAACGATATTCCGTCCAGCCCAATACCGCGACGGTGCTCGGCCTGAAGCTCGCCCATGAGGATTTTGCGAAGGCCGGGCAGGGTCTGCCCAACGTCGAGATCTGCATCGAGGACAGAAGGGCATCGATGGCGGACCCGGAGCCCGACGACGCCGTCATCACCGACACATTCCCGGTTAAGCTGATTCCACGCATGCGCGGACTGGGCAACGCGAACCGGCTTGGGAAGTCGATCGAATACGCCATCTCGCCGGAAACGGGTGAAGTCCTCGGGATATTCGGGATGAAATGACTCGATGGCCGATATCGTTCGATACGCGCGCAGCATCCGCCTGGCATGTGAATAACGGATCCGCAAACAGCGGTGAACGCAGGAGGATGCGTCGGTGGGCATCTGCGTGGAACGCCGAGTCCTCGCAAACCATCGATGCAAAAGGCGTGCGATTGTGGACAACCACCCCGCAGCACACTCGAAACGCTGTGCAAACCACGGGTGAGCGAGATCGGCATGGCGGGAATGGTGTGCGGCAGTCGCGTGTGGACATCCCGCTCTCATCCGACTCGAAATGCTGTGCAGTCGAGCGGTGAGGGGGCGCGTCTTCGGCGACATGCGCGGTGGTTCCGATACCGGGCTGCGACATGCCGATCCGGGAGGGCTGCACCGGTCTGCTGATACGATGGCAGCTCGAGAGGCCGGTTCATAGCCAGATAACACCAATCAAAGAGGCGCGAAGACCATGCACGGATTGCTTGCGCGAATGCGGGGCGCGACGAAATTGCCGTTCCTGAGCGCGAAGCGCAAGTCGTTTTCAATGCGGTTGTCGACGCTGCTTCTGGTGGCCACGATCGGCACCGGTGCGCAGGCGGTCACGAACGACCCCAGAATCATCGTCGGCCCTTACTATCCCTGGGTGCAGTTCGATGCACATCGCTCGTTGAAGCTTGCGCCGATCCTGATTCCACGCACCAACTTCTCCGAGCGTGCCGAGTGGCGCTTTGTCGATGACGCGCGCCACATTTCGACGTTTTTTCCCGACGAAAGCGACTTGCAGTACACCACCTTTCGGACGGACGATCCTGAGACGATCGTATTGCTCGGCGGAGTGTTCCGTAGTCGCCGATGTAATGGCGAGTGGTCCAGCAACATTCCCTGTCCGCTTGTCAATGTGTTTCTTTCGCAGGATGGCGGCCGGCACTTTCTCAAGCGCGGCGTGATACTGCCGCCGATCAAATACTCGGTAGGTAACTGGTCTCCGGGGCCGCGTCTTCCGATTCCTGTCATCCTCGTCCGGCATGGCGTTCTCTATCTGATCGTGAGCAATGACGACGCTAGGCCGCGTGTGCTCGGTGACGACTATCCGGGAAACATTGGCGTACCTGTGAAGTGGGGCGACCGGATGGGACTCCGCTATACCTGGCCGGAGGATTACCTTCCGCTTTGGGACTGGCGGATGTGGTCCGAGAGACCTCACCCCTGGAAGGCGCAGCCCGCGTACGTTTACGCGGTCGAATTGCCGCAAGCGGAGGCGGCGACGGCCGATGAGGTGCCGCTGTCGGAACACCCGACGCGTGTCGAACAGGTCTGTAGCTGGCGGCGCATGAAGGCCAGATCGTCCGGGTTGCCGCCGTTGAACGCAGTGGCGGTGGTCGGGAGCCGGCTGGATGCGTTCGGCGAGCTGCCTGCTTTCGAGATGCCCATGAAGGCACCTTATTCGACGCTCGCGTTGATCCGGGCGTCTTATAGCGAAGACAACCGCGCCCGGCTGTTGCAGGACATGCAGGCCGATTATCCGGACTGGGTGGCCTCGCAACAGCCGGTTGCGCGACTATTTCCGGAGATGCGGGCACCGCAGGGCAATACGGCGAAGGTGAACGATTCCGACATTCAGTGCGTGCCATGAGTGTCGACATCAGCCGTCTGGATCGAGGACGCGACGATGTGTGGGGCGCACTTCGGACGGTGCAGGAACGCACCGGCCATCGTGGTGAAAATGCTGCTGTGTGCAGGGGCGGCTGGTCGTTTGCGTAGGCGGATTCGCGTGCATGCGCCAGTCCGATTGTTGTTCGAGCGCGGTCGGCATGACGGCTTGTGGATATCCGGCTCCCGAACGACTCGCATCGCTGTGCTCGACCACGGTGAGCGATTCGGGCGATGGCAGCGCGTGGCGACCGTCGTGATCGATGTGGATATCTCGTTCCGAGGCGACTGGAAACCCTGTGATTTCAAGGGTGAGGGCGCAGAGCCCGTTCCGGTGTGGACAACCGTCCAGGGAAGTCAGTCGAAACGCTGTGCAGGCGAATGGTGAGCGTGAGCGCGCCCAACCAGCAAAGCCGCATCCTTCCGGGCACTGGCGGCTACCATCGACCGCCAGCCGGGCGCGCATCGTACCACTCAAGTCTGCTGATCGAGCGCCTGCACGACTGCCTTCTCCCCAAGACTCCCGGCCGGCCCGACCACGGCATAGTTGAGCCCGTTCACCGATCCATACCGCGCCAGCAACGCGCCATCCACGCGTTGCCCGGCCGGCAGCAGCCGATGTTCCGATTCCGCGGGACGGAGATAGAAGCTCAGCGTCCGCCCGGCCTCGTCTTCATAGAGCACCATCGCAGCCGTGGCCCCGCTGTCCGTCGTGAACAGCCGCCCGCCAACCGGCCTGAACCCCGCCGCGCTCAAATCCGGCAGCCTCGCCGAGGCGCCCACGCGTTTGGTGAGCCACCCCTGCAGATCGCCCGCACCGGTCGGCCGGTAATCGACCTTGGCCGTCTGATCGACCACCATCATCCGGTAAGCCTGGATTGCATCGCTCATCGGCGCGATGGGCGGCGCGGCGTTCCAGCCGCGCGCCTGCCACCCGCCCAGCGTCCCCAGCCCGACGCAGAACACGAACGAAGCCGCGACCGCGAACCGCATCCGCGAGCGTTCCGCCCGCCGGCCGCGAATCGCCGCCGGATCCAGCGCGGGGTTATCGGCCGGCATCCGCACGCTCTCCAGCGCGGCCCGCAACCGCTGCGCATCTTGCTGCCATTGCTTCACCTGTTCGGCGCGCTCCGGATGCAGCGCGAGATAGCGCTCGACTGCGGCGCGCGCCTCGTCGTCGAGCTGGCCGTCGACGTAGGCCTGAAGGTCGTGTTCGTTCGGAGGCGTGTTCATTTCTTCATCAACCGGAGAGAAGGGGCAGGAAGCTCGCCGTCGCTGAGCTGGCGCAGCGCCTGGCGCGCGCGGGAGAGCCGCGACATCACGGTGCCGATCGGCACCTCGAGCAGGTCGGCGACTTCCTGATAGGTGAAGCCCTCGACGGCGACGAGCAGCAGCAGGCTGCGTTGCTCGTCGGAGAGCCGGCCGAACGCTTCGAGCGTCGCGCGCGCCGTGAATTCGCGTTCGGCGGACGGCCAGTGCGCTTCGTCGTCGTCGCGGATCCGGCCAAGCAGCCAGTTGTAGCGCTTCGCGCTGCGCTTCCCGTCGAGAAACTGCCGGTACAGGATCGTGAAGAGCCAACTGCGCAGCGACGCGTCGTCGCGACGGCTCGTCCAGCGCGACAGCGCGCGCTCGAGCGTCGACTGAACGAGATCGTCGGCCGCGTGGACGTCGCGCGCCAGCCAGAGCGCGAAGCGTCGCAGCCTGGGGATGAGTTCGCGCAGTGCGTCGTCGTCGAGGGCGGTGGAGGGCATGGCCGGGCCGGTTGCCGAAAGGGTCGAGATGCCGCGTAGGACGCCGGGCGGCACCGATTATTCCCTCCAGCATACGAAAAAAATTTCCGTGGAATAAAGCGGCGCGGGCGGCGTCCTACGCGCGTTCGACAATGATCTGACGATCGGGAGCGCATTCATGAAGCAATCTTCCTCTTCTTCGCCGCAGCGCGAGCCCGGGCGCGGGTGGTGGCGCTGGGTCGTGATCGGCGGCGCGGTGGCCGGCGTGGCCGTCGCGTTCGGCTACGCGGGCGGCTGGCTTGCGCCGGCGCGTCTGACCCCGCAGCGGCTCGTCGACGCGCTGCAGACCAACAGCGGCATCCATCCCGGCTTCCGGCGCAATCACGCGAAGGGCGTGTGCGTGACCGGTTATTTCGAAGGCAACGGCGCCGCGAGCGCGTATTCGGTCGCGCCGTTCTTCAAGGCGGTACGCACGCCGGTGGTCGGGCGCTTCGCGTTGCCGGGCGGGAATCCGTATGCGCCCGACAGCAGCGTGCCGATCCGCAGTCTTGCGCTGAAGCTCACCGCGCCGGACGGCGAGCAATGGCGGACCGGGATGAACGCGATGCCGGTGTTTCCGGTGGCGACGCCGCAGGCGTTCTACCAGCAGACGCTCGCGACCCGGCCCGATCCGAAGACGGGCAAGCCCGATCCGGCGAAGGTGAAGGCGTTTTTCGGCGCGCATCCGGAGGCGGCCGCGTTCCTGCAATGGGTGAAGGGTGCGAAGCCGAGCGCGAGCTACGTCACCGAAAGCTATTACGGGTTGAACGCGTTCTACTTCGTCGACGCGGCCGGCAAGCGCCAGGCGGTGCGGTGGCGCGTCGTGCCGGAGCAGACGGCCGGCGCCGGCGATGTCGCGACGGCCGGGGATCCGAACGTGCTCCAGCAGGACGTGACGCAGCGCATCGCGGCCGGTGCGCAGAAGTGGAAGCTGCTGGTCACGCTGGCGGAGCCCGGCGATCCGGTAGACGACGCGACGAAGGTCTGGCCCGCGCAGCGGACGACGATCGATGCAGGCACGCTGGTGCTCGACCGCGTGGAGGCGCAGGACAGCGGGCCATGCCGTGACGTGAATTACGACCCGACGGTGCTGCCGCAGGGGATTCAGGTGTCGGGCGATCCGTTGCTGGCGGCGCGGTCGGCGGCGTATGCGGATTCGTATCTGCGACGCACGAGCGAAGAGGCCGGAGTGGCCGGCGTGGCGCGATTGAGTGGGGAGGGGCGATGATGAAGGCTTCGACGACGTTTAGCTTGCCGGCGCGGGTGCTGCACTGGGTGATGGCCGCGATGATCCTCGCGATGCTGTTCATCGGGGTGGGGATGGTGGCGTCTGTTTCCGGGCGGCACGAGATTCTGGTGGCGATTCACAAGCCGCTGGGCGTGGCCGTGCTGGTGCTGGTGTGCGTGCGGATCGTGGTGCGGGTGTTGTCGAAGCCGCCGGCGCTGCCCGAGGATCTGCCGTGGTGGCAGCGGGTGGCCGCGCACGGGTCGCATCTCGTGCTCTATGCGCTGATGATTGCGATGCCGCTGATCGGGTGGGCGATGCTGTCGGCGGGCGGCTATCCGGTGACGCTGGGCGGTGGCGTGCAGCTGCCGGCGATCGTTTCGGCTGATCCGGTCACGTTCGCCTGGCTCAGGGTTGCGCATCGCGTGCTGGCCTATCTGTTCTTCCTGACGTTCCTCGCGCACTTTGCGGCGGCGCTGTATCACGGGCTGATTCGGCGGGACGGCGTGGTGAGGGCGATGGTGGGGCGGTGATCGACGCAAGATTGCGTTCGCGGCGGCGGGGGCTGTTCACGGGTGACCGAGGCGGCTTCCGCCGTGCCGCCTATATATGAGCACTGAGGGAGGCTCAGCGGCCCCCGGCACGGCATGTCAAAAATATTTCACAAAGGGGGTTGCGGAGATGGAGGCAGGTGCTTAGAATCACGCCTCTTTCGCGCTAACGGAAACGCAGCGCGGGAGGGAAGGGAAGCGGTGCTGTTGAGGTCCGGTGGT
>NZ_CABVPX010000052.1 GCF_902499125.1 Burkholderia arboris
CCGGACCTCAACAGCACCGCTTCCCTTCCCTCCCGCGCTGCGTTTCCGTTAGCGCGAAAGAGGCGTGATTCTATGCACCTCACGCCGTTCGCGCAAGCCCCTTTGTGAAGAAATTTGAAAAAGCCCCCGTGCGCTCACGCGCACGGGGGCTTGGGGCTCGGCCGACGCTGATCCCACCGCGAGCGGTTCTCTATAGATATGACGTATGCCCGTCTTGCCACCTATATAGAGAGGGCGGCGAAACGGACAAGGAACCCGGCGCTGTCGAGTATCATGCCGCGACCGAACCACGCACTCATATCGACGATGGACAGCACGACTCAACCCGGCGACGCCGATCTTCGCGACGAATACGCGGCGCTGCGCGAACGCGCCATCCTGCTGGAAGAACAGACGCCACCGCTGCTTCAGCGCATCTCGGATGTACTGCCGCGGATCAGCGGCGAATCCGAACTGGCGGACGAGCACCGCGAACGGCTCGTCGGCGCGCGCAATGCGGCGATGGTCTCGAT
Source organism: Burkholderia arboris (assembly GCF_902499125.1). Classification (GTDB taxonomy): domain Bacteria; phylum Pseudomonadota; class Gammaproteobacteria; order Burkholderiales; family Burkholderiaceae; genus Burkholderia; species Burkholderia arboris. The sequence continues at coordinate 513 of NZ_CABVPX010000052.1, forward strand.
CGAGAACTATCAGCAGGCGATCCCCTTCCTGCAGACGGCCGATTCGATCATCGAGCAACTCGACAAGACGCCCGAGCGCGATGAAGACATCGAGTGGCGTGAATCGCTGCTGCAACGGCTCGACGAGCTGATCGACGTCGCCGTCGTGATGATCAACGATGCGGAAGACTACTTCGATCAGGCGCAAGCCTGCGACCTGGCCAACGTACCGAAGTCCATCCTCGAGGATTGAGCGGCGCTGCCCGGGATTGCCTGGTGCGCCGGCTTCATGTCGTGCGCACCGGCAAGCCTGATGTTTGTCGGCCGACACTCGACATCTGACGCCACCGGCGCCAGGAAGACCGAACCTCTCCCGCAAAAGCTCACCTTGCCGTGACAACTGCCCCGCAGTCGCCACGTGCCATCGCTACGGCGAGTCGAGCACGATCGCCTCGCTGACGATCGGCACGCGGATGTAGCCGCCCTCCGTATCGCCATACGCATGTGCGTTCCCGTCGATCACGTATTGCGCGGTCAACGCGCACAGGGTCGCGTCTCGCGCATCGACGGAGCGCAGCGTCGACACATCGATCCCCAATCGCTCCAGCAATTGCAGGCGCTGCGTACGCTTCAGCTTCGCCGACGCCACCGCCTTGCCCAGCATCGCGCAGGTAATCGCGTACGGATAGGTCTCGAAACTCGCACGGCCACCCGCATAGTGCGCGCCCGTCAGCAACGGATAGGTGTCCGCGAGCGCGCGGTACACGCGCTCGCCGATGAACATCCAGTCGAAGAAGCCCGACGTGCTTGTGACGGCCTGCTCCCGCGACGGCGTCGGAAAGCACGAGATCCGTTCGCGCGCGAGCGCCTGTTCGGCCGCCCGGCGACCGGTGCCCGTCCACCACACGCTCGGTGCGTCGACGCCGACGGCCACGACGTCATGGGCGACGCACAGCGCGGGCACCGCCTCCGGCGCAATCCGCGCTTCGCGGCAAACGACCGTCGCCCCGCGCAGGATCACGAGATCGCACAGCTTCTTGTCGCCCCCGACGTCGACGCCCGCCACCGCGGGTACTGGCCGCTCGGCGGATTCGACGGGTCGGGTCGCTGCCATGCGGAAACCTCAGTCCGCCGGCCGTGCCGCGTACGCGGTGTCGAAGATCGCCTCGAGGCCGGGATGGACGCCGCGCATCGGGTCGACGACCGACTTCGCCCAGTCGAAATACGCCTGCTTGCGCTCGAGCGGCCAGTCCGCGGGCGGATGCTGCGCGATGTCGCGCAGGTTGCAGATCTTGTCGGCCAGCTTCACGAGCTTCGCGCGACGGCTGATGGTGGCCGCATGCTCGACCTGCAGACGCTTGCGCTCTTCCTTCGGCAACGACTTGTCGTCGGTGACTTCCATCACGATGTCCGCCACGTCCTTGCCGAACAGCCGCAGCAGCTCCTGCTCGGTCGTCTCCGTATCCTCGACCGTGTCGTGCAGCACGGCCGCGACGATCACACGCTCGTCCTCGACGCCGGCCTCGTTGGCCAGCACGTCGGCGAGTGCGATCGGATGATTGATGTACGGCGACGCCTCTTCGTCCTTGCGACGCTGATTGCGATGCTTGTCCGCCGCGAACGCGATGGCGGCTACCAGCTTTTTCATATTTTCCCCTCGTGTGGCCAGACCCGCGACCGGTTGACCCGGCCGCGTGCGTTTCGGAACCGCTCATACTACCTGTACGCGATGCCCCCTCCCGCGTGCCGGCATCCCGCCTCACGCGCCGGCCGGCGCGCGCTGCAACTCGACCACGTTGACCCGCGCGCCGAAGACGTCCCTCACGAGCGGCAGCAGGTGGTCGTGGTGCGTCAGGAACAGCACCTGGGTGCGCGTCGACAGATCGCGCAGCGCGTCGAGCCCGGCCTTCGCGCGCGCGTCGTCGAAATTGATGAACAGATCGTCGGCGACGAACGGCAGCGCGGTCCGGCTGCCGAGCTGCAGCTCCAGCGCCGCGATGCGCAGCGCGAGGAACAACTGATCGCGCGTGCCTTCACTCAATCCCGCGACCTCGACCGACACGCCCTTCGTGCGCCGTGCATACAGCGCGGGCGGCGTCCGTTCGGTATCGACGGTCAGCTTCGCGAATTCGCCCAGCGTGAGCCCCGCGAAAATCTCGCCCGCGCGCCGGAGCATCGGCCCCTGCTTCTGGTCGCGATAGCGATCCGTCGCCCACTTCAGCAAGCGGCTCGCAGTGGCCGCCTCCAGATACTGTTCGGCCGCATCGCCCATCGCCGCCAGTGCTTCCTGCCGCTTCGACTCGGCAACGGCTGCGTTCGCCTGGCCGTCGATCGCGCCGAATGCCTGGTCGGCCACGACCTGCTGCTGCGACAGCTCGTTCAGCCGCCTGCCGACATCGCCGAGAGACTGCTTCACCGCTTCGAGATGCGCCGGCACGTCGGCAATGTCCTGCTCCGCGACTTCTACTTCCACGGCGGACCGGGACAGCCCGTCGCCGTCGCGCACCAGCGCTTCGTGCGCGGCATCGACCGCCTGCCGAAGCTGGCGCTGACGATCCGAGCGCTCGGCGAGAGGCAGCGCCGCGTCGATCGAAGCGACGCCGGCCAGTTGCAGCAGCGGCTGGATACGGGCATCGGCCCCGGCCACCGCGGCGGCCGCGTCCGCGACCTTGCCGTCGGCCTGCCGCACGGCCTCGTCGGCACGACCGATCGCACGCGCGAGTTCCCTGGCGGCCGCGAGGCGCATCGTCAACCGTCGCGCCACGTCCGGCCAGTCGCCGCCGGCAAGCCATTCCGGCGCGAGCGCTTCGGCAAGGCGCCGCGCGCCAGCCTCAAGCGCGGCCAACTCCGCGCGAATCGCGGCGATCCGGTTGCGCGGCGCATCGGCATCGGCCAGCTCGGCCGTCACTGCATTCGCGAGCCCGAGCGCCCCCTCCGCCGCGGCCAGCGTCGTCGCGCTCGCGGACAGTTTCGCGTCGGCCAGCGCGTCGCGCCATTGTGCCTGCCATGCATCGTAGGCCGCCTGTGCGTGACCGGCCCGCGATTGCGCCGTCGCGCATCCGCGTTCGGCTTCCCGCGCGCGATCGTCGAGACTGTCCTTCTGCGCGATCGCTTTCTCGGCCAACTGCACGAAAGTCTCGGCGATCGCGACGAGCGCCGCCAGCCCGTCCGACTCGCCGCCGCGCGATACCGGACGCAGTGCCGCGCGCAGCGCGGCTTCCGCGCCGGCCCGTGCAGCGCGAATCGTGTCGAATTCGCGGCGCTGACGGTCAAGATCGGCCTGTGCAGCAAACACCGTTTCGCGCTTCGCGAGCCAGTCACCCATCGCCGCCAGCGGCATGCCGGGCACCGCGGCCGTCGTTGCAAGCGCGGCCCACGCGTCGCGATGCGCCGTCAGTTCGCGTTCGCGTTCGTCCAGTGCGGCCTTCCTGCGTGCCACGCCCGCACGCGCGGATTCGACCTGCTGACGCAGCGATTGCAGCGTCGCGGCCGCCTGCGTGGCGCCGAGCTGCGCATCGACGAGTTCGTCAGCGAGACGAATCGCGTCGTCGACTGCCGGTGCGCCGATTGCGAGATCAACCGCGCCACTGCGGATGTCTCCCCACGCGCCGTCGCGACGCGCGCGCGCCGCCAGCACGTCGGCGGTCGTAACGACCTTGTGGTTCTCCGCGAAATGCTTCTCCTGCAGTTCGAGCCGCTCGAGCTCTTCGAGCGCACCGTCGCGCGCTTCGCGCGCGGCAGCTGTCGCGCTTGCGCGTTCGCTGTCTTCCTTGAGCAGCGTGCCGAGCCGCGCCGCTGACGGCACGTCGAGTGCGCGCAGCGCGTCGACCGGCATGCGCCACTGGCCGAGCGCATCGAGCGCGCCGGACAGCACGCGTTCGGCGGCCGCGATTTCATGCGCCAGCGCCTGCTCGCGCTGGCCGCTATTGCGAAAGCCTTGCGCATCGGCCAGCGCCGCGCGCAGCGCTTCCGGCACGTCGACGGTCGACAGGCGCGCCTGTTGCTCCTGCACCTGCGCCAGCTCGCGCGTACGTTCGTCGAGCGATTCGCGCGCGCCGGCGAGCGCCTGATGCAGCGCGCCGTGCTCGCGCAGCAGGTTCGCGACGGTCTTCAGCGACAGCGCCGTCGGCAACGACGCGCGCAGCGATGCTTCGTCCGTCGGCCAGTCGAGCTGGGCGGCTGCCGACGACGCGGCGGACAGGTGCCGCTCGACGTCCGCACCGAGCAGCAGCAGATCCTGCGCGTGATTCATGCACGCGCCGCGCAGGCGATCGAGCGCTTCGATATCGGCTTCCAGCGCCAGCGTGTCGGCGTCCGCGTCGATCGCATCGCGCGCCTGCCGTTTCGCGAGCAGGTCCGCGCGCCGTTCTTCGAGCACCTTCTGCTCGGCCGCGAGATCGCCCTGTGCCTTCAGCAGATCCGCATACGCAGTCGGCGGCAACTCGACGACTGCGCCGAGTTCGGCCAGCGCCGCATCCTTGACCGTCAGCTCCTTCAGGTACGGCGCGAGCCGCCGCACGCGCTCGAGCTTCGAGCGCAGCGTTTCGAGCCGGCGCTGTTCCGCACGCGCCTGCTCGATCTGCTGTTCGACCGCTTCGCGCGCGTCCTTGCGATCGACCCAGTCGCGCGTGCGCACCTGGACCATCTTCAGTTCGGTCACGGCTTCGTTGAACGACGTTTCGGCCAGCGCAAACGCGCTGCCGCTCCGGCGCGGCGCCCACAGCTCGACCGAACGCGCGTCGAGTTCCTCACGCACCGGCCCAAGGCTGCCGACACCGGCGGCCGATTCGAACAGCACCTGCCCGAGCTTGTCGGATGCATCGAGAATGCTCCGGCCGCCGTCGACCAGCCGCCCGTGATCGAGCCCGAACATCTGCTCGAAGAACTCGCGCGTCGCGCCGTCGAGAATGGCCGCCAGGTAGTCGTCGGGCAGCTTGTCGTCGGCCGGCGTGCGCAATGGACTGCGCCCGCGCGCGCGGTGGAACGCGAGTTCGCCCGCGCCGCTCTCCAGCACGCCGCCGATCCGCAACTCGGGCGTGCTGTGCAGGAAATCGAGCGGCGTCTGCAGCTTCATCCCGAACAGCAACTCGGACACGGCCGTGCGGATCGTCGACTTGCCGGCCTCGTTCGGCCCGACGATCACATGAAAATCCTCGCCGGCCGACGGGAACCGCAGCGTCTCGTCGGTGAACTTGCCGTACTTGATCAGATCGAGCTGGCTGATGCGCATCGCTTATTCCCCCCTCGCCAGCCGCGCGAGCAGTTCAGGCCCGACCTGCTCGACCAGCGCCGTCAGCTCGCCCGCCCGCGCCATCGTCAGCAACGGCACGTCCTCCTTCACGTCGCTGCGGACCTTGCCGACGAACGGCTTCAGGTCGCGTTCGAGCAACGCGAGGAAATCCGGATCGTGCGCGGCATCGGCCAGGATCTGCTTCAGGTCCTCCAGCGCTTCGAGCGGCTCGCTTTCGCCCGGCTGATGATCGGCGGCGGACGTCGCGAGCCGGACCTTCTCGAGCCACAGCCGCTCGTTGCCGATGATGCCGATCTGGTTCAGCACTTCCGCGCGCAACTGCGGCGCGCGACCGAAAAAGAGTCCGTGTGCAGGCGTGCGCCCCGTGACCGTCACGCGCACCGCGCGCGGCACGTGGCCGTCGACGGTCAAAAGCGCTTCCAGCGCCTGGCCGATCTTTCTCGACAGATCGGCAACCGACAGGCAGTCGGATGCATCGACCGTCACGGCCTCCCAGCGCAGCACGTCGAGATACAGGCGCTCGACCTGCGTGCGGCCTTGCTCGACCGTCACGAGTACCGCGCCGCGGCGGCCCGTCTCGCGGATATGGCGCCCCTGCAGGTTGCCGGGAAACACGACGGTGGACGGCCCCGTCCATTGCTGGAACTCATGCACGTGGCCGAGTGCCCAGTAGTCGTAGCCTTTCGCGTGCAGTTCGGCCAGCGTGCACGGCGCATAGTTCGCGTGCGCGGCGTAGCCTTCGAGCGCCGTGTGCAGCACGCCGATGTTGTAGTAGCCGGGTACCGGATCCGGATAGCCGATCGCGAGATTGTCGACGACGGCCTTGTCCTTGAAGCTCTGCCCGTGCAGCGCGACGTCGAATTCGGGCAGCCTGACGGTTTCCGGCTTGCGGTGGCCGAACACGGTGACGTTGTCCGGCAACGTCAGCTTCTTCGTCATCTCGCTTTCGGCATCGTGGTTGCCGCCGAGCACGAACGCGCGGATGCCGGCCTTGCGCAGCCGCCCCATCTGCTGGCCGAAGAAGATGCCCGTGTTGTGGTCCTTCCAGTCGCCGTCGTACAGGTCGCCGGCGATCACGAGAAACGCGACTTCCTCTTCGATCGCACGATCCACGAGTTGCCGCAGCGCCTCGCGCGACGCGTTGCGCAACTGTGCGGCCGGCGCATCGGGATACGCGCTCAGGCCGTGCAACGGGCTGTCAAGGTGAATGTCTGCGGCGTGGATGAACTTCACGAAGATTCCTCTGTTTCATGGCGAACGGGCATCGCCGCCCGCACGAGCCCGGCCGTCAATCGCAATCCGGGTAGCCGCCGGGTTCGCCGCAATGGATGCAGCGAAACACGTACGCGGCCGGCGAGCCGTCCTTGTCGAGCGCGGCGAGAAAGCGTTCCCACGGGGGCGCGCCGGACCGGATCACGCTGCCCGGTGCGAGCGGGTCGGGATGGTACCTGAAAGCGGGTAACGACATGAGGTTCTCCGTCGGTCCGGATGGCGGGGAAGCACGGGATACGGACACGAACCGCCATTGTGCCGCAGCACGATCGCGCGACAGCGGAACCTCGTCTCCGACAGCCGGACCGGTCGTGAAACGAACGCCACGCGGCGTCACGCTGCCGCGCGCGAGATGCGCCACCGGACGTCGGTGTCGAGCTGGCGTCGCGCCACGCGATCGCTCGACAACGCGATTGCGCAGCGGATCCGGTTCGGGCAAAACGGCGTCGGGACGGCGCTGAACGGGCAGCGGGAAACGCGCAGGATCACCCTGCGCGCGTCGCGATGCACGCGGATGCCCGGCTACGTGCCCTCACTCGCCGCGCGGGACGGGCGGCGGCGCAAAGCCGTTGTCGTTGCCCGGGAACGGATTCGCATTGCGGCGCAGCGCTTCCTCTTCGTTGTCCTTCTGCGCGAACAGCGCGACGCCGATCACGCCGACATTCGCGGCGTCGCCGTACTTCGAGTTCGCGACATAGCTGTCGGGCACCGCTGCGAAACGGAACGCAGCGACTTCGTCGCGGCTCTTGCGGAAGCCCTCGATCGTCAGCGTGCGGCCCGGATACAGCACGTAGCCACCGTTCGTGTAGCTGCCCGGGCGCCCCGACAGCACGTCGAGCCCGTCGACCGTCGACACGACTTCGAACGCGCGGCGCCCCTGGTTGCGCAACACGATGAGGTAACGCGAACCCTCGACGCCTGCCATGTGCCAGCGGCCATTGCTGCGCGCAAGACGCAGCGGCGCGCCCTTTTCGTCGGTAAACGACAGCGCGATGTCGCCGTTCGCGAGTGCGACGCGGGTCGGCAGCCGGCGAACCTGCGACGCGGGAAGATGGCCGGGCAGCACATCGTTGTAGTAGACCGACGCGAGATCCGTCGGCTTCGCCGGATCCGCGCGTTCGAAGTCGACCTGCCGGGTTTCGGATCGCACCGACTCGCCCCACGCGGTACCGAGCCCGCGGCGTTCGCTGGCATCCGGTGCGGGAGCGGACGCGGCGGTACTGGCCGACGGCGGGGGCGGCGCCGCGCAGGCGGCCAGCCAGAGTGCGCAGGCGAGCGCGAGAAGACGGAACAGGATGGTCATGACGTGATGCCTCGGAATGTTATCGGACCGCGCCGGGCAAGCCGGAACGGTGCTTTTTGTGTCGTCTGTCGTCACGATGTCGATCGGACATGCTGGCCCGGATCGGCCGGCGCCGTCATTGCGGCGGCCCGGCGGCCGGGAGCCCTGCTATTTAAGCATGGCGCGCGGGCATTGGGCAGGGGCCACGCGCACCCATAAAAAAACCCGGCCCGCATCGAAGCGGGCCGGGTCCTGGCGGGATGGGTGTCGCTTACAGCGCGCCGCCTTGTGCCGACGCGGAGCCCTTCACGCCGACCGATGCACCGCCCTTCACGGCGTTCGTCGTGCCTTCGAGCGCTTCGCCGGCCTTCGCCTTCGTGCCGCCCGCCACGTCGCCCGCCGTCGACACGGCACCCTGTGCATGGCTCTTCGCCGAGCCGGAGACATGCTTCACGTGCGCCTTTGTCGAGTGGACGGCCGATGCCGCCGCATCCTTCGTCGTGCCGGCTGCCGAGCCGACCGCCTGCGTCGCACCGCCGACCGCATTGCCCGCTGCCGAGCCCACGCCGCCGACCGTCTTGCCGACGCCGTTCAGCGCGCCGCCAACGGCGTTGCCTGCGCCCGAACCCGAGCCCGCCGCATTCGCGCCAGCGCCCGCCTGCACGCCCACGCCGCCGCCGAGCAGCGGCGTCTGGACCTGTGCGCCGACGCCTGCGGCACCCTGGGCACCCGTCTGGGCCGTCTGTGCAAATGCAGCCGAAGTCGCCATCGCCGTCAGAGCGGCACCCAGCAGAATCGTACGAATCTTGTTCATGGTCATTCTCCCCAAAGACGTTGTTGCTGCGGGCCGCCTTCTGCGGCTTGTCGCATGCCTCGCCGCGACGTGCGGCAGGTGGAGCTAATGTAGCGGCGCCGGCACGCAAAACAGTCGAATTGCGGGGACTGTTACTTCCGTTGCAAATGCTGACGATTGACTCACACTGTTTGACAATCGGAGGCTTGCAGCAGGATGGCTCGCGTATTTGACGGTGAACCGGCGCGAACCCGGCAGCATGGAACGCAAGCAGCACCGCGATCGCGACGGGCACGCCCGCCGAGCGTCGGGAGACAGGCGCAGGGTCACGCGGCTAGCAGGGAAACCGGCCGCTTTTATAAGCATCCCAAAGGATATGTTCGGGCCAGTTGCCAGGGCGGCCCGACAACCGGTTCCTCGCGATCAGCTCGATGTCGTCCGACACGCAGGCCGCCACACCGGCATGACCCGATGCACGGAACGCCAGCCTGTATGCCTTTTCCCGCAGCGCGTCCACCGACTGCTTGTCGATCGCCGCGGCCGGATCGCCGTCGATTGCATCGAACGCCGCCATCCACTGCGTATCGAACGGCTCGGCATCGCGACGCTCCAGCGCGGTATCGCCATCGACGTCGCCGAGGCAATCGAAAAAGCCCGGCGCCGACAGCGCGGCGTCCAGTTCGAGCAGGTGTGCGTTCGTCATTGCCGTCCCTTCAAGCAATACGGCCCCGACTGCCCGTCGGCAGATCGGGGCCGTACGTGTTCCGTCCGTTTACGGCCGGAACGTATCGCCGAGCACGACGCCTTCGCGACGCGGATCGGTGCCGCCCTGCAACACGGGCGACTGGCCGGCCGTCACGCGCATCACCGTGTTGACGCCGCTCGCCTGCGCGGACGTCGACACCTTGTGCCCAAGCGCGAGCAGCCCCGTGATCAGCGGATCGTTCGCACCGTTGTTCGCCGTGTTGACGTTCGGATGCTCGCCGCCGACCGTGGTCGTCGGGCTGTTGCTCGCGCCGAAATCGACGAGCCCCGCGGACTGCTGCGCGTCGAGGCCCCAGTCGAGCGCGCCGACGAGCGTCTTGACCACGTATTGCGGAATCGTGCCGCCGCCCGGCGAACCCGTCGCCATCACGAAGTCGCCGCGCGAGCCGTCGGCAGCCTGCCCGAACACGATCGTCGGCGCCATCGAGCTGCGCGGCCGCTTGCCCGGCTGCAGCCGGTTCGCCACCGGATTGCCGGACGTGTCGACCGGGTTCGCGGAAAAGTCGGTCAGCTGGTTGTTCAGCAGGAAGCCGTTGGTCATGTGGAACGAGCCCATGCTCGACTCGACCGTCGTCGTCGCGCTCAGCACGTTGCCGTCGCCGTCGACGATCGTGAACTGGTTCGTGCCATGCTCGATCAGCGTCGTGTCGACGCCGAGCGGCACCGCACCGAGATTGCCGGGCTGCGCGGTGCCCATGCTCCTGGTCGTGTCGATCAGCGCCGCGCGCGATTTCAGGTACGGCTTGTTCAGCAGCGTGTCCCACGTACCGCCCGGCAGCGGCACGAAATCCGTATCGGCCACGTACTTGTCGCGGTCGGCATACGCGAGCCGTTCCGCCTCGGTGACGAGGTGCACGCCCGCGACGGTCGGCTTGCCGCCTTCGAGATCGATCGCCGTCGGCTTCAGCGACTTCAGGTCGTAATTCTCGAGAATGCCGAGCGCCGATGCGACCGCGATGCCGCCCGACGACGGCGGCGGCATCCCGCAGACCCAGTAGCTGCGATAGGTCGTGCACACGGGATCGCGGCGCTTCGCCTGATACGCGGCCAGATCCGCGACGGTCGTCTTGCCCGGCGTGAGCGTCGAGCCGTCCGCGCCCTTCGTCACCGCGATCTTCGCGACGATGTCCTGCGCGATCTGCCCGGTGTACAGCGCATTCGCGCCCGATTGCGCCATCAGCGTCAGTGTATGTGCGTACGCGGGATTCTTCAGCACGGTGCCGAGCGTCTTCGGCGAACCGTCGGCGTTCAGGAAGTACGCGGCGGCCTCGGGGTCGCGCTTCAGGTTCGGCGCGTTCGAGGCGATCGCGTCGGCAAGCCGGCCGCCGATCGGGAAACCGTTGGTCGCGAGCGCGATCGCATCACCGAACAGGTTCTGCCACGGCAGGCGGCCATGATCCTGCTGCAGCGCCTCGATGAGCCGCGGCACGCCGATCGTGCCGATCGAGCGGCCGCTCGCGCGCGCGTTCGGCAGCGGCGCCGAATGGTCGGTCGTGTCGTCGACGTAGCGCAGGTAGTTCTCCGTCGCGGCGGCCGGCGCGGTTTCGCGGCCGTCGTATGCCTGCACCGTCTTGCTGCGCGCATCGTAGTAGAGCAGCACGCCGCCCGACCCGAGCCCCGTCGCCTCGGGCACCGTCAGGCCCAGCACGGCCTGCACGGCGACCGCCGCGTCGGCAGCCGTGCCGCCCTTCTTCAGCACCGCGCAACCGGCTGCGCTCGCATACGCGTTCGACGTGGCCACCAGGTACGTTTTCGCATAGACGGGCTTCATCCCGGTGCGATAGCCCGACGACGCTTCCGGCAGCGACGGATCGCCCGGCTGGTTCGAGCCCACCACGACCGTCGCGCCGCTGTTGTCGACCGCGAGGCAGCTCGCATCGGTGGAAGGTGTCGTCGTGCGGCCCGCTTCGTTCTCGACGTCGCCGCCGCATGCGGTCAACAGGGCGGCCGCGAGCAACGCGGACGCATACGGAAAAATCGCTGTTCTGTTCATTGTCTGCCGATGTTCTTGTAGGTCGTTGCGATGGACTTCACGTTGCCTGCAACCCCCTCGGTGCACGGGCAACGCGTTCGATAGTCCCATGAACAAAATTTTTTCCGCAATAAGGGTATGACGTAATGCAGCCGGACGTTGCACGCGCAACATCACCGGACCGGCCTGCGGATTCGCTGCTGCATGGCATCGCGATCAGGCAATGCGACCGGTGTCGCTACGTTGCCGCACGGCGGCGCTTGCCGGCTGCCTTGCCGCCAGGCGCGAATCCGCGCTCCATCGTTTCGATCGCCTCCGAGAAAAAATCCAGAAACATCGTCATCGCGACGGTCGCGCTCATGTCCGCCCGTTGATAGATGCAACTGAACGAGCGCGCGCCCGCATCGGCGAGCGGGGTCCACGCGAGCCGCCCGGCGGCGACATCGTCCGCGACGTTCTCTGCGATCAGGAAGCCGACCCCCGCACCTTCGGCCGCGAGGCGTCGCACCATCGACACCGAGCCCGTCTCGACCAGCGGCCGCACGGTGCGCGGTTGCCGCACATCGATCTGGTCGAACATCGCGCGCAGCTCCGTGTCGGGCGTCATCAGAATCAGCGGGTGCGCGAAGCAGTCGCGCATGCGCACCTTGCCGCCCGCCGATGCCAGCGGATGACCGGGCGCCGTGACGACCCCCAGCGGCTGCGCGAACGCGCGCACCTCGACGACGCTCGCCGCCGTGCGCCGGCGCAGCGCATAGCCGATGTCGACCTCGCCCGTCTCGACCCAGCGCACGATGTTCTCGCCGTTGCCCGAGCGCACGCTGTACGTGACGCCCGGATAGCGCTGCAGCGCGGCGAGGATCGCGTCGGGCACGAGCTTCTCGGCCGTCGATGCGGGCACGGCCAGGTTCACGTGCCCGCGCCGCAGCGCGCGCAGATCCTCGACCTGCGTCAGCGCGTTGTCGAAGTCGCGCTGGCCGCGCCGCACGGCCGCGATCACGATCTCGCCCGCAAGCGTCAGCTGCATGCCGCGCGGCAGCCGGTCGAACAGCGGCACGCCGACCTGCTCCTCCAGATTGCGGATCTGCTGGTGCACCGCCGCGGCGGTCAGGTGCAGCACGTCGGCCGCCTTGCGAATCGAGCCGCGCCTCGCGACTTCGTCGAAACAGCGGAATGTCTGCGATATCGAACGCATGGGGGTACCGTTAGATTTTTCCGAACAGGCCGTCAAGAATAATCCGATTTTACCGACGCGCCGGATCGTCTAGATTCCGCTGCATCCCCGCATCCGATTCGAATGGAGACCGCAGTGACGACCGTCGACCAAATCACCCAGCGCCGCCGAGGCGTCGGCCTCATCGCCCACGATCCCGTGCTGTCCGCGGGCGGCTATACGCTCATCGCCCCGCAGACGGCCGACGGCAACGTCTACCTCGTCGGCATCGACGGCGAAGTCGCGCACCAGTGGAAAATGCCCGTCCGCCCCGGCCGCCACGCGGTCATCCTCGCGAACGGCAATCTCGGCTACAACGGCAACCACCCGCGCTCCGAATCGCGCTATGCGCCGTGGTCGATGTGGCACGGCGGCGACTTCTACGAGGTCACGCCGCAAGGCGAAACCGTGTGGCGCCATGAGGATCCCGCGCATCACCACGACGCGCAGTGGCTGCCGAACGGCAACCTGCTCTACGCCGCGTGCGAACCGGCCGACGCGGCGTTCGCGCAGCGCGTGCCGGGCGGCACCGCGCATGGCGAAGACGAAGTGATGTATACGGACGTGATCCGCGAAGTGAACCGCGCCGGCCAGATCGTGTGGGAATGGCACGCGCGCGACCATCTGCGGCCCGAGGATTTTCCGATCGCGGCAGGCTTCGGCCGCTATCACTGGCCGCTCGTCAACGGTCTCGCGGTCGATGCGAACGGCCGCGTGCTGATGAGCCTGCGCACGACGTCGGGGATCATTGCCGTGAACCGCGAAACCGGCCGCGTCGACCTGCGGATCGGACCGGACGTCGTGTCGCACCAGCATGCGCCGGTGCCGCTCGCGAACGGCAACATCCTCGCGTTCGACAACGGCAATTTCCGCCACGGCGCGCACGTCGTATTCTCGCGCGTCGTGGAAATCGACCCGGCGACGCTACGCGTCGTGTGGTCGTATGCGGACGATGTCGTGAACCTGTTCTACACGCCGTTCATGGGCAACGCGCAGCGCTTGCCGAACGGCAACACGCACGTCACCGAATCGTCGACGGGCCGGCTGTTCGAAGTGACGCCGGCCGGCGAGGTCGTGTGGGAATACGTGATCCCGTGGTTCGCCGAATACCCGGACGAAGCGGCGCGCAAGACCGGCCCGGGCCAGTTGAACAGCGTGTTCCAGACGTTCCGCTACAGCGCCGCGCAATTGCCCTGGCTGCGGGCCTGACACGCCGTTCGCCGCCGGTTTCCGGCCGTTTTCGCCGTTCGCTTCCGAGGGGCCTGCCGTGCCGCACGATCCGATCTCTCCGCCCGTCGATGCCAAGCTGCCCGCGTGGCAGCTCGCGCTGTTCGGGCTGCAGCACGTGCTGTCGATGGCCGCGTCGCCGATCACGGCCGTCTTCCTGATCGCGAAGGTCCTCGCGCTGCCGGGCGACCTGACGGTCCAGCTGATCGGCGCGACGTTCTTCGCGTGCGGCATCGGCACGCTGGCGCAATCGCTCGGCGCCGGCCCGATCGGCGCACGCCTGCCGTTCGTGATGGTGCCCGGCGGCGCTCCGACGATGCTGTTCGCGGGCATCGCCGCGCAATCGGGGCTGCCCACCGCAACCGGCGCCGCGCTGCTCGCCAGTGCGTTCTACTGGGTGCTGCTGCCCGTCTTCACGCGCTGCCTGCGGCTCTTTCCGCGCGTCGTCGTCGGCGCGATGCTGTTGCTCGTGTCGGTCAACCTGATCCGGATCTACGCGACGATCGTCGTCGGCCAGCCCGGCTCGGCCGACTTCGCACAGCCGCGCGCGCTCGGTCTCGCACTGGCGACGATCGTCGCCACCGTCGCCGCCGCCGGTGCATTCCGCGGCACGGCCGGACGCCTCGCCGTGCTGATCGGGCTGGTGGCCGGCGCGACGCTCGGCTGGGCGCTCGACGCAATGCCGGCGCTCGCCGACGTGTGGCACGGACCGCTGTTCACGCATCCGGTGTGGCTGCCGTTCGGAATGCCGCGCTTCGACCTGCTCGCCGCGCTGCCGCTGCTGATCTTCACCGCGATCTCGATGGCCGAGGCCACCGCGCAGACGGTCGCCGTCGGCGAGACGTGCGGCAAGACGATCTCGCTGCCGCGCGACGTGCCGAAGACGATACGCGGCGACGCGCTGGCGTCGCTGGCCGGCGCGCTGTTCGGCACGCCGCTGATCGTGACCAGCGCAGAAAACATCGGCGTCGTGCAGACGACCGGCGTGCGCTCGCGCTACGTGACGGCCGCGGCCGGCGCAATCCTGATCGTCATCGCGCTGTTCGCGCCGCTCGCGCGGCTTGCGTATGCGATTCCGGCCGCCGTGGTCGGCGGCACCGCGCTGGTCGTGTTCGCGATGATCGGCGTGATGGGCATCCGGCTGCTCGCAAGCGTCGACCTGCACGCACGCGCCAACCAGTACACGCTCGCGGCCGCGCTGGTGGTCGGCCTCGCGCCGATCCTGGTGCCGAACCTGTATCGCCATTTCGGCGCACCCGTGCAGATCGTGCTCGGCAACGGCATGGCGGCCGGCACGCTCGCGGCCATCGCGACGCAACTGGCATTCGCCGCGCTCGCGCGGCTGAGCGGACGGGCGCACGGGGGCGCGGCCGCGGCACCTTCGCGCGACGCATAACGGCAGCGGCAGGCAGCGCTGCTGCGCGACACGGGCACGCCGCGCCCTGCTTGACGACGCCTGCGGTTCGGCCGACAATCGCCGCTCCCTCCTGGCGCGGGCACTCGATCCAGCCGGCGCGTGCGTCTCCTCGACGCCGCACCGGCTTCAGGTTTTCCAGTCCCGATCTCCGCGCCGCCGTGCACACGCACGCAAATCCGCCGGCTCAGCCGTGCACATTTACGCAGGTCTCGCCCCGAACGCCGGTTCATCGCCGCACGGTCGCGCTTTCGCCTGCCCATTCATTTCGGAGTCCATGATGATGATTCGTTGTTCCAAGGCAGCCATGGTGCTCGCCATGGCTTTCTTTGCATCGCTCGTCGCGTTCGGCAACATCACCGACTATGCGACGAATTTCGCATTCGTGCACCACGTGTTCCTGATGGACACCACCTTCCCGGGCAACGGGATCATGTATCGCGCGATCGGCACGACGTGGATCCATCACGCCGGCTACATCGGCATCATTTCGATGGAAACGCTGACGGCCGTGCTGTGCTGGATCGGCGGCATCCGGCTGCTGCGCGCACGGCGCGCCGACGATTCGGCGTTCCGGGCGGCCAAGGCGTGCGCGATCGCCGGCCTGACGCTCGGCTTCCTCACGTGGCAGGTCGCGTTCATGTCGGTCGGCGGCGAATGGTTCGGGATGTGGATGTCGAAGCAATGGAACGGCGTGCCGGATGCGTTCCGCTTCTTCATCACGCTGTTGCTCGTGCTTGTTTACCTGACGATGAACAACGACGGCGTCGACGACACGCGTATCGCGCACTGACGCGCCGGTTGCGTCGGGGCGCACCGGCCGCCTGGACATCGGGAGACGATTGCCGGCGTCACCGTGTCCGGCTATAAATCGTGGATGGACACGAATCGCTGGATTCACGACCCCGTCGGCGCGTTTCGCGCATGGCAGGAAACCGCCGCGACCGGCGCCGGCCACCGGCCGTTCGCGCCGCGTTCGGTCGTACAGCACGTCGCGATGTTCGAGCGGTTCCTGCGCCACCTGGTCGCACACCGCGTGTCGCTGGCCACGTTCGGGCCCGACCAGGTCGCGGCTTTCCTCGCGGAACTCGACCGCACCTGCACGCCCGGCACGTCGACGCGCGTGCGCTATGCGAAGCTGATCGACCGGCTGAGCCGGCACCTGGTCGACACCGGCGTGCGGACGATCCATCCGGCCGGCCGGGCGACGCGCGATCTTGCATGGCCGGTCGGCGAGCCGGAGCCGTGCTACCTGCCGCCCGACGCCGACGCGGCGCTGCAGCGTCACGTCCAGCCTCGACCAGACGACACCTCGGCCGACTGCCGGAATCGTGCGATCGTCGCGCTGCTGCTCGCGAGCGGCATCACGTCGGCCGAGATTCGGGCGATGCCCTGCGACGCGCCCGATCTCGACGCGCGGCCACCGGCGTTGTCCGTGCCGCGCGATCGCGCGCGGCCAGCGCGCCGGATCGAACTTGCCGGGTTCGTGCTGGCACCGCTCGCCGCATGGCGCGCGCATTCGGCAGACACGCGGGCATCGACGCTGCTGTTCCCCGCACCGCGCGGCGGTGGCGCGATGAACGACATGTTCCTGCTGCTGGTGGTACGCGACGCGCTGAACGCAATCGGCTTCCACGCAGCGGACATGAGCCCGCGCGTGCTGCGCAACACGTATGCGCGCCGGCAATTGCTCGCCGGCCACGCGCATGCCGATGTCAGTGCGATGCTCGGTCTCGTCAGCACGCGAACGGTCACACGCATCCGGCAGACGCTGCCGCCCGATGCCGCCGCGGACCGCGCCGCACACGAGCGCTGACCGCACGCCTTTTTCTGTCCGCTATTCGCCCGGCTTCGACTGGACGAGCCGCAGAATCCGCGTGTCGTACGGCGATTGCATGACTTCCGCGATGCGGATTTCGGGTGCCGCCGGATGCAGCGGATTCAGCAGGAAGTTGTGCGCGTGCGGCACGACGACGCTCGGCACGCGCAACAGCGCGCTCGGCTGCGTATGCAGCCATTCGGTGCCGGTGCTGCGCGTCCAGTCGACATTCGTTTGCCAGTCGTCCGGCACGTCGCCTTCCGCGATTTCGGCGACATCCACCGAATCGGGCACCTCGATGCGCAGCAACTGGTATCCGCTCGGCAACTGCGCGACGGTGGCGATTTCGAAATGAACGAGCGTCTCGAGCAGTGCGAGCGCCGGATGCTCGGCGAGATACACGACGGGCTGCCCGGCAAAATGCCAGCGCCCGCCGGCCCGCAACCCGCCGATGCCTTTCAGGTCGGCGTAATTGCTGATCCGCCACAGCGTCGTCAAGCGAAGTACCCCTCGTCGATCTGCGTGAGGACTTCCTCGACGAGCCGCGCGCCATGCTCGGTGCTCGCCATGTCGAGCGACGTGCGGCCGCCGAAGCGCTGCAGCCCGTTGCGCAGCCACGCCATCGCCTTGTCCTGGTCGCCGAACGTGGCCGTCGCCTGCGCGACGATGCGTGCAAGACGGATCGCCTTGTCGGATTCCTCCGGCGACAGGCGTTCGTGCGCCTGGCGCCGATGGCTCAGCGTGCGGCGTGGAATGATGAAGGCCAGCTCGTCCGATTTCAGCCCGCGCTCCGACAGCCGGTCGATCACCGACACGTCGACGCGCGCACTTGCCAGCTCGGCCAGGTCCGCGCCCGACCGGACGCGGATCGCCAGCAGTTGCTCGAGTATCGTGAATTCGGCCTGACGCGGATGGGCGACGCCCGAAGGATGAAAAGCGATGGTGCTCATGACCTCTCTCCGGCAATTTGCCCAATCATTATAGGCGTTTTGCCACGGAATGGCGGATGGCGATGATGCAAGCTTGCCGACCGGGCTGGAAGACCGGTTATTGGGGTGCGCGAATCGGAGATTCGCCTAGCCGACGTGTTACACGCATTCAGTATATAAACTCATTCATCACGACTTGAAGTTGTCACGTAACAATTCTCCGACGGATGCACGCAGGTTGTGTCCCAATGCGATCACCCCGCTCCCGCGCCGCAGCCACGCCATTCCGCGGCAACCTTCCGGTTTTGTCCAACGCTCCGTCGGCCGCACGAACCGGCAAGTCTGCCCCTCGCCGGATACCGGAACGATCCAGTTGGCCCCTGCCGGCAACGCAAGCGAATTGCCGCCGTCATCCGATCCGGTTCCTCCGCCGATCACATGCACGCAGGCAGCCTGTACTCGTGCCGCCGAATCCATCGCTCGATCCAGCGCACGCCGTACCGATCATCCACGATGCCTCCATCGCGGCGCATTGTTTCGCATACCTGATCATATGCGACGAAAGCAAAAAGTAAGACAGACTCCCGCACCGAAAGGAAGCTGTAACGATCGAACCTGCGCGTAGCGATGCGCGGGCCGCCTTGCCGCGCGGTCGCCCATGCCGCGTACGTTCTCGACCTGCCCGCTTCTCGTAGCGGCACCCGGACCGGCCGGCTCCCCCTCGTCACCCGCTACGAATCGCCCCCGCGCCCGCTCCAGCCGCTTCCGTACACTCGAATTCGCGCCATGCGGCGCTGGCGGCGTGCATCCCGCGTACGGCCGCGCCTGACGGGAGCCTTGCATGCTGTCCATCGACGGAATGGGTTTGGGGTTGAACTGGCAGCGTTTCCTGTCGCAAACGCTGAATCCGGACCTTGCGCCGAAGCCGCCGCAAAATGCGGGCGGTACGTCCAACGACGGCCCGACCAACGGCCCGGCCAACCCGGTCAACCCGACGACCGCGCCGCCGATCCCGGTGCAGGCCGACCTCGGCACCGATCCGTCCAAACCGACCAACCCCGAGATCGCGTCGGCCACCGCACTGCTTCAGAGCATGGCCGATCAGTATCGCGTGGCGCCGCCCGAGATCACCGTCGACAACGACACGACGCGGGCCGTGCAGGGCGTGATCCAGGACGCGCAGACAAAATACGACAACGCACAACAGGCGCTGCAAGGCGCACAGGGTGTGCTGCGGATGGCGAATCGCGACCCCGACTCGACGCCCGACGAGCGCAAGTCCGCACTCGACAACTACACGAGGGCGCACGATGCGGCCGACACCGCGCAGCGCGAACTCGGCGTCACGACCGACGCCGGCTACCGGATCCTGTACGGCGAACAGGCGAAGGCCGACCAGTACAGCTCGGACCCGACGAACCAGAACATCGAGGGTCCCGCGCAGCAGCAGGCCGATGCGAAGTTCACCGCGCTGCAGAAGCTGTTCCCCGACCAGACGAAGGCGAATCCGAACTTCGTCCCGCAACAGGGCGACTGCAAGACGCCCGCCCAGGTCCAGGCCTACGACGACTGGCAATCGGCGACGTCGGGCGCGGTGACCGGCCAGGCGAAGTATTGGGCGGACGTCAGCAACGCGAATCTCGCCTATACGCAGTTCCAGTCGTATATGGCCGATCCCGCTTACAAGGACGCCATCGATACCGGCGTCGGCAACCTGAACGATGCGCTCGCGCCGCTGCAACTGCAGATCGACCTGCCCGACGCGCCGCCGGGCGACGCCAACGGCAACGTCGACATGAACGCCGTGCAGGCCAACGTCGCGCAGGCCGCGAAGATCGCGAATTACTCGAACGCGGCCTATGCGGCGTCGCTCGACGCGCAGCAGGTCACGACGCTGCAGCAGAAGTACGACACCGACAGCGCCTGCCTGATCGGCTCGACACCCGGCGCGGCGACGGACGACAAGGCCGCGCTCGATCGCGCGACGACGCAGGCGAACACGAGCGGCGGCTACATGCAGATGCTCGGCGCGCAGCTCACCGTCGACGACCTGCAGGCCAAGTACGACTCCGCGAAAACGGCATCCGACGACTGGCATACCGCGAATCCGCGCTCGCTGGACCCGCATCCGCAAGTCGACGCCGACCTCGCCGCCGCATCCGATGCGCTGACGCAGGCCAAACAGAAGGCGAGCCTCGCGCACGACGGCTTCGTCGTCGCCTACGGCCAGACGCTCGCGCAGCAGTACGACGACGCCGGCGCGCAGATCGATGCGCAGCTCAAGCCGAAGGTGCCGTTCGTGCTGCAGAACCCGACACCGACGCTGTCGACGAATCCGCCGCCACCGACGACGCCATCCCCTTCGGCCGGACCGTCGCCGTCGCTGAGCACGTCGCTGCCGAGCGCGGCATCTACGCCGGGCACATCGAGTCCGCCGGCTCCGTCGACGACGCAGACCCCGTCGTCGTCATTGAGCACGTCGGCGCCCGCAGCCAGCCTGTCGACGTCGCTGCCACCCACGACGCTGTTCACGAACCCGTCGTTCGTGCTGCAGCCACCCGGCTCGAACACGTCCGTACCGACCACCGCGACCGGCCAGACCGCGCTCGACGCGAAAAAACTCCATGTCGTCGCGGGCGCATTGCGGGCGGCCGACGGCCGGCTGTCCAACACGTTCAACGACGCAGCCGCGAAATTCCAGCTCGCGAGCGCGCAGACGCAGGAAGGCGTACTCAAGGGCAAGCTCGCGGACATCCAGAAAACCTACGACGACTGGTACGCGAACAACCCGACGCCGGTGCGGATGCGCGAGGTGAACGGCGACGAGATTCCGATGCGCACGCCGCTGCGTCCGAACCCTTATCAGGACCCGCTCGACAAGGCACGCAACGACCTGCAGCAGGCCGACGCGAACATCAACAAGCTGCAGCTGCTGACGGAGATGTCGCACCAGCAGGTGCTGCTCGACCAGTTCGACGCGGGGCTCGCCGAGAACCTGCGCAACCCGCAGAGCCAGGATGACAAGGATGCCTATTCGAAGGCGCTGGACGGCTTCTTCCGCGCGCACCAGGGCGAGCTGTCGCAATCGCTGCTCGACCAGGCGGGCGCGAGCACGAACAAGGCCGCGACGATCAATTTCGGCAAGCTGACCGACAACGAGCAGCGCAACCTGATCGGCACCGCGATCGGGCTCGCGCCCGACGTGCAGCCGTCGCCGGATTCGGGCTCGCCCGCCGCCCCCGTCAACGACGACTCGGTCCGCTACACCGACAAGGACAAGCTGGACACGATCAACAAGGTGCGCGGCGAAATCCTGAAGCTCGGCGGTGGCAGCGGCACGCAGGTCAACATCCTGCCGCTGATCTACTCGGACAAGACGGCCGGGATGGTGACGAGCGCACTGTTCAAGGTCACCGACAGCAAGGGCAACGTCCAGTACGTCGACGACACGTCCGCGAATTACGACAACGTCGGCGACTACCTCGACAACAACCAGCTGGCGTCGAGCGGCACGCTCGACCTCGTGACCGGTTACGACGACAACGGTCACGCGCAGTTCCAGCAGAAGTCCGCGCATCACGACGACTGGTTCGACAGTGCGCTGAACACGCTGACCGGCGGCAAGGTGAACCTCGGGATGATGGGGCTCGGGCTGCTGATGGAAGGCGCCGGCGTGCTGCTCGACGCAACCGGCGTCGGCGCGTTCGCCGGCGGCGCGCTGAACTTCGCGGGCGCGGTGATGATGGACACGGCGATCGGTTCGAGCATGGCGAAATCCGCGATCGATATCGGCTCGCGGTGGGAACACAACCAGAGCATCAATCCGTTCACCGACGCCGGGGCGCGAGGCGACTGGCTCAACCTCGTGCCGATGGGCGCGGCCGGCGCGGCGAAGTTCGCCGGGTCGGAAGTGTTCGGCAAGACGATCACCGCGCTTACCGGCTCGGCGAAGGCCGCGCGCGTGACCACCGCGATCGTGCGCGGCACGTCGCTCGTCACCGGCGTCGGCGCCGCAGGCGAGAGCTTCGTCGAAGCCGGGGTCGCATTCGCCCACGGGAACAGCGAACAGGGCTGGGAAGACATCAAGTCCGGCGTCACCAACGTGGCGCTGATGGGCGCGGGCGGCGTGCGGGACCGCATGGTCAACGCAGCGGTGCGCGTCACCGGCCGGCCACTGGTCGCCCGCACGGCGGGCGGCGAGAACATTTCGATCGACGGCCAGCAGCTGCAGAAAATCCTGAACAAGAACGAACCGTCGCAACTCGCGTTCGGGGCCACGCGCGCGTCGCTCGACGGCGTCGACATCACGGTCGCGAAGGACGGCACGCTGATGGCCGGCGACAAGGTGCTCACCTACGACAACATGCCCGTGCGCGTGCTCGACGGGCTCAACAACAAGGACCTGAACAACCTGCCGCACGGCGAATCGGTGATGCTCGGCGAGAACGGCGAACTGACCGTCGTCAAGCTGACGGGCAAGACGTGGACCGAAGGCACGAAGGTCGATTCGGTCACGGCAACCGGCGACCGGCTGTCGTTCGGCAGCGACGGGGAAATCAATGCGCCGTCGAAGCTCGTCGCGAAGACGCCGCCCCCGTCGCGCAACAACACACGGCAACCGGCGAACGACCCGGCGCCACCGGCCGACAACACACCGACGACGACGGCGGCCGACGAAGCCGCGGCACGCGCCACCGAAGCGGGCAACCCGGCCACCGCCACCGTCTCGGCTGGCGCGCGCAACGCGCAGCGCACGAGCGAAGCGCAGGCCGCGCGCGACGAGAGCCAGCTGGAAACCCGCTCGTCGGATTCGCATGTCGCCGCGCAGAATCGCCGCAGCAGCGACCTGCGCGCGGCGGACGACCCGGCCGTCGCACGAGCCCCCGGCGCACCCGGCGCCGGCGCCCTCGAAGAACCGGCCAGCACCGCGCCACGCACGCCGGTCCGCGTGATCGACCTGACCGACGCCGAGCCGGCCTCCCGGCCCGCGACGCTCGACCCGGCCGGCGTCTCCGTGCCGCGCGGCCCGTCGGTCGAAGCGCTCGACTACGGCGAACACACGCTGTTCATCGTGCGCAACGGCGACGACCCCGCCGCCATGCCCGAGGCGGCGCAGCCGCGCGCGGCGGGCGCGCCGCCCGCCGACGTTGCGGAACCGATCATCGTCGTCGCCGATGCCGAGGACGCGCACGTCGCGCCCGAACTCGCGAACCGCTGGCAGCGCCCGGTGTTCGCGGCCGCGCCGGATGCCCTGCACGCGGACGGCACGCTGCGCGCGGATGCACCGCTGACGCGCTACCTGCCGGCCCCCGACGCGCCAGCGGCAGGCGGCCGCGTCGTCGGCACGAACGCGCAGGCGCCGCACGCCGATGCGGCAGGCATCGCCGAAGCCGACCCGCATGCGCCGAATCCGGACGCTCCCGCGGCGCGGCGCGCGCCGCCGCCCGCGAACGACGACACCGTCGTCGTGCTCGCGACGACGCGGCGCAACGCCACCGATCCGGAAACCCGCGCCGCCCTGCCGCCGCAACCGCCCGCTCGCGCGGCGCGCGCGCTGGACGGCGCATTCAGCGCGCCGAACCGCATCCTGGTGCTCGTCAGGCCGGCCGAACGGTCTGCATCGGAAGCGGCGAACGAGACGAACGAAGCCTCCCGGCCAAATCGGGCCGGCGACGCGCGCGCCGACGATCGCACGCTTCCGGCCGCCGCCCACCCGGAAACCACCGAAGCGCCGCAGGATCCGTCACTCGCCGGTCCGGGCCTGTTCACGCGGCTGCAGATGCGCTTCGGCGGCGCGCCGCTGCCGGACGCGGTGCACGCGCTCGCGCAGCAATCGGACACGCTCACGCAGCAGTTGCGGATGATGAGCGACGCCGGCTGGCGCGTGAGCCTCGGCAAGCGCGGCGGCGGCAGCCGGATCGACCCGAAGCGGCGGCGCGTGACGATCGACGGCGGACTGCACGATTCGGGCAGCATCACGTACACGCTCGCGCACGAGGCCAAGCACGCGGTCGAGGCGATCGACGGCACGCTGGACTCGCTCGACTACAGCGGCCGCAGCCGCTTCACGCGCAAGGCGCTCGAAGCCGAGGCGCGCGCGCAGATCAACGCGTTCGAAGCGCGCTACGAAATCGATCTCGCGGGCGGTGGCGACATCGCGTCGAAAACGACGCTGCCCGATGCGCTCCAGCACGAGGCCGACCGCTGGGGGCCGTCGAGCGACTATGCCGGCACGGTCGAACGGCTCGCCGACGCGTTTGCCGGTGCGCCGGTGTCGGGGCGCCGCGGCGAGACGTACCAGACCTTCTATGACGGCATCTGGGACAAGCAGAAGCGTCAGGGTGGCGCCCCGCGCCGCATGCCCGCGCCACACGCGACGGACGCGGCCGGCGGCGGCACGCACCTGCCGCGCACGCTCGAGGAACAGGTGCAGTGGAGCGTCGCGCATGCGGAGGCGATCTCGCCGTTTGCCGAACGCGGGCGCAGCGAGCCACGGCAGATGACGCTCCGGATTCTGGACGAACACACGTCGTCCGGGACCGAAGAACCGCTGACGGTCATCCACGGCCGAACCAACGCCGCGGGCCAGCTGCTCGACGCACACGGCCGCCCCGCGCAGCATCTGGACTTTTCGATCGCGAACTTCCTGGCCGGCACGTCGACCAGCGCCGGCAGCGGCCGCGCGCTCGTCCTGGCCGCCGACAACGGACACGCCGCCGCTGCGTGGCTCACGAACACCTGGCAACGGCCGGTCTACGTGCCGGACGGCGGCGCGATCCGCGCGCTCGACGCCGCCGCGGGCAATCCTGCCGTCGCGAGGGCCCAGGTGCGATTCGATCGCGCGCCCGCGTGGACCCGCTATGCGCCATCGCCGCGCGAGCGAATCGACTACGGCGAACTCGCCGCCGACGAGAACGGCCTTCACATCGCGGGCGATCCGTCACGGCGACTGGATGCGCAAGCGCTGATCGGCCCGTTCCTCGGGGCCGGCATCGAAAAAAGCGTGTTCGAACTCGGCAAACGCAACGCGATCGGCCTGTACGACGTCGATCCCGGGCGGCCGCGCGACAGCCAGCTCGCCCATCATTACGATGCGCTCGGCACGGAACGCAACGGGCTCGACCTGTTGCGCCGCTACGGGCTGCGCACGCTGACCATCGACGGCCCGTTCTCGGTCGGCAACCGGATCGCGATCCTGTACCACCCTCTCGCGGAACTCAGCAGCCGGGCTGTCTCGCTCGGCGCGCTGCCGGAGCGCGTCACGCACGAATCGATGCGACAGCTCGCGGCGATACGCGCGATCGTCGAGCGCGACGGCCTGGAATTCGACTTCCAGGGTGTATTCGACGCGCACGGCGAGTTCTACTTCAGCGATCCGTCGGCCATCTCGCGCTCGGACAATCGCGGCGCAATCGAGTCCACCCTCGAGGAAATCGACAGCGTCATCGAGCCGCTCGAACGCGGCATCGACGACGGCAGCATCGCGCTCGCGCACCCGGCGATCGGCGAATCGCTGCCGGACGGCGCATTCGTCCAGAAGCCGTCGCTCATCGCGCGCATCCGCATGTGGTTCGGCGGCGCCCCGCTGCCCGACGCCGCCTATGCGCTCGCCGGCCAGTCGAGCCTGCTCGCCGGCCAGATGCGGCTGCTGAAGTCGGACGGCTGGCAGGTCGTGCTGGGCCGCGCGGGACGCGGCAGCCGCACCGACGTCGACCGGCGCCGGATCGTGATCGACGGCGGCCTGCGCAGCAACGGCACGCTCGTCTATACGCTCGCGCACGAAGCCGGCCACGCGACGGACGTGTCGAACAACCGGCTCGGCCTCGACACCAGCAGCCCCGACGCATTCGTGCGCAGCACGCTGCTCGCCGAGGCGCGCGCGCAAGCCAACGCATTCGCGGTACGCAAGCAGATCCTCGAATCGACCGGCGTCGACATCGCCGAGCACGCGGTGCTCCCAGACGCGATCGCGCGCGAAGCCGACCACGTGATGCCCGGCGACGCGGCGGGCCTCGCGCGCCTCGCCGACGCGTTCGGCAATGCCCCCGTGTCGGGCCGCGACGGCGAGCGCTACAGCACGTTCTACGGCCGCGCGTGGGACCGGCAGCAACAGCCAGGCAACGCATCGTTGCACATGCCCGCACCGCACACGACCGAGTCGTCCGGCGGCAGCGGCGGCGCACGGCTGCCGCGCACGCTCGACGAACAGGTGCAGTGGAGCCACGCGCACGCGGACCGTGCGTCGCCGTTCCCCCGGCGCTGGTTCGGCGGCGGCGCGCCGAAACTGACATTCTCCCGCAACGGTCCGGTGTCCTATGCGAACGGCGAACCGCTGACGCTCGTCCACGCGCAAACCGATGCGGCCGGCGGCCTGCTCGATGCGCACGGCCGCCCCGCCACGCCCGTCGACTACTCGATCGACCATCGCCATGCGCTCGGGCCCGCGCAGGCGGGCACCCCCGTCGTTCTCGAAGGCGGCGACGCGCGCGCGGCACACGGCGCATGGCTCGCGAACATCTGGCAACGCACGATCTACGTGCCCGACAGCGGCACGGTCCGCGCGATCGGCGAGTCGCGCACCGACGGCACGCACCGCATGCAGTTCGGCGGCCCGGGCACATGGACGCGCTACACGCCGTCGCCGCGCGAACGGATCGATGCGGGCGCACTCGCCGTCGACGGCAACGGGCTGCACGTCGCCGGCGATCCGTCGCGGCGCGTGGATCCTGCCGACCTGCTCGGCCCGTTCCTCGGCGCCGGCACCGCGAAGGCCGTGTTCGAACTCGGCAAGCGCAACGCGATCGGCCTGTTCGACGCCGGCGGCGACAAGGCGCGCACGATGCTCGCCCATGAAATGCGCGGGCTCGACCAGTTGAGGCAGCTCGGCATGCGCACGGTCACGGTCGACGGGCCGTTCACGTACCTCGGGCGCATGGCGGTGATGTACAGCCCGCTTGCCGAGCTCGGCAGCATCGACGTAATGAACGGCATCCTGCCGAAACGCGTGATGCGCGAATCGATGCAGCAGCTCGTCGCGATGCGCGAGATCGCCGCACGGCACGGCCTGTCGTTCGACTTCGAAGGCCTGTTCGATGCGCAGGGCCGGTTCTACTTCAGCGACCCTTCCGTCCTGATCCGGCATCCGGACCCGGCGGCCAACCGGACGCCAGCGATGATCGATGCCGTCATCGATCCGCTCCAGCGCGGCATCGCGAGCGGCCGCGTCGAGCTCGCGCATCCGGCGATCAGCGAATCGCTGCCGGACGGCGCATTCGTCCAGAAGCCATCGCTCATCACGCGCATCCGCATGTGGTTCGGTGGCGCCCCGCTGCCCGACGCCGCCTATGCGCTCGCCGGCCAGTCGAGCCTGCTCGCCGACCAGATGCGGCTGCTGAACCCCGGCCGCTGGGAGATCGTGCAGGGCCGCGCGGGCGCCGGCAGCAAGGTCGATGCCGAGCAGCGCCGGATCGTGATCGACGGCGGGTTGCGCCACGCCGGCACGATCGTCTATGTGCTCGCGCACGAGATCGGTCATGCGGTCGACGTGGCCACGAACCGGCTCGACCTCGACACCAGCAGCCCCGACGCGTACGTGCAAAGCACGCTGCTCGCCGAGGCGCGCGCGCAGGCCAACGCGTTCGCGGTGCGCAAGCAGATCCTCGAATCGACCGGCGTCGACATCGCCGAGCATGCGGTGCTCCCCGACGCGATCGCGCGCGAAGCCGACCACGTGATGCCCGGCGACGCGGCGGGCCTCGCGCGCCTCGCCGACGCGTTCGGCAACGCCCCCACGTCGCTGCCCGGCAACCCCGTCTATCGGGCGCTGTACCGCGCGCAGGCCGAGCAGGCGCTGCGCGACGGCGCAGCCGGACGAACCGGCGCGGCGCCGCGAACGATGCCGTCGATGATGATGTGGCCCATGCCGGACCCGTCGTCCTTCTTGCCGGCCACGCCCGCGCTCACGCCCGAGTCGCGCGCGGCCGACTGGCTCGACGCGCAC
Source organism: Burkholderia arboris (assembly GCF_902499125.1). Taxonomy (GTDB): domain Bacteria; phylum Pseudomonadota; class Gammaproteobacteria; order Burkholderiales; family Burkholderiaceae; genus Burkholderia; species Burkholderia arboris. The sequence goes on from NZ_CABVPX010000052.1 coordinate 28,429, forward strand.
GGCAAACGCGACCTGAAGCGGATCGACGGCACACAGCTGGCCGACATCCGCGACCTCGCGCAATACGCGGGCCCCAACGCACATGTGCTGATCGCGAAGCATGTCGACCGGCCGGCGGACGACGGCACGCATCCGCAGCCCGAGTTCGTCGCGAGCCTGAAGACCGACGCACACGGCCAGCCCGGCCAGGTCGAATCGGCCGATCCCGGCGGCGCGCCGTCACATGACGTACGCGACGCGGTATATCCGGGTACGCGTCCACGCAAGCGCAACGGCAGCGAAACGCCGCATGAAACGCGTGCGAAATTCGACTTCTACCTGTCGCCGGTATCGCTCGACGAGCTGCGGCAATTCGGCGGCGCGGCGAAGGTCGAAGCCATCGACTCGAAGCGCGTCTGGCATGCGGACCCTTCGGGCGAAGCGCCCGCGCAAGCGGTCGTCGAGCAGATCGGCGAACTCGCCAACGCACCACAATTCAAGCGGCCCAAGGCGGCCGCGAAGGCCGCGGACGACGGCGCGACGATCTTCGCGGTCGACAAGAAGACCGGCAAGGTGCTCGGTTACGCGGCGCCCACGCAGGGCGGCAGCGGCTGGACCTATCACGAGAAGACCTCGGTCGGCGACGCGTCGATCGGCGGGCAGGATCTCGGCACCGCATTCCGCCGCCGCGCACGCGGCCTGCCCGACGGACGGCGCGGCGTCGTGTTCGTGCCGTCCTCGCTGCCGGAATCGGCGGTATCCCGATACGGCGGCTTCGAGCCTGCCGAGCGGGCGTTGCCGGTCGCCGAGCAGAAGCCGCCGCCGCTGAAGCTGAGCGATCGCGTGCAACGCCGGCTCGGCAGGATCCAGTCGGCCGGCAAGCCGCCTGCCGGGGCGACGCCGCTCGCGCATCGGTGGATCGCGCCGAACCTGCTGCCGAAATCGGCCGACGACGTGCACGACTTCAGCGGTGCGAACACGCTGCATCTGCGGCGCGTGATCGATCTCGGCCAGGTCGGGCCGGAATACTTCATCTACGTCTACGGCACGGAAGGCGCGCTGATCGACACGCTGCACCAGCCGGAAGGCATCCTCGCGACACGCGACGGCACGCTGCAGTGGTTCGACGATGCCGCGCATTTCAACGACACGGGCAAGCCCGGCGTCGATCTCGACAAGACGAAGATCGGCGGCGGTCCGGACGGCTCGAACCGGCATTTCGTGGTGACGCGGCTCGACCCGGCCGCATTCGACGCACGCACGAAACCGACACAGGTCGCCGCCTATCAGTTGAAACAGGACGAACTCGGCAAGCAGCTGCGGAAAGCCGCCGCCGAATCGTCCGCGCCGTTCGGCGAACTGGAGAGCCGCATCGCGGCCGAACTGGCGGCCGCGCAGAACCAGCAGGCCCGGCTGGCCAACGCCCCCGCGCCCGGCGCGTCGGCCGCCGGCTCGCCGGCGAAGCCGAAGAAGCCCGCTCGCGGCAAAAACAGGAAAAGCACCCGGAACGCGCCGGCGGTGCCGGCACCGGCCGCGTCGCCGGCGCGCGCCGCCGGCAAACCGTTCAGCATCAAGACCTATCAGCCCGGCCTGACGAGCGCGACGATCGCCGAATGGACCCTCCGCTTCGGCAAGGCGAAAGTCGACAACTGGTTCCCCGAGCACGAGCGCGTCAAGGCGTTCGCGGGCCGCACTGGCGAGCCGCTCGACCTCGGCACGACGCGCCAGGTCATGATGGCCGACAGCGTAATGATGAAGGCGCTCGGCATCCCGTTGCGGCTCGCGCGCGACGCGTCGAGCATGCCGTGGCGCGGCCCGCTGTCGCGGCCCGACCATGCAGCCAACGTGCTGTCCCGCCACGCGAAAAGCGCGATCACCTATCTGTCGGTCGCGCGGGCCGCGGACCGGCGTGCGCTGCAGGCCTACGCACGCGCGAAGGTCGAGATCCAGGATCGCATCGCGCTGATGGCGCGCGGCTTCACGCTGCGCGACAACCCCGACGAGATGCTCGCGCTCGTAAAACGCTATGGCGGCGCCATGCCGGTCGTGTCGGTCGCGGTCGATCCGCATTCGCTGGCCGCCGCGCTCGGCAGGAAACACGACCCGGCATTCATCCGCCGCGTGCGCGAACTCGGCAAGCTCGACAACGCGAAGTTCGACGAGGCGAACGCGCGCATCGACATCGACGGCACGGGTCGCCAGCTCGAACTCGACGATCTCGACCACCTGTTCAAATGGCTCGACGCGGCGTCCGAAGGCGGCTTCGTGCTGCGCCTCGAAACCGCGCCGTCGCGCGCGCTCGTGTCGGCGGAAGACCAGCGCACGCTCGCGGGTACCAACGACGCGTATCACGACTACGTGCGCACATTCGACGCACTCGAAACGTGGGCACGCGGAAACACCGACGCAAACGCGCCGCACGTGATGGTGACGTTCCACGGCTGGGACGCCGTGCTCGAACCGGTGCCGGGCGACGGCCACCTGACGCTCGTCGAGGCCGTGCTCGACCGCAAGGAACTCGATTGGGTTCACCTCGGGTTGTCGTATGCGACGCACGGCTCGGACTTCGTCGCGAACCAGGACCTGACCGCCGCACTCGCCCGCACGCTCGTCGACTACAAGCTGCACGCGCCCGACAAGCTTGCGCGCCTGCACGGTGCCGACGCGCTCACGCGCGTGTTCGAACGGATCGGCACGCAAACGCTCGCGAACCAGCACCAGGTGCTGTTCGCCGAAGTCGAACGTGTTGGCCTCGCGAGCGGGATGACGCCCGACCAGCTCGCCGCGCTGCGCGCCGATCTGTACGAAGGCCATACGACCGCGCTGATGGATCGTGCACGGCAGGCGACGATCACCTATGCAAAGGATAACTACTGGAACAGTACGGCCCCGGCCAACCGGGCCGAACTCCGCGCACGCGATGCCGGCAACCGCTGGCTGGACCAGTACGCGCAGCCCGACACCGAACACAAGATCGAGGCACACGCGAACCCGGATGCATCGAGCACCGCTTTCTGGCGCGCGGTAGCAGCCGATCCGAAGCTCGCAATCGACGATACCAAGCCGGTCCTCGTGAACCGCGACATCGCCGCGCAGCCGAGCCACCAGCGTGGCGACCCGCAGCAAGCCGCGCTCGCGCAGCTCAACGCGCTGCGCGTTCACCGGCCGTCGTTCGGCAAGCGCGACTGGGCCTGGTCGCTCGGATTCGGCGGCACGGTCGCCGGGGCCAGCTCGCTCGTCGCGCTGAACGTGTTCAACGGCATGAACATGATGAGCTCGGATGCGCTGACTCACGCGAACACCGCGCTCTTCGTCGGCGCACGCGCAGGCCGCGTATTCGGCGCGATGCACCAGGGCGCGGTGCAAAGCCTGCAGAGCGGCGACCCGCGCGCAGTGCACGACGTGCTCGACCGCCTGCAGCGCTCGCTCGCGCAGCAGCTGAACGCGCCGGTGCACGAATACAATCCGGCGCGGCTCCAGCAGCTCGACCTTTTGACGAACGAGACGCGCGTGAAGGCGAGCCACCTCGTCGAAATGCATCGCCAGGGGCTCATCGGCTTCGACGATGCGGCCGCGCAGATCAAGGACCTGTCGGCCGACCTGCTCGCGAACATGCAGGGCATGGTCGGCGGCACGTCGCTCACGCAGCTGCATCACGCCAATTCGCGCCGGCTGCTCGGCCTCGTCGGGCGCGGCAGCGCGATCGTCGGCTATTCGGGGACGATCGCCGTCGGCGTGCACGGGCTGATGACCACGCCAACCGTCGCCGGTGCGCTCACGACCGCGAGCGCGGCGCTCGCCGCAACGTACTCGGGCCTCGTCTATGCGGTCAGCGCGCATCGCGTGAACGCGGACAAGCGCAGTCGCGTCGTACGCCTGATCGATTCGACGTCGGATTTCGTCGGCGTCGCGAGCGGCATCGCCGGCACGATCGCGCAGTACGACAAGGGCCACTACACCCTCGCGGCGACGGCCGCGACGTCGACGGCGATGCTGCTTGGCGCGCGCCTGAACACCCATTTCCCTAACGCGACGCGCTGGGTCAAAAAGTACCCGACCGCGCTCATTCTCGTGCCGATCGGGATCTGGGGCTTCACGCAGTTGCAGAGCCTGTTCTTCGGCTCGCCTTCGGGCGGATCGGGATCGACGACCCACAAGCCGCAGCCCGCGCCCGCGTCGCCATCGCATCAGCCGCCGCAGCCCGGCGCCACGCCGACGGCCGGGCTCGCACCAGGCGGCACCGCCACGCAACCGCCCGGGACCGGCACGACCGGCAAGACGAACGGCGCGCCGGGCAGCACGACGCCCGCGCAGCCGTCCACGCCGCCGTCGCCGGCCGCCCAGCCGTACATCGTCGTGGCCGGGGATTCGCTGTGGGTGATCGCCGACGCACATCGCCAGTCACTGCTCGATGCGGCGCATGTGTCGCCCGACGACCAGAAGACGATGACGCGCGGGCAGCAGGATGCCCGCGCGCTGAACGAGATCCTGCAGCTGAACCCGGGCATGGCGTCGGCGCCGAACGTGCTGTACGCCGGGCAATCGATCAATGTCGGCTGAAGCGCGGCCGGTCGTCCGCGGTCAGCCGGCCCACGCGGACGCCCGGATCACGCTGCAGAAGTTGCCGGCATGGAAATGCGGATCCTTGTCCGCGAGCACGTCGGCCTTCACGTTGCCGAACGTCGTGCCGGGCTTGTGCCTGATTCCGTCGTAGAACGCCTGGATGATGTCCTCCTTGAAATGCGGCGTGCGCGGATGCGCACGCACGACCGCTTCGCGCTCGACCTCGCTGTATTCCGGATACGTCAGGCCCAGGACGTCCATCTCGACACCCGCCGTGACCAGCGCAACGACCGGATGCATGTGTTGCGGAATGCCGGGCGTGGTGTGCAGCGCGATGGAGGTCCACACGACATCGATGTCCTGTTGCGAAATCCCCTTGTCCTTCAGGAAATCGCGGGCGGCGTTGGCGCCGTCTACTTCGAAGCGCTCGCATGCGCTGCTGTGGCGGTGAGTGAGCCCCATGTCATGGAACATGCAGCCGCAGTAGAGCAGCTCGGGATCGTACGTGAGCCCGCGCCGCTGGCCCGCCAGCGCCGCGAAATAGAACACGCGGCTCGAGTGGTGGAACAGCAGCTCGGACTCGGTATCGCGCACGAGCTCGGTAATCTCGCGCGTCAGCCGCGTATCGGGAAGGGTGATGCCGGCAACGTTCACAGTCATGATCGACCTCCATTGAAGACACCCTCGATTCTCCGGAGTCCGATAACTGTCTCCAATAGACGTGTTACGCCAGATCCTGCCATTTCGCGCGACGGACGGACACGGTGCCTGCGCGCCGAAAGGCGCAGCCCTATACTGCTACGCATCACGTTCGACACAACACGCAACCGATCATGCCGAAGGTCGTGGGGATTTTCGCCGTTCCGGGCGTCCAGCTGCTCGACGTCTCCGCGCCGCTCGACGTGTTCGCGCAGGCGAACGCCGAATGCGGCAAGCCGTTCTATGCGCTGCGGATCATCGCGTGCGGGCCCGGTCCGATCCGCAGTTCGTCCGGCGCACGATTGCTGCCCGACTGGATCGCGCCCGACATCCCGGAGCGCATCGACACGCTGCTGGTCGCCGGCGCGCCGAACGCCGGCCAGGTCACGCTGCGTACCGACGTCCTCGCGTGGCTGCGCTCGGCGGCCGTGCAAAGCCGGCGCTACGGCTCGATCTGCACCGGCGCATTCGTCCTCGCGGCCACCGGCCTGCTGAAAGGGCGCCACCTGACCACGCACTGGGCCGCCGCCGACGCGCTCGCCGAAGCCTATCCGTCGCTCGTCGTCGACGCCGACGCGCTGTATGTGCGCGACGGCAAGCTGCGCACCGGCGCCGGCGTCACGGCCGGGCTCGATCTCGCGCTCGCGCTGGTCGAGGAAGATCTCGGCCGCGAGATCGCGCGGCGCGTCGCCGCGCAACTGGTGATGTTCTTCAAGCGCCCGGGCGGGCAACTCCAGTTCAGCCGCAAGGGCGAGGCGCGCCCCGCCGGGCGGTCGGTGCTGCAGGAAGTCCAGCGCTGGATCGCCGCGCATCCGGAACGCGAGCATTCGGTCGCCGCGCTGGCGAAGCATGCGGGCATGAGCCCGCGCCACTTCGCGCGGCTGTTCCGCGCGGAAGTCGGCATGACGCCGGCCGCGTGGGTCGAGGCGACCCGCATCTCGGCCGCCCGCCAGTTGCTCGAAAACGGTCACGACACGCCGAAGCAGGTCGCCGCGAAATGCGGCTTTGCCAACGTCGACACGCTCAGGCGGTCGTTCACCCGGCACGTCGGGATCACGCCGGCGGAATACCGGAAGCGGCAAGCCGTCCTGGCTGCGTGACGCACAGTAGGCGATGCCGGCGCCGCATCCATTTACTTCGGAATGCGATTCACCTTCCTGCTCCACCTCGTCAGTCCGATCGACGGGACCGCTCCCCAAAGGTCGGGCCTGCCGTCCGGCCGCCCCGAAATAATCAGACAAAATACCCGCGTGCGGATCGTATACCCAGTTGCAATAATGATTCGCTGCAACGCCTATTTCCGGCCGGTAACGCGATCGCTACGATGCAATCAACCGCTGAACGCAACAAGCGAAGCGAGAAATCAACAGAACCGGAGGTCATCATGAAGTCGTTCATCACCGCTGTCGTCGCCGCAACCGCCCTGTCCGCCTCGTACGGCGCATTCGCTCAATCGAACCCGTCGGGCCAGCTGACGCGTGCCCAGGTCCGAGCTGAACTCGTCCAGCTCGAACAGGCCGGCTACAAGCCCGAAGTCTCCGATCAGTACTACCCGCGCGCGCTGCAGACCGCCCAGGCCCGCGTGACGAACGGCGACGAAACCGGTTACGGCGTGCAAGCTGCCGCCGGCGTGCGCGCCGGCCGCGCGATCGCGGTCAAGCAGGACGGCCGCGATTCCGTCTATTTCGGCCAGTAAGCCGGACCCGCAAACGCGTATTCCGATACGCGCGCGGCACACGTGGCACCCCGCTCCCGTTCATCGGGGCGGGGTGTTGGCTTTTGGGGCGCCCGCTCCCGGCGCCGGCCGCATGCGGCACGGCACGGTTCACGCAAGCCGCCGGTGTTTGCGCATAGAATGGCCGCGTGGTCGGCGTCGGCCGTCACGCACGCGGGCTGAATCGCGACGCTCGCCGGCCGGCCCGATGCCGCACTCAGCGCATTTTTCGAAAAGGAGCGGTTTCATGTCTCAAACATCCGGTTCCATGATCACGTTTCGCCGCCCGGACGGCCAGGAACTGCAGGGCTATCTCGCCACGCCGGCACAGACCGAAGGCGCGCCCGCGGTCGTCGTCATCCAGGAATGGTGGGGGCTGAACGACCAGATCCGCGGCGTCGCCGATCGCCTCGCGCGCTGCGGTTACGTCGCGCTCGTGCCCGACCTGTATCGCGGCAAGTCGACGGTCGAGGAAGAAGAAGCGCACCACCTGATGACGGGGCTCGATTTCGGCGATGCCGCATCGCAGGACATTCCCGGCGCGGTCACGTATCTGAAGACACTGGCATCGCGTGTCGCGGTGACGGGCTACTGCATGGGCGGCGCCCTCACGCTGCTGTCGCTGCAGTACGCCGATGCGGACGCGGGCGTCATCTGGTACGGCCTGCCGCCGCTCGACTACATCGATCCGGCCAAGCTCAAGGTGCCGCTGATGGGTCACTGGGCGACGCAGGATGCGTTCTTCGCGATCGACCAGGTCGATGCCCTGGAGAAGAAGCTGACCGATGCGAAGGTCGGGTTGGAATTCCATCGCTATCTCGCGCATCACGCGTTCGCGAACGAAACGGCCGTCGGCCCCGGCCGCATCGCCGGTACGCAGTTCGATCCGGTCTGGTCGCAAATGGCCTGGGATCGCACGCTCACGTTCCTCGGCCGGACGCTCTGGACGAAACAGCGGTAACGTAACGCCCCGCTGCCCGCCGGGCAGCCATGCAAAAGAAAACGCCACGGACGCAAATCCGTGGCGTTTTCTTTTTGCGTACAGCCGGTTCGACGGGCACCGGCCCTTCCTTGCGCTTACCCGTTCGTCGCTGCCGCCGACGCCGCCGCCGGAGCGGCCGCCTTGTCGTAGTCGACCGG
>NZ_CABVPX010000053.1 GCF_902499125.1 Burkholderia arboris
CGCGGTTCAGCGCGCCCATGTCCGAGAACGGGTGGATGTGGTGCGCGGCGTCGAGCGCGCGGTATTCGGCGGTCGAGTGCGGCGGAAAAGCTTCGTTTCGATCGGTCATGTTTCCTCCGTAAAACAGCGCCGCACGTTCACACGTGCAGCAGCAGATGCCTGCGTTCCCACGAACTGATCACGCGGAAGAACGCTTCATATTCGGTTTCCTTCAATGCCAGGTAGGCCTTCACGAACTTGTCGCCGAGAATGCCGGCGAGCGGTTCGCACGCGGCCATCAGCGAAATGCCCTCTTCGAGGTTGCGCGGCAGTTGGTAAGGCAGGTCGTAGCCGTCCGATGCGATCGGCTCGGTCGGCGCGAGCTGCTGCGTCATCCCGAGATAGCCGGCGGCGAGCGTTGCCGCGAACACGAGGTACGGGTTGCAGTCGACACCCGGAATCCGGTTCTCGATGCGGCGCGCGACGGAGCTCGACTGCGGGATGCGGAAGCCGACCGTGCGGTTGTCGTAGCCCCACTGCACGTTGATCGGCGCGGCCATGAAGCGCGACAGCCGGCGATACGAATTGATGTACGGCGCGAAGATCGGCATCAACGCCGGCGTGTACTTCTGCAGCCCCGCGAGATAGCTGTGGAACAGCGGCGACACCGAGCCGTCATCGTCGGCGAACAGGTTCCGCCCGGTGTGCATGTCCGCCAGGCTCTGGTGAATGTGCATCGCGGATCCCGGCTCGTTTTCCATCGGCTTGGCCATGAAGGTCGCATACATGTTGTGACGCAGCGCGGCCTCGCGCACCGTGCGCTTGAACAGGAATACCTGATCGGCCAGCGGCAGCGCGTCGCCATGCACGAAGTTGATTTCCATCTGCGCAGCGCCGACTTCGTGGATCAGCGTCTCGATATCGAGGCCCTGCATTTCGCAATACTCGTAGATATCCTCGAACAGCGGATCGAACTCGTTGACGGCCTCGATCGAATACGACTGGCGGCCGGTTTCCGCGCGCCCCGTGCGGCCGACGGGCGGACGCAGCGGCAGGTCGGGATCGGCGTTCATGTCGACGAGGTAGAACTCCAGTTCCGGCGCGACGACGGGCTTCCAGCCCTTTTCCTTGTACAGGTCGAGCACGCGGCGCAGCACGTAGCGCGGCGAGATTTCGACCGGCGAGCCGTCGAAGTGCACGCAGTCGTGGATCACCTGCGCGGTCGGATCGACGGCCCACGGAATCAGGCAGATCGTCGCCGGATCGGGCACGCACACCATGTCGGGATCGGTCACGCCGGTCAGCGTGCCGTCCTCGGGATAGTCGCCGGTCACGGTCTGCACCATCACGGCCTGCGGCAGGCGCATCGATTCGCCGGATTCGAATTTGTTGCGCGGAATGATCTTGCCGCGCGCGATGCCGGCCATGTCGGGAATGATCGCCTCGACTTCGGTGATGCGGTGCTGTCGCAGGAATTCGCTCAGTTCGGGTTGCATGATCGGCCTCGTTCAGTCGACGTCGGATGCGGCCGGCGACGGCATCGCGCCGCCGGCCGCATGAAGGCGGTGCGTCATGCGCGCGCGGCACGCCGCGCCGAATGCCGCAAAAATGTCGCGCGACAGCGGCTGTTCCGCGTAGCGCCATTCGGGATGCCACTGCACGCCGAGCGCGAACGCACGCGCACCGCGCACGCTGACGGCCTCGACCAGCCCGTCGGGCGCACTCGCTTCGACGGCAAGCCCCGCGCCCAGACGCGCAATGCCCTGGTCGTGCAGCGAATTGACCGTCGCCTCGTGCGCGCCGCGCGCGACCCGCTGCAGCAGGCCGCCCGGCGCGAGTCGCACGACATGCGCGGGACCGTATTGCCGTTCGAGCGGATCGGCGGGCCGTTCGCGATGATCGTCGAAGCCGTTCGTCGCGTGCAGCCGCTGATGCAGCGTGCCGCCATACGCGACGTTCAGCTCCTGCATGCCGCGGCAGATCGCGAGCACGGGCACGCCCGCGTCGATCGCCGCGCGGATCAGCGGCAGCGCGGTCGCATCGCGCGCCGGATCGTGCAGCGTATCGGGCGCACTCGCGTCACCGCCGTAATGATGCGGTTCGACGTTCGAATAGCTGCCTGTAAACAGCAGTCCGTCGACGGCCGCGACGATCGCATCGGCCGGCTGCCGCGCGCCGAGCGCGGGCAGCACGAACGCCAGCACGCCGGCGCCGTCGACGAGTGCGGCAAGGTACTTCTCGCCTGCCGTGTGGTTCGGATGCGCACCGCGCAGGATACGGTCGGCGGTGACGGCTACGATCGGTCGTGCGCGCATGGGCGTCTCTCCGGTAATCGCACACGACACGCTCGCGCGCGAAACGATGAAGGTCCGGGGAGGCGCCGCCTGCGCGCGCCATCGCGCAACGGATGCGCATGCGCAATCCTGCCGCGTGGACGATGCGGCAACAGGCGGTGCGGCCCGGGACGGATGCGGAAAAGGACGCTAGGGCAACAACGATGCGCTGCCGTCGCACTGCACCGCGCTGAACACGTGCGCGGACACGAGGTTGAAGCGGCGCAGGCCGCGATGGGAAATGGCGAAGAAACGAGGTTCGCGTAACGGGGCGGCACGCGTGCCGCGATCAGGGCGCCGGTTCGGCCCGGCCTGACGCGGCGCGCCCGCCGACGGACTTCGCGTCCGGCGTATCGAAGGGCTGGCGGCTTTCACGATCGTACTCGACTGGCTGATGGAGGCAGGACACGTGTCGCAATGCCGCGCGGCGACACGTCAGCAAGATGTCTCGCAGCGGATGCCGGCGCAGTACAGCCATCGTCGATGGCCTCGCCGCCGGTGCGCGCGTGACGACTTCCTGACATTCAGCTTATATCACCTAAAAATTGCGTCAAATTTTCAGGTGCGGATGACGATATCGATCAGACGAAAAAAAGACGAAAAAAACGGCATCGATCCGTGAGATCGATGCCGTTTTGTGCATTGCGTCGGCTCGCACGGTGCGCACCGACGGATCGCGACGCCCCTGCTCCGCCGCGCTGCCGCACGCGTGCGGCCCGCGTTCAGCGATGCGCGAGCGCGGTTTCGACGAGCGTCTGCAGCAGCGGCACAATCCGCGCTGCACGTGCTTCGTCGTACGCGTACGGGCGCGTCTCTTCCATGTAGGTGATCTGCGACAGTTCGAGCTGCACGGCCTCGACACCGGTATCGGGCACGCCGTAGTGGCGCGTGATGTAGCCGCCCTTGAAGCGCCCGTTCGCGACGGCCGTATAGCTGCCGTGCGCGAGCACCCGTGCAGCCAGCGCCTCCGCGAGACCGGGCGTCGCGCTCGCACCGCTCGACGTGCCGAAATTGAAGTCCGGCAGGCGGCCTTCGAAGAAACGCGGCACGTGCGAGCGGATCGAATGCGCTTCCCACACGAGCACGCGGCCGTGTTCGCGCTTCAGGCGCGCGACCTCGCCCTGCAGCGCGCCGTGATACGGCAGCCAGTAGCGGTCGCGGCGGCGCATGATCTCGTCGTTGCCGGGCAGCGCATTCGCCGGATAAAGCGGCGCCTTGTCGAACGTATCGACCGGCACGAGCCCCGTCGTGTCCTGCCCCGGATACAGGTTCTCGTTGTCGGGCGGGCGGTTCAGGTCGACGACATAGCGCGCATGCGACGGTACGAGAATCGACGCGCCGAGGTCGGCCGCAAAACCGTACAGCCGCTCGAGATGCCAGTCGCAATCGTCGACGAAGCGCGCATCGGGCGTCATCGTCGCGGCGATGTCGTCGGGGATGTGCGTGCCTGCGTGCGGGATCGAGATCAGCAGCGGCAGCGTGCCCTGCTTCAGCGTGAATACAGCCGGTTGTTCAGTCATGTCGCCTCACCGTAAGAGTCCGCCGGCGCACGCGTGCGGCGTGCGCCGGTTGCCGCGCGTCAGCGCAGCAGTTGCGCCAGCGCGGCGCGATAGTCGGCATACGCGACGGCTTCGTCGCGATGGCGGCGGCCGCTCACGACGCGTTCGCCGCCCGTGTAGACGTCGAGCACGGGCGTCTCGCCATGCTCGGCGAACACGATGCCCGACAGCCATGCCGTGCTGCCGTGTTCGGCGATCGCCGGATGGTCGGGATCGAGCACGAGCCAGTCGGCGCGGCAGCCTTCGCGCAGTGCACCGACGCGCCGCCCGCTCGCCTGCGCGCCGCCCGCGAGCGACGCGTCGAACAGGCGATCGGCGACGTGGGCCTGCGACTCGCTCGCCAGCACGTTGCGCGCGCGGTGCACGAGCCGCTGCCCGTATTCGAGCAGGCGCAACTCCGAGCGCCAGTCGACCGACGCGTGGCTGTCCGAACCGACGCCAATCACGCCGCCCTGCGCGAGATAGTCGACGGCAGGGAATACGCCGTCGCCGAGATTCGCTTCGGTCGTCAGGCACAGGCCTGCGACCGCGCGACGCTTCGCGAGTGCGGCCGTCTCGGCCGCGTCGACGTGCGTCGCATGCACGAGGCACCAGCGCGACCCGACATCGAAACGATCGAGCAGCCATTGTACGGGGCGCGCGCCGTAGGCGCGAACGCAATCGTCGACTTCGGCCGTCTGCTCGGCGATGTGGATATGCACGGGCGCATCGCCGGGCAACCCGTCGAGCAGCGCACGCAGCCCGTTCTCGGACACCGCGCGCAGCGAGTGCGGCGCGACGCCGTAGCGCAGCCCGCCATGCTCGGGCGCCGCGCGACGCATCGTGTCGAGCAGTTCGAGCAGGCCGTCGGGCGTGTTGATGAAGCGGCGCTGGTCTTCGCGCGGCGGCTTGTTGCCGAAGCCGGCGAACTGGTACGACACCGGCAGCATCGTGATGCCGATGCCCGCCGAACGGGCGGCATCGACCACGCGCGTGCCGAGTTCGGCGATCTGCGGATAGCGCGAACCATCCTGCGCGTGATGCACGTAGTGGAATTCGCACACCGACGTGTAGCCGCACTTGAGCATCTCGACATACAGCCAGCGCGCAATCGCCGCGAGCGCGTCGGGCGTGATCTTCAGCGCGAAACGGTACATCAGGTCGCGCCAGCTCCAGAAGCTGTCGGCAGGATTCGCCCGGTATTCGGTGAGTCCCGCCATCGCGCGCTGGAACGCGTGCGAATGCAGGTTCGGCATGCCGGGCAGTACCGGCCCGGCCGCACGCGCGATGCCTGCCGGCGCGTCGGTATCGGGCGTCACGCCGGTCAGCGTGCCGGCCGCATCCCAGCGCAGCAGCACGTTGCGGCGCCAGCCATCGGGCAGGTAGGCATGGTCCGCGAACAACATGGTGTCAGTCATTGCGAGTCCTTATTGACCGGATCAAGCGCTTCGGCGTCTCGTCCGGCCGCGTACCGCGGTCGGCAAGTGCGAGCGCATCAGCGCGCCTGCCCCTGCTTCGCGGCGATCGACCGGCGTGCGCGCTGGCGCGCACGGCCCGGTCCCATGCAAAGCGTCGATCGGGCCGGGCACGTCATTACCCGGCCCGGTCCGATCCATTGCAACACTATCCGTTCATCCGGCGGAATACCGTCGTGCCGCCGCGAACGACCTGCTCGCACAGCGGCCGGCCGATCCAGTACGCAAGCTCGGACAGCGAGCCGACCGACCACGCGGCGAAGTCGGCCTGGCGACCGACCTCGAGCGCGCCGTGGCGATCCGCACGGCCGAGTGCCGCAGCCGCATGGCGCGTGACGCCCTGCAGCACCTCGGGCACCGTCATGCGGAACAGCGTGCAGCCCATGTTCATCGTCAGCAGCAGCGATTCGAGCGGCGACGTGCCGGGATTGTGATCGGTCGCAAGCGCGATCGGCACGCCGTGCTTGCGCAGCAGCTCGATCGGCGGCAGTTGCGTTTCGCGGATGAAGTAGTACGCGCCGGGCAGCAGCACGGCGACCGTGCCGGCCGCCTTCATCGCCTCGATGCCCGCTTCGTCGAGAAATTCGAGGTGGTCGGCGGACAGCGCGCGGTAACGCGCGGCGAGCGCCGTGCCGCCCGCGTTCGACAGTTGCTCCGCATGCAGCTTCACGGGCAGCCCGCGCCGCGTCGCAGCCTCGAACACGCGTTCGGTCTGCGCGAGCGAGAAGCCGATCCGTTCGCAGAACACGTCGACCGCGTCGACGAGCCCCTCGTCGGCCAGCGCCGGCAGCATCCGGTCGCACACTTCGTCGATGTACGCGTCCGCACGGCCCGCATATTCGGGCGGCAGCGCATGCGCACCGAGGAAGGTGGTATGGACGGTGACCGGGAAGCGTTCGCCGAGCTGGCGCGCGACACGCAGCATCTTGCGTTCGCTCGCGAGGTCGAGCCCGTAGCCCGACTTGATCTCGATCGCGGTCACGCCTTCGGCGAGCAGCGGTTGCAGGCGCGCGGCGGCCTGCACGAACAGCGTCGTCTCGTCGGCTGCGCGTGTCGCGCGCACCGTCGACACGATCCCGCCACCCTGCCGCGCGATTTCCTCGTAGCTGACGCCCGCGAGGCGCTGCGCGAATTCGTCGGCACGCGTGCCGCCGTACACGAGGTGTGTGTGGCAATCGACGAGACCCGGCGTCACCCACGCGCCGTGCAGGTCTTCGCGCTGCCAGTGCGCATAGCCGTGCGGCAGCGCGGACAACGCGCCGAGCCAGACGATCGTGCCGGTTTCGTCGGCGGCGATCGCCGCATCGTCGATCGTCTCGTCGGGATGGCCGTGCGGACACAGCCTCAGGTGATGCCAGACAGTCGGTTTCATGCGTTCAGTCTCGTTCGCCGATGGCGAGCGATACGGCGAGCAGCGCGCCGCTACCGCTCACGACGACGTCAAACGCACGCCGCGGCCCGTCGAGCCGCAACGTGTCCAGTCCTTCCAGCGCGTGGTGCGTGCCGTCGAGTTCAACGTCAACCGCACCGGCCGCGCAAAACAGCAGAACGGTATCGGCGTGCGCGATGCGGTGCGCGCCTGCGCGCCACACGTCGAGCGCGCCCCGTGCGGCCGAGCGGCGCGTCATCAGGTTGAAGTCGCGCGTCGCGCCGTCGTGCAGCGTCGCGTCGATCGCCGTCTCGCCCGCGAAATCCGCACGGGCCAGCGGTGCATCGAGCACGTGTTGCACTCCGCCCGCTTCGGCCAGCGTCATGCCGGCGCCGGACAGCAGCACGAGCGTGCGGTCGATCCCGTCGAAACGCGAGAACGGCCCGGCCATGCCGACATCCGCGACGCTCACGCGCCACGCGAACGCGTCGAGCGCGGCGCCCGGCGGGAACGCGCCGATCTCGCGCGTCACGCCGCCGCCGTTCTTCCACGGCGACGCGACGAGATCCGCCGCGCGGATCAGCGTCACGTTCACCGGCGCCTGGTCGAGCGCCGTCATGCTCAACGGCCGAGCATCGGCAGCTTCAGGCCGGCTTCGCGAGCCGTCTGCTGCGCGAGTTCGTAGCCGGCATCCGCATGGCGCATCACGCCCGTCGCCGGATCGTTCAACAGCACGCGACCGAGACGCTCGTGCGCTTCAGCCGTACCGTCGGCGACGATCACGACGCCCGAGTGCTGCGAGAAGCCCATGCCGACACCGCCGCCGTGGTGCAGCGACACCCACGATGCGCCGCCTGCCGTGTTCAGCAGTGCGTTCAGCAGCGGCCAGTCGCTGACCGCGTCCGAACCGTCCTTCATCGATTCCGTCTCGCGGTTCGGGCTGGCGACCGAACCCGTGTCGAGGTGGTCGCGGCCGATCACGATCGGCGCCTTCAGTTCACCGTTCTTGACCATCTCGTTGAACGCCTGGCCGAGGCGATAGCGATCCTTCACGCCGACCCAGCAGATCCGTGCCGGCAGGCCCTGGAACGCGATGCGCTCACGCGCCATGTCGAGCCAGTTGTGCAGGTGCGGATCGTCGGGGATCAGCTCCTTCACCTTCTGGTCGGTCTTGTAGATGTCTTCCGGATCGCCCGACAGCGCAACCCAGCGGAACGGGCCCTTGCCTTCGCAGAACAGCGGACGGATGTACGCCGGCACGAAGCCCGGGAAGTCGAACGCGTTCTCGACGCCCATTTCCAGCGCCATCTGGCGGATGTTGTTGCCGTAGTCGAGCGTCGCCGCGCCGCGTTCCTGCAGATCCAGCATAGCCTGCACCTGGACGGCCATCGACTGCTTCGCGACCTTCACGATGCTCTGCGGATCGACCTTCTGCGCTTCGCGCCATTGCGCGACGGTCCAGCCTTGCGGCAGGTAGCCGTTGATCGGGTCGTGCGCGCTCGTCTGGTCGGTCACGCAATCCGGCGTGATGCCGCGCTTGACGAGTTCCGGGAACACGTCGGCCGCGTTGCCGAGCAGGCCGATCGACACGGGCTTGCCCGTGCGCTTCGCTTCCTCGATCATGCCGAGCGCTTCGTCGAGCGTCGTCGCCTTCTTGTCGACGTAGCGCGTCTTCAGGCGGAAGTCGATGCGCGTCTCGTCGCATTCGACCGCGATCATCGAGAAGCCGGCCATCGTCGCGGCCAGCGGCTGCGCGCCGCCCATGCCGCCGAGGCCGCCCGTCAGGATCCAGCGGCCCGACGGGTCGCCGTTGAAGTGCTGGTTCGCGACCGAGAAGAACGTTTCATAGGTGCCCTGAACGATGCCCTGGCTGCCGATGTAGATCCAGCTGCCGGCCGTCATCTGGCCGTACATCATCAGGCCCTTGCGGTCGAGCTCGTGGAAGTGGTCCCAGTTCGCCCAGTGCGGCACGAGATTCGAGTTCGCGAGCAGCACGCGCGGCGCATCCTTGTGCGTGCGGAACACACCGACCGGCTTGCCCGATTGAATCAGCAGCGTTTCGTTCTCTTCGAGATCCTTCAGCGACGCGAGGATCTGGTCGTAGCATTCCCAGTTGCGCGCTGCACGGCCGATGCCGCCGTAGACGACGAGCGCATGCGGGTGCTCGGCGACTTCCGGGTCGAGGTTGTTCTGGATCATCCGGTAGGCCGCTTCGGCCAGCCAGGTCTTGCAGGTCTTCTCGCTGCCGCGCGGCGCGCGGATCGTGCGCGTCGGATCGAGACGGGGATCGATGTGTTTCGGATGGTTCATGACGACTGCTCCCGAAGGAAAATGACTATCAAATAGGAATCAGAAATGCCCGGTGAAGCGATAACGGCTGCCGGGATGCCACAGATTCGCCACCGAGGCGACGACGCCCTGCGACCAGGTGCGCCGATGTAAAACCAGACACGGCTCGACGTCGTCCATCCGCAGCTGCTCGCGCCGTTCCGGCGCCGGGGCCGCCGCTTCGATCCGGTACTCGACGCGCTGCAGCGGCGCCGCGCGCATCAGGTACAGGTTCGGCGTCGTGTTCGTGAAATCCTGCTCGGCGTAATCCGGCGCGACCGCCGGATTCACCCACCGTTCTTCGAGCTGCACGGGCTCGTCGTTCTCGAAGTGCAGCACCTGCGAATGAAACAGCTTCGTGCGCACGGCCACCTGCATCTCGTCGGCGAGCGCCTCGTCGGCGCGGATCGTGTCGAGACCGAGCACGCTGGCGTGATACGCGTGCCCGCGTGCGCCGACTTCCTCCGAGATGCTGCGGATCGCCACCAGCGTCGACTCGTACTTCGGCCGTGCGACGTAGGTGCCCGCGCCCTTCATGCGCGTGAGCACCTGCTCGGCCGTCAACTCGCGCAGCGCGCGGTTGACGGTCATGCGTGCCACCTTGAATTCGCGCGCCAGCTCGTTCTCGGACGGCACCTGGTCGCCCTCCTCCCACTCACCGGCGTGGATGCGGCCCAGGATGAAATCCTTGATTTCCTGGTAGACCGGCGCGCTCATCAGCTTACTGTTCCGATGCGAACGAGAACGGGCTGATCTTCGCGAACGCGCGCTCGCCGACGAGCTTCGCGATCGCTGCGATGTCCGGTGCGAAGTAGTGATCGAGCTCGTAATGCGCAACCTTGCCGCGGATCGTTTCCATCGCGGGCGCCAGCTTCGGGCTCGTGTGATACGGCGCGCGCAGGTCGACGCCTTGTGCGGCAGCCAGCAGTTCGATCGCGAGGATGTGCTTCGTGTTGTCCGCGATGTCGGCGAGCTTGCGCGCGGCGAACGTCGCCATCGACACGTGGTCTTCCTGGTTCGCGGAAGTCGGCAGCGAGTCGACCGACGCCGGGTGCGCGAGCGTCTTGTTTTCCGATGCGAGCGCGGCCGCCGTCACGTGGGCGATCATGAAGCCCGAGTTCACGCCGCCGTCCCGCACGAGGAACGGGGGCAGGCCCGACAGCGTCGCGTCGATCAGCAGTGCGATGCGGCGTTCGGCCAGCGCGCCGATTTCCGCTGCGGCGAGCGCGAGGTTGTCGGCCGCGAACGCGACGGGCTCGGCGTGGAAGTTGCCGCCCGACAGCACTTCGCCGGTGTCCGGGAAGATCAGCGGGTTGTCCGACACGGCGTTCGCTTCGACCAGCAGCACGTCGGCCGCATGGCGCATCTGGTCCAGGCACGCGCCCATCACCTGCGGCTGGCAGCGCAGGCTGTACGGATCCTGCACCTTGTCGCAGTCGCGGTGCGACTGGTTGATCGGCGAGCCTTCGAGCAGGTCGCGATACGACGCCGCTGCGTCGATCTGGCCCTGGTGGCCGCGCAGTTCATGGATGCGTGCGTCGAACGGCTTCACCGAACCGGCGGCCGCGTCGACCGACAGCGCGCCGGCGACGAGCGCCGTGCGGTACAGGTCTTCGATCGAGAACATGTTGTCGAGCGCCAGTGCGGTCGACGCCTGCGTGCCGTTCAGCAGCGCGAGGCCTTCCTTCGCCTGCAGCGTCAGCGGCGCGAGGCCCGCGACGCGCAGACCGTCGAGCGCGCTTGCACGCTCGCCGCGGATGAACACTTCGCCGACGCCGAGCAGCACGGCCGACATGTGCGCGAGCGGCGCGAGGTCGCCCGATGCGCCGACCGAACCCTTCACCGGGATCAGCGGCAGCACGTCCGCGTTGAACAGCTTGATCAGCGCGTCCATCACTTCGCGGCGGATGCCCGAGTGGCCGCGGCCGAGGCTCGACAGCTTCAGCGCCATCAAGAGGCGCACCGACGAACGCGCCATCGGCTCGCCGACGCCGACCGCGTGCGACAGCACCAGGTTCTTCTGCAGCAGCTCGAGCTGGTCGTGCGGGATATGCGTGCTGGCCAGGCGGCCGAAGCCCGTGTTGATGCCGTAGGCCGGCTCGCCCTTCGCGGCGATGTCGGCGACAGCCTTCGCGCCGGCGTCGATCTTCGCGAAGCTGGCCGGGTCGAGCGTCAGTTGTACGGATTCGCGTGCGATCTGGCGCAGTTGCGGGAGGGTCAGGTGGCCGGGGGTCAACGTAATCATGTGAGCAATCCTGTCTAGACAAGTTCGGAATGGATTGAAGTGTAGCCACGTCAACTTGTCTAGACAACCCGTTTTTCACCGATTTCGACTTGGGAGTTTCCCTGATGTCCGGCGCGGCCCGCCGGATCGGTCGACGGGATCCGGCGCTTAACATATGTTGCAATTATTTTGTCTTTGGCAACATACGGATCAGCATTCACCCCGGAGACCGCCATGCCTTTCCCGTCACGATTCGCCGGCCGGTTCGGCCGCCCCCTGCTCGTCGCCGCATGCACGCTCGCGTGCGGCGCCGCGCTCGCCGCCGAGCCGCTGTCCGGCACGCTCGACAATATCCGGCAGAGCAACCTGATCTCGATCGGCCACCGCGAAACGTCGGTGCCGCTCTCCTACGTCGATGCGGGCGGCAAGGTGATCGGCTTCTCGCAGGACCTGTGCGACCGCGTGATCGCGGCCGTGAAGGCGCGCACCGGCAAGCCCGACCTGCAGGTGCGCTTCATCCCGGTCACGTCGCAGAACCGCATCCCGCTCGTTCAGAACGGCACCGTCGACCTCGAATGCGGCGTGACCACCAACCTCGCCGCGCGCCACGCGCAGGTCGCGTTCTCGACCACGTTCTTCGTCGCGACGACGCGGCTGCTCACGCGCACGACGTCGGGCATCCACGACTTCCCCGACCTCGCCGGCAAGACGGTCGTGACGAACCAGGGCACGACGTCGGAACGCCTGCTGCGCAAGATGAACGAGGAAAAGAAGATGAACATGCAGATCATCAGCGCGAAGGACTACGGCGAAGGACGCCTCACGCTCGAATCGGGCCGCGCGGCCGCGTACATGATGGACGACGTGCTGCTCGCGGGCGTGCGTCAGCTCGCCGCGAAACCGGCCGACTGGCAGATCGTCGGCACGCCGCAGTCGTCGGAAGCCTACGGGTTCATGCTGCGCAAGGACGATCCGCAGTTCAAGGCGCTCGTCGACGGCGTGCTCGTGCAGTTGATGAAGCGCGGCGAGATCAACGCGCTCTACGACAAATGGTTCATGAAGCCGGTGCCGCCGAAGGGGCTGTCGTTCGACTTCCCGATGAGCGACGTGATCAAGGCGCGCTACGCGGCGCCGAACGATGCGCCGCTCGAGTGAGCGCCGCGCGGCGACATCAGCTCATGCGCGCGTCCACGCGACGCACGCCGCGTAGCCGGGCGCCGCGTCGAGCCACGCCGCGTCGAACGCCGCGACGCCGGCGGCAGGCGCGGCCGGTTCGACGATCGTCGTCGCGGGTGTCGCCGCGTCGCGCGGCGGCACGACCGCGAACGCACGCAATCCGCCGACGATGCCGGTGCCGAGCGCCTTCAGCAGCGCCTCCTTCGCGGACCAGACGCGCAGGAATGCGCCCTCGCGCTCGCCGGGCGGCAGGCCGTCGAGATACGCGACCTCGGCAGGCGCGCAGACTTCGCGCGTCAGCGCGCGCCAGTCCACCGCGCGGTTGCCGCCCTCGATATCGACACCGACGCGGCCCGCCGGCGCCCACGCGAGCAATGCATGCTCGCCCGCGTGCGACACGTTGAAATCGAGCGACGCGCGATGCGCGGGGTCCAGTGACGGCCGCCCCGATGCGTCGACGACGATCGCGACCGCATGCGGTGCGATACCGAGCGCCGCACCGAGTACGTCGCGCAGCGCGGCGCGCGTCGCGGCACTGCGCACCGCGTCCTCGTGCCGCAGGAAGCGCGCGGCCCGTGCGCGCTCGTCGTCGTTCAGCGCCGCATACGCGGGCGACACGAGCGGGACGCGCCAGTCGAAATCGACGCGCGCGATCCGCACGCCCGCGCGGGACGCGGCGCGCGGTGTGTCGAGTGCCAGCACGCGCCACGCACGGGGCGTTTCTACCTGGAAAGCGGAAGCGGACGGAATGGACATCGGCGCGGCAGCCTGTGCTGGGGAATGAAACGTCCGATGTTAATCGATCGCGCCGGCACGCGGCCGCCGAAGCGGCATCGGGAAGCGAACGGGTACCGCGCGTTGCGTTCGTTCGCTTCCGCCGGGTCACCCGTTCGCGGCCACACCCGGCAGGCCGCCAACCGCCACCCGTCCGCGCGATGCGGGGTGAAGCGCATGCACGGCGCCCGGCGCGTCGGCCGGCAGCACCCCGTGTTGCAGCCAGTACAGCGCGACGGGCCACAGCGTGTCGGTGAAGCGGCTGTGGAAAAACGCGAAATGGCCGATCGCGTCGACGCCGATGTCGGCCGGCGCGATCCGCAAATGCGTGACGTGGCTACCCGCGTAGTAGCCGACCAGCCGCTCGATCGCGTCGACCGTGCCGAACGCGTCGTCGTCAATGCCGATCGCGAGCATCGGCGCCGTCAGCCCCGCAAAACGCGCCGGCAACGCCGTGCGGCTCACGGCACCGGCATCGAGCACGCCGCCGATGTAGCCATCCTCGAAACGCGGCTGCGCACGCGCCCAGGACAGCGCGACGCCGCGCGGCGTGTCCTCCATCCAGCCGAGCCGCTTCGCGGGTACGTAGCCGAATACGGCCGCGAGCGCGGGCATCGCGACGTGCCACTTCCACCACATGCGGCGCCGTTCGGCCGGCAGATAGTCGCGCCAGTACGCATACTGCGCGCCGACGGTCACTGCATGCCGCACATGCACGTTCGATGCCGCGAGCCCGAGCAAGCAGCCACCGATGCTATGCGCGACGACGTCGAGCGGCTGGCCCGGAAACGCGTCGCGCGCGTACTGCAACGCGGCTTCGCAATCGAGCCGCCCCCAGTCGAGCCAGTTCGCGCGCAGCTTCGCGAGCCGCGCCGGGCGCGACCCGCCGATGCCGCGATAGTCGTAGACGAGCACGTCGCGCCCCTGCGCGAACAGCCAGGCCGCGAAACGGAAGTAGTAGTCGCAGCGCACCGACGTCGCGCAATTGATGACCGTCACGGGCCGCGCGGCGCCGCCGCCGCGATGACGCCAGACATGGCCGCGCAATTCGTAACCGTCGGCGGCGCGCAGCGTCACGGGCTCGGGCGGCAATGCGCCTGCCGCGCGACTACCCTGCGCCGCCCCGCTTCCTTCGTTCGACATCATCGTCCTGTCTCCTGTCGGTCCGAGTTAGTGCTTTAGCACTTACTCGGACCCCATGCTTCGCGGTCGGTCCGAGTTAGTGCTTTGGCGCTTACCCGGACGCCATGCTTCGCGGTCGGTCCGAGTTAGTGCATTAGCGCTTACTCAAACCCCATGTTTCGCGGTCGGTCCGAGTTAGTGCATTAGCGCTGACTCAAACTCCATGTTTCGCGGTCGGCCCCAATTAGCGCCTCAGCGCTTACTCGGATTTCATGCTTCGCGATCGGCCCAGTTTGCGCTTCAGACCTTGCCCAAGCCCTCATGCTTCGCGGTCATCCAGCGTAAGCGCATCGGCGCCTGAGCGGGCCCCGTGCTTCGCGAACCGCTGCCCGCGCCCACCGCCCACCGCCCACCGCCCACCGCCCAGCCTCCATTGAACTTGACGCGTGCCGCGTTCTCAACCAATCTTGCTGCTCCGTTCGCATGAGTCACGCGCATGTCAACGCCACTTGTCCGCCTCCCTTCGCTCGATCTCGTCCGCGGTTTCGTCGCCGTCGGCCGCCGCATGAGCATCACGCTCGCCGCGCAGGACCTGTGCGTCACGCAGTCGGCGGTCAGCCGCCAGATCCATGCGCTCGAAGCGCATCTCGGCGTCGCGTTGCTGCAGCGCGGCTACCGGAAGATCGCATTCACGCCGGAAGGCGAACGTCTGTTCCGCGTCGCGGATGCGGCGCTGTACGGGCTGCAGGACACCGTCGCGTCGCTCGCCGCCGCGCGCGAGCGCCAGCCCGTCACGATCACCGCGAGCATCGGCGTCACCGCGCTGTGGCTGCTGCCGCGGCTTGGGCGCCTGCAGGCGCGCCTGCCCGGGATCGACCTGCGTGTCGCCGCGAACGACAAGGTACTCGATTTGCGCGCCGAAGGCATCGACCTCGGCATCCGCTACTGCCCGCGCGAGCGCGCGCCGGCCGGAGCGCTGCGCCTGTTCGACGAGATCGTCGTGCCGGTCGCGCATCCCGCGCTCGCCGCGCAGCCGGTCACGAACGCCGCCGCGATCGCCGGTCACGTGCTGCTCGAATTCGACGGGCCGCCGCAACCGCAACTGCAGTGGCATGCGCACCTGCACGCCGCCGGGCTCGGCGACGCGCGCCCGAAAGGCGTGCTGCGCTTCAACCAGTACGACCAGGTGATCCAGGCCGCGATCGCGGGCCAGGGCGTGGCGCTCGGCCGGCTCGCGCTCGTCGCGCCGATGCTCGCGGACGGCCGGCTCGCGGTGCTCGGGCCGCACACGCAGGCGCTGTCGGATACATACGGCTACTGGTTGTTCCAGCACGATCCGGCCCCGCGCCGCGAAGTCGCCGACGTGCGCGACTGGATGCTCGCGGAAGCGGCCGAATGCGATGCGGCCATGCGCGCGCACGGCACGGCATCGGCATGAGCCGGCTGTCCCGAGGCGCGTCACCGTGCGCCGTCGCCGTCACTCCGTCGCATTCCTCTCACGCATGTCAACCTGACCGAATGATCGCTTGAGCGACGGCGGCCCCGATCGTCTAATCGGATCGAGCGCGGCCGCTTCGCCGCGCGCCCTCATCCGGAGACACGCATGACCCCGATCGAGCAGGAAGTCCGGCGCCGCTGGCTGCCCGTGCTGGCAGGCGGCCTGATCATGGGCGCCGCGCTCGGCATCCGCCACGTGCAGGGCCTGTTTCTCGCGCCCGTATCGCTCGACCACGGCTGGTCGCGCGAGGCGTTCGGGCTCGCGCTCGCGCTGCAGAACCTGATCTGGGGCATCGCGCAGCCGTTCACGGGGATGATCGCCGACCGCTTCGGCTCGGTGCGCGTGATCGTCGCCGGGATGCTGCTGTATGCGGCCGGGCTCGTCACGATGGCGCATGCGGGCACCACCGGCCTGTTCACGGTCGGCGCCGGGCTCGTGATCGGCATCGCGCTGTCGGGCTCGGCGTTCGCGTCGATCTACGGCGCGTTGAGCCGCCTGTTTCCGCCCGACCGGCGCGGCTGGGCGCTCGGCGTCGCGGGCGCGATCGGCGGGCTCGGCCAGTTCTGCATGGTGCCCGTTGCGCAGGAACTGATCGGCGGCATCGGCTGGCGGCATGCGTTCATCGCGCTGGCACTCGTCGCGGCGCTGCTCGCGCCGCTCGCCGTGCTGCTGCGCGACCGGCCCGCCCAGGCGGCCGGCGCGGACGCCGGCCCCGGCCAGTCGATCGGCGACGCCGTGCGCGAGGCGTTCGCGCATCGCGGCTTCTGGCTGCTGAACGCGGGCTTCTTCGCGTGCGGCTTCCAGCTCGCGTTCATCGCGACGCACCTCCCTGCCTACCTGCTCGACCACGGGCTGCCCGCGCGCCACGCGAGCGTCGCGCTCGCGCTGATCGCGTTGACCAACGTGGCCGGCACCTATGCGTGCGGCCATCTCGGCGGGCTGCTGCGGCGCAAGTACGTGCTGTCGGTGCTGTACCTCGTGCGTGCGCTCGCGATGGCCGCCTTCGTCGTCGCGCCGCTGTCGCCCGCGAGCGTCTACGTGTTCGCGGCCGTGATGGGGTTCACGTGGCTCGGCACGGTGCCGCTGACGAACGGCGTGATCTCGCAGGTGTTCGGCGTGCGCTACATCGCGACGCTGTTCGGCTTCGTGTTCTTCGGACACCAGCTCGGCAGCTTCTTCGGCGTCTGGCTCGGTGCGGTGGTGTACGACGCGACGCATTCGTACCTGCCGCTGTGGATCGGCTCGATCGCGCTCGGCGTGCTCGCGGCGCTGCTGCACCTGCCGATCGACGACGCGCGAGTCGCGCGTCCGGCATCCGGCAACGCGGCATGGGCATGATCCGTACGATGCTGGCCGCCGGCACGCTCGCGTTCGTCGCGTGGTGCGGCGCGGCCTACTTCGATTCGGGCGTCGCGTACGCGCTGCTCGAGCACGTCGCGTTCTGCAACTGATGCGGCAGGCCGGGGCAGGCAGTCAGCGGCGCTTCGGCAACGCGGCCAGCGCATCGAGCGCGCGGGCGCGCGCGGCCGCATGCTCGACGAGCGGCTCCGGATAGTCGACGCCGAGCCGCACGCCCGCCGCGTCGAGTTCCAGCGGCGACGCTTCCCACGGCGCATGGATCGATGCGTTGTCGAGGCCGGCAAGCTCGGGCACCCAGCGCCGCACATACACGCCGTCCGGATCGAACTTCTGCCCCTGCGCAACCGGATTGAAGATGCGGAAATACGGCGCGGCATCGGCGCCGCAGCCGGCCACCCACTGCCAGCTCGCCGCGTTGTTCGCGGGGTCCGCATCGACCAGCGTGTCCCAGAACCACGCTTCGCCCGCGCGCCAGTCGATCAGCAGGTGCTTGATCAGGAACGACGCGACGACCATCCGCACGCGGTTGTGCATCCAGCCGGTCGTCCACAGCTCGCGCAGGCCCGCATCGACGAGCGGATAGCCGGTCTGCCCGCACTGCCACGCGTGCAGCGCAGCAGGATCGTCGCGCCACGGCATCGCGTCGAACTGTGCGCGGAAGTTGTCGGTCGCGAGCGCCGGGAAGTGATACAGCAGCGTGTAGCTGAACTCGCGCCAGCCGAGCTCGCTCAGGAATTTTTCGGCGTCCGCCGCGTACGCCGCGCCGCCTGCGTGCGCGGCGCCCTGCACCGCGTGCCACACCTGTCGCGGCGACACGTTGCCGAAGCGCAGGAACGGCGACAGCCGGCTCGTCGCGGGCCGGTCGGGACGATCGCGCGCATCCGCATAACCGGCGAGTGACGTGGTCAGGAAGGCGTCGAGTTGCGCGTGTGCGCCGGCTTCGTCGGGCGCGGGCCACGCATCGCGCAGGCCGCCGGCCCAATCCGGCGCGCGCGGCAGCCACGCGAGCGCGTCGAGCGCCAGCGCCCGGTCGCGCACGGTCTTCGGCCACGGATGAAATGCAATCCGCTCGGGTTCCGGCAGCGGCACGGCAACCGTACGGTCGCGGCGCGCCGCACGCCAGTACGCGGTGAACACCTGATACGACCCGCCGCTGCCCGTCAGCACCTCCCACGGTTCGTTCAGCAGGCTGCCGTTGCTGCTCTCGACCGCGACACCGCGCGCCTTGAGCGACGTCTTCAGCGCCGCGTCGGCGTCGCGCTGCGGCTGTGCATAGCGGCGGTTCCAGTACACGGCTTGCGCGCCCGTATCGTGCACCACGCGCTCGATCTCGCGCTGCGCGTCGCCGCGCAGCAGCAGCAGGCGTCCGCCATGACGCGCGAGCGCGGCATCGAGCCCGGCCAGCGACCCGTGCAGCCACCAGCGCGCCGCGCCGCCGGGCGGACGCCCGGCACCGTCGCCGCTGTCGTCGACGAATACGCAGACGAGCGGCCGGCCCGATTCGACCGCGCGCGTCAGCGCGGGCTGGTCGGTCACGCGCAGATCGTCGCGGAACCAGACGATCGCAGGGGCAACGGACGACTTGGCAGGCACGGGTACCTCGATGGCGAAAGCGCGAAGAGATGCGTATTGTCGCGGCTGCGCGGCGTGGTGTCGACGCCGCCGACGGTCGCGCCAATTGCGCCGCCCGCCGCGCCCGGTGAAACGCCTTAGTCCATTCCGACGATTCTTCGCCGCGGGCACCGGCCTACGCTCGATGTCGGGTGCGCCGCGCTGCGCGAGTCGGGCCGGCCGATACCGGCCCCGCGGGCGCCGGTCCGCACCCGTCACGTGCGCCGGCCGATGCCGGCGCGACGCCTTTCGACCGCCGCGACGCCTCCGGCCCTCCGGGCGCGCACGGCTTCATCCGATACGCCGCCATGACCAAACCCTCGAATCTCGTCACCTCGATCACCGTCGACATCGACGCGCCAGCCTCCGTCGTGTGGGAAGTGCTGACCGATTTCCCGCGCTACGGCGAATGGAACACGTTCTGCATCGGCTTCGAAACGACCGGCAAGCTCGGCGATTTCGTGCACATGCAGGTGCGCATTCCGGGCACCGAGACGGTGATTCCGGTCAGCGAGATCCTCGTCGCGTACGAGCCCGAACGCCTGCTGTCGTGGGAGCAGCGCCCGACCGACGACAACAAGGACGCCGCGCGCCGCGACCAGTACATCGACGCGAACGGCGCGGCGCGCTGCCGCTATTTCACGACCGACCAGTTCCTCGGCGTCAACGCGGACACGATCATGCAGCACCACGGCGCCTGGGTGAAACAGGGCTTCGACCAGTGCGCGCGCGACGTGAAGCAGCGCGCCGAAGCGCTGCATGCGGCACGCACGCGCAAAAGCGCGTGACCGGGAGCGGCCGATGCCCGATCTGCAAACGCTGTCCGACCACCACGACATCCGCGAGCTGGTCGTCGCGTATTCGAGCGCGATCGATGCGCGCGACTTCGATGCGCTCGACACGGTGTTCACGCCCGACGCGGCGATCGACTATCGCGCGATGGGCGGCATCGCCGGCCGCTTTCCGGACGTGAAGGCATGGCTGCGCACCGTGCTGCCGCAGTTTCCGCGGTACCAGCATCTGGTCGGCAACCTGTCGATCCGGCTCGACGGCGACACCGCGCGCGGCCGCACGATCTGCTTCAATCCGATGGAAGTTGCGCTGCCGGACGGCGGCACGCAGGTGATGTTTCTCGGGCTGTGGTACGTCGACCGGTTCGTGCGCACCACGCAGGGCTGGCGCATTGCCGAACGCGTCGAGGAGCGTTGCTACGGCCACAACGTGCCGGCCGTGCTCGCGGGCGCGACCGGCTGAACCGGCCGCGACGCGTGCGCCGTGCGAAAGCGGCACGGCGCACGCGCGGCCGTTGCGGCATCAGTCGAGCCGGAACGCGGCCTCGAAGCGCTCGGCGAATGCGTCGAACTCGGCTTCCGGCAGATGGTTGATGCCGCCCGCCCGCTTGCGCCCGCCGCCGGTCGCAAACCCGCGGCAGAACTCGTCCGCACCGATCGGCCGGCCGTCGGGCACGCGCACGCTGACGACCAGCCCGCCCTCCGCGCGCGGCGACAGCACCGCGAGCGCCGCATGCGGCGCATTGCGCATCCGCTCGTTCGCGAGCATGCCCGTCGCGCGCCGCGCCCACGGATGATCCGGCATCCGGACCAGCGTCGCGCCCGGCACCTCGCGCAGCGGCGCGAGCGCGCAGGCGCGCGCCATGTCATCGCGGTATCCATCGCGCAGCGCGGCGAACACGGCCGTCTCGCGCACGAAATCGAGCGGATCGGTGCATGGCAGCATCGCGTCGGCAAGCGCCGCCGGATCGAAATGCAGATCGCCGACGCATTCGCCGTACGCGTTGTAGTTCAGGTAGAGCCCGAGTTCGGCGAGCGTGCAACGCTCGGCCTCGCCGATCCCGTGCTCGCGCGCGAGCGCATCGCCGAGCGCCGGCAGTTCGTCGCCGAATGCCGCGACGATCGCCCAGCGCACGTGCCGGCCGCCGAGATGACGGTTCACGATCGCGCTCGTGCAGACGTCGGCCGCCGTGTCGATATGCGCGTCGAAGCGCGGATCGTCGGGCAGCTCGCCCGCGAAGTGATGGTCGAAATAGCGGACCGTCGTGCCGTCGCGCAGCAGCCGCGCGCACGCGTCGCGGTTCTGGTCGTGCGACACATCGAGCACGGTGACGATGTCGCCCGCGCGCGCGTCGATCCGCTCGAGCAGCCTGATGTCGCGCTTCACGCCCGTCACGAGCGTGCCGCGCACGCCCTCCGCGAGCCGCAGTTGCTGAAGCGCGCACAGGCCGTCCGCGTCGCCGTTGAACGCGAAGAAATGCTGCGCGTGTCGGGTGTCCTGCATGATCCGTTGCTCCATCGTCAAGGCATGAAATCGCCGCCGTTCGCGTCGAGCGTCGCGCCCGTCACCGCATTCGCGTAATCGGACGCGAGAAACAGCGCCGCGCGCGCGCAATCGTCGTCGGTCGGCAGCTTCGCGAGCGCAATATTGGACGCGATCGGCGCGATGATCTGCTCCTCTGTCATCCCGTAGTCGGCCGCCGCCTGCCGGAAATACGTCTGCGTCGGCACGCCCCACATCCAGCCCATGTGGATGCTGTTCGCGCGAATGCCGTGCACGCCGAGTTCGCGCGCCAGGTATTTTGCCGCAACCGCGAGCGCGCCCTTCGATACAGCGTAGCCGCCTTCCCCTGCAAACGGCTTGCGGGTTGCCTGCGTGTTGATCATCACGATCGCGCCGCGCTTTTGCCGCTTCATGTGCGGCACGACTTCCTGCGTCAGCGCCATCGTGCCGAACACGTTGGTATCGAACACCGCGCGCCAGCCGTCGAGGTCGGCTTCTTCCACCGGCTCCGGGAACGTGCCGTGCACGAATGCGCTGTTCACGAGCGCGTCGATCCTGCCGAAGCGCTCGACGGCCTGGGTCGCGAGCTGTCTGCATTGCGCGCGGTCGGTGATGTCGGTCCTCACCTTCAGCACGTCGCAATCGACGCCGAGCGCCCGGATCCGTGTTTCCGCGTCGTCGAGCTTGTCCATCGTGCGCGCCGCGACGACCACGCCGCGTGCGCCCTCGCGCGCGGCCTCGACCGCGAGCTTCACACCGAGCCCCGGCCCGATCCCGGAAATCACGACGATCTTGTCCTTCATCAACATGCGTTGTCTCCTGGTTGTCGTTCGTCTCGCGGGTGCGGCCGTCAGCCGGCCGCCCGCAGGTGCCGCGCGCGATACGCGGCGAAGTCGTGCGCGAGCTGCGCATCGGTGAAGCCGAAGCGCGCGATCGAATAGTCGTGGGCCGCGCGCTTGTCGCGGCCGTTGCGCGCCATCCAGCCCGTCATCGCCGCGCGCTGCGCCGCATCGAGCGGCATCCCGGCGAACGCATAGACGGCCTCGGCCACGCCCAGCGGATTCGACACGGTGTCCTCGAATCGCACGTCGAGAAACCGGTCGGCCGGCAGCGCGTCGCGCGCGGTCATCGCCGCACCGATCGCGCGCGCCATCCCCGCGTTCCACTGCGCGCCGACGGCGAGCGGATCGGGTTCGTCCGCATACATCTGCCACAGCGTGTGCGCCATGCTCGCCATCGACGGAATCGTCTGCGCGGGATCGCGGTGCGTGAGCACGACCTGCGCGCGCGGAAACACGCGGCACAGCACGTCGATCGCATGCAGGTGCTGCGGTGTCTTCAGCAGCCAGCGCTGCGCCGGCGCCACGCCGCGCCGCGCCTTCTGCCACTGCAGGAACTGCAGCATCCGCTTCAGGTACGTGTAGACCGGCGTGAGATCCTGCCGCGCGAGCCACGCCGTATAGCGCGGCACGTTCGCGTACGAATCCATCGCGCACACGAACGAATGCTCCATCAGCATGAACTCCTCGTCGGCGAGCATCGCGTCGAGCGGATGGATCGTCAGGATCTGCGGAATGCACTCGATCATCGTCGCGACCTCGGCCTGCGCGCGCGCGATGCGCACGGCCGGCGTGTCGAGCGTCTCGCCGGCAAGCGGCGCCGGGTAGCGCGTTTCCCACCATGCAGCCGAATGAAAGCGCGGATCGACGGCCAGCAGCCGCTGCAGCAACGTCGTGCCCGTGCGCGGCAGGCCGACGATCACGAGCGGATCGTCGATCGCGATATCCGCGATCTCCGGGTGACGCCCGAAGTAATCCTCGACGACGAGCCGGTTCACGAGCTGGCCGACGAGCTTTTCGCGCATCATCTCCGCGCCGCGCGCGGACAGCGCCGCTTCGTCGATCAGCGATGCGCACATCACGTCGAGCGCCTCGCGATACGGCCCGTCGCCGAACGCGGTGAGCCCGCCCGTGCGCGACACGGCCTCGGCAATCAGGCCGTCGGGGGCCAGCAACGGACGAATCCGGTCGAGCGGCGCGTTCATGCGGCCTCCTTCAACGTTGCGCGCTTCACGACGCGCGTGCGCGGATGTACCGGTTGCGCAGCGCCGACCCAGCGCCAGCAGATCGTGCCCGTGCGATGTCCGGCCGTATCGAGCCAGTTCGCATCGCCCGGCTGCGCGGATGCGACCACGACTGTCACGCCACCGTCGGCATTCAAACGCGCGCTGTGCTTGTTCACGCAGATGTCGAAGTGCCGGTAGTCGAGCGACTCCATCCAGTAGTTGTTGAGCTGCACGTTCCAGAAGTCGCAGTCGGGCACCGTGTCGACATCGATCACGAGCGCCTCGTCGTCGGCCAGCTCCCAGCACGAGTGGTAGTAGTAGATGTTCGGGTCGCCGCCGACCGACTGGCACAGCGCCTGGTCGGCGGGCGGCAGCGCGTTCACGTGCGACCGGTAGCTCGCGGCCCAGTCCGCGAACAGCTTCGACGTCTGCTCGACGAACTGCGCGGCGCGCGCGAGGCCACCCTGCAGCGCGAGCGGATCGAGCGGCGCCGGGCGATCGTCCGCGCCGATGCGCGCGATCTTCAGTTGTGCAGGCGTTTCAGCACGCCGGTCGAGGAAGGTCTGGCGCACGAGCAGCGCATTCGTGCCCGGCTCCATGCGCACCCAGTTGCCCTCGCGCGGCGTCTCGCTCAGCACGATCTCGAAGCTGCCGTCCGGTGCGATCTCGAGCTGCTTCGCATCGAGAAAGCCCGTCTGCAGCATCTTGCCGTCGGTCTCGTAGCCGCCCTTCTGCGTACCGAAGCTCAGGTACGCAACCGTGCCGCGCCGCCCCGTCACGCGGTATTCGCAGCGGCCGTCGAGGCGTGCGTACTGGTACAGGTTGTCGGGATTGTCGGCACCGATCTTCGCGGTCTCGTGCGACGGCGAGAAGAAGCCGGGCCAAGCGCCGTCCGCGAATTCGACGTGCATTTCGAGCGCGATGCGCATCAGCCGGCTCAGGTAGCGGAAGCCTTCCGCGCGCGTCAGCGGATCGTCCGGCGCTTCCGCGCGCAGGATCTGTTGTCCGCTGCGTTTCAGGGTGTCGCAGAAATCGGCCCAGGTCTGGCCCGAAAGCAATTGCGTGGCTCGTGTGTCGTCCGTCATGTGTCGTCTCCGCCGATGGTCGAGCGCTCACCTTAAGCGCCACCGCCGCGCGCCACTTCGTCCGGGTGGACTAAGGAAAGATCCGCTCCACCGCCGCATGCCGGTTTAGTCCACCCGGACGAAGAGCGGCACGCCGCTCGCTCGATACCGTTGGCGTCATGCACGAAACGCCGCACATGTCGCGCGGCACCGGCATGAAACAAGGAGACGAACGATGTTGACCCACTTGGAGCGGCTGGAGGCCGAAAGCATCCACATCCTGCGCGAGGTGGTGGCCGAGAGCGAGAACCCGGTGATGCTGTATTCGATCGGCAAGGACAGCTCGGTCATGCTGCATCTCGCGATGAAGGCGTTCTACCCGGCGAAACCGCCCTTTCCGCTGCTGCACGTCGATACGACGTGGAAATTCCGCGAGATGATCGCGTTTCGCGACGAGACGGCCGCGCGCCTCGGCCTCGACCTGCGCGTGCACATCAACCCCGACGGTGTCGCGAACGATATCAATCCGTTCACGCACGGCTCGGCCGTGCACACCGACGTGTGGAAGACGCAGGGGCTCAAGCAGGCGCTCGACCACTACGGTTTCGACGCCGCGTTCGGCGGCGCGCGCCGCGACGAGGAAAAATCGCGCGCGAAGGAACGCATCGTGTCGCTGCGTTCGGAGCAGCACCGCTGGGACCCGAAGCGCCAGCGGCCCGAGCTCTGGTCGCTGTACAACGCGCGCAAGCGCAAGGGCGAAAGCCTGCGCGTGTTCCCGATCTCGAACTGGACCGAGCTCGACATCTGGCAGTACATCCAGCTTCACGACATCCCGATCGTGCCGCTCTACTACGCGAAGGAACGCCCCGTCGTCGAACGCGACGGC
Source organism: Burkholderia arboris (assembly GCF_902499125.1). Taxonomy (GTDB): domain Bacteria; phylum Pseudomonadota; class Gammaproteobacteria; order Burkholderiales; family Burkholderiaceae; genus Burkholderia; species Burkholderia arboris. The sequence continues at coordinate 25,097 of NZ_CABVPX010000053.1, forward strand.
GCGCTGATCATGGTCGACGACGAACGGCTGCCGCTGCGTGACGGCGAGCACCCGCAGATGCGCAAGGTGCGCTTTCGCACGCTCGGCTGCTATCCGCTCACGGGCGCAATCGACAGCGATGCGACATCGCTCGACGACATCCTGCAGGAAATGCGCGAGACGCGCACGTCCGAGCGTCAAGGACGGCTGATCGACAGCGATTCGGCCGGTTCGATGGAGAAGAAGAAACAGGAGGGATATTTCTGATGGCACACGTACTCATTGCGCCCGACAAACACGCGCGCCACGCCCCCGACGCGCCCGCGACCGGTGACGCCCCCACGCAAACCCAGGACCTGCTGCGTTTCATCACGTGCGGCAGCGTCGACGACGGCAAGAGCACGCTGATCGGCCGCCTGCTGTACGAATCGAACATGCTGTTCGACGACCAGCTCACGCAGCTCGAAGCCGATTCGAAGAAGGTCGGCACGCAAGGCGGCGAGCTCGATTTCGCGCTGCTCGTCGACGGCCTGTCGGCCGAACGCGAGCAAGGAATCACGATCGACGTCGCGTACCGATTCTTCGCGACCGCGCGACGCAAGTTCATCGTCGCCGATACGCCCGGCCACGAGCAGTACACGCGCAACATGATCACCGGCGCGTCGACCGCCGATCTCGCGGTGATCCTGATCGATGCGCGCAAGGGCGTGCTCACGCAGACGCGCCGCCACAGCCATCTCGTCGCGCTGATCGGCATCCAGCGCGTCGTGCTCGCGATCAACAAGATGGATCTCGTCGGCTACGACCAGGCCGTGTTCGACCGCATCGACGCCGACTATCGCGCGTTCGCGGCCGAACTCGGGCTCGCGGACATCGTCAGCATCCCGATGTCGGCGCTGCGCGGCGACAACGTGATCGCCCCGAGCGCGCGGATGCCGTGGTATGCCGGCCCGTCGCTGATGCAGCATCTCGACCGCCTGCCGCTCGCCGCACGCGTGACGCGCGACGAACCGTTCCGGCTGCCCGTGCAATGGGTCAACCGCCCGCACCTGAATTTCCGCGGCTACGCGGGCAGCATCGCGTCGGGCGAGATCCGCGTCGGCGAGCGCGTGCGCGTGCTGCCGTCCGGCAAGGAGAGCCGCGTCGCAACGGTGATCACGCAAAGCGGCGAAAGCGACATCGCGCGCGCCGGCGACGCCGTGACGCTGACGCTCGCCGACGAGATCGACATCAGCCGCGGCGACATGATCGCGCGCGCCGATGCGCCGCCGGAAGTCGCCGACCAGTTCGAAGCCACGCTCGTGTGGATGCACGACGAGCCGCTGCTGCCCGGCCGCCCGTACCTCGTGAAGCTCGGCACGCAGACGGTCGGCGCGACCTGCGCGACGCCGAAGTACAAGGTCGACGTGAACACGCGCGAGCACCTTGCCGCGCGTACGCTCGCGCTCAACGAGATCGGCGTGTGCAACCTGAGCCTCGACCGGCCCGTCGCGTTCGATCCGTACGACCGCAACCGCCATACGGGCGGCTTCATCGTGATCGACCGCTTCACCAACGACACGGTCGGCGCCGGGATGCTGCACTTCGCGCTGCGCCGCGCGCACAACGTGCACTGGCAGGCCGTCGACGTCGATCGCGACGCACGCGCGGTGCAGAAGGCCCAGACGCCGCGCATCGTGTGGCTGACCGGGCTGTCGGGCGCCGGCAAGTCGACGATCGCGAACCTCGTCGAGAAGCGGCTGCACGCGCTCGGCAAGCACACGTACCTGCTCGACGGCGACAACGTGCGGCACGGGCTCAATCGCGATCTCGGCTTCACCGAGGCCGATCGCGTGGAGAACATCCGGCGCGTCGCCGAAGTCGCGCGGCTGATGCTCGACGCGGGGCTCATCACGCTCGTGTCGTTCATCTCGCCGTTCCGCGCGGAGCGCGACATGGCACGCGCGATGGTCGGCCCCGACGAGTTCGTCGAGGTATTCGTCGACACGCCGCTCGCGGTCGCGGAGGAACGCGATCCGAAGGGCCTGTACAAGAAGGCGCGGCGCGGCGAGCTGAAGCACTTCACGGGCATCGACTCGCCGTACGAGCCGCCCGCGCAGCCCGAACTGCGCGTCGACACGGTGGCCGAGTCGCCCGAGGAAGCGGCCGAGCGCATCGTCGCGTACCTGCTGCGCGAGCGTACGGCGTAGGCGCCGCAAGCGGGCAGCCCGGCGGTTGCCCGCTTGCCCGCGTCGCCTACTCCGTTCGGATGACGCGGGCCGCCAGCCGGCCGGTATGCTGGTCCGGGCCCCCTCACCCCGACCAAGGAGAACACGAGCATGCGGATCGCGCTGGCGCCTGGCGATACGGCCGCGCACGACGGCTTCGACGACGCGGCCTGGACGGCGCGCGAACTCAGCACGTGGCTCGGGCTCGTCTATCAGGGGCCATCCGAAGCGACGCCGTGGGCCGGCTTTCTCGAAGCGGTCCGCGTGCGGCTCGACGCGAGCTTCACGACGCTCGTGCTGCGCAATCCGGGCGGCGCACGGCACGGGCTCATCATCAATGCGTCGGCGCACGGCCCGCTGCTGCCCGGCGAGCCGTCGTACAGCGAGCAGTTCTATGCGCTGTGCCCGTTTCTCGACCACCCGCCCGGCCAGGTCTTCACGGCCGACCGGCTGTTCGGCGAAACCGCGTGGCGCGCGCACGATTTCTACCGGCAGTACCTGCAGCCGCTCGACCTGCGCTACATCCTCGGCGCGAACCTGCGCGGCGAGCGCGGCGTCGAGTGCGCGTTCTTCGTGAGCCGCGCGCACGGCAGCCGCGATTTCGACGCCACCGAGCGCGCGCAGGTCGCAACGCTGCTGCCGCACCTGCAGCGTGCAGTCGAGTTGCATGCGGCGTTCGACGTGCTCGATGCCGAACGCGCGCTGTACGCGGGCACCGTCGACCGGCTCGATGTCGGCACCGCGATCGTCGACGAGGACGGCCGTGTGATCAAGCGCAACCGCATCGCCGAGCGGCTGATCGAGCAGCAGGACGGGCTGTGCGTGCGCCAGGAGCGGCTCCACGCGTCGTGCCCGCTCGACGAGCGCCGGCTGCAAAAGGCGCTGCAGGCCGCACTCGAGCATTTCCGCGCGGGGGCGCTCACGCGTATCGAAGCCACCACGCTGTCGCGTCCCGGCGGTGCCATGCCGCTGAGCGTGCTGCTGCGCCCGCTCGCGCCCTATCGCGGCGCCGAAGACCGCCAGCACCGGCCGGCCGTCGCGGTGTTCGTGCGCGATCCGGCGTCATCGCCGCAGACATCGCGCGACATGCTGCACCGGCTGTTCCGGCTCACGCCGATGGAGACCGAAATCGCGCTGCTGCTCGTCGACGGGCTGACGCTCGACGAAGCGGCCGCCGCGACGGGCATCACGAAGAACACCGCGCGTGCCCACCTGCGCGGCATCTTCGCGAAAACGGGCGCAACGCGACAGGCCGTGCTCGTGAAGACACTGCTCAACAGCGTCGTGTCGATGGCGTAGCGCACCGGGGCAGCCATCGCCGGACCGCCCGTGCGGCTGCCCCACGACGCGGGGTACGAACCGGCAACGCGGTCTGGCAACGAGCATGATCTCATTTCACGTCATACGTCGTCAGACATTGAAAAATCATCCACCCGCCTGATGATATTCGCCAATATTTGAGAAATTTCCGGGTAAACCCGCGACGTCATCACCGGTACACCGGCGTACCATGTCATACGACGACATACTACATAGAACGCCACCCTGACGTGGACGCGGGCCGCCGCCCCGTCCGCCGCCGCCCGACCGGAGACACCCTTGAACCCGCCCTCGTCCGCCCTGCCCGGCCGCGATCCGCTCGCGTCCGCCGTCTCGAAAGTGAAGTGGCACGTGCTGCCGCTCGTGCTGATCATGTTCATCGCGAACTACATCGACCGCGTGAACGTCGGCTTCGTCGATCGCCACCTCGAAGCGTCGATCGGCATCGGCGCGGCTGCGTACGGGCTCGGCGCCGGGCTGTTCTTCGTCGGCTATGCGCTGTTCGAAGTGCCGTCGAACCTGCTGATGCAGCGCTACGGCGCACGCGTGTGGCTCGCGCGGATCATGGCGACGTGGGGCATCGTCGCGGCCGCGATGGCGTTCGTGTGGAACGACACGTCGTTCTACACGCTGCGCTTCCTGCTCGGCGTGGCCGAGGCCGGCTTCTTCCCCGGCGTCGTGCTGTACCTGTCGCAATGGCTGCCGCCGCAGGAGCGCGGCAAGGCGATGGCGATCTTCCTCGGCGGCTCCGCGTTCGCATCGGTGCTGTCCGGGCCCGTGACCGGCGCACTGCTGTCGATCCGCGGCTTCGGCCTCGAAGGCTGGCAATGGATGTTCCTGATCGAAGGGATGTTCTCGGTCGCGCTGTGCGGCGCGAGCTGGCTGTTGCTGAAATCGCATATCCGCGACGCGGCGTGGCTCACGGCCGAAGAACGCACGGCGCTCCAGAACGCGCTCGACGAGGAGCGCGCGACGCGCGACGTGCGCTCGAACGTGCCGGTGCGCGCCACCGCGCTGCTGCGCGATCCGCAGATCATGCTGTTCTGCTTCCTGTACTTCTCGATCCAGCTGACGATCTACGCGGCCACGTTCTGGCTGCCGACGATCATCCGCAAGATGGGCGGCCTCACCGATTTCCAGGTCGGCCTGTACAACACGATTCCGTGGATGATCGCGATCGGCGCGATGTACGGCTTCGCGGTGCTGTCGTCGAAGTGGAAGCATCCGCAGCGCTGGCTCGCGTGCGCGCTCGTGCTCGCCGCCTGCGGGCTGTTCGCATCGACGTCGCACGATCCGGTCTGGTCGTTCGCGTCGATCTGCTTCGCCGCGCTCGGCTTCAAGGCCGCGTCGTCGCTGTTCTGGCCGATCCCGCAGGGCTATCTCGACACGCGCGTGGCCGCGGCCGTGATCGCGCTGATCAACTCGGTCGGCAACCTCGGCGGTTTCGTCGCGCCGACGGCGTTCGGCTATCTGAAGCAACATACGGGTTCGATCACGGGCGGCCTGTATGCGCTCGCGATCGCTTCGCTCGTCGCCGCGGCCGCCGCGCTGTTCGCGCGCACGCACCGGCGCAGCGATCCGCCGAATGGCCTGCCGGCCGACGACTCCTTCACGAATGCTTCGATGCTCCGCCATGCCGAACACTGACCGCCTGACCGTCGTCGTCTCGAATGCCGCCGACGGCGACCTCGCCACGTTCTCCCTCGCCGGCGACGGCACGCTCGCGCCGCTCACCCGCTATCCGGCCGCCGACATCGCGATGCCGATCGCCGTGCAGGCCGACCGCGCGCGCCTCTACGTCGCGACGCGCGGCGAACAGCCGACGATCGTCGCGTTCCGCGTCGCCGCGGCCACGGGCGCGCTCGTGCGCATCGGCACAACGGCGATCGACGCGAGCCATGCGTACCTGTCGCTCGACCGCAGCGGCCGCTGGCTGCTTGGCGCGTCGTACGGCGGGAACTCGCTGAGCCTTTACGACGCCGCGCGCGTGCGCGACGGCGACGGTACGCCGCTGCAGGTCGCGGGCGGCATCGCGAACGCGCACGCGGTGATCGTGTCGCCGGACAATCGTTTCGCGTACGTCAGCTCGCTCGGCTCGGACCGCGTGTTCGGCTTCGCGCTCGTCGAGGACGCGGCCGGCCTGCGTGCGGTCGAACACGGCGAAACGCGCGTGCCGGCCGGCTTCGGCCCGCGTCACCTGCAGTTCGCGGATGGCGGCCGCACGCTCGTGGTCGTCAGCGAATTCCAGGGCACGCTCGCGACCTTTGCACGCGACCCCGACACCGGCAGGCTCGGCGATGCACACGTGAGCGCGCGCCACCCGGCCGTCGCCGAACTCGCGCCAGGCCATCCGCGCCCGCCCGCCCCCGCCGAACCGTCCGTGTGGGCCGCCGACCTGCACCTGACGCCCGACGAACGCTTCGCGTATGTCAGCGAGCGCACGTCGAGCCAACTGCTCTGCTATCGCCGCGATGAAGCCGGGGTGTTCGAACCTGCACACGCGACGGCGACCGAGACGCAGCCGCGCGGGTTCGCAATCGATCCGTCGGGACGCTGGCTCGTCGCCTGCGGCGAACAGTCGGAACACGTGGCGGTGTACGCGATCGCGCCGGACGACGGTGCGCTGACGCTGCATGCGCGCGTGCCGGGCGGACGCGGCGCGAACTGGATCGCGATCGTCTGAGGAAGCGGCAAGTACCGGCGTTCAGCGCCGCTCGCTCGGCGCGACGCCCGTCCAGCGCTTGAACGCGCGCGTGAAATTGGCGCGGTCCGTATAGCCGACGCGCGCCGCGATCTCGTCGACCGGCAGGCGCGTGCCTTCGAGCAGCCGCAGCGCGTCGCGCAGCCGGATTTCGTCGAGCAGCGCCGAATAGGTCGCACCGAATTCGGCGAGCTTGCGCTTGAGCGTGCGCGCCGACACATGCAGTTCGCGCGCGACGTCGTCGACCGACGGATAGCCGTCATCGCCGCAGATCAGCAGGTTGCGCACGCGCTCGACGACGCTCTCGGCATAGCCGAGCCGCGCGAGTTCTGCCTCGCACTGCTGGACGATCATTTGCGCGGTCTGCGCGTTCGCGGTGCCGATCGGCTCGTCGAGCAGCGCGGCGTCGCAGCGGATGCGGTTCGCGCTCGCGTCGAAATGGCAGCGCGGCAGCCGCGCGCGATAACGCTCGAACCACGGCGGCTCGGGCCATTCGAAATGGAGTTCGGCGCGCGACTGCAGCGTACGCCCCGGCGCCGGATACAGCAGCGAATTGAACAGGATCGCGGTCTCGACCAGGAAGTTCTCGACCGCGAACTGGCGCAGCCGGCCGAGCGGAAACGCTTCGAGCACGTCGATGTCGACGATGCCGTCGAGCTGCGCGAGCCGCACCGAGAAGAACGGCACGCGCGTCGGCAGGTAGCGGATGCCGAGCGCGATCGCCTCGCCGAGCGTCGCGCAGCTCATCAGCCCGAAGCCGATCAGCCCCGCTTTCGTCAGGCTGCTGCGCAGGCCGATCTCGATCGCGATCGACGGGTCGTCCGTCGCGTCGAGCAGGTTGAACACGATCGCCGCCTGCTGCATCGGCGTGATGCGCGCATCGGGCTGCGCGAGCCGGTCGCGCTCGACGCCCGAGCCGGCGAGAATGCGGCCGCCGTCGATGCCGCGCTCCTCGGCCAGCATCAGCATGAACAGCGCATACGCGGACGACACCGTCGCCTTGTTCAGCTGGCGCGCGGCATCCGGGACGGACAGGACCATGCGGCGGACTCCGGAGCGGTTTCGGCGGATTGTAGCGTCGCTGGCCCGCAATGACACCGCAGCGGCACTCTAGCCGGGCGGCCACCCTGGCCCGAAATGACACCGCCATTGGCACCGGCGGCCCTCGCGTGCGCTCCGGCGGGCGCCTATGCTTGTCACATCGGCATTGCGCCCCACTCTTTCCGCACGGATTCCGGTCGATGAGCCAACCCGCACGAACCGTCTTTCGCCACGATGCAGACAAGGTCGCGTACGTCCGCCGCGAGGTCAACGCCGCGAGCGACGCGATCCGCGCGCGCTTTCCGCTGCTCGACAACCAGAACCTCGTCGGCGCAACCGTGATGGCCGTATCGGTGAGCGCGATGCTCGCGATCGCGTGGCTGTATGCCCGCGGCGCGATCGCGTGGTACGTCGCGCTGCCGCTCGCCGCGTTCGTCACGTCGCTGATCCACGAGCTCGAGCACGACCTGATCCACCTGATGTACTTCAAGAAGACGCCGTGGGCCTATCACCTGATGATGGCGCTGTGCTGGCTCACGCGGCCCGGCACGATCAACCCGTGGACGCGGCGGCGCATGCACCTGCATCACCACAAGGTGTCGGGCGGCGAATCGGATCTCGAGGAATTCGGCATCACGAACGGCGAGCGCTGGGGCGTGAAGCGCCTGCTGATGATCGCCGACGGCATGCTCGCCGTCGTGCTGCGCCCGGCCTCGATGCGTCGCAAGGTGAAGCAGTATGTGGCCGCGCAACCGGTGCAGGATCCGGCGGAACGCCTGCAGCTGCGCGTCGAGCAGGTGTCGTCATACATGCCGGTCGGCCACGTGTATTACGTGCTGTGGCACGCGTTCATCGTCTATCACGTCAGCCTGTTCGCGCTGCATGCGTTCGGCTACTCGGCGACGGTGCCGGCCGTCGTCGAACGCGCGATGAACGTCGTCGATTTCCTGGCGGTGGTATGGCTCGGGCCGAACTTCGTGCGCAGCTTCTGCATCAACTTCGTCAGCTCGAACATGCACTACTTCGGCGACATCGATTCGCGCAACGTGATCCAGCAGACGCAGGTGCTGAACCCGTGGTGGATGCTGCCGTTCCAGTTGTTCTGCTTCAATTTCGGCAGCACGCATGCGATCCATCACTTCGTCGTGCGCGATCCATTCTACATCCGGCAGTTGACCGCACGCACCGCGCATGCGGCGCTGCGTGAGGTCGGCGTGCGCTTCAACGACGTCGGCACGTTCGCACGTGCGAATCGCTGGGGTGGCTATCGCCCGTCGCGCGGTACGCGCAACGCGCAGGCCGACACGTAACGCCGGCGCAGGCCATCAAGCGCCGATCGGCGGCATCGGCCCCTGCCCGCGGATCCACGACCAGTTCGCGAGTTCGGCCATTTCCTTGTCGCCGCGGCTGTCGCCGTATGCGAACAGTTGCTTCGGCGGCCGGTTGCCCCACCACCCGCGCAGCCGCACGACCTTCTGCGGTCCCCAGCAGTTCTCGCCGTCGAGCCGGCCGGCGAAAGTGCCGCGCTCGAACGCGAGCCGCGTCGCGAGCACCGCATCGAAGCCGGCCGTCTTCGCCCACTTCTCCAGATACAGCGACGGCGACGCGCTGACCAGCACGACTTCGTGCCCGCGCGCCCGATGTTCGCGAATGCGCTCGAGCATTTCCGGGCGCACGAGGCCCGGCAGATAGGTGTCGACGAACGTGCGCGCCTGCGCATCGAGCGCGTCCTCGCGGATCGGCCCGAATGCGAACGACGCGAACTTCGCCTTCGCGTCGCCGCGCGACAGCAGCCCGGCCTTCATCGCGACGATCCACGGCAGCGCGCGCAGCCCGGCCCATGCGAAACGCGGCGTGCCGACCGCATAGCGGACGAAATGGCGGAAGCTGTCGGTAGTCGTGATGGTGCCGTCGAAATCGAACGCGGCGACGATGCGGTCAGTCATGGAGAATCGGCGGGAAAGCGATGGAATGCCCCGGAAGATAGCAGACTCGCGGCGCCGCGCGCGAAACGGCGTGACGCAGCATGGCCAGCGGAGCGGCCACACCCGCCGCAGCGCGCGTGGCCGCCGTGTCGTTCGCTCAGCGCTGCGGCCGCGCGGCCAGCGCCGCCGGCAGCACGACGTTCATCAGGTGATCGGCGCGCGACAGCAGATCGGTCACGCGCTCGTCGAGCCCGCGCAGTTGCGCCGGCTGCATCCGGATTTGCTGGACCGCCTGCCCGACGATGTTGCGGCGGTCGAACAGCGTGCGCTCGACGCCGGCATCGTCCGGCGCACGCACGACGTCCGCCACCGCGCTCAGTGCCGCGAGCACGACCACGAGGTTTTCCTCCGCATGGCGGACCTTCGCGGCGAGTTCCTCGGTACGGCGCGGAAAGAACCCGAGCGACTGCTTGAGCGCGCCGATCGCCGCACGGTAATCGACATGCCCCGACGCCGCGCCGAACCAGCGTTCGAACATGCCGGCCTTGCGCGTCGCCTGCGCGAGCATCCCGGCCATCATGTCGGCCGCGCCGAGTTCGTTGAATTCGCGCGTCGTCGCCGCGACGGCTTCGACGAGGGTGCCCGCCGTTTCCAGCGCGCCGTCGCCGATCGTCGCGACCGTCGCGAGCTTGAGCGGCACCAGTTGCCGGATGTGTCGCTCGATGCGCGGCGCGTAGTCGGGATAGAGATTCGGAAAGCTGGCCTGCGCGGCGCGGAAGCACGCGTCGAGCTGCGGGTGGTTCGATTCGCCGAACAGCGCACGGCCGACCGCTTCGGCGGGCGCCGCGCGTACGGCGTGACCGGCCGCGGGCGCCGGCCCGAGGTCGAGCGCCTGCGGCGCGGGCCGCT
>NZ_CABVPX010000054.1 GCF_902499125.1 Burkholderia arboris
ACATCAAGGACCCGACGCAGAACATCGTGTGGGTCACGCCGGAAGGCGGCGGCGGGCCGAATTACCCGAACATGTAATCGGACCACCGCCGATCCGCCGGAACGCGCCGCCACGAGCGGCGCGTTTTTTGGGGTCGCTGAAAACGAAACGGGGCGCTGCCTGAAGCAGCGCCCCGTTTTGCATTCCCCGCACGTCCGCCAGGCGACGCGCCCCGCCCGTTTGCGTCAGGTCGCGCTGCCGGCAATCTTCGGCGTCGGCGTCTCGACGTCGCCGCACTGCGCGCGATGGCGCAGCGCATGGTCGATCAGCACCAGCGCGAGCATCGACTCGGCGATCGGCGTCGCACGAATACCGACGCACGGATCGTGACGGCCGAACGTTTCCACCGTCGCTTCGTCGCCAGCCTTCGTGATCGAACGGCGCGGCGTACGGATGCTCGACGTCGGCTTGATCGCGATCGACACGGTGATGTCCTGCCCCGTCGAAATCCCGCCGAGCACGCCGCCCGCGTGATTGCCGACGAAACCACCCGGCGTCAGTTCGTCGCCGTGCACCGAGCCGCGTTGCGCGACACTGTCGAAGCCCGCGCCGATCTCGACGCCCTTCACCGCGTTGATGCTCATCATCGCCTTCGCGATATCGGCATCGAGACGGTCGAACACCGGCTCGCCCCAGCCGACCGGCACGCCCGACGCGACGACGTCGATGCGCGCGCCGATCGAATCGCCATCCTTGCGCAGCGCATCCATGTACGCCTCGAGTTCCGGTACGACCGCCTCATTCGGCGAGAAGAACGGGTTCTCGTGCACGTGCGACCAGTCGACGAACGGCACGTCGATCTCGCCGAGGCCGCTCATGTAACCGCGCACCTCGACGCCGAAGCGCTCGCGCAGCCACTTCTTCGCAACGGCACCCGCACCGACGATCGGCGCGGTCAGGCGTGCGGACGAACGGCCGCCGCCGCGATAGTCGCGGATGCCGTATTTCTGCCAGTACGTGTAATCGGCGTGACCGGGACGGAACGTCTCGACGATGTTGCCGTAGTCCTTGCTGCGCTGGTCGGTGTTGCGGATCAGCAGCGCGATCGGCGTGCCGGTCGTCACGCCTTCGAACACGCCCGACAGGATCTCGACCTCGTCGGCCTCCTGCCGCTGCGTCACGTGCCGCGACGTGCCGGGCTTGCGGCGATCGAGCTCGACCTGGATGTCGGCTTCGGTCAGCCCCATCCCCGGCGGGCAGCCGTCGATCACGCAGCCGATCGCGGGACCGTGCGACTCGCCGAAGGTCGTGACAGTGAAAAGCGTGCCGAGGGTATTGCCGGACATGATGGAACCGCCCAAAGTGAAATGGGCAAACCGATGCGCTACCCGGGCCGCGGGCAGGTCGATCGTTTGCCGGTCGAGAAAAAGAGGTAAGCCGCTATTATGCCAGCCGTCCCGGGCCCGCGGGCCGCATGACATGCCGGCCGGGCGCACGACACGTACACGGGCAGCCCGGCCAGTGCCGCCCGACGGCCGTTCCGGCCCGGCGGCCAGCGGATGCCGGCACGGAACCGGCCGGCGCCCGCCTACTTCCGCCTACTTCCGCGCGCCGCGCAGCTCGGTCACCGCCGCCTGCAGCGACTCGGGCGTCGCGACCGACGCCGGGACCGGCTCGCCGACCGCCAGCGTCAGCCGGCTCATCACGCCGCGCTTGATGGGGCGCGGCATCCGCGCATCGGAATGCCGCGAGAAATAGCTGCCCCACAGCCCGCGCAGCGCCATCGGGATCACCGGCGCCGGCGTGCGGCCGAGGATCTCGGTGATGCCGTGGTGGAACGTGTTGATGTCGCCCGTCTTCGTCAGCTTGCCCTCGGGGAAGATGCACACGAGTTCGCCTTCCTTCAGCGCGGCTTCGCACAGGTCGTAGGCGCGCGCGAGCATCGCGGGATCCTCGTGGCGCGGCGCGATCGGGATCGCCTTCGCGTGCCGGAACACCCAGCTCGCGAAGCGCGTCTTGAAGATCCGGTGATCCATCACGAAACGGATCGGGCGCGGGCTCGCGGCAGCCAGCACGAGTGCGTCGACGTAGCTGACGTGGTTGCACACGAGCACGGCCGCCCCTTCCGCGGGAATCCGCTCCCCGTGGACGAGACGGATCCGGTAGAAGGTGTGCACGAGCACCCACGCGACGAAGCGCAGCAGGAACTCGGGCACGAGCAGGTAGATATACGTCGCGACGATCACGTTCAGCAGCGCGGTGACGAGGAACAGCCCCGGGATGTCGACGCCGGCCTTGGTCAGCCCCATCGCCATCACGGCCGACAGGATCATGAACAGCGCGTTCAGGATGTTGTTCGCGGCGATGATCCGCGCGCGGTGCGTCGGCGCACTGCGGCTCTGGATCAGCGCGTACAGCGGCACGCTGTAGAAGCCGCCGAACATCGCGAGCAGGAACAGGTCGGCCAGGATGCGCCAGTGGCGCGCGCCGGCCAGGAATTCGCCGACCGACAGCAGGTGGCCGGGCGACGGCAGCGCGTGGCTCGCGAAATACAGCTCGATCGCGAACACGCTGATGCCGATCGAGCCGAGCGGCACGAGGCCGATCTCGACGCGCCGCTGCGACAGCCGCTCGCACAGCAGCGAGCCGAGGCCGATACCGACCGAGAACGTCGCGAGCAGGATCGTGACGACGTCGGGGCTCGCGGACAGCACGTCCTTCGCGAAATTGAAGAACGACGTGAGGAACGTCGCGCCGACGAACCACAGCCACGAGATGCCGAGCAGGCTCAGGAACACGGTGCGGTTCTGGCGCGCGAGCCCGAGATTGCGCCAGGTCTCGCTGACCGGATTCCAGTTGATCACGAGATCGGGCTGCGGCGCCGGCGTCGACGGCACGCGCTGCGCGACGAGCCGCCCCGCCAGCGCGATCACGACGACGCTCACCGCGAGCACGCGCTCGCCGGCGCCTTCGATGCCCGCGGCCGCGCCGCCGATGATCGTGCCGATCAGGATCGCGATGAACGTGCCCATTTCGACGAGGCCGTTGCCGCCGACCAGCTCATGCTCGCCGAGATGTTGCGGCAGGTACGAATACTTGACGGGCCCGAACAGCGTCGAGTGCATCCCCATCATGAACGTGCACAGATACAGCAGCGTCGCGCTGTGCGTGACGAAGCCGGCCGCGCCGACCAGCATCAGCACGATCTCGAAGGTCTTCACGAAGCGCGTGAGGGTCGCCTTGTCGTATTTGTCGGCGATCTGGCCGGACGTCGCCGAGAACAGCACGAACGGCAGAATGAAGATCGCGGAGATCAGGAACGCGGCCGTCTTCGCGTCGACGCCGGAGAACCGCGCGGTGTGATAGGTGACGAGCGACGTGAAGCCGATCTTGAAGACGTTGTCGTTCAGCGCACCGAGGAACTGGGTCGTGAAGAACGGCGCGAAACGGCGCTCGCGCAGCAGGTCGAACTGCGACGCGTGGGCACGACGTTCGTCGCGCCGCTCCGAAGAAGCTTGCGTTTGATCGCTCATGCGGAATACGCGCGCATCGTCTTGGCGAAGCTGCGCGGGCCTTGTGTTGTCGTTGAAAAAAAGGCGGCGCAGGACAAGCCTGCGCCGCCGTGTGCCGGATGGCGGCGCCCATGCATCCAGGTGCCGGGCGCGGCGTGGTTCACGGCTTGTGCGCTTCGGCTTCCGATTCCGACTCCGGCCAGTCGCGGATGTACGCCTTCAGCATGCGGTTCTCGAAGCTCTGCGCCTCGACGACCGTCTTCGCGACGTCGTAGAACGAAATGACGCCCATCAGCACCTTCTTGTCGAGCACCGGCATGTAGCGTGCGTGACGCTCGAGCATCATCCGGCGCACTTCGTTGACGTCGGTTTCCGGCGTACACGTGAGCGGCTCGTCCATCACCTTGCGCACCTGGACGTCGCCGATCGCGCCGCCGTTCACGTGCAGGCGCAGGATGATCTCGCGAAACGTCAGCATCCCGACGAGATCGCCGTACTCCATCACGACGAGCGAACCGATATCGTGTTCGGCCATCGTATCGACCGCTTCGCGCAGCGGCTTATCGGGCGTCACCGTAAACAGCGTGTTGCCCTTCACTTTCAGAATATCGCTGACGCGCATCGTAGTCCCCTCATGCTTGAATGCAAAATCTCTTTCGATCCTATCGGAAAGCCTGTCAAAAGGAAAGCGCGGCCCCGCGCGGCGGCCCGCCCCCGCTTGCGGACACGGGCCGGCCGCCGCACAATGGCCCTATCGACGGCGGCCCGAGGAGACGGCCATGGCGCATACGCATTCCGAGCAATTCGCCAGCTTCGCTGATTTCTACCCGTATTACCTGAACGAACACCAGAACCTGACGTCGCGGCGGCTGCATTTCATCGGCTCGCTCGGCGTGATCGGCTGCGTCGCGATGGCGATCGCGACCGGCTACTGGCTGTGGCTGCCGGCGGCGATCGTCTGCGGCTACGGGTTCGCGTGGGTCGGACACTTCTTCTTCGAGAAGAACCGCCCGGCCACGTTCCGGCACCCGATCTACAGCCTGATGGGCGACTGGGTGATGTTCAAGGACATCTGCACCGGCAAGATTCCGCTGTAGCCGCCGAAATCCGCCTTCACGCGGGCCGCGGCGGCCGCGCGTGCGGGTCGGGCACGGCGTCCGGCGCCTGCCCGGCGATCCCGGCCGGCTGTGCGCCCGCGAGCCGGTGCGCGGCGATCAGCGACGCGAGCGACACGTCGAACCGGTCGCTCGACAGCACCGCGAGCAGCGCCGCGCCTTCCACGTGGCTGCGGCGCCGCTGCAGCTGATAGGTCAGCTCCGTGCGGTCGATCACCAGCACGTCGAACAGTTGCGCGAGCGTCAGCTGCTCCGGATTCGCGAGCAGGATGTAGCGCGGCGTGGTCTCGCCGCCGCCGTCGAGCCGCGCAATCCATTCCCGCTCCTCCATCGTCGTCAGCAACCGCTGCGCGGTTTCCATGTCGCAGCGCAGCATCGTCGCGAGCCGCATCGCCGTATAGCCGCGCTTGCCGGCCGCGCGCGCTTCGGCCAGCCGCGCGAGCAGCTCCAGCGCGTCGAGCAGGTCGCTGCCCGGATAGTGGATGCGGTGAAACTGCCCGACGCGGATCGCCGGCAGCGCCGACGCCACCATCGCGCCGAGGAGCGCGATGAACCAGCTCAGGTACACCCACAGCAGGAACACGGGCAGCGCCGCGAACGCGCCGTAGACGGCCGTGTAAGTCGGAATGCGCCGCACGTAGTAGCCGAAGCCGCGCTTCGCGAGCTCGAACGCGACGGCCGCGAACAGCCCGCCGATCACCGCGTCGCGCCACGCGACCGCGCAGTTCGGCAAGTACACGTACAGCAGCGTGAACGCGAGCACCGTCAGCGGCAGCGACGCGAGCGCGAGCAGCCACTCGACGATCGACGTGGACGGCCCCGCGCCGGTGAACGCGAGCGACTGCGTGAACAGGTACGACGAGATCGACAGGCTCACGCCGAACAGCAGCGGGCCGAGCGTGATCAACGCCCAGTAGGCGAGCACGCGCTGCGCGAACGGCCGCGGCTTGCGCACGCGCCAGATCAGGTTGAACGCCGATTCGATCGTCATCATCGTCATCACCGACGTGACGACGAGCACGATCAGGCCGGCCGTCGTCAGCCCCTTGGCCTTCGACGCGAACTGGTTCAGGTACTTGAAGATCTGGATGTTGAACTGCGCGGGCATCAGGTGGTCCGCGAGGAACCCCTGCAGCGAGATCTGGAACGACGCGAACATCGGGAACGCGGTGAACAGCGCGAACGCGACCGTCACGAGCGGCACGAGTGCCAGCATCGTCGTGAAGGTCAGGCTGCCCGCCACTTGCGGGATGCGATCCTCGGCGCTGCGCCGGGCCGCGAACTGCGCGAGGCGCTTGATGGTGTCGAGATCGACGCTCAACTTCGGCAAACGGCTTCTCCTTCTCGATGCCGCGCGCCTCACGGCGCGCCGCCGCCGCGCTGCGCGACGGCTTCAGCCCCTATAATAGCCGCTCGATTCCAGCAGGGGCCGACTGCACCGGGCACGCGCGCGGCCGCACGCGGCTCCGTCGCCCATGAAAGACATCCTCGTCCTCTATTACAGCCGCCACGGCGCCACGCGCGATCTCGCGCTCGCCATCGCGAACGGCATCGACAGCGTGCCGGGCATGCAGGCGCGCATCCGCACCGTGCCACCCGTATCGACCGTCTGCGAAGCCACTGCCCCCGACATCCCCGCCGACGGCCCGCCTTACGCGGAACTGCGCGACCTCGAGGAATGCGCGGGCCTCGCGCTCGGCTCGCCGACCCGCTTCGGCAACATGGCCGCATCGCTCAAGTATTTCCTCGACGGCACGACACCGCAATGGCTGGCGGGTGCGCTGACCGGCAAGCCCGCGAGCGTGTTCACGTCGACGGGCAGCCTGCACGGCGGCCAGGAATCGACGTTGCTGTCGATGATGCTCCCGCTGCTCCATCACGGGATGATGATCGTCGGGATCCCGTACACCGAATCGGCACTCAGCACCACGCGCACCGGCGGCACGCCGTACGGCGCGTCGCATGTCGCGCACCACGATCGTACGGCGTCCGGCGGGCTGTCCGCGGACGAGAAGGCGCTCGCGGCCGCGCTCGGCGTGCGGCTTGCGCGCGCGGCGGCCGCCCTGTCAGCCGCCCAAGGCGCCGAGGCCGCATGAACGCCCCCGCCCGCCCCGCCATCGCAGCCCGGCCGCGCTACGCGCTGGCCGCCGCCGCGTGCCTCGTCGCGTTGATCGCGCTGTCGCTCGCCTGGGAGCTGTGGCTCGCGCCGCTGCGCCCGGGCGGCTCCGCGCTGATGCTCAAGGCCGTGCCGCTCGCGCTCGCACTGCCCGGCGTCTGGCGGCGTAACATCTATACGATGCAGTGGGCGAGCATGCTGATCCTCGTCTATTTTGCCGAAGGCATCGTGCGCGGCATGTCCGATCGCGGGCTGTCCGCGACGCTCGGCTGGTGCGAGACCGCGCTTGCCGTCGGCTTCTTCGTGGCGGCGCTGGCATACGTCGCGCCGTTCAAGCGCGCGGCCAAGCAGTCGCGCGCCGCGTCCTGACCCTTACGCGACAAGGTGATGATGTCCTCCGAAGCTTTCGTTTCCGCGTGCCGCGACGCGATCGGCGCCGACTACGTGCTGACCGCCCCGCACGATACCGAACCGTTCCTGACCGACTGGCGCCGCCGCTACAAGGGCGCCGCGTGCGCCGTGCTGAAGCCCGCGAACACCGCCGAAGTCGCCGCGCTCGTGAAGCTGGCCAACGCGCACGGCATCGCGCTCGTGCCGCAAGGCGGCAACACGGGCCTCGCCGGGGGCGCCACGCCCGATGCGAGCGGCAGCCAGGCCGTGCTGAGCGTCGCGCGCCTGAACCGCGTGCGCGCGCTCGATCCGCACAACAACACGATCACCGTCGAAGCCGGCGTGATCCTCGCCGACGTGCAGGCGCGCGCCCGCGAAGGCGGCCGGCTGTTCGCGCTGAGCCTCGCGGCGGAAGGCAGCTGCACGATCGGCGGCAACCTGTCGACCAATGCGGGCGGCACCGCGGTGCTGCGCTACGGCAACGCGCGCGAGCTGTGCCTCGGGCTCGAGGTCGTGACGCCGCAGGGCGAAATCTGGGACGGCCTGCGCGGACTGCGCAAGGACAACACCGGCTACGACCTGCGCGACCTGTTCATCGGGGCGGAAGGCACGCTCGGGATCATCACCGCAGCCGTGATGAAGCTGCATCCGCTGCCGGCCGCACAGGTCACGGCGCTCGCCGCGCTCGAATCGCCGCACGCGGCGCTCGACTTCCTGTCGCTCGCGCAGCGCGCGGCCGGTCCGCTCCTGACCGGCTTCGAGCTGATGTCGGATTTCTGCATGCAGCTGGTCGGCAAGCACTACCCGCAGCTGCGCTACCCGTTCGCGCAGACGCATGCGCAGACGGTGCTGCTCGAGCTGTCCGACAACGAAAGCGAAGCGCATGCGCGCGCGCTGTTCGAGAAACTGATGGAAGAAGCGTTCGAGGCCGGGCTCGTGGTCGACGCGGTGGTCGCGGAGAACCTCGCGCAGTCGCGCGCGTTCTGGGGCCTGCGCGAGCACATCCCGCTCGCGCAGGCCGACGAAGGGCTCAACATCAAGCACGACATCGCGGTGCCGATCTCGTCGGTCGCGCGCTTCATCGACGAGACCGACGCGGCGATCCAGCAGGCCGCGCCGGGCGCGCGGATGGTCACGTTCGGCCACCTCGGCGACGGCAACCTCCACTACAACGTGCAGATGCCCGAAGGCAGCGATGCAAAGGCATTCCTCACCGCGTTCCAGGTGCCGATCAACCGGATCGTCTACGACAACGTGCACCGCCATCACGGCACGATCAGCGCGGAACACGGTATCGGCCAGTTGAAGATCGACGACGCGCAGCGCTACAAGTCGCCGGTCGAAACGACGCTGATGCACACGCTGAAGACCGCGCTCGATCCGCGCGGCCTGATGAATCCCGGCAAGGTCCTGCGCTGAAGCCATCCACTCCGGAGCCCCGCCCGTGAAAGTCCGCGTCCTGTCCGACCTGCACCTCGAAAGCAACCAGCCCGACGTGATCGCGCATGCCGACGCGGATCTCGTCGTGCTGGCCGGCGACATCCACAATCACGCGGAAGGCCTGCGCTGGGCCGCCGAAACGTTCGACCCGGCCGTGCCGGTGGTCTACGTGCCGGGCAACCACGAGTATTACGACGGGGAATTCGGGGCGCTCGAGACGGCAATGCGCGACGCGGCGCATGCGCTCGACAACGTGCATTACCTGAACAATGGCGTCTACGTCGATCCCGGGCAGCGCTTCCGCGTGCTCGGCACGACGCTCTGGGCCGATTTTTCGCTGTTCGGCAACGACGACGCCAGCGTGGCGGGCGCAATCGAGGCCGCGCTGCGCGTGATGCTCGATTTCAAGGGATTGATCCAGGTGACCTGGCCGCACGACGCGGCGCTGCATGCGGCGCCGGGCACGCAGGAACGGGATTTCTCGCCGGCCGACGCGATCGCGCTGCACCGGCAAGGCCGCGCATGGCTGGAAGCGCAACTCGCGACGCCGTTCGCGGGCAAGACGATCGTCGTCACCCATCATGCGCCGCACCGGCGTTCGCTGGCAGAACGCTATGCGGAAGATCTCGCTTCGGCGGGGTTTGTGACGGACATGGCGGAACTGGTGCGGCCGCCGGTGGATCTGTGGCTCCACGGCCACACGCATACGTCATTCGACTATGTTGCGGACGGCGGCACGCGCGTGGTGTGCAACCCGCGCGGCTACATCCACCGGCGCACCGGCGAACGGGAAAATGCCGCGTTCGCGTGGGACAAGGTCGTCGAGCTCGGCTGAGCGCCGGCCCGGGCGGCCGCGTTGCGCGGCCTTCCCGACCTGAAGTGTGACGGCAGGATCAGCGGCCCGGGCGGCGCGGCTCGCGCACGCGCACCGGAACCGGCTTCATCTGCGCCTTCGCCTTCATCGCACGCAGCAGGTCGCGGGTCGCCGCGGCGGCGGCAGCCGCGCCCAGCAGAACGCCAAGGCCGATCATCAGGTGCGTATCCATTGCTACTCCGGTGTGGTGTATCTCGTTAATTCCCACAGTATCAAACTGTCTGACACACGTTCGTAAAAAAATGTTGCGTGAAGGACAAATCTCGTCAGATAGCCGCCAACCGCGCTGTCATGTCGCACGCGTGTACTGCTCGAGCGCGGCTTCGTCCGCTTCGAGCGTGGCCGGCAACTCGTCGCGCAGGAAATCGACCCAGGTGCGAATTTTCGCGTCGAGGTACTGGCGCGACGGATACAGCGCGTAGATGTTCATCACGTGCGACCGGTACTCCGGCATCACGCGCACGATGTGCCCGCTGCGCAGCCAGCCGATCGCCGAATAGAGCGGCAGCCCGCCGACCCCCATCCCCTCCCGCACGGCCACCGCGAGCGCCTCGGCGACGTTCACGCGGAACGGCGGCGCCGTGATCGGCACGACCTCGTCGCCGTTCGGCCCCGCCAGCGCCCATTCGTCGAAGTGAAAACCCGGCGCGACCATCCCGAGGCACACGTGCTGCGCGAGATCGGCCGGCCGCTGCGGCACGCCGTGCGCCTCGACGTAGCCCGGCGACGCACAGACGACGCTGTAGCTCTCGCCGAGCCGCTGCGACACGAGCCCCGAATCGGGCAGGTCGCGGCCGACGACGATCGCGACGTCGTACCCCTCGTCGAGCAGGTCGGGCATCCGCTGCGCGAGCGTCAGCTCGACGTGCACGTCCGGGTAGCGCTCGCGGTAGCGCGCGATCGCCGGCACCAGGTAGTGCTGGCCGAGGCTCGTGAAGCAATGGACCTTCAGCTTGCCCGACGGGCGCGCATGCGCGTCGCCCGCCTCGGCTTCGGCCTGGTCGACGTACGCCAGGATCTGCTCGCAGCGCTGCAGGTAGCGCTCGCCGGCTTCGGTCAACGCGATCCGGCGCGTCGTGCGGTTCAGGAGACGCGTGCGCAGGTGCGCCTCGAGATCCGAGACTGCGCGCGACGCGTAGGCGGTGGTCGAATTCATCTGCTGGGCGGCCGCGGTAAAGCTTCCCGCGTCGACCACGCGGACGAACACCCGCATGTTTTGTAACGTATCCATCCCATTACCCGTTTGAATCCGGAGGGATTGTTGCACAGGGGCCAACAAATATTATCTCAGGATTCGTAAAAATGACTTGCACCGTTGTCCATTTATTCAGGAATCACTGAAAAATATAATCGCATCCGACTCATCTATATCCGAAAGGGAGAAAATCGTGCAGTCTCCGGCGACAAAAGGGACGCTCGCACTGGCGGTTCTTGCAGTCTCATTAATAATGGCCGGCTGCGCGAGCATGGGCGCCAACAACAAGCCGCAATCGGCCCGCATCGAGGCGAACGCGCTCGACGCCGGCGCCGCGATCCGCGCGGCCGACCGCGACGCGGGCTGGCCCGCGGCGGACTGGTGGCGAGCCTATCGCGATCCGCAGCTCGACACGTGGATCGCCGCCGCCCAGGCCGGCAACCCGACCCTCGCGGCGGCCGAGGCGCGCGTGCGCGAAGCGCAGGCGATGGCGCGCGTCGCCCGCTCGGCCGAACTGCCGCAGATCAACGGCAACCTGTCGCTGACGCGCGAGCACTGGCCCGACAACGTGTTCTACGGCCCGGGCCCGCTCGCGAACGCCGACACGTGGAACAACACCGGCACGCTCGGCCTGTCGTATCACCTCGACCTGTGGGGCAAGGACAAGAACGCGACCGAACGCGCGCTCGACACCGCGCATGCGACCGCGGCCGATGCACGAGCGGCGAAGCTCGAGCTCGAAGTCAACGTCGTGCGCGCGTATGTCGGCATGTCGATGAACTACGCGCTGCTCGACCTCGCGCATGAAACGTTCGAACGCCAGCGTTCGCTCGCCGATCTCGCGCGCAAGCGGCTGCAGGCCGGCCTCGGCACGCAGCTCGAAGTGAGCCAGGCGGAATCGACGCTGCCCGACTACGAGCGCCAGATCGACAGCTATGAGGAAGCGGTCCAGCTCGCGCGCCACCAGCTCGCCGCACTGGCCGGCAAGGGCCCGGGCGCCGGCGACGCGATCAAGCGGCCGCAACTGTCGCTCGATGCGCCGGCCGGGCTGCCGTCGGCAATGCCGGCCGATCTGCTCGGCCGCCGCCCCGACGTCGTCGCGGCGCGCTGGACGGTCGACGCGCAGGCGCGCGGCATCGATGTCGCGAAGGCGTCGTTCTACCCGAACATCGACCTGCTCGCGACGGTCGGCGGCTTCGGCGTGACCGCGCCGTTCACCGACTTCCTGCGCGCGATGAACGGCGGCTGGACGGCCGGCCCCGCGCTGTCGCTGCCGATTTTCGAAGGCGGCCGGCTGCGTGCGCAGCTCGGCGCGGCGAACGCGGGCTACGACCAGGCGGTCGAGCGCTACAACCAGACGATCGTCGGCGCGCTCAAGGACATCGCCGACCAGGTCGTGCGGATCCGCTCGCTCGATACGCAGAAGAAGGACGCCGCGCGCTCGGTGGCCGCCAACGACCGCAGCTACCAGCTGTCGCGCGAAGGCTTCCGCCGCGGGCTGACCGATTACGTGAACGTGCTGGTCGCGCAACAGCAACTGCTGCGCGCGCAGGAGACGGCCGCCCGCATCGATGCGGAACGCCTCGCCGCGCATGCACAGCTGATGGCCGCGCTCGGCGGCGGAGTCGAGACGGGCACGGACGTACCGAAGGACGAGACGGCCGGCGCCGCCGCGCCGGCTGCCGCGTCGGGCACGAAGCCCGTGGCAGCCGCCGCCCGGCCCGCGCAGGTCGCGACCGCCGGTGCGTCCGGCGCAACGGCCGCACGGTAACGCGGAGCGCCGCCATGTCAGCCTCCTCCCCCGCTTCCACGCCCGCCGGCGGTCCGGTCGCGGCCTGGTATGCCGCATTCGGCGACTGGGCCCGCACCGACGGCGCCGCGTGGCTCTACCTGTTCAAGGCGCTGCTCGCCGCGTTCATCGCGACCGGCGTATCGATGCGGCTCGACCTGCCCGCGCCGAAAACGGCGATGACGACGGTATTCATCGTGATGCAGCCGCAAAGCGGCGCGGTGCTCGCGAAGAGCTTCTACCGCGTCGCCGGCACGATCTTCGGGCTGATCGCGACGCTCACGTTCGTCGGACTGTTCCCGCAGCAGCCGCAACTGTTCCTGCTGGCGGTCGCGCTGTGGGTCGCGCTGTGCACGGCCGGCGCCGCGCGCAACCGCAACTTCCGCAGCTACGGCTTCCTGCTGGCCGGCTATACGACCGCGCTGATCGGGCTGCCCGCGTCGCAGCACCCGGACGGCGCGTTCATGAGCGCAATGACGCGCGTGGCCGAAATCATGGTCGGGATCGTGTCGGCCGGCGTGGTCAGCGCACTCGTGTTTCCGCAGACCACCGGCGAGCAGATGCGCACGACGGTACGCAAGCGCTTCGGCAGCTTCGTCGACTACGTCGCATCAGCGCTGTCGGGCTCGCTCGACCGCGCGCATATCGAAACCATCCACACGCGCTTCGTCGCGGACGTGGTCGGGTTCGAGGCCGCGCGCAGCATGGCCGTGTTCGAGGATCCGGACACGCGGATGCGCAGCGGCCGCCTCGCGCGGCTGAACAGCGAATTCATGAGCGCATCGAGTCGCTTCCATGCGCTGCACCAGCTGATGAACCGGCTGCATGCGGCCGGCGCGCAGGCCGCGATCGACGCGATCGAGCCGTACTTCCGCGAAATCGCCCCGCTGCTGCTGACGCCCGCCGGCGAACCGGTGCGCTCGTCGACCGATGCGGGCCACGCGGCCGAGCAACTGCTCACGTGGCGCGATGCGCTGCCGCGCCGCATCCGTGCGACCCGCGCGGCGCTCGAAACGCAGCCGGACTTTCCGTTGCTCGATTTCGACACGGCCGCCGAACTGCTGTACCGCTTCATCACCGACCTGCACGAGTACGCGGCCACCTACGCGTCGCTGTCGACCGCGACGCACGAGCGCGAACGCTGGATCGAGCGTTACGAGCCGCGCACCAACATGACGGCGATGGTGATCGCGGCGATTCGCACCGCGACCGTGATCCTCGTGCTCGGGTGGTTCTGGATCGAGACCGCGTGGCCGAGCGGCGTGACGCTCACGCTGACGGCGGCGGCCACCTGCGCGCTCGCGTCGTCGACGCCGCGTCCGACCGCGATGTCCGCGCAGATGGGCATGGGCACCGCGCTCGCCGTCTGTACGGGCTTCCTGCTGACGTTCGGCATCTATCCGCACATCGACGGTTTCCCGCTGCTGTGCGTCGCGCTCGCACCGTTGCTCGCGATCGGCATCTACATGACGCTGAAGCCGAAGCTCGCCGGCTACGGGATGGGCTACCTGATCTTCTTCAGCTTCCTCGCCGGCCCGGACAACATCACGCACTACGATCCGACCAGCTTCATGAACGATTCGCTCGCGCTCGTGCTGTCGATGCTGGTGTCGGCGATCGCGTTCGCGGTGCTGTTCCCGCCGACCGCGCCGTGGCTCAAGAAGCGCCTGTTCGCCGACCTGCGCCACCAGGCCGTCGCGGCCGGCCACGCGCGGCTCGCGGGCTTGCGCACACGCTTCGAAAGCGGCGCGCGCGACCTGATGTACCAGGCGCACACGCTGTCGGCCGACCAGCCCGACGTGCAGCGCGACGCGCTGCGCTGGATGTTCGCGGTGCTCGAAACCGGCAACGCGACGATCGACCTGCGCCACGAGCTGGCGACGCTGCCGCCCGACCCGCGCTATGCGCCGGCGATGCCGTGGCGTCGCGCGATCGAGTCGATGCGCAGCGCGCTGTCTGCGCTGTTCTCGAAGCCGAGCGCCGCGCGTTTCGATGCGACGCTCGCCGCGACCAATGCGGCGATCGATGCGACCCGGCAGACGCTCGACGCGTTCGAGCCGTCGCGCGAAGAGCGCCACCGGCTGCAGCGCATCCTGAGCCACCTGCATTTCGTGCGTACCGCGCTGCTCGATCCGGAATCGCCGCTCGAGCCGCTCAACCGCAACCGCCCCGTGCTGCCCCAACCAGGAGCCTCGTCATGATGCCGCGTGAAATCGCCATTCTCGATGCCTACATGCCCACGGTGGTCCTGATGTTCGTCCTGGGCGCGCTCGCGACCTGGGCCGTCGACCGCCTGCTCGCCTACACGGGCCTCTACCGTCTCGTCTGGCACCCGTCGCTGTTCCGGGCCTGCCTTCTCGTCTGTATTTGCGGCGGACTGAGTCTCGCCGTCTACCGTTGATTCCGAACCATCATGATTCTCAGAAAACTCTTCGGCTTCGTCGCGACCGCCGTCATCCTTCTCGTCGCGATCCTGATCGGGCGCTCGCTGTGGGTGCACTACATGGACGATCCGTGGACGCGCGACGGGCGCGTGCGCGCCGAGATCGTCAACGTCGCGCCGGACGTGTCGGGCGCGATCGTCGAGCTGCCGGTGCATGACAACCAGCTCGTGAAGAAAGGCGACCTGATCATGCAGATCGACCCGTCGCACTACCAGATCGCGGTCGAGCAGGCACAGGCGGCCGTGGCCGCCCGCCGTGCGGAACTGCAGATGCGCCGCGACGACGCGGCCCGCCGCGCGGACCTCGATGCGCTCGTCGTGTCGAAGGAAAACCGCGAGAACGCCGCGCACAGTGCGTCGAGCGCCGATGCGCAGTACCAGCAGGCGATCGCCGCGCTCGACGCCGCGAAGCTCAACCTCGAGCGTACGCGCGTGGTCGCGCCGGTCGACGGCTACATCACGAACCTGCAGACGTTCAAGGGCAACTATGCGGTGGCCGGCCAGGCGAAGCTCGCGATCGTCGACAGCCACTCGTTCTGGGTCTACGGCTATTTCGAGGAAACCAAGCTGCCGCGCGTGAAGATCGGCGCACCGGCCGAAATGCGGCTGATGAGCGGCGGCGTGATGAAGGGCCACGTCGAGAGCATCTCGCGCGGCATCTACGATCGCGACAACCCGCAAAGCCGCGACCTCGTCGCGGACGTGAACCCGACCTTCAACTGGGTGCGCCTCGCGCAGCGCGTGCCGGTGCGCATCAGGATCGACGAAGTGCCGGCCGACGTGGTGCTGTCGGCGGGTACGACCTGCACGGTCATCATCGATCCCGACAAGCAGAAGAAGTCGTAAGCGCATGACGGCCGGGCGGCATGCCGCCCGGCTGCCTTATTCCCAGAAAAACCGGTAAGGCAGGAACGGTGACGGGCCGAGCCCGTATTCGCCGAGCATGTTGCGCAACCGCATCGCGAAGCCGATGGCGCCGATCGTGACGAGCGCGGCGATCACGTGCGCGCGCCGCACCCCCGGCACGCGCAGCAGCGGCACGCACTGGCAGCCCATCGCGAACAGCACGAGCCACTGGAACCGCAACCCCGCATAGCTGACCCGTGCGAGTGCGAAGCTCGCGATCTCGCAGACGAACAGGAACGCGAGCGTGCGCGGCAGGCGCGCAAGCAGCGCCCAGCCGGCCGCGAACGTCAGCAGCGCCAGCACAAGCGGCGCGCTGCCCGACATCTGCGCGGGCGGCGTGAAGGCTGAATAGAGGCCGACCTTCGCGAGCAGCGCGTCGTGGTGCATGGCGAACAGCACGCCGCCGACCGCAGCCGCCAGCCCCGCGTAGCGCAGCACGCGCAGCCGCCGGACCTGCAGCAGCACGACGAGCAGCACCGCCGACACATGCAGGCTGGCCGCCACGGCCGCCAGCGCGATCGACGCGCCGTGCCGCCTGCGCACCCAGATGTCCGACGCACCCTTCGCCGCACAGAACGCGAGGCCGTAGCGCAGCCCGCTCATCGCCATGTCGTAGAAGAACAACGGAAAGATCAGCGTGGCGAACACGCAAGCATCCTCGGCGGTCCGCCCGAACGCGACGACACATGCGATGACGATCAGCAGCGACAGGATCGCGATCGCGATGCGCGGATCATGCCCTGCCCATTCGAGCGCACGCACGAGCCACACGAAGCCGGGCTCGAGCGTGCGCGGCACGACCTTCAGGTTGCCGCCCCAGATGCCGGCCACGATGTTCTGGTAAATCGCCGTGTCGGTGCCCGTCCGGCCGCGCAGCACGGCGAACGTGGCGGCCGGTGCGATGCCCGCCGCGAGCCACCGCCACGCGGCGATGCGCGCACGCATGCCGATCGCGGCGGAAACGAGCATGCACAGGTATCCGCTCAGGTAAATCGTCGATGTCATTGTTATGGATGACCCGCTCGGCGTGCCGCACCTGTGTGGATGCGCACGCACTGCGGGTTCTGGCCCCCAGCTGTGTGGAAGCGCATTGTAGGGGATTGCGCGGCGGGCGGCTGCCGGTTTCGTCATCGATCGGCCGGCAGCCGGTGACGTGCGCGCGTCGCGGGCGGCCGGCCCGCGACCGTGCGGCGCTCAGGCCGCGATGCGGAAACGCCCGACCAGCGACTTCAGCGCCTGCGCCTGTTCGTCCAGGGCATTCGCGGCAGCGGCCGCCTGTTCGACGAGCGCCGCATTCTGCTGCGTGCCGGCATCCATCTGCGTGACCGCGCGGCCGATCTCGTCGATCCCGGCGCTCTGCTCGTCCGACGCCGCCGAAATCTCGCCGATGATGTCGGTCACGCGCTTGACCGCGCGCACGACGTCGCCCATCGTGCGGCCCGCGTCGTGCGCGAGCGCCGCGCCGTTCGCGACGCGCTCGACCGACGCGCCGATCAGCGCGCGGATTTCCTTCGCCGCCGTTGCCGCGCGCTGCGCGAGCAGGCGCACCTCGCCCGCGACCACCGAGAAGCCGCGCCCCTGTTCGCCGGCGCGCGCCGCCTCGACCGCCGCGTTCAACGCGAGGATGTTGGTCTGGAACGCGATCCCCTCGATCGTGCCGATGATGTCGCGAATGTTCTTCGCGCTGTCGTCGATCTCGCTCATCGTCGCGACCACGCGCCCGACGACTTCCCCGCCCGTCTCCGCGACTTCCGACGCACTGGCCGCGAGCGCGCTCGCCTGGCGCGCGTTCTCGGCGTTCTGCCGCACGGTCGACGTGAGTTGCTCCATGCTGGCCGCGGTGCGTTCGAGCGCGACGGCCTGCTGCTCGGTGCGCCGCGACAGGTCGAGGTTGCCGGTCGAGATCTCGCCGGACGCAGCCGCGATGGCCTCGGCGCTGACGGCGATCTCGCCGACGGTCGCCGCGAGCCCCGTCTGCATCTCGGCCAGCGCACGCACCATGCTGTCGCGGTCGTGCCGGCCGAGCGTGATTTGCCGCGTCAGGTCGCCGCGCGCGATGTCCGCCGCGATCGCCTTCGCATGAGCGGGCTCGCCGCCGAGTTGCGACGCGAGACGCCGCACGACGCGCTCGGCGATCACGATTGCCAGCACGATCAGCGCGGCCGTCATCGCCGCGATCATCGCGAACGACGACGAGAAGATCGTGGCGGACGCATCGAGCGTCGCCTTCGATTTTTCGCCGCGCGTCTTCACGAGTTCGGCGACGAGTTTCTCGAGCTTGCCGGTTTCGACCAGCAGCGACACGTCCTGCGTGCCGACCTGCCAGTTCATCTGCGACAGGTCGAGCGGTTGCGCGCGCACGAGCGTGACGAAATCGCGCAGATGCGCGCTCCACGCGCCGACGGCCGTCGAGAATGCGCGCAGCCGCGCCGAATCGCCGGCGTCGGCCGGATCCGCGTAACGCTGCAGCGTGCCGAGCGCCTGGCCGATCGACGCGAGCCCCGCGCCGACCTCGGCGCCGAGTTCGTCGCGCTCCTTGGCGGTGGTCGCGGTCAGCAGCATCTTCTGCGCGCGGCTCGCCCGCAGCACCTCGGCCCGGACCTCCTGCGCCGCACGGCTCGCGACGTGGCCCTGCTCGTAGACCGACGCGATCGACGCGTTCAGCCGGCTGATCTGCCACAGCGAAAACACGCCGATCGCGAGCGTGCCGACCAGCAGGATCGCGAATGCGGCGCGCAACGTCGCCTTGACGGTCCACGGCCGGCGCTCGCGCCGCGCCGCACGCGTGCGCCGTGTGGCGCGACCGGCGGCAACGTCGGGTGCGGCGGCGGCCGCACCCGGCCGTGGATGCAAAGATGCTGCTTTCATCGATCTATCCCCGTATGGATCACGCTGCCGGAAAGGTCGGTCCCGGCATTCCCGCGATGGCTGGCCATGCCGCGCATCCTGCGCCCTCCCGGCGGGTAGCCGGGGCCGGACGCGGCGCACCTGTTGTCATTGGGTCGTTCTACGGCCGCCACCGCCGTTTCTTGAGTCCGGTAAAACACCCACCGGGCTCCGGCGCGGCCCGCCGGCGGGCGGACGCGCCGCCAGCGTTATACCCGTCCAAAAAAACAGGCACCGGACGATCCGTCACATGAATGTCCGATTCGCGATAAAACTTGGCCTGACATTCTTGATACGCCACATTACACTTCTTTGACGCAGCAACGAATCAACACGCGCCGCCCCCAGCAGAGCGCGCCCGCCACCTCAACTCGTTCAGCTCACATGGAAACCAGTCTCGACACCGGATCCGCCGGCGCAGCCGCCGCGCAGCCGTCCGCGCCCCCCGCCACTCGCACCGTGTATCCGGTGCTCGGCGCGATCAGCTTCTCGCACATGCTCAACGACATGATCCAGTCGTTAATCCTCGCGATCTACCCGATGCTCAAGAGCCAGTTCGCGCTGTCGTTCGCGCAGATCGGCCTGATCACGCTCACTTACCAGATCACCGCGTCGCTGCTGCAGCCGCTCATCGGCCTCTATACCGACAAGCGTCCGAAGCCGTATTCGCTGCCGGTCGGCATGGGCTTCACGCTCGCGGGGCTGCTGCTGATGTCGGTCGCGTCGAATTTCCCGATGCTGCTGGTCGCCGCGGCGCTCGTCGGCTGCGGGTCGTCGGTGTTCCATCCCGAATCGTCGCGCGTCGCGCGGATGGCGTCGGGCGGCCAGCACGGGCTCGCGCAGTCGGTGTTCCAGGTCGGCGGCAACGCGGGCTCCGCGCTCGGGCCGCTGCTCGCCGCGCTCGTGATCATCCCGCACGGCCAGCACAGCATCGCGTGGTTCTCGGCAGCCGCGCTCGTCGCGATGATCGTACTCACGCAGATCGGCCACTGGTACAAGAAGCATCCGTCGATGAAGAAAAAAGCCGTGGCGGCCGGCCATCCGACGCTGTCGCGCGGCCGCGTGATGGCCGCGATCGGCGTGCTGGTGCTGCTCGTGTTCTCGAAGTACTTCTACCTCGCGAGCATCAACAGCTATTTCACGTTCTACCTGATCGACAAGTTCCACCTGTCGGTGCAGGCCGCGCAGATCCACCTGTTCGTGTTCCTCGCGGCCGTGGCGGCCGGTACGCTGATCGGCGGGCCCGTCGGCGACCGGATCGGCCGCAAGTATGTGATCTGGGTGTCGATCCTCGGCGTCGCGCCGTTCACGCTGCTGCTGCCGTACGCGAACCTGTTCTGGACGAGCGTGCTGACCGTGATCATCGGCATCGTGCTGGCGTCGGCGTTCGCCGCGATCCTCGTCTACGCGACGGAACTGATGCCCGGCAAGGTCGGGATGGTCGCGGGCCTGTTCTTCGGCTTCGCGTTCGGGCTCGGCGGAGTCGGCGCGGCCGTGCTCGGCCAGCTCGCCGACGCGACGAGCATCACGTTCGTCTACAAGGTGTGTTCGTTCCTGCCGCTGATCGGCGTGCTGACGGTGTTCCTGCCGAACCTCGAAAGCAGCCGGCGCAAGAAGGCGTGACGAACCGGCCGCGGCGTGCGCGCCGCGGCCGGCCGACAGGCTGGAAGGGAGCGTACGACGGCGGCTTCAGGCCGCCGTCGTCGCATGCAGCGTCAGGAAACGCTTGAGGATGCCGGACGAATAGCTGCTCGCGATCGCCGACAGGAAGTGCGAGAACGATTGCGTCGCGTGGTCGTCGGCCGTATCGGAGATCGTGCGCACGATCGCGAACGGCACGTCGTGCTCCGCGCACACCTGTGCAATCGCGGCGCCTTCCATTTCGACCGCAAGCGCGTCCGGCAGCGCGTCGCGCAGCGCGACGACCTCGCGCTCGCTCGACACGAAGCGGTCGCCGCTGATGATGAGCCCCGCGTGCAGCGCGGCGCCGGCGAGCCCGAAACGCTCGGCGAACTGCGCGCCCTCTTCCTCGACGAACAGCGTGCACGCAGCCCGCAGCCGCGCCGTCAGCACCGCGTCGGTCGCGAAGCGCGTGATGCCGAGCAGCGGCACCTCGTAGCGCGGAAAGAGCGGCGATGCGTCGAGATCGTGCTGCAGCAGCATATCGGCCACGACGACGTCGCCGACCCGCACCGTGCGCGACACGCCGCCCGCGACGCCGGTAAACACGACGCCCGACACGCCGAACACGTGGATCAGCGCGCTGACCGTCGCGGCGGCCGCGACCTTGCCGACCCGCGCCAGCGTGACGACGCAGGCCGCGCCGTGCACGGTGCCGACGTGATAATCGCGGCGGCCGAGCGTGACCGTCTTCATCGCGCCGTCGGCGCGCATCGCGGCGATCAGGTCGCCGAGTTCCTCGGGCAGCGCGGCCAGAATGCCGAGCGGGCGGCCCGAAGGCGTAGCAACCCCGTCGATGCCCATCATTCCACCGCCTGCAGTTTCGCGACCGCGAGCGCGAGCCATTTCTCGCCGTGCCGCTTGAACTTCACCTGCGCCTTCGCATCGGTGCCGCTGCCTTCGAGCGCGGTGACCGTGCCTTCGCCGAACTTGGTATGGAACACCTGCTGGCCGACCCGGAAGCCGGCGCCGGCCGCGCGCTGCTTGTCCGCGAACGCGGGCAGCGGCGCCGACACGGCCGCGTCGACGATCTGCTCGCGGCTGCCGCCGCCCGGCCGCGCGAACCAGTCGCGCCCGTACCCGGCGTTGTCCGAACGCCCGCCCCAGCGCGACCCGGCCTCGACCTTCGGCGTCAGCCACTTCAGCACGTGCTCCGGCAGTTCGTCGAAGAAGCGCGAGCGCACGTTGTAGCGCGTCTGGCCGTGCAGCATCCGGCTCTGCGCGAACGACAGGTAGAGCCGCTCCTTCGCGCGCGTGATCGCGACGTACATCAGCCGGCGCTCTTCCTCGAGGCCATCGGATTCGAGCACGCTGTTCTCGTGCGGGAACAGCCCTTCCTCGAGACCCGTGATGAACACGGCCGAAAACTCGAGCCCCTTCGCCGCGTGGACCGTCATCAGCTGCACGGCGTCCTGGCCGGCCTGCGCCTGGTTGTCGCCGGCCTCCAGCGACGCATGCGACAGGAAGCCGGCAAGCGGCGTCATCGTGTCGGGGTTCTGCGCAGGGTCGGCGGGCGACGCCGGATCGAGCACGTCCACCGCCGGATCGTCCGTCGCCGTACCGAGCTCGGGCGCGGCGATCGCGCCCGCGCGCAGCGGGATCGAGCGGGCCGGCGTATCGAGCCCGTAGCCTTCCTCGGCGATGAACGCCGTGGCCGCGTTCACGAGTTCCTGCAGGTTCTCGAGGCGGTCCTGGCCTTCGCGCTCGCCCTGGTAGAAATCGGCGAGACCGCTGGCGCGCACGATGTGCTCGACGGTGTCGGGCAGGTTCATGTGCTGCGTGTCGGCGCGCATCTTCGCGACCAGGTTCGCGAACCCGCCGAGGCTCGTGCCGGCCTTGCCGGTCACGTACGGAATCGCGGCGGCCATCGAGCAGCCGTACAGGCGCGCGGCGTCGGCGAGCTGCTCGATCGAGCGCGCGCCGATCCCGCGGGTCGGGAAGTTCACGACCCGCACGAACGCCGTGTCGTCGTTCGGGTTGTCGATCAGGCGCAGGTACGCGAGCGCGTGCTTCACTTCCTGCCGCTCGAAGAAGCGCAGGCCGCCGTACACGCGGTACGGGATGCCCGACGACATCAGCGTGTGCTCGATCGAGCGCGACTGCGCGTTGCTGCGGTACAGGACGGCCACTTCGCTGCGCGCCATCCCGGTGTTGATCAGCGAACGGATCTCCTCGACGATCCAGCCGGCTTCCTGCGAATCGGTGCTGGCTTCGTACACGCGCACGGGCTCGCCGTGGCCGGCGTCGGTGCGCAGGTTCTTGCCGAGGCGGTGCGCGTTGTTCGAGATCAGCTGGTTCGCCGCGTCGAGGATGTTGCCGTGCGACCGGTAGTTCTGCTCGAGCTTGATCAGGTTGCGCACGCGGAATTCGTCTTCGAAATCACGCATGTTGCCGACGTTCGCGCCGCGGAACGCGTAGATCGACTGGTCGTCGTCGCCGACCGCGAAGATCGCGTTCTCGCCGCCCGCCAGCATCTTGAGCCACGCATACTGCAGCTTGTTGGTGTCCTGGAACTCGTCGACGAGGATGTGCCGGAAGCGCGCCTGGTAGTGCGCGCGCAGCGGCGCGTTGTACGCGAGCAGCTCGTAGCAGCGCAGCAGCAGCTCGGGGAAATCGACGACACCCTCGCGCTGGCACTGCTGGTCGTACGCCTGGTACAGCTCGACGAACTTGCGGTTGAAGTTGTCGGTCGCGTCGACCTTGTCCGGGCGCAGCCCCTGCTCCTTCGCGTTGTTGATGAAGTACTGGACGTTCTTCGGCGGGTACTTTTCGTCGTCGACGTTCGCGGCCTTCATCAGCCGCTTGATCGCGGACAGCTGGTCGGCCGTGTCGAGGATCTGGAACGTCTGCGGCAGGCCGGCGTCGCGCCAGTGCGTACGCAGCATCCGGTTGCACAGGCCGTGGAACGTGCCGATCCACATCCCGCGCGTATCGATCGGCATCATCGCCGACAGGCGCGCCATCATCTCGCGCGCGGCCTTGTTCGTGAAGGTGACGGCAAGCACGGTGGGCGGCGACGCATAGCCCTGCTGGATCAGCCACGCGATGCGCGTGATCAGCACGCGGGTCTTGCCGCTGCCCGCCCCTGCAAGGATCAGCGCCGGTTCGTTCGGCAACGTGACGGCGGCGAATTGTTCGGGGTTCAGATTGGCGAGCAGATCGGGCATGGAGCGGCAGCGGACGGGCGAGAAAAATGCGGACCCGACATTATAAGTCGGCCGCGCGATGCCGTTCCCGATCCGTTCGACCGCGCGTTGCGGACGCGTTGCCGGCAGGTTGCGGCCCCGTCGCGACAGGCCCGTGCCGGCAAGGCGATGGCTGGCCGATGGGCATCCATTTATAATTGTCAGATTCGGCATCCAATTCACGCATTTTTCGGCAGATTTCCAACATGAGCGACAACACGCTTGCGAAGAGCTTCGAGCCCCACACCATCGAGTCCCAATGGGGGCCGGAGTGGGAAAAACGCGGCTATGCCGCCCCGGCATTCGATCCGTCCCGCCCCGATTTCGCGATCCAGTTGCCGCCGCCGAACGTGACGGGCACGCTGCACATGGGCCACGCGTTCAACCAGACGATCATGGACGGCCTCGCCCGCTACCACCGGATGCTCGGCGAAAACACGCTGTGGGTGCCCGGCACCGACCACGCGGGGATCGCCACGCAGATCGTCGTCGAGCGCCAGCTCGACGCGCAGGGCGTGTCGCGCCACGACCTCGGCCGCGCGCCGTTCGTCGAGCGCGTGTGGGAATGGAAGGAGAAATCCGGTTCGACGATCACGGGCCAGGTGCGCCGCCTCGGCGCGTCGACCGACTGGTCGCGCGAATACTTCACGATGGACGACAAGATGTCGGCCGCCGTGCGCGACGTGTTCGTCACCCTCCATGAACAGGGCCTGATCTACCGCGGCAAGCGCCTCGTCAACTGGGATCCGGTGCTGCTCACCGCGGTGTCGGATCTCGAAGTCGTCAGCGAAGAGGAAAACGGCCACCTGTGGCACATCCGCTACCCGCTCGTCGACGGTTCGGGCTCGCTGACGGTGGCCACCACGCGCCCCGAAACGATGCTCGGCGACGTCGCGCTGATGGTCCACCCGGAAGACGAGCGCTATGCGCACCTGATCGGCAAGCTCGTCACGCTGCCGCTGACGGGCCGCGAGATCCCCGTGATCGCCGACGACTACGTCGACCGCGAGTTCGGCACGGGCGTCGTGAAGGTCACGCCCGCACACGACTTCAACGACTACCAGGTCGGCCTGCGCCACTCGCTCGCGCCGATCGAGATCCTGACGCTCGACGCGAAGATCAACGACAACGGCCCCGAGCAGTATCGCGGCCTCGACCGCTTCGACGCGCGCAAGGCGATCGTCGCCGACCTCGACGCGCAGGGCTTCCTCGACTCGGTGAAGCCGCACAAGCTGATGGTGCCGCGCGGCGACCGCACGGGCGTCGTGATCGAGCCGCTCCTGACGGACCAGTGGTTCGTCGCGATGACGAAGCCGGCACCGGAAGGCACGTTCCATCCGGGCAAGTCGATCACCGAGGTATCGCTCGACGTCGTGCGCGACGGCCAGATCAAGTTCGTGCCGGAAAACTGGACGACGACCTACTACCAGTGGCTCGAGAACATCCAGGACTGGTGCATCTCGCGCCAGCTGTGGTGGGGCCACCAGATCCCCGCATGGTACGGCGAGAACGGCGAGGTATTCGTCGCGCGCAGCGAGGAAGACGCGCGCGCGAAGGCCGCCGCGCAAGGCTACACGGGTGCGCTGAAGCGCGACGAAGACGTGCTCGACACGTGGTTCTCGTCGGCGCTCGTGCCGTTCTCGTCGCTCGGCTGGCCGAACGAAACGCCTGAGCTGCAGCACTTCCTGCCGTCGTCGGTGCTCGTCACGGGCTTCGACATCATCTTCTTCTGGGTCGCCCGGATGGTGATGATGACCACGCACTTCACGGGCAAGGTGCCGTTCCACACCGTGTACATGCATGGCCTCGTGCGCGATGCCGAAGGCCAGAAGATGTCGAAGAGCAAGGGCAACACGCTCGATCCGATCGACATCGTCGACGGCGTCGACCTCGAGACGCTGGTCGCGAAACGCACCACCGGCCTGATGAACCCGAAGCAGGCCGCGACGATCGAGAAGAAGACGCGCAAGGAGTTCCCGGACGGCATTCCCGCGTTCGGCGCCGACGCGCTGCGCTTCACGATGGCGTCGATGGCGACGCTCGGCCGCAACGTGAACTTCGACCTCGCGCGCTGCGAAGGCTATCGCAACTTCTGCAACAAGCTGTGGAACGCGACGCGCTTCGTGCTGATGAACTGCGAAGGCCACGACTGCGGCACCGACAAGCCGGAAGTGTGCGGCGCGGGCGACTGCGGCCCCGGCGGCT
Organism: Burkholderia arboris; assembly: GCF_902499125.1. Lineage (GTDB taxonomy): Bacteria > Pseudomonadota > Gammaproteobacteria > Burkholderiales > Burkholderiaceae > Burkholderia > Burkholderia arboris. The sequence goes on from NZ_CABVPX010000054.1 coordinate 25,716, forward strand.
ACCTCGATTTCTCGGCGGCCGACCGCTGGATCGTGTCGCTGCTGCAGCGCACCGAAGCCGACATCGCGAAGGGCTTCGCCGATTACCGCTTCGACAACATCGCGACCAGCATCTACAAGTTCGTGTGGGACGAGTACTGCGACTGGTACCTCGAACTCGCGAAGGTGCAGATCCAGAACGGCACGCCGGAACAGCAGCGCGCGACGCGCCGCACGCTGCTGCGCGTGCTGGAAACGGTGCTGCGCCTCGCCCACCCGATCATCCCGTTCATCACCGAAGCGCTCTGGCAGAAGGTCGCGCCGCTCGCCGGCCGCTATCCGCAGGGCAAGACCGACGGCGAAGCGTCGCTGATGACGCAGCCGTATCCGGTCGCGAACCTGCAGAAGCTCGACGAGGCGTCCGAACAGTGGGCAGCCGACCTGAAGGCGATCGTCGACGCATGCCGCAACCTGCGCGGCGAAATGAACCTGTCGCCGGCGACCAAGGTGCCGCTGCTCGCCGCCGGCGATGCCGAGCGCCTGCGCTCGTTCGCGCCGTACGTCCAGGCGCTCGCGCGCCTGTCGGAAGTGCAGATCCTCGCGGACGAAGCGACGCTCGACAAGGAAGCGCACGGTGCGCCGATCGCGATCGTCGGCCCGAACAAGCTGGTGCTGAAGGTGGAAATCGACGTCGCGGCCGAACGCGAGCGCCTGTCGAAGGAAATCGCGCGCCTGACCGGCGAGATCGCGAAGTGCAACGCGAAGCTCGGCAACGAGGCGTTCGTCGCGAAAGCGCCGCCGGCCGTGGTCGAACAGGAGCAGAAACGCGTCGCGGAATTCCAGAGCACGCTCGAAAAACTGCGTGCGCAGCTCGATCGGTTGCCTGCGTAACAAAGGGTAAGGTCGTTTGCGTTCACTATAATGCGAACGTGAACATAGACCGTCTGACAAGTCGATTACAGGAATAAAGGTTCGATCATGTTGAAAGTCACCAAGGCGGTATTCCCCGTTGCCGGTCTCGGCACGCGGTTCCTCCCGGCAACTAAGGCGAGCCCGAAGGAAATGCTGCCGGTCGTCGACAAGCCGCTGATCCAGTACGCTGTCGAGGAAGCGATCGCCGCCGGCATCACCGAGATGATCTTCGTCACCGGGCGCAGCAAGCGGGCGATCGAGGATCACTTCGACAAGTCGTACGAGGTCGAGGCCGAACTCGAAGCGCGCGGCAAGGAAAAGCTGCTCGAACTCGTGCGCAGCATCAAGCCGAGTCACGTCGACTGCTTCTACGTGCGCCAGCCGGAAGCGCTCGGCCTCGGTCATGCGGTGCTGTGCGCGGAGAAGCTCGTCGCCGACAACCCGTTCGCGGTGATCCTCGCCGACGACCTGCTCGACGGCAACCCGCCGGTCATGAAGCAGATGGTCGACGTGTTCGACCACTATCACAGCTCGGTGATCGGCGTCGAAGAGATCCCGCCGTCGGAAACGAAGTCGTACGGGATCGTCGACGGCAAGGAATGGGAAGAGTCGATCGTCAAGATGTCGGCGATCGTCGAGAAGCCGGCGCCGGAAGTCGCGCCGTCGAACCTCGGCGTGGTCGGCCGCTACATCCTGAAGCCGCGGATCTTCGAGCACCTGCGTGCGCTGAAGCCCGGTGCGGGCGGCGAGCTGCAGCTCACCGACGCGATCCAGGCGCTGCTCGCCGACGAACAGGTGCTGGCCTACAAGTATCAGGGCACGCGCTACGACTGCGGCAGCAAGCTCGGCTACCTGAAGGCGACGGTCGAATTCGCGCTGCGCCACCCGGAAGTCAGCGCCGAATTCGACGCGTACCTGCGCACGCGCGGCGGCACGCAACCGGCCGCCTGAACGCGGCAAGGGCTCGCCCCGGCGGGCCCGCCCTCACCACACCGGCCGGCGCTCAGCGCGTTTCGGCCGGCTTCACCGAGACGACGCCCGGCATCCCGCCCGCGTCGTCTTTTTTCGTCTTGACGAGCCAGCCGCTACCGTCGCCGAACGGCACCTTCGCGAGCGCGCTCTTCACGAGTGCGGGCGCGGCCTGCTGCGTGCCGGGGTCGCGATCGCGCAGCGCGGCCGACACGCGATAGACGTCGGCGCCCGATTTCGCATCGACGAAACGCAGCGTCAGCACATGGCGGTACACACGGCCCATGAACGGCAGCGCGAACGGCGCCGGCCCGTCGACCGTCACGCAGGCGCTGCTCGCGGCGCCGCACCGGTCGGCGCTCGTCGCGACCGACGCCGGCTGCGTCGCGTAAGCGATCGACAGCCGGTAGCGTGCGTCCTTGAGCGACTGCGCGTCGAAGCCGCGGTGCGCGAGTTCGTCGCGCACCAGCGTTTCGATCTGCCGGTACTCGGCATCGCCCGCCTGCGCGGCCGTCCGCGCGAATTCGTAGCCGTGCGCACCGGATGCAAATGCATTCGGCTGCCCGACCGCGCTCACGCCGCTCGTCACGCCGGCGCAACCCGTCAACAGCGACACCGCCAGCGCGGCCGCTGCCCATTCCTTTCTCATGGCTTTCCCCAAATGCCTGCCGTCGTGCCCGGCCCTGTCAGGCGGACGGCTCGTCGATCGCGGGCAGCGACACCGTCACCGCGGTGCCGACACCCACTTCGCTGTCGACCGACACGCTGCCCCCATGGCGCGTGACGACCGTCTTCACGAACGCCATGCCGAGCCCGGAACCCGAAATTTCGGGCCGCTCGCCGGCATGGAATCGCTTGAAACGCTCGAACAGATGCCGCTGATCTTCCGGCGCAATGCCGTATCCCTGATCGCGAATCGTACAGAACAACCGCTTCGACGCGTGCTCGACCGTCAGCGTACACGTGATCACCGTGTTGGACGGACTGTATTTGACCGCGTTGTTCAGCAGGTTCACAAAGGCGCGCGTGATCAGCGAGCGGTCCGCGCGCACCCAGCACATGTCGGTGCCGACGCCGGTCTCGACGCGGATATGCTTCGCCTGCGCCTGCGGCCACACCTCGTCGCTCGCATCGATCAGCACGTCGACGAGGCTCGTGATCTCGAGCTGGTAGACCTGCGACTCGGCGCGCGCCAGTTGCACGAACTCGTCGGCAAGCGACAGCGCGCGATGCGCATAGCGCTCGATCCGCGCGAGCAGCGCGCGCACCGCATCGGTCTCGACGCGGTCGCGCTCGATCTCGACGAGCGCGAGGATCGACGACTGCGGCGAGCGCATGTCGTGCGACAGCAGGTGCAGCGCTTCCTCGCGCTGCCGCTCGGCCGCGTGCAGCTCGGTCACGTCGACGAGGCCGGCGATCCAGCCCGTCACCCGGCCCTGCGCGTTCGTACACGCCGCGTAGCGTAACAGATGGTCGAGCCCGTCGCGATCGCGCACCTCGATGCCGCGCGCCATCGCATCGTGCTCGGCCTCGAGCGTCGGGTCGAGCACGGCCGGCCAGTGCTCGCGAATCGCCGCGTCGTGCTCGGCATTGCCGTCGACCGTCTTCATGAACGTCAGCTCGCCGAGCGCGGTGCGCAACGGCCGCCCTTCCGGCAGCGGCAGCGCGAGCCGCGAGCCGTAGCGCTTCGCCGCATGGTTCGCGATCAGCACGGTGCCGGCGAGGTCGGTCACGAAGATCGGCTCGGGCATGCTGTCGAGGCTGTCCCACACGAAGCGCTTCATGTCCTGCACGCGCTGCGCGGCCTGTGCCATCAGCGCCATCTGCCGCTCCAGCACATCGCCGCCGACACTGCGCGTGCGCGGCGCCTCGGGCAGCAGGTGCGGCTCGTCGGCGAGCCGCTGCAGCTCGCGGCGCAGGTACGACATCGTCATCTCGAGGCGCCGCCAGTTCCAGATCGGGTAGACGGCGACCAGCCCGAAGATCGCGGGGGCCGGCGACAACCAGATGCGCGCCTCGAACAGCAGCGCCAGGCTCGCCACGACGGCAAGCGCGGCCAGACTCAGGGTCAGCAGCAGCGAGCGCCACGGCGACAGCATCAGGAAGCCGCCGAGCAGTACGGCGAGCGGCAGCAGCGACGCGATGAACAGCCCCACGCGCGATGCGGGCGAGATCGCGCTGCCGGTCGCCAGCATGTCGAGCACGTTCGCATGGATATAGACGCCGGCAAGCGGGCCGAACTCGCCGGATACCGGCGTCGCGAAGCGGTCGTACAGCCCGGACGCCGTCACGCCGACGACGACGATCTTGCCGCGCAGCGCGTCGGGCTTCACGCGCCCTTCGAGCACGTCGTCGAACGACAGCGTCGGATACGCGGGCGTGTTGCGGCTGAACGGAATCAGGTAGCGGGCCTCGCCGGCCGCGTCGCGCGACAGGTCGTGCGCGTTCGGGCCGGGCGTGCCGCCGACCGGATGCAGCCGGCCGGCCTGGATTGCGCGGTACACGGGCACCATCAGTTGCGGCCAGCGCACGCGGCCGTCGCTTTCGAACAGCGCGACACTGCGCACGATGCCGTCGCGATCGACTTCGAGATTGATGTGACCGAGCCCCGTCGCGCGCGCCGCGAGCGCGGCGACCGGCGGATCGACGGACCGGGTGCCGTCCTCCTGCTCCGGGCTCAGCAGCACCGGCAGGAAGGTCGGCACATGGCTCATCGCGTCCGCGAACGCGCGATCCTCCGGCGACGGTTCGGTAAACAGCACGTCGTAGACGACCGCCGCCGGCTGCGCGCGCGCCAGGGTGTCGAGCAGCCGCGCATGCACGTCGCGCGGCCACGGCCAGCGGCCGAGCGCGGACACGCTCTGGTTGTCGATGTCGACCACCACCACGTCGGGCGACAGCGGCAGGCTGCGCAGCATCAGCAGCCGGTCGTAGATCAGCCCGTCGACGCTCGACGACAGCCGGCCGAGCGCGCACACGAGGATCACCGCGATCCCGAGGCAGCCGATCGCGATCCACTCGATCAGGAAGCGGCGGCCGAGCCGCCGCCGCGGGGAAACGGAGTCGGGTTTCATGCGCCGCGGGTCAGCGCGACAGCGTGAACGCGCTGACCGGACTGGTCTTCTCGTAGAACTTGCCGCCTTCGAATTCCTCGACGGTCACGGCCCAGAAATAGTCGCCCGGCGGCAGATGCGCGACGGTGAGCTGGCGCGCATGCAGGCCGACCTGGTCGACGACCGGCGCACTCAGGTCCTTCGAGCGCGACAGCACGAACCGGTAGCGCGCATCCTTGCCCGAACCGTTCGGCGACCAGCGGAACTCGTATCCGCCGGCGCCTTGCGACGCGCTCGCGTCGAGGCCCATCACACGGCGCTCGAACGCGTAGGTCCGCGGGCGCCCCTCGAGGCCGTTCGCATCGATCGCGGCGATCCGCACGAAGTAGTTCCCGTTCGGCACGTCGCGGAACACCGCGCGCGGCGAATCGGTGCGGGTTTCGCGGAACAGGTCGAGCAGCCCCGCGTCGTGCGCGAGCTGCACGCGATATGCATGCGCCTGCGCGAGCGGTGCGACGTCGAACGCGACGTCGGGCTCGTCCTGCACCTTGTCCGGATGCGCGAGCGCGGGCGCGGCCAGCAGCTCGACGGGCGCGCCAACCGCGCCGGACGACGTCGCGACGCTGCCGAAATTCGCGTGCACGAGCGTCGGATCGGCCGCCTGCCGGCCGCCTGCGACGCCGACGGTGCCGTCGAGCACTTCGACGCGCGTCAATGCATTGCCGGCCGCGTCGTAGTTCACGCGAAAGTGCGTGCCGCGCACGCCGGCCACGACCGACGGCGAGCGGATCTGGAAGCGGTCGTCGCGTTTCTTCAAATGGGTGACTTCACTGTCGACCGAGCCGCGCGTGAGTTCGAATTCGCGATCGAGCGTGCCGGTCAGCACGGTGCGGCGCAGCGACTTCAGGTCGAGCTGGCTGTCGGGCGGCAGGCTCATGTGCGTGCCGTCGGCCAGCTCCAGCGTCACGAAGCCGTTCGGGCCCGTGCGCACGCGATCGCCTTCGGCGAGCGTCGCATCGTTCGCGAGCGGCGCGTAGGCGTCGCCGGACGCGCGTTCCGCCGTGCCCTGCACCGCGATCACGCGCGCGGTGAGCTTTTCCTTGCGCAGGCGCGCGACCGGCAGCTTCAGCGCGATGCCGGGCTGCAGGTGCTTCGGCGCCGGCACGCCGTTGATCTGCTGAAGCAGTTGCCAGTCGTCCGCACCCTGCAGGTAGCGCGCGGCGACGTCGTACAGCGTGTCGCCCGCCTGCGTGCGATAGACGACCATCTTGCCCGCGGCGGCAGGCGGCTGTGCCGCGGCCTGCTGCGCGGCGAACGCAACCGCGACCGCGCACGCCGCGCGCAGCGCCGCCGTGCGCAGGTTTGCCGTGCGCTGCGTGATTCGCGTGGTCACTCCGGTTCTCCCTGGCCAACCCGTTCGAGCCGGTAGCCGTACCCGTAGATCGGCGCCAGACGGTAGCCGTTCTCGGGCCGCAGGCCGAGCTTGGTGCGCAGCATCGAAATGTGCGTATCCATCGTGCGCGACGGAATGTCGGTCGCCTGCTTCCACACGAGATCGAGAATGTGCGCGCGCGACAGCGGCCGGTCGAGATGCTGGAACAGCAGCAGCGCGAGTTCGAATTCCTTTTGCGTGAGGCTCACGGCCTTGTCGCCGACGTACGCCTGCTTCAGGTTCACGTCGAAACGGAACTGATCGAATTCGCGGACCGTCGCCTCGGCATTGACCGGATACGCGCGACGCAGCAGCGAGCCGATGCGCGCGCGCAGGATCGGGCCCGACACGGGCTTGACCACGTAGTCGTCGGCGCCGGCGTTGAGGATCTGCGTGATCCCCGCCTCGTCGTCGCGGCTCGTCATGAAGATGATCGGCAGGCTGTGCTCGGTCTGGTTGGCACGCACCCACTTGAGCACTTCCTCGCCGGACATGTCGGGTACGTTCCAGTCGAGCACCAGCAGATCGAACGTCTCGCGCTGCAGACGCTTCTTCAGGGCCTTGCCTTCCTTGAACGCATAGCACGTATGGCCAACGGCCGTCAGCGTTTGACTGACGAAATCCGTCTGGGCCGGATCGTCATCCAGTACAGCAATTCTCATAGCACCCCGCAAATCGAAAGCGATTCGTCCATTCAGCTCCCGCGCCTGCCCCCGGCCGCGCAGCACGCACGCGGCATCCGGATATCGGCCGGAGAGCCGTCGTTCGCCGTTCGCGCCACCTGCGCAAACCGGCGACCCCGGCTAAATATCTCAAAAACGGGGCACGGACGAACCGGCGATTTCATCATAGTAGTATGAAATTCGCCAAGAAATTGCGCGGACTATCGTCCTTTCTTCGAATAATCCTTTCTGTTGCGCAATCGGACGCCTAATCGGCACCCGCGATGCCGGCCACCGGCTCGGCAAAATCGTCGGACGGCACGCGTGGCGACGGCGGCTCCGGCAGCGGCGGTTGCGCAAGCATCCGCTGCAGCTGGCCGCGCACCCGTTCCCACGCGCCGGCCGCGTAGTCGGGCTGGCCCGCCGCCCACGCCTGCGCCAGATCGAACACGCGTTCGACCGTCGCACCGCAGTAGGTCAGGCCCGAGCCGTCGTCCTGCGCGGCATCGCGCAGCCGTTCGTCGAGCCACTCGGCCAGCCACGGCATCTCGGCCGCGGCCGAATCTGCATACGCCTCCAGCGCGGCACGCGCGTGGCGGTCCTGTTGCGGATCGAGCTCGATCCGGCTCAATTCCGATCTGCGCGCGGGCGCAATGCTTTCCGCTCCGGACGGACTTCGAAGGGTCCCTGGTCTGAAGGACATGTCCTCTCCCCGTTGTACGACGGTAGCGTCAGGCATGGCCCCCGTGCCCGCCTTGCGACGTACCGTGGCCGGCGCCTCCGCTGGGAGCGGACGACCGGCCGGGTCAGTATACGCAGCCCGTCGCATGGCGAGGTTTAAGAATTGTCAGAGAGGCCCGGCCAGCGCGCGGGCGCGCGGCATGACGGGCGATGCGGCCGTCAGCGGCGGCGCATCAGGAACACGAAGGTTTTGTCCTGCGTCGTCGATTCGACGATTTCGTTGCCGGTCTGCTTCGCGAACGCGGCGAAATCGCGCTGCGAGCCCGGATCGGTCGCAAGCACCTTGAGGATCTGTCCGCTTTCCATATCGGCGAGCGCTTTCTTGGCACGCAGGATCGGCAACGGGCAATTGAGCCCGCGCGCATCCACTTCCTTGTGAATCTGCATCGGCTTTCGACCTTCGAATGACGCGCCACACATGGCGCGGGAGGAAGCCGCGATTTTACCGCAGCGCCGCCGCGCCTGCCCGGGCCGCCCGCGGCCCGCGGCCCGGC
>NZ_CABVPX010000055.1 GCF_902499125.1 Burkholderia arboris
GCGCCATCGTGCAGCCCGTGGCAAGGAGCGCGGCGGCCAGTGCGACCGCGGTTGCAGTCAAAGCGTGTTTTTGCATCGTTACTGCCCCTTCGAATCGTGTGCGTCGCCGTGACCGCGCTGCAGGTCGCCCTGCACGAGACGCCATGCGTCGTCGACGTTTTCCGTCTCGCCGCTGAAGATCGCGCGAACCCGCACGAAGAACATCGGGATCATGAAGATCGCGAGGAACGTCGCCGTGATCATCCCGCCGATCACGCCGGTGCCGATCGCGTGCTGGCTCGCCGAGCCCGCGCCGTTGCTGATCGCGAGCGGCAGCACGCCCAGCATGAACGCGAGCGACGTCATCAGGATCGGACGCAGCCGCAGGCGCGCCGCCTCGATCGCCGCCCGCACCGGCCCCATGTTCCCGCTCGCTTGCAGCTCGCGCGCGAACTCGACGATCAGGATCGCGTTCTTCGCGGACAAGCCCACCGTGGTCAACAGGCCGACCTGGAAGAACACGTCGTTCTCGAGGCCGCGCAACATCGTCGCGAGCAGCGCGCCGACCACGCCGAGCGGCACGACCATGATCACCGAGAACGGGATCGACCAGCTTTCATACAGCGCCGCGAGACACAGGAACACGACGAGGATCGAGATCGCATACAGGATCGGCGCCTGCGAACCCGACTGGATTTCCTGGAACGACAGGCCCGTCCACGAATAGCCGATGCCTTCCGGCAGCTTGCTCGCGAGCGCTTCCATCGCGGCCATCGCCTGACCGGTCGACTTGCCTTCCGAGGCCTGCCCCTGGATCTCGATCGACGACACGCCGTTGTAACGCTCGAGCTTCGGCGAACCGTAGATCCAGTGACCGGTCGAGAACGCGCTGAACGGCACCATCCCGCCCGCGCTGTTGCGCACGTACCAGATGTTCATGTCTTCCGGCGTCATCCGGAACGGCGCGTCCGACTGCACGTAGACCTTCTTGATCCGGCCGTCGGTATCGAGGAAGTTGTTCACGTACTGCGACGCCCACGCGATCGAGAACGTCTGGTCGATCGCGGCGGCCGTCACGCCGAGCGCATTCGCCTTCTCGCGGTCGATGTCGACCTTGTACTGCGGCGTATCATTCAGGCCGTTCGGGCGCACCAGCGCCAGTGCAGGATCCTTCGACGCCATCCCGAGCAACTGGCCGCGCGCGGCCATCAACGCTTCGTGGCCGAGACCGGCGTTGTCCGTCAGCTCGAAGTCGAAGCCGGCAGCCGTACCGAGTTCGGGAATCGACGGCGGATTGAACGGGATCACCATCGCGTCCTTGTACGTCGAGTAGTGCGCGAAAGTCCGGCCGATCAGCGCCTGGACCTTCTGGTCCGAACGCTGGCGGTGCTCGTACGGTTTCAGCTTCACGAACACGAGGCCCGCATTCTGGCCGCGGCCCGCGAAGCTGAAGCCGTTGACCGTGAACACCGAGTCGACCACATCCTTCTCGGCGGTGGTCAGGTACGTGTTGATGTTGTCGAGCGTCTTGCCGGTCGTTTCCTGCGTGGAACCGGACGGCGTCTGCACGATCATGAACATGTAGCCCTGGTCTTCATCGGGCAGGAACGACTTCGGCAGGCGCGCGAACATCACGCCGACCGCGATGAACACGGCCAGGTAGATCACGAGCCAGCGGCCCGAGCGCCGGATCACGTGGTTCACGCCACCCGTATAGCGATCGCGACTGCGGTCGAAGGTCCGGTTGAACCAGCCGAAGAAGCCCTTCTTCTCTTCGTGATGCCCCTTCGGGATCGGCTTCAGGATCGTCGCGCACAGTGCCGGCGTCAGAATCAACGCGACGAGCACCGACAGCACCATCGCCGACACGATCGTCAGCGAGAACTGACGATAGATCGCGCCAACCGAGCCGCCCGAGAACGCCACCGGCACGAACACCGCCGACAGCACGAGCGCCACGCCGACGAGTGCGCCGGTGATCTGGCCCATCGCCTTGCGGGTCGCCTCCTTCGGTGACAAGCCCTCCTCCGCCATCACCCGCTCGACGTTCTCCACCACCACGATCGCATCGTCGACCAGCAAGCCGATCGCGAGCACAAGGCCGAACATCGACAGCGTGTTGATCGAGAAGCCCGCGAGTCCCATGATCGCGAACGTGCCGAGCAGCACCACCGGCACCGCGATCGTCGGGATGATCGTCGCGCGCAGGTTCTGCAGGAACAGGTACATCACGAGGAACACGAGCACGATACCTTCGAGCAGTGTCTTGACCACTTCCTCGATCGACAGGCGCACGAACGGCGTCGTGTCATACGGGTAGTGCACGACCAGACCGTGCGGAAAGTACTTCGACAGCTCGGCGATCTTGGCCCGCAGCGCGGTCGCGGTGGCCAGCGCGTTCGCGCCGGTCGCAAGCTGGATGCCGAGGCCGGCCGTCGGCTGCCCCATGTACTTCGTATCGAACGTGTAGTTCTCCGAACCCAACGCCGCGCGGCCGACATCCTTCAGCCGGACCTGCGAGCCGTCCTGGTTGACCTTCAGCAGGATGTTGCCGAACTGTTCGGGCGTGCGCAGCAGCGTCGATTCGGTGATCGTCGCCTGCAGCATCGTGCCCGGCTTGGCCGGCGTGCCGCCGATCTGGCCGCCCGCGATCTGCACGTTCTGCTGCGTGATCGCAGTCGATACGTCGATCGGCGTGAGGCCGTAGTTCGTCAGGCGGGTCGGGTCGAGCCAGATCCGCATCGAGAACTGCGAACCGAGCAGCAGCGTCTGGCCGACGCCGTTCACACGGCTCAGCGGATCGAGCACGTGCGAAGCCACGTAGTTCGTCAGGTCCTCCTTCGACATGTTGCCGTCCTCGGAGTTGAACGCGAACCACATCAGCCAGTTGCTGCTCGACTTCGTGACCTGCATGCCGAGCTGCTGCACGACCTGCGGCAGGTTCGGCGTCGCGAGCGACAGCTTGTTCTGCACCTGCACCTGCGCGACGTCCGGATTCGTGCCGGGCGAGAAGGTCAGCGTGATCGTCGCGTTGCCCGAATCGTCGCTCGTCGACGACATGTACAGGAAATTGTCGAGACCGCTCATCTGCTGCTCGATCACCTGCGTCACCGTGTCTTCCACCGTCTTCGCGGAAGCGCCCGGATAGTTCGCCTGGATCTGGATCGTCGGCGGTGCGATCGTCGGATACTGCGCGATCGGCATCTTGAAGATCGATGCGACGCCGGCCAGCATCAGCACGATCGCGATCACCCACGCGAAGATCGGGCGATCGATAAAGAACTTGGCCATGAAACGGACTCCCTGTTATTGCGCGACCGACGCGGCGGCCGCACTCGCTGCAGCATGGGTGGCGGTACTCGCCGGCGCGGCGCTTGCCGGTGTGGCGGAGGCGGCAGCACCCGATGCGGCGTCGGCCGCCGGTGCGAGCTGCGCGGCAACCGTCTTCACGGTCGCACCCGGGCGCACCTTGTCGACGCCCTGCACGATCACGTGATCGCCCGCTTGCAGACCGCCTTCGACGATCCAGTCCTGCCCGTAGGTGCCGGTCGTCGTCAGCGGACGCGTCTCGACCTTGTTGGCCGCGTTCACGACCAATGCGATCGCCTGGCCCTTCTGGTCATGCGTGACGCCGATCTGCGGCACCAGGAACGCGTTCTCGTTCACGCCTTCCTCGATCCGTGCGCGCACGAACATCCCCGGCAGCAGCACACGGCCCGGGTTCGGGAAGATCGCGCGGATCGTCACCGAGCCGGTGGTCTGGTCGACCGTCACGTCCGAGAACTGCAGCTTGCCCGCTTCCGGGTAGGTCTTGCCGTCTTCCAGGATCAGCGACACCTTCGCCGCGCCCGGGCCGCTCGTCTTCAGGCGGCCGCTTTGCACGTCCTGGCGCAGCTTCAGGCCGTCGAGGCTCGACTGCGTGAGGTCGACGTACACCGGATCGAGCTGCTGCACGGTCGACATCAGCGTGGCCTGGCTTGCCTGCACGTACGCACCCGGCGTCACCTGCGAAATGCCGACACGTCCCGAGACCGGCGACACGACATCGGTGTAGCCGAGATTGATCTGTGCGGTATCGACTGCCGCCTTGCCGGCTGCGACGTCGGCAGCGGCCTGCCCTTGCGTGGCCACCGCGTTGTCGTAGTCCTGCTTGCTGACCGCGTTCGCCGCGACCAATACCTTGTAGCGCGCGACCAGCGCGTTCTGCGTGACGAGGTTCGCCTGCGCCTTCGCGAGCGTCGCCTTCGCGCTGTTCAGCGCGGCGACGTACGGCGCCGGATCGATCTTGTACAGACGCTGACCGGCCTTGACGTCGGTGCCTTCGGTGAATTCACGGCGCAGCACGATGCCGTCGACCCGTGCGCGCACCTGCGCGACGAGGAACGCACTGGTGCGGCCCGGCAGTTCGGTTAGCGCCGGCACGGCTTGCGGCTGGACGGTGACGACGCCGACTTCCGGCGTTTGCGGCGGTGGCGCCGATTCTTTTTTCCCGCATGCGGCCAGGAAAACGGCGGCCGTTGCGGCAGTGATTAAGCGGTATGGAACCCGTTCGACGCGCATGGAGCGACCTCTCACAAATAGACGACCTTCAATGGGAATCACCAGATCTCCTCACGGCCTGCATGCGCGGGCGGAATGCCGTCGCTTCCGGTCCGCCACCCATGCGGGCGCTTGCTTCGGGTGTGCGTTGCACCCTGCGGAGCGTTCGTTTGCCGAACTGCTTCCGAAAAAAGGAACGGCGCGCCCGCGGCCCCGGTGGGCACGGGTTGCCGTGGCGGCCAGCGGGGCCGCTAGCGCGCGGGCCGGAACGCGGCGCCGGCGAATTCGATGAACGCGCGCGCGGCGGCCGGCAAATGCGCGGCACGCGCATGCGCGAGCTTCAGCGTGACGGGCGCGAGCGGGCGGACCGGTGCGATACACACCAGCGTGCCGGCCGCCAGATCGGCGTCGACGAGATACGCGGGCAACACGGCCGCGCCCATGCCGGCCACAGCCAGCCGTCGCGCCATCTCGAGATGGCCGACGCCCGCATTGCCGGGCACCGTGCCCGGTCGAATCGCGGCCGCAGGGCCGTCGTCGGTCGCCGGCAATTCGAGCCGCACGGTCGCAAGGTCCGGCCAGTCGCCCGACGCAGCCGCGCCACCGTGCGCAGCGACGTAACCCGGCGCCGCGACGCGCACGGATTCGTACGCGGCCAGCGTATGCAGCGCGTGCGCACCGGACACCGGCATGCCGTCGGTCAGGAACGCGACGTCGATGTCCTCGGCGGTCAGGTCGACGTGCGCATCGGTCAGCGTCACGGTCGGCCGCACGTCCGGAAACAGGTGCACGAAACGATCGAGCAACGCACTCAACTGGCTGAGCCCGAACGCGACCGGCGCAGCCACGCGCAATGGGCCTTCCGGCTTGCTGCCCATCGCGACGAAACGGCCGTCGATCTCGTCGATCGCACCGAGAATCCGCTCGACGCGCGCGAGATACAGCTCGCCGATTTCCGTCAGCGACTGGTGGCTGGTGCTGCGTTGAAGCAGGCGCGCGCCAAGGCGCGTCTCGAGCGCATCGACCAGCCGGCTCGCCATCGCCGTCGATACGCGCAGCCGCGTCGCCGCCCGGCGAAACCCGCCTTCCCTTGCCACCGTCACGAATGCCCGAATCGATTGAAGTTGGTCCATTTGTCCGGATTCCCTGCGCGGACGGCTGCCTTTATGCCTGCATCCGACGCTGCGCCGCCGCCGGCCCGCATCGGCCCGGCCAATGCAGCGGCACCGACGCCGGGTCAACCGGGTCGGACGGCACGCTCGCGGCAAGCACGCGCCGGCATGCAACGGACGCAAGCCCGCCTCGGCTGGCCCGATGCACGATCATTCGATAGCAGTCCTGAGTCTTTTCCAGCGGTTCGCGGCGGCGACGCGCACGGCAGCGCCGACGGCGCCCGCGCATCATGCGGCGGTCCTGCCCGGATCCTCCGGACGCGCTGGAATACATTTCCTTCAGCAGGTGCAATGGTATGAAAACCGCCGGGAAATGGCTTGCCCGATCCTGCGATTGTTTTGCCTTAATTTCCGAATTTGTGCGCTGCACACCACGCAACGACGGGCGATACGGTCGCCAACCCTGCAGGTCCGGATGATCGGGCTAATTTCGGACAGGTTTAGGCAATCCCGCGCACGCGACTGGCCGTACGATGTGACCGCCGCACCTGCGCCCGACCGGGAATCGCAATCGCGCGCATTGCATCGCTCACTCCGCCAACTGCTCACGCAACATGGAAATCGACGCCCGAACGCCACTGCAACCGCGCACCGCGCCTGGTCACGACCGCCGGTCGCCGGCCCGGCCGCCCGCGGCCCGGCTCGCGGCACTGATCGCCGCGTACGCGCCGCACGACGGGTCGTTCGACCTCCCGGTGCGCGGCATGCGCATCTCGCGCGCATCCGTCGCGCCCCCGCAGTGGAACCACGGCGTGCACCACGCGTGCCTGAGCCTCGTCGGGCAAGGCGCGAAGTCGATGCGGGTCGGCGACGACACCTATGCGATCGACGAAGCGCGGATGCTGGTCGCGACGGCCGACGTGCCCGTCACCGGCCGCGTGACGCGCGCGAACCCGGCCGAGCCGTTCCTTTACGCCCAGCTCGAACTCGATCCGGTGCGCATCGCGGTGCTCACGCCGCTTGTCTTTCCGTGCGGGCTACCGAAAACCGTCGACTACGGCGCGCTCGACACGCTCGACGCGACGCCGGAAATCGTCGACGCCGTCGCGCGGTTGATGCAGCTGATCGCGCAACCGGACGACCTCGACCTGATCGCGCCGCTGATCCTCGACGAAATCCTCATTCGGTTGCTGCGCGGCCCGTCGGGCGCGCGCGTCGCGCAAGTCGGCGAGGCCGGTTCGACGACGCAGCGCATCTCGCGCGCCGTCGCGTGGATTCGCGACCATTACCTCGATCCGATGACGGTCGACTCGCTCGCGCGACAGGTGGACATGAGCCCGTCGACCTTCCACCACCACTTCCGTGCGGTGACGTCGATGAGCCCGTTGCAATGCCAGAAGGTGCTGCGGCTGCAGGAGGCGCGCCGCCTGATGTGCGTAGCGGCGATGGACGCGCGGCAGGCGTGCCGCAGCGTCGGCTATGTGAGCGCGTCGCAGTTCAGCCGCGAATACGCGCGGCTGTTCGGCGATGCGCCCGGCCGCGACGTCGCGAGACTGCGCGGCGAAGCGGTGCCGCTGTCGCGCGTCGTGCCGTAGGCCGCTTCACGTGCGGCAGTGCGCGAGCGTGCAGCGCCCTTCTTTCCGCCGGCGTTCGCCCACTCGGCCTGCACGGCTTCGCCGACGCAGCGCACGCAATAGTCGGCGAACGACGTGAGCTGAGTCACGCCAACTGCGCAATGCCGCACGCGCGGCTACGCGTTCGGCACGCCGCCGCACGCGTGGCAGCAGGTCGCGCACAAGGGGATGATGCTCGCGGCGAAGACGATGGCCGCGACCGCGATCGACCTGCTCGGCGCACCCCACACGCTCGCCAGCGCGAAGGCGGAACCGCTCGAGCGGCGCGGCGGCCGGCCGTACGTGTGCCCGATTCCGGACGACCTCGCATTGCCGTTCCGCCGCTAAGCACGCCGCGCCGGTTGTGCCATCAAGCGAGCGCGGGCGGCGCAGCCTGACTGACGTCGACACGTTTCGGCAGGATGCCGGCCTGGTAGAACACATCCGCGATCCGCTGCTGGTACGCAAGCGTGTCGCGCGTGACAGGCTCGACGCCGAAGCGCGCGCGGCGAAATGCGAGTGCGACGGCCGGTTCCGGAATCCCCCAGAGTTTCGAGAACTCGGCCGCGCCCTGCGCGCGGTTCGCATCGAGCCAGCGCTGAACGGCCGTCAATTCCGACACGGCGACGTCGAGCACGTCGGCATTGTGCTGCGCATACGTGCGCGACGCGAAGTAATAGCCGCGATTCTCGACAAGCCCCGACCCGTCCGCGACGATGCGCGCACCGAACGCCTGCTGGACCACCGCGAGGAACGGATCCCAGATGATCCACGCATCGACCGAACGGTTCTCGAATGCGGCGCGCGCATCGGACGGCGACAGCCAGACCGGCGTGACATCCGCATAGTTGAGCTTCGCGGCCTGCAGCAGCCGGACCAGCAGGAAGTGCGTATTCGATCCCTTCACCAGTGCGATGCGCTTGCCGCGCAGGTCTGCAAAGGTCTTGACCGGCGAATCCTTCGGGACGATCAGCGCCTCGGCCGCGGGGCCCGACGGCGTTTGTGCGTAATAGACGAGCGGCGCACCGGCCGCGAGCGCGAAGATCGGCGGCGCTTCGCCGACATCGCCGAAATCGATCGATCCCGCGTTCAATGCCTCGAGCTGCGGCGGGCCCGACGGGAACTCGGTCCACGTGACGTTCACGCCGAGCGTCGCGAGCTTGCCCTGCAGCGTGCCGCGCGCCTTCAGCAGGCTGAGCGGCCCTTTCTGATAGCCGATGCGCAACGTTCGTGTGCCGGCCGCACCGGCCCACGCCAGGCCCGGATGCACAGCGGCGCCTGCCGCAATCGCCAGGCCGGCATGAAGGAGCCGGCGGCGGGTTCTGGAGTGTCGATCTGCCATGTCGTTTATGGTTCGAAGGAGTGGACGCGGATGGACGCGCGCATGCGATGAAGCAGGTCGAACCGATTCTAGAGGGTTGCTGCCGCACGCCGAACCAACGATGTTCGATATCGAAAGCAAGCGCTTTCATAAGGCCGGGCCGGTGGCACCGGCATCGTTTCCCGGGCCGGTCCTGCATACGTAGCCGGTGCCGGCCTTTCGTACAGGACTACAGATTATTTTCACCGGTCAGGCGAGGCGGCGCACTTGTGCGCCGGCCGTGCCCGAATCAGGTATTGCGTGACGCGCAGGACGCGTTCAGCGCCGCCTCGTCGGCAGCCAGCTTCTCGGGTACGAATTCGCGCAGGAAATCGACGAACGTGCGGATCTTCGCATCGAGATACTGACGCGACGCGTACAGTGTGTAGACCGTCAGCTTCTGCAACCGATAGTCGGGCAACACGCGCACCAGTGCACCGCTCGCCAGCGCGGGCAGCGCGGACGACATCGGCAGCGAGCCGATCCCGAGGCCCGAGCGCAATGCGAGGCCCAGCGCATCGGCGATGTTCACCTGGAAGTCGGCCAACGGCAGGTCGAATGTCTCGTGTCCGTCCGGACCGTCGAGGTGCCAGCGATCGCGCGGGAACACCGGCGTGACCATCTGCAGGCACGCATGTCCTTCGAGTTCGCGCACCGTGCGCGGCGTACCGTGCGCCTTCAGATAGTCAGGCGCTGCGCACAGCACGCTGTGCACTTCGCCGAGCCGCTGCGACACCAGCCCGGAATCGGGCAGCTCCGTCGTACTCAACTGCAGCGACACGTCATAGCCTTCGTCGATGATGTCGGGCACGTGCTGCGACAGCGTCAGCTCGACTGCAACCGACGGATAACGCTCGCGATAGCGCACGACGGCGGGCACCACATAGGCCTGGCCGAAACTCGTCGTCGCGTGGACATGCAGCCGCCCGGACGGCTTCGCCTGTGCGTCGGCCGCCTCGGCTTCCGCTTCGTCGATATAGCCGAGGATGCGCTGGCAGCGGTCGAGATAGCGCTGCCCGGCGTCGGTCAGCGCAATGCGGCGCGTGCTGCGGTTGAGCAGACGCGTGCGCAGATGCGTTTCGAGCTGCGCGACCGAGCGCGACGCGTAGGCCGTCGTGATGTCCAGGCGCTGGGCCGCGCTCGTGAAGCTGCCCTCCTCCGCGACCCGGACGAAAATGCGCATCATCTGTAACGTGTCCATCGACCTGTCCCCGGGATTGAGATCACGTCGCGCCGCCGTGCGGCCAGGGTGCCGGCGGCGCCGGCACGGGCCGGTCTGGCGCGAATTGTGCGGAACAGTACCGCAGCGTTGCAAGCGTGTCCAGTTCGCCGTACACGATGTGATCCGGATGCCGAAACGTGCCGTGAAACCGCGCGGCGCACGGCGTCGCGGCAGGCATGGATGCGGCCGGACGGGCCGACCGGCAAACGGCATCGGGTCGGCAAAAACTACCCGCCGGCCACGATGCCGCGCCGTCATTTACGTCCGTCCTGACTCGCGCGTCATGCAGTGACCGCCGCATCGAACGGATTGCGCAGCACGATCGTGTCGTCGCGTTCCGCGCCGGTCGTGATCATCGACACCGGTGTGCCCGCGACGGCTTCGATGCGCGCGATGAAATCCTGCGCGGCGCGCGGCAGTGCCGCACGCTCGCGCACGCCCTTCACGGTGCCTTGCCAGCCGTCGAACCGTTCGTAAACCGGCGTCGCGCGCGACTGAGCCTCGAGGCTCGCGGGCAGATGGTCGACCCGAGCACCGTCGAGTTCGTAGCCGACGCACAGCGCGATCGACTCGAAACCGTCGAGCACGTCGAGCTTGGTAAGCGCCAGTGAATCGATGCCCGAGATCCTGACGGCCTGGCGCAGTTGCGCGGCATCGAGCCAGCCGCAGCGGCGCGGCCGGCCCGTGTTGACACCGAACTCCTGTCCGCGCGCGCGCAGCGTTTCGCCGGTGGCGCCGGTCAGCTCGGTAAGGAACGGGCCGCCGCCGACACGCGTCGCATAGGCCTTGGTCACACCCAGCACGTGGCCGAGCTTCGACGCACCGAGGCCCGTGCCGGCCGCCGCGGCCGATGCCACGGTGCCCGACGACGTCACGAACGGATACGTGCCCCAGTCGATATCCAGCATCACGGCCTGCGAGCCCTCGAACAGGATGCGCTCCCCGCGATCGGTTGCATCGTTGAGGTCGGCCCAGACGGGGCGCACGAACGGCAGGATCTTCGGTGCAAGCGCGACCAGCGTCGCCAGCATCGCGTCGCGGTCTTGCTCGTCGAGACCCAGGCCGCGGAACCACGCGTTGTGGTGATCGACGAGCCCGTCGAGCTTCGCGGCCAGCCGGCCCGGCTCCGCGAGATCGCCGACGCGCAGCCCGCGACGCCCGACCTTGTCTTCGTAGGCCGGCCCGATCCCGCGCAGCGTGGTGCCGATGGGCTCGCGGCGCAAGCGCTCCTGCGCCTGGTCGATCGCACGGTGAATCGGCAGTACCAGCGTCGCGTTCTCGGCGATCGACAGGTTGTCCGGCGTCACCGACAGCCCGAGCTCGGCCATCCGCGCGATTTCCGCGAGCAGCGCTTCCGGATCGAGCGCGACGCCGTTGCCGATCACGCCGCGCTTGCCGCGCACGACGCCGCTCGGCAGCAGCGCGAGCTTGTACGTGTTGCCACCGACGACCAGCGTGTGGCCCGCGTTGTGGCCGCCGTTGTACCGTGCGACGAGATCGGCCTGGGCCGCCAGCCAGTCCACGACGCGCCCCTTGCCTTCGTCGCCCCATTGGGCACCCACTACCACCACGTTCGGCATGCTCCGCACTCCATGTGAGAAATTCAGACACTTGTTCGGCCAATCCGGCCGTTTGTGTGCCATATTGGCGGAGCTGGATCGCCCGATCAAACGATTAAACCTGAACCTTCGTGTGAATAAAACTCACACGAAACGATGCAATGGCCCGACGACTTCCTCCGTTGAATTCGCTGCGCGCGTTCGAAGCCGCCGCGCGGCTCGGCAGCTTCACGCTGGCCGCCGACGAGCTGTGCGTCACGCACGGCGCGATCAGCCGGCACGTGCAGCAACTGGAAGCGTGGCTCGGGCGGTCGCTGTTCGAACGCCACAACCGGCGCGTCGAGCTGACCGACAGCGGCCGTGCGTACCTCGCCGAAGTCGGCGCATCGTTCGACCGGATCGCGCTCGCCACCGCGCAGCACTTCGGCCACGCGCAGCAGCGCGTGCTGCGCGTCAGCGCGCCCGCGACGTTCTCGCTGCGCTGGCTCGTGCCGAAGCTGTCGTCGTTCCAGGTCGCCCATCCGGCGATCGAGGTGCGATTGTCGACGTCGAACGAACCGATCGATAAATTGCGCGACAAGGTCGACCTGATCGTTCGCGGCGGCCCTCAGGCCATCGACGGGTACGTCGCGGAGGAATTCCTGTCCGAAGTGCGGCTGCCGGTGTGTGCACCGAAATTGCTGGAGAGCCGCCGGCTGGATACGCCCGCCGATCTCGCCGGCTTCACGCTGCTGCACGCGGCAACCTATCCCGGCATGTGGCCGGAGTGGCTCGCGGCAGCCGGGCATCCGAATCTCGTGCCGCGCCACTCGCTCACGCTCGAGCATTTCTACCTGACGCTGCAAGGTGCACTCGACGGGCTGGGTGTCGCGATGGGGCCGATCGCGCTCGTCGCGGACGACATCGCCGAAGGCCGGCTCGTGCAGCCGTTCAGCGAACCGGCGCTGCCGCCGTGGCGCTACTTCACGTATGTGGCCTCCGCGCGCGCGGATGACGACGCCGTGCGTGCCTTCAAGGACTGGCTGAAAGTAGCGGGAAATTCAACTGCGCCGGGCGGACGGCACTGACCGCATCTGGATGCCGGCTTTACACGCCCACAATATGCAGGATACCGAATCAAATGAGGCGGATGTACGACACGTGTCTGGCTTCGTGCCTCGCGTGATCGCGACACACGCGGCAAGCCGCGGATCGAACCGTGGCTTGCCGCCGGACGACGCTTACTGGCTTGCTGCAGCGCCGGCTTTCTTCTCTGCGTTCTGCAGGTTCTGCGGGTAGTTCGGATCGTTGGCTGCCGGCTTGTAACCGGCGTCTTCGAGTTTCTTCAATTCGGCAGTGTTCTTCGCACGCGCGGCCTTGTGCTCGGCCTTGCGTTTGGCCCTGGCCGCCTTGCGCGCTTCGCTCTTCGCTGCCTTGGCGTCCTGCGCAGCAGGTGCGCTGGCGGCGTCGGTCTGTGCAAACGCAGGAACGGCCGAGCCGAACAGGAAAGCGACTGCGGTAGCAGCCAGCGCGAGTTTTCTGATCTGAATTTGCATCGCTGAACTCTCTTTTTTGATGACTATCACGGATTGAAAAACCATCGAGATACCGCCCCTGTCCCGATCGGCCGTCGTGTCGCGATCAGGACCTGTGCATCATAACCGTGTCTCAAAAAATATGGCGCCAACGTGATGACGGAATTGGGGATACACGTATGGGAGGCAAAGCGGCTTCTACGCCGCCGGCGCGTCACACAGACCGCAACCATGCATCGCACGCGTTGGCGACGAGAACCGTCACGCGCAGGGCGATGTAACGCGTCGATGGCTGTTTCACAGGTGGCGATGTCAACGCGCACATGGGTGACGTGAGCGTTACCGCGCATACGCGATCACCGCTGCAGCAATCAACCTGTGCGCAACGCTATCGATCGATGTGGCTCGAGCGACCGTTTCTCCCATAAACGGTCACGATTCGGTTCGTCAGGTTACCGCGACAGTGACGTCGTGTTGCAGCGGCGTGCCGGAATTCATCGTCAACCGATTGCAGCGCTGCGATACGGATGGCTACCTGTGGAGGAACGGCTCGCCGTGGGCAGGTATGTCTGATGAAAATGAACGCGCTGCCCGTGAGGTGAAGATCCCGACCGTCAACTCTTCACGAAGGCGTCAATGCCTTGCACGAACGCGCGATGCTCTTGACGGTGACCTCCGCACGGCAGTGAAGCCACGACAAGACTCGCCCGTCCGTGCGGCCGTGCTTGCCATCCGCATCGCATGCGACACGCCCATGCCACAGGCTTTTCATTTGATCCCGTCGACGATCACGTATCCGGACGCCGCCGCGCTCGTCACAGCTTGCCGATTCCTTGGGCTTCGACTGATCGGTGAGATCTTACGGGATCCGGCTTCTTCGGAAGGTGAGCATGTTCGGGATCGTCGCCGGATTCGATCATGGTGAGCTTCGTCACCCACGGCATCTTCACGTCTGCGCGCAACGACCTCGAGATCGGCCAGGGAGCCTCGCGATCTGTGCGGCGGCATCTCGACACCCGATTCGTTTCCGGACGGTCTCGTGAGTCTCTCGTGGCGCCTCAGCGTCACAGCTTCGCTCCTCGATTGATCCAAAGGTAGAAAACCTGACGGCCGTGGGGTGGCAAAGCAGGTCGAGGCGATTTCCTTTGTGCACAGTCCACAGGCTAAATTTGGCGAGAAGCGTCGACGGGTGATCGACAAAAAACTTGTCTACAGATGCGGCAGCGCGAGTACAAAAATCCATTCGCGGGCAGTCCGGGATGATTTCGAACTGCCGTGGGGGAGCCTGACGTGATCCGCTCGTCCGGTTGCAGATCTGTTCCTGCGGTCGATCACAGCATCCGGGGTACGTGCGGCGCCCGTTTTTCGGTCCCATAAACGGGAACCTGTACGTCGAATTGGGGGATTTCCTCCCATAAGTTTCTACGTTTGGCTGTTTGTGAGTGGGTACTCACCTCCTCTGAGCGCCCTGTCGGGCCTGATTCCTTGATGGATCAAGGCGCCAAGCCGGTGTTCACCAGGCCTGAATCGCAGGATCGGGGGGCTTGCCGGACCACAAACGTCCCACATGGGTAGCGGTTTATGGGGTTCGTCTTTCTGTGGAAGCACACGTGTGTTTACATCTTTGGTAAACCACGTTTACTTCTTTAACTACTTTTAGACGGCTCACAGCCTTGCCTGACAAGGCTTTGAGGGGTGTTCGGTACCCATTTATGGGAGCACAGGTGGAAGGGTTTGGGGTTTCAGGTCTGTGGATTTGGGGATTCGGGTATCGCGTTGTGGGGAATCAGGGTTGTGGATATGGGGTGAGCGTAGCCGGTTATGGGAAATCAGCCGTGAATCGCATTGGGTAGTCATCTATGGGAGCGCATGAAGGTAGCCTTTTATGGGGGGCTTTTCTTGATCCGTAAGTGCCTGCCCGCACAGGGATTTTTTTCAGGGAGCCGTGTATGGGGAATATCAAAGGTACCCGTTTATGGGTGGCGATTCGGGGCCTACTATGGTGTTTCGGTGGAATGTCCGAAGGACGGTTCCCCATGGACAGGATCGATGCCACAGAAAGGTAGCCTGTTGTGGGGACACGGAATGGTTGTCGCTTATGGGAGTGATTTCTACCTCCCAGGTGGAAAATCACACCGCTGCCGAAGCCGAAACGTGTCGACAGGTACCCTCTTATGGGAATCGTTGAAGGTAGCAAGTTATGGGAGCGAAATGGGGCTGTGCTGCAAGGCACCATAAATCCTGCCGACGATCGCAATTTCACTCGTTTGCTTCCCATGGATGGTTACCTTCGCGGGGCAATTCCCGTGCCGGGTTTCCAAGGCCCGGCTTGAAAGGTAGCGGCTTGTGGGAGGTATTTTTGGCAAAAGGTAGACGGATATGGGGTTCCGCACCGGTCGATCAATTGTCAATTTCCTTTTTACATCTGATAGTTAGCGTCGATAGTGCAAGTAATGCTGGAGCAGGGGCGTTGCTCCGTAGCGCGAAAAGGTATAAAGTCCGCTATCAATAAGGCAACCTTACCCGGACACCACGATGCCGCGCAAGCCAGCAAGCAAAGGCTCAGACAAGCAGGTTTCGCTGTTTCAGACACCCGAGCCTCCCGACTTGCTGCGCAAGGCGGTCCAGGCGATTCATATCGCGCCCAAGTCGGGAAAGATCGGCCTGCAGCAGCGCAAGATGTTCAGTTCGCTGATCAAGAATGCGCTTCGGCAGGAGGCGTTCGAGCCGGGCCGGACGAGCTTCTCGATCTCGATTGCGTCGCTGTCGCACGAGAGCGGGTTGAACAGCAACAACACGAAGTACGTGAAGGACACGGTCAACTCGCTGATCAGTACCGTCGTCAACTGGGACTACCTGGCCGCGGACCGCTCGACGGTCTGGAAGGCGTCAGGCCTGCTCGCCGGCGCGGAACTCGAGCAATCGGTGCTGAAGTACAGCTTCTCCGACCAGATTCGCAGCGAACTGCTCAATCCCGAAATCTACGCGCTGATCGATATGCGGATCGCCCGCGAGTTCCGGCGGTCGCACTCGCTCGCGCTGTGGGAAAACACGGTGCGCTACGAAGGGATCGGCATCACCGCGAAGATTCCGCTGCCGAAATTCCGTGACCTCATCCTCGGCCAGGACAAGGCGTCGCAGTCGTACAAGGAATACAAGCTGTTCAAGAGCAAGGTCCTGGTGCCGTGTATCCAGGAGGTGAACGAAGTATCGGACCACACGCTCGAGTTGATCGAACACAAATCCGGCCGCAGCGTGGAAGCCGTTCAGTTCAAGGTGACGCGCAAGCAGAGCGCCGATACGGTCGAAGACGGCGACGTCAAGAACGAAGCGCTGGTCGAGGAAGTCGCCAAGTTCGGCATTCCGCGTTCGGAAGCGCGCCGGCTGATCACGCAATACGGCGTGCAGCGGATCAAGGCGGCGATCGCCTACACGCTCAATCGGACTACGAAGAAGAATGCGGCGCCGGTCGACAATGTAGCCGCGTATTTCCGCAAGGCGCTGACGCACGGCTACACGCTGGCCGACGGACAGGGTACCGAAGCGGCCGCACCGGCGAAGGAATCCGCGCAAAGCAAGCAGGAGCAGATTCGCGACAAGTATCTGGCGGCGAAGGTCGAGGAAGCCGGCGCGTATTTCCGCGAGCTGGAGATCGACGACCAGACCAAGCTGATCGAGCGTTACAACGAGACGGTCGCGGGTTCGAAGGACCTGACGCTGTCGCCGAAGAAGAAGGCAAGCAAGCTTGCGCAGACCAGCTTCTTCCGATGGCTCGCGCTCGATACCTGGGGCGAACCGACCTCGGACGACCTGCTGGAATTCCTGCTCAAGAGCAGTCTCGCAGGCAACTGAACAGGGCCTCGCAGCCGGGGGCGTCGTTTGCCGGACTTGATGGTGGTCCGGCTTCGCGGCGCAACACGGAGGCGAGGCCTTTTGTTTGGTTCATCGCAGGAAACCGTGGAGCCTTGGAGAGCGATTGCGTAACCTGACGCCTGACTTTATGGAGGTCAGGAGGAAGAATTGCTCGATCGCAAGGCACTTCAGGCACTGGGTTGCTGGACAGGCTATCGGCTGGAGCGGGTGGAGTGGCCGGCGGGTGAAAGGCGCACGCTGTCGCTGTACTTGAAGCCGGCCAGCAAGGTCATGTACTGCGAGCAATGCGGAGCGCGTTGCCAGCAGATTCATGAAACGACGGTGCGACGCGTGCGCGATCTGCCGCTGTTCGAGTATCGGGTGGTGCTGCATGTGCCTCGTCGCCGAGTCTGGTGCGAACGCTGCGGCGGGCCGAGGCTGGAGAAGCTGGACTGGCTGGGCCGCTACCAGCGGGTGACGGAGCGATTCGCCAAGGCCTGCGAGAAGCTGCTGCAAGCGGCCAGCGTGCAAGCGGTAGCGGCCTTCTACGACCTGGGCTGGCATACGGTCAAATCGATCGACAAGATGCGCTTGCGCGCACGCGTGGCCGAGCCGGACTGGTCAACGATCCGCTATCTGGCGATGGACGAGTTCGCGCTACATAAAGGCCATCGCTACGCCACGGTGGTGGTCGATCCGATCGGCCGGCAAGTGCTCTGGATCGGACAGGGGCGCTCTCGCGAGACGGCCAGGGCCTTCTTCGAACAACTTCCCGCGGGCGTCACCGAGCGTATCGAAGCGGTCGCGATCGACATGACCACGGCTTACGAGCTGGAGATCAAGGCGCAGTGTCCGCAGGCCGAGGTGGTCTACGACCTGTTCCACGTCGTCGCCAAGTATGGGCGCGAGGTGATCGATCGGGTACGGGTGGATCAGGCCAATCAGCTACGCCATGACCGGCCGGCCCGGAAGGTTCTGAAGTCCAGTCGTTGGCTGCTGCTGCGCAACCGCCGCAACCTGAAGCAGGAACAGGCCGTGCATCTGAAGGAACTGCTGGCCGCCAATCAGCCGTTGCTGTGCGTCTACGTGCTACGCGACGAACTCAAGCGGCTCTGGTTCTACCAGAAGCCAGCTTGGGCGCAAAAAGCCTGGGAGCAATGGATCGAGCAAGCCCGGCAAAGCGGGATTGCCGCGCTGCAACTGTTTGCGCAGCGTCTGCAGGGTTACTGGCACGGAATCCTCGCCCGCTGCCGCCATCCGCTCAATACCAGCGTCGTCGAAGGCATCAACAACACCATCAAGGTCATCAAACGCAGGGCCTACGGGTACCGCGACGAGGAATATTTCTTCCTCAAGATCCGCGCCGCGTTCCCCGGTAATCCTCGATGAACCTTTTGTTTGCGGTGCTTACTTGGGCGTGGCCGCCGCGAGATCCGCGACGTACGCATCGATGACGGTCTTGAGCTTGTCGGCGAGCGCTTCCTGGTGGGAGGCGTCGACGCCCTTGAGCTGCAGATCCAGACGTCCGTCCGGATAAGTCTTCAACTGACCGATCGCCCGCGATTCGAGCGCAAAGTCGTGACGAACGCTGTAGCGCGTGCGTCCCGCCTTCTTGTTGCCGTCGCTCTGCGCACGCAGGAAATTCTCGAGGTCGCGGACCGATTTTTTCCGGTCGATCACGGCCGTCAACAGCCGGTCGGCCGTCGGCTCGCCCAGGCGCTCGAAGATCAGCTTCAGGAAGTACGCTGCCTGCAGGCCAACCACGTCGTTCGCGCTGGCCATCCGCTCCAGCAGCGTGTTCGGCAGCGCGTTGAGCGACAGCGTCTTGCTGATCGATGCCTTGTCCTTGCCGATTTTTTCCGCCAGCGTGTTCTGGTCGGAAAAGACCTTCTCGTCGAGGAGGCGCTTCCACGCTACCGCATCGTCGAAGATCGTCTGGCGTTCGTGGTCGTGGTTGGCCCGATACGCGATCGTGTAGAGCTGCTCGGGGGTGTGGTCCGTACGGAACGTGGCGTTGATCGTCTCGTCGCCGTTGATGCTCGTCGCGCGCAGCCGGCGTTGCCCGTCGATCACGACGAGCTTGCCGGGAAACTCCGGGAGCCGCGTGACCTTGATCGGCTCGATCTGCCCTTCCCGTTTCAACGTCAGTGCGAGCTCGTGCAGGCTCGACTCCGAGTAGAACACGCGCGGGTTGAACGGGTTCGGGATGCAGTCCTTGACCAGAACCTTCTGCGGCGCGCCAAGATCGGCCGCACCGGCGGGCGCGGCTGCAGCAGTCGTGCCGGCGGGCGCCGCTTCGACGGCGGCAGCCGGTGCGACCGCCGGCTCGGGCAGCCGCGTTTCGAGTGCCGCATTTTCCTGCGCAAGTCCGCGCAACAGGCCGGCCGCGAGATGCAGATTGCCCGTCGGCTTCTTGTCTTTCGATGTGTCCTTAGCCATGGGCGGCTCCGGTAGCGCGCGTCGACGCGATGTATTGGGCCATTTCCGTGACCAGCTTCTCGATTTCTGCACGGGCTTCCTTCAAGCCCTTCAGGTATCGATTGTGGTGATGGATCGTGGTGCCGAGCGCGAACGTCTGACGGTAGACCTCGCGTTGCGCGATCTGGCTGTCGAGCAGATGCTCCCCTATTTCTTCAGCCCTTAGAATTTTTAAAATTTCTTCACGCATTTTAGTTTTTCCATTAACACTATTCAGCATCAATGCGGAAGAAAGATTTGGGTTTCGAACGGTGCGCATCGACTCGATCATGCGGATCATCGCGACGGTACTGTACAGGTCGGCCGGCGAAGGCGACAGCGGCACCAGGCAGAAGTCCGCCACTTCGAGGACGGATGCGATACGCGGATCTTCGAGGTTGCCGGGACAGTCCACGACGATCACGTCGAAGTTCGCGTCCTGCTTCTTGATCTCGCCGCCGATGCCGCGGCCGGCGGGCGCCAGCGAAAGGACCGTCATCGGCAGCGTATTTTCACCGCTCGTGACCCAACGAACGGACGTGCCTTGAGGGTCGGCATCGATCAGCGCGACCTTGTTGCCGCCGGCTTCGAACGCAGCAGCGATGTTGACGGAGATGGTTGTCTTTCCAGTTCCACCTTTTTGATTACTGACGGCGATCTTGAAAGCCATTAAATTCCTCCACGGAGTTTTGCGTAATATATGCAGTTATTGTCGAAATGTCCAGAAAGGTCTTCGACATGATGGAAGTTTTGATGATCGGCGTGGTTGTCACGTGACAAGTAAGCCGAATGGCTAACGCGCTATTCGAAATTATCGGTCGAGAAAAATAAAATTCCATCCTGTGTCTCTGGGAAAAATAGACCGTCAGCTAAAGAAAAGTCGACTGACTTAAACGTCAATGACGAATCTGCCTCATTGAGGCTGATGAACTCATCATGTCTTTGTCTCCCTGATCCTTGCCTTAACCCGATTCGCTGATGTTGTAGGCGTCCTCGAAGCGAGCGGTTGTTACGTGACAATCGCTAGAAAGCGATTCCGGCTTGTGATTTCCGTTGAGGGAAAAGTTTTTAATCGGGGCGAGAGCTGAGTTGCGGGGGCATTACTTCGACGGCGAATATATGGTCGACGACCAAACGCGTACCGAGAAGAGTTGTCACGTGACAAACGGCTCGGAACACGGCTCGACGGTAGCAACGCTATGGGGCTCAAGATCTGTCGCGGTTGAGCAATCCTGAGCGCGCTTCGGTTGATATGTTCGGATGCAAGTTGGCGCAGACGATTTGCTGTTCAACGCCGTTTGTTGTGCGAGTCGTTCAGTCAGTTGTCACGTGACAACAGGAGTGTGGGATCTCTGAAGGTCAAGCCATGAGGCGATATGAAACATCCGCTCTGCCAATGTAGAAGTGCGCCTGGACGGAGATGTCGCGGGATGGTTGTTCTGCTTGTCTGGGCCTCTGTCGCTGCGCGCCCACGCTTTTGTGCCGGGACGTGGCTGCAAGTCGCTTGGCGCCATCCAGAAAGGACAAGCCACGATCTGGCTTGATATGACCCCATTTAAAGAGATGTCAAGAACCTGCATTTCCAATCGTGGCGGCCCGTAGGGGAGGGGGCGATTGAGCGTATCGGGACGGGTAGATGGACAACCCGGCAACCGCCAGCTCTGCCAAGGCGTACGTGAGCCACGATGGAGGCAAATTCACGCGTCGAGTGTCGTGTGACAACTCAAACGGGTCAGGTCGTGAAACATTTGCGAGAAATGGCGCATTCTCGGAAATCCTTGTCCGGCAATGGCTTGCGCCATATTCTTCATGTTGTTTCACGCAAAATGGGCAAGGTCGCTCGCGGAATTGGGGGCGCATTATTTTTCGTGTGTCGCCAGCTGCAATTGAGTCACGAATGGTGAGATTTGTCGTGTTTGATACGTAATTCGTGGTTTTCGAAACGATTTGAGGCCGGTGGTAAGACGGAGGTGCCGATCAGTTTGCTAATCAGTACATCGTCGGTTCTGATCTAGCCTCATATCCGGCACCTAAAGTATCGATATTCAGCGCCAGTTGTCACGTGACAACGCACGTGCGAGTCGCCTGATTCGTTGAACTGCGGAGTGTCGAGGGAACCTGACCGTCTGGGGGATCTGCGCCAGGGAAGCAGCAGGGCAACTGGATCGGTGTGATCTTTGGAGCGGTGTGACGCCGCCGGCTACTCCGAGAGCATCGGGATCAGGCGATCTATCTGTAGCAGCTCGAGGCGCACAAGCTCGAGTGCTCGCCTCGAACTCGACGCGCATCCGGCGCCATTCAACATTCAACCGGGATAGCCCCGGCACACGCGGCCCCATCCCTCCCGGGCCGGCAACAAGTATGCATCTGATGGCGTCAATTAGACCGGATCGGACCGATCACGCATGTGACAAGGCCAACTTCGCCTCGCTGCGGATCCAGGCAAAGCCGGCATTTCACCCCTCCACTGCCGCTCCGCGATCAATAGCTGGCTGCGATCGACAGAACGACGTCCGTTCCCCCTCGCAGGCTATCGATGTCCCTCCGAGGCGAATTGCCGAACAACCGACTGTATTCGCGGTTGAACTGGGTCGGGCTTGCATACCCGACCCGGAACGACGCCGACGCGGCATCGAGCCGTTCGGACAGCATCAGTCGACGCGCCTCGTTGAGCCGTATCCATTTCTGATACTGCAGCGGACTCATGCCGGTGAGCTGGCGGAAGTGGTGATGGAAGGTCGAACTGCTCATCTGAACCTGCGCCGCGAGATCATCGACGCGCAAGGACTCGTCATAGTGAGCACGCAACCACTGGATCGCGCGTGACACGCGGTTGCACTGGCTACCGGTGGATGCGATCTGACGCAGGCGGGCGCCCTGGTCGCTCGTCAGCAGGCGATAGTAGATTTCGCGCTCGACGTACGGTGCGAGAACGGCAATGGCATTCGGGTCGTCGAGCAATGCCAGCAACCGGTTCAGCGCGTCGTACAGCGGTTCGGTCATGTCGCCGACGACGAGGCCGCGGCCGACCGGTGCATCGTCGTGATCCGGCGCGACCTGCATCATCAGTTCGGCCATGACACGAAAATCGAGCTTGAGGCCGAGCCCGAGGAACGGTTTTTCGCGGCTGGCTTCGATGACCTGCGTCGAACCCGGCAGATCGAGTGACGTGATCAGAAAGCGGTTGGTGTCGTAGATATAGGCATCGCCGCTCTGGATGACGCGCTTCGTGCCCTGTACGACGAGGCCGAAGCTCGGTTCGACCATGCAGTCCATCGGTTGCGTCGGTGCTTCCCGTCGATGAAAGCTCAGATTGGGAATGGCCGTGACGAGGTGGTCGACACCCTCCGTCCATCTTGCGACGCGCTCGGCGAGTGTCTGCCGCAGCTCGCCTTCGCGGCTGACGCGGGGCGGCCGGTAGCCTGCCTGGTTGATTGCAGCGATGGCGACATCGTCGTCTCGTTGCCCGGGGGTGTATCGGACGTGTGCCGGATGCATGACTTATCTACTCGGGTAATCGGGTCGACGGGCTGGCCGTCGACGTGTTGGGGCTCCGGCAACGAAAACGCCTTCCGGAATCGCGGCATCGCCACGCTTCCGGAAGGCGCGTGCAGCGGCTGGCGAATCTACTTCGTTGCCTGCGACGCACAAAGCTGCCAGCGGCGCGATTTCGCTGCCGGCGCTGCCGCGCGCTCGTCGACCGTACGCCACCACCGCTCGCCGCGATGCGGTTCGTCGAGATCGACGCGTTCGCCTATCCTGGGTGTCGACAATTCGACGCCGCGCACGATTGCCAGCGCCGTGACGCGCTCGAACGGCTCCTGCCAGCGATGCATCGCGAGATCGAACGTGCCGTTGTGAATCGGGATCAGCCAGCGTCCGCGCAAATCGATGTGTGCCTGCACGGTTTCTTCCGGCTGCATGTGCACATACGGCCATTGCGCATCATAGGCGCCTGTTTCGATCAGCGTGATGTCGAACGGCCCCAGGCGCTCGCCGATCTCTCGGAATCCGTCGAAATAGCCCGTGTCGCCGCTGAAGAATATGCGCCGGTCGCCGTCGACGATCACCCACGACGCCCACAGCGTGCTGTTGCCGTCGAACAGGCTGCGCCCGGAGAAGTGCTGGGCGGGCGTCGCGGTCAGCGTCAGGCCGGCGACGTCAATGCTCTGCCACCAGTCGAGCTGGCGAATTTTGCTTGCGTCGATACCCCATTCGATCAGTCGATCGCCGACGCCGAGCGTGGTCACGAATACGTCGGTGGTGGCGGCAAGCGCGAGCACCGTGTCGCGGTCGAGGTGATCGTAGTGATCGTGCGACAGGATCACGCCGCGCAGCGGCGGAAGATCCTCCAGCGCGATCGGCGGCGCATGGAAGCGCTTGGGGCCGACTCGCCGAAACGGCGATGCACGCTCGGCAAACACGGGATCCGTCAGCCAGAATCCGCCGCGCAGCTTGAGCAGCAGCGTCGAATGGCCGAGCCGGTACAGGCTGCGGTCGGGGGCCGCGTCGAGTTCCGCGCGAGTCAGCGAATCGACGGGCAGCGCCCCGGTGGGCACGGTATTGCGCGGCTTGTTGACCAGCATGTTCCAGGCGATCCCCAGCGTCTTGCCGAATCCTTCGGCGGGACGCGGTGCGACATTGGCGAAGCGCTCGCCATTGTGCTGTGGCGAACTGCCGGACAGCGTGCGGCCGCGCCGGGCGGCCGCAAAACCCAGAATGCGGTGAATCAAAACGAGAGGCGATGCCATGTCGGTTCATCCGGAGAATAAAGTACACTAAACAGTGTAGTTTATTTTTTGGATAAGTAAACTGCCCGGTGTAATATTTCCATATGGATACCAGCACTCCCCCTCAGCGTCTGACCGATCGAAAGCGCGCGGCCATCGTCGACGCGGCGATCGAGGAATTTCTCGCAGCGGGCTACGATGCGACCAGCATGGATCGTATCGCGGCGCGCGCGGACGTGTCGAAGCGCACGGTCTATAACCACTTTCCGGGCAAGGAGACGCTGTTCGCCGCGATCCTGAACAAGCTGTGGGATGCGACCCGGACCGGCAGTTCGCCGAGCTATCGCGCCGACGTGTCGCTGCGCGACCAGCTGCTCGGGCTGCTGGACCGGAAATTGCGATTGCTGAACGACGAGGCATTTCTAGCGCTCGCGCGCGTCGCGATCGGCGCAGCCATTCATTCCCCGGAACGGGCGCGCGACATGGTCGAGCGTCTCGGCGAGCGCGAGGAAGACGTCACGGTCTGGGTGCGTACGGCCGCGGCGGCCGGCCGTCTGTCGGTCACCGATCCGGTGTTCGCCGCGCATCAGTTGCATGGCGTCGTGAAGGCATTCGCGTTCTGGCCGCAAATCACGATGGGCCAACCGCCGCTCACCGCGCAGGAGCAGCAGAAAATTGCGGAATCGGCTGCGGACATGTTCCTCGCGTACTACGCGCGACCGGGCGACGACCGCGACGCATCGCATTGCACGCAGGATTGACCGCGTACCCGGACACATCCGGACGCATGCGCCAATCGACGCCGCTGCGATGCGCGCGCAGCATCGACAGACGGGCAAGCCGGCCGATCCGGGCAACCGAGCGCCAAATGACCCTCACACGTGACGACCGGCCATCGGGTGGAAACCGGCGATGCCGCCGGCGCACCTGAAGCCGAACGCGAGCGACTACCGATGAAAACGTTGTTGATCGTCTATCACACGATGACCGGCGGCACGCAACAGATGGCCGAAGCGGCTGCCGGCGCGGCTCGCGAGCAGCCTGGCGTCGACGTCAGGCTGCAGCGTGCGGACGCGACGAGCGCAGACGACGTGCTGACCGCCGATGCCTACCTGTTTGCGACGCCGGAAAATCTCGCGGCAATGTCCGGGTTGATGAAGGACTTCTTCGATCGCTGCTACTACGCGGCGCTCGATCGCGTGAACGGCCGCCCGTATGCGGCGATGATCTGTGCGGGAAGCGACGGGCAGAACGCGTTGCGCCAGATCGACCGGATCGCGACGGGATGGCGGCTGAAGAACGTGGCGCCTGGCCTGATCGTCTGCACGCATGCGCAGACGCCCGAGCGGATCCTCGCGGCCAAGACGATCGACAGCGACGCGCTTGCGCGCTGCGCCGAACTGGGTGCCGGCCTGGCAGCGGGCCTCGCGCTGGGCGTTTTCTGACGGCCGGCGCGGCGGCCAGTCGAAGCGATGCAGGTGGATCTGCGGTTGTTCGCGCCGTACCGGTCTGCGAGCGCGGAACCGGCCGGACGCCGGAGCCCTAGCTGCCTTTCGTCGTTGCCGACGGCCGGTGGTATTCGGGCCAAAGGCGTTTCACGAGATCGCGCGACGCGCCGTATGCGTAGCAGCTGTCGATCTTGAGCGGTTTTCCTTCGCTGTCTCGGTAGTCGAGTGACGGTCGCCGCATGCCGACCATCGTCTGATAGGCGGTGGTGGCGATCGGGCCGAGCAATTCCTTCAGGTGCGTGCACGTATCGCAGGACGGCAGGCGCTTGCGAACCTCGTTGTTCCAGCCGGCGCCGATGCTCAGCCCGACGAGCGCCTGCAGCGAATCGCCGCCGCCCGGGCACTGAGCATACGGATGCGAGCGGATGAACGTGGAGACGGTGCGGACGACCATGTCGGCGTCGAAGACCAGTGTCACGCCGAGATCGTGGATTGGCGACAGCGCCACGACCGTCCGCGTGCCACCCGGGGGGGTGAAATCGCTGGTCTTGCGGTCCGCGAGGCAGGCAGTCACTTCGAACAGGCCGTCGCTGCGGCGATAGCCGCGCATGTCGATCTGCCGATGGTGAATTTCCTCGCGCGTGATGCCGTCGTGCGGGGTGTTGTCGTGGGAATCCATGCATCCGCTCCGTTTCGTGTAACCGGTTCTTTTCGCGGGCAAACGTGAAATCGCGGGCTGACCGGGCGTGCAGTAAAACAGGCGAGATACGCTGCCGACGATGTCGATCCGGCCATACTACGCACTTTCCGGTATCTTCGTCCGCCACGCGATCGATGCGAACGCAACGAGTCGTGCAGCGGCGCCGGTGCAATTGAAGGGCGGGCAGGCTTGTCGCGCGACGTTGCGTCGATTCGGCGCGATGCGCGTGCTGCGACAATGCCTGTCGCCTGTCGCCTGTCGCCTGTCGCCTGTCGCCTGTCGCCTGTCGCCTGTCGCCTGTCGCCTGTCGCCTGTCGCCCGTCGCCCGTCGCCCGTCGCCCGTCGCCCGTCGCCCGTCGCCCGTCGCCCGTCGCCCGTCGGGCGGACCGGCGCCGGGCCTGGCCCGATTTCCGGCGGCAGCAGCGAACGGCGTGACATCCGGAAGCGGATCCCTATAATGCGCAACACGACCGCACGGACGCATTTCCGGCATGCAGAATCCGGCCAATGCAGACCGGCGAGTCAACCGGCCGTCGCGCGTACCGGTATACTTCCACTCCTGCCTTGTCCGGCATCGTGGCCGGGTGCCTGAAAACAGAGTGGCGTACGCGATGCGGCCCCGTAGCGCGCCGCATCGGCGGCAGACGGGCCGCATGCATGGCGGCGAAGCTTTTATGCCGCGCGGCATGGCCGCACGAACCACACCTTATATTCCTGGTGGATTGAATTTATGGGTTTTGAACAACTTGCCGAATTGCGGGCGCAGCTCGCAGCGAAGGCCAAACAGGAGCGCAACGCGAAGCGGCCGGCAGCACCGACGGATGTCGGCACGAAGCCGAAGTCCGGCGACCAGCCGCTTCGCGGCGCCAAGCCGGGTGCTGGCGCCAAAGCGGGCGCCGGTGCCAAGGCACCGCATCGCGCGAAGCCCGCTTCGGCGAAGCCGTCGGCGCCGGTCGATCCGGTTATCGTCGCGATCGGCAAACTGCAGCGGAAGTTTCCGCGCGCATTCCCGAAGAATCCGGCCCCGAAAGTGCCGCTCAAGGTCGGCATCTGGGACGATCTCGCACGCGAAGCGCAGGCTGTCGGCCTTAACGAAGCCGAACTGCGCGAAGCGATGTCGACGTGGTGCCGCGGTAACCGCTACTGGTCGTGCCTCGTCGAAGACGCGGTGCGTGTCGACCTGCAGGGCAACGAAGCAGGGCGCGTGACGCATGACGATGCAGCGCGCGCGCGCCGCCTGAAGGCTCGCCGTCCGGGCAAGGGCGCGGCACAGGCAGCCAAGGGTGCGCCGCAGCAGCCGAAGGCCGAGCAGCAGGCCGAGCAGCAGGCCGAGGCCGCGCCGCAACCGGCGGAAGCCGAAGCGAAAGCGAAGGTGCAAACCGACATCGCACCGCAGGTCGAACAGCAGACGGCCGGCAACGAGTAATCCGTACCGCGCTGCGGTCAACCGCGCGGCACGTACATGCAGCGCATGGCACGACAAACCGACCTGCCTCGTCAGAGGCGGGTCGGGACCGCCTCCACCGGCGCCTGACTTGCCGGTACCCCCTTCCCACGTCAAACAGACCACGCGGCCGGACAACGAACGTTCGTCGAACGTCGCTGCACGCACGATGTTTCGATTCTTCCGTGGTCGCATGAACGATTCGCATACCTGAATACAGCGTGGCTTCAGCAATATGTTTCGGTTTCCGAAATTATTGAGCGGAAATCATCGATTGCCGTGCGAGCGATCCCGCCCGGCCATCGTGACATGATGGCGCGCGATAATCTCGACTGGGTCGTCCGGCCACCAGCAGGTCGGCATGACGCATGCAGCTTGCATTCCGAAAGGTAAGGGCGGCCGGCCCCGGCACACCCCGAAGCCCCGCCCAGTTCTTCAACGTCAATTCAAACCGGATCATGAATTCGAGACATTCCGCGATTCTCGTCGCGCTCGCCGCCGCCGCGCTGTTCGGTGCCGCGACTCCGCTCGCCAAGGCGCTGATCGGCGCGATGTCACCGTTCATGGTCGCAGGCCTCTTCTATCTCGGCAGCGGCGTCGGGCTCGGCATCGGGATCCTGCTTCGCGGATGGCGTAACCGTCGCGCACCGGCCGCGGATGCCGCGCCGCTGCAGCGCGCCGATCTGCCGTGGCTGGCCGGCGCGATCGCGGCGGGGGGCGTGGCCGGCCCGGCCTTGCTGATGCTCGGGCTGTCGAGCACGCCGGCGGCGACGAGTGCGTTGCTGCTCAATCTCGAAGGCGTGCTGACGGCGGTGATCGCATGGGTCGTGTTTCGCGAAAACGTGGATACGCAGATATTCCTCGGCATGGTTGCGATCGTCGCCGGCGGCACGCTGCTGTCGCGGACACCGGGCGGGGCCGGCGTGCCGGCCGGTGCGCTGCTGATCGTCGGTGCATGCCTGTGCTGGGCGATCGACAACAACCTGACCCGCAAGGTTGCCGCGAACGACGCGATGGTCATCGCTTGCCTGAAAGGGCTGATCGCGGGGCCCGTGAATATCGGCATCGCGCTGGCGACCGGTGCAACGCTGCCCGCGATACCGGTCACCGCAGCGGCGATGCTGACGGGGCTCGGCGGCTACGGGATCAGCCTCGTGCTGTTCGTCGTCGCGCTGCGTCATCTCGGCAGCGCGCGCACCGGCGCGTATTTCTCGATCGCGCCACTGTTCGGCGTCGTGTTGTCGCTGCTGATCTGGCCTGCAGTGCCGCCCGCGACGTTCTGGATCGCCGCCGCGCTGATGGCGCTCGGCATCTGGCTGCACGTGCGCGAACGGCACGAACACACGCATGCGCACGAGCAGCTCGAGCATACGCATCGGCATTGGCACGACGAACATCACCAGCACGCGCACGACTTCCCGTATGACGGCGACGAACCGCACACGCATCCGCACGAGCATCTGCCGATCACGCACAGCCATGCGCATTTTCCGGACATCCACCACCGGCATCGGCACTGACGGCGCCATGCGGGGCGCATGATGCGCATCGCAGGGTAGCCGTTTATGGGGTGTGCGGCCGGCCCCTGAATGCCGTTCAAGGTCAGGTGTCTGGCTGGCGATGCGATGAAACAGGCGTGCGGCACGGGCCGCCGCCGTGGCTATCGCGCTTGAGGAAAGCAGAAGCCGAAATCCTCGCAGCCCGGGCATCCGGGTGCGGGCCCGGGTGGCACGCCGAGCGATGCCGCCACTTCCTGTGCGAGGAATTTCTTCCAGCGCAGGTGGGTGACGTTGCGCGCGGCGAGCGCAGGGAAAAAGCGGTCGAGCATCGCCGATACCGCATCGCGCCCGTCGAGCCCGAGATCGCGCCACAGATGGTCGGGGCGCAGGCACGCATGCGCGATGATCGAGGCGAGGCAGTCGGCATCGTCGCCGGCGACGGCGGGATTCGCGTCGTTCATCAGCCGCGCATGCAGCGTCGCGACGAATGCCGAGTGGCTGGCGGGCAACAGCGCCAGCGAGACCGTCGGCATGAATGCGGCGGAGTCGGTGGAGGGCAGGTGTGGAAATTGCCGGGCGAGCAGGCCGGCGAACCGGGCGGGAGACAGGCCCAGCAGCGAGAGTTCGTTGCGGCACGCGCGTGCCGCAACGAGTGCGCCGAACAGGCGTGCATCGGCGGTGCCGGCGCCGGCCGCTGCCGCCAGCAGCGACTGCAACGCCTGTTCATGCGCGCGACCGGACGGGGCCGTCATCGCGCGCATCCGGACGACGACCCGGCCGCATGCCTGCGCGGCGCACGACGGTCCGCCATCGCGATCGTCACGCGATCACTCGACGCCGACGATCACGCTCGACGCCTTGAAGATCGCGGATGCCGCCGTGCCGCTCGCGAGGCCGAGACGATCGACGCTGTCGTTGGTGACGATCGCGACGATCTCGGCGCCGCCTGCCGCTTTGATCACGACTTCCGCATTGATCGCGCCCTTCGTGACCGACGCAACGGTGCCTGCGACGCAGTTGCGCGCCGATACCTTGCTGCTGTCGACGTCGACCATCACGATGACCGACGACGCCTTGACGAGCGCGAACGCCTTCGTGCCGGCCGCGAGGCCCAGCGACGCTGCGCTGCCGTGGGTGATCACGGCGACGATGTCGAGGCCGTCCTGCGTGCGGAGCGTGATTTCGTCGTTGACGGCACCGGGCTTGACGGCGCCGACCTGGCCGGCGAAATGGTTGCGGGCGCTGGTTCGCATGATGACTCTCCGAGTGGATGCGGCTGCCGGATCGGCAACTGCAGATGAATGGAAATGCATCGGTCAGTTTACCGTCAACGCAGGTGTTCGTCGCCTTCCGGATGCTATGGTGCGAATCAGGAAACCCTGCCGCTGCAGGGCATTTTGCCGCACATGCGCTATGTACTTAAGGTGATAACGCTATCGTGACGACTCGCTGCCGTTCGGCGTCGCGGCGGCACGCGCTGTGGCGGGGGCGCGATCCTGTGCGGCCGTTGTGCCGTCGCCATCCCACCCGCCACCGAGTGCGAGGAAGAGCCGCACCTGATCGGCCGCGACCTGGCCTTCGGCAGCCGCGACTTGCGCACGCACGCCCGTGAGAGTGCGCGTCGCGTCGAGATCGGAGATGAACGATTCGCGGCCCGCCGCATAGAGACGATGCGTTTCGTCGGCGGAATTGCGTGCCGATTCATACGCCGTGCGCAACGCATCCGTGCGCTGCACGTCGGCCGCGTAGGTCGCGAGGCTCGACTGCGTTTCGCGCAGCGCATTCAGCACGACGCCGTCGAAGTGCGCGAGCGCGCCGCCCGTCGCGGCCTCGGCCTCGCGTACGCGCGCACGCTGGCCGTTCACGGGGAACGACCAGCTGATCAGCGGGCCGAACGACCAGCGGTTCGTGTTGGACGAGAACAGGTCGGCGGCGACGCCGACCGAGCCGGCCGACGCACCGATGCTGATCGACGGGTACAGCGCGGCGGTCGCCACGCCGATGCGCGCGGTCGAGGCGGCAAGCTGCCGCTCTGCTTCGCGCACGTCGGGTCGGCGGCGCAGCAGCGCCGCGCCGTCGCCGATCGGAATCGGCTGGCGCAGCGTCGGCAGCCGTTCGCATTCGGCGACGGCCTTCGGCAAATCAGCCGGCGCGCGCGCGAGCAGCGCGGCGAGCTGGTATTGCGCGACCTTGCGGCGGCCTTCGAAGCGCGGGATGTCGGCGGCGAGCGTGCGGACCTGCGTCACGCCGCGCGTCACGTCGGTCTGGTTGCCGCGCCCGGCGTCGCGCAACCGCTGCGACAGCGCGACGCGCTGCTTCTGCAGCGCGAGCGACTGCTTCGCGATGGCGAGTTCATCGCCGGCCGAGCACGATTCGACGTACGCGCGCACGACGTCGGCGACAACCGTGATGCGCGCGAGGTCGCCGGCCGCCTTTACGGCGTCGCTGTCGGCGCGTGCGGCTTCGACGCCGCGCCGCAGCTTGCCGAACAGGTCGATTTCGTACGACACGTTGATGCCGACCGAGCCTTCGTTGACGACGGGCAGCTTGTTTTCGAGCAGGTATTGCTCGGCCGATTCCTGCGCGCGCTGCACGGCGGCTTCGGCGCCCCCCGAGAACCCGCCCTGCTGGCTCGCGACGTCCAGCGCCGCGCGCGAGCGGGCGAGGTTGGCCGCGGCGACGCGCAGGTCGGTGTTCGACTTCAGCGCCTCGCGCACGAGCGCGTCGAGCACGGGGTCGTCATACAGTTGCCACCAGTTGCCGGGCACCGCGTCGCGCGACACCAGCGTACCGTTCGCGTCGTCGAGCGCATGGTTCGCGAGCGGCGCATTCACGTACGCCTGCTGTGGCAGCGTGTAGTC
Source organism: Burkholderia arboris (assembly GCF_902499125.1). Taxonomy (GTDB): domain Bacteria; phylum Pseudomonadota; class Gammaproteobacteria; order Burkholderiales; family Burkholderiaceae; genus Burkholderia; species Burkholderia arboris. Next base: position 31,890 of record NZ_CABVPX010000055.1, read on the forward strand.
GGGGCCGACGGATTTGCACGCGCCGAGTGCGAGCGCAAGCGGCGCGAACGCTGCCGCGAGGCGCAGACCGTGCTTGTTCATTGCGACGCTCCCACCGCGCCGGCGGCCGCACCGGAGGCCGCCGATGCCGAACCGGCGGCAGCCGGCTTCGCGTTGTCGTTCTGGCGCGTGTCGGCGCCGCGCATCGACACGGTTGCGGTGCGGCCCGCGATCATCCGGAAATCGTCGGGTACTTCATCGAGCACGACGCGCACCGGCACGCGCTGCGCGAGACGCACCCAGCTGAACGCCGGGTTCACGTTCGGCAGCAGGTTCGCGCCCTGCGTGCGGTCGCGATCCTCGATCGCGGCAACGATGCTCTGCACGTGGCCGCGTAGCGTATGCGGCTCGCCCATCACGATGATGTCCACCGGCTGGCCGATATGGATGCCGCGCAGCTTGGTTTCCTCGAAGTAGCCGTCGACGCGGAACGAGTTGCGGTCGACCACCGACAGCACTGCGCGGCCGGCCGGCACGTATTCGCCGACGCGTGGCGCGCGGTCGTTCAGGTAGCCGTCTACGGGACTCACGATCGTCGTGCGCTGCAGGTTCAGCTTCGCGGTGTCGAGCGACACCTGCGCATCGGCGACACTGGCCTCGCCCTGTTCGACGCGCGTGCGGCTTTCCTCGACCTGTTCGCTCGCGACCAGGTTGCCGAGCTGCAGGTTGCGCGCGTATTCGCGCTTCGCCTGGGCCAGCGTCGCGCGGCGCTGCGCGAGCGTCGCTTCGGCGAGGCGTTCCGCGAGCGCGTAGCGCGCCTGGTCGATCACGAACAGCACCTGGCCGCGCTTGACCTCCTGGTTGTCGGCGATCTGTACCGACGTGATGAGGCCCGACACGTCCGGTGCGACCTGGATCACGTCGGCGCGCACGTGCCCGTCGCGCGTCCACGGCGAGAACATGTAGTAATTGATGATCCGCCACAGCACGAGGCCGGCTACGACGACGACGATCAGGGTGAGCAGGATTTGCCCTGCCGAGAGCCAGGTTTTTTTCACGTTAGGTAGCCACGAGATGGTGGGAAGCGATCACGACGGCGGCAAGTACGAACACGTAGATGCCGAGGTCGAAGATCGAACGGTGCCAGACGAGGCGGTAGAAGCCGACGCGTTCGAGCACCGCGCGCACGACGATGTTGATCAGGTAGGCGATCAGCATCAGCACGAGCGGAGCCGGCACGAACACGCCGAAGATGTCGATTTCGCCGATCATGGTCGCGTTGGGAAGGACAGGGTGGAAAGCGGGATCATGCGTGCGCTCCGTCCGGCGCCTGCGGCGCTTGCCCGGCCGCAGCCGGATATAGCGACAGGCGCAGGCCGACGAGCGCGTGCAGCGTGTCGCGCAGCCGGCGGTGCGTCGCGGGCGTGGCCGGTGCAGCGGGCGTGGCAGGCGCGGCCGCGCCGTCGGCCGG
>NZ_CABVPX010000056.1 GCF_902499125.1 Burkholderia arboris
GTCGTCGCGACCTCCGGCGAGCTTGAGCCGTCATCCGGCGAGGTAGTTCATTCGATCGGCAAGCCGATCGCCAATACGCGCATCTACCTGCTCGACGAGTCGCAGGCGCCGGTGCCGCTGGGTGCCGTGGGCGAGATGTACATCGGCGGCGCAGGTGTTGCACGTGGCTATCTCAATCGTCCGGAGTTGACCGAGCAGCGGTTCCTGGCCGATCCGTTCGCCCGTGCGGCCGGCGAACCCGATGCACGCATGTACCGCACGGGCGATCTGGCGCGCTACCTGCCGGACGGCAACATCGTGTTCCTCGGCCGCAACGACGATCAGGTCAAGATCCGGGGCTTCCGCATCGAACCCGGCGAAATCGAGGCGCAGCTTGCGTCGCACGACGCGGTACGCGAAGCCATCGTGCTGGCGCCCCCCGATGCGGCGGGCAACACCCGACTGCTGGCATACGTGACGCTCGACGACGAGGCGCCACGTGCAGAACGCGTCCGGCAGCTGCGCGAGCACCTTGCGGCCCGGTTGCCGGACTACATGGTGCCGGCGGCGTTCGTCGTGCTCGATGCGTTGCCGCTGACCTCGAACGGCAAGCTCGACCGTCGCGCGCTGCCGGAGCCGGACGACGATGCGTTCGTCCAGGCGCAGTACGAAGCGCCGCAGGGCGAGACCGAGCGTACCGTTGCCGCGTTGTGGTCCGACCTGCTCGGCGTCGAGCGTGTCGGCCGGCACGACAACTTCTTTGCGCTCGGTGGGCATTCGCTTGTCGCCGCCCGCCTGCTGGTGAAAATCCGCGAGACGTTCGGGCACGAGGTCTCGATTCGCACGCTGTTCGAAGCGCCCACCGTTGCACAGTTGGCGCCCCGGATACATGAAACGGGTGCGTCCGACGCGCTTGCTGTCCTGCTGCCGCTCCAGCCGCAGGGGGCGCGTCCGCCACTCTTCTGTATTCACCCGGCCGGCGGCTTCAGCTGGCCGTATGCGAGCCTGACGCATCATCTGCGGGATCGGCCGCTCTACGGTCTGCAGGCGCGCGCGCTCACCGAAGCCGGCACCGACGCGCAGTCGATCGAGGAGATGGCGCAGGACTACGTCCGGCAGATTCGCAGCGTACAGCCCACCGGCCCTTATCATCTGCTCGGCTGGTCGCTGGGGTGCCATATCGCGCACGCCATCGCCACCCAGCTGCAATGCGCCGGTGAAAAAGTGGCATTGCTTGCGATGCTCGACGGTTATCCGGAAGTGGGAAGCGAGGCTTACCCCGCACCGACGGAGACGGAAGTCATCGACGTGCTGATACGCGCATTCGTGGACACGCCGCAGTCGGCCAGTGCCCGCTCGCTGACGATCGACACGCTCAAGACGCGCCTTGCCGAACACAATCCGATGTTCAGGACGTTCAACGCGCGGACATTCGAATCGATCGTCCGGCAATTCCAGGTGGCGCCTGCGCAGGCCGGCATGTTTGCGCCTGACGTATTCGATGGCGACGTGGTCTTCTTCAGGGCGACGCTCGAGCGGCCGGAGGCCTATCAGCCACGCGATGTCCGGGCGTGGCAGCCGTATGTGCGCGGGAAAATCGACGTGCACGACGTCGCATGCCTGCACGAAACGATGATGAGCACGTCAGCGCTGGCCGCGATCGGGCCGATCGTTGCTGCTGCGCTCGACGCGGGCGCAACACACGGAAAGGTGTCGTCGGCGTCACCGGTCTCCGTCACGGGTGCGTGGCCGCGCCACGGGGAATACGCCGGGGGCATGAGCGATGGTTCGCTTTCCTGACCGGGGTGCCGGTTTCGCGGCGGTCGACGACGAGCATGCACCAGCCCCAGGCGGGCTGGTCCGTCGCCGACCGAAGGCCGGCCGGCCCGCCTGCTTCGCCGGTCGGCCGCACGAACGACTCGCGCTTTCTGCGCGTTGCGCACCGCGAGTCGGCCGACGGCTGTTACGGTCATCGCCGCGAAGGCCTGTCATTCAGGAGCACGCCGAATGAATGGTGGAACGCTCACACACCGTGTCCTGCTGATCGAAGATAACGAACGGTTCGCGCAGCAGGTTCACGACTATCTGGGCCGGTACGGGTTCGCGGTGACGATCGTTCGCCGCGGCGACCTTGCCGTCGCAGCCGTGCGCGAGCATCTGCCCGCGCTCGTGATGCTCGATCCGATGCCACCGGATTCCGGCGGCCTGGAACTATGCCGGCAGATCCGCGCGTGCTCGAACGTACCCGTGATCGTCCTGACCGCGCGCGCCGATGCCTGCGACCAGGTCGCCGTTTTCGACGCGGGCGCGGACGACTACCTCGTGAAACCGCTCGATCCCCGCGTACTCGTCGCGCGCGCCCGTGCGCTGTTGCGGCGCGCGTATCGCGTCAGTCCGGACGAGGCCGACGCGGCTACGTAAGCCGGCTGCAGCCGGATCGCAGCCGCATGGCGAGGCCGGTGCCGTGCACCCGCGTGTCCGGGCGCGAAAACACGAGACCGATTCGCCGTGTCAGGTTCGAACCTGTACGCCATCCTCGTCGAACACGGCGGTCGTGCCGGTATCCGCGTGCTCGACTTCATAGTGATACACGCGGCTGCCATCGTCCCGTTCGACCTCGTATGCGCGGATCTGCTCGTCCGGCAAGGTCCCGAGCCGCGCGAAGCGGCAGGTGAAGATATCCGGCACGTCGCAGCCCGGGCGGGTCGCAACCATCCGGCCGATCGAGTCGTCGACCGATTCGTACTCGGCCGGCAGACGCCATTGCCCTGAAGCATCGAGTACGCCCCATCGTTCGTGTTCGCAGGCTGCCCAGCACTGGCTGCCGGAGTACTGCAGCGCGGTCAAGGCCGTATAGGCCAACGGGATGACCGGTACGCCGTTGCGATCCACCACGCCGAACTTGCCGTTGTGCAGCACTCGTGCATACTCCCCGCGCCAGAACGCCCATACGCGGTCGTACTGCACCGGCGTAATCGTTGTCCCCTGGCTGTCGATATGTCCATAGCGGTCGCCTTGCCGGACGATGGCGACTTCCGTCCATGCATCGAAGCCGATCTCGTCGTAGCGCGGCGGCACCAGCACCTCGCCCGTGATGGTCATCACGCCCATCTTCCCGTCCTGCTCGAACACTTCGACCTGCTCGTAGTAAATCGACGTCAACGGTTCCCACCCGTAGTCGTAATGGTCCTGGTTGATCAGTTCGCGAAAGCGGGTGACAGCTTCTTCCGCCAGACCCTCGCACTGGTCGAGCAGGGCGGGATCGTCGGCCTCGATCGCGTGCTCGATTCTCGCGTTGTCGCGCTCGATGCGCGCCAGCAGCGCCTGGGCGAGTTCGACGTGCGGCGCCGCCGACAGGTTGAACACGTCCCATCCGTTCAGGTGAAAGTATCGATGGATCGCACGATTCTCGAGGAACGCGAAGATCTTGCGCTTTGCTTCCCGGAACGCCTCGAGATCGTCGATCAGGCGGTCGGCATGACGCTCCAGGAACGCGTACAACCTGGCCATCCGGGCCTTGCCGCCTTCCGCTGCAGCATAAATTCCGTCGTTGTCGCCAGTATCGTTGCAACGATTGCGTGCAAGGAATGGCGCCACGGCCAGCAGCGGACTCAACACCGTCGGGAAGTCGTAGTTCCACTCCACCATACTCAGACATGGCGTGTCGGCCGGACCGATGTCTTGCAGATTGAACATGTACATACGGTGCGCCATCGAAGTTCCCTGTCGTGAGTGACGCGTTGGCATTCAGCGTCCCGGATGCTTATGATAGCGGCTCGCCTGCCCACCGATCGAATCGACCGGCCGGCGCGGTACGACCGGCACGCCGTCCTCTTCGTAACGTCATCCCATGAATACCGAACACATACTTGTACTGGATATCGACGGCACGCTGACCGATTCGGTCGCCCTGCATCAGTCCGCGTTCCTGGCTGCGATGCTTGCATTGAAGCTGCCGGCGCTCGATACCAACTGGGGACGCTATCCGCATCACACCGACACCGGAATCCTCGCTCACGCACTGTCATCCAACGGCAGGAGCCCGATGAGTGCATCGGCTGTGGCTGCCTTCGAGCAGGCGGTCGATCGTCATTTCGTGGCCGCGCTCGCCCGTCAGGCGCTGATGGAAATCCCGGGCGCCGGCCAGTTCGTGCGGGAGGCGATCGCATCGGGTTGGGGCATCGTCTTTGCGACTGGCGGCGTACGGCGCGTCAGCGAGCGGAAACTGCAGGCCGTCGGGATCCCGTTCGACGACGATCTGCTGGTGACGTCGTCGGTGTACCCGTCACGGACAGATCTCGTCGCCGCCGCCGTCGAACGTGCCCGACGATACTATGGCGTCGCATCGTCTTGCCGGACTGTTTCCATCGGCGACGGGCTTTGGGATCTTGAAGTCGCCGGCGCTCTCGGCCTCGAATTCATCGGTATCGGCATGCCGCCGAAAGCGGACGTCTTGACCACGCGCGGGGCGGTTGTCTTTCCGGATTTCGACGATGTCCGGCTTGCCCGCTTGCTCGGGATCGTAACGGCTGGCTGACAAATGCGACCGTCATTCAGGGCTTTCCTGAGTGCTCCGAATGCGCGCCAGTCAGCTCGACGGCGCCCGCGAGCGGATCGCCCTTGACCGGCAGTTGAGCGCGTGGTTTCCGACCTCGATCCGCTGGCCGCCTTCGACGACGCGCTCATCGTGGATCGCGTGCCGGTACACGCTGTCGCCGAAAGCCGCGTGCAGACTGCGCTCGCATTCATCGTTTATTGCGTCGATTCCTGACCGACGCGGGCGACGCTCGAGCCCCGGAAATGCGAAACGCTGGGGAATTCGCGAGATTGCACGGCGCGCATCAAAGTAGCCGCCGAGCGCGGCGGCGCCAAGCCCGGTGTCGACTCCCCCGCATTTCTCCGCAGCGCGCACGACGACGCGCGAACTGCTCGCATCCCCTCCAGCCGCACGTCCCGTTTTTCTACGACATACATCCACGCGGCCTCATGTTTTACTCATGCCCAGCCGGACCGTGTGCATTCCTAATCCGGGCGTCACCATGAATTTCCATGACGCGAATCAACGCTTCGGCGGCGTCGCGCGCGCGGCCACGCGGCCTTCGTACAGCGCCAACGAAGCGCCAACGAAGCGGCTATGAAACGGCTATGAAACGGCCTGTCGCCTGGCACTTCGCGAAGCCGCGCCGGGCATTCAAGCCCGACTCCCCCAAGGTGAAGATGGCCGACGCATCACCATGAAAGCAATGACCGAACTTTTAATCGTGAACAACGCCGAACCCGCGAATGCCCGCAGCGCGATCGCCGGTCGCCCGGCAGCAAGTGAGCCGCTCGAGTACCCGTTCGCATGCGTCTGATCTGTTTCCCTTACGCGGGCGGCTCGGCCGCCGTCTATCGTGGCCTGCAACCGCTGTTGCCCGGGATCGAGGTGCACCGCCACGAGCTTGCCGGCCGGGGCAGCCGCCTGTCGGAGCCTGCCGTGCGAGACATGGCAACGCTGATCGACGCGTTGCTGGACGACCTCGGCAGTTGCTTCGATCGTCCCTTCGCATTGCTCGGCCACAGCATGGGCGCGGCGATTGCCGTCGAACTGGCGCTGCGGCTTCCCGCCCACGCGCAATCGAACCTCCGGCATCTGTTCGTGAGCGCGCGCGCTGCACCGGGGCAGGAGCGCCCGGTTCGAAAAATGCAGGCGCTGGACGACCGCGCGTTCATCGACGCGCTGCACGAGATGGGCGGCACACCGAAGCCGGTGCTGGACAACCGCGAAATGATGGCGTTGATGATGCCGGCGCTGCGTGCGGATTTCACGCTGATCGAAAACTACCGGGCCGTGCCCGGACGCAGGCTGGCCGTCGACATCACCGTGTTCGCCGGCGGGGCGGATAGGCAGGTTCCCGCCGATTCCGTTTCAGGCTGGGAGGCCGCGACGACCGGGCACTGCGATTTTCATGTCATCGACGGCGATCACTTCTTTATCCGGAGCGAAATGCGGGCGATGGCCGACATCATCGCGACGCGCCTGCGGCGTGCGGATCACGTTGCGCCGAGTGCGCTGCAAGCATGACGGGCATCGCACACGCCCGGATCCACGTCGCGCGATCGGCGCGCCGGGCCTGGCCGCGATCGTCGCAGCGAAACGCTACGCGGCCCGATCGCACGTGCCCGGCGGCGGCTCGCCACTTACCCACGCGTCAAACCTGGAGTGCAACTGTGCAACGTAATCGAAAGCGGATCCTCGTAACTGGTGGCGCAGGTTTCCTCGGTTCGCATCTGTGCGAGCGCCTGGTCGAACTCGGTCATGACGTCTTGTGCGTCGACAACTATTTCACCGGCACCAAGCAGAACGTGGCAACGCTGCTCGGCAACCCGAGCTTCGAGGCGCTGCGCCACGACGTGACCTTTCCGCTGTACGTGGAGGTGGACGAGATCTACAACCTCGCCTGTCCGGCATCGCCGATCCACTATCAGTTCGATCCCGTGCAGACCACCAAGACCAGCGTGATGGGCGCGATCAACATGCTGGGGCTCGCGAAGCGCACGCACGCACGCGTGCTGCAAACTTCCACGAGCGAAGTGTACGGCGACCCCGACGTGCATCCGCAACCGGAGACGTACCGGGGCAACGTCAACCCGCTCGGGCCGCGTGCCTGCTACGACGAAGGAAAACGGTGCGCGGAGACCTTGTTCTTCGACTATCACCGCCAGCAAAACGTGCAAATCAAGGTGGTACGGATCTTCAACACGTACGGGCCTCGCATGCATCCCAACGACGGTCGCGTGGTGTCCAACTTCATCGTGCAGGCGCTGCGCGGCGAGGACATCACGCTGTATGGCGACGGCAGCCAGACGCGCGCGTTCTGCTACGTCGACGACCTGGTCGACGGCCTGATCCGGATGATGGGCACGCCCGCGGATATCACCGGCCCGATCAATCTCGGCAATCCGCACGAGATCGCGGTCAGCGAACTCGCGCAGATCGTCCTGCGGCTGACGGGATCGAAGTCGCGAATCGTATTCCGGCCGCTGCCGAAGGACGACCCGACACAACGTTGCCCGGATATCAACCTCGCACGCACCCACCTCGACTGGAAGCCGACGGTCGGGCTCGAAGCGGGGCTGCGGCGGACCATCGACTATTTCCGCTCGACCGTGCCGGCCTGACGCCACGCCGGTGTCCCGCTTTCCCGTGGCAGACGCGGTACGAAGACCATGCTTCAATCAGCCGTACCGCTGCACCCTTGCCGTTGCACCATTGGCCGACACGAAGCGATGCTGATGCGCCAGTGTCCATCATCCGCGTTTGCAAGCCGGATTCCTACGCATGGAACAACTCGATTATCTTAAGCATGTCGAATCGAACGCGCGAACCTACGCGACGTCGTTCCCACGGCTGTTTACCCATGCCGAAGGCATACGCATGCGCGACTCCGACGGGCAGGAATACATCGACTGCCTGTCCAATGCCGGAACGCTCGCGCTCGGGCACAATCACCCGGAAGTCAACGAAGCCGTCATGCGGTTCCTGTCCTCCGGTCAACTGCAACAGGCGCTCGACCTGGCGACGCCGGCCAAGCACGCGTTCGTCGAACAGCTTTTCTCGATGTTGCCGAACGCGATCGCCGATACCGGCAAGATCCAGTTCTGCAGTCCGAGCGGAGCGGATGGCGTCGAAGCGGCGATCAAGCTGACCCGGCATCATACGGGCCGCCCGACGATCATGGCGTTCCACGGGGCCTACCACGGCATGACGGCCGGCGCGCTCGCCGCATCGGGCAATCTCACGCCGAAATCGGCCGGCAGCAACGGGCGCGACGTTCATTTCCTGCCCTACCCCTATGCCTTTCGCTGCCCGTTCGGCACCGACGGCTCGGCAACCGATCAACTCAGCATCAACTATATCCGCACGGTCCTGTCCGATCCCGAGAGCGGGATCACGAAACCCGCGGCCGTCATCGTCGAAGTCGTGCAAGGCGAAGGCGGCTGCATCCCCGCTTCCGACGCCTGGCTGATCGAGCTGCGCGAACTGACGCTGCGGCATGAAATCCCGCTGATCGTCGATGAAGTGCAGACCGGCCTCGGCCGGACCGGCGCGCTGTTCGCCATCGAGCATTCCGGCATCCGGCCCGACGTCCTGGTGTTGTCGAAGGCGTTCGGCGGCGGCTATCCGCTATCGGTGGTGGTCTATGACCAGCGCCTGGACACCTGGCCGCCCGGCTCGCACGCGGGCACCTTCCGCGGCAACCAGATCGCGATGGTGGCCGGTTTGTCGACCATGCGCATCGTCGATCGAGACGGGCTGTCGGCGCACGCCGACACGGCCGGCAAGCTGCTGGTCGCCGGCCTCGAACGGATTGCCGAACGCTTCCCCAGCCTGGGCCAGGTTCGCGGCCGCGGCCTGATGATCGGCGTCGAAGTCGTGCTGCCCGGCCGCGATGGCCGAACCGGTCCGCCCCATGCGGCGCTCGCGAAAGCCATCAAGCTGCATTGCCTGCGCAACGGACTCGTGATCGAAACCGGCGGCCGCCATGGCGCGGTACTCAGGTTCCTGCCGCCGTTGATCGTCTCGGAAGCGGATATCCACGAGATTCTCAACCGCTTCGAGCAAGCGGTGGCGACGGCCTGCCGCGCATAGGCATACCGCGGCGTAACCGTGAAGGCCGGTCGGTCCGCGTTGCGTCGCGATCCACGTTCAGATAAGGAATAGTTGACCATGCTGGGCATGACGGAACGCAAGCTGCTTGCCGACGGGGCCTCGCCGTTGCTGCTGGAGCCGGCATCGAGCGGGCGAGTGAACGCACGCGATTTCGTGCTGGCGGTGAACGACAATCGAGTTGAACTCGAAGCGCGGCTTCTGGAACACGGCGCGCTCCTGTTTCGCGGTTTCGACGTGTCATCGGTCGCCGACTTCGAGGCGTTTTCGAACGCGGTGTCGGCTCATCAGTCCGACTACGTCTATCGTTCCACGCCGCGCACCTCGATCGGCAACGGCATCTTCACCGCCACCGAGTATCCGCCGAGCGAGACGATCGCGCTCCATTGCGAAAACGCGTATCAACGCAGCTGGCCGCTGCGCGTCGCATTCTGCTGCCTTTGCGCGCCCACGGCCGGCGGCGAAACGCCGATCGCCGACATGCGGGAGGTGAGCCGCAGGATCGGAGCACGCATCCTGGCGAACTTCGAGGCGAAGCAGGTCCGCTATGTCAGGCACTACCGGCGGCACGTCGACATTCCGTGGGAAACCGTCTTTCAGACCACCGACCGCAGCCAGGTCGCGGCCTTCTGCGCAGACAACGGCATCGAGCACGAATGGCTCGACGACGACACGTTATGCACCGCACAGATTAACCAGGGCGTGGCCTACCATCCGGTCAGCCGTGACAGGGTCTTCTTCAACCAGGCCCACCTGTTCCACCTCTCGAACCTGGAAGCATCGCTCGCCAGTTCGATCGTCAGCCTGTTCGGCGAGGATCGCGTTCCGCGCAACGCGTTCTACGGCGACGGGAGTCCGTTCGATCTCGACGACATCGAGCAGATCCGCAACGCGTACCGCGAATGCGCGATCCAGTTTCCCTGGCAGCGCGGCGACGTCCTGCTCGTCGACAACATGCGATTCGCGCATGGGCGCAACCCGTTCGAAGGCGAGCGCAAGGTGGTCGTGTCGCTGCTGGACCCCTACTCCCCCGATACGGGAACGCCGTCGGCCAGATAGCCGGCGAAACCCTGATCGCGCGATTGAATGACCTGTCCGATTGAACACGCGCACGAAACGTCGTGTCCTTGAATTACAGGGCAGACGCCGGTTGGGCGCGATGCTCTAATCTCAATATAACCCGATTCAAGAAGCAAGGCTGGCGGGCGCGCCGCGATTGGTCCTGAGGTCACGCGACGCGACAGTGAACCCGGTATGCGCCCGGCACAGGGCCTGCATGACGGACTGTCTTTGCCCGTCGGAATGAACGCACGGATTCACAAGTGACGTGCATTCAAATCAACGTTTGGCAGACAACGAAGGTTGAGTATGCTTCCCGATACAAAATTCAGGACTGTTACGGAAATTCTGCAGTTTCGCGGCAAGGTCGAACCGGAGAAGACGGCATTCATTTTTCTCGATAACGGCGAATCGGAACTCGCCCGACTCACGTATGGCGACCTGGACAAGCGCGCGCGCGGCATCGCCGCCAGCCTGCAGGAGATTGCGCAACCGGGCGATCGCGTCCTGCTGGTCTATCCGCCGGGACTGGAATTCATCTGCGCGTGGGTGGGATGCCTGTACGCCGGCCTGATCGGCGTGCCCGCCTATCCGCCGCGCAGGAATCGTCCCGCCGATCGCCTCAAGTCGATCGTGGCCGACGCCGGGCCGGTCGTCGCGCTGACCGACGCAGCCACGCTCGGCGGCATCGCGCATCGCGCGGACGGTTATTCCGACACGCTGGAACTGCGGATCCTCGCGACCGATCGGGGCTTCGACGCACCGGCCGAGCAATGGCGCGCGCCGGACATCACGCCGCAGACGCTGGCGCTGCTGCAATACACATCGGGTTCCACCGGTACGCCCAAAGGCGTGATGATCAGTCATGCGAACATTCTGAGCAACATGGCGGTCATCGCCGAGGCCAGCGATGCCGATGCGTCGGCCGTGTTCGTGAGCTGGCTCCCGGTGTTTCACGACATGGGTTTCTTCGGGAAGGTGCTGTTGCCGATCTATCTCGGCGTGCTGTCGGTGCTGATGGCGCCGGCGGCGTTCGTGCAGAAACCGCACCGCTGGCTGACAGCCATCACGAAGTATCGCGGCACGCATTGCGCGGCGCCGGATTTCGCGTACGACCTGTGCGCACGCAAGATTTCGGACGAAGCCCGCGAACAGCTGGATCTGAGCAGCTGGCGGGTGGCATTCAACGGCGCGGAACCGGTGCGTGCGGAATCGGTAGCGCGTTTTTCGCGCGCATTCGCATCGCGCGGCTTCCACGCGGAAACCATGCGCCCGGTCTACGGCATGGCCGAGGCGACCTTGTTCATCTCCGGCCAGCCGGCGCGCTCGCAGCCGCTCGTGGCCGACTTCGACGCCGACGATCTCGCGCAAGGCGTCGCGACCAGAAGCGCGCACGGCAAGCGCCACGCGCTCGTCTCATGCGGCCGCGCCTGGGCGGGGCATCGCCTGCAGATAGTGAACCCGGAGACCGGTCAGCGCTGCCCGCCCGGCCGAATCGGAGAAATCTGGTTGACTGGCACGAGCGTCGGCATCGGCTACTGGAACCGCGCCGAGGAAACGGAGCGCACTTTCCGCGCGAGGCTGGACGGCGATGACGCGCGCTACCTGCGCACGGGCGATCTCGGCTTCGTCGATGGCGAGCACCTCTTCGTCACCGGCCGCCTGAAAGACCTGATCATCGTCGCGGGCCGCAATCACTACCCGCAGGATCTCGAGCAATCGGCCGAGGCAAGCCACCCCGCGCTGGCGCCCGCCGCGTCAGCGGCGTTCTCGATCAACGTCGATAACGTGGAGCGGGTCGTCGTCGCCGCTGAAGTGCGCCGCGAAGCGCTCGCCACGCTGAATGCCGAAGCCGTCGCCGCGGCGATCCGGCGCCAGCTCGCCGAAGTGCACGATGTCGATCTGTATGCGGCGATCCTGTTGAAACCCGCGACGATCCTGCGCACGTCCAGCGGGAAAATCCAGCGCAGCCGAATCCGGCAGGCCTTCGTCGATGAACAGGGGCTCGCGATCGCGGGCGAATGGCGGCGTTCGTTCTCCCGGGAGGCCGCACGCCCGGCCACGTCGGTGCGCGGCACGCAGGAACTGGTGCAGTGGTGCATCGAGCGGGTCGCGCATCTGTCGGGCATCGCGCCCGGCAAGCTCGACCCCGACGCACCGTTCAGCACCTTCGGGCTCGATTCGAAAGACGCGATCCTGCTCTCGGGCGAGTTGCAGGACTGGCTCGGGCAGCCGGTCTCGCCTACCGTCGTCTACGATTTCCCGAGCATTGCGCTGCTGGCGCGCCATTTCTGCGGCGCCGGGCATGCGGCGTCGGACGACGCGCCCGTTGCCGCCGCACGCACGGATATCGCCATCGTCGGCATGGGATGCCGCTTCCCCGGCGCCAGTGATCCCGACGCATTCTGGCAGCGCCTGCTGGCAGGCCATGACGCGGTCGGCGCATCGAACGCGCGCGCCGGCGGCCTGCCGACCACGGGATTGCTGGACCAGGTCGATCAGTTCGATGCGGAATTCTTCGGCATCAGCGCCCGCGAGGCCGAAACGATGGACCCGCAGCAGCGCCTGCTTCTCGAGGTGGCGTGGGAGACGTTCGAGCACGCGGGGATCGTCCCCCGGCATCTCGCCGGCAGCCGCACCGCGGTCATCGTCGGCATCAGCAATTCCGACTACGTCCGGCTGGCGCAGGACGAAGACGCGGATGTCGGCCCGTATGTCGCGACCGGCAATGCGCTCAGCGTCGCCGCCAACCGCATTGCCTACACGCTCGATCTGCGCGGCCCGAGCTGGGCGGTCGACACCGCGTGTTCGTCGTCGCTCGTCGCGGTTCACCACGCGTGCCGCGCGCTGCAGCGCGGCGAGAGCGATGCAGCGCTTGCCGGCGGGGTCAACCTGATCCTGGCGCCGCAATTGAGCGCATCCTTCACGCAGGCGGGCATGCTGTCGCCGGATGGCCGCTGCAAGGCATTCGACGCGGATGCCAACGGCTATGTGCGCGGAGAAGGCGTGGGCATGGTGCTGCTCAAGCGTCTCGACGATGCGCTCGCGAACGGCGACACCGTGTTCGCCGTGATCCGCGGCTCGGCGGTGAACCAGGATGGCCGCAGCAACGGTCTGACCGCGCCGAACGGCCCGGCTCAGCAGGCCGTGATTCGCAGCGCGCTGCGCGATGCCGGCGTGCGGCCGCAGGACATCGGCTTCGTCGAGGCGCACGGAACGGGCACGCCGCTGGGCGACCCCATCGAGCTGAACGCGCTGACGGCCGTGCTGGGTGAATCGCGCCAGCCTGAAGCGCGCTGCTGGATCGGTTCGGTGAAGACCAACATCGGCCACCTGGAATCGGCAGCGGGCATCGCGAGCCTGATCAAGGCCACGCTGGCGCTGCACCATCGCGCCATTCCGCCGAACCTCCATTTCCGGTCGCTCAATCCGCATATCGCGCTCGACGGCACGCCGTTCCGCATTCCGCAGCAGGTCGTGCCCTGGCATCCGGAACACGGGCCGCGCGTGGCCGGCGTGAGTTCGTTCGGCTTCGGCGGCACCAATGCGCACATGATCCTGTCCGAAGCGCCGCACGCCGGAGCGGTCGAAGACGACCCGGCGGCGCCCGCGACGCACGTCGTGACACTCTCCGCGCGCACGCCCGAAGCGTTGCAAGCGCTGGCGGCGTCCTATGCCGCGTATTTCGACGCCCATCCCGAGGTCCGCTTGCGGGAGGTCGCGTCGACGGCGAACACCGGGCGCACCCATTTCACGCGGCGGGCGGCCATCGTCGCATCGAGTCTCGGTGCGTTGCGTTCACGGCTGCATGCCGTGTCGGCCGGCGAGGCCGCCGACACACCGCCCGCGGTGACGTTTCACTTTTCCGCCGACGACGGCGCCAGCGCCGATGCGATTCGGCAATTGCGCGCGGCGAGCCCCGCTTTCAGCGCGCTGATGCAGCAGCAACCGGACGCGGCCGAGGCCGGCTTCACGGCATTCCAGCGCGCGCTCGCGCAACTGTGGATGTCCTTCGGCATCACGCCGGACGCCGTCAGCAGCGCGGGCGACGGGCATCGCGCCGCGGCCTCGCTGGCGGACGTGCCGCAGGCCCCGGACGGCGTGGCGGCGGGCACCCCCGGCATCGTCATCGAGATCGGCGCGCATGCGGCCGCCTGGGACGCGATCCTGCACACGCTCGCCGAGCTTTACGTGCGCGGCGCATCGGTCAACTGGCATGCCGTCGAGCAGCCCGCCCCGTCCCGCCGGCTCGCGCTGCCGACCTATCCGTTCGAGCGTCGCGGCTTCTGGCTCAACCCGCGCGCGCCCCGGCATCCGTTGCTCGGGCGCCGCATGGCGCAGCACGCGCATTTGCCCGGCACGTGGATCTGGGAGTCGAGTCTCGACGCGCCGGACACCGCCTTTCTCGCCGGTCATCGCGTGAAGGGGCCGCCCGTCCTGCCCTATTCCGCCTATGTGGAAATGGCGCTGGCGGCCACCGCGGAGATCGGCGCCGACGGCCATACCACGCTGAAGGACCTCGCACTGCATGCGCCGTTGCCGCTGCATCCGCATGCATCGCGCGCCGTGCAGACCGTGCTGAGCCGCCAGTCCTGGGGGCCGTTTTCGTTTGCCGTCTATCACCGGATCGAGGACACGAGCGCTGCCGCGACATGGCAGATCTGCGCCAGTGCCGAAATTCACGAATCGGATCGGAGCCACGCATGAAATTCGGCCTGATGTTCTTCGCCAGCAGTGAAGAGGCGCTGTCCGGCAACAAGTACCAGCTCGTGATGGAGAGCGCGCGCTTCGCCGATGCGAACGGGTTCTCCAGCGTCTGGGTGCCGGAGCGCCATTTCACCGAATTCGGCTCGCTGTACCCGAATCCCGCCGTCCTTCACGCGGCCCTCGCCGCGGTCACCGGACGCGTGCAGCTGGTCGCGGGCAGCGTGGTCGCCGCGCTGCACAACCCGATCCGGATCGCGGAAGAGTGGTCGATGGTGGACAACCTGTCGAACGGCCGCGTGGGCGTGTCGTTCGCCTCCGGATGGAATCCGGACGACTTCGTGCTCGCGCCCGACAAATACGCGACCCGGCAGGACGACATGCTGACCACGCTGCGCACCGTCCGGAATCTGTGGCGGGGCGGATCGCTGAATGCGAACAATGGCGTCGGCAAGCCGGTGCAATTGCGCATCTACCCGACGCCGGTGCAGCCGGAACTGCCCGTCTGGGTGACCGCCGCCGGCAATCCGCAGACGTTCGTCCGCGCCGGCGAAGTCGGCGCCAACCTGCTGACCCACGTGCTCGACCAGGACCGGGACCAGCTCGCGCACAAGATCGCCCTCTACCGCGAGGCGCGCGCGAAGCACGGCTTCGACCCGGCGACCGGCACCGTGTCGGTGATGCTGCACACGTTCGTCGGCGACGATGCGACGCGGGTGCGCGAGCAGGCGCGCGCGCCGTTCTGCAACTACATCCGCAGCAATATCGGACTGCTGAACGGACTGGCGCAAAGCCGTGGCCAGTCGGTGGACGTGCGCGCGATGGGGGCGCGCGAACTGGACGAATTCGTCGAGTTTCTCTATGAACGCTTCGCGCAATCGCGCGGCCTCATCGGCACGCCGGAAACCTGCGTCGACCTGGTGCAGGACCTCGCGTCGATCGGCGTGGACGAAGTGGCATGCCTGCTCGATTTCGGTCCGCCGGTCGAGCTGATCCTGGGCAATCTTCCTCACCTGCGCCGGCTGCGGGAAATGTGCGCGCCCAAACGGCGCGCCGAGCCGGCGAGATTCGATGCCGCCGAGGTGCAGGCGCGCTGCACCGAAACGACGTCGGGCGCGGACTTCAATGGCGAAATCCGGCAGTACGGCGTGCAGATCGACGGCGTGTTCGATGCGATCCGGCAGATCTGGCGCACGGCCGGCGAGGCGCTGGGGAAAATCAGCCTGCCGGCCGACGCGCTGGCGTCGTCGCAATTTCAGGTGCACCCGGCGTTTCTCGATGCGTGCAGCCGCGTGCTCGCGGCCGCCATCGATCCGGACGCGCTGGAGGCCGGCGACCTGTACCTGCCCAGTTCGATCGGTGCGGTACGGGTTCATCAGCCGCCGTCGTCAGCGCAGGCTTGGAGTCACGCGACGCTGCGCAAGCCGGCCGGGCAACACGCGCTGGAGGGCGATATCCGCGTCCACGACCTCGCCGGCCGGCTGCTGATCGAGATCGATGCGCTGCGGTTGCAGCAGGTGCGCGCCGGGCGCGCGGTCGAGCGGCACGACTTCGCCGCCCTGCTTTATCGGCGAGTCTGGAGACCGTCGAGCGTCGAAGCGGCAACCGGCGCTTCGGCGCATGGCGAGTGGCTGATTCTCGCGGACCGCGGTGGCGTCGGCGCGCAACTGTCGGCCCTGCTGGAAAGCGCGGGCGATACGTGTGTGCTGCAGTTCGCCGACGCGAGCGCGGCGCTGCCCGCGCTCGACCGGCCGCTGAAGGGCGTCATCCATCTGTGGAGTCTCGATCTCGCGCCCGCCGATATCGCTGCGAGACGGCGCGCCAGCGCGAGCGTGCTGCAACTGGTCAGGGCGCTGGCGGCGCGCGCGCCGTCGGCCCGGCAGGCGCGTCTGTGGCTGGTGACGTCGGGTGCGATGAACGTGCTGGACGGCGAATCGACCGCCGTGGCGCAGGCGCCGCTGTGGGGGTTGGGCCGGGCGATCGCGGTGGAGCATGCGCCGCTGTGGGGCGGCCTGATCGACCTCGATCCCGCGCAGCCGTCGGCGACGGACATCGTGCAGGCGGTGCTGGCTGGCGGCCGTGAAGACATGATCGCGTTTCGCGGCGGACAGCGCCACGTCGCGCGCATCGCCCGCGACAATCGCGAATTCGTTAGCCACCGGCCGGTCAGGTTCCACCCTGACGCAACCTATCTGGTGACCGGCGGGCTCGGCGGGCTCGGCCTGCGGCTCGCGGCCTGGCTCGCCGGCAACGGCGCCGGCAAGGTCGTGCTGCTCGGGCGCAGCGAGCCTTCCGCCGCCGCCGAAAAGATCCTGCAGACGCTCGACGCCCGCTTCATTCGCGCCGATCTGTCGCGTCGCGAGGACGTCGCGGACGCGATCGGCGAAATCGCGCGTTCGATGCCGCCGCTCAAGGGGGTGTTTCACCTCGCCGGCACGCTCGACGATGCGCTGCTGACCCGCCAGGACGATGACTTCTTCCATCGCGCCGGCAGCGGCAAGGCCGATGGCGCGTGGTATCTGCACGAGCTGACGGCCGACCTGCCGCTCGACCATTTCGTGCTGTTCTCGTCGATGGCCGCGCTGATCACCATGCCGGGCCAGAGCAACTACGCGGCGGCGAACAGCTTCCTCGACGCCCTTGCGCAGCATCGGCGCGCGCAGGGAAAACCGGCACTCAGCGTCAACTGGGGCCCGTGGGCCGAGATCGGCCACGCCGCCACCGACTACGGACGGCGCGCGCATGAACAGCTGGGTGCGCTCGGCGTGGGCACGCTGTCGCCCGAACTGGCCATCGCGACCCTCGAACGGCTGATGGCGTCCGGCGTTGCCCAGTCCGGGGTCGCGCGCATCGACTGGCCGACGCTGTTCCGGGTCGATGCGCCGGCTGCCGGATCGGCGTTGTTTTCCGAGCTGGCGCAACCGGCCGCGCAGCCTGCGCAGCAGGAGACGGCATTGCTGCGCCAGCTGCATGCGTGCGCGCCGCGCGAGCGGCTCGAGCTCATCGCCGGCACGCTCGCGACGATGCTGGCCGAGACGTTGCGTCTGCCCGGGCCGGACGCCATTGCGCCCGGGCAATCGCTGCTCGATCTCGGCCTGGATTCGCTGATCGCGCTCGAACTGACCGACCGTCTCACCAAGGTGTTCGGCAGGCCGTTTCGCGCGACGCTGTTCTTTTCCTATCCGAACCTGCAAGCGCTCGCCCAGTACGTGCTCGGCGAACTGTCACCGTCGCTCCCCGCGCCTGTCGTCGACGAAGCATCGGACGACCTCGACGAGGACGACCTTTCCGAACTGATCGCGCAGGAGATCGGCGCCCAATGAACGCCAAGGCCACGCATGCACTGAAAGCCGCGCTCGACGAACTGCGCCAGCGGCGCACGGAAATCGCGGCGCTGCGCTCGGACCGCAATGAACCGATCGCCGTCATCGGCATGGCTTGCCGCTTCCCCGGCCGCAGCGATACGCCGGACGCGTTCTGGCAATTGCTCGACAACGCGCGCGATGCCGTCACCGAAGTGCCCGGCGAACGCTGGGACATCGATCGCTATTACGACCCCGATCCGTCCGCGCCCGGCAAGATGGCGACCCGCCACGGCGCGTTTCTCGAACGCGTCGATCAGTTCGATGCGGCGTTCTTCGGGATCGCGCCGCGCGAAGCGACCTATCTCGATCCGCAGCAACGGCTCCTGCTCGAAGTGGCCTGGGAGGCGCTCGAGAATGCCCATCTCGCGCCCGAGCGCTTCCGGCAGTCCGCCACGGGCGTGTACGTCGGCATTACCTGCTTCGACCATGCGATCCAGGTATCCAATGCGGCGATGCCGTCGAGCAGCTACGCCGGCACGGGCAGCGCGCTGAACATGGCCGCCGGCCGGCTGTCGTTCGTGCTGGGCCTCACCGGCCCGAGCATGGCGATCGATACGGCCTGCTCGTCGTCGCTGGTCTGCCTGCACCTCGCCTGCGAAAGCCTGCGCTCGCGCGAAACCGGCATGGCGCTCGCGGGCGGCGTCAACCTGATGCTGTCGCCCGAGGTCATGGTCAGTTTCTCGCAAGCGCGCATGCTGTCGCCGGACGGACGCTGCAAGACCTTCGACGCGTCGGCGGACGGCTACGTGCGCGGCGAAGGGTGCGGCATGGTCGTGCTCAAGCGCCTCGCCGACGCGCTCGCGGACGGCGACCGGGTGCTCGGCATCGTGCGTGGCACGGCGGTCGACCAGGGCGGCGGCGGCGGCGGGCTGACCGTGCCGAGCCGCGATTCGCAGGAACGGGTGATACGCCGCGCGCTGAACCAGGCAGGCCTCGCGCCGGGCGACGTCTCCTATGTCGAGGCCCACGGCACCGGGACTTCCCTCGGCGACCCGATCGAGGTCGAAGCGCTGGCGGGCGTCTACGGTCCCGGCCGCACGGCGAGCGAGCCGCTCGTGATCGGGTCGGTCAAGACCAATATCGGGCATCTCGAATCCGCGTCCGGCATCGCCGGCCTGATCAAGGTCCTGCTGTCGTTCGAGCACGACCGGATTCCGGCGCACCTGCATTTCACGCAACCCAATCCGCATACGCCGTGGCAGGCGATCCCGATCCGCGTCGCGGCCGATCCGGTCGCATGGCGTCGCGGCGAGCGCCGGCGAATCGCCGGGGTCAGCGCGTTCGGATTCAGCGGCACCAACGCGCACGCGATCGTCGAGGAACCGCCGGTCGCACCGGCGCACGCGGCGCAGCGCCAGTTGCTGCTGCTGTCGGCCAGATCCGAAGCGGCGCTGGCGGCGCTCGCGTCACGCTACGAGCGCACGATCGCCGGCGCGACGCCGCAGGAGCAGGCCGCCGTCTGCCGCGCCGCCGCCACCGGACGGAGTCACTATCCGTTTCGCGCGGCCTATGTGTCGGGCGGGCGGAGCGCGTCGGCGGCCGTGGCGCGCACGGGCAAGCCGTTGCGCCTGGGCGCCCTGTTCGGCGTGCCGGACACCGGCGCCGCGCGCGCGCTCCACGCATCGGAACCGCTGTTTCGCGATGCCTTCGACCGTTGCGCGGTGCCGCTGGAGGCGCTCGATACCGACGCGGGCCGTTTCGCGGCCCAGTTCGCGTGGGCGGAACTGTGGAAGGGATGGGGCATCCGGCCGGCCGTCGTGTCGGGACACGGCATCGGCGAATATGTGGCGGCCTGCGTGGCGGGTGTCGTGAGCATGGCCGACGCGCTGCGCCTCGTGGCCGCCCGCCGGGACGCCGACGCGTTGCGCGCTGCGCTTCATGACATGCCGCTCGCACGGCCGTCGGTCCGCCTGATTTCCGGCTGTCTCGGCGCGGAGGTGACCGACGAGGTGACGCACCCGCAGTACTGGCTGCAGCTTGCCGGTGCGCCGGATCAGGCCGACGCGCCGCACGTGCCGGAGGGGCTCGCCGACGGCTGGCTGCCGCCGCCGTGCGCCGGCGAGGCACTGGAGCACGCACTCGCGGCCCTGTACGTGCAGGGCGGACAATTCGACTGGCACGCGCTGTTCCCGGCGCCGGCCCAGCCTGCCACGACCTTGCCGAACTATCCGTTCGAGCGGCAGCGTTTCAGCCTGGAGAAGATCCCGTCGCCCGTCGTCGGCATGGATGCCGGCAGCATCGACGCCGCGTTGCGGCACCTCAAGTCGTCCGGCAAATACCCGGAAGACGTGCTGAACCTCTTTCCGGACCTGCTCAGGGCCGCGTTCACCCCGGCCGAACCCGGCGCCCCGGCCGCGCCTCCGCTCTATCGCGTGGTGTGGGAGCAGCAAGCCGCGTTGCCGCCGGCCCGGCTCGCCGTCGATGCGTCTGCGTGGCTGATCTTCGCGGACGGAAGCGGGGTCGGCGAGCGGCTCGCCGCGCTGCTGCGCGCGCACGGCGCATCGTGCGCGCTGGTACGCCCCGGCCGCGACTATGGCGGTGGCGCGGAAGCGGGTTGGCAGGTCGCGCCCGAGCAGCCGGACCATTTCGTGCGCTTGCTGAACGAGACCGCCGCGCCCGGGCAGCGCATCGTCTTTTTATGGGCGCTGGACGAAGCCGTAGGCACGTCGCGCATGTCCACCGCGCTGCTGCATCTCGTGCACGCGCGGGCCGGCAGCGAGCGCGCCGGGACGCCTTCGATCGGGCCCAGGATCTCGGTGGTCACGCGCGACGCGGTGGAAGCCGGCGAAGCGCCCCGCGTCACCGGGCTCGCACAGGCTGCCTTGTCGGGCCTGGCACGCGGGGCGATGATCGAGCATCCGGAATGGTTCGGCACGGCGATCGATCTCGATCCGGCCGCGCCGGCGGACGAGACGCAGGCGCTGCTTCAGGAACTGCTCGGCGAGCACCGCGAAGAACAGGTGGCGTTGCGGCGCGACGTGCGCCATGTCGCACGCCTGAGCCCGCTCGCGCAAGCCGACACGGCCGCGCTGCGGGTCGATCCGGACGCGGCCTACCTGATCACCGGCGGGTTCGGCGCGCTCGGGCTGCACACCGCGCGATGGCTGGCGGCGCGCGGCGCGGGCACGCTGATCCTGGTCGGCCGTCAAGGGGCGGCGAGCGACGAGAGCCGGCAGGCGATCGCCGAGCTGCGCGAGCGCAATGTGTCACTGCGCTGCGAGCGCCTCGATATCGCGGATCCGGTGGCGGTCGCCGATCTCTTCGCCGCGCTGCAGCGCGACGGCGTGCCGCTGCGGGGCATCGTGCATGCGGCCGGCATCGTCGGCTACAAGCCGATCGTGCAGGTCGAGCGCGCGGAACTCGACGCGGTCCTGGAACCCAAGGTCGCCGGCGCGTGGCTGCTTCATCAGCACAGCGCGCCCTTCCCGCTCGATTTCTTCATCCTGTTTTCGTCGATCGCATCCGCATGGGGCTCGCGCGACCAGGCGCACTACAGTGCCGCGAACCGCTTCCTCGACGCGCTCGCGCATCATCGCCGCGCGCTGGGCCTGCCGGCCCTGAGCGTGAACTGGGGGCCCTGGGCGCAAGGCGGCATGACGTTCCCCGAGGCGGAAGCGCTGCTGCGGCGCGTCGGCATCCGGCCGCTGGCGGCGGATCGCGCGCTCGACCTGCTGGATCGCCTCCCCGCCGTGCCGCAGGCGGCGGTCGTCGATATCGACCTGGCGCTGTTCCAGGCCTCGTACGAGGCGCGCGGGCCCCGCCCCTTCCTCGACCGCGTGCGGGTGGCCGGCCCCGCCACGGGCGCGCAGGCGATGCCGGCATTGCGCGACGCATCGCCGCGCGAGCGCAAGCGTCTGCTGGCGGACAGCATCGACCGCGCAGTGGCCCAGGTGCTCGGCTACGAAACGGAGGCGCTGGATCGCAATCTCGGCTTCTTCGAGATGGGCATGGATTCGCTGATGGCGCTGGACGTGCGCACGCTCGTCGAAAAGGCGCTGGGCATCCCGTTGCCGGTCGCGCTGCTGTTCGATCATCCGACGGTCAACGCCCTCGCCGATTTCCTGGCGGAGCAGTCGTCCGGCACGACGCCGGACGCGCACGCGGCGCCGACGGAGGTCGTGCAGCCGCGGCCGGCCGTGGCGACCGTGGCGGCCCGCGAGACCGGTACGCCGGAGCCGATCGCGATCGTCGGCATGAGTTGCCGTTTTCCGGGCGCCGCGCACGACCTCGATGCCTACTGGCAGCTGTTGAACGACGGCGTGGATGCGATTTCCGAAGTGCCGCGCGAGCGCTGGGACGTCGACGCGTACTACGACCCCGATCCGGAAGCGCCGGGGCGCTTGTACTGCCGCTTCGGCGGTTTCCTCGACGACGTCGACCAGTTCGATCCTGCCTTCTTCCGTATCACGCCGCGCGAAGCGGCCGCGATGGACCCGCAGCAGCGCCTGTTGCTCGAAGTCAGTCACGAAGCGCTGGAGCATGCCGGGATTCCCGTCGACGGGCTCAAGGGCAGCCGGACCGGCGTCTTCGTCGGCATCACCACCAACGACTACGCGAACCTGCAGCTTCGCAACGGCGGCGGCAGCGGCATCGACGGCTATTTCTTCACCGGCAATCCGCTCAACACGGCGGCCGGCCGCATCTCCTATGGACTGGGCGTGCAGGGACCGAGCATGGCGATCGACACCGCCTGCTCGTCGTCGCTCACCGCGATCCATCTCGCCAGCCAGAATCTGCGAAGCGGCGAATGCGATCTCGCGATCGCGGGCGGCGTCAACCTGATCCTCTCGCCGGACAACTCCATTGCCGTGTCGCGCACGCGGGCGCTGGCGCCGGACGGCCGCTGCAAGACCTTCGACGCGGCGGCGGACGGCTTCGTGCGCAGTGAAGGCTGCGGCGCGCTGGTGCTCAAGCGCCTGTCCGATGCGCTCGCCGCAGGCGATCGCGTGCTGGCCGTGCTGCGTGGTTCGGCCGTCAACCACGACGGCGCATCGAGCGGGTTTACCGCACCGAACGGCCGCGCGCAGGAAGCCGTCATCCGCCAGGCGCTGGGCGGGCTGCCCGCCGCGTCCATCGATTACGTGGAAGCGCACGGCACCGGCACCCCGCTCGGCGATCCCGTCGAGGTGCAGGCGCTGGCGACGGTATTCGGCGAAGGCCGTGACGCGAGCCGCCGGCTGCGCGTCGGCTCGGTGAAGACCAACATCGGCCACACGGAATCCGCCGCCGGCATCGCGGGGGTCATCAAGGTCGTGCTGTCGCTGAACCACGGCCGCCTGCCCGCCCACCTGCATCTGCGCCGCCCGAACCCGCTGGTGCAGTGGGACGCGCTGCCCGTCGAGATCTGCACCGAGGCGAGCGCGTGGCCGCGCGGCGAGCGGCCACGGCGAGCCGGCGTGAGCGCGTTCGGCGCGAGCGGCACCAATGCGCACGTGGTGCTGGAAGAAGCCCCCGTGCCGGCGCAACGGGCGACACCGTCGAGACACAAGGTGCATCCGCTGGTGCTGTCGGGCAAGACGCCGGCGGCGTTGCGCGAGCTGGCCGGGCGCTATCAGCGGCGGCTCGAAGCCGAACCGGGTCTCGATATCGCGGCCGTGGCGTTTTCTGCGGCGGCCGGCCGCTCGCCTTTCGCACACCGGCTGGCGCTGCCGGTGACGTCCGTCGAGGACGCCATCGACAAGCTGCGCGCCTTCCAGGCCAAGGAACCTGCGGGCGCGGCGCAGCCCGCGCCGCGCGTGAAGATGGCGTTCCTGTTCACCGGTCAGGGCTCGCAATACGCCGGCATGGGCCGCCGCCTGTATGACGCGTATCCCGTGTTCCGCGACGCCATCGACCGCTGCCGCGCGGTGGCCGATCCGCTGCTCGACAAGCCGTTGCTCGAGGTGCTGTCCGCGCCGTCCGAGGACATCCACCAGACCGGCTACAGCCAGCCGGCCCTGTTCTCGCTGCAGTACGCGCTCACCACGTTGCTGGCGTCGTTCGGCGTGGTGCCCGACGCTGTGATGGGGCACAGCGTCGGCGAGTACGCGGCGGCTTGCGCGGCCGGCGTCTTCTCGCCGGAAGACGGCCTGCGGCTGATCGCCGAACGCGGCCGGTTGATGCAGGCATTGCCCCGCGACGGCGAGATGGCGGCGATTTTCACCGACCTCGCCACGGTCGAGCGCGCGATCGAAGCCTGTCCGCACGAGGTCGCGGTGGCGGCCGTCAACGGGCCGGCCAGCATCGTGATTTCCGGCAAGCGCGAGCGCATCGCACGGCTGGTCGACGCGTTTGCCGCGCAGGGCATCCGGTCCGTGCCGCTCAACACGTCGCACGCGTTTCACTCGCCGCTGCTCGAGCCGATGCTGGACAGCTTCCAGGCCGCGGCGAAAGCCGTGCCCGTCGCGCGCCCGGCCATCCCGTTCTATTCGAATCTCACGGGCGCCGCGATGGACGAGGCGCCCACCGACGCGTACTGGCGCCGCCACTGCCGGGAGCCGGTGCAGTTCGCAAGCAGCGTCGAGCGCCTCGCCGAAGCTGGTTTCAACGTGCTGGTCGAAATCGGTCCCAAGCCGGTGCTCGTCAACCTGGCCCGCGCGTGCTGCGCGCCGGATGCCGGGATCCAGTTCCTGGCCCTGCAGCGGCCGCAAGTCGAGCAGCAAGCGCTGATCGAAACGCTGTCGAGCCTGTATGCCCGGGGCGTCGATGTCGCCTGGGCCGCAACCGAAACACCCGCGCCCATGCGCGTCGCATTGCCGTCCTATCCCTTCCAACGCAGCCGTACCTGGTTTCAGAAAGCGGACACGTCCATGACTCAGACAAGCGCATCACCCATCGCTGCAACGCCGACCCACGACCGTAGCGGCGAGGTTCTCGAATGGCTTCGCGGCAAGATCGGCGAATTGATCCAGGCCGATCCCGCCACCATCAACATCGACCTGCCGTTCCTGGAAATGGGCGCCGACTCGATCGTGCTGATCGAGGCCATCCGGCACATCGAGAAACAGTACGGCGTGAAGCTGGCCATGCGTCGCTTCTTCGAAGACCTGGCGACGGTGCAGGCGCTCGCCGAGTATGTCGCGGACAATCTGCCGGCGGCCGCCGCGCCGTCCGAGGCCGAGGCCGTGGTCGCGACCGTGGGCGAGCCGTCCGCGGTGGCGCTCGCGCCGTCCGCGGAGGTGCCGGCGCCGCTCGCCGCCGCGCCGGCGGAATGGGTGGCGGCCGAAGGCGGCTCCACGGTCGAGCGCGTGTTGCTGGAACAGAATCAGTTGCTGTCGCGCGTCATGAGCCAGCAGATGGAGCTGCTGCGCACGTCGCTGACCGGCCACGCCGACGTCCGGCCGGCGACGGTCGCCGCGCAAGCCGTCGCGAACGTTGCGAACGTTGCGAACGTCGCGGCCAAGGCCGCGACCGCGGTGCCGGCCGCCGCGCCCGCAGCGAAGCCCGCGCCGGCACCTGCGGCCGCGACCGACAACCGGCCGCCCAAGCCGATGATGCCGTGGGGCAGCCCGGTCGAACAGCGGGCGCGCGGCTTGTCCGCCGTACAGCAGGAGCATCTCGAAGCGCTGATCGCGCGCTACACGACGCGTACCCGGAAATCGAAGGAATCGGTGCAGGCGTCCCGCCCGGTGCTGGCCGACAGCCGGGCCACGGTCGGCTTCCGCTTTTCGACCAAGGAGATGCTGTATCCGATCGTCGGCGAGCGCGCGGCCGGTTCGCGGCTGTGGGACATCGACGGCAACGAGTACATCGATTTCACGATGGGCTTCGGCGTGCATCTGTTCGGCCACACGCCGGATTTCATCCAGCATCAGGTCAGCCGCGAATGGCAACGCCCGCTCGAACTGGGCGCACGCTCCAGCCTCGTCGGCGAAGTGGCCGCGCGCTTTGCCCGCGTCACCGGCCTCGATCGCGTCGCGTTCTCGAACACCGGTACCGAGGCGGTCATGACCGCGATGCGGCTCGCGCGCGCCGTGACCGGGCGCGACAAGATCGTGATGTTCACGCATTCGTATCACGGCCATGCCGACGGCACGCTCGCCGCGGCGAACGCGGAAGGCGTCACGGAAACCATCGCCCCCGGCGTGCCGTTCGGCTCGGTCGAGAACATGATCCTGCTCGACTACGGCAGCGACGCCGCGCTCGAGGCCATACGCGGCATGGCGTCGACCCTGGCGGCCGTGATGGTGGAGCCGGTGCAGAGCCGCAACCCGTCCCTGCAGCCCGTCGCGTTTCTCAAGGAACTGCGCCGCATCACCGAAGAGGCCGGTGTCGCGCTGATCTTCGACGAAATGATCACCGGCTTCCGCGTCCATCCGGGCGGCTCGCAGGCCATGTTCGGCATCCGGGCCGATCTCGCGACGTACGGCAAGATCATCGGCGGCGGCCTGCCGCTGGGCGTCATCGCCGGCACCACCCGCTTCATGGACGCCATCGACGGCGGCATGTGGACCTACGGCGACCACTCGTTCCCGGTCGCGGACCGCACCGCGTTCGGCGGCACGTTCTGCCAGTACCCGCTGGCGATGGCGGCCGCGCTGGCCGTGCTGGAGAAGATCGAACAGGAAGGCCCGGCGCTGCAGGCCGCGCTCAACGAACGGACCGCGCAAATCGCAGGCACGTTGAATGCGTTCTTCGTGGAGGCCGAGGCGCCGATCAAGGTCACGTGGTTCGGCTCGATGTTCCGTTTGGAATTCACCGAGAACCTGGACCTGTTCTTCTATCACATGCTCGAAAAGGGCATCTACATCTGGGAATGGCGCACCTGCTTCCTCTCCACCGCGCATACGGATGCCGATGTCGACCGGTTTATCCGCGCGGTGAAGGACAGCGTCGCCGACCTGCGCCGGGGCGGCTTCATCCGGCCGCACTCGAAGCACGGCACGGTCGCCGCGCTGAGCGAAGCGCAACGCCAGCTGTGGGTGTTGTCGGAAATCGATCCCGAAGGCTCGCTGGCCTACAACGTCAACACCACCCTCGAACTGAAGGGCCGGCTCGACGAGGCCGCGATGCGCGCCGCCGTCCAGGGCCTGGTCGATCGACACGAGGCGCTGCGCACGACGGTGACGCCGGACGGGTCGGGCCAGATCGTGCATCCGTCGCTGACGCTGCGGATTCCGCTGATCGACGCGGACCAGGACGCGTGGCGGGACCAGGAAAGCCGCGAGCCGTTCGATCTGGTGAACGGCCCGCTCTTTCGCGCCGCGCTCGTGCGCGTCGACAGCGAACGTCACCTGCTGGTGATGACGGCCCATCACATCATCTGTGACGGCTCGACGTTCGGCATCCTGCTCGAGGATCTGGCCCGCGCGTATGCCGGCGCCGCGCCGGCTGCGGCGCCGCTCCAGTTTCGCGAATACCTGAAGCAGCTCGACACCCAGCGCCACAGCCCGGAAACGAAGGCGAATCGCGCGTACTGGCTCGCGCAGTGCGAGCGCCAGGCCGAACCGTTGAACCTTCCGGCCGACTACCCACGGCCCGCGGTGAAGACGTTTCACGGCAAGCGCGTGTCGCTGCATCTGGACGCGGCGGCGGCCGCGCCGCTGCGCACCGCCGCCCGTCAGAACGGCTGCACGCTCTACATGGTGCTGCTTGCCGGCTTCAACCTGTTCCTGCACCGCATCGCCGGCCAGCAAGAGATTGTCACCGGCATCCCGGTGACCGGCCGTTCCGTGGCCGGCAGCGATCGCCTCGCCGGCTACTGCACGCATCTGCTGCCGCTGCGCTCCACGCTGCCCGAGCAGGCCACCGTGGCCAGCTTCCTGGCCGGCACCCGGCAGAACCTGCTCGACGCGCTCGAGCACCAGGACTATCCGTTCGCCGAGCTGGTCCGCGAAATCGGCGCGCAGCGCGATCTCAACGCCGCCCCGCTGGTATCGGCGGTCTTCAATCTGGAGCCCGTGTCGGCGCTGCCCGGCCTGCCGGGCCTGACGGTCGGCCTGGTCGCCCCGCTGATCCGCCACACCGCGTTCGATTTGAACGTCAACGTCCTCGACTCGGGGCAGGCACTCCTGATCGATTGCGACTACAACACCGATCTGTTCGACGAGAGCACCGTGGAGCGTTTCCTCGCGATCTACCGGACCCTGCTCGCGCGTCTCGCGGACGATGCGTCGGCCGTCGTTGCCCGGCTGCCGTTGACGAGCGAAGCCGAGCGGAACCTGCTGACCGTCGAGTGGAACCGGACCGAGACGGAGTTCGGCGAGGCCGCCGCGCAACCGTTGCACCGCCTGTTCGAACAGCAGGTCGCGCGCACGCCCGATGCCGTCGCCGCCGTCTATGACGACGCCACGCTCTCCTACGCCGAACTCAACCTGCGCGCCAACCGCCTCGCGCACCGGCTCATCGCGCTCGGCGTCGGGCCCGACGCCCTCGTCGGCGTCGCCATGGAGCGCTCGCTCGACATGATCGTCTCGCTCCTCGCGGTCCTCAAGGCCGGCGGCGCTTACGTCCCCGTCGACCCAGACTATCCCGCCGAGCGCGTGCGCTTCATGATCGAGCACGCGCAGTTGCGCTGGCTCCTCACCCAGCAACATCTGCGCGCCGCGCTGCCCGATACCGATGCCGACCTGATCGTCGTCGATTCCAACGAACTCGGCCTCGATCTCGACGCGGTAGCCAACCCCGAGCCCGATCTGAACGGCG
>NZ_CABVPX010000057.1 GCF_902499125.1 Burkholderia arboris
ACCGCGATCGACAGCCTGTCGACGTCCACATCGACGGGCCTGAGCACGGCGACCAGCTCGATCACGTCGCTGTCGACGTCGACATCGTCCAGCGTCAACTCGCTGTCGACGGGTCTTTCGACGACCGACAGCACGGTAACGTCCTTGTCAACGTCGACGTCGACGGGTCTGAGCACGACGAATAGTTCGGTGGCGTCGCTGTCGACGTCGACGTCGTCCAGCGTGAACTCGTTGTCGACGGGTCTGTCGACGACCGATAGCACGGTGACGTCGCTGTCGACCTCGACATCGTCCAGCGTGAACTCGTTGTCGACGGGTCTGTCGACGACTGACAGCACCGTGACGTCGCTGTCGACTTCCACGTCGACGGGTCTGAGCACGACGATCAGTTCGGTGGCGTCGCTGTCGACGTCGACGTCGTCCAGCGTGAACTCGTTGTCGACGGGTCTGTCGACGACCGACAGCACCGTGACGTCGCTGTCGACGTCGACATCGACGGGCTTCAACTCGTTGTCTACTTCGACCTCGACGGCGATCGAAGCGGCGAAGACGCACTACTACAGCGTGAACGACAACGGCACGCAACAGGGCAACTACAACAACAACGGGGCCACGGGCATTAACGCGCTGGCGGCCGGTACCAATGCCACCGCGGCGGGTGCAAGCTCGGTGGCAGTTGGTGACGGCGCGAACGCGAGTTCGAACGGTGCTGTGGCGATTGGCCAGAATGCGATGGCAACTGGCGGACAAGCCGTCTCAATTGGCGTGGGCAATACGGCGAGCGGTGACGGTGCAGTCGCGATTGGTGATCCGAATACGGCAACCGGTACGGGCGCCGTGGCACTAGGTGCAAACAATACGGCGAATGGTCAAGGCGCGGTGTCGCTGGGCAACGCGAACATTGCAACTGGTCAAGGCGCCGTGGCGCTTGGCAACACCTCGTCTGCAAGCGGTGCTGGGGCGATCGCACTCGGGTCGAGCGCGGTGGCGAATAACGCGAACGACGTTGCGCTGGGTTCGAATTCGGTGACGGCGGCGCCTAACCCGACGGCGACGGGAACGATTGGTGGTGTGACATACAGCTACGCCGGCAAGGCACCGTCGAGTGTGGTGAGCGTGGGTGCACCCGGCGCGGAGCGCCAGATTACGAACTTGGCGGCGGGCCAAGTAGCGTCGACGAGCACGGACGCGGTCAACGGTTCGCAGCTGTACGCAACAAATACGGCGATTAACAGTTTGTCGACTTCGACGTCGACCGGTCTGTCGAGTACGGTGAGTTCAATCACGTCGTTGTCGACTTCGACATCGAGTGGCATCAATTCACTGTCGACTGGTTTGTCGACCACGGACAGTAATGTCACATCGCTGTCGACTTCGACTTCAACGGGGCTGTCAACCGCGACCAGTTCGATCACGTCGTTGTCGACGTCTACGTCGAGCAGCATCACCTCGTTGTCTACTTCGACATCGACGGCGATTAATGCGGCGAAGACGCATTACTACAGCGTGAACGACAACGGCACGCAACAGGGCAACTACAACAATGACGGTGCTACCGGCATCAACGCTTTGGCGGCGGGCACCAACGCAACAGCGGCCGGCGCAAGCTCGGTGGCAGTCGGTGACGGTGCAAACGCTAGTGCAACAGGCGCGGTGGCACTGGGTCAGAACGCGGTGGCAAGCAATGCGAACAGCGTCGCATTGGGCTCGAACTCGGTGACAGCGGTCGCGAACCCGACAGCATCGGGCACGATCAACGGCGCGAGCTACGCCTATGCCGGTGCAACACCGACCAGCGTGGTGAGCGTGGGCGCGCCAGGCGCAGAACGTCAGATCACGAATGTGGCAGCTGGCCGCGTGAGCGCAACGAGTACCGACGCTGTCAACGGTTCGCAGTTGTATGCGACCAATCAGGCAGTCGATAACCTCGGAAATACAGTCAACAACATCGCGAACGGTGGTGGGATCAAGTATTTCCACGCGAATTCGACGTTGCCAGACAGTCAGGCGCTCGGCACGGACAGTGTGGCGATTGGGCCGAATGCGGTTGCGACTAACAAGGGCGATGTAGCGCTAGGTGCTGGCTCGGTGACGGCAGCAGCTACTCCGACCGCTTCCGGAACGGTTGGTGGCGTAACGTACGGATACGCCGGTACGACGCCGACAAGTGTTGTGAGTATCGGGGCACCAGGCGCTGAACGTCAGATTACGAATGTCGCGGCTGGACGTGTGTCATCAACGAGCACGGATGCCGTTAATGGGTCACAGCTCAACACGGCGTTCTTGGCTATCAACAGTCTGTCGACCTCCACGATGTCGCACATTGCATCGCTGTCGACTAGCGAAGGCGGGAACAGTTCGTTGATCACGTCGCTGTCCACGACCATCAGTCGGTTGTCGACGACAACTATTGCAAACGGTGCGCATTATTACAGCGTGAACGATGGCGGTGCGCAGCAAGGCAACTACAACAACAGTGGCGCGACTGGTTCGAACGCGATGGCGCTCGGGCCGAATGCGGCGTCTTCTGGCGCGAATGCGGTGGCAATTGGCAACGGCGCAAACGCTAGCGCAGACGGCAGCACAGTGATCGGTGCGAAGGCACTGGCATCGGGAAGCAATGCCACGGCGATCGGTACCAACGCGTCTGCGTCAGCGCCAGGGGCAGTAGCACTGGGCGCGAACTCGGTAGCGAACGAGGCCAATACGGTATCGGTCGGCTCGCAGGGTAG
Source organism: Burkholderia arboris (assembly GCF_902499125.1). Lineage (GTDB taxonomy): Bacteria > Pseudomonadota > Gammaproteobacteria > Burkholderiales > Burkholderiaceae > Burkholderia > Burkholderia arboris. The sequence continues at coordinate 2,733 of NZ_CABVPX010000057.1, forward strand.
CGAAAGACGAATTACCAATGTCGGACCTGGTGTTAATCCGACTGACGCAGTGAATGTGTCGCAGCTCAACGCACTCCAGGGATCCGTATCTGCCATTGCGCGAACCGCCTACTCGGGGGTAGCGGCTGCCACGGCTCTGACGATGATTCCGGATGTGGATCTTGGCAAGACGATCGCGGTCGGGATTGGCGCTGCTGGTTACCAAGGCTACGGTGCTGTTGCTCTCGGCTTCACGGCTCGAATTACCGAAAACCTGAAACTGAAGGGGGGCGTTGGGGCAAGCAGCGCGGGACGTACCTATGGTGTGGGGGTGGGCTACCAGTGGTAATCGGCCGGACAGGCGACGGGAGCGAAGCGCTCGTCGCCTGTTGATTGAGGGCGACGTAGAGAGTGAAGATGACCGATATGAAAAAGAGGTTCAACATGCGTGGCGAAATGTTGTGCGTAGCAGTGATGGCACTGCTGGCCGGATGCTCGTCTGCAACAGGGCCGATGTTCAGTGCGTGGTTGGTCGACCGACAAGATGGAAAGCAGACCTATCGTGTTGATTGTCATGGTTTGATTGAAGGCGCAGGAACCTGCTACCGTGAGGCGCAGGAGATTTGCCACGACCAGCCGGTGCATCCGGTTGAAGCTCAGGCCCCGTTGGGTTCAACGACGTCTGATGGCAAGCCGAATACTCGGACTTTGATATTCCAATGCGGGGAGCAACCTCAGTCGATTGCGGCCGCACCGGTAGTGGCGCCAATTGCAGTTCCCGTACCGAAGCATGTGACATTGGCGGGCGACGCCAATTTTGACTTCAACAAAGCGACGCTGACAGCTGCCGCGAAAGAGCGGCTCGGCAAACTGATTTCTGATGCCAAGGGCATGAGCTTTGGCAAAGTCACCGTCACGGGTTATACCGATGGCGTCGGGTCAGATTCCTACAACCTGAACTTGTCGCGAGCACGGGCCCAGGCAGTGGCGAATTATCTGCAATCGCATGGGTTGAATGCGGATCAGTTTGATATTCAAGGGCGTGGCAGAGCGAATCCTGTCGCAACGAACGGGACTGCGGATGGTCGCTCGCAGAACCGACGCGTCGAGATTACATTGACGAAAAACTAGAGTTCCCCCCCTCAGGAGACCTCGCTTCCGGACGAAGGTCCTCGTAAGTATCCGGAAGCGCCTGAGGTTTGAGGATTGCGGCGCCCTGGCCCGATCCTCTTTTTTTATTCTCTATCGATGTGGCGAGGATGTCGATATCGATTGTCGATGCACATGAATGTTCGTACGTCATTCCGTAGCGTTGTTGTAGCGAGTGTCGAATTGGTGCTCGTGTGGATGGTGCTGGGGATCGGCAGCGTTGTGCTGGCGCAACCAGTGTCGGAGCTCAGGCCGAAACATCTGGAGGCAGCGTCGAACACTACTGTGCTCGCACATGCGGCACAAGAGGTTGGAATTCGCAAATGCTATGGTGCGGTGGCGCAAGTGTCGGCGCGTGTATTTGATAGATCTGTTCGAGCGGACATCTTATTGGATTGGCAGCGTGCGAATCCTGATATCGGGCCACTCTTTTCGTTGTCCGGGATCGAATTCCCGCAGTCATCGGCGTTGTTGTCGCTTGTTACGGTGCCGGGGGGGGCTGGTGGTTGCTCGGTTTTGGCGGAGCGCATTTCCAGTGCACCGCTGTCCTGCTCGCAGGTGGCGCGTAGTGAATTGACCGGCTATCAGGCAACTCAACTCGTTAAGTCCGTCATGGTCTACGCCGATCCAACCCGTCCGCGTGAGGTTGTCGTACTTGTCGATGCGCCGCCTTCGTGTTTGATTCTTCGCCGACAGGTGCAGTTCCAATGGGGAGCCGCGCCGTGAAGGAGTCGCGCTCTAAAGAACGAAGTGCTGTGGCGCATGTTGGATCAACATTGCTATTGAACTACAACATGGGAATGTGAGGTAGTTTGAGTGGCCGGTTAAGACAGATCGCGATGAAATTGATGTGGGTATTTCGGTATTCACGGTGATGCTATAACGAACTGATCCCATACCCGTATGGCAAGTGGCAGGGTATATGGATAGTCCGAGGAAGAGGAGTATGAAATGAGTGATTATCGGACTCTATTGGAGCAGTTTGATCAGTTTAGGGTCGAGGTCTCGCGTGAAATTCGAGACGAGAAGGAGCGTCTCGCTACGCTCGTGGCAACGCGTGTTCGGGAAGTGCTCGAGGAGTTCGGTCTTGAAATCGATGTGGTGCCCCGTGATCGATATTCCGCTGCTGCCAGAAAAAAGAGAGTCATCGCCCCTAAATACTGGAATCCGAAAACCGGACAGACATGGAGCGGTCGTGGGCGAGCGCCGAAGTGGATCGTTGGCAAGGATCGCGAACAGTTCCGGATCGAGCATGTAGGTGAAGAGGGTGAATTTCGAGGCGAGGTGGCAGTACACGACGACAACAGTGGATCCCGCGACGGCTATCTTGACGGAAGAAGTGCATGAAGAGTCGACGTACTCTTTTCGGCGAAACCAACGAAGCCGAGCAATGATCGTGGAGTGACCGGGTCCGATACGCCTCGTGGCGCGCCTCATTTTGGCATAACAGATGTGTAACCGGACAAGTAAACCGCGTGAGCTGAGGGTACGCTTGTAGCTGAAAGCGTGGCTGTGCTGATAAGTGCGCGTAGACTTCGCGAGTTTTATTTTAATAGGAAATTACTGATTCGTGACGAATTTGCATTCCTCAATGATATGGCAGCCATCCTCTGACGCTGTCGACCCGTATATCGGTCTCGAAGCACTCGATAGTCATGCCGTCGACGCATGGTGTCGTGCGCAGTCGACCCGAACCTTGACAGAATTCGGACGTACAGCACGTACCGACACGTTAACTCGGCGGCTCGTCGAGGTCATGACAGCCGACGACCGCATCGTCACATGCTGGCGAAGTGGCGTCTGGGCTTACAACATATGGATCGACGAATCGCATCCGCTCGGCCTCGTGCGGCGCACGTCATGGAATGCGTGGATTGAGGGCATTCCAAAATGGGAAACCGTACTGGATATCGATGCGCTTGACCTGAATAATCGGGATGGCGACGACACGCGTTGGGTTCTGGTCAGCTTCGATCTAATTTACCCCGCTGCCGATCGCGCGCTGGTCTTTCTTGCACCCGGTGGTTCCGACACGCACATCGTGTTGGAATTCGACGTAGAGGCGCGCGCATTTGTCGAGAATGGGTTCGAATTGCTTGTGCCGGGCCATCACAGCGTCGACTGGATCGATCGTGACACGGTTTATGTCAGCTGGGATGACAGCTCGGTAAGCGCAACCCCTGCGCTTACCGACGCTGGTTATCCACGGCATGTACGTAGATGGAGGCGCGGAACGCCGGTTGCAGATGGGCCGGTGGTGTTCGAATGCAAGCAAGAAGAATTGTCTGCAACCGTCTCTTACGATCCGGTTCAAGCCCGTCATATTGCTAGTCGTGGCACCACGTTTTTTGAAGTAGAGCAGTTCTGGCTCGACGAGAGGACCGGTGAATGGCGACTGTACGACATACAGCGGGATGCAGACCTGTTCGAGTGGAACGAATGGTTGTTCGTGATGCCACGTACGGACTGGAACATAAATGCGACGATATATCGAGGCGGTTCTTTACTGACTATCCGACGTGATGCGTTTCTCGACGGAAACCGCCACTTCACCATACTTTTCGAGCCAACGGAAAGGAACATACTGTCGAACGTCGAGTACACGAAGCGTTGGCTGATCGTCTCCCACAAGAACGAGAGTGTTACGCGCGTGACGCTTTGGCACCCACCAGTCTCGAGTGACGGGGTATGGGACATGCGAGATATGCCGTTACCAGCCGGATGCGAGGCATCGGTGACTGCCGTTGACAGTACTCGAGACGACATTGTGCTGGTCTACGCTGATCACTTTCTGACGCGGCCCGCGCTTTATCTTACCGAACTTTCCAGTGATGCGCCTTGGCGCCTGCTCGGACAACTTCCAGCACGGTTCGATGCAACCGGATTTGTCGCGCAGCGAAGATACGCCATGGCTTCCGATGGAGTGCAGATTCCATATTGGCTTATCGGTCGCGAGGAGGATCTTCAGGGTAAACCTCGACCATGCCTCCTCTATGGATACGGTGGATTCGAAGTTCCGGTCGATACGCCTGCCTATTTGGACACCATGGGATTCTCCTGGCTCGAACCAGGTGGGGTGTACGCGATCGCGAGCATTCGGGGCGGGGGAGAATTCGGTCCTGAGTGGCATCGAGCCGCGCAACGTGAGAATCGTCAGGTCGCATTCGACGATTTCATTGCCGTAGCTGAAGCACTGATCGACTCTGGTGTCACCACCCCGGAGCAGCTCGCTATTACCGGTGAAAGTAATGGAGGCCTGTTGACCGCAACATGCATGATTCAGCGTCCAGAGCTATTCGGTGCGGTTATCTCGGATGTGCCCATTCTGGATATGTCACGCTTCCACCTGATGTTGCAGGGTGCCCTTTGGATTGGTGAGTATGGCGACCCTGACAATCAAGACGACTACCAAATGTTGATGGAGTATTCACCCTATCACAACGTCAATGCCAACATCTCCTATCCGCCGGTTCTTTTCATCTCGTCATCGACTGACGATCGTGTTCACCCTGGCCACGCGCGAAAAATGGTGGCAAAAATGCAGGCGCTGGGACATAACGAAGTCTGGTACTTGGAACATCGCGATGGTGGCCATGGCGCAGGCGTAGAACCCGAAACGATTGCTCGTGCTAGCGCAACGAAATTTGAGTTTCTGCGCGCGAAGATCGGGGCAATGTTACGGCCAATCGCATGACTTCGTGTTCCTCCCGACACTACGCTCTGTCCGCACTGCGTTCGAGGTACGCTGCCTGCGTGCTTCTTGAATCGCTACAAGCGATACGCACGGCACGTTCCGACTGCAGGTCATACACGACATGGCGTGCGTGCCATCGATAAGGATGGTGATCATATTTTGTTGCGAAAACAACTGTTGTCTCGTGTGACTGGATGAGGCTCTATGAAAGGTGCGGTGCAGTTTGGACCAACCAATTCTTATTGTGATTAGCGAAGAATTGCTTGCAACGGGAGTGAGTTCGGGAGGTGGGTATATGCGTAGACAAATGGAATTTCTCGGAGTTAAGCCTGTATCGGGATAGAAGAAAGCAGTTGCAGGAACCGAAATTTCCAATCAAACCGCTCAAGCATTCATCGATTTCACGGCGTCTGGTAGTAAGGAAATATCGCCATGTGGTCTTCGATGCTTCATTCTAAGACTGCGTCGTAGCTTGTGTATTCGACTTAGTCAGGCCTGTCACACCATGAGAAAAACAATGCCGCGCGCGCCCCTGCGCGTTGCCGCCGCCCTGCCGCTCGCGGGCTGCGCGTCGCGAGGCGCCCCGTCGTACGTGCTGTTCGGCGCGTATTTCCCGCTCTGGCTCGTCAGCGCGATCGTCGGCGTCATCGGCGCGATCGTCGCGCACCGCGTGTTCGTCGCGACCGGCTGGGCCGCCACCGTGCCTTACCAGCTCGCCGTCTGCACCGCGATCGGGCTCGTGGTCGCCGTGATCGTCTGGCTCACCGGCACGGGGCCGTTCGCATGAAGGCCGCCGGACTCCCCCGCCCCTCCGTGAAAGGCCGCGTGATCGCGCTCGCGATCGTCGCGCTCGGCATCGCCGCGCTCGTGTATGCGTACTGCCGCACGACGGCCTATCCGTCCACCGACGACGCGTCGATCGACGCGGATGTCGTGCACGTCGCGTCGCCGGTCGGCGGCCGCATCGTGCAGCTCGCGGTGCACGAGAACCAGCGCGTCGCGAAGGGCGACCTGCTGTACGAAATCGATCCCGTGCCGTACCGGCTGACGGTCGCGCAGGCGCAGGCCGACGTCGAACTCGCGCGCGCGTCGCTCGACACGCGCCGCCGGTCGCTGATCGGCGAGCGTTCGAACGCGGCGGTCGCCGCCGAGCAGGTCAAGCGCGCGACGCAGAACGCCGACCTCGCGACCCGCGACGTGAACCGGCTCGCGCCGCTCGCCGCGCAGGGTTATGTCAGCGCGCAGCAGTTCGACCAGGCGAAGGTCCGCCAGCGCGACGCCTCCGTTTCGCTCGCGCAGGCGCAGGAGCAGCAGCGCGCATCCGCACGGACGATCGGCGACGAAGCCGACGCGATCGCGACGCTGCATGCGCGCGAAGCCGCGCTCGCCCGCGCGCAGCACGCGCTCGACGATACGGTCGTGCGTGCGCCGCACGACGGGCTCGTGACGGGGCTCACCGTTCTCGCCGGCGAAACCCTTGCGCCGAACCAGTCGATCTTCACGTTGATCGACGCGCGCGAATGGTTCGCCGTCGGCAACTTCCGCGAGACGGCGCTGAGCCGCATCGCGGTCGGTGATTGCGCGACCGTCTATTCGATGATCGACCGCAGCCGCCCGCTGACGGGCAAGGTCGTCGGCATCGGCGCCGGCATCGCGGACAGCGCGCGCATCAACCTGCCGCGCTCGCTGCCGATCGTGCAGAACTCGGTGAACTGGGTGCACGTCGCGCAGCGCTTCCCGGTACGCGTGAAGCTCGACGAACCCGATGCGAAGCTCGTGCGCGTCGGCGCCAGCGCGATCGTCGAGGTCCGGCATGGCACTGCCTGCCGCTGACGTTCGCGCGCCGGGCCCGCGCGAAGTCCTGCGACTGCTCGCGCCGTTTCCGGGGCGCACGGCCATCGCCGTGCGCGTCGCGCTCATCTGCGCGCTGACCGCGCTCGTGACGGCCGCGAATGGCACGCCCGAAGCCGCGCTGTCCGCGTACGTCGTGTTCTTCATGATCCGCGCCGACCGCGTGACGAGCATCGTGCTCGCGGCCGCGCTGCTGCTGATCGTCACGATCGTGATCGGGCTCGTGCTCGGCATCGCGATCTTCAGCATCGACTATTCGATCCTGCGGGTCGCGTGCATGGCCGTGCTGTCGGTCGCCCTCCTGTATCTGACTTCCGCCAGCAAGCTGCGCCCGGTGGGCGCGATCCTCGCGATGATCGTCGGCTTCGGGCTCGACCAGCTCGGCCTCGCGCCGTTCGGTGAAGCCGCCACCCGCGCGCTGCTGTATATCTGGCTGACGATCGCGATCCCCGTCGGCGTGGCGATCGTCGTCAACCTGCTGATCGCGCCGTCGCCGCGCAAGCTTGCGCACGCGCAGCTCGCGAAGCGGCTGCGGCTCGCCGCACGGCGCCTGCGCGGCGACGACGACGCACGTGCCGCGTTCGACGCGAGCCTGCGCGAAGGCGACAAGCAGTTGCTCACGTGGCTCAAGCTGTCGAAGCTCGAAGGCTCGTCGAGCGCCGCCGACTTCGCGGCGCTGCGGCAGGCCATCGCGTCGAGCACCGCGCTGATGGTCGGCGTCGCGCTGGCCGATCGCGAGCCGGACGCGCGGCTGCCCGATGCGTTCGCCACACCCCTCGCCGCGACGCTCGACGACATGGCCGCCATTCTCGAACGCGGCGGCTACCCGGTCGACGTGACGCTCGCGCTGCCGCCGGCCGACGCGCTGCCGCCGCTCGCACGCATCGCCGCGACCGATCTCCAGGATGCGATCACGCATTTCGCGGAGCCGGGCGCGACAGCGCCTACGGTCGATGCAACGGCGGAGGCTTCGGCCAACGCAACGCCCGCCGCCGCTGCGGCCACGCCCGAAGCACCCGCCGCCGCGCCGGCACCGGCACCACACGGCGGCTTCTTCCTGCCCGACGCACGCACCAATCCCGACCACATCCGCTATGCGCTGAAGACGACTGCCGCGGCGATCTTCTGCTATCTGCTGTACTCGCAGCTCGACTGGTCGGGCATTCATACCTGCGTCGTCACCTGCTACATCGTGTCGCTCGGCTCGACGGCCGAAACGGTCGAGAAGCTCACGCTGCGGATCTTCGGCTGCATCATCGGCGCATTGCTCGGCACCGCCGCGCTCGTGTTCGTCGTGCCGGCGCTGTCGTCGGTCGGCCACCTGATGGCGCTGGTGTTCGCCGGCGCGTGGCTGTCCGCGTGGATCGCCTTCGGATCGCCGCGCATCGCGTACGCGGGCTTCCAGGTCGCCTTCGCGTTTTTCCTGTGCGTGATCCAGGGCGCCGGCCCCGGCTTCGACCTGACGATCGCGCGCGACCGCACGATCGGCATCCTGCTCGGCAACGTCGTCGTGTATCTGGTGTTCACACGCATCTGGCCGGTCAGCATCGGCAAGCAGATCGACGTCGCGTTCGCCGCGCTGCTCGACCAGTGGCGACGCATCGCGCAGATCGCGCAGCCGGCCGAGCGGCGCGCGCTCGCGGCCGAAGCGTTCGCCCGACACGGCGCGATCTCGCAGGAGCTTGGCCTGGTCCATTACGAGCCGTCGTGGGTGCGGCCGGCCGCGACGTGGCTCGCCACCCGGCGGCGCGCGCTCGCGGAACTCGGCGCGATCGAAGGTCCGCTGTTCCTGCTCGCCGAACGCAAGCCGGGCGACGCGGCAATCGACGCGCAACTCGCGCGCGTGACCGAACCGGGCAATGGCGACACCGTGCCCCGCACGCCCGCTCCGACACCACCGTCGAGCGCCGCCCCCACCGACCCCGCGCGCGATGCGCTGCTGAACCTCATCGACACGCGGCTCGCGCAGATCGCCGACGCCGCCCGTCAAGCCACACCGAAGGAGCCTGCCCCTCATGCGCCTACCTGAACCGCCGGCCGCCGCGATCGCCGCCACCGTGCTCGCGACCGCCGTCGCGCTGGCCGGCTGCGCGACGTCGTCGATCGATCTGGCGCCGGAGGCGTCCGACCGCCCGTGGCAGCCGCAAACGTCGGCCGCGGGCGACATCGTGCCGGGCCCGCCGCGCGCGTCCGCGCCAGGCGCGCACGACTACACGCTGCCCGCGTCGCCGGCGCTCGCGTCGGTCTCGCCGCCGGCCGTGCTCGATGCCGCGCATCCGTACACGCTGCCCGAGCTGATCGATCTCGCCGAATCGGCGAACCCGCTCACCCGCATCGCGTGGAACGACGCTCGCAATGCGGCGCTCGCGGTCGGCCTCGCCAAGGCCGCCTACCTGCCGCGCCTGTCGGCGACCGCGATGGGCGCGTACCAGACGAGCCACGGCTCGACGTCCACGATCCTCGGCGATTCGTCGAGCGACACCACCGTGCACGGCACGATTTCGGCGCTGTCGCTGCAATGGCTGCTGTTCGATTTCGGCGGCCGCGCGGCGCGCGTCGAAGCGGCCGAACAGGCATCGATCGCGTCGAACGTCGCGTTCACGGCCGTGCACCAGCAGGTGATCCACGACGTGACGGTCTCGTACTACCGCTACGAAGCCGCCCGCTCGCACGCGCTCAGCGCGCAACAGGGCCTCACGAACGCCGATGCGATCCTCGCGGCGTCCCGCGCACGGCTCAAGCACGGCGTCGGCACGGTCGTCGAACTCGCGCAGGCGACGCAGAACCGCGCGCAGGCGAACCTCGCGCTCGTGCAGGCGAACGGCGCCGAGAGCGACAGTTACCTCGCCCTCGTCTCCGCGCTCGGCATCTCGCCGCTGTCGAAGCCGACCATCGCCGCGCTGCCGAAGCGGCCGCTGCCGCCCGCGCTCGGTTCGTCGGTCGACACGATCGTGTCGGACGCGATCGCGCGCCGCCCCGACCTGCAGGGCGCGTTCGCGGTCGAAAAGGCCAACCGCGCGAAGATCAAGGCGGCTCAAGCCGCGTTCATGCCGAAGATCTTCCTGTCCGCGTCGACGTCGTATGCGAGCGGCGGTACGTCCATCTCCGCGCTGCCGGCGATCGGCGACCAGGCGCCGACCGTCAACCTGAACGGCAGCCGCTACGGCGGCGGCGTATTCCTCGGCGTGACGATCCCGCTGTACGACGGCGGCCTGCGCTCGGCCGTGCTGATGCAGGCACGCAACGACGCGGAAAGCGCATCCGCGCGCCTCACGCGGACCAAGGAGGAAGCCGTTCGCCAGGTCGTCGCCGCGCAGAACGCGGTGCAGACGAGCCTCGCGTCGCACGACGCGGCCAAGGCGCTCGTCGATGCCGCGCAGACCAGCTACGACGCGGCGCTGACCGCTTACCGGAACGGCGTCGGCTCGGTCACCGACGCGACGATCGCGCAAAGCCAGTTGCTCGCGGCCCGGAACGCGGAGGTCGACAGCTATGCCGGCGCGCTGTCGGCCGCCGCCGCACTCGCACTCGCGACGGGAACGATATCGGAGGAACGGTAGCGATTAATGGGAGTGTTGTCTTTTGGCTGGATTGAGAAGGGGCTGTTCGGATCTGGACAGTCTTACAGATGTGTGATGTGTAAGTGGTGTGTAGCTTGGCTAATTTTATTAATTCTGTAGGAACACGAATGAAAGCTAATGATATTAGGTCCAAAGCGTTTGCGATGCCGTTGACCAGCCCTGCCTTCCCGGTGGGTCCTTACCGTTTCGTCGATCGTGAGTTTCTGATCATCACGTATCGCACCGATCCGGACCGTCTCCGCGAAATCGTCCCCGAGCCGCTGCAGATCACCGAGCCGCTCGTCCATTACGAATTCATTCGCATGGCCGATTCGACTGGCTTTGGCGACTACACCGAAAGCGGCCAGGTCATCCCGGTCGAATACAACGGCCAGCCGGGCGGCTACACGCTCGCGATGTATCTCGACGATCACCCGCCGATCGCCGGCGGCCGCGAGCTGTGGGGCTTCCCGAAGAAGCTCGCGTCGCCCACGCTGCACGTGAACACCGATCACATCCTGGGCACGCTCGACTACGGCAAGGTGCGCGTCGCCACCGGCACGATGGGCTACAAGCACAAGGAACTCGACATCGACGAGCAGACGAAGCGTCTCGCCGGCCCCAATTTCCTGCTGAAGATCATCCCGCACGTCGACGGCACCGCGCGCGTCTGCGAACTGGTGCGCTATTACATGCAGGACATCAAGATGAAGGGCGCGTGGACGGGCCCCGCCTCGCTCGAACTGGCGCCGCACGCACTGGCGCCCGTGGCGGACCTGCCCGTGCTCGAAATCGTCGAAGCCCGCCACCTGGTCGCAGATTTGACACTGGGCCTCGGCGAAGTCGTCCATGACTATCTGGCCCAGTAATACGCCCTCAACACTTTCACCACGGGAATTCGAAATGAGCAACCTGAATGGCAAGACCGCAGTCGTCACGGGCGCCGCGAGCGGCATCGGCAAGGAAATCGCACTCGAGCTCGCCAAGGCAGGCGCGGCCGTCGCGATCGCCGACCTGAACCAGGACGGCGCGAACGCGGTCGCCGACGAGATCATCAAGGCGGGCGGCAAGGCGATCGGCGTCGCGATGGACGTGACGAACGAGGACGCCGTGAACAGCGGCATCGACAAGGTTGCCGAAACGTTCGGCTCGGTCGACATCCTCGTGTCGAACGCCGGCATCCAGATCGTCAACCCGATCGAGAACTATTCGTTCTCCGACTGGAAGAAGATGCAGGCGATCCACGTCGACGGCGCGTTCCTGACGACGAAGGCCGCGCTCAAGCACATGTACAAGGACGATCGCGGCGGCGTCGTGATCTACATGGGTTCGGTGCACTCGCACGAAGCGTCGCCGCTGAAGTCGGCGTACGTGACGGCCAAGCATGGCCTGCTGGGCCTCGCCCGCGTGCTGGCGAAGGAAGGCGCGAAGCACAACGTGCGCTCGCACGTCGTGTGTCCGGGCTTCGTGCGCACGCCGCTGGTCGACAAGCAGATTCCGGAGCAGGCGAAGGAGCTCGGCATCAGCGAAGAGGAAGTGATCAAGAAGGTGATGCTCGGCAACACGGTCGACGGCGTGTTCACGACGGTGCAGGACGTCGCGCAGACGGTGCTGTTCCTGTCGGCGTTCCCGAGCGCCGCGCTCACGGGCCAGTCGTTCATCGTCAGCCACGGCTGGTTCATGCAGTAACGTCCGCTGCCTCCCTCAACGGAGGCGATTCCTGCGCCTGTCGAAGCACGTTCGGATCGGAACTGGGTAGCGGCAGACAAGAAACATACCGGTCATTCAAACCATGTCGCGCCGTCTGTCGACGGCGCGCCTTTCCTCTCCGCCATCGCTGGCGGGATTTCTCGGAGCAACTGATGAAACCGCACGCCCGAACAGAAAAGCAGGCCGTCGATGCAGCGGACTTGTATCACGAGGCCGGCGCACCGGCCGCGACACGCTCGCTGCCGTACGAGACGATCGCGCTCGTCCTGCAGGGCGGCGGCGCGCTCGGCGCATATCAGGCCGGCGTGTTCGAAGGGCTGCATGAGGCGGGCATTCCGCTCGACTGGATCGCGGGCATCTCGATCGGCGCGCTCAACACCGCGCTGATCGCCGGCAACGCGCCCGAGCATCGCGTCGAGCGCCTGCGCGAATTCTGGGAAACGATCTGCCAGCCGGCGTTCTTTCCGGTGATTCCGGCCGCGTTCGAATTCGCGCTGTTCAACAGCATCGACCAGATCCGCACGTTCTTCACCGCGTCGCAGGCCGCAAGCGCGATGATGCAGGGCCAGCAGGGCTTCTTCGCGCCGCGCTTCCCGCCGCCGCTGCCGGGTGTGTCCGACCATCCGGAAAAGATCAGCTGGTACGACACGTCGGCGCTGCGCACGACGCTGCTGAAGCTGTGCGATTTCGACCGGATCAATTCGGGCGAAACGCGCGTGTCGGTCGGCGCGGTCAACGTCGGCACCGGCAACTTCGTGTACTTCGACAACTCGCGCATCCGTCTCGCGCCCGAGCACTTCATGGCATCCGGTGCGCTGCCACCCGGATTTCCGCCGGTCGAAATCGAAGGCGAGTATTACTGGGACGGTGGCGTCGTGTCGAACACACCGCTAATGGAAGTGCTCAACGCGGCACCGCGTCGTGACACGCTCGCGTTCCAGGTCGATCTGTGGAGCGCACGTGGGCCGCTACCGCGCACGATGGCGGACGTCGCCGAACGTATGAAGGACGTGCAGTATTCGAGCCGCACGCGGTTCGTAACAGACATGCTACAGCGTGAACAGCGTTTTCGGAGCCTGTTGAATCACGTTATAGATCACGTACCAGAAGACATTCGATCAAATGATCAGTGGTGGCAGAGCGTTGAAGAACTGTCATGTAGTCGTTGCTACAACGTACAGCACCTTATCTATCATGAGAAGCCTTACGAGAACCAATATAAGGATGTGCAGTTTGGTCTGTGGACGATGCATGATCACTGGGAAGCAGGGCTAAGAGATATTCGCAAGTCGCTTTCCTTCGAGAAGAACCTTGCATTGCCAGAAAATGAAGTGAGATTTTCGGTGTACGACGTTAACAAGTTAGACGCCGCTCACTCAAAAAAATGATGGCGTATGTCTGAATAGACTAGTGAGAACGTGAGATTTTCCCGGGAATAGAGCATGTTCACGAATATCTTGATATGTTGTGGCACTTGCACATCGAGGTTTGCTTTGAACATCCCGAGAGAGCGACGGGAACACTATACCCATTACTAGAATCGATGACGACAAATGCCAAACGCGCTGCCTTATGTCACCCGCTATCCACCGGACGGTTGTGTCGTGGTGCTCACACGATTTCCTATGTCGAGGCCGGTAACCCGCTTGGTCCACCGGTTGTCGTGCTACATGGCGGTCCCGGCAGTGGAAGCCAGCCAGGCGTTTTGCGTTTGTTCGATCTAACGCGAGTGCGTGTCGTGCTCGTCGACCAGCGCGGAACCGGCATGTCGACTCCGCGGGGAAGTACGCGTCATAACAGTACGAAATACCTGATCGGTGATCTGGAGGCATTGCGGGAGGAACTTGGGATCGAACGCTGGGGTGTTCTGGGCGGATCATGGGGGGGCGCGCTTGCGCTGGCCTATGCTGGAAGATTTCCAGAGCGTGTTCTCGGCCTCGTGCTGCGAGGCCTGTTCATGACGTCCGCACGAGAAGTGCGTGGCTTCTTCACAACATCACGTTATCGAGCACCGCAGGAGTGGAAGCGACTGGTGGCTGCGGCCGGCACCTCGAGGTCCGATCGGCTGCCGCTCCAATGTGCGCGACGTCTGCAACCGGGGGTGAGTTGGGTGCGACGACGCGCGGTGGCACTTTCGTGGCATCGCTATGAAGAGGCAATTTTGATGCGGCGGTCATCGAGAGAGGAGCGCATATCGCGGCAGAAGGCTAATCGCCTGATCGATAAGTATCGCATTCAATCGCATTACCTGCAGCATGGGTGTTGGCTAGGTGAGCGCAAGTTGCGAGTGCTTGCACGTAGCGCATCGCATGCAGGCGTTCCGATTTTCATTGCACACGGAAACCACGACCCTGTATGTCCAATCGAAAATGTGACTCGCCTTGAGCGCGCAGTGTCAGCGGTTGTCGTTGAATGTGTTGCGGCTGGGCATCTAGCGAGTAGGGGGCAGCTTGCGCAAAGCGTATCCCGTCTGATTCGCGCGATGCTGGCGTAATCGATATTGGTGCATCGGGCGTTATCGTTTGAGTGTACTAGAGATCACTGCGCTTACAGTGTGATCTTGGGAAAAATTGGGCGACCCTGTCAAGGTGCATTAGCAGAAGAGGGTTCGCGCAAGAGCGCGGAGGATGCTCTCAGTCTTGACCGCCCCCGGCCGAAGGTATAGCGCAGGTTCGATCCATCGACTGTTTCGCATCCGGATAATCGGCCGACTCACTTGTTATATATGCAAGAAGGAATCCACTATGAAATCGTCGTTTGTCGCGTTGTCCTGTGCGGCTGCGTTCGTAATGTCTGCCCAAGCGCTGGCCCAGTCTATGGGCAATGCTGACTCGGATGCTCCCACCATCGCGAAAATTCATCGAATCCAACCGTATGAAATCGTCGAAGGTACCCCCCATCAATGTGAGCCTGGAAACTGGGGATCCCGGAGTCGGAGGCATGATGGTGGGGATCGTGTCGCTTAATGTCTATGACCGTTTCGAGAACGTAGCGATCCCGAAGGGGAGCAAGTTGATCGGGCGAACGCTCGGCCAAGTGAATGACCGTCGCGAAGTGCAGTGGGATGGCTTGCAACTACCAGGTACTGCAACGTTACGACTTGATCCACCGCTTGAAGGCTGCATGCCCGATGGGTCGGCCGGAATGACTGTTTCCGCTTTGAGGCAACGAGGCGCCAACGTCGCTGCTCTTGTTACAAAAGCCTTCGTCGTCCCGCACTGATCGGGCACATCACGATCGAATCTGCATAACGGAATCGCCCCGTTGATGTTTGTTAATCAAAAACCATACAGTTTCGCAGGATTAGAAACCAAGATGCTTTGCCTGAGTTCGGGCTCGGGCACCCAATTCAGAAACTGATTCAGCATGTACACATCATCGACTAGACGGAATGGACTGACGTCTGTTGGCCGCTTGTTCGGGGCACGATCGGTATGCGGCCAATCGCTTGCCCATACGATTTGTGAGGGATTGGCTTCAACAAGAAGGCGCGCGATCGGGCACACATCGTCATAGTTTGGTGCACCCTTCGAGATGCGATAGGGAGCAGAAAGCTTCACATACGCGTAACCGCTGCGCACAAGTTCGACGATGGGTGCTAGGGGCGACTGTGTCAGACCGTTCGATGTTTGTACCAGCGCGAAATGGTCAAGTACGATTGGCACCCCGAGCCCACCGATGACTTCTGCCGATGCTGCAATTACATGTGAAGCCGCGTAGATCTGGATGTGCCAACCGAGTGGTGCGATACGGCGAGCGAGCTCTTTCAGTGCGTTGCGAGCTGCTGCGGGATCGCGCAGGCCGATCGATTCCAGATTTGCCCGTACGCCCTTTACGCCATTCGCTGCCAACGCCTGGAGCGTTTCGTCAGGCGTTGATGAATTAATGACAGCAATGCCTCGCGCCATGTTGCCGAGTGCCTGCAATGTGTCGACGAGGCATGAATTGTCGACTCCATAGAAGCTGGGTTGAATTAGCACCACGCGGGACATCCCGATTTGCGCAAGGTGCATGCGCAACTCTGTGACGCTCGCCTCGGGCGGTGTGTAGGCGCGATCAGGCAACATTGGGTAACGATTCTGATGGCCGACAACATGCACATGACAATCGCAAGCGTTTGGCGGAATTCGAAATGGCAGGTCACGTACCGCACGAGTGGTGGCGTTTGCCGTTACGCCCATTGATGTCCCCGCGATACACACTGCCGCGGATTTCAAGACAAAGCTTCTTCTGTTGGTCACAATCGTCTCCCATGCTGTTGTATTGCAAGTCAGACTAGGACTGAGGCATTAACTTCAACGACGCGGCCAGCATAGCCGACAAGGTCAAAAATACGGCCATACCGAGCAGGCCTGCGGTGAAGCTTCCTTGCCAATCCTTGAGTACGCCAATCATTGCCGGGCCGACCAGGCCGCCGATAGTGCCGACGGAATTTATGAATGCAAAACCGCCTGCGGCTGCTGCGCCCGTCAGGAAGCGTGGTGGGATGGCCCAAAAGATAGCCCGAGCAGCATTGATTCCGAGAAGTGCGAGAGTAATGCCAAGCATCGAAACCAGTAGCGATGAGTTGTAGAGCGATAGAAGCAATCCGGCAGCTGAGAGAGTGCACCCTGCGACGACGTTGCCTATCTTGCTATCGGTTTTGTCCGACCAGGCGGCCCATATGATCGGTCCGAACGTCGCAAACAGATACGGCACTGTCGAGACTAGCGCGATGAGATGATTATCGCGTATGTGTTCTCTGACGATTTGGGGCAACCACGCCGATGCCGTACGATCCAACTATCAGCCCGAACTGTGTGGCCGCGAGAATCAGCACTCGCGGATCGCGCAATGCCTCGCTGAACCGGCTTTTGTGAGTCGTCTTCGACTCACCAGCAAGTATTGCTTCAAGTGTAGTGCGCTCTGCTTTGGCCAACCAGGTCGCATCACGTGGCGAATTGGCGAGCACCATCGGGAAAATGCAACCAAGCACTATGGCCGGCAGGCTAACTAACACAAACATCCACTTCCAGCCGGCGAGTCCCGCCACACCATTCAAATCAAGCAACCAGCCGGCAATGGGCGTGCCAATCAGCGATGACGCTGGAATTGCGAGCAGGAACCACGCGAGAATCCGGGCGCGGTACGCTTTCGGAAACCAGCACGAAAGAAAGTACGCTACTCCCGGAAAGAATCCCGCTTCCGCCACGCCGAGCAGAAATCGCACGAGATAGAACGAGACTGGTCCCGACACCCATGCGGTGCTGGCAGATACGATGCCCCACGTAATGATGATGCGGGTGAGCCAGAACTTCGCGCCGTAGCGATACAGGGCTAGATTGCTTGGCACTTCAAACAAGCAGTAGCCGACGAAGAAGATACCAGCCGCGTATCCGAATTCGCTCGCAGTGAGGTGTAGGTCGTTGTTCATCGTCAATGCCGCCACACCAAGACTTGTACGGTCAAGGTAGTTGACGATATACGCGACGATTAATAGCGGAAGGAATCGCCATGCGACTTTGCGAAGCACGGCTTTTTCTATTTCGGTCGTCAATTGTGTCTCCGGATTTCCATCTGACGTTGGACGTGAGCATCCATCGGCTTTTCGTCTTAAACTGACGGCTCAGCTTGCCAACGCATGAAGTCGCTGACCGAGCGCTTCGCCTGTTTCGTGAGTGCCAAGGTTGCCACCAACGTCGCGCGTTGCTTCCTTTGCAGCGATCGCCGCCGCAGTGGCATGTTCAATGGCGGTGGCAGCCTGTAGGAAATCGTTTTTGGCCGACTTCTGACCGTGCCAGCGCAGCAGCAATGCCGCTGATAGGATCAGCGAGAATGGATTCGCCACGTTTTTGCCCGCGATATCGGGTGCCGATCCATGGGCGGCTTGTGCCATAGCATGCGTGCCCCCCGAGTTTAGTGATCCAGCCAAACCTAGACTTCCGGACAGTTCGGATGTGAGATCCGAAAGGATGTCTCCGAACATGTTGGTTGTTACGACCACGTCGAAGCGTTGCGGCGCGCGCACGACATGAGCCATCATTGCATCGACGATAAAGTCGTCGACGATCACTTCCGGATAGGCCCGGGCCACTTCTTGGCAGGCGTCGATAAACATGCCGTCGCCGATCTTCAGGACATTTGCCTTGTGAACGATACTGACGTGCCGCTTGCGCTGCATCGCCAATTCAAACGCAGCATGTGCGATACGTACGCAACACTGTCGAGTGATGCGACGTAGCGAGATGGCTACGTCCGAAGTTACGAGGATCTCGCCGTTACCCTGTTCCATGTTGCGATCAGCATAGAACCCTTCGGTATTTTCGCGAACCACAACCAGGTCAAACTCGCCAACGGGTGCCCTGAGGCCACGGTAAGTACGCGACGGCCGCACGTTTGCGTACAAGTCGAGACTTTTACGGAAGAACTTCGACGGATTGATTTCGCCCTTCGCCTCGTCCTTGAAGTCGTAAGTCGCCATCGGTCCTAGCACGAGACCGTCGGCGGCCCTGACCGACTCGAGCAACTCCGGTGTGACGGTGGCTCCGTGCTTGGCAAGGCTCTCATGACCCGCCAGCTCGCTGATGAATTCAAGGTGCAATCCGAACGCGTCAGACGCCGCTTGCAGTACGCATTCTGTCGCTTTCGTAATTTCGGGCCCGATGCCATCTCCTGGCAAAAGAACGATCCGCATGGTTCTCTCCTTCCGTGTGTGAGAGTATACTATGGTATGCATTGGAATTCTGTAAAGTGCTCCCGTGTGCGGATGGTGGGCGCGAGCGTCCGATGCCATAATTGCCAGATCGATTGCGAGAGGGTTTTATGGAGAACGTTGAGGCCACGCAGTCCGCTGGCGATCTTGGTGCCGAAGCATATGAGCGACTTAAATCAGCGATTCGAGCTGGGGAACTTCAGGCGGGAGACCGGTTGGTCGAGAAGGACATTACGGAGCGATTCGGCATGTCACGTACACCAGTACGTGAAGCACTGAAGCGTCTTGAAGCTGAGAGCCTGCTTACGTATGAGCCGCGGCGGGGGTTGACTGTGACACGACCCACGCATCAGATGATTATGGAGCTGTACTCGATGCGCGAGGCGCTTGAGGCCAAAGCGGCGAGCTTGGCGGCTCAGCATGCGTCCGAGATTGAAATCGCTGCGCTTTCTTCGCTTGTGAACGAGGAGGCCAAGTGTTTTGACGATCCGCGACGTTTGTCGGAGATCAATCAACGCTTTCATGGGATGATGTACCTTGCGGCCCACAATCGATTTCTGCTGCGTAGTCTTCAAACCATGAACGACACTATGGCGCTCCTGCCCACCATGCTCGGAGACGTTGTCCGTGCGCGCGAAGCGCACTCCGAACATCAGGAGATTGTCCGGCACATTGTTGCCCGAGATTCGTCGGCGAGCGCGATGGCGGCCGAGGCGCATATCCGCAGCGCGCAGCGGCGGCGGATTCAGTGGCTGGTCGAAAGCGGTGGCTTGGATTAGGCAAGAAACCGCACGTAGTCTGATGTGAGCTCGGGTTCGTTGTCGCTTTATCAAGCGGCAATGATCTGTTGTATTCGTGATCTGCTCATAACGGAAGTGTAGGTCCATAACCGAAACCTATTCCTTCAACGACTCGCAAACTCCTGGCACCGTGTCTTCTAGAAACTGCTGAACCGCGCCGAAGATCTGCCAGCGGTTCTTCTCCATCAATACGGAGTGCGTCCCTTCACCAATCTCTACCCATCTGCGGTATGGCGCCCCAGTGAGCTTTGAGAATACGGCACGGGATAAGTCGAGTGGGCAATCGTGGTCCCACTCGGCATGCACCACCAAAACTGGTACGTGAATCTGCGACGGGTCGTAAAGAGCCCTACCAGCCGACCAGAATTCTCGACTGTCTTGCACAGTACCATTGGGTGCTTTGATGTGAGCATCGGGTGAGGGGCCGAACGTAGCGTCGGCCCATGCGCTGAACCACGCGGGGGGAAGCAGGGTGTCACGGGCTTCGTCGGGTACGCCGTTCAGCCAACGCGCCTTCGCGGTGGATCGTTGCACTATTCGATAGGCACCAAGTTTGCCGCCAGTGTCTGAGGCACTCGGAGTATTGCGAGTCCATTGAGGCGCCAGAAGCACAAGTTTGTGGACAGCATCGTTGTGATTGCATGTGTAGCATCCCATGAGTGCTGCTCCCCACGACCAGCCAATCAGATTGATCGGGTTCCCACCAGTTCGGTTACGTACGAAGTTCACGGCCGTTGCCACGTCGCTAACAGCGACTGGGGTACGAACGATAGGGGGATTTAGTTCTGCGGGCTGCGCCATCTCGGGGGGCTGCGTCGAGCGGCCATAGCCTCTCACATCAACCAGCCATGCGTCGTATCCCGCAAGGGCAAGTTGATCCATCCACGAAGTTCCGTCGAGCGCTAAATCAAACGATGTCGAGGCGGGATAGGTCGAACCAGCGACGAACAGTACCGTACGCATTCCGTCGAAATGTGTAATGTCGGAACGTTGCTTGTTGCGCACGTACAGTTCGATACCGGACGTATCGCTGGGGATCATGAAGTCGTTGCATACGATTGCGTGCGATGCGTTGTTGCTCATGCGTGATCCTTCTCTTGAATGAATTGCCAACTGAATCCGTTGCCAACACGTGCCACCCGTCCGGCTGAAGTGTTTGCGAAGTGCGCGGTGAACACGGTACTTCGGTTCTCGGCCGCGTATTCCAATAGCCAGCGGCGTGACGCAACTGAACGATGAGGATCGGCACAGAAGCAACTGTTCCAGCTTGGATTGAAGACTTGCAATGGTTGATGCATTGAGTCTCCACTGAAGAGACCCCCACCACAGCTGTGCCCGCCGTTGAGAAGCTCGAATGTGATGTGCCCTGGGCTGTGACCGAATGTGGGGTGAATCAACAACGTATCAGCAATTGCGTCCGTACTGTCTATGATGTGCGCTTGACCCTGCTCGATAACGGGAAGCACACTGTCTTCGAAAACATTTGCATTGAAGTTATCGTCGCTAATCTGGCCGAGCCAGTATTCATATTCGAGGCGGGAGAATACATATTTTGCATTCGGGAACGTGGGTACCCATCGGCCGTCGACGAGTTGCGTGTTCCACCCGCAGTGATCAGCATGCAGATGCGTGCACATTACGTAATCGACGCTTTCGACCGAAACACCAGCTTTTGCAAGCTGTTTTAGAAACGGCAAATTGAGTTGGTTGAACCGTGGTAAGGAACGTATCTTGTCATTTCCTACGCACGTGTCAATGAGGATCGTATGATATTGTGTTCGTACGACCCAGGTATGAATGCTTGATATGAAGCGCTGGGAAACAACATCGAAGCAGTCTGGAATCATTAATGCGCGGTGTGCTTCGAGCACTGATGAATCCCAGTCTGGGTAAAGGTGATTGGGGCAATAACCGAGGCCACGTTGTTCAATAACCTGTGTGATCAAGCTGTCGCGAAACTGGAAAACGGACATGGCGATATCTGTAGGCAGAGAAATACGCAGCATGTTGCTGAGATCGGGCGATTTTGTGAAATCGGAAGTCGAGATACGAGGTATAAGCAAATGAATTTCTCGGGCCACAATCTAGCGCTGCTTGTCTCGCTCAATACGATGCTGGACGAGCGCAACGTTACGCACGCTGCGGAAAAGCTTCATATCAGCCAGCCGGCACTTTCTGCGCAACTCGCTCGATTGCGCGAGTTGTTTGGGGATCCGTTGTTGATCCCGGCACAGTCGGGCAGAGGGATGGTGTTGACACCACTTGCCGCGCATTTACGAGATCCCTTGCATCGGGCGCTGCAAACGCTGGAAGACGTGGTAAGACAACGGCCACGCTTCGACCCGACGGTAGCCCATCGAACGTTCTCCATATGTGCAAACGACAATGCGGCTGCAATCATAGCTCCGCGGCTAGCGCAGTTGACGCGAGACGCTGGATTGGGTGGTATTCGATATGCGTTTCGGGTGTTAAACCCGAGCATTTTGGCTAATCAGTTGGAAAGCGGTGAAGTTGACCTCGCGCTGACGTCGCGAGATGCCGTACCGGGCGCGTCGCAGGAATTGTTACTCGAAGAAAGTTTCCGTATGGCGCAACGTAAGAAACACCCGCGGGGCGTCGAGCCACTTAGTCTAAGTGACTATGTGAAATTGGAACACATCCTCGTGTCGGGCCACGGAGGGGGATTTCGCGGGTTCATTGACGATCTTTTGGCGGAGTTTGGGTTGGTACGGAAAATTGGGGTGTCAGTTCAGTTTTATAGCCTTGTGCCTATCATTTTGAAAAATAGTGATCTAGTTTGTACGTTACCGGTCCGATTTCTGGATCACTACAAGGATACACTCGACACATTTCAGCTTCCATTTGATGCGAATCGATATAGTCTATACGCGACATGGCACGCACGTTTCGATCAAGATGGTGGGCATGTTTGGCTGCGCGAACAATTGCAGTCCTGCGTGAATATATAAGATTCTGGGAAAGATATAGTGTCGAATGGGCGGACAAAAATTCTTATGCTTATTACTGAAGAATTGCTCGCCGCCGGAGCGAGTGCGGGAGGTGGGTACACACGCCGGCAGATGGATCTGCTGGGAGTGAGGAGCGTGGCAGGATGGAAGAAAGCGGCCATAGGCACCGAAATTTCGGACGAAGCTGCTCGAGAGTTCGTCGATCTCGCAGGCTCAGGTAGCAAGACGAGTAAGTCGAGAACCAGGCCGACTAACTGGGCTGGGGCTGCTGCGCCGAAGGATATTTTCCTGTACGTTCACGCATTGGAGCAAGGGCGATTTTATGTCGGCCTGAGTGACAACTTGGATCGCCGTTGGGAGCAGCACAAGTCTGGCGTTGGTGCGGAGTGGACCAAGCGATACAGGCCGATGCGACGTATCTACACCATCAATACCGGTACTCAGGACGAACACACGGCGAAGGCAATGGAGGATGAGGCTACTATCGCGCTGATGTCGGAACACGGCATAGACCGAGTGCGTGGTGGGCGTTATTGCCAGCCTGATCAAACACAAACAGAGACAAATCTACGAGCAACGGGGGCATGGGATCGCATCAAGCTGGCTCAGGCATCGAAGACTGCGTGGAGCGTGGATACCTCATGGAGTGATGGGCTCGATGAGTTTTTGAATGTCGCCGTGCAGTATTACGATACAGGTGCTCCGGAAGATCTGCGCGACAGTGTGTTTGCCGCAGCTTATCGGCTGACGCGATACCGATTGTGGCGAGAGGAGTTTGCCCCTGGGTTGGCTTGGGATTTTTGGAGCCCCAAGGGCATACTGCCTGTGCTGCTATCGTTCAAGTACCGGCGTCCTGTGTCGAGTGGATTGCCATCAGCTTATGATGTGCTGGCGGCGGCACTAAACCGTGGTCGAGGAGGGAAGCATCCATTGCGTCGGCTTTTCCTTTTGGTCTGGGAGGCGTATTGCCCTCCGACGACCGACAAGCAGGCGGTCACAGTTGAGCGGTTCATGGAATATCTCGCTGGTGACGAAGTGTTCGATCGCAAATACGATGACTTTGTGTCTGTCTTGCTTCCGGAAACGCGAAATTTGCTGCGAAGGCAATAGGCTACGGCCACGCTCGTAGCAATCGTTGGTTATCGCACGCGGCCAGAACGAAAGCAGGGCCGTCTACAATGGCCCCCGCTTCCGCAAACAGCGGAATGCCTAATGGGCGTGCCTATGATCGTTCAGGAGGCGTGTTCTTGGTTCCTGTTGCTATCCAAGGTGAGAGTTCGCCCTCTTTCAGTACGATTCCTACATAGGGCGAGCCGGAATCAACCGCGGCCCGGAACACATTTCCTTTGTCGTCGAATTCAGCTGGCACCCCGTGCCAGAACATGGTCACCGTCTTGTCGACCATTGCAGGATGGACTTGCCCCTGCATAACCGGACACACG
This sequence comes from Burkholderia arboris, assembly GCF_902499125.1. Lineage (GTDB taxonomy): Bacteria > Pseudomonadota > Gammaproteobacteria > Burkholderiales > Burkholderiaceae > Burkholderia > Burkholderia arboris. The sequence continues at coordinate 26,578 of NZ_CABVPX010000057.1, forward strand.
GTCACGCTTAGGTTAGTGAATTTGCTTGCTGGCGGAATTCGCGTGGCGAGCGATATTTCAGGGCGCTGTGCGGATGCAATTCGTTGTAGTGGCCGAACGCGATGGCCAGGTTTTGCAGCGCCGTCGTCGCGTCAGGCTTGGGCATCCACGAAACGTAGTCGCGCTTCATCGTTTTGACGAAACTCTCAGCCATCCCGTTGCTCTGTGGACTTCGGACAGGCGTCGTGATGGGCTTCAAACCGATTGCCCGTGAGAACGTCGTAAGCGTCAATCTGAGGCCGTCTTGACGATCAGAACTTGACCTCTGAGAGGCGCTGATTCGCGAGCACGAGATC
>NZ_CABVPX010000058.1 GCF_902499125.1 Burkholderia arboris
AGCCGGCGTTCGCGCGGGCGGCTGCGTACGCGGGGGCTGGCGCCGGCGGCGGGACGGTCGTCACGACCATCGCGCCGGCCGGTTGCGCCGCGTAACCGGCGGCGGCCGCGCCGGCCGCGGCACCTGCGCCCGACGCCGCGCGACCCGCTTCCGGCGCGATGCCCGCTCCCGAAGCCACGCCCGCATTCCCGCCGAACGGTCCGCCATTCGCCGCATTGGCGTGCGCGAGCGCGGTTTCGGCCGTCTCGCCGCGTCCGGGAATCACGATCATCCCGTCGTCCGCCTGTACCGCAGGGGCGGCGATCCACAGCGCCGCGGCGAGCGCAACCGCACGCCGGACGTGCGCGCGCCGCCCGTTCCTGTCGCGAAGTGCGCTGCCAGTCATCGCCGTGTCCTCGATCCGTTGATCCGCTTTGCATTCTAGGGAGCCGGGCCGTCGCGCAAACGATGAATAGAGGGGGCCTTTGCCGCGTTATTCGCCCGATTGCCGGTTGCGTCCCGCGCCTACCATCGCTGTCATGGAAAAAAGCCTCTTGGGTCGCCATCCGGCGCGAGGGGCGTGCAGCGCTTCATACGGAGAGACGCACACATGCTGGACAAACTCGATGCGGAATTCGCGTTCGGCCGCCAGGCGCTCGACGTGCGCGCCTACCGGCAGGAACTGCTGTCGTCGAACATCGCGAACGCCGACACGCCCGGCTACCAGGCCCGCGACGTCGATTTCGCGTCGACGCTCGCGCGCTCGCTGAAGCAGACGGGCGGCGGCCTGGCGCCGAGCAACGCCGGGCAACTGCCGATGGCGCAGCCGGCCGGCGTGACGAGCGGCATGTCGATGGTGTCGACGGCGGCGGGCCACATGGCCGGCACCGCGAAGCTGATCCCGACGGGCGGCCCGTCGGACGACTACGGCCGCGCGCAGTACCGGATGCCGCTGCAGCCGTCGCTCGACGGCAACACGGTCGATCTCGACGTCGAGCGCGTGCAGTTCGCGAACAACGCGCTGCACTACGAAACCGGGATGACCGTGATGACCCAGCAGATCAAGGCGATGATCGCCGCGATCTCGACGAACTCGTAAGCGCCACCGAACCCGAGCACAAGCACCAGGAGCCACCATGCCTTCGTTGATGAACATCTTCGGCGTCGCCGGTTCGGCGTTGTCCGCGCAATCGCAGCGTCTGAACGTCACCGCGTCGAACCTCGCGAACGCCGACAGCGCCACCGGCCCCGACGGCAAGCCGTACAAGGCCAAGCAGGTCGTGTTCGCGACCGACCCGATCGGCGGCGCGCGCACCGCGTCCGGCCAGGGCGTGGGCGGCGTGCGCGTGACGAAGGTGATGGACGACCCGTCGCCGATGAAGTCGACCTACGACCCGGCGAACCCGGCCGCCGACGCGAACGGCTACGTGCAGATGCCGAACGTCGATCCGGTGCAGGAAATGGTGAACATGATCTCGGCGTCGCGCTCGTACCAGGCCAACGTCGAGACGCTGAACACCGCGAAGACGCTGATGCTCAAGACGCTGACGATCGGCTCGTAAGCCGCACGCCGACCGACCTTACAGACTCGACAGTTCCGACAGAAGGCCACCCAGGATGACTTCCTCCAACACGACGATCGGCGGCAACGGCACCAACGTGTCGAACCTGCCGACCGACACGATGAACACCAACAACGTGTCGTCGACCAACGGCACGTCGGCGAGCGACCTGCAGGCGACGTTCCTGAAGCTGCTCGTCACGCAGCTGCAGAACCAGGATCCGACCAGCCCGGTCGACAGCTCGCAGATGACGTCGCAGCTCGCGCAGATCAACACGGTGAGCGGCATCGCGCAGCTGAACACGTCGCTCACGTCGCTGTCGACGCAGCTCGCAGCCGGCCAGCAGACGCAGGCTGCGCTGCTGATCGGCACGAACGTGCTCGCGCCGGGCAATTCGGTCGCGGTGAAGAGCGGCGCGGCGTCGCCGTTCGGCGTGTCGCTCGCGAGCTCGGTGTCGAACCTGACGATCACCGTGAAGAACTCGGCGGGCACCGTCGTGAACACGATCAACGCGGGCGCGCAGTCGGCCGGCACCGTGCCGTTCAACTGGACGCCGACCGATACGGCCGGCAATGCGCTGCCGGACGGCAAGTACACGGTCAGCGCGACCTACACCGACAGCAAGGGCACGCCGCAGGTGGCCACGACGCTCGCGGCCGCACAGGTGCAGAGCGTGGTCAAGCAGGCGGACGGCACGGCGGGGCTCGTGCTGTCGAACGGCACGACGGTGGGCCTCACCCAGGTCGCGTCGATCTTCCCGAACATCAAGTCGTCCACGGCATCTTCGTCCTCGTCCGGCGACACCACCACCAACTGATCGAGCTTTCTCGAAACGGAGACCGAAATGGGTTATCAACAGGGTCTGAGCGGCCTCGCCGGCGCCTCGAACGCGCTCGACGTGATCGGCAACAACATCGCGAACGCGAACACGGTCGGCTTCAAGTCGAGCACCGCGCAGTTCGCCGACATGTACGCGAACTCGGTCGCGACGTCGGTCAACACGCAGATCGGCATCGGCACGGCGCTGAACTCGGTGGAACAGAATTTCGGCCAGGGCACGATCAATTCGTCGAACTCGTCGCTCGACGTCGCGATCAACGGCAACGGCTTCTACCAGATGTCGAACAACGGCGTGACGACGTACTCGCGCGACGGCACGTTCCAGCGCGACAAGAACGGCTACATCGTCGACTCGCAGGGCCGTAACCTGATGGGCTACATGGCCAACGCGGGCGGCGTGATCAACACCGCGCAGACCGTGCCGCTGCAGGCGCCGACCAACAACATCGCGCCGACCGCGACGACCAAGATCGTCGGCCAGTTCAACCTGAACTCGCAGGACACGGTGCCGGCCAAGACGCCGTTCAGCGCGACCGACAACACGACGTACAACTACTCGACGTCGATCCAGGTGTACGACTCGCTCGGCGGCTCGCAGGCCGTCAACATGTACTTCGTGAAGTCGGCGGCCGGTACGTGGGAAGCGTACGCGGGCGTCCAGGGCGGCGCGACGACCGATCTCGGCACGGTCACGTTCAATTCGTCGGGCGGCATCCAGAGCACGACGACGGGCACGCCGCCGACGCCGACCACGTCGCTCGGCCAGTTCCAGTTCACGGTGCCGAACACCGACGGCTCGGCGACGCCGCAGAGCCTCACGCTCGACCTGACCGGCACGACGCAGTACGGCGGCAAGGACGGCGTGAACAACCTCGCGCAGGACGGCTACGCGAGCGGCACGCTGACGACCTACACGATCGGCACCGACGGCAAGCTGACCGGCAACTACTCGAACGGCCAGACCGCCGTGCTCGGCCAGATCGCGCTCGCGAACTTCAACAACCCGAACGGGCTGGTGAACCTCGGCGGCAACCAGTATGCGGAGTCCGCCGCGTCGGGCGTGCCGCAGGTCTCGGCGCCGGGCAGCACGAACCACGGCACGCTGCAGGGCAGCGCGCTCGAGAACTCGAACGTCGACCTCACGTCGCAGCTCGTCAACCTGATCACCGCGCAGCGCAACTACCAGGCGAACGCGCAGACGATCAAGACGCAGCAGACCGTCGACCAGACGCTCATCAACCTGTAAGCGCGGATAACCGGCAGCCATGGACCGACTGATCTATACGGCGATGACGGGCGCGTCGCAGTCGCTCGACCAGCAGGCGGTCGTCGCGAACAACCTCGCGAACGCCTCGACGACGGGCTTTCGCGCGCAGCTCGCGACGTATCGCGCGGTGCCGATGAATTTCGGCGACGGCAGCAAGATCGACCCGACGACGACGCGCACCTACGTGCTCTCGTCGACGCCTGGCGCGGATTACGCGCCAGGTCCGATCACGCGCACCGGCAATCCGCTCGACGTCGCGGTGCAGGGCGCCGGCTGGCTGTCGGTGCAGGCGGCCGACGGCAGCGAGGCATACACGCGCGCCGGCAACCTGCACGTCGACGAGAACGGCCAGCTCGTCAACGCGAGCAACCTGCCGGTGGTCGGCAACGGCGGCCCGATCTCGGTGCCGCCGAATGCGGAAGTGACGATCGGCAAGGACGGCACGGTGTCCGCGCTGATGCCGGGCGACCCGCCGACCGCGGTCGCGATCGTCGACCAGATGAAGCTCGTCAATCCCGATCCGGCCACGCTCACGCGCGGCAACGACGGGTTGTTCCGCACCGCCGACGGCAATCCGGCCGACGCCGACCCGAACGTGGTCGTCACGCCGAATTCGCTCGAAGGCAGCAACGTCAACCCGGTGACCGCGATGGTCGCGATGATCGACAACGCGCGCGCGTTCCAGCTTCAGTCGAAGCTGATCCAGACGGCCGACCAGAACGAGCAGTCGGCGAACCAGCTGCTCAACTTCAGCTGAGCGCCCGCGCCAGCCTACGCAGGAGACCTTACAAGTGAACCGTTCGCTCTACATCGCCGCCACCGGCATGAATGCGCAGCAAGCGCAGATGGACGTGATTTCGAACAACCTCGCGAACACCAGCACGAACGGCTTCAAGGCGTCGCGCGCGGTGTTCGAGGATCTGCTGTACCAGACCATCCGCCAGCCGGGCGCGAACTCGACGCAGCAGACCGAGCTGCCGTCGGGCCTGCAGCTCGGCACCGGCGTGCAGCAGGTCGCGACCGAGCGCCTGTACACGCAAGGCGGCCTCACGCAGACCGGCAACTCGAAGGACGTCGCGATCAACGGCGCGGGCTTCTTCCAGGTGCTGATGCCGGACGGCACGAACGCCTACACGCGCGACGGCTCGTTCCAGACCAACGCGCAGGGCCAGCTCGTCACGTCGAGCGGCTACCAGGTGCTGCCGGCGATCACCATTCCGCAGAACGCGCAGTCGCTGACGATCGGCAAGGACGGCGTCGTGTCGGTCACGCAGCCGGGTTCGAGCAACGCGGTACAGATCGGCTCGCTGCAGATCGCGACCTTCATCAACCCGGCCGGCCTCGAGGCGCGCGGCGAGAACCTGTTCTCCGAGACGACCTCGTCGGGCGCGCCGAACGTGTCGCAGCCGGGCCTGAACGGCGCGGGCGTGCTCAACCAGAACTACGTCGAAGCGTCGAACGTGAACGTCGTGCAGGAACTCGTCAACATGATCCAGACGCAGCGTGCCTACGAGATCAACAGCAAGGCCGTGACGACGTCCGACCAGATGCTGCAGACCGTCACGCAGATGAAGAGCTAACCGGAAAGTCCCGTCGTCGCCATGAAGCAGGTTCGCCTCCTCCCGTCAGCCACCGTCCGCGCCGCGTGCGCGGTCGCGGTGGCGGCGCTCGCCGGTTGCGCGCAGATCCCGCGCGATCCGATCATCCAGCAGCCGATGACGGCGCAGCCGCCGACACCGATGTCGATGCAGGCGCCCGGCTCGATCTACAACCCCGGCTACGCGGGGCGGCCGCTGTTCGAGGATCAGCGGCCGCGCAACATCGGCGACATCCTGACGATCATGATCGCGGAGAACATCAACGCGACCAAGTCGTCGGGCGCGAACACGAACCGGCAGGGCAACACCGACTTCAACGTGCCGACGGCCGGCTTCCTCGGCGGGCTGTTCGCGAAGGCGAACCTGTCGGCCACCGGCAACAACAAGTTCGCGGCGACGGGCGGCGCGAGCGCGGCGAACACGTTCAACGGCACGATCACGGTGACCGTCACCAACGTGCTGCCGAACGGCAACCTCGTGGTCAGCGGCGAGAAGCAGATGCTGATCAACCAGGGCAACGAATTCGTGCGCTTCTCGGGCGTCGTCAACCCGAACACGATCTCGGGCGCGAACTCGGTCTACTCGACGCAGGTCGCCGACGCGAAGATCGAATACTCGTCGAAGGGCTACATCAACGAAGCCGAGACGATGGGCTGGCTGCAGCGCTTCTTCCTCAACATCGCGCCGTGGTGATGACGATGCAGACGACCCCGATCCACCGCCTGTCGGCCCGCGCGCATGCCGCCGCGCGGCTCGCCGTCGCGTTCGCGGCCGTGGCGGCCGCGTGCGTGCTCGGCGCGGCGCCCGCGCATGCGGAGCGTCTGAAGGACCTCGCGCAGATCCAGGGCGTGCGCGACAACCCGCTGATCGGCTATGGCCTCGTCGTCGGTCTCGACGGCACGGGCGACCAGACGATGCAGACGCCGTTCACGACGCAGACGCTCGCGAACATGCTCGCGAACCTCGGCATCTCGATCAACAACGGCTCGGCGAACGGCGGCCCGTCGTCGCTGAGCAACATGCAGCTGAAGAACGTCGCGGCCGTGATGGTGACGGCCACGCTGCCGCCGTTCGCGCGGCCGGGCGAAGCGCTCGACGTGACGGTATCGTCGCTCGGCAACGCGAAGAGCCTGCGCGGCGGCACGCTGCTGCTCACGCCGCTGAAGGGCGCGGACGGGCAGGTGTACGCGCTCTCGCAGGGCAACATGGCGGTCGGCGGCGCGGGCGCCAGCGCGAACGGCAGCCGCGTGCAGGTGAACCAGCTCGCGGCCGGCCGGATCGTCGGCGGCGCGATCGTCGAGCGTTCGGTGCCGAACGCGATCGCGCAGATGAACGGCGTGCTGCAGCTGCAGCTGAACGACATGGACTACGGCACCGCGCAGCGGATCGTGTCCGCAGTCAACTCGAGCTTCGGCCCGGGCACCGCGACGGCGCTCGACGGCCGCACGATCCAGCTCGCGGCGCCGGCCGACTCGGCGCAGCAGGTCGCGTTCATGGCGCGGCTGCAGAACCTCGACGTGAGCCCGGACAAGGCCGCGGCGAAGGTGATCCTGAACGCGCGCACCGGCTCGATCGTGATGAACCAGATGGTCACGCTGCAGAGCTGCGCGGTCGCGCACGGCAACCTGTCGGTCGTCGTCAACACGCAGCCGGTGGTGTCGCAGCCGGGGCCGTTCTCGAACGGGCAGACGGTGGTGGCGCAGCAGTCGCAGATCCAGCTGAAGCAGGACAACGGCGCGCTGAAGATGGTGACGGCCGGCGCGAACCTCGCCGACGTCGTGAAGGCGCTGAACACGCTCGGCGCGACGCCCGCGGACCTGATGTCGATCCTGCAGGCGATGAAGGCGGCCGGCGCGTTGCGCGCCGACCTGGAGGTCATCTAAATGGCAGCGAACCTTCCTAACGCGAACGACCTCACGCAGCGCTTCGCGCTCGACGTGCGGGGTTTCGACGCGCTGCGCGCGCAGGCGAAGCAGTCGCCGCAGGCCGGCGCGAAGGCGGTCGCGGGCCAGTTCGACGCGATGTTCACGCAGATGATGCTCAAGAGCATGCGCGACGCGACGCCCGACGGCGGGCTGCTCGATTCGCACACGTCGAAGATGTACACGTCGATGCTCGACCAGCAACTCGCGCAGCAGATGTCGAAGCACGGGATCGGCGTGGCCGACGCGCTGATGAAGCAGTTGATGCGCAACGCGGGCGTGGGCGCGGGCAGCGACACCGCGGCCGACGTCGGCGCGGGCGGCATGGGTGCCGGCGGCCTCGGCACGGCCGGCAACGAAGGCAGCCTCGCCGCGATGAACGCGATGGCGAAGGCCTATGCGAACGCGTCGAACAACGGCGGGCTCGCCGGCGCGCGCGGCTACTCGGCCGGCAGCGCGCTCACGCCGCCGCTGAAGGGCGCGAGCGGCGTGCAGGACGCCGACGCGTTCGTCGACCGGCTCGCGGGCCCCGCGCAGGCGGCCAGCGCGACGACCGGCATCCCGGCGCGCTTCATCGTCGGCCAGGCCGCGCTCGAATCGGGCTGGGGCAAGCGCGAGATCCGCGCGACCGACGGTTCGACCAGCTACAACGTGTTCGGCATCAAGGCGAGCAAGGGCTGGACGGGCCGCACGGTATCGGCGCTGACGACCGAATACGTGAACGGCACGCCGCGCCGCGTGGTCGCGAAATTCCGCGCGTACGACTCGTACGAGCACGCGATGACCGATTACGCGAACCTGCTGAAGAATAACCCGCGCTACTCGGGCGTGCTCAGCGCGAGCCGCAGCGTCGAGGGGTTTGCGCACGGCATGCAGAAGGCCGGTTACGCGACCGACCCGAACTACGCGAAAAAGCTGATCTCGATCATGCAGCAGATCGGCTGACGGGCCCGCCCGCAACCGGTTCATGGCTCTCTCGGACCGCGCCCGGCACCCCGCCGCGCGCGGTTTCAACGTTTGCGCGAAAAAAATCGCCAATTCGATCTAAACTTTCGGTCAGCACTGCCGCTAAGTGTGAGAGACCTGCGACCGGGCCCCCGTTCTGGCCCGGTTTTACTGCGCCCCGGTTGCCCCGGGCGCCCATGACAAGAAAGACCGGCTAGCCATGAATATCGAAACGTCGACGGACCCCAGCCTGGATGCAGGCCACTCCGGGCCCGACTATGCCCGCCGCAATCCACTGGAAATCGGCGTGCAGTTGCGCAACCTCGTGAATCGCGGCGATTTCCTGACCGTCCAGTATCCGGGCGGCCAGCTCGTCACGCGCCTGCTCGAGGTCGACGTCGGCGCGCGGACCTTCACGTTCGACTGGGGTGCGTTGTCCGAGCAGAACGCCAGCATCCTCGGCGCGTCGCACTGCACGTTCGCGGCCGCGCCGGAGGGCGTGCGGGTCGAATTCACCACGGGCACGCCGCGCGAGACGCGCTACGAGGGGCTGCCCGCGTTCGTCGCCGATTTCCCCGACGTGCTGGTCTGCATCCAGCGCCGTGAATATTTTCGCGTCGACGCGCCGATCGTCGATCCGTTCCTGTGCCGCGGCAAGCTGCCGGACGGCGAAAGCTTCCTGTTCGAGGTCCACAACCTGTCGCTGGGCGGCGTGGGGCTGCGCACGGCCGACGAGCGCGTCGAGGCGCTCGAGGTCGGCACGCTGCTGCCGGACGTCGAGCTCGAGCTGACCGGCCACGGCAAGCTGTCGCTCGACCTGCAGCTCGTGTCGCAGCGTTCGACGCAGATGCCGAACGGGTCGCGGCGCTACCAGCTGGGCTTCCGTTACATGTCGCTGCCGGGCAGCGCGGAGAACACGCTGCAGCGGCTGATCACGCAGCTCGAAATGAAGCGCCGCTCGCTCGCGCGGGCCTGACGCGCACGCGTTGGCCGGCCCCGCACGGGCCGCCCGCGCACGGCCGCCGGCGCCTCCCGCCGGCCGCTTCGGCCGGCGACGCACGCGCGTGCGTCGCACGCGCATTTTTTCCTCAATTTTTTCAATTCGCGGCCGTTATACCGGGAGTCACGCAACCCGGCGGCCGCAGTGCGGCCGGCTCATCAGGATCGCGCATGTCCAATTCACTCATGAACCTCGGCGTCAGCGGCCTGAATGCCGCGCTCTGGGGCCTCACGACGACCGGCCAGAACATCAGCAACGCCGCGACGCCGGGCTATTCGGTCGAGCGACCCGTCTATGCCGAGGCAAGCGGCCAGTACACGAGCAGCGGCTACATGCCGCAGGGCGTGAACACCGTCACCGTGCAGCGTCAGTACAGCCAGTACCTGAGCGACCAGTTGAACGGCGCGCAGACGCAGAGCGGCGCGCTGTCGACGTGGTTTTCGCTCGTCACGCAGCTGAACAACTACATCGGCAGCCCGACGGCCGGCATCTCGACCGCGATCACGAGCTTCTTCACCGGGATGCAGAACGTCGCGAACAGCGCGTCCGACTCGTCGGTGCGGCAGACCGCGATGAGCAATGCGCAAACGCTCGCGAACCAGATCACGGCGGCCGGCCAGCAGTACGACGCGCTGCGTCAGAGCGTGAACACGCAGCTGACGAACACCGTCACGCAGATCAATGCGTACACCGCGCAGATCGCGCAGCTGAACCAGCAGATCGCGTCCGCGAGCAGCCAGGGCCAGCCGCCGAACCAGCTGATGGACCAGCGCGACCTCGCGGTGTCGAACCTGTCGAACCTCGCGGGCGTGCAGGTGGTGCGCAACAGCGACGGCTACAGCGTGTTCATGTCGGGCGGCACGCCGCTCGTCGTCGCGAACAAGAGCTACCAGCTGGCGACCGTCGCGTCGCCGTCCGATCCGAGCGAGCTGACCGTCGTGTCGCAGGGCATCGCCGGCGCAAACCCGCAGGGGCCGAACCAGTTCCTGTCCGACGCGTCGCTGTCGGGCGGCACGCTCGGCGGCCTGCTCGCGTTCCGCAGCCAGACGCTCGACCCGGCCGAAGCGCAGCTCGGCGCGATCGCGACCAGCTTCGCCGCGCAGGTCAACGCGCAGAACGCACTCGGCGTCGACCTGTCGGGCAAGCCCGGCGGCAACCTGTTCACCACCGGCGCGCCGATCACCTACGCGAACCAGGGCAATACCGGCAACGCGGCGCTGTCCGTGTCGTTCACGAACGCGTCGCAGCCGACCACGGGCGACTACACGCTCGCGTACGACGGCGCGAAATACACGCTGACCGACCGCGCGAGCGGCACGGTGGTCGGCACGTCGACGTCGATGCCGGGATCGATCGGCGGGCTGAACTTCTCGTTCTCGTCCGGCGCGATGAACGCCGGCGACAAGTTCACCGTGCAGCCGACGCGCGGCGCGCTGAACGGCTTCGGCCTCACGACGTCGAACGGCTCCGCGATCGCGGCGGCCGCGCCTTACGTGCCGTCGGCCGCCACGACCAACACGGGCAACGGCACGATCGGCGGGCTGTCGGTCACGAACCCGGCGGCCGCGGCCAACGCGCACAACTACACGATCACGATGGGCGGCACCACCGCCGCGCCGACCTATACGGTCACCGACAACACGGTCGTGCCGCCGACGACCAGCGCCGCGCAGCCGTACCAGTCCGGTTCGCCGATCACGCTGACGGCCGGCGTCACGGTGACGGTGTCGGGCACGCCGGCGGCTGGCGACACGTTCAAGGTTGCGCCGAACACGGGCGGCACGAACGACGGCAGCAACGCGCTCGCGCTGTCGAAGCTCGTCAATTCGACGGCGTTCGGCAACGGCACGACCACGCTGACGGGCGCGTACGCGAACTACGTGAACGGCATCGGCAACACGACGTCCCAGCTGAAGTCGTCGAGCGCCGCGCAGACTTCGCTGATCGGGCAGATCACGCAGGCGCAGCAGTCGGTGTCGGGCGTGAACCAGAACGAGGAAGCGGCCAACCTGATGCAGTATCAGCAGCTCTACCAGGCGAACGCGAAGGTGATCCAGACGGCGTCGACGCTGTTCCAGACCGTGCTCGGCCTGTTCAACTGATTTCGGGGATCGAAGCCATGCGGATTTCCACCACGCAGTTCTACCAGATGAACGTCGCGCAGATGAACGATCAGCAGGCGCAGCTCTCGCAGCTGTACCAGCAGATCTCGAGCGGCGTGAGCCTCGCGACGGCTGCCGACAACCCGCTCGGCGCGGCGCAGGCCGTGCAGCTGTCGATGACGTCGGCGACGCTGTCGCAGTACGCGTCGAACCAGAACAGCGCGCTGTCGTCGCTGCAGAAGGAAGACCAGACGCTCATCAGCGTCAACAACCTGCTGAACAGCATTCACACGGTCGTGATCCAGGCCGGCGACGGCTCGCTGTCCGACAGCGATCGCTCCGCGCTGTCGACGCAGCTGCAGGGCTATCGCGACCAGCTGCTGACGCTCGCGAACTCGACCGACGGCTCGGGCAACTACCTGTTCTCGGGCTTCCAGTCGGCCACGCCGCCGTTCTCGAACGCGCCAGGCGGCGGCGTGACCTACAGCGGCGACACGGGCGTGCGCCAGGTGCAGATCGCCGACACGCGCGCGATCTCGCAGGGCGACAACGGCGCGAACGTGTTCCTGTCGGTGCCGATGCTCGGCAGCCAGCCGGTACCGCTCGCGGGTGCGGGCAACACGGGCACGGGCACGATCGGCGGGGTGACGATCACGAGCCCGTCGGCCGCGACCAATGCGCACCAGTTCACGATCGCGTTCGGCGGCACCGCCGCCGCGCCGACCTATACGGTCACCGACAATACCGTCGTGCCGCCGACCACGACCGCCGCGCAGCCGTATTCGAACGGCGCCGGGATCGCGCTCGGCAACGGCCTGTCGGTGCCCGTGTCGGGCAAGCCGGCCCCGGGCGACACGTACACGGTCACGCCGGCGCCGCAGGCCGGCACCGACGTGTTCGGCGCGCTCGACACGATGATCGCCGCACTGAAGGTGCCGATCAGCAGCAACACGACTGCCGCGACCGCGCTCGCGAACGCGATGACCACCGGCACGACGAAGCTGAACAACATGATGACGAACGTCCTCACCGTTCAGGCGTCGGTCGGCGGCCGCGAGCAGGAGATCAAGGCGATGCAGACCGTGAACCAGACCGTCACGCTGCAGGTCAGCAGCAACCTGGCCGACCTGACGAGCACCAACATGGTGACGACGATCAGCCAGTTCCTGCAGATGCAGAACGCGCTGACGGGTTCGCAGAAGGCGTACGCGCAGTTGCAGAACCTGTCGCTGTTCCAGTACATCAACCCCTGATGCACGATGCGCCGGCGGCGATGTGAGCGCATGCTTACCTCGCCGCCGGCGCCAGCCGCCAGCCGTGCATCGCGCGCGGACGGGCGCTTCGCCGGGCCGCGCGGTCGCGCACCGGTTCCCCCGCACGGCAAGCCGCGCCCCGCGCATGACGGCCCGCCGTATCAGTCCGCTTGCCAGCCCCATTTCCGCTCCGTAAACTCGCGCCAGATTCCAGACCGGCGCACCCTTGGCAGCCGGCGACCGACAGGAGCCCTTTCCCCATGTCCGATTCCTATTTCCCGCGCTGGCGGGTCCAATCGACCGGCGCGGCCTCGCGCGTGGTCGGCACCGACGAGCGCCTGCCTTGGCCGCAGATGGTCGCGATGGGCGTGCAGCACGTTGTCGCGATGTTCGGCTCGACCGTGCTCGCGCCGCTGCTGATGGGCTTCGACCCGAACCTGTGCATCTTCATGTCGGGCATCGGCACGCTGCTGTTCTTCGTGCTGGTCGGCGGCCGCGTGCCGAGCTACCTCGGCTCGAGCTTTGCGTTCATCGGCCTCGTGATCGCGGTGACGGGCTACGGCGGCAGCGGCCCGAACCCGAACATCCCGGTCGCGCTCGGCGGGATCGTCGCGTGCGGTGTCGTGTACGTCGCGCTCGGCGCACTGGTGCAGGCGATCGGCACGCGCTGGATCGAGACGCTGATGCCGCCCGTGGTGACCGGCGCGGTCGTCGCGGTGATCGGGCTGAACCTCGCGCCGATCGCGGTGAAGGGTGTGTCGGCGTCAACCTTCGACTCGGTGATGGCGCTCGTCACGGTGCTGTGCGTCGGCGGCGTCGCGGTGTTCTCGCGCGGCATGGTGCAGCGCCTGCTGATCCTCGTCGGGCTGGTGATCGCCTACGCGATCTATGCGGTCGCGACCAACGGGATGGGGCTCGGCAAGCCGGTCGATTTCTCGATCGTCGGGCACGCGGCCTGGTTCGGGGTGCCGAGCTTCCGCGCGCCGGTGTTCGATCCGCACGCGATGCTGATGCTGGCGCCGATCGCGGTGATCCTGGTCGCGGAGAACCTCGGCCACATCAAGGCCGTCAGCGCGATGACGGGCACCAGCCTCGATCGCTACGTGGGCCGCGCGTTCATCGGCGACGGGCTCGCGACGATCGTGTCGGGCAGCGTCGGCGGCACGGGCGTGACGACCTACGCGGAGAACATCGGCGTGATGGCCGTCACGCGGATCTACTCGACGCTCGTGTTCGCGGTCGCCGCGGTGATCGCGATCGTGCTCGGCTTCTCGCCGAAGTTCGGCGCGGTGATCCAGACGATCCCGGGCCCCGTGCTCGGCGGCGTGTCGATCGTCGTGTTCGGGCTGATCGCGGTGACGGGCGCGCGGATCTGGGTCGTCAACAAGGTCGACTTCTCCGACAACCGCAACCTGATCGTCGCGGCCGTCACGCTCGTGCTCGGGGCCGGGGACTTCTCGCTGAAGATCGGCGGCTTCGGCCTCGGCGGGATCGGCACCGCGACGTTCGGCGCGATCATCCTGTACGCGATCCTGCGCAAGGAAAAGGAACCGGGCCCGGTGGTCTGATCGGGTGCGGGCGGCGCAATGCCGCCCGCCGGCGCCCTCACGCGCCGGTATTCGACTGCGCCTGCAGCCACGCGCAGAACTGCGCGACGAGCGGATCGTCGGCCGGCGCGCGCGGCGCGATCCACCAGTAGCTGCGCGTCGCGATGCGCGGCCCGTCGAGCGGCATCACGAGCCGGCCGCTCGCGAGTTCGTCGTCGATCAGCGGCAACGGGCCGAGCGCGACGCCCAGCCCGTCGACGGCCGCCTGCAGCGCCAGGTAGAAGTGGTCGAACGACTGCCGCTTGCGGCCCTTCATCGTCACGCCCGCCGCCGCGAACCAGTCGCGCCAGCCTTCCGGCCGCGTATCCGAATGCAGCAGCACGTGCCGCGCGAGATCGTCCGCGCGCGCGATCGGCGCACGCTTGAGCAGCGCGGGGCTGCAGACCGGGATCACGCTTTCGTCGAGGAAGTGGCCGCTCGTGCAGTTCGGCCAGTGGCCGGGGTCGCGGCGGATCGCGACGTCGAAACCGTTGAGCGTGTCGAGCGGCGCATTCGACGTGGACAGCTTCAGCTCGACGTTCGGCACGTCGCGCTGGAACCGCGACAGGCGCGGCAGCAGCCATTTCATCGCGAAGGTCGGCAGCGCATTGATGCGCAGCACGCGCGCCGCGCCGGTGTTGCGCAACTGCTCGGTCGCATGCGCGATGCTGTCGAACGCCGCGCGCACGGTGTCCAGGTAGCGGCGGCCTTCGTCGGTGAGCTTCACGCGCTTGCCGTAGCGGTGGAACACCGGCTTGCCGAGCCATGCCTCGAACCCGGCAATCTGCCGGCTGATGGCACCGTGAGTCACATGCAGCTCGTCGCCGGCGGCGCTGAAGCTTTCATGTCGTGCCGCGGCTTCAAAGGCCCGAAGCGCGGAAAAGGGCGGGAGGTCGCGTGCCATGCTTGTGATTCTAGATCACAAGGGCGTGCCGATAAAATCGTTTTGCCACAATCCGGAACGGCGGTAACCTCGGTTCACCGTTTAGTGAGGCGCACCATGCAATCCGTATCCCCGCCGTCTGCCGCGGCGCCCCGCAGTGTCGGCCTCGCCGAGCTGTTCACCGGTTTCCTGTCGCTCGGCCTGATGTCGTTCGGCGGCGCGCTGCCGTTCGCGCGGCGCACGATCGTCGACGAACGCAAGTGGCTCTCCGCCGATGAATTCACCGATCTGCTCGGCCTGTGCCAGTTCCTGCCGGGCGGCAACGTGATCAACCTGTCGGTCGCGGTCGGCATGCGCTTTCGCGGCGTGGCCGGCGCGTTCGCCGGCATTCTCGGGCTGATCGCGGGCCCGACGCTCGTCGTCGTCGCGCTCGGCGTGCTGTACGCGAAGACGCAGAACGATCCGCACGTGCAGCATCTGTTCGCGGGGCTCGCCGCCGCGGCCGCCGGGCTGCTCGTCGCGATGGCCGTGAAGGTCGCGAAGCCGCTGCGGCACGCACGCGCCGCGGCCGGCATCGCGGCGCTCGCATTCGTCGCGATCGCGGTGCTGCGCATGCCCCTGCTGACGACGATGCTCGTGCTGACGCCCGTCAGCATATGGCTCGCGTCGCGTCGCCGCGATCCGGGCACGCCGCAACCGGCGCAGGCTGCCGCGCGGGAGACGCAGCCGGGGGGGCGGCCATGAGCGATACGCTGATCGCCATCGCGACGATCTTCAGCCAGCTGTCGCTGCTCGCATTCGGCGGCGGCAACACGATCCTGCCGGAGATGCAGCGGCAGGTCGTCGACGTGCATCACTGGATGAGCGCGCACGAGTTCACCGCGCTGTTCGCGCTGGCCCAGGCGGCGCCCGGGCCGAACATGATGATCGTGTCGCTGGTCGGCTGGCATGTGGCCGGCTGGGCGGGGCTGCTGGTCGCGTCGCTCGCGAAGTTCGGGCCGTCGTCGATCGTCACCGTGCTCGCGCTGCATGCGTGGGAGCGCTTTCGCGACCGGCCGTGGCGCCGCTATGTGCAGCAGGGGATGATGCCCGTCACGGCCGGGCTCGTCGCGGCAAGCGCGGTGCTGATCTCCGAGGCGTCGAACCGCACGGCCATCCAGTGGGGCATCACGGCCGCGTGCGCGGTGCTCGCGTGGCGTACGCGCATCCATCCGCTGTGGCTGCTCGCCGGCGGCGCGCTGATCGGGCTCACCGGCATCGGGCAGTGAGCGGCCTGCGGCAAGCCGGCTACCGCGATGCCGGCAGGTCGCTGTTCACGAGGCCGAGCAGCCGGCCGCGCTCGCTGCCGACGTCGTCCGTCACGGTCGGCCAGTCGACCACGAAACCCGCCTCCAGCGCATCGCGCATGAGCATGCCGTAATCGGCCTTCCCGATCCGGCCGTCGCGCAACGCGTCGGCCACCTCGTGCTTCAGCTTCGGCGTGAACGACGGATAGGCGGCCACCAGCGCCGCGTACTGGCGCGCATCGATCTCGCCCGATTCGCGGTTGAACGCCCAGACGGCCACCAGCACGATCGCGGCGAACGGGATGACCGTATAGCGCAGGAAGAACTTCGCGAGTGTCATGCGACGGTTCGGTGAAGAGAAGCGGGGGCGGCCAGACCGCAGTCGCGTCCGGTCGGCCCGGTATACTCGGCCGGTCCTGCGGCGGTGAAACCCGCGCTGTCGACCCGTTCAGGCCGGCTGCGCTATCCAGTGCGAGCCCGTACCCTTGCGACGAGCATTATATTGGCGCGCGGCATGCGGCGAGGCCCGGCCGCGCGGCGCCGACGGCGGTGTTCGCGCCCGCCGGCAGGACCGAATTTCGCATCGCCCGCCGTACGCGGCCCGGCGGTGCGCACCACGGGAGGATCGATGGATCTCGACGGCGCCAGCCGCAATCTCACTGTCGCCGCCTTGCTGACGCTGTCCGGCGGCTACCTCGACGCGTACACGTACGTCGGCCACGGCCATGTGTTCGCGAACACGATGACCGGCAACGTCGCGCTGCTCGGCATCAACCTGTCGGCCGGCGAATGGGCGGCCGCGCTGCATCACGTGCCGCCGCTCGTCGGCTTCGTGATCGCGGTGTTCGTCGCGCACCTGCTCGGTCTCGCCGCGCAACGCGGCTGGATGCGGCATACGGCGTTCGCGAGCCTGATCGTCGAGATCGCGTTTCTCGGCGTTGCCGCGAGCGGCCTCGTCGGCGCATCGAGCGCGTGGCTGATTCCGGGCATCTCGTTCGTCGCGACGCTGCAGACGCTGTCGTTCACCCATCTCGAGGAACTGTCGTACACGTCGGTGATGACGACCGGCAACCTGCGGCGCGCCGCGCAGAAGCTGTTCGTCGGGCTGATCCCGCGCTACGACGCGGGTGCGCTGCACGACTCGGCGCTGCTCGCGACGATCAGTTTCTGCTTCCTGGCCGGCGCGGTGGTCGGCGGCCTCGTGACGCGGCTCGTACCGGACATCGCGCTGTGGGGCGCGGTGCTGCTGCTCGTCGGCGCATTCGCGGAGATCGTGCGGCGCGCGTGGCGCCGCGCGGGGAACGGTGGCGAGGGCGGCGGCGACGGGGCGGCGCAAACGGCCTGACGGTACGCGGCACGTAGCACGCGGTAGCCGGTCGCAACGAATGCGCCGGCTGTTTCGCCACGCTCCACGCTCCACGTTCCCGCGCCGCACCCTCGGCGATCCTTACAGCGCCGCGCGCGCATGCCGGCGCCGTCGCGCCTGTCCCGCCGCCTTGCGAGACAGGCCTGGCGCGGGAAACGTTGTTCCCGGACGACAAACGCGCCGTTGCCGCGCATTTCAATTTCTTTCAGCGATCGCACTCGTCATATGATTCAGGCCACATCGCGCGCGCCAAGAACGTGAGCGATCGCCACCCGGCTGCGCACGCGGCCGGCCATGAATGGAGACACCTACAAAAAGGAAAGCTCATGAAGCAGACCACCCGACTCGCAGCCATCGCAGGGGGCGCCGCGCTCGCATTTGCCAGCCAGTACGCGGCCGCACAAAGCTCGGTCACGCTCTGGGGCGTCGCCGACGCCAGCATTCGTTACCTCACCAACGCCAACGCCAAGAACGACGGCCTGCTGTCGATGACCAACGGCGCGATCACGAACAGCCGCTTCGGCATCTACGGCACGGAAGATCTCGGCGGCGGCCTGAAGGCCGTGTTCAACCTCGAAAGCGGCGTGAACCTGCAGAACGGCGCATTCGCCGACAGCGGCCGCTTGTTCAACCGCGCAGCGTACGTCGGCCTGCAGAGCCCGTACGGCACGGTGACCCTCGGCCGCCAGAAGACGCCGCTGTTCGACCTGCTGTCGGATACCTACGATCCGCTGACGGTCGGCAACTACCTCGAAAACGCGTGGCTGCCGGTCGCACTCGGCGGCGGCCTGTATGCGGACAACCAGATCAAGTACACGGGCAAGTTCGATGGCCTGACCGCGAAGGCGATGTACTCGACCGGCACCAACTACGAATCGACCGGCGCCGGCGGCTTCTCGGGCCAGATCCCGGGCTCGCTCGGCAAGGGCAATGCGTGGGGCGTGTCGCTGTCGTACGTGATGGGCCCGCTGAGCATCGCGGCCGGCGCGCAGCAGAACAGCGACAACTCGGCACGCAAGCAGACGATCTACCACGCGAACGTCGTGTACGCGTTCAGCAAGGCGAAGATCTACGCGGGCTACCTGCGCTCGAAGGACGACACCGGCTTCGTCGACAGCCTGCTCGCGCAGCAGACGATTCCGGTCGCGAAGGGCACGGGCCGGATCGACGACGGTCCGTTCGCGGGTGTGAGCTGGCAGGTCAGCGCGCCGCTGACGCTGACGGGTGCGTTCTATTACGACCACATGCGCAATGCGATGACCACCAACGGCACGCTCGCGAGCGGCAACCGTTACGCGATCGTCGGTATCGCCGAGTACGCGCTGAGCAAGCGCACCGAAGTCTACGGCACCGTCGACTTCAACAAGACGAACGGCGCGGCGAACGTCGAGCTGCCGGGTCGCAGCAACCAGACGGGCATCGCGATCGGTCTGCGCAATATCTTCTGACGAACGTCGGAACGCATGCGCCGGCATTCGCCCGGCGCGCATCGAAGAGGCGCCGCGAGGTGCCTTTTTTTTCGTCACGCGACCTTCATACGCGCGCCCGACTATTCGGCAATCGCTCCATTGCGAAAGTCCCGCGCCGTAAGCGTTCCGTCGGCATTCCAGAACATACTTTTACAGTACGCGCGAAGGCTTTCCGCTACGCTGCGTGCATCGCCCGTTGCGTGCCGTGAGGCGCGCGCGTGCGTCGTTCCGGTGGCGCTCGGCGAGCGCGGCCGGCCTGGTGCGTAACTTGTGTATCCGGTGATGACAATCGCGGTTCGCCGGTTTCTTTCGTGGGACGATGCGCTCACGATTTTCTTGAAAGGGGATGACGATGGGTATCCTGAACACCGTGGGTGAAATCGCTGGCGCAGTCGCAGCTGTCGAAGGCGCGGAAAAGCTGGATCCGGATGCGGGCCTGCTGACCAAGGCGGCCGCGGCCGTCGCCGGTTTCAAGGGCGCCGAAGCCATCGAAGGCATGCTCGAGAAGAAGGAAGAGCAGCCCCAGCAGGCGGACGATACGCAGGCGACGGACGGCAGCGACACGTCGCAGGCATGAGCATGGCGGCTGGTCCGGCCGCGGGTGCGCCCTTCGCGCGCCCGGGCGGACCGGTGCCGCGCAGCCGGCAGGTCGGGCATGCGGTCGATCGGTGACGCATGGCACACCCGGCAGTCGGTTTGACCGGCGAGAGGCCACGTCTCTCGCCGTTTTTTATTGGGGCGCGCCCGCGTCGCGCCGTGCGCCGCACGAATTCCCGAATCTTGCTATCGTGCCTTCATCCGAACTGCGATGAGGGAATGCGATGGATTTCGACTACGACCTGTTCGTCATTGGCGCCGGCTCGGGCGGCGTGAGGCTCGCGCGGATGTCCGCGTCATACGGCGCACGCGTCGGCATAGCGGAAGAAGAGCAGATCGGCGGCACCTGCGTCCTGCGCGGCTGCATCCCGAAGAAACTGCTCGTCTACGCGTCGCACTACCCGCATGAAGTCGAGGATGCGAAAGGCTTCGGCTGGACCTTCGGCGCCGGCACGCTCGACTGGCCCGCGCTGATCGCCGCGAAGGATCGCGAGATCAACCGGCTCAGCGACATCTACATCAACCTGCTGCGGCAATCGGGCGTCGACATGCACGCGGGCCGCGCGACGCTCGTCGATGCGCACACGGTCGCGATCGGCGCACGCACGATCCGCGCGCGCCACATCGCGATCGCGACCGGCTCGCGCCCGTCGCTGCCGTCGCGGCCCGGCATCGAGCACGCGATCACGTCGCGCGAGGCGCTGTCGCTCGCGGCGTGCCCCAAGCGCATCGCGGTGGTTGGCGGCGGTTATATCGCGGTCGAGTTCGCGGGCATCTTCAACGGCTTCGGCAGCCATGTCGACCTGTTCTATCGCGGCGAGCAGATCCTGCGCGGCTTCGACGGCGACGTGCGCCAGTTCCTGACCGACGAGATGACGAAGCAGGGCGTCGCGATCCACGCGCGTGCGGTGGTCGAGTCGATCGAGCGCGCGGACGACGGCACGCTGAGCGTGCGCGTCGGCGATGCGCGGCACGGGCCGTACGACCAGGTGCTCTATGCGACCGGCCGCGTGCCGAACGTCGACGGGCTCGGGCTCGAACAGGCGGGCGTGATGCTCGACGCGCGCGGCGCGATTGCCGTCGATGCGTATTCGGCGACGTCGGTGCCGTCGATCCATGCGATCGGCGACGTCACGTCGCGGCCGCAGCTCACGCCGGTTGCGACGCGCGACGGCGGGTTGCTCGCGCGCACGCTGTTCGACGGGTCGCGCGTCGCGGCCGATCACGCGTCCGTGCCGTCGGCCGTGTTCAGCCAGCCCGAGGTCGCGACGGTCGGCCTGACCGAGGCCGATGCGCGTCACGCGCACGGCGAGGTCGACCTCTACCGCACGTCGTTCAAGGCGCTGCGCCATACGCTGTCGGGGCGCGACGAGCGCACGATGATGAAGCTCGTCGTCGCGCGCGACAGCCAGCGCGTGGTCGGCGCGCACATGGTCGGCCGCGACGCGGGGGAAATCATCCAGGGCATCGCGATCGCGATTCGCGCGGGCGCGACGAAGGCGCAGTTCGACGACACGATCGGCATTCATCCGACCGCGGCCGAGGAGTTCGTGACGATGCGGCAGAAGGTGGCCGACTAGCGGGAGCGGCGCACCGGCGGGAAGGGACGGCCGCGTTCTGGCGCGGCCGCGGCCCGTTGGCGTGCCCGCCGCTCAATGCACGCCGAACGCGTCGAGCATCCGGTACCAGCTCATCGCGAGCACCAGCGCCGGCGTGCGCAGTGCCTCGCCACCCGGGAAGTCGCGATGCCGGATCTTGTCGAACAGGTCGAAGCGGCTCGCCTGTCCGTTGATCGCTTCGGCGATCAGCTTGCCCGCGAGCGCGGTCGTGTTCACGCCGTGCCCCGAAAACCCCTGCGCGAAGTACGTCGTCGGCGTGATGCGGCCGAAGTGCGGCGCGCGGTTCATCGTGATGTCGACGAAGCCGCCCCATGCATAGTCGACCTTCACGTCCGCGAGCTGCGGGAATGTCTTCAGCATGTCCGCACGCATCGCCGCCGCGAGGTCGCGCGGCTCCCGCGTCGAATAGCTGACCTTGCCGCCCCACACCAGCCGCGTGTCGGGCGCCGGCCGAAAATAGTCGAGCACGAAGCGGCTGTCGCAGATCGCCGCGCGTGCCGGCATCAGCGCGGCGGCGCGCGCTTCGCCGAGCGGCTCGGTCGCGATCACGTAGGTGCCGACCGGCATGATCTTCTTCGCCAGCGCGGGCGCCAGCGTGCCGACGTAGGTGTTGCATGCGAGCACGACGAAGCGCGCGCGCACGTTGCCGCCGCTCGTCTCGACGACGTGGCCGCCGGATACGTCGCGCACGCGCGTCACGCAGCTGTCCTCGTGGATGCGCACGCCTGCATCGATTGCCCCGCGTGCGAGGCCGAGCGTGTAGTTGAGCGGATGCAGGTGGCCGCTGTCCGGGTCGTACAGGCCGCCGCAATAGCGGGCCGATTGCACGTAGTCGCCGAGTTCGTCGGCGTCGACGAAATGGAAGCGGTCATAGCCGAAGCGTTTCGCGGCTTCGTCGCGCCAGCGTTTCAAGGCATCCGCGTCGCTCTCGGTGTTGGCGGCGGTCAGGTAGCCGGGCACCAGCGCGCAGTCGATGTCGTGCCGCGCGATGCGCGACTTCACGAGCGACAGCGTTTCGAGCCCCATGTCCCAGATGCGCTTCACGTCGCCTTCCGGCATGAATTGCCCGAACGTGTCGATGTCGCACGCGAAGCCGCCGATCAGCTGGCCGCCGTTGCGGCCGCTCGCCGCCCATCCGACCCGCGACGCTTCGAGCACGGTCACCGAATGGCCGCGCTCGGCGAGATTGAGCGCGGCGGACAGGCCCGTGAGGCCCGCACCGATCACGCACACGTCGGCGTCGATCGTGCCGGCGAGCGGCGCGTAGCGGGTCGTATCGTTGGCGGTCGCCGCGTAGTAGGACGCGACGTGCGGCTGGTTGGCGAATGTCTGCATGGTCGGGAGAACGGAAAAGGAGGGTTCAGAACAGCTCGCGCACGCGGTGGTACAGCATCCCGAGTTCGAGCGCGGGTTGCCGCCACGCGTCGCCGCCGGGAAAGCGCCGGTGACGTATGCGTGCGAACAGGTCGAACGCGCGCGTGTCGCCCGCGATCGCACCGGCGACCGCGCGTCCGGCGATGCCGGTGAGCGCGACGCCGTGCCCGCTGAAGCCCTGGACGTAGAAGAAGTTCGGATCGAGCGCGCCGAAGTCCGGCGCGCGGTTGCGCGTGACGTCGACGAACCCGCCCCACGCGTGGTCGACGCGCACGTCGCCCAGTTGCGGGAACACGCCGACCATGCGCTGCCGGATCGCTTCGGCGAGCGTGGCGGGCGACGCGCCGGCCGAGTTCGCGCGGCCGCCGAACAGCATCCGGTGGTCGGCCGACAGCCGGAAGTAGTCGAGGAAGAAGTTGTTGTCGCACACGGCTTCGCGCCGCGCGATCAGCGCGTCGGCACGCGCCTGGCCGAGCGGCTCGGTCGCGATGATGTACGACGCGATCGGCGCGATGCGCGCGGCGGTCGCGGCCGGCAGCACGCCGCCGGGGCCCGCGTTGCAGCACGACACGACGTAGCGGCAGCGCACCTCGCCCGACGGCGTGCGTACGACGGGCCGTGCGCCGCGTACGACGTCGAGCGCGGGCGTGTGCGCATACAGCGCGACGCCTTCGCGGCGCGCCGCGTCGGCGAGGCCGAGGCAGTACTTGAGCGGATGCAGGTGGCCCGACAGCGGATCGTGAACGCCGGCGAGATAGCGCGTCGATGCGATGCGCGCCTGGATCGCGCCGGTGTCGAGCCATTCGAGCGACGGATGGCCCCAGCGCGACGTCGCGGCATTCATCCATGCGCGCAGGTCGTCGATGCGGCGCGGTTTCGTCGCGACCGTGAGGTAGCCGCGCGTGAAATCGCAGTCGATTCCGTAGTGCGCGATGCGCTCGGCGATCAGCGCGACGCCGTCGAGCGACAGCGACCATGCGGCCCGCGCGCCGTCGGCGCCGAGCTGCTGCTCGATCACCTCGTCTTTGGCGAAGCCCGTGATCGCCTGGCCGCCGTTGCGGCCCGACGCGCCCCAGCCGGGCCGGTGCGCATCGATCACGGCGACGGACAGCCCGCGCGCGCGGCAGTCGAGCGCCGTCGACAGGCCCGCGAAGCCGGCGCCGATCACGCAGACGTCGACGTCGATGGCCGCTTCGAGCACCGGCGCGCCGGCCGCGGGATCGTCGACATCGGGCCGCGTGACCGTTGCTTCGTAGTACGAGTCGCGCGCGAGCGCATCGGCGCGGCGGGTGAAAGACTGCGTCATGAAAACGACTCCCTCGAAAAGGCTGCAACCTGCACGCAGCCGCCCGGAAAACGGCGCGGGACGCCGTGCGCGCGGCACGGCGTCCCGCGTGTGCTGCGTCAGAACGAATAGATGAACTGCGTGGCGAGCAGGTCGTTGGACTTGCCGTACGACCCGTCGTTGCGCAGGAACACCTTGTTGTTCGCCCAGTCGTGCCGGTATTCGACCTTCACGGTGATCTGCTGGGTCGGATAGAACAACAGGTCGAGCGCCACATCCTGGCGTACCGCCCCCTTGCACTCGAAGCCCAGGCCGCCGCCGGCCTTCGACTGCGCGAGGCAGTCCGCGTCGACGCCGAAGCCGTTGCTCGGATCCATCCCGTTGCCGTTCAGCGCGATGCCGCCGCCGCCGCCGCCGTTCTTCGAGTTGGCGAGCAGGTCGTAGCGCAGCGTCACGCCCATGCGGCCGACCACCGGCGCGTTGAACTTGCGGTGCGCGAGCAGCGACAGGCCGTACCACTGCGCGAGCCCGCCGTTGAACGCCGCATGCTGTTGCCGGCCGTAGTCGACTTCCGCGTTGTACTGAATATCGGCGAGCGTGTAGGTCGCATCGAGTTCGCCGAAGAAGAACGAACCGTAGCCGCTCGGTGCCGCCCCGCCCGGACCGTAGTGGACGACGCCGTTCGCATCGATCGCGCTCGACAGCGTCTGGCGGCCGATGTTGAACGAGCCGCCGAGGTCAAGCGCGCTCGACCACGTGTAGTCCGCGCGCGCGGTGAAGGTCGGCACCTTGTTGCTGGTGGTGATCGGATCGCCGAGCGCGTTCGTGCCCGTCGTCGTGACCGAACCGTACGTGCGGTACTGCTCGTTGCCGAGGAAGAACTTCCACGCCCAGTTGCCCTTCGTGTAGTTCGCGCCGACACCGACGTAGCTGCCCGGATCGGAGAAATCGTACAGCAGGTTGTGCGTGAGCGTGAGCATCTGGTTCGACTGCTGCACCTCGTAGCCGCCGAAGCTCGGGATCAGGCCGGCGACCAGCGTCGTTTCGGCGGTGATCGGCACGTTGACGACCGCCGTGTTCAGCAGGTTGTCGGTGATCGAGCCGCGCGAGTTCTGCAGCAGCGTGATGCCGTTGCCGCGGTTCGGCATCAGCGTGATCTCGGCAGACGGCGCCATCGGGCCGACGCCGAACGTCTTCTTGATGTCGAGGTAGAGGTCGCCGAACGTGCTGTTGAAGTAGTTGTACGCGTTCTCGTGGTTCGCGAACAGGAACGACGACGTGCCGGCCGCACGGTTGTACATGTAGGTCGGATCGATGTAGCCCGTGACCGACAGGCCGGCCAGCGGGCCCGTGTTGGCCGCGTCGGTCAGCGAATCGACCTTCAGCTGCTGGTTCGCGATCTGCTGCTTCATTTCGCTGACTTCGTCGTTGGTCAGCGCGGCCTGCGCCTTGCCGTAATCCGGCGAGCCCGGGTCGGCGGCCACCGCGACGGCCTTGCTGCCGCCCGCCGTGCCGGCGCTCGCGCCGGACGTCGCGACTGCCGCGCCGCCCGGCTTCGCGGCGAGCTGCGCCTGCATCGCCTTCATCTGCTTCTGCAGCGCCGCGACCTGCGCCTGCAGCGCCTTGATCTCGGCGGATGTGGAACCGGCCAGCGCGATGCCCGGCAACGCGCCGGCCACCAGCAGGCAGATCAGTTTCTTCTTCATTGCGGATTCTCCTTGTCGTGCGCCTGTCAAATCGGGATCGAATCGCGCGCCCCCCCTGGGGCAGCGCGTCTTGCTTGTCTGCAGTGCTTGTTATCTTTGAAGCAGGAGGGCGGTGCTCACGCCGCCGCGAACGCCGCCTTCAGGTCGGCCATGCGGCGCCGCTCGCGCGCGATCATCATCCGGTTCACGAC
>NZ_CABVPX010000059.1 GCF_902499125.1 Burkholderia arboris
CGGCGAGCCGCTCGCCGACGCTCGCGCCAACCGGCAGCCCCGGCTTCGGCGCCGCCCAGTCGTCGAGCCGCGCGAGCGCGGCAGGCCGCAGCCACGCCGCCGCGGGCGCGCCGGCAAGCCGCCGCAGCGCTTCGTGCTGCGCGTGCGCGATGTCTTCCGCATCGGCGCGCCGCAGGCTGTCGGTCCGGTAGCCGACGATGCAGCGCAGCCGCTGGTCGCTCGCGGAGACGGAGAAATCGACCTGCACCGGAAAGCTGTTGACCGCATGACCGTCGCGGCCCGCGAGCATCCGCACGTCCGCGTCGTCCAGCTCGCGCAGCACGTGGAAGCTCGTGAAATTGAACAGCACCTCGCCCAGCTCGATCCCGCCGTTGTCCTGCCGGATCTGCTGCGACGGATAAAAGCGGTGCCGGAAAATGCCCGACTCGATCTCGAACACCTGCCGCGCCTGAGCGGCGGGCGACGCTGCGTCGTCGAGCGTCGCGCGCACCGGCACCGAATTCAGGAACAGCCCGACCGCGCGCTCCGCATGCTCGGTCTCGGGCCGCACGTGCGTCACCATCGACGTGAGCACGTCGCGCCGCCCGCTCAGCGCCTGCAGCGCGCGCAGGTGGGCGGCGAGCAGCACGCTCTTGAGCGGGACGTTCGCGTCGCGCGCGAGCGCGCGCAGCGCCGCCTCCAGTTCGACGGAGACCTCGACCTCCAGATAATCCACGCGCTCGTCCGCTGCGTCGCCGATCAACGGCGCGCGACGCAGCGACAGCGCCTGCGCGCCGTCGAGCTGGCCGCGCCAGAAATCGCGCTGGGCCGGATCGGCGAGCGCCGCCTGTTCGAGTTCGATGAAATCCCGGTAACCGGCCTGCACCGGCACGTCGTCCGGCCGGGTCTGCGCGCCCGCCAGGCCCGCCGTGTAGAGCCGGATGAATTCGGTGGTCAGCGCGGCCTCGCTCCAGCCGTCGAGCATCGCGTGATGGAAGCTCCACACCAGCTTGAAGCGCTGCGCCGCCAGCTTGAACACGAAGCAGCGAAACAGCGGCGCGGCGGCGATGTCGAACGCGGCGAACCGCTCGCCGTCCATGAACGCGGCGATCCGGGCGGCCTGCGCCGTCGCGTCGAGCGCAGTCAGATCGGTGACCGCCAGCGGAATGCGCGCCGTGTCGAACACGAGCTGCAGCGGCACGCTGAACCCCTCCGTCCGCAGCGCGGTACGCAACGCCGGATGACGCGCCGACAGCCGGTCCAGCGCGCGCACGAGGCAGGCTTCGTCGTACGCATAGGCGACCTCGTAGCCGATCACGTCGTGGTACAGGCTCGAACGCTCGTGCCGCAGGCTGTGATAGAGCATCCCCAGTTGCAGGCGGCTGAGCGGATACGCGTCGACGACGCCCGCCGGCAGCCGTGCGCGGTCCGCTTCGCTCGTCAGCGGCGCGCGGGGTACGACGGCCTCGGCCGACGCACCTGCACCTGCACCTGCCCCCTCGCCGCGCTGCCGCTCGACGTGCTCGCCCAGCGTACGCACGCTCTGGTGGACGAACAGGTCCTGGATCTCGAATTCGAGCCCGTGGCGCTGCGCCTGCGCCTTCAGCCGGATCGCCAGCAGCGAATCGCCGCCGAGATCGAAGAAACCGTCGTCGAGGCCGAACCCGCTGCGACCGAGCACGTCTTCCCACAACGCGCGCAGCACGCGCTGCGTGTCGGTCAGCGTCTCGGGTGCCGTTTCGGCGGCCGCCTGCGCCTGCGCGGGGGCAAGTTGAGCGAGCGCAGCCCGGTCCACCTTGCCGTTCGCCGTCAGCGGAATGTGCGGCACCGCGTGGAAGCGCGCCGGCACCAGATGATCCGGCAGCGACGCCCGCAGCTGCGCGCGCAGGCCGGCTTCGTCCGGCGCATCCACGCCCGCGCCCACGCCCGCGCCCGGGCTTGCGGTCCAGTACGCGACGAGCTGCTTGTCGCCCTGCGGCGTCGCGTCGACCGTCACGACGGCGGCCTGCACGCCGCGGCATGCAGCCAGCGCCGCCTCGATTTCCGCGGGCTCGATCCGGTAGCCGCGCAGCTTCACCTGCCGGTCGCGCCGGCCGAGGTAATGCAGCGCGCCGTCATGCGCCCAGTAGCCGACGTCGCCGCTGCGGTACATGCGGGCGCCCGGCTCGCCGCCGTAAGGATCGGGCACGAACGCGGCGGCGGTCAGGTCCGGCCGGTTTGCGTAGCCGTGCGCGACGCCAAGCCCCGCGATGTAGATGTCGCCCGCCGCGCCGGCCGGCAGCGGATTCAGGTCGTCGTCGAGCACGTACACCGACGTGCCCTGGATCGGCATGCCGATCGGTACCGTGCGCCCCGCCGCCGGCTCGCCGCGCACCGGGTACGCGGTCGCGAACGTCGTGGTCTCGGTCGGCCCGTAGCCGTTGACGACCTGCCCGCGTTCCAGCAGCGCGCGGGCGCGCGCCACATGCGGCAGCGACAGCACGTCGCCGCCGCAGACGAGATAGCGCAGCCGCCGCAGCGCGTCCGGCGCGTGATCGACCATCGCCGCGAACAGGCCGCTCGTCAGCCACAGAATCGTCACGCGTGCGTCGACCAGCAACGGCCCGAGCTGGTCCAGCGACGCATCCCGCCCGACCGGCACGACGAGCGACGC
Organism: Burkholderia arboris; assembly: GCF_902499125.1. Taxonomy (GTDB): domain Bacteria; phylum Pseudomonadota; class Gammaproteobacteria; order Burkholderiales; family Burkholderiaceae; genus Burkholderia; species Burkholderia arboris. Next base: position 2,633 of record NZ_CABVPX010000059.1, read on the forward strand.
GCCGTTCAGCAGCGCGGTCCAGATCTCGAAGGTCGACGCGTCGAACGCGGTCGGCGCGAACTGCAGGAACACGTCGTCCGGCGTCACGTCGAGATAGGTCGGCCGGTACGCGAGCCGCAGGATCGCCTGTTGCGGCACGATGACGCCCTTCGGACGATCGGTGGTCCCCGACGTGTACATCAGGTACGCCGGCATCTGCGCCGGCAGCCCGCTCGCGACGAACGCGCCGTCGCGCGCGGCGATCTCGTCGTCGTGGTCCTCGAGGACGATCAGGTTCAGATAGCCGTCGCGCAGCGCGTCGGTGCGCGCCACCACGTCCTCGCGCGTGACGATCACGCTCGCCTGGCTGTCGTCGAGCAGGAAGCGCAGCCGGTCGGCCGGATAGCGGCTGTCGAGCGGCACATACGCGCAGCCCGCGTTGAGCACCGCCAGCATCGCGACGATCAGTTCCGCACCCGGCTCGAGACACAGGCCGACGGTCGAGCCCGGCGACACGCCGAGATCGCGCAAGTGATCCGCCAGCCGGTTCGCGCGGGTGTTCAGCGCGTGGTAATCGAGCGTCGCGTTGCCGTGGCGGATCGCCGGGCGGCCCGGATGCTGCCGCGCGAGCGCGTCGATCACCGAGCCGATCGAGTCGGGCAGCGGCTGCCCGAGCGGCCGGCTCTGCCAGCCGCGCAGCGCGTCGAGCGTGGGCGCGTCGCCGCGCGCGAGCGTGCCGAACGGCGCGTCCGGCTGCGCGGTCAACGCGTCGAGGTACTGCACATAGGTGCGCGACAATCGCTCGATATCGGCGGCTTCGAACAGATCGGTGCGGAACACCGTGCAGCAGCGCACGCCATCGGACGTCAGCTCGGCGAACAGCGTCAGGTCGAACTGCGCGTAGCGGTACAGGTCGTCGCGCACCGTCATCGCCGGCATCCCGGCCGGTGCCGCCGGCCCGGCGGCGCCGGGCACCGCACCTTTCGTGTCCTGCAGCACGAAGTTGACCTGGAACAGCGGGCTGCGCGCGGAATCGCGCGCGACGCCGACCTGCTCGACCACCTGGTCGAACGACACCGCCTGATGCCGCAGCGCGTCGGCGACGGTGTCGCGCTCGCGCTCGACCAGCGCGGCGAACGTGGCACTGCCTTGCCGCGCAGTGCGCAACGCGAGCAGGTTCGCGAAGAAGCCGACGATGCGCTCGCTGCCCGGATGCACGCGGTTCGACGCGGTCGTGCCGATGCAGAAGTCGTCCTGGCCAGCGTAGTCGCCGAGCAGGCACCGCCACGCGGCCAGCATCACCGTGAACAGCGTGCCGCCCTGCCGCCGCGCCAGCGCTTCGGCCCGCGCGCGCACGGCGGCGGGAATCGTGAAGAACGCCAGTTCACCGTCGTGCGCGCGCCGCGACGGGCGCGGCAGCGCGAACGGCAATTCGAGCGTCGTCGCGCCCGTCAGCCGCTCCTGCCAGTACGCAAGACTCGGCGCGCTGTCCGCGGCGCTGCGCGCCTGCTGCCACAGCGCATAGTCCGCATAGTGCGGCCCGTCGTCGGCCCGCGGCTCAGGCTCGCGGCCCGCCAGCCGCGCCGCATAGGCCGACCACCAGTCGGCCAGCATCAGCTCCAGCGACCACCCGTCGACGATCAGGTGATGGGCGGTCAGCACGAGAATCTGCCGGTCGTCGTCGAGACGATGCAGCGATGCGCGCAGCAGCGGCCCGTGCGCAAGGTCGAACGGCTGCGCGATTTCGGCCGTGATCGCGCGGGCGATCTCCGCATCGGTCACGCCCGCCGCGTGACGGTGTACCGGCAGCGATGGCTCGTGCTCGGCATGCACACGCTGGTACAGGCTGCCGTCGCGCTCGTCGAACGTCGTGCGCAGCGCTTCGTGCCGCGCGACCACGTCGCGCAGCGCCGCCTGCAGCGCTGCCTCATCGAGCGTGCCCGCGATCTCCAGCACGTGCGGCACGTGGAAATGACCGGCGCCACCGCTGATCGCCATCTGCACCCACATCCGCAACTGTTCCGCCGACGCGGGCAGGTCCGCCGGCCGAGCCTGGCGGGTAATCGCGTCGCGGTTGCCCGCGCCACGCTGCCTGCCGAACGCTTCGAGCAATTGGCGACGCTTGTTTTCGGTGGAATCGTTATGCGACATCAAACCAGCTCTCCCGACGATGAAAACACTGTGAGTAGTTCGTCCATGTCGTCCGGCGCGAGGCGCTCGAGCAGCGCTTCCAGGCGGTCCTCCTGCTGGGCCTTCTGGCCGAGCGCCACCAGCACCTGCGCGCTGAACCGGTCAAGCTGCGGCGCGCCGAACAACAGCGGCGGCGACAACAGCAGCCCGTAGCGGCCATTGAGGCGCCCGATCAGCTGGATCGCCTGCACGGAGCTGCCGCCGAGCATGAAGAAATGGTCGTCCGGCCCGATGTCGGCGACGTCCAGCACGGCCGACCACTCGGCGGCGACCTCGGCCTGGAACGGCGTCTTCGCGCGCACCTCGGCGCCGCGCGCGCGCGTCTCGAGCGCCGCGTCGGCGAGCTGGGCCAGGCGCTTGCGGTCGATCTTGCCGGCCGGCAGCAGCGCGATGCGCTCCACCACGTCGATGCGGGCCGGACGCATCGCGTCGGGCAGCCGCGCGGCCAGTTCCGCGTGCAGCGCGTCCGCCGGCCAGCTGTCCCACCCCGCGGCCGGCTCGACGAACGCGTGCAGCAGCCGCACCCGCCCCTGCACCCGCACCGGCACCACCGCGCACTGCGCGATGCCCGGCAGCGCCAGCAGGCATGCCTCGATCTCGCGCAGCTCGATCCGGTTGCCGTTGAGCTTGACCTGCTCGTCGCACCGGCCGAGGTAATGCAGCTCGCCGTGCTCGCCGAACATCGCGATATCGCCGGTGCGGTACATGCGCGCCCCCGGACGGCCTGCGTACGGATCGGGCACGAAGCTCGCCGCGGTGAGGTCCGGGCGGCCGACGTACCCTTGCGCAAGCCCCGCGCCGCCGATGTACAGTTCGCCCGCGCTGCCGGGCGCGCACGGCTCGAGGCCCGCGTCCAGCACGTACAGCGACACGTTGTCGATCGGCCGGCCGATCGGCACGCCGGCGCGCGCATGGGCCTCGCCCGGCTCGCAATGCCACACGGTCACGTCGATCGCGGCCTCGGTCGGCCCGTACAGGTTGGCGAGCCGCACGCCCGGCAGCAGCCGGTGGAAGCGCTCGGCCTGCTCGGCGAGCAGCGCCTCGCCGCTGCAGACGACCAGCGCGAGATCCGGGAAGCGCTGCCCGGGCGCCGCGTCCAGAAACGCGTTCAGCATCGACGGCACGAAGTGCGCGACCGCGATGCGCGCGTCGCGCAGCAGCACGGCGAGCCCGGCCGGGTCCTTGTGCAGCTCGGGCGGCGCGATCACCAGCGCATGCCCGCTCTGCAAGGTCCACAGGAATTCCCAGACCGACACGTCGAAGAAGTACGGCGTTTTCTGCAGCACGCGCACCGGCGCGGCATCGGCGAGCAGCGAGCCGTGCCAGTCGAGCCGGTTGACCAGCGCGCGATGGGTGTTGGCGACGCCCTTCGGCGTGCCGGTGGAGCCCGACGTGTAGATCACGTACGCGATCCCGTCCGGGTGAATGCGTTGCTGCGGCAGCGGTTCGGCGGCCAGCCAGATCGCGCGCTCGTCCAGCGCATGCCGCGCGACCGGCCCGGCGGGCAGGCGTGCCAGCAGGTGCCGCTGCGTGAGCAGCAGCGCGAGCCCTGCATCGTCGACGATGCGCCGCAGCCGGTCCGGCGGCGCGGCGGGATCGAGCGGCACGTAGGCCGCGCCCGCCCGCATCACCGCGAGGATCGCCAGCACCATCTCCGTCGAGCGCTCGCAGCACAGCCCGACGAGGGCCCCCGGCGTCACGCCGCGCGCCGCGAGAAAGCCCGCGAGCCGCGCCGACAGCGCATCCAGTTCGCGATAGGTCAGTTGCTCCGCACCGAACCGGACGGCCGGTGCATCCGGCGTCGCGGCGCACTGCGCGGCGAAGCGGGCCGGCCAGTCCGTCGCGTCGATCGTGCGCGCGGGCCCGTGCCAGTATTGTGCGAGCCGCGCGCGCTGCTCGGGCGCCAGCAAGTCGACCGCGAGCGCGGGCTGCGCATCGTCGTCCAGGTACGCGCGCAACAGCCGGCCGAAGCGCGCGGCGAACTCCCCGATCCGCGCCGGCGGCAGGCAGCCGGTGTCGTATTCGAGGTTCACATGCAGGCCGTCGGGCGTCAGCTGATACGCGAAGTTCAGGTCGAACGGCCGCTCGGCGGCGACCACCGGCAGCAATTCCGCGTGCACGCCGTGGAATGCGAGCGGGGCATCCTGCACGAAGAACGCTTCCGTCACGCCGACGTTGAAGACGGGCGTATCGGCCAGCGAACGCGTGCGCCGCAGCGCCGTCACGAGATCGGTCAGCGACAACTGCTGATGGTGCTTGCTTTCCGCACGCCGGGCGGTGGTGCGCGCGACGATGTCGCGGAACGTGTCGCCCTGCCGCAGCGAAAAGCCCATCGGCAGGTTGTTCACGAAGCATCCGCTCGCATCGCGAAACTCCGGCGAGCGCATGTTGACGGGATAGGTCACGACCAGCTCGCGCACGTCCTGCCAGCGGGCCAGCGCAATCGCGAACAGGCTCGACAGCACGAGAAACGGCGTCGAGCGGCTCGCGCGGGCCCGTGCGCGCAGCCGGCGCGTGGTGTCCGCGTCGAAGCGCATCCGGTGGATGCGCCCCTCGCGCGGCTCCGCCGATGCCGCTGCGTCGAATTCGACCCCGAGCGGCGCATGCGCGAGCACGCCGAGCCAATAGGCCAGATCTTCGTCGTAGCGCGGCGACGCGCGGTACGCGGCTTCGAACGCGAGTTGCTCGCCGAGATCCCGCAACGTGCAGGCGGGCGCCGGGCCCGCGCCGAGCGCGTGGTTGTACAGCGCCGTCAGCCGCTGGTTGATGTACACCGCGGAAAACGCATCGGAGATGATGTGCGGAAAGCTGAGCACGAGCCGGTGCGCGTCGGCATCCTCGCGCAGCAGCGCGAAGCGGAACAGCGGCGCGTCGTCGAGCGCGAACACGTGCGCCGCGCGCGCGGCGATCCATGCGTCGGCCTCGGCGGCGTCCAGCTCCGGCGCCACCCGCGCGTCGCGGTAGTCGAGTGCGACCGTCACCCGGTCATGCACTTCTCGCACCACGCGGGCGTCGTCCATCCGGAACGTGCTGCGGCAGCCTTCGTCATGCTCGTGGACGAACGCGTCCAGCGCGCGCCGCAGCGCGTCGCGATCCAGCGGACCCGACAGGCGGTAGACGAGCGCGGTCGTGTAGGCCGACGAGTGCGGATTGAGCTGCCACTCGAGCCAGAAGCGGTACTGATAGGCTGAAAGCGAAGTGGTACGCATGGTGGCCCCTGTCTGGATGCATGAAGGACGTGAAGGACGGCGCGGCGAGTCGATCCCCGCGCGCCGCGCGTCAACGGACCGCGTGGTCCGCGACGTCCGGTTCCGTGAAATGTTCGGCGATGCAGTGGCGCAGCCGCGGCCCGAATACGGCCGCGATGTCGTCGGCCGAATACGGTGCGATGGCATCGTCGATGCCGAGCGCGCGGTCCACTTCCTGCTGGAGCCGCGTGAAGATCCGCTGCGCGGCGCGCTCGTCGTGCAGGTACGTATTGAGCGCGGCCGCCGTCGCCCGCGCCGCCGCCGCGTCGAGCCCGTGCGCCGCAAACGCGTCGGCCGACCATTCGTCCGCGTCACGCGGCGCATCGCGCATGGCGTCGATCTCGGCCAGCAGCGCCGGCCCGTCGGCGCCGAGCGTGGCCACGCACATCCGGTCCGCCGCGGCGACGAGCTGGTTCAGCCCGGCCGTCATCTGGCGCAGCACCGTCCCCGCCGGCCATTGCCGCGCACGCGCGATCTCGGCCTCGTCGCCCTGCAGCAGCATCGCCAGATCCTCGCGGGCGATCTCGTGCGCGAGCGGGCTCGTGTGTTCGGTGGACCAGTCCTCGAAGCGCGCAAGCGCCTCGCGGAACGCGTGCGTGTGCGCGTGGCCGGGCACCGCGTCGAGCGCGACGATCAGCCCGCGCAACTGCTGCGCCGCCCGCACCGCGAACAGGTATTTTTCGGCTTCGAGCTTCAGGAACGCCGCCGCGTAGCGATAGAAGCCGGGCTCGGCCGCGCTCGCTTCGGCGCCCGCCAGCGAAGCCGGCTCGATCATCGCGCGGTAGGCTTGCTCGACCATCGTCTGCGGCCCCGCGCACACCGAGTTGCGGCCGACGAGCAGGCCCGCCGCCTCGGCAACCAGGTAATACGCGTCGCTGGCGAGGCACGGCGCGGCCGGATCGCCGCCCGACGCCATCCGCTTGATCAGCGAGATATGCACGATCCGGTGCATGCCGAGCGAGATCCGGTAGATGATCGACGGCACGACGGGAATGCTGTCCGGGTCGGCCGGCTGCTCGCGCCGGCGGATCAGGTACGCGGGCAGCAGCTGGCACAGCTTGCTGATGAACCACAGGTCGAGCATCGACACCGCACCGTCGTGGCCGCGCAGGCGGCAATACCCGTCGCGCAGCGTCGAGATGGTCGGCAGCACCAGGTGCCAGTGGTTCCCGAACTGCCGCAACGACGAGATGTTCATCGGTAGCGCGTGATGAAACCGGCTGCCCTCGTACTCGCAGCGCGCGGCCTCGATCTCGATGCCCTCGCGCGATTCGGCCGGCGCGATCTCCTCGCCGAGCGGGCGAAAGAAGCTGTCGCGATAGGCGACCATCGAGCCCAGCATCGAGCGCCAGTAGAACTCCGGTTTGTCGAGCGCGCGCGGCCCGTGATAGCCGGTCGCGTACAGCGCATCGATGACGGTGTAATCAAACTCGTTCTGCATCATGGCTTCCTGAAGAGACACGGCCGCCGGCACGGCGGCCCGATAGAACGAACGGTGCGGGGACGGCGCGTCAGCGCGGCATCGACATCGGCTTGCCGGCCGTGTCGGCCGCGCGGCGCCACCGGCGCGCGAGCCCCTGCCACAGGCTCGCGAGCTCGACCCGGCAGAAGGTCCGCACGGCGCGCGGCGACCACCACCAGTAGTTCACGTTGATCGAATCGCTCAGCGACTCCACGTAGTGCCACCAGCCGGGCGGCAGGTACAGCACCTCGCCCGCCTCCAGCACGAAGTCGTGGCGCGGCGCCGACTGCACGCGCGGAAACAGCACCGGGTCCGGATCGCTCATGTCCACCGGGCTGAAGATCACCGGCAGATCGCGGCGCTGCCGGTAATACACGTTGGCGGACTGCCCGGGCGCGAACAGCACCCAGCGCTTGCGGCCGTACACCTGCACGTTCAGGTTCTCGTGCCGGTCGAAGTGCATCGGCGACGAAATCCCTTCGGGGCCGAGCCAGAAGCCCGGCCGCAACACCAGCTTGCGCCGCAGCCAGTTCGGCATCCAGCCGGGAAAGCCGTGCTGCTCGTGCAGCGGCGCGATGTCGTCCTTCAGCTCTGGCGCCGTCGAATAGATCGCCGCGTAGGTGATGTACGCGGTGCGGGCGCTGCCCTGCGCCTGCATCGCGCGGATCGTCGCGCCGAGGCGCGCGGTTTCGTAGCGGCGCGCACCCAGGTAGAGGTCCGGCCGGGTCGGCGTCGGCGACAGCTGCGACGTCTCCACCGTGATCTCGTGCTCGCCGTAACGCTCGACGAAGAAATCCGGCGTCCAGCGCGTGCGCGCGGGCCAGGCTTCGATGAATCCTTCCAGCACGGCCGGATGCTTCAGTCCGGCCAGAACGTCGCGCATGCTCCGGCTGCCGTCGTAGCGAATCCGCGGCATCGGCACAATCTTGCTGCCAGTCATCGTGGGGCTCCTGTCGACAGGAATAAAATCAGGACACCTGCCAATTGCCGTTGTGGCGAAGCACATCGCCGGGCAGCCAGCGGATCACGCGGGTGGCGGCGCCGAGCGTGCCGAGGCGTGCGTCGATCTGGTCGAGCGTGTCGGCTTCCGCGGGCTCGCCGTTGATCCAGCCGATGTCGCCGATCTCGGTCGCGATGCCGCAGAACCCGTTCGCATACGGCGCGAACGCGCGGGCGCCGGCGCGCGCGCAGAGCTCGCCGATACCGGACGGGCCGAGCGTGATGGACGGGCCGTCGCCCGCTTCCGCGATGCGCGGCAGGCGTTGCAGTTCGGTCATCGGCAACACCATCCAGAACGTGAACAGGCCCTGCCAGAACGGCGCCTTGCGCAACTCGCGGCAGCAGCTCAGAACCAGGTCGGGCCGGCCGCGCTGCGCGACGGACCGGTCGATCACGTCCATCACCGAACCCTGCGCGTCCTCGCCGCTGTCGACGAGCAGGATCACCGAGAACTGCGGCGTCGTGACCCGGTAGCAATTGCCCCAGTTGCGAACGTCGTGCGGCGGCACGGCCGCACCGATGGTCGGCTGCTCGCCGTAGAACGGCAGGATGTCGATCTCGATGTCGCCGATCCGCACCGTCTCGCCCCAGCCGGGCGCGAGCACCGTCTGCCCGACGTCGCGCAGCGACTGCTGCATGTCGTCCTGCGCCAGCAGCGATGCAACCGGGATGTGCGGCACGATGACCGGCACCGATCCGTCGCCGCCATGCCGCAGGATGGTCGGAATGTGCCAGTGGTCGAGATGCCCGTGCGTGACGAGCATGCCGTCGATCCGCTGGCCCAGGTTGGACGGCGCGCGATCGAGATCGGGCAGGCCGACGTTGCCGCCGATCGCGAGGCTGATCGGGTCGGTCAGCAGGCGGGTGGTTTCGGATGCGATCAGCAGCGACGCGTGTTCGAGCCGCTGGATGCCGGGGCCGTCGAATGCCGGCCACGCCAGCGCCGCGCCGCCCTTCGGCCGTTCGCAGCCGAGCAGGCGAGGGTCCGCATACAGCTCGGACAGCGGCTGCCAGTGGTTGCGCTGCAGCGCGTCGCGCAGCGCGTTCGCGAGCTGCGGCACGTCGCCGGCGGCAGTGTCGAGCACGATCGGCTCGCCGTCCTGCGGCGCGAGCGCGAGCGTCCAGCGGTCGCGGTGCTGATGCAGATCGTAGAGCAGCGCGCGGCTCGCGATGCAGCCGCCGGCCGCCACCGAATCCGGATCGAACAACTCGTCCAGAAACGGATAGCGCGCAATCGCGTCGCGCAACAGCGCGGCGCAGGCGGCCGGTTCGAATTTCGCTTCCATGAATTGCTGCATGAGCGCGTCCTGCCGCTCGATCAGCAAGCCCAGGTCATGCGCGCGCGAAGCCAGAATGCCTGTATTGAGGAAGACCCCCAGGCGATCATCGACAGACATGGTGTGTTTTACCCTCGGATTCTCTCGGCGAAACGCAACGTGCTCCCGCGCGCGCCGTTACCGGGCCGCGAAATGCCGCATCGTTCCTTTATCTTTGATTGCGCGCTGCGTGGCGCGGCGACAGTCAGGCCGACAGCGCGGCCCGCACGCTCAATGGCCGCATGTCGGTCCAGTTGGCGCCGATCCATTCGAGACAGGCGTCCCGGGTTCCCGACGGGCCCGCTGCCCGCCAGCCTTCCGGTACCCGCTTGTCGTCCGGCCAGATCGCGTATTGTTCCTCGTGATTGACGACCACCTTGAAAACGGCGTCGTGATGCGGCGTTTCGGCTTCCATGTCTCTCTCGTTTCAATAATCGATCACGCGTGTCACACGCAGTACATAATTCGATATTTCTATAAAAACGGCACGCCCGGTCATGCCGGACAACGATGCAAGCACTTTGAAATCGAAGCGAGCAGACTTTACCATAAAGCATCTAAAAACAATTACATTTCTATTGCATGAAAACAGAATAAATCATAATCATTGAGAGCCAATAATCACGGCCATTGTTCATAAATATGTGAACCTATAGAAATCAGACTGTCTTTTCGATTAAATCGATAATCGTCTTAATTGTTTGAAAATCTTGTATGGCTCGTTTTTTAAAGCGGAGTCCCGAAAGCATGGCCTTGCTACCCAGTACCCTCACCATTCCGCTCCAGCGCCCGGCGGCGCGGCACCGGCTGCTGGTGTTCCATCACGCGTGCGGCGCGGCGGCCAATTACTACCGGTGGGGCGCGTCGTTCCCGGACGACATCGAGGTGTGGCTGATCGAACTGCCCGGCCGCGGCAGGAGCCTGGGCACGCGCGCGATCGATACGCTGCCCGAACTGATCGACTTCCTGCGGGCCCTCCGGCCGCTGCTGCCGCGCGACTATTCGGTGTTCGGCCACAGCATGGGGGCGCTGATCGCATACAGCTTCGCGTGCGACATGACGCAACTGGGGCATCCGCCCGTCTGGTTCGGCGCCTCCGGCACCGACGCGCCGTTCTACCCGCATCGCCGGACGCGGCTCGACGGCGCGCCGGTTCACCTGCGCAATGACGCGGAGATCATCGACTATGTCGTGTCGCTCGGCGGTACGCCGCGCGAAGTAGTCGAACACGACGCGCTCCGGGCGATGCTGCTGAAACTGGCCAGGGCGGATTTCCGCCTGGTCGAGGCGTTCTTTCCGCTGCCGTCCGCAACCGCGCTGCCCTGCCCCGTCACGGTCTTCTCGAGCCGCGACGACACGGTGCTGAGCCCCGCCGGGCAGCGCGACTGGTCGCGCGCGTCGCAGCACCCGGTCAGCTTCCGCGAGTTCGACGGCGGGCACTTCTATCTATTGGAACACCCGGCTGCCGTCCAGCACGCGATCGGCCAGGCGCTGGCCGATGCGGGGCGGTGCGGCACTGCCGTGGGCGAGATGCCGTCGCTGATGTCGTGACCGGTGGCGGGGTGGCGGCCGGCCTCCTGCCGAAGTATCGCGATTCAGGCCCCTGACCCGCTCGCGATACCCCGGCGTAATGCCGCTGCCACCGGCATCCTCGTCACGGAACACCGCCTGCCATTCAGCGAAGCCGGCGAATCCGCAGCGTTGCGCGAAACGAACGACGGTCGGCGCCGGCAGGCCGCATGCGGTCGACATGCCGGCAATGCGCGGCACCATCGAACGGTTTGCCTCGATCCGCGGCGTGACGCGCGTCAACTCACGCGGCAGCGCATCGAAGGATTCGGCGCTCCGTCTCATCGATGCGCCGCCTCCGGGAAGGACCGGGCCCCATCGCTTCGTGCGGGGCGGCGGTCATGCGCGCGACCCAGGCGGCTTGCTCAACCCGCGATCAGCGTGGCGAGCGCCGGATAGAATCCGTCACCCGCCGCAATGATCGGATTGCCTCTCAGCAATCCGTTGCCCGCGAGAAAGTCGTTGACGACGCCGCCCGCTTCGCGCACCAGCACGATGCCGGCCACACAGTCCCACGAGTTGATATGCGGTTCGTAATAGCCGATCAGCCGGCCTGCCGCGACGTAGGCGATCATCAGCGCGCCTGAGCCGTTGCGAATGAACATGCCGCCGTCGGCCAGCAGCCGCGCCAGAAACGGAATGAACGCCGATGGCGCGACCCGATGCGAGAAGCCGACGCCGACCACGCCGTCGCGCACCGAGCGTGTCGTGGCGGCCCGCATCGGCGTGTCGTTGACGAATGCGCCGCACCCGGCCGCGGCATGAAACAACTCACCGCTGTTCGGATCGAACACCGCGCCGATCGCCGGTTTGCCATCGATCAGCACACCGATCGACACGCACCACGCATGCATCCCGTTCAGAAAGCAACTGGTCCCGTCGATCGGATCGACGATCCAGACAATCCGCTCCGACAGCAGCGACGCGCCGGCCTGCGCCGCGGTTTCCTCGCCGAGGAACGCGTCGTCCGGAAACGCTGCCGTGACGCGCTCGCGCACCAGATTCTCGACCTCGCGGTCGGCAAGGCTGACGACGTCCTGCAGACCTTTGTGCTCGACTTCGAGCGCCGCACGGTTCGCGAACATCCGGTACGCGCGCGCCCCGGCTTCCCGAGCAATCGTGCACACGAGTGCATAGCGATTCGCAAGATCGGCCTCGAACCCGATCGTCTCCGTCCCGGGTGCGCTCATGCGTGCGCTCCGACGATGGCCGCACCGTGTGCGCTGAATTGGAGCGCGACCTGCGCGCCGCGCGGAAATAGCTGATCTAACCGATGACTCACGACAAACAATTCTCCAAGTGACGACTGAACCGTGTACTGCATTTCGCGACCGAGATAGGTCGCACGACTGATTTCACCGGCGATCGTGCCCTGCTGCGCAGGCCCGAGCCGGATTGCCTCGGGGCGTAACGCGATGCGCACCGCGCCGGTCCGCGTGCCGGTGTACGGCAGATCGAGCCGCGTGCCGCCGATCGTGCACTGCGCGACCTGGTCGTCGATCGCACGAATCTCGCCATCGACGAGATTCGCATTGCCGATGAAGTCCGCGACGAACTCGTCGGCAGGTGCGTCGAATATCTCGCGCGGCGTGCCGAGCTGTGCAATCTTCTTGCGATTCATCACGACGATGCGATCCGAGATCGCCAGCGCCTCTTCCTGATCGTGCGTCACGTAGACCGCGGTCAGACCCAGCTTGACCTGCAGATCCCGGATCTCGTCGCGTACGCGGGTGCGCATCTTCGCGTCGAGATTCGACAGCGGCTCGTCGAGAAGCAGGATTTCGGGCTCGAGCACCAGCGCGCGCGCTACCGCAACCCGTTGTTGCTGGCCGCCCGACAGCTCGCTCGGCGAGCGTGCGGCATACTCGCCGAGCCCGACCAGCGCCAGCGCACCCATCGCCTTCTCGTGCGCCTCGCGCTTCGGCCGGCGCGCAACCGCCAATCCGTAAGCGACGTTCTCGACGACGCTCATGTGCGGAAACAGCGCGTACGACTGAAACACCATACTGACGTCGCGCTCGGCCGCCGACCGATCGGTCACGTCGCGCCCGCCGATCAGGATCCGCCCCGCATCGACGCGTTCGAGGCCCGCAATCATCCGCAACGTGGTGGTCTTGCCGCAGCCGCTCGGGCCGAGCAGCGTCACCATCGTGCCCGGCTCGATGCGAAAGCTGATGTCGTCCACCGCGACGCTCTTGCCGTAGTGCTTGCTGACCCGCTCGAATACGAGCGAACCGCGTACCTGGGTCGTGTTCATACCGTCGTCTCCTTCATTTTCAGAATCGTGCCGCGCCGGCCGGAAGCCTGTATCCGTGTGCGGGCACGCAACCGGCGCACACCGACGAAACGCTGGACGACGAGAATCATCACGAGCATCACGATCACCAGCACGCTGGCGTAGGCAATCGCGGTGCCGTAGTTGCCGTTCGAAACCAGTCCGATGATGTACGACGTTGCCATGTCGTAATTTGCGCTGACGAGGAAGATCACCGCACTGACCGACGTGATCGAGCGTACGAAGCCGTAGACGAGCGCCGACGCGAGAGCCGGGCGCAGGAGCGGCAGGATCACGCGACGGATCGTCGTGAGGCTGCTCGCACGCAACATGATCGACGCCTCGTCGAGACTCGCGTCGAGCTGGCGCATTGCCGCGATGCCGCTGCGCAGCCCCATCGGCATGTTGCGAAACACGAAACACAGCACGAGGATCGCGCCGCTTCCCGTCAGTTCGATCGCGCCGGCGTTGAACGTCAGCAGATAGGCAATCCCGATGACCGTGCCCGGCACCGCGAAGCTCAGCAGCGTGCCGAATTCGAGCAGGCGCTTGCCGGCAAAACGCTGCCGGATCAGCAGCCAGGCGGTGAGCATGCCCACCAGCGACGTCAGCGGTGTCGCGATCGCCGCGATCGTCAGCGTCGTGAAGAACGACGGCCATGCCTGACCTTGCCAGTGCAAGCCGCCGGCATCCGCGCCAATGCCGAATGCATCCGCGTAGTGCGCGAGCGTCAGGCTGTTGTCGACACCCCAGATCTTCACGAAACCGCCAAGCAGCATCATCGCGTAGACCACCAGCGTGAACGCCACCCACGGCACGGCAACGCACCAGAGGCCGGCACGCAGCCGCGGATCGAGCGCTGCGTGCGCACCGCTGTCGGCCTTGCCGGACACCGTCACGTATGAACGGCGGCCAAGCCAGCGGTTCTGCAGCAGGAACACGCCCAGCGCGAATACGAGCAGGACAAGCCCCAGGCCGGCCGCTCGCCCGGGGTCGTTCTGCGCACCGACCACGGAGAAGTAGATTTCCGTCGACAGCACGTGAAAATTGCCGCCCAGCACGATCGGGTTGCCGAAATCGGCCATGCTCTCGATGAAGCACAACAGGAACGCGTTCGCGAGCCCCGGACGCATCAGCGGCAGCGACACCGTGACGAACGTCTGCCAGCGTGACGCGCCGAGCGTTTGCGACGCCTCCTCGAGCGACGGGCCCACCCCGTCGACGACGCCGACGAGCGTCATGAACGCGATCGGCGTGAACGCCAGCAGTTGCGACAACCAGACACCGGGCAGACCGTAAAGCCAGCGGCCGGGCACCACGCCAAACACATCTGCGACGAACAGCGTGAGCGCGCCGTTGCGACCCAGCAGCAGGATCAGCGCGAGGCCGAGCACGAACGGCGGCGTGATGATCGGCAACACCGCGAGACTACGCAGCGCCCGTACCCCGCGCGACGCGCTGCGCGCAGCCAGCAATGCGAGCGTGCAGCCCAGCGCGACCGATCCGGCGGCGCTCGCAATCGCGAGCGCCAGCGTATTCCATGCAACGCCGCAACTACGCCCTCCCGACAGGCAGGCCAGGCCCCAGACGCTGCGGGACATGACGCGCGGCAGCACCGATGCCCAATCAAGCACGCCGTCGGCATTGCGGAATGCGTCGAGCAGGATGTTGCCGACCGGCCAGAACACGAACGTAGCAATCAGCGCGACGACGATCCCGATCGCGCCCGTCACGAACAGGTCGCCGCGGCACGCGCCGGCCAGCGCCGCGCCGCTGGTCGCGATCACGAGAAACGCAAGCGCGGCGAGACAGGCGCCGGCGCCGAGCCCGGTCGGCAATGCGACACCCCATGCGAGCCAGCCGATCGCGATCAGGCCGGCCACACCGGCGCCGACCCACGCCGCGCCGAGCACACGGCGCCGACGAATCGCCGCCAGCGCGATGCCGGCGGCGGCCAGACACGCAACCAGCACCCACACCGCGGCCATCCCGCCGTGCCATGCCTGCCAGAACGCGGGGGCGGCGGTTGACGAGCCGTGCAGCGCGTCACCGATCCAGCGGAACGCGAACACGCCCGATTCCTGCTGATACCAGGGCAGCGCGACGAGCGCAAACGCCCCCGTCGCCAGCCAACTCGACAAGATCTTGTTCATCTTCGCGTCAGTTGCCGTGGTTGTAGATTTCGGTAGTCCAGCGTTGCAGCAGGTGCTTGCGAACCTGAGGCGAACCGTACTTCGCAAAGTCGTAATTGACGAGCTTGATCGATGCGACGTTCGGCGCCTGCGGCGGGACCTTCGCATCGCGGTTCGCCGGAATCTGATACGCCTTCGCATCGACGGCGGCGGTCTCGGTATCCGCGCGCAGGGCGAAGTCGTAGAAGCGCTTCGCTTCGGCCAGATGCTTCGCCCCCGCGACGATGCTCATGCCGCCGATTTCGAAACCGGTGCCTTCGCAAGCCGGCGCAACGGCAATCGGAAAACCCGCGACTTTCTGCTTGATCAGGTCGTGAATGAATTCGATCGCGACGGTCGACTCGCCGCGCGACGCGGCCTCTCCCGGCGCAACGCCGGTGTCGGTGTACTGGCTGATGTTCGCGTTCAACGTGCGCAGGTACTTGAATGCGTCGTCCTCGCCAAACAGCTGAACCAGCGTCGCGAGCGCGACGTACGATGTGCCCGACGAGTTCGGATTCGCGATCTGGATCTCGCCCTTGAAAGCCGGATTCAGCAGATCTTTCCAGCACTTCGGCGCCGGCAGCTTGCGCGAATTGATTTCCGTCACGTTGTAGCCGATACCGAGCACACCCTGATAGATGCCGACCGACCGAGAGTCGGCCACCTTCGCGAACGTCTGCGCCCACGGCTGCAGTTGCGCCGCAAGCGGCGACTGATAGGGCTGCGTCAGTTTCTCGAACGCCGCCTGAAGGTGCGCGTCACCGGATCCCGCCCACCAGACGTCGACCTGCGGATTCTTCGCCTGTGCCTGGATCTGCGCAAAGCTCTCCCCCGCGCTCTTGCGGATCATCGATACGTCGATGCCGGTTTCCTTGGTGAACCGCGTCTTCATCAACTGACACCACTCGAGATCCGCGGAACACAGCACATTCAGGTTGCCGGCCGCCTGCGCTGTGGTCGTCAGGCACGCTGCCGCCAGCATCGCGGCGACGGTGCTTCGCAACGGGAATTTCATCGGTTGTCTCCATGTTTTGATTGCCCGCGCCGCCCCCGCTTCGTCAGTGGCCGGCACTTCGTCCGGGGTGTCTCCCCGAATTTTGCACACGAGTGCAATGTAGCACCAACGAAACCCCGATTCAACCTGGGAAACGCTGGAAACGGCGTTCCAGCGTCGGGACTTACCCGGGGATCAGACCGACGGAATCCCGCTCGACGAGAGACACGCCTACCACCCGAATGCGCGTCGGCAACGTGAAATCGGTCATCCGGTCGACCAGGACATCGACCGCTTCCCGTGCAAGCTCGTCGACGTTCTGCGCGATCGTCGTCAAGCGATAGCTACCCATGCGCGCGTGCGGGATGTCGTCGAACCCGATCACCAAAAGATCCTCCGGGACGCGCTTGCCAAATCGCTGTCGCGCGGCATCGATGAAACCGAGCGCAATCATGTCGGTGGCACAGAAGATGGCGTCCGGCACGCCGCGCGAACGGTCCAGCAACGCTTTCGCGGCTTGCTGGCCGCTCTCGTAGCTATCGGTCGACGTGTTGCACAACTCGACTTCGCCACGTCGCCCCGGCAGCGTGCGCAACGTCTGCACGAACGCTTCACAACGCGCCTTGCCGTTGAAGTTCGACAGGTGCGGGCCGATGAAGGCAAACCGTTTTCCGCCGGCCTGCACGAGCCGCTGGGCGGCCAGCCGGCCACCGGTCTCGTTGTCGCTGTTGACGACGTCAACGCCCTCTATCTCGGCCGCACGGTTGAGCATCGCAACCGGCACGCGGCGTGCGACGTACTCGCGGGCCAGCGCGAGCGGCGGCGTCCCCGACGTCATGATCACACCCGCAATCCGGTAACTCAGCAGAATCTGCAACGAGTGGGCGATCTGGTCAGCGTCGTCGGCATCCATCAGGATCGGCAGGAAGCCCTGCTCGCCGAGATAGTGGGCGATCGGCGACAGCAACTTCACACGAAACGGATTCTCCAGGCCGGACGTAATCACGCCCACAAAGCTGCTGCGGCCCTGAATCATGTTGCGCGCGTTGTAATCGACCTGATAGCCGAGTTGCTCGGCCGCACGCATGATCCGCTCACGCGTCTTGCCGGACACGCTCGCACCCGGCGTGAACGCCCGCGATACCGCCGAGCGCGAGACGCCCGCCAGTCGCGCGACATCGCTCGCCGTCGCCCAGCTCTTTTCTTTCTCTTTGTCCGTCATGGATATCTCGTGCGTGGCAAATCTGCGCCTGTTGTGGAGAATGCTAGCTTATCAAAACAGACGAAAACGCCATCGAATTCGCCGCCCGGGCCGTGGGTCGAGTGAACGAGCCGATCGGACATGATCTTGCACACGCAACATCCGACGGTACAGCCTTCATGCCGGGAAACGACGCATGGCCGGGACGCCCGCGGAGGTCTTCTTCGTGCGCGATGCGGTTCGCCTGCCCGCCGAACAGCCTGCCAATACCCGGCAGGCTGTTGAAAGGCACCTCGTCAATGCGCGGAAGGCCGCTCCAGAGGCCCGCCTCGTCGGCATGGCGCGTGTCGAGTCGAACCGGAACTGCTGCCGCCGAAGGACGTCCCCATCGTCGATGTGAACCGCTATGCCGCGTTCGCGCCGTGCATGAGGTTGCTCGCCCCCCCAGCACGACAGGAACCATTGCTCAACCCGCTCACGGCCATGATGGTTCGGCCGCGCCGTTGGCCGACGTCACCGGCGCGCGCCCAGTTTCGATGACCTCGGCGGAAGCCATTTCTACAGCAAGCTAGGGTAAGTCCCGTCCCTTCGAACGTCATTTCGATGCCGAGCCACGTTGTGCAATCGAAACCGTGGTGATAGATTGCACACGAGTGCAAATTTGGGCCGGTCGTCCGGTGAGACAACGCGTATGGCGGTCGGAAAAGCGGCTTCGATCGTTGCAACGCCCGGCGGGCGTCGCAAGTTTGCCGGCCCGGTGATGCATCGTTCGAGGGGCATCCGTCATGGAATGCCCGGGATCGGTGCGTCGCCCGGCGCATATCGCGCCCTGTGTCTGATTTAACTACCGTATTGACTACCGTAGGAAAAGGAGCAGCCCATGTCGTCACCCCAACCCGTGAATCCGTTTCGCCGGCAGTTTCTTCAGGTCACCGCGAGCGCAAGCTTGTGCGGAACGCTGGGCATACCTGCACGGTCATCGGAGGCGGCAACCACCACACGCGGCAATACGGCCCACGAGCCACGTCCGAAGTCGATTCCGCTGGACGAGTGCCTGAGCCTTTCGCCGCAGCAAATGGCACAGAGATCCCCGATTGCGCAGCGGTCGTTCGCCTATATCAACGAATGCATGTCGCAAATCCAGGATGGCGCGCTGAAGAGCACCACGCGATCGATGGTCGATCATCCCGCGCCGACGCTGATGGCCTACTACCTTGGACAACCGGACCGACAGGACGCGTTGCTCAGGAATCTCAAAGACAAGAACCTGCTTGCAGCAGACGTCACCCGCGAACAGTTGTTTCCGCCGTGCAAGTCGGCCGACGTTCCCGCGCAACCGATGTTGAGCGCGCCAGGCAGCGACTACAACAGCCACCACTCCTATCCGGGCGGCCTATGTGCGCACACTGCGACGAACCTGCGCCATGCCATCGATTACAAACACACTTACGAGCAACTCTTTCGCTACTCGCTGTCGCTCGATGTTCTGTTCGCTTCGCAGACATTGCATGACCTGCAGAAGACCTGGGTGTTCCAGTGGCGTGACGACGGTTCGTGCCTGAAAGAACTCACCATCGGCGACACCGGGGCGCACCATATATTCGGCCTTGCGCAATGCATGGTCCATGACCTTCCTGTGGATGTGATCCTCGCGCAGGCGTGTGCGCACACGAATCCCGGCGTGCTCGACGGCGAAAAAAAGATCGTCGGGTGGCTGACGGCGGCGGCAATGATCGCGCGTGTCGATCCCGTCGCCAACGGCTATGTGACGGACCAGCAAGCACTGCCGAAGCCGCACAAGCAGGAGTGGTTCGTGTCGCATATCTGCGACTACGATTTTGTGTTCGCGAATCCCGCTGCGAAAGACGCGATCTCCGTGCTCAAGGACATCGCGAAAGAGGACTACGGCATGACCGAACGGCAGCTCGACGGACGCGACTTCAACAGTTTCCGCAACTATCTCGGGTCGCAGATCTCCTGGCTTCGCACCAACTTCGAAAACTCGAATGACGTGCATGCGCTCAGGCAGTTGATCCATGCGACCGTCGTGAAAACCTGACCGCCCTCGGAGGCGCCGGCGAACGATGCCGGTTGGTCATCGGGCGCCTTTCGCGTGGCGGGCATGTTCGCCCAAACCGGTGTGCAAGCTCACTGGAACACGCCGCTGGATGCGCATTTCGAAAAGACTGACGCCGCGATGAGGGGGACGCTCGAGCTTCCCGGCAAGCCACCCGGTCCGTACCCGGTGCGATTCATCGATGTCATTCCGACTTTTTGCTTTGACGCGTCGAGTGGCAAGTACCCGATCAACCTGCCTTTCCCGGCCACTCGAAATTTGAAAGCACGATTGTTCTCGTTATTCAACCTCCAAACTCAGGAGTCCGACACACATCATCAAGCAACATGAAACTTGGATCACGTCAATATTGAATCATTCCACCAGGATTATGAATCGATGAAAAATAGCGTCGCAATCGCCATGACGGCCGCCGGCCTGGCCGCCGCAGCTACGGCCCACGCCCAGAGCAGCGTGACCCTGTACGGTATCGTCGACAACGGTATCGCTTACCAGAACAACTCGTCGGCCAC
>NZ_CABVPX010000060.1 GCF_902499125.1 Burkholderia arboris
GGAGAGCGTGGCGTCGTCATAGACGGCGGCGACGGCATCGGGCGTGCGCGCGACCTGCTGTTCGAACAGGCGGTGCAGCGGTTGCGCGGCGGCTTCGCCGAACTCCGTCCCGGTCCGGTTCCACTCGACGGTCAGCAGGTTCCGCTCGGCTTCGCTCGTCAACGCAAGCCCGCCGAGCGGCCGGTCCGGATCGGCGATCACGGCATCGACAAGCGTGCGGAAGTGTTCCGCCATGCGATCGATCGTGGCGGCGTCGAACAGGTCCAGGTTGTATTCCAGCGAGCCCGCCAGGCCGTCGTCGGCATCCTGGATATGGAGCGTGAGGTCGAACTTGGCGGTGTGGGTCTCCACCGCCACCGGCGTCGCCACGAGACCGGGGAAGTTCAACGTCTGGGAGTGCGCTTTCTCGTACGCGAACACGGCCTGGAAAACCGGCGTGCGGCTCAGGTTGCGCTCGAGCTTGAGCGAATCCACGACCTGTTCGAACGGAATCTCCTGGCGGCTATAGCCGTCCAGCGCGACGCGCTTCACGCGCGCCAGCAGTTCGCCGAAGGCCGGATTGCCCGACAGGTCCACGCGCAGCGCGAGCATGTTCGCAAAGAAGCCGATCAGCGGCTCGGTCATGCTGGAGCGCCGATTGGCGATCGGGGAGCCGATGACGAGGTCCTGCTGATGGCTGTACCGCGACAGCAGCAGCGCATACGCGGCGAGCACGACCATGAACGTGCTGGTGCCGGACGCACGTGCGATCGCGCGCAGGCCGTCGGCGCGTTCGCCGTCCAGCCGGAACGGCAGCACCGCGCCGCGGAACTGCTGGATGGCGGGGCGGGGACGGTCGGTGGGCAGTTCGATCAGGTCCGGCGCGTCCGTCAGCGATGCGCTCAGAAGCGCCAGTTCCCGATGCGTATCGGCGGACGCCAGGCGCTCGTGCTGCCACACCGCGTAGTCCGCGTACTGGATGGCCAGCTCCGGCAGCGGCTGGCCTGCATAGAGCGCGGCCAGTTCGCCGATGAGGATGCCTGACGACCACGCATCCGACACGATGTGATGCATCACGACGCCGAAGACGTGCCAATCCGCATGCACGCGATACAGCACGACGCGATAGAGCGGCCCGGCGGCGAGATCGAACGGACGATCGGCTTCCTCTGCGAGCAGCGCGAGCGCTTCGGACTCGCTGGCGACGTCGACGACGTCGAGCGCAACCGGCGCGGGCGGCGCAATGCGCTGGACCCCGAGGCCGTCGATGGCGGGAAACGTCGTGCGCAGGATCTCGTGACGCCGGCTGATCCCGGACACGGCGTCCCGCAGGCGCGGGAGGTCCAGTTCGCCGTCGAAACGCAGCGCGCTCGAGATGTTGTAGGCGGCCGACGGGCCTTCCAGTTGCGCGAGGAACCACAGGCGCTGCTGCGGAAAGGACAGCGGCAGATCGTTCGCGCGCGAGCGGGGCAGGATGTTGCCGGCCGTCGAACCGGCGCGGGGCGACGACGCCTCGATCAGGTCGGACACCGCGCCGATGGTCTGGAGTTCGAAGATCGCGTCGATGCCGATCTCGACGGAGAAGCTGCCCCAGATCCGCGAGACCAGCTGCATGGCCTGCAGCGAATCGCCGCCGTAGTCGAAGAAGCGGCCGGCGAGATCGACGGCCGGGTTGTCGAGCACGTCGCGCCAGATGCGCAACAGTTCGAGCTGGACCGGCGTGGCGTCGGGACTGGCCGCGTCGGGCGCGGCGGCCGGCGCCATGGCCAGCAGCGCCGGGCGATCCAGCTTGCCGTTGGCGTTGAGCGGAAATTCGGCGATCGGGACGATGTCGGACGGGACCATGTAGTCCGGCAGTTTCCCGGCCAGGAACGCCCTGAGGTCCGCCACGTTCAGGCTCGCGGAACCCTTGACGTAGGCCGCCAGCTTGCGCACGCCGTGCGCCGATTCGCGCAGCATGACCGCCGCGCCGACGACCGCCTCGTGCGCGGTGATCGCGGCCTCGATCTCGCCGAGTTCGACACGGTGCCCGCGAATCTTGACCTGGTCGTCGACGCGTCCATAGCACTGGATCCGCCCGTCGGGCAGCCATCGGCCGATGTCGCCGGTGCGATAGATGCGCGCTTCGCCCGGGAACGGATGCTCGACGAATTTCGCGGCGGTGACGTCGGGTCGCAGGTGGTAGCCGCGTGCGAGGCCGGCGCCGGCGAGGCAGATTTCCCCCGGCACGCCAAGCGGGACCGGCCGCAGGGCCTCGTCGAGCATGTACACCCGGGTATTGGCGATGGGCCGGCCGATCAGCACCGCAGCCGGCACGTCCTCGACGCGCTCGACGATGCAGCCGACCGTCGCCTCGGTGGGGCCGTACTCGTTGTAGATTTCGATCGACGGATCGATCTTGCGCAGCGTCGCGATGTGCTGGGGCGTCAGTTCCTCGCCGCCGACGATCACCTTGCGCACGCCGGAGCGTGCCAGGTTCATGTACTCCAGCAGGTGAATGTGGGTCGGCGTGAGCTTGAGGGTGTCGACGCCGCTGCCGGGCTGGAACATCCGGGCCAGGATGGTGTCGATGCTTTCCGACTGCGGATAGATGCGCAGCGTCTTGCCGCGCACCAGCGGGCAGAAGAGGTTGGTCAGCGTGAAATCGAAGCACAGCGAGCTGTACAGGCCGAAACTGCCGGTCGTGCTTTCCGGAAAGTAGTATTCGGCGGCCCACGCGATGTAGTGGGCCAGGTTCCGGTGTTCGAGCAGGCAGCCTTTCGGGCGCCCGGTCGAGCCGGACGTGTAGATCACGTAGGCCAGGTTCGCCGGTTCGGCGCGGCACGGCGGATTGTCCGGCAGCGGCGTCCAGTTGGGGAGCTCCTGGTCCAGCAGCAGCGTCACGCCGGAGAATTCGTACCACTGCGCCAGTTGGCTCGACTGGGTCACCAGCAGCGACAGGCCGGTGTCGCCGAGAATGTGATTGATCCGTTCGGCCGGATAGGCCGGGTCCAGCGGAACGAACGCCGCCCCTGCCTTCAGGATGCCGAGAATCGCGACGATCATCCATTCGGAACGTTCGAGCATGACGCCGACCAGCGATTCCTGCCCGACGCCGTAATGTTCGCGCAACTGATGCGCGAGGCTGTTGGCCCGGGCGTTCAGGTCGGCGTAGGTCATCAGCGCACTGTCGGTGACGAGGGCAGGCGCCGCCGGCGTGCGGGCGACCTGCGCTTCGAACATCTCGACGACCGTCGGATGGCGAGGGCCGGCCGCCGCGGTTTCGTTGAAGGTGGCCAGCCGCCGGCGCGCGTCCGGCGCGCTCGCGTCGATGTCGCCGACCGGCTGGTCGAGGCGTTCGAATGCCTGCAGCACCGTGGCGAGGCTGCTCGCGAAACCGTCCATGACGAACGGCTCGATGGCGCCGGCATGACGAATCTCGATTTCGCCGCGCGCCAGTCGCAGGTGCAACTGCAGGTCGTCGTCCTGCCCCGTCAGCGCGTGGTGCACCCGGTCGTCCGCCAGCGAGACCTTCGTGAGCTGCGCGAGCGCCAGCTCCTTTTCGTTACGCACCAGCGTTTCGAGCGGGAATCGATGCTCGGCATAGCTGTCCTCGACGATCCCGGCCACGCGCGACAGGTAGTCCTCGATGCGCTCCTCGGGGCGGACCTCGATGATCAGCGGAATGGCGCCGGCCCGGGTCGACGGGTGCTCGGCAAGCCCTGGCGTGCCGAGCACCGTGACCGGCGTCCGGAAGTATTGCCAGAGCAGGAACGCAATGCCCGCCGCCGTGACGGCGAATTCGGCAAGCTCGCCGTCGCCGATGCGCCGCAGCACGTCGAGCGACGCGGGCGTGAGCGGCACCGTGCGGGACAGCAGGCGCCCCGGTTGCGGGCTCGGCGCGTGCGCGGCGATCCGGTAGGTGCCGGTGACCCGGGACAGGCTTTCGCGCCAGAATCGCGCGGTGTGCGCATAGCGATGGTCGGTGACCAGCACGTTATTGTCTTGCACAGGAAACTCCTCGATACGTTTTGTTCACCTGAAACAACCCGGAGCCGGGCGCATGGCGCCCGCCGTTCGAACGCCGGCCGGCATCACGACTTCTCCTCGAGCACGTCGTCGGCGGTGACTTCGGGCACGCGCTTCAGGCGCAGGCCGACCCGTACGCGCGGGCTGGCGGCGGGCGCATCGCCGGACAGCGGGATGCGATCGACCGGCATGGCCGGATCGCGGCGGAAGACGTCCTGGATCGCGAGCAGTCGATCGCGCATCGCGGCAATGGTCGCGGGGCGGAACAGGTTGGCGTTGTAGATCAACTGAATGCGGTGCCGGCCATCGCTTTCCACGACCTGGAACGACAGGTCGAACTTGGCCGTGGTGTCCGTCTGCGAGCGGTCGGTGATGCGCAGATCCGACTGCGGCGCGGGCATCGAAATGGCGTTCGCCTGAATGTCGAAGATCGGGAAGTGGCCGGCCGGGGTGCGAATCTTCAGGTCGTCCAGCAGCGCATCGAACGGATAGGACGCATGCGCCAGCGCGTCCGTGGAGGCTTTCGCCACCGCATCGATCACCGCTTCGACGGTCGCGGACTTCTGCACCGGGACGCGGAGCACGAGGGTGTTGAGGAACACCCCGATCTGCGATTCGAGCTGCTCGCTGTCGCGTCCGGCCGACACGCTGCCGATGACGATGTCCTCGCGCCCCGTGTAGCGGTGCATCAGCACGCAGAACGACGCGAGGAGCACCGTGTAGAGCGACGTGCGGTGCGCGCGTGCCAGCGCCGCGAGGCCCGTCACCTGCGGCTCCGACAGTTCGACTTCGAGCGTCTGCCCGGCATGACCGGGCCGCTCGGGACGCGGGAAATCCGACGCCAGTTGCAGGCGGGGCAGCGGCGATGCCAGTTGCGCGAGCCAGTACGCGCGATGCGCGGCGGCGTGCGGGCCGTCGAGGCTCGCGTTGTGCCACGCGGCGTAGTCGCGATACTGGATCGACAGCGGCGGCAGGTCGTGCCCCGCATACAGGGCTTGCAGGTCGTCGGTCAGCACGCGGATCGACCATGCGTCCGATATCACGTGGTGCATGTTCAACAGCAGCAGGTGCTCCGTCGGGGAGAGCCGGACCAGCTTGACGCGCAAGAGCGGCCCCGACGCGAGATCGAATGGCTGCCCGCTTTCCTCGCGAATCAGCGCATCGATGGCCTGCAGTGCAGCATCGTCGGAGAGATCCATGTGCTCGACCCGGAATCCGGATGCCTCGCGGGTGAGGATGCGTTGCCGCAGCTCGCCTTCGATCATCGCAAACACGGTGCGCAGGCTCTCATGGCGATCGACCAGCGCGTCGAACGCACGAACGAGGCGCGCCGTGTCGATGGCGCCGTCCAGCTGCAGCGCGCCTGCCATGTTGTACGTGGACGGATCCGCGCTGCGGCTGGCGAGCCAGATCCGCTTCTGCGCACGGGACACCGCGTAGGACGGTTGCACCGCAAGCGCCGGGATGGGCGCATCGACATCGAGGCGCTCGGCGGGGCGGGACGCCAGCTTCCGCGCGAGTGCGCGCGGCGACGGCGCCTGGAAGATATCGGCGACCGCGACGTTCAGTTTCAGTTCACGCCGGATCCGGCTGACCATCTGGATCGCTTTGAGGCTTTGGCCGCCATGCTCGAAGAAGTCGTCGTCGACGCCGTTCGGCCGGCGGCCGAGCACCTCGGCGAAGATGCGCAGCAGCGCGGCCTCGACGGGCGTCTGCGGTTCGGCCGGCGCGCCGTCGGGCACCGACGCGGCCTCCGGGAGCGGCAGCGCGGCGCGGTTGATCTTGCCGTTCGGCATGACGGGCAACGCCGGCAGCAGCATCACGGTGTCGGGCACCATATGCGCCGGCAGCGTGTCGCGCAGTGCGTCGCGCAGGCGTTGGGGCGTCCAGCCGGTGCCCGACGCGTAGCCGCACAGGGTCATGTCCGAGTCCGGCGCCCGACGGGCGACCACGACGGCGTTGGAGATGCCTGCGAGCCCCGTCAGCGCGGCTTCGATTTCCCCAAGCTCGATGCGATAGCCGCGGATCTTGACCTGGAAGTCGCGGCGGCCGAAGAAATGGAGCGTGCCGTCGGCCCCGAAGCAGCCGATGTCGCCGGTGCGATACAGGCGCGCGCCCGGTTCCGGACTGAACGGATCGTCGCGGAACACCGCCCGGGTGCGTGCTTCGTCGAACAGGTAGCCGCGCCCGACGCCTGCTCCCCCGATGCAGATCTCACCTTTGACGCCGGCCGGGCACGGATTCATGTCGGCGTCGACGACGTAGAGGCGCAGGTTCTCGATGGGGCGGCCGATCGGAATCGCCGGCAGATCCGGCGCGCGTTCCATGCTGAAATGCGCGACGGAATCCGACGCTTCGGTCGGCCCGTACGCGTTGATGAGCCGGACCGCCGGATTCAGGCGGAACCACGCGTGCGCGGAGGCCGGCTGCAGGGTTTCGCCGATCGTCAGCAGTGTGTCGAGGTGCGGGAACACCGGCGCCGGGTGCCGTTCCAGCTCATCGAGGAAGGTCGCCAGATAGGACGGCACGAACTGCATCGCCGTGATGCGGTCGCGGTGAAGCGCGTCGATCAGGCGCGCGGGCTCGAGAATGTCGGCATCGGGATAGATCACCGTCGTGCCGCCCGACACCAGTGCCGCGAAGCACTGCCAGACCGAAATGTCGGAGCAGTGCGAAGCGGTCTGTGCGACCGCGCTCTGCGCGCCGAGCCCGACCCTGCGCGCCATCGCGAGCACGTGATTGAGCATGCCGCGATGCTCGACCATCGCGCCCTTCGGCTGGCCGGTCGAACCCGACGTGAAGATTACGTACGCAAGGTCCGCGGGCCGGCAACGCGGCACCGGCGCGCCGGCGTCGCGTTGCTCGGGCACGCGCGCGGGATCGACCCGCGGGATCGACGCCAGCGCCGGCGGCGGCACGCCGTCCGTCGCGACGACGATGGCCGGCCGGGCCAGCGTCAGGAGGGTCTCGACCCGCTGGGCCGGATAGGCCGGATCGACCGGAACGTACGCCGCGCCGCACTTCCAGATGGCCAGGATCGTTTCCAGCATCAGCGGCGAGCGCGGCATCCAGACGGCGATCCGGTCGTCCGGCCCGATCGGCGCGACGTGCAGCAGATGACCGGCGATCCGGTTGGCGCCTTCGACGAGGTCGCGATAGGTGCGGACCTCCGTGCCGCAACGGACCGCAATGCGCTCGGGGTGCGCGGCGGCGACGGCTTCGATCAGTTCGGGCAGGGTCCGGTCGGACGGAACCGGCGCGAACGTATCGTTCCATCCGAGCACGATGGCGTCCCGCTCCGCGGCGGTGAGGAGCGCAACGCTGCGGTTCGGGCGATCTTCCTCGCCGGCGAGGCCGACGAGCAGCGTTTCGACGTGACCCAGCAGGCGGACGATCGTTTCGCGATCGAACCGGCCGTCGTCGTACAGCACCTGCAGCGACAGGCGCTTGCCCGGCGTCACGACCAGCGTCAGCGGGTAGTTGTTCGGATCGGCGACCTGGAATTCGCCGATCCGCAGGCCGGGCAGCCCGTCGGCCAGCGCTTCCTCGACCGGATAGTTCTGGAAGATGAGCAGGCTTTCGAAGAGCGGCACGCCGGGCGGCAGGCCCGCGAATTTCTGGATGTCGGCCAGCGGATAGTGCGCATATTCCTCCTGCTGCGCGAGCTCCATCTGCAACTGCGCGAGCCACGCGGACGTCGGGCGCGCGTCGATGCGAACCCGCACCGGCAGCGTGTTGATGAACAGCCCGACCATCTCGTCCGACGCCGGCAGCGAGGCCGGGCGACCGGAAACGATCGTGCCGAACACGACGTCCGCTTCGCCGCTGTAGCGGCCCAGCAGCTGTGCCCACGCGCCCTGCACGAGCGTGTTGAGTGTGAGTCGACGGGTTTGCGCGAAGGCGACGAGCCGTTGCGTGTCGCTTTCGGAGAGCCGCAGCGGCACTTCGACATAGGCGCCCGGCGCGGCCGTGCCGTCGAGTTCCGGGCGTCCCAGCACGAGCGGCGTCGTCGCCGGGAAATCCGCCAGCCTGGTCTTCCAGAAGCGTTCCGCCGCGGCTGCGTCCTGGCGCGCCAGCCAGCGCACGTACTCGGCGAACGCAGGCGGCGCGTCCTGCTCCGGCGCACCGTCGGCCGGCAGCGCCTGATAGGCGGCGGCCACTTCGCCCAGGAGCCGGGCGGAGCTCCACCCGTCGAGCAGGATGTGGTGA
The DNA here is from genome assembly GCF_902499125.1 of Burkholderia arboris. Classification (GTDB taxonomy): domain Bacteria; phylum Pseudomonadota; class Gammaproteobacteria; order Burkholderiales; family Burkholderiaceae; genus Burkholderia; species Burkholderia arboris. The sequence continues at coordinate 8,197 of NZ_CABVPX010000060.1, forward strand.
TGGCTCCAGTGGAAGCACCATGCGTGATCGCCCATGCGGAACAGCGCGAGACGCATCAGCGGCGCCCGGGTGAAGTCGAAGCCGCGTGCCCGGTCCTGCGCGTCGTAGGTTTGCCGACGCTGTTCGGCCTGCGCGGCGGACGCCGCGCGCAGATCCTCCTCGTGCCACGGCAAGTCGATATGGCGATGCACGACCTGCACGGGGCTGTCGAGATCTTCCCAGTGAAACGACGTTCGCAAGATGTCGTGCCGTTGCGCTACGGTATCCCACGCGCGGTGGAACCGTTCGGCGTCGAGCGCGCCGTCGATACGGAAATTCAGGCTGCTGAAGTACGCATCCGACGCGGGTTCGTACAGCCCGTGGAACAGCATGCCCTGCTGGGTCGGCGTCAGCGCGTAGACGTCGGCGATCTCGTCCGGCATGACCGAGGCCGGCGCCTGCGCCTGGCCGGTCGCGGGCCGGGTCGATGCGGACGGGACGGCAGGGTCGGCGACCAGGGATTCGAGTGCCGCGATGTACGCTTGCGCGACGCGCCGGATGGTGGCGGCGTCGTGGCAGGCCCGGCTGAATTCCCACGCAACATGCAGGCGGTTGCCGGTCACATAGGCGTTGATGTCGAGCAGGTGTTCGCGCCGCTGGCTCGCATGGCGGCCGTCGCCGCTCGGCTCCGTCGCCGGTTTCCAGTCGCGCGCGGCGGCGAACAGCTGGTCGGTCTGGCCCAGGTAGTTGAACAGCAGTGGCGGCTGCGGCGCCGGAGCGTCGAGCCGGTCTTGCAGCAGGCCATAGCTGATGCCCGCGTTCGGCACGGCGCGCAGTTGCGTCTTCACCGACGCAACCAGGCGAGCCGGATCGTGCAGGCCGGGATCGACCGTCAGCGCGACCGGGAACACGGACGTAAACCAGCCCACCGTGCGCGAGATGTCGAGGTCTTCGACCAGTTCCTCGCGCCCGTGCGCTTCGAGATCCAGCAGGACGTCGGCGGATCCGCTCCAGTCGCTGACGGCACGCGCGAGCGCGGCAAGCAGCACGTCGTTGATCTGCGCGTCGTAGGCCCGGGGCGCGGCGCCCAGCAAGGCCGTCGTCGCGGCTTCGCCCAGCTCGACCACGATCGTTTCGGCGGACGACACGGTATTGGCGTCGGCCGGCGCGGTGCGGTCGAGCGGCAGGCCGGGCAGGTCGGCGCGCGCGAGGGCCTGCCAATGGACGCGATCGGCGTCGGCGGCGCCCGCGCCGGCCCAGCGCGAGATCGCCTGGGTCCAGGCGGCCCACGTCGCGCTGCCGCCCGCAAATTCGGGCGCCTTGCCGTTGCGCAGGCGGGTATAGGCGTCGTACAGGGTTTCGAGCAGCGCCCCCCACGACACGCCGTCGACGACCAGGTGATGCGCAACCAGCAGCAGACGAAGCGAACGGCCTTCGTCGAGACGGAACAGGTCCGCACGCACGACGGGGCCGTCCGACAGATTCAGGCTCGCATGCGATTGCGCGACGTGCTGCGCGAGCTGGTCGCGCGGAAGGTCGAACACGCCGACGGGCACTTCCGGATCGTCGACGACTGCCTGGATCCAGCCGGACTCGCCCGCGCGAAAGCGCAGCCGCAGCGCATCGTGCCATTTGACCGCGTGCCGCAACGCCTGGCGCAGCAAGGCGGGATCGAAATCCGCCGGCACGTCGAGCAGGACCGCCTGGTTGTACTGGTGCGGATCGTCCTGGTGCTGCGCGAAGAAACGCTGCTGGATCGGCGTCAGCGGCAGCGGGCCGGACGATGCGACGAACTCCGCCGCGCCGACCGTGCCGCGCGTGGTCACGGCGGCGAGCTCGGCGACCGTCGGATGCTGGAAGATCAGCCGGGTGGTGAGTTTCAGGCCCGCCTTGGCGGCCAGCGACACGATGCGCATGCTGAGAATCGAGTCGCCGCCCAGCGCGAACAGGTTGTCGTGGATGCCGGGCGCCGGAATGCCCAGCGCTTCTCCCCAGATGCGGCACAGCAGCGTCTCGGTGGGCGTGCGCGGCGGTGTCGGTGCGTGTACCGCCGCCGACAGCCGCGACCGGTCCAGCGGCGGCAGCGCCTTGCGGTCGATCTTGCCGTTGCCGCTCAGGGGCAGCGCGTCGAGCACCACGTAGATGGCGGGCACCATGTAGTCCGGCAGCGTGGCGGACAACGCGGCGGCTATCGCGGCATCGCTCAGCGACGCGCCGTCGCGGAACGCGACATACGCGCACAGCGCGGCGCGGCCGGCGTCGTCGCGATAGTCGAGCGCGGCCGCCTGGCGGATTTCCGGAATGGCGGCCAGCGCGTTGTCGATCTCCCCGAGCTCGATGCGGTAGCCGCGGATCTTCAGCTGGTGGTCCTTGCGGCCGTAGAGCGCGATCGTGCCGTCGGGGAGATAGCAGCCGATGTCGCTGGTGCGGTACATGCGGACGCCGCGCTCCGGAACGAACGGATCCTCGACGAAAGCCTCCCGCGTCGCGGCTTCGTTGTTCAGGTAGCCGCGGCCGACGGCGATGCCGGACACGCACAGTTCGCCGGGAATCCCGATCGGGCACAGGTTCATCTGCGGGTCGACGACGTAGAGGCGCACGTTGCGGATCGGCTTGCCGACCGGGACGTAAGGCGTGGCCGGCGCGCACGTCATGCGGTGCTGCGCGACGTCGTCGGACGCTTCCGCCGGGCCGTACGCGTTCACCAGCGCGATGTCCGGGAACACGTCGAACCACCGTTTCACCAGGGCCGGGCTGACCATCTCGCCGGTGACGAGCAGGTGCCGCAGGTGCCGCATCAGCGCCGGCCGTTCCGACGCGCGGTCGAGCACGGCGGACAGATAGGACGGCACCAGTTCGAGGATGCTGACCCGGGTGGCGTCCAGGGTCGCGACGAAGGACGCGGGATCGCGAATGCATTCGTCGTCGACGATCACGGTCTTGCCGCCGGCGAGCGGCGCCGTGAAAAATTGCCAGACCGAAATATCGAAGCAATGCGGCGCGGTTTGCGCGATCACCGACGACGCCGAAATCGAAAACTCGTCGATCTCGGCGAGCATGTGATTCAGCATGCCGGCGTGCTCGACCATCGCTCCTTTCGGCTTTCCGGTGGAACCGGACGTGTAGATCACGTAGGCGAGGCTGTCGGGCGACACGGGGCGGCCGGGATTGGTGTCGTCGTCGCTCCCGGTGGCGTCGTCGAGCGACACGACCGGCGCGAGCGAGGCCAGCTCGGGCGGCAACAGGCCGTCGCAGGTCATCACGAGGGCGGCGCCGGAATCCTCGAGAATGGTGCGGATGCGCGCCGCCGGATAGTTGGGGTCGATCGGAATGTAGGCGGCGCCGCACTTCCAGACGGCGAGGATCGCCTCCATCAGGCGGGCCGACCGGTGCATGCAGATCGCGACCAGCGCGTCCGGCCCCAGCTCGGCGGCGGCCAGCAGGCGGTGCGCGATACGGTTGGCGCGGGCGTTCAGTTCACCGATGCTCAGGACGCCGTCGCGGTACTCGACCGCCGGCCGCCCCGGGTGCGCCGCAGCGGCCTGTTCCAGACGATGCACCACGGTGAGCGCGGCGTCGAACGGCACGGCGGTGTCGTTGAAGGTGTCCAGCAGTTGCCGGCGTTCGGCCTCGGGCAGGATCGGCAGGCGTCCGAGCAGCCGGTTCGGATCGGCCGCGAAGGCATCGAGCGTCGCGGCCACGTGGCCCAGCATGCGCTGCATCGTGTCTTCGTCGAAGCGACGCGGATCGAACGACAGTTCCATCTTCCAGTCGTCGCGCGCCGTCACCACGAATTCGAGCGGGATGTCGGCGCGGTTGTAGAGTTGAACCTCGTCGACCGCCAGCCCGTGCGCGCCATGCGTCAGCGACGCGTCCAGCGGGTAATTCATGAACGTGATGTTGCTCTCGAACAGCGGCGTCGTCAGCGGCACGTCGCTGCAGCGCTGGATGTCGGGCAACGGCGTGTGCTCGAACGGCGCGCGGGCGGCCACGCGCGCCTGGATCATCTTCAGCCACGGCACCAGCGGCTGCCTGGGGTCGACCCGCACCCGCACCGGCACCGTATTGATGAACAGGCCGAGCATGGATTCGATCCCGGGCAGGTTCGCGCCCCGTCCGGACACGACGGCGCCGAACACCACGTCGGTCTCCCCGCTGTAACGCGACAGCACGAGCGCCCAGGCCGCTTGCGCGAGGGTATTGAGGGTGACGTGATGACGGGCCGCAAATTGCCGCAGGCGCGCGCTCAGGTCGGCCGACAGGTCGGCCTGCACTTGCGCGAGGCCCTCGCCGAAGCGCTCGCCCGCGTCCGCGCGCGCGGCCGTGGGCAGCGGGGTCGGCGAGTGAAAACCTTCGAGATAGCGCGCCCAGTATTGCTGCGCGGCTTGCGGCTCGCGCTGCTGCAGCCACTGGATATAGTCGCGATAGGGGCGCACCGCGGGGAGCGTCGGCGGCACGCCGTGCGCGAGCGCGCGATAGGCCTCGAAGATCTCCTCGATCACGAGCGACAGGCACCAGCCGTCGGCCAGGATGTGATGGTGGCTCCAGCTGAACAGGTAGGCGTGCTCGGCGACGCGCACCAGGCGGCAGCGCACGAGCGGCGCACGATCGAGCGCGAAGCCTTCGGCCAGGTCGCGGTCGAGATGCGCGCGCCACCGCGCGCGCTGTTCGTGGTCCGGCAGATCGCGCCAGTCGTCCTGCACCCACGGCAGCGTGGCGTGCGCATGCACGACCTGCATGGGCTTGTCGAATTCCTCCCAATGGAACGACGTGCGCATCACCGGGTGCCGATCGATCAGCTGCTGCCATGCGGCTTGAAACAGCGCGGGATCGAGGCTGCCGGTGATCCGGCAACCGAGCTGGTTGAAGCTGCTTCTCGCGCCGGGCGAGTGCACGGCATGAAAGAGCATCGCCTCCTGCATCGGGGAGAGCTCGTAGATATCGGCGATGGTGGGGGAGGTCACGATTTGATCCTTGATACGAGGGCGTCCAACGCTTCCTGACTGATGCGCGCGGCCGGAAAGTCCGACGGGCTCAGCCCGCGCGGGCCGTCACCGCTGGCCTCGACGATCGACAGCAGGCGGCTGCGGTAGCACTGCGTCAGCTGCTCGATGACGCCGGGTGCGCAGGCCTCGCGGTTGTAGCGCCAGGTCAGGCGCAGACGCCCGTCGAACACCATCCCGTCGATCTCGAACAGGTGGCCGCGACGTGCGCGCGGGCTGTGCTCGGGACTCTGGAAGTCGAGCACCGGCTTCCAGCCCGTGTCGTCGGCCAGCACGCGGTCGATCTGGCCGAGGTAGTTGAAGCGCACCGGCGCCGGCGGCTGCCGCGCCAGTGCCGCCGCGATGCCGGCGTCGTTGCCGAGGTAGCGGGCGACGCCGTAGCCGAGCCCGCGCATCGGCACCGCGCGCAGCTGCTCCTTGACGTGGCGCAACGCGTCGACCGCCACGGTGGCGTCGCCGGCATTCAGGTACACCGGGTAGTGCGTGGTGAACCAGCCGATCGTGCGCGACGTATCGACGCCGTCGAAGAGGTCCTCGCGACCGTGGCCTTCGAGCTCGACGACCAGCGTGGCGTTGCCGGTCCAGTCGCCGAACGCGAGCAGCAGGGCCGTCAGCAGGACTTCGTTGATCTGGGTGTTGAACGTGCGCGGCACGTCCTGCAACAGCGCGAGCGTCTGCCCGGCGTCGAAATCGATGACCGTCGTGCCGGCTTCGCCGACGGTGCCGACGGGCATGTCGTCGAAGCATGCAGGCTCGTCCGCGCTGGCCTGGAGCCAGTAGTCGAGCCCGTCGGGCGCGCTCGCACCGAGTTCGGACAGGCGCGTCGACCAGTCGCGCCACGCCGTCGTCCTGGCCGGCAGCTGCACCGCTTCGCCCGCTTCGCGCTGGCGGCATGCGGCGTACAGGTCTTCGAACAGGATGCGCCACGACACGCCGTCGATCACCAGATGGTGCGCGACCACCAGCAGGCGCTGCGGCGCGTCGGGACCGAACTGGAACAGGTGCGCGCGCAGCAGCGGCGGCGCCGACAACGTGAAGCTTTCCTGCAGGTCGCTGGCGGTCGCGAGCATCGCCGCCTGGCGTGCGGCGGGCGCCGCGTCCGCCAGCGACGTGACGCCGAGCGGAATCGCCAGCGGCGGCGCCGCATGCGATTGCTGCCATGCGCCGGCGACGCGCTCGAACCCCAGCCGCAGCGCGTCATGATGGGTCGCGACCGCCGCCAGCGCGTGCTCGAGCACGTCCGGCCGCAGCGACGCGGGCACCTCGATCATGGTCGACTGGTTGTAGTGGTGCGGATCCGCCACGTCCTGTGCGAAGAACCACGACTGGATCGGCGTCAGCGGGGCGGGGCCGACCACCGGTTCCTGTGAAATCCGGAGCGACGGCGCCTCCACCGCGACCTGGGCAAGCGCGGCGATGGTCGGATGCGCGAAAAACTGGTCGGCGGTGAATTTGAGGCCGACCTGCTGGGCCAGCGACATCACCTGGATGAGCAGGATCGAGTCGCCGCCGAGTTCGAAGAAATTGTCGTGCACGCCGATCGGCTCGCGGCCCAGCACCTCGGACCAGATCTTGCCCAGGCGCGCTTCGACGTCATTGGCCGGTGCGGCGTACGCGGTTGCGCCCGGCACGGGCGCCAGCTCCAGCGCGGCGAGCGCCTTGCGGTCGGGTTTGCCGTTCGGTGTCAGCGGCAGGCGTTCGAGCGTCACGATCGAGGCGGGCACCATGAACTCGGGCAGGCGTTCCTTCAGATGTTCCCGCAGGCCGGCGACGCTGGCCGTCGCCGTGGCGACGCAGGCCACCAGCTGCTTGTGCTGCGGCGTATCCTCGCGCACGAACACGATCGCGTCGGTCACGCCGGCGTGCTGCCGGAGCGCCGCTTCGATTTCGCCCGTCTCGATGCGATAGCCGCGAATCTTCACTTGCGTGTCGCGGCGCCCGGTGACTTCCAGGTTGCCGTCCGGCAGCCAGACGCCGAGGTCGCCGGTGCGATAGAGGCGCTCGCCCGCTTCGAACGGGTGGTCGACGAACGCGGCGGCGCTCAGGTCGTCGCGGCCGACATAGCCGCGCGCCAGCGCGATGCCGGATACGCAGATCTCGCCGGCACACCCGTCGGGGGCCAGCGCCCCGTGCTCGTCGAGCAGGTACAGGTGCGTGTTGTGGATCGGCCGGCCGACCGGCAGACGGGCGCCGTAGGCGATCGCCGGGTCGACCACGTAGTCCGCGATGCACACGGTGGCCTCGGTCGGGCCGTACGAGTTGTGGCACACGCGGGTCCGGGCCAGTTCGCGCAGATCCGCCACGCGCGCGTTGTCGCCCGCGCTGATGACCCGCTTCACGGCGCCGAGCGCGTTCCAGTCGAGCGACGCGAGATAGGCCGGCGTCGCGTTGACGGTGGTGACACCCTGCTGCGCGATGTAGTCGACGAAGCGCGGCACGTCCCGGATCACGGCGGTCTTCGCCAGCACCAGGCGCGCCCCCGCGAGCAGCGTGACGAAAATCTCCATGATCGAGCCGTCGAAGCCCGGGGAGTAGAACTGGACGAACCGGTCGTCGGCATCGAAACCGAAGGCGTTCACATGGTACTGCGCCATGTTCAGGAGCCCGGCATGTTCGAGCACGACACCCTTGGGGGTGCCCGTGGAGCCGGACGTGTAGATGATGTACGCCGCGTCGCCCGGCGCGACCTCGACCTGAGCCGACGCCGGTGCGGGTTCCAGCGTGTCGAGCTGAAAGTCGAGCGCGAACATCGGAATCGCCCAGAAATCGGCGAGCAGCGGCAGGTATTCCGAGTTCGTCAGCAGCGCCTTGACGTTCGCGTCCTCGATCATGAAGCGCAGCCGCTCCCGCGGAAACTCCGGGTCGAGCGGCAGATACACTGCGCCCGCCTTGAGCGCGCCGAGCATGCCGACGATCCAGCGCTCGGAACGGTCGGCGACCACCCCCACCACGTCGCCGCGCCCGATCGCGTATTCGGCGAGCAGGAAGCCCGCCAGCCGGGACGCCTGGTCGTCCAGCTGCGCATAGGTCAGCGATGCGTCGGCGGTCACCACCGCGACGCTGTCCGGCGTGGCCGCGACCCGTTGCGCGAACTGCGCGAGGAAGGTGCCATCCACGGCAACGGGTGCCGCATGCGCAAGCAGGCGCGCACGTTCCTCGTCATCGAGCAGCGAGACCGTGTCGAGCGGGGCGTCCAGCGCGCCGAAGCCGGCCACGACGTTGCGCAGGTGCCGCGCGACATGCTGCAGATAATGCAGCGTGAAGACCGTCGGCCGGCCCGTCAGGACGATCTCGTAGCACGCGCGATGCCGGATCTCGATCGACAGGTCGTAGTCCCCCGCCGTCCACGCTTCGTGCAGGCCGTCGAAGCGCACGCCGACGTTGGTCGCGGGCCGTGCGCCGCGCAGTTTGTGCGCGAGGGCCGCGATCGGAAAATCCTGATACGAATAGCTGCGCTGCACGCTGTCGCGCACCTGGTTCAGGTACGCGCGAACCGTGGGGCCGGGCTGGGCGGCGTCGAGCAGCGGGATGGAATCGGCGGAACCGTTCGCGGCTTCGGCGATCAGGCGCGGCGTATCCACGAACAGGCCGGCCGCGCCGTCGTAGCGCCCGAGCACCCGGAACAGCGCCGCCAGCAGCACGACGAACGCGCCCAGCTCGTTGCCGGCCGCGAGCTTCGCCAGGGCCTGCCCCGCGTCGCCGTCGAGCGCGAACGTCAGCGCCGGCGCGGGGCCGAGGGGCAACGCATACGCCTGCCACGCTTGCTGAAGACGGAAGTCTTCGTCGAGGCGTCCGAGCGCCTCGCTCCAGAACGCGAAGTGTTCCTGGTATTGCCCGCTGGTCGACAGCGCGTTGAGATTCAGTTCTGACAAAGCACGATCTCCCTGGTCGCGTACAGGATTTCGGAAGCGATGCCCTTGGCCTTGCAGTGCGCGACAAACTGGGTGGACTGGATATGGCTGGGCGAGTTTTCGTCGAAGGTGTTGTCGAGGAGGTGGTTGAGCCACGGCTCCTGGCCCATCGCGTAGACATACGCTGCGTTGAACGGGAAGTCGTCCACCAGCGCGGCCGCCTCGCCGAACTGGCAGCCCCGCGCCCGGCGCGAGCGGTCGAGGTCGCGCGGCAGCGCCTTGGGAAACAGCGGGCCGTAGACCCATGACGGCGGTGCGCCCTCGGTTTCCATCCCGACGAACAACGTGTCCGGCTTGCCGGCGAGGCGGAAGACATGCTCGTAAAGACGCGGGTCCAGGTTGCAGGAATCGGCGATGCACAGCACCGAACGCGTGCCGAAGCGGATCATGAAGCTCTGCTTGCTCTGGATCGCCAGGTCGTTGTGTTCGCCCAGGAACGGAATGGCGGTGATGGCGCCGTTGGGCACCTTGATTTCGTCTGCATCCCTGACTTCCAGCACGTCGTCGAAACCGAGCTTGCGCAACGCCAGCGCCAGTGACGGATCTTGCGGAAACCCGTCGAGATTCCTGCCGACCACCACGGTCTTGACCTTGTGGCGAAGCTGCAGCAGCGTTTCGAGGACGATGTGATCGTGATGGCTGTGCGTGATCAGCACGTAGTCGATCTGGTCGGGCAAGTCCGCGAACGTATAGCGCGGCAGCGCGGTGTCGTAGCCGTAGCTGATCACCGGATCGATCAGGATGCTCACGCCGCGGCTCTGCACCAGCAGGCACGCGTGGCCGTAATAGCGGATGCGGATGTCGTCGCCGTCGAACGAACGATCCGGTTTCGGCGCGGGCGCCTCCTCGACGAAGAACGTGCGGAACAGCGGCTCGTCCTTCTCCTCCACGCGCATCAGGTCGACGATTTTCGCGTAGCTGCCGGGCGTGTCGCGCATCCGGAACAGCGCATCGAGCGCGCGATCGTCGAAGGCCATGTTGCAAAACAGCGTGCGCTCGTCGCTGAGCCGGGGCGTGCTGAGAATGAACGGCCGGGGCGTGTTCTCGTCGATCGCCGACAGCGCGATGCTCTGGGCGTCGCGCGCGTAGAGCGGGCTCGCATACAGCAGGCTCTCGAAGAGCCGGAAGGACGGGTTGTGATTCAGGTCGTAGTAGATCTCGACATAGCCTTTCAGCACTTCCGGGATCTCGGGATAGATCGGATCCGACGCCATCCCCTTCGCCTGTTCCAGCAGCAACGTGGAGAACGTCTTGTAAGCCTTCGCCAGCTCCAGTTGGCGGGTCGCGCGAGCGGTGGTCTGCTCGATCAGCGCGCGGATTTCGTCGACGCGCTTGCCGCCCAGGTCGAGAAACGGGCCACCGCGCATCGCGGGATCCTTGCAGGCCGCCGCATGCATCATCGGCGACGCCGCATAGGATTTCATCAGCGGCAGGAACCGCTCGGCCACGTTGAGCGCGGCGGTCAACGGCGGCAGCGTGTGAAACCACGCGTACCAACCGTTGATCAGCGGTTCGAACTGAATGTTTTGCCGCAGGTAGACGTGTGTGCTGGACGAAATAGTCAACGAAGGCTCCTTAGAATGCGCTGAGTTCGACGGTCGGCTGACGGGTTTCGGCGTGCAGCGCAGGTTGTCCCAAGGTCAGGTTCCGGATGCGAACACCCGGATCGGCGAGCACTTCGCCGATGACGGACGTCAGCGCGTCGGCAAGGCCTTGCACCAGGGCCTCGCTGAACCGCCCCGCGTGATAGACGACGCTGATCGCGAGGCCCTCGGCGCGCGGCTCGGCCAGGAACCAGAAGTCCGTCGCGGCTTCCGTGTCCGCGCGTTGCGGATCGTGGTCCGGCCGCTCGGCAATGTGCACTTGTCCCGCATAGCGATCGACGGCGCCCTCGCGCTGGTTCTGCAGCGTCAGGCCGATGTCGAAGAGCGGGTTGCGTCCCGCAACGCGTTTGATGTGCAGTTCGTCGAGCAGGCGATCCAGCGGATACAGCGGATGGGAGAACGCTTCGAGGGTGGTGTCCCGCACCCGGGTCAGCAGCGTGTCGAAACGGTCGTCGCCGGCGACGCGATCGCGCAGCGCCAGCACGTTCAGGTAGGGGCCGACCTGCGCCTCGAGTTCGGGCAGCTCGCGGCCCGCGACCGGCGTGCCGACGACGATGTCCTCCTGGCCGGAACGGCGGTAGAACAGCGCCTTGATGGCGGACAGCAGCGCGACGAACAAGGTCGCGCCGTGACGCTTGCCGAGCGCATCGAGCGCCGCCGTCTCGGCGGCGGGCAGTTCGAACCGCCAGGTTTTCCAGCTCGGCGCGGCCGGCTGCTCGACGTCGCCCGGCAGTGCCAGCGCGCGCAGGCCGCCGCCCAGCTTGGCCAGCCAGTAGTCCTTCATGCGGGCGCCGTCCGGCCCGGCGAGCAGGCGGTTCAGCCAGCCGGCGTAATCCTTGTACTGGATCGAGAGGGCGGGCAGCGGATTGTCCCGACGCTGGACGAACGCGTCATAGAGCTTCGACAGGTCGTCGAGCAGCACCTCCGTGGACCAGCCGTCGCTCACGATGTGATGCATCGTGCAGAGGCAGACGTGCCGGACTTCGGACAACCTGAGCAGCTTGACGCGGAAGAGCGGGCCGGCGGCGAGATCCATCGGCGCGAGCCGTTCGCTCTCGTAGATCGAGATGACCTGGGCGTCCCGGTCCTCGGCATCCTGCAGATTGACGACCTCGACCGGGAAGGCCGCTTCGCCGGGCGGCAGCACCTGCTGGACCGGCTGATTGCCCGCCAGCACGAAACGCGTGCGCAGGATCTCGTGACGTTCGCTCAGCGCGCGGAACGCACGCACGAGCGCATCCACGTCGAGCACGCCCTCGAACAGCAGGGACGTGGGCAGCGGCCCGCCGGCCTGCCCCGCATTGAGGCGATCCTGGACCCACAGCCGGGTCTGGGCGGGAGAGAGTTCGTAGTGCGTCTGCGCCGGCAGCGGCGTCACGGGCACGTAATCGATCGGCTGCGTATCGGCGATGCGCTTCGCGAGGCCTGAAATGGTGGGGTGCGCGAACAGGCTGCGGATTTCCAGTTTCGCCTGCAGATCGCGACGGATGCGCGCGACGACCTTCGTCGCGGACAGCGAATTGCCGCCCAGCTCGAAGAAATTGGCGGTCGTACTGATGCGGGCCTGGCCGAGCACTTCCTGCCAGATGGCCGTCAACTGCGCTTCGAGCGCGTTGGCGGGCGCAACGTGGTCCGGGCCGTCGCCGGGTTCGGGCAGCCTGGCGCGATCGAGCTTGCCGTTGGGCAGGGTCTCGAACGCGGTCACGACGACGAACGCCGACGGCACCATGTAATCCGGCAACCGCTGCCGCAGATGGCCGCGTACCGCTTCGATCAGTTCAGCTTCGGGGTGCGACGCGCACAGCCATGCGACGAGTTTCGCGCCGTCGTCCACGCCGCGCACCGCCACGACGGCGGCGTCGACCAGCGGGTGCGAGGTCAGTACCGCCTCGATTTCACCGGGCTCGATGCGCAGGCCACGCAGCTTGATCTGGTGATCGATGCGGCCGAGGAATTCGATGTT
>NZ_CABVPX010000061.1 GCF_902499125.1 Burkholderia arboris
GGCCCGGGCGGGGCGGGTACCGGCGTGCCGGGGCTCGCGCTGCCGCAGGGCAAGGTGCCCGGCGCGAACCTCGCGCCGTCCGCGCCGACGCACGTGCTGTCGCTCGGCAACCGCGCCCCCGCGCTCGCGCCGCATGCGGCCGCGCAGAACGGGCTGCCCGACAACGCCGTGTCGATCGCGCCCGCGCTCGAACCGCGTGTCGGCGGCGCGGCGCTCGGCGTGCCGCCGGTGAATGCGGCTGCACCGGAAGGCGCGGCGAAGGCGTCGCCGTACTACTTCACCGACGGTTCGCTGCAGGGCTGGCAGGCGACGCCGCAGGACATCGTCGTGCCGTCGAACGGCCTCGCGTCGCCGGAAGCGTTCGGGTTGCCGGGCGATGATGCACTGCGCGACCTGCTCGCCGTGCATCGCGACGCGCCGGTGTCGCGCGCATCGGGCGGGGACGTGCCGCGCTACTTCATCGACGAGACGCACGCAGCCGAGCCGCAAGGTCAGTTGCATCGCGGTGCGCATCCGCCGTTCGACGTGAACGCGATCCGCCGCGACTTCCCGATCCTGCAGGAGCGTGTGAACGGCAAGCAGCTCGTCTGGTTCGACAACGCGGCGACGACGCACAAGCCGCAGGCCGTGATCGACCGCCTCGCGTATTTCTACGCACACGAGAACTCGAACATTCACCGCGCGGCACATGCGTTGGCCGGCCGCGCGACGGATGCGTACGAGCATGCACGGGAAACGGTGCAGCGCTTCATCGGCGCATCGTCGCCGGACGAGATCGTGTTCGTGCGCGGCACGACCGAGGCGATCAACCTGATCGCGAAGACGTGGGGCGCGCAGAACGTCGGCGAAGGCGACGAGATCGTCGTGTCGCATCTCGAGCATCACGCGAACATCGTGCCGTGGCAGCAACTCGCCGCGCAGAAGGGTGCGAAGCTGCGCGTGATTCCGGTCGACGATTCGGGGCAGGTGCTGCTCGACGAATACCGGAAGCTGCTGAACGACCGCACGAAGATCGTGTCCGTCACGCAGGTGTCGAATGCGCTCGGCACGGTCGTGCCGGTGAAGGAGATCGTCGATCTCGCGCATCGCGCGGGCGCGAAGGCGCTCGTCGACGGTGCGCAGTCGATCTCGCACATGCGCGTCGACGTGCAGGCGCTCGATGCGGATTTCTTCGTGTTCTCCGGGCACAAGATCTACGGGCCGACCGGGATCGGCGTGGTGTACGGCAAGCGCGCGATCCTCGACGACATGCCGCCTTGGCAGGGCGGCGGCAACATGATCGCGGACGTGACGTTCGAGCGCACGGTGTTCCAGCCGCCGCCGAACCGGTTCGAAGCCGGCACCGGCAATATCGCGGATGCGGTGGGGCTCGGCGCGGCGCTCGACTACGTGAGCCGTGTCGGCATCGAGAACATCGCGCGCTACGAACACGACCTGCTTGCGTATGCGACGAGCGTGCTCGCGCCGGTACCGGGCGTACGGCTCGTCGGCACCGCGCGCGACAAGGCGAGCGTGCTGTCGTTCGTGCTGAAGGGCTATGAAACCGGGGAAGTCGGGCAGGCGCTGAACGAAGAGGGCATCGCGGTGCGCTCGGGGCATCACTGCGCGCAGCCGATCCTGCGGCGTTTCGGGCTCGAGGCCACGGTACGGCCATCGCTTGCGTTCTACAACACGTGCGACGAGGTCGATGCGCTGGTACGTGTCGTGCGGCGGCTGGCGACGCGACGCTAACGTTGTTGCCCGCTTGCGGCGGCCGTTGCCGGTCGCCGCAAGCGCTTTCCAGCTACCGGGTCAGAACCGCACGACCGGCTTCTTCTCGACGCTGAACCCGTCACGCAGCACGCACGCGGAATCGGCGAAGTAGCGGCGGGTTTCCGACAGCAGATCGGTGTTGCCGCGCCGGCAGAACACCACGCCCGATCCTTCCTCCGTCAGCAGTTCGTCGATCAGCGATTCGGGTTGCCCGGTATCGGCGAGGTGGACGCTCTGCACGCCGTGCGCGAGCGCATCGAGCGCTTCCCGCACGCACGGCGCCGCACCGGCTGCCGGGTGTTCGGCGAGCCATTGTTCGAGTTCCGGGATGCCGTACAGCCCGGCGAGTTCGCCGAGTTCATGCAGCAAGGCGGTGTCGACCATCATCACCAGCGTGACCGCACCCGTGCGTTGCGCGAACAGGCTGCCGACGCGTTCCGGGCGCAGCAGGTGGTCGTGACCCGCGTCGTCCGGTGCGACCGGCATCACGACGGGCACCAGTCCGTGTTCCAGAAACGCGGTCAGCGCGGCGCCGTCGAACCGTGCGACTGCGCTCGTGTCGGTACGGTCGGGTTCCGCGCTGGCGACCAGCAGGCCACCGTCGTGACCGTCGATGCCGATTGCCTTTGCACCGTGACTGCCGATCAGGCGTACCAGGTCGTGATTGACGCTGGCCATCGCGGCGTGCGCGGTGTGAACCGATTGCGCTTCGGACGCGGCCGGTATGCCCTGGACGATGACCGGACGAACGCCGGTGAGCGCGAGCAGCGCGACATCTTGCGCGAAGGCCACGCGGGTGCGCGCCTCGTTCGCGGCGCCGCCGTCGACGATGACGACGGTCTGCCCGTGCAGGGCCTGCATGAACGGCAGCGAGCGGGCCAGGCCGGCGACGCGCCGTGACGTAAGGGTGGGACTTTCAGGGGCGGGGAACATGGGAATCCAGAAGGATGAAGGGAGTGCCTGCCGCCGCACGGCGCGGCATCAGTGCGTGCGTTGCATCAGCAGGTGAATCTCGTCGGGCCTTTGCGCATCGCGCGACGCTTGCCGAAACGGACGTTCGCTGAAACACCGTGCCGCGTCCGCGAGCAGTTCGAGGTGCGCGCGGTCGTCCGCTTGCGGCAGGACCAGCACGATGAATTCGCGCACGGGCTTGCGGTCCGGCGCGTTGAACGCGAACGGGTACAGCGCGCGAACGAACAGCGCGACGGCCGAGCCGAGCCCGTCGACCCGCGCATGCGGAATCGCGACGCCCTGGCCGAGGCCGGTCGAGCCGAGTCGTTCGCGCTTGATGAGTTCGGTCCTGATCCGTTCGGCGGACACCCCGCTGCTGCGCTCGATGTATCGCGCGACGAGGTCGAACAACTGGATTGCGCTTTCCACCGGCACGTCGAGCAGGATGTGCTCCGGCGGACAGGCGTCGGCCAGCCGGGTCGCGAGCGGCGTGCCGCCGTGTCGGTGGGGAAGGTCGGGTTGGCCGCCGACGGCGGCCTGCTGCGTTTGCATGCGGATCTCTCCGTGTCGGGATGACAAGGAAATCCTAGACAAAACCGCGTAAAGACGGTGTCAGAGACGTGGGGGCCGGGTATTAAAATGTCGTATCGATCGTCGATGGAACCGGGCCCGACACCGGTATCGTCAGGTACCTGACAGCACGAACGGCAGCGTCGTCAGCAGAAAGACCGAAATGCCGACCACCGGCGCGCCGAACGCGATCGCCGCGAACGCCACGGCGGCGCTGGTCAGCACGAGCGTTCTCGACACGCGGCGGTGCCGGTCGTGTGCGATCGTCCTGTCTTCGCGGATGGCATCCGTCCGCGTGCCGTGTACGTGTTTCCAGAACGTCAAGCCCAGCATGATTGCTCCTGTATGAAAGACGCCCGAGGTACGGCGCGGGATGCGCCGTGCGTGTCAGCTGCGTTTGAGCTTGAGCACGCGTGAAATCTGCGCGGCCGTGAAGCCGCTGTTGCGCACGTAAGGCGCGCAGTCGAGCGGCGCCGTGAGCGATTCGTTGACGACGTACTGGCCGACGAAGCGGTAGGCGTCCGTTGCCGTTTTGATGAACACCGGAATCGCATCGCGCTGCGCGGCGAGCGTTCTGCCGGCCGAGCGCGCGGACGCGCTGCCGTCGCAGAGGATTACGTCGGGCGCATGCGGGTTGAGGTCCGCGCGCAGGCAGGCGGCCACCACCTTGCCGTTCTTCGTCGGCAGGAATCCCTGCTTGCTGCCGCCGCAGGCGGTGTGAATGAATTCACGTGTGTACTGTTTGTCGATCTCGAACATGACCGGTCTCCGGTAACGGAAATTTTCCTGGATGAAATCAGGCATGCAAAGTAAATGGGTCGGATCGGCGGATCGATGATGCGTCGTCGCACGGGATGTGCTGCGCACACACGCTCGAGCGCACGCGTCACGATGCGCGGTTATCGCATCGACGTCGTGTTCGGGCGTGCACGGGAATGACTACGGCGCGCACCGTCCGCCAGGCGGCAGGACGGTGGCTCGGGAAAGCGAGACGCAGGCGTCCTGCCTGTCAGGCAGAGAAGCAACTCGGAGGGCGAGGACTTCGGATACGCATGTCGCGTCTCGGTGGTGGATGGCGAACCCATTCTAGTGAACGTATTCGCGCGCGCAAGTAAAAAGGTCGTAAAGGTGCTTGGTCGCCCGTTACGCGCATGGCCACAGAGGTGCGCAGGTGCGGTGCGCGGCCGAACGCGCCATTCGCGCCACCGCTGCCCCACGGCCATTCGCCGCCGTCGACGATGGCGTGCATGGATGACGTGACGATGAGCGGCGAGGGTTCGACGGGGAGGGGGCGCAGCGGATCAGCGTCCGGCCAGCATCCGCCCGCCCACCCCGATCAGCAGCAGGCCGGCCGCCGTATCGAGCACTGCCTTGCGCCGGACCAGCAACCCACGCACCGAAGGATGCGACGCGAGCAGCGCCATCGCGCAATACCACGCGGCCGAGATCGAGATCGACAGGACGACGACCGTGAGATCGAGCCACGCCGGCGCACGGGCCGGCACCATCAGCGCGAAGATACTGCCGTAGAACGCGACGGATTTCGGGTTCGTCATGCTGACGGCGTAGCCCTTTTTCGCCGCCTTCCAGTCGGACGCAGCTGCCGGCGCGGAAACGGGCAACGGCTTGCGCGCCGTCACGATCATTTTCAGGCCGAGCCAGATCAGATAGGCGGCGCCGGCGAGCCGCAGCGCGGTGTGGACCCATGCGACGTGCGTCACGAGCAGGCTCAACCCGGCGATCGCGATCGCGGCCCAGGTGCCGGACGCGGCGGCGAGGCCGAGCCCCGTCATCACGCCCGCGCGGCGCGACACGACGGCGGTCGACGTGACGATCACGAAGTTCGGGCCCGGGCTGGCGACGCTCAGCAGCAGGACGCCGGCGAGCGGAAGCAAGGTGTTGAGGGTGGTCGACATGGCGTGAGCGGCGGCGCGGGCGGACGGACTTTCATCTTACCCGAGCGCGGTAACGGCCACGCATACGGTCGATCCCAAGAAAAAACGCGTGACGACTTCCGTCGCCACGCGTTTCATGTTCCAGCAGGACCGCACGCACGCCGGCGAACCGGCGCGCACCGTCCATCATCAGAAATCGAACCCCGGCCCGCCCGCACCCGGGCCGCCGGGCCCGGCGATCGGCGCCGCATCCTTCGGCGCTTCGAACACGGTCGCGTCGGTCGTCAGCAGCAGCCCCGCGACCGACGCCGCGTTCTGCAGTGCCGTGCGCGTCACCTTGGTCGGATCGAGCACGCCCGATTCGACGAGGTCGCCGTACTCGCCCGTCTGCGCGTTGTAGCCGAAGTTGCCCGCGCCTTCCGCGACCTTCGCGACGACGACGCTCGCTTCCTCGCCCGCATTCGTGACGATCTGGCGCAGCGGTTCCTCCAGCGCGCGCAGCACGATCTTGATGCCGGCGTCCTGATCGGCGTTCACACCTTTCAGTTCGCGGATGGCCTGCCGCACGCGGATCAGCGCGACGCCGCCGCCCGGCACGATGCCTTCCTCGACGGCCGCGCGCGTCGCGTGCAGCGCGTCGTCGACGCGATCCTTCTTCTCCTTCACTTCGATCTCGGTCGCACCGCCGACCTTGATCACCGCGACGCCGCCCGCGAGTTTCGCGACGCGTTCCTGCAGCTTTTCACGATCGTAATCCGACGTCGCTTCGTCGATCTGCACGCGGATCTGCTTCACGCGCGCTTCGATGTTCTTCGCATCGCCGGCGCCGTCGATCACGGTCGTGTTTTCCTTGCCGACCTCGATGCGCTTCGCCTGGCCAAGTTCGGCGAGCGTCGCCTTCTCGAGCGTCAGGCCCGTTTCCTCGGCGATCACCTGCCCGCCGGTGAGGATCGCGATGTCTTCGAGCAACGCCTTGCGGCGATCGCCGAAGCCCGGCGCCTTGACCGCGACGGTCTTCAGGATCCCGCGGATGTTGTTCACGACGAGCGTCGCGAGCGCTTCGCCTTCGACGTCTTCGGCGATGATCAGCAGCGGGCGGCCCGACTTCGCGACCTGTTCGAGCACCGGCAGCAGGTCGCGGATGTTCGAGATCTTCTTGTCGTGCAGCAGGATGTACGGGCTTTCGATCTCGGCGATCTGCTTGTCGGGATTGTTGATGAAGTACGGCGACAGGTAGCCGCGATCGAATTGCAGCCCCTCGACGACGTCGAGCTCGTCGGCGAGCGACTTGCCGTCCTCGACGGTGATCACGCCTTCCTTGCCGACGCGGTCGATCGCTTCGGCGATACGCTGGCCGATCGATTCCTCGCCGTTCGCGGAGATCGTCGCGACCTGCGCGATCTCCTTGCTCGTGGTGGTCGGCTTGCTGATCTTCTTCAGCTCGTCGACGGCCGCGGCAACGGCCTTGTCGATACCGCGCTTCAGGTCGAGCGGGTTGAGCCCGGCCGCCACGTATTTCTGGCCTTCGCGGACGATTGCCTGTGCGAGTACGGTGGCCGTCGTCGTGCCGTCGCCGGCGGCGTCGCTGGTGCGCGACGCGACTTCCTTCACGAGCTGCGCGCCGATGTTCTGCAGCTTGTCCGCGAGTTCGATTTCCTTCGCGACCGACACGCCGTCCTTCGTGACGACGGGTGCGCCGAAGCTGCGTTCGAGCACGACGTTACGGCCTTTCGGCCCGAGCGTGACCTTCACCGCGTTCGCGAGGATGTTCACGCCTTCGGTCAGCTTCGACCGTGCGATGTCGCTGAAAATGATTTCCTTGGCTGCCATGATTGCGCTCCGTTATTGATTGACGACCGCGACGATGTCTTCCTCGCGCAGCACGAGAAACTCGTGGCCGTCCACTTTGACGGCCTGGCCTGCGTATTTGCCGAACAGCACGCGCTCGCCGACCTGCAGGTCGGGCACGATGCGCTGGCCGTCCGCATCCTTGCGGCCCGGGCCGACGGCGATCACTTCACCCTGGTCGGGCTTTTCGGCGGCGCTGTCGGGGATCACGATGCCCGATGCGGTGGTGGTTTCCTGGTCGAGTCGCTTCACGATCACGCGGTCGTGCAAGGGGCGTAGGCTCATCTTTTCGTCCTGTGCTGATCTGTCGAATTTGGCTGGCACTCTTTAACAGAGAGTGCTGACGAGTATAAAAATGCGCGGCGGCGCGATCCAATAACGGATTTGCACAAGCATTCGCGCCGTCGTGCAAAGCACCGGGAACCGGCTATTGCGACACGGCCTGCTGCGCGACCGGCGAGCAGACCGGGTGAATCGTCTCGCCGGCCAGCACGCGCTTCACGAACGGAATCGAATCGGCGAGCGATGCGTTGACGGTGCCGTTGTGCTCGCGGCCCGCATACAGGTGCGCCTCGACGGTCGTACCGGCCGCGCACGCATCCTTCGCGAGCGCGAGTTCGAGCGGCGCCAGCCCGTCGTCCGCGCCCGCGCCGATGAAAACGGGCGTGGCGATCTTCAGCGTCGGGGACGTCAGGTAGTCGTCCCACCATGCCTGCAGCCGTGCATCGCCGCCCGGTTTCACGGTGTTCGCGTGCGTGAGGTGTGCGAGTGCCGCGTCATCCTCGAGCGATGCGAGGCAGCCGATGCGCGCCTGTTCGAGGATCGGCAGCGCGCGCTCGGTCAGTACTTCATCGGCGCGCAGCGACGGGTCGATCTGCTGCGCGGACAGCACCGAATAGAACTGGTACGCGAGCGTCGGATCGACCCGCTCGGGATCGCGCCGGTATGCGGTGTCGAACTTCGGCAGCGACGCGAGCGTGGCGCGCGATGCGTTGTAGATCGTCCCGGTCGCGACGGTCGCGCGGATCGCGAGTTCGGGCGCATAGACGGGCGCGTAGCCAGCCGCTGCGAACACGGCCGAACCGCCTTGCGACTGACCGACGAGCACGACTTCGTTCGCGAGGCCCGGCACGCCGCCGAGCACCGCGCGCACGCTGTCGAGCAGCGTGTAGCTGTTCGAACGGTTGTTGAGCTGCGGATTCGGGCCGGGCGTGCCGAGCCCCTGGTAGTCGGTCGCGACCACCGCGAATCCTTGCTGAAGCCACGCATTCAGGTAGCGCACGTCGCGATACGAGCGGCCGAACCACGACGGCGCGCAGATGTCGGCCATCCCGAACGTGCCGTGCGCCCACGCGACGATCGGCCAGCCGCCGGCCGGCGGCGTGCCGCGCGGCACGAACAGCGCGCCCGACACGGCAATCGGCGTATGGCCGCCGACGCCGTCGGTCGATGCATACAGGATGCGCAGTTGCCGGGCGGCGCTCGCGAGCCCGAGCGCCGCGGGCAGCGGTTCGGAACGCAGCAGCGCGCCGGGTGTGGCCGGAATGTCGCGATCCCACGTGTAGAACGCGGACACGCGGCCGTCGCCCTGCAGCGGATCGGGCACGGGAACATGGCCGGGAGACGCTGCGAGTGAAACGACGGAAGGCAAGGCGAGCGCCGATACGAGCAGCGTGCGTGCGGCGAGGCCGCGCAGGGGAAGAAGCGTCATGGTCGGATGAAGGTCGGTGAGATCGGATGCACCGTGCAGGGCCGGCGCGGGTCGACCACGATGCAAGTTTTGAACCAGCGGGCTCGTTGCGCATACTGCGCGCGGTATCACGGGCGCGATCCATACCGGGACGAGCGCGCACGCGTGTCGGCTGCGCGTCGTGCAGCAATCCCGGCCGCCACGTTGTTGCTCTTGCAACAGACACATGCACACCGACTGCACGGCGCGAGTCGCGCATCGCGTGCCCGCGCGGCACTGGCCGGTTTGCGGCGAGCGTTTGCCCGGCTGGCACGATTGCTGCTGATCCGGTGCCGTGCGTTGCGGTGTCGCGACGCAAGCTCATCCGTCCACCGATCAAGGAACCCGTCCTCATGTCCGTCACCCAAGCCATCGACAGCGGCGAACTCGTGGCATTCGTCGAGCGCGCCACGCGCGAATTCACGCAGGCCGCGCGCGTGCTGAAGGAAACGCGCACGCTATCCGCAACCAACACGTTCCAGGCGTTCCAGCGCGTGCCCGGCACGGAGCTCGTCGTTGCGCTGTCGGCGCCGAGCCCGTGGGCCGCGTCGCAGGAGATCCAGCCCGTCGTCGTGACGCTCGACGGCGACGTGCTGCATGGCGACGCGCGCGCGGGCGGCAACGGCCCGCGCTACGCGGGCGTGTTCCGCGAGGCGCCGGAAGTCGACGTCGTGATTCACGTGCATGGCCCGTACCTCGGCGCGTGGGCGAGCGCGCATCGTCCGCTGCCGATCCGCTATGCACCGGCCGCCCGCTACACGCGGGCCCGCGAGATTCCGGTCTATGTCGACCGCCGCCCCGGCGAGCCGCGCTTCATCGTCGACACGATCCGGCGCGATCCCGACGTGCCGGCGATCATCGAGGCGAACGGCGGCGCGACGTTCTGGGGCAAGTCGATCCTCGACGTGTCGAAGTACATCCTGATCCTCGAGGAAGCCGCGTATTTCCAGGCGCTCGCGGAACCGCTCGGCGGCTCGCTCGACTTCGGGCCGGGTGCGCTCGAACAGCAATGGAAGATGACCGGCCTCGCATGATGCCGTGCGGCGGCCGGCGCAATCCGGCCGCCGTCATACCGATAGCTCGATGAATTGGTTCGTGGCCGGCGCGCGTCTTGCTATCGTCGAACCTTCCCCGTTCAACACGCCGGTCGTGCCATGGCCATCTTCAGCTTGCCGGACCCGACTTCGCACGCGATCACGATCCGCGCGAAGGCATTGACGTTCGACGATCCCAAATCGCGGGTGCTGCTCGAACGCATCCAGCTCGTCGCGCCGAGCGATGCGACGGTGCTCGTCACTGGAGAAAGCGGCACCGGCAAGGAGCTGATTGCGCGTCTCGTGCATTCGCTGAGCGAGCGCCATGACGGCCCGTTCGTCGCGGTCAACTGCGGCGCGTTCTCCGAGACGCTGATCGAGAGCGAGCTGTTCGGGCACGAGCGCGGCGCGTTTACCGGTGCGATCAACAGCCAGCCCGGCTGGTTCGAATCCGCGAATCGCGGCACGCTTTTTCTCGATGAAGTGGGCGACCTGCCGCTGTCCGCGCAGGTCAAGCTGCTGCGCGTGCTGCAGGAGCGCGAAGTGACGCCGGTCGGCTCGCGCAAGACCGTGAAGATCGACGTGCGGCTCGTCGCGGCGACCAACGTGAACCTCGAAGCCGCGGTGCGCGCGGGCAATTTCCGCGAGGACCTGTACTACCGGCTCAACGTCGTGAAACTGAGCCTGCTGCCGCTGCGCGAGCGGCCCGGCGACATCGCACCGCTGATCGAGCATTTCATCGACACCTATGCGAAACGGCTGCGCGTGACCGCGCCGACGCTGACCGACGCCGCGCGCGCGCGGCTGCACGCGCACGCGTGGCCCGGCAACATTCGCGAACTCGAGAACGTGATCCACCACGCGGTGCTGATCTGCGCGGGTGGCGCGATCGACGTCGGCGACCTGCAGTTCTCGGCGCTGTCGCTCGCGCCCGACACGGCCGACGCACCGGGCGCGGCTGCCGCACCGGCGCGCCGCGCACGCGATGTCGCCGAAGCGACCGAGGCGCTCCGTCACGCGGTGATCGAGCTGCTGGATCTCGGCACGCCGTCGCTGTGGCAGCACATCGAGGACACCGTCTACCGCAGCGTGTTCGACTACAGCGATCATAACCAGCTGCGCATGTCGCGCCTGCTCGACCAGTCGCGCAACATCGTGCGCGCACGGCTCGCGCAGCTCGGCATCCTGAAGCCGCGCGACGCGGGCGACGCCGACGCACGGCTGCGCCGTCAGGCGTGATCGCGCCAGCGCAGCGCGCGCTGCGCGATCCGCTCGCATAACGCACTCATCCCGACGGCCAGCGCCGTCACACCCAAGACACAAACCAGCAGCACGTCGGCGCGCGCGCCGGCCTGCGCGTTCTGCATCAGGCTGCCGACCCCGGCTCCCGTGTTGAACAGCAGTTCGCTGCTGGTCGCGGTGATCCACGCGAACGGCACGGCTTGCAGCACGCCGGCGAACAGGTCGGGCAGCGCGCCCGGGATCAGCACGTCGCGCCACAGGCCGATGCGCGTCAGCCGGTACGACTGCGCAAGCTCGACATAGCGCGGATCGACGCGGCGCAGCCCGTCGAAGCTGGCGGTGGTCATCGGGTAGAACGCGGCAAGCGCAATGATGAACACCTTCGCGAATTCGCCGGTGCCGGCCCACAGGCTCAGCAGCGGAATCAACCCGAGCAGCGGCACGTAGCGCTGCGCCTGGAACGCCGGCTCGGCGAGCTTGCGCACAAGGGGCGAACGCGCCATCGCCGCACCGAACAGGAGCCCGAATGCGACGCCGAACCCGAGCCCGAGCGTCGTGCGGCGCAGGCTCGCGCCGAGATCGGTCGCGAGTTCGCCGCTGCGGGCGAGTTCGACGAGCGCCGCGCCGGCCTGCTGCAGCGGCACGAATGCGTATTGATGGGCCGCGTCGCCGGACGACGCGACTTGCCATGCGGCAACCAGCAAGGCCGGCACGACAAGGCCGCGGGCGCGACGGCGCAGCGGGGCGAACGAGAAAGTGCGAGTAGCGAAGGTCATGCCGAAGCGTATCCAGTCAGGGTCAGCGCGAGGGTGTCTGCCAGCGCAACGCGTAGCGCTGCACGAGCGCGATCGATCGGTCGAGCGCGAAGCCGATCAGCCCGATCACCGCGACGTCGACGAGCACGACGTCGAGCCGCAGCATCTGCCGCGCAAGTTCCATCATCTGGCCGATCCCGCTGTCGGCGCTGAGCAGCTCGACCGCGACGAGCGCGAGCCACGCGCGCGCGAGCGCGATCCGCACGCCCGTCAGCAGCGGCGGCAACGCGGCCGGCAGCAGTACGTCGCGCAGCAGGGCGAAGCGGCCGAGCCCGTAGTGACGCGCCATCTCGACGAGATCGCGCGGCGCGTCGTGCAAGCCCGTGTACGCGGCCAGCGCGACCGGGAAGAACACGGCCTTGCCGACGACGACGAGCTTCAGCGGCTCGTCGACGCCGATCAACAGGATCAGCAGCGGAATCAGCGTGAGCGTCGGCACCTGGCGCAACAGGTCGAACGTCGGTCGCAGATAGTCGGAGAACAACCGGCTGCGCGCGAGCAGGATGCCGAACGCGGCGCCGCCGGTTGCGCCGATCGCGAAACCGAGCACGAGGCGATGCAGCGTGATCAGCAGGTTGTCGCGCAACTCGCCGGTGTCGAGCAGCGTGCGCAGCGTCGCCGCGAGGCGCTCCGGCGGCACGACGAGCTGCGGCGGAAACCAGCGCTGCGCGCTCGCGAGCCACCACAGCGCGGCGCATGCGACGGGCGTGATCCACCACAGCGCGTGCTCGCCGAGCCGCGCGATGCCGGGCAGGCGGATCGCGCGCAAGCTGTCCGGTGCGAGGGCACGCGTCGGCATCAGCGGCTCGCGACGCGCGCGGCGTCGGCGCGCCAATAGCCGTCGAGGCCGAGCTGCTTGAGCGCGGTCGACACGAAGGCCGGCGCGAGCAGCGCGTTCACGTCGACCGGCGTGGACGTCAGGCCGGCCCGGCGGCTGTATGCGACGACGTCGCGGTAGTGGCCGGTCAACGCCGGCGTGAAGAGCGGTGTCCATTGCTCCTTCCACGGCGTCGATTCGTCCGCGTATTCGCGTCGCACGACGCTTTCGGGCTGACCCGATGCGCTCAGGATCTTCACGTACGCATCGCGGTTCTGCGGTTGCGAGATCCAGTGCGCGGCGCGCACGTAGGCGGTCGCGACGAGCTGCGTGATGTCGGGGTAGCGCCGCACGAAATCGTCGGACGCCCACAGTTCCGCGCGCATTTTCCAGTCGTCGGGCGCGGTCTTGGTCGACCAGATGATCTTGCCGACCTGCTTGTCGACCAGCGAATACGCATCGGACAGCGTGAAGAAGCCGTCGACGCGGCCGGCCGCGACGGCCGCCGCGCCGGCCTGCGGATCGAGGTTGTAGATCCTGAAGTCGGACAGCTTCAGCCCGTTCTCCGCGAGCAGCTTGCTGAACGTGACTTCCCACGGCCGGCCGCGATTGAGCGCGATGCGCTTGCCCTTCAGGTCGACGATCGATTTCGCGGTCGAGCCGGCCGGCACGACGAGATACGTATTGCTGCCGACGCCGCCCGGCACGATCAGGCGCGTGTGCGTACCCGACGCGTTGACGACGACCGACGGCAGGTCGCCGTAGCCCGCGAAATCGATGCTGCCGTTCGTGAATGCCTCGTTGACGAGCGTGCCGACCGCGGCGGTCGACACGGGCACCCATTGCAGCGTCACGTGCCGCGCGGCGAGCGCTTTCTCGAGCGACTTGTCGGCGTCGATCAGTGCGGACGCGCCCGCGTACTGCGTCTTGCCGCCGCTCGAATATGCGACGACGGCGATACGTACGACCTTCGGTGCACCGTCCGCATGCGCGGCCGGTGCCGCGAGCGATGCGACGGCCAGCGGCAGCGCGGCGAGCAGCGCGCGCAGCGGGCAGCCCAGCGAGGCGAGGGAGAGCGTGTGTTTCATGATGGTCCCGGACAGTGAACGATAAAGGGGCTCACGCGCGTTTTTGCAGCGACAGCCGCAGCACGTCGGCGAGCGGCCGCGGGTCGATCCAGTCGGCGACGTCGAAGTCGGCCTCCAGGAAGCCGTGGTCGTGCAGGAACGTCTTGAACTCGTCGAGCGCGGTGACCGATGCGTCGTCGAGATTGACGCCGAGGTGGCGGTGCAGCTGGTTGCCGTACGCGGCGCGCACCCAGTCGATCGACGACGCGGTTTCGCCGGCCACGTAGTGCGCGGTTTCGTCGGGATGCGTGCTCGCCCATTCGCCGGCGGCGACCACGAGCTTCAGGAAGCCGGCGACGATGTCCGGATGGTTCGCGAGCACGTCCGCGTTCACGGTCAGCGGGCGCGGCGTGCCGTTGTTGTTGCGGATCGAGCGCTCCGGATGGAAGCCGATGTCGATCACGACGTGCGCGCCGATCAGCTGCGCGATCTCGAGGCCCGTCGAGCCCTTCACGTAGATCGCATCGACTTCGCCGCGCAGCAGCGCACCGGCTTCGGCCGCATACAGCGCGCGGCTCGAGAAGCCGTGCGGCGACGCGAACAGGTCCGCCGCGCGCGCGGGGCCGACGGCCTGCAGCGTGCGTGCGCGCACGTCGACGCACTCGACGTCGCGCGTGGTCAGTCCGTCGAGGCTCAGTGCGTTGACGAAGCCGCGCAGCGCCGATGCGCGAAAGATGTCGATGCGGTCGTCGGGGCGGCTCGGGATCGCGATCCGGCGTCCGCGCAACGCCTTCACGGAGCGGATGCCGGAGTCGGGCCGCGCGAGGATCAATTGCGATTCGTCGACCCACGACAGCCCGATCACGCGCGTGTTCGCGTCGTTCGAGCGCGCCCACATCGCCGGGATGCTGCCGCCCTGGCGGAACGATTGCGCGAGCGTGTGATCGCTGATCGACGACACGTCGTGCCGCGTGGCGCCGCGCGGCGAGCGGATCGCGACGCCGTCGGCCGACGTCTCGCCGTTGAGCCAGCCGAGATGCACGGCGATGCCGAGCGGCGTCGGCACGGGCGATCGGGCGTACCAGAACGTCTGCTGCTTGTCCGATGACGAATCGGGCCTGTCTGTCATGTGTGAGATTCCCCTGTCTGGGTAAGCATGGTCGATGCGCGGTGTCGCACGCGCGGGCCGTTCCACGTTGCAAGTTCCGGGCCAGTGAGCGGAAACGGCCGTGCGGCACGCGGCGCGGGCATCGCGTGCGTGGCATGGCGCAACGGCCGGTGCATCGCTTGTTGCGTGAGCAACAGTCGCGTCGGGTGCTGTTGCGCGTGCAGCACCGGTGCGGCAAGTGCAGCAGCACGGCAACCGTTCGCGTTCGTGATGTCGGCAACGTCCGGCGGGGGGCCGTCGATCGCCGTCGACGCCCGGCCCGCAAGGCGTCGCGCGTGCTGGCAGGCGGCCCGGCCCGGGTGGCGGCGAGCGCGTTGGCACACCGCGTGCTTTACAGCACTGCATACGCGCGGCACGCCGGTGCCGCACGCAATCCGAACGGGCCGACAAGGAGAATCCCGATGGCTGTTGAATTTCTGTGGCGCCTGCCGATGCACGGCGACGGCCGGCGCGCACACGATCTGCATACGCGCGGCGAATGGAACCGCCAGCGCGCATCGCGCGTCGCGCCCAAAGTCGACGACGACGATTTCGGCTACATCGACTATCTGTCGCAGGTCGCCCGCGCGGCCGACATCGCCGGCTTCCACGGCGCGCTGATTCCGATCTTCCGTTTCACCGAGGAGCCGTGGGTCGTCGCGGCCGCGCTGGCCCGCGAAACGCGCCGGCTGCGGCTCCTGATCGCGTTGCAGCCGCATTTCGTGCATCCCGTCTATGCGGCGCAGATGGCGGCGAGCCTGCAGCGGATCAGCCGCGGCCGCGTCGAGTGGAACGTCGTCACGGGCGGCGGCGGCCCCGACCAGCGCGCGTACGGCGACTTCATCGATCACGACAGCCGCTATGCGCGCACCGACGAATTCCTCGACGTCGTGAAGGGCGTCGCGGCAGGCGAGCCGTTCACGTTCGATGGCCGTTTCTACCGCGTCGAAGGCGGTGGCCTGTTGCCGCCGCTGAGCGGGCAGAAGCCGCCGCGGCTCTATCTGGCCGGCGCCAGCGACGCGGCGCTCGCGGTCGCCGCGAAGCACGGCGACGTGCACCTGAGCTGGGGCGAGCCGCTCGCGAAGCAGAAAGAGGTGATCGACGCGGCGCGCCGCGCGCTCGACCGGCAGAACGCCGAGCGCGACCTGCGCTTCGGCATGCGCATCGACATCCTCGCGCGCGAGACCGAGGCGCAGGCGTGGGCCGAGTTGCGACAGATGTTCGCGACGGTGGGCGACACGACGCGCAACGGTTTCGGCGGACGCGGCGAATCGTCGGAATCGGTCGGCGCGAAACGTCAGTTCGCGCTGCACCAGGGCAACACGCAGCACTTCGACGACCTGATCGTCGGCCCGAACCTGTGGGCCGGGATGTCGCAGATCCGCGGCGGCCCCGGCTGCGTGATCGTCGGCAGCCACGAGCAGGTGGCCGAGCGGCTCGCGGAATACGTGGAGATCGGCGTGTCGACGTTCATTCTCGCGAGCAATCCGCATCTCGAAGAAGCGTACCGCGTGGGCGAGGAGGTGCTGCCGCTCGTCGACGGCGCGCTGAACGCACGCGGCACGCAGGCAGCGCTGCGCGTGGCCGGCGCCTGAGCGCGGCGGCCTTACTCCACACGTCAACGACAACGACAAGGACACTCGCCATGACGACACTCGCTGCGCAGGCCACGGCCTGCGACGCACTCTGGTACACGCGCTGCCCGGTGCCGACCGCGCTCGGCATCGCCGTGCATCGCGGCTGGTTCGACGAAGAGTTCGGGCCGGACGGCATCGTGCTGAACTCGCTGCAGGAGACGGCCGACGCCGACAAGCGCGAATCGCACTTCGATCACAGCCTGCCGCACTCGTTCCGGCAGGGCGGCAATATTCCCGCGCTGTGGGCGCGGGCACGCGGCGCCGATACGCGCGTGATCGGGCTGTCGTGGACCAACGAATTCCAGGCGATCGTCACGCTACCCGAACGCGGCATTCGTCGTGCGCGCGATCTGCGCGGCCGGCGGCTCGGGTTGCCGCGCCATCCGATCAGCATCGACTTCTGGCGGGCCGCCGCGCTGAAGGGCTTCCTCAGCGCGCTCGAACTGGAAGGGCTCGGCCACGGCGACGCCGAATGGGTCGACCTGCCCGACACCCGCGAGCGCCGCACCGGGCCCGCGTCATTCACGCGCGGCCCGCACGAGTACGGGCTCGAGATCGCGGCGCTCGTGCGCGGCGACGTCGACGCGGTGTTCGTGAAGGGCGTGGCCGGGCTGGAAACCGTGCACCTGATCGACGCGCAGGTCGTCATCGATCTCGGCGCGCATCCCGATCCGCTGGTGCGGATCGGCAATGGCACGCCGCGCACGCTGACCGTCGACCGCGCACTGATCGACACGCGCCCCGATCTCGTGAGCCGCTTCCTGTCGGTCGTGGTCGGCGCGGGCGACTGGGCCGCGCGCCATCCGGCGGAGACGGTCGCCTACATCGGCCGCGAAACGCGTGCGTCCGACGAATGGGTGCGCTACGCGTACGGCGCGGACGTGCACCGCCATCTGGAGACGGGGCTCGCGCCGACGTCGATCGACGGTCTGGTCGCGTTCAAGGATTTCCTCGTCGAATGGGGTTTTCTCGAACGTGATTTCGACGCACGCGCGTGGATCGATCCGGCGCCGTTCACGCAGATCGACCGGCACCGCCATGCGTGGGTCGCGTAGCGCGCCGCGGCGCGTCATTGCAAGGAGTCGAACATGACAGGGCTGACGATCGAATACGGCGTGCCGCCGGCGCGCCGGCATGCGGCGCGTGCGGCGCCGCGCGCGGCGGCAGGCGCGCGACCTTCGCCGGTGGC
>NZ_CABVPX010000062.1 GCF_902499125.1 Burkholderia arboris
GCGCCGAGTTCGAGAATCTTCGCTTCGAGCTGCTGCGCACGCGCGAGACCGAACGCTTCCGGCGTTTCGCCCGGCTGCGCTTCGCCGAAGAAATACGGCTGGTCGATGTGCACGATGTGCTCGACCTTCGACGGCATCTGCTCGTGCATGTAGCCCATCCCGCCGAGCGTGCCGCCCGCGATCGTCGAGCCGTGGTAGCCGTTCTTGCGCGAGATCACGTACTTCTTCTGCGGCTTGCCCTGCACGCGCCAGTACTGGTGCACGAGGCGCAGCACGGTGTCGTTGCCTTCCGAGCCGCTGTTGCAATAGAAGAAGTGGTTGAAGCCGGCCGGCGTCACTTCCGCGAGCATCGCCGACAGCTCGATCACCGGCGGGTGCGTGGTCTTGAAGAACGTGTTGTAGAACGGCAGTTCCTGCAGCTGGCGGTATGCGGCGTCGGCGAGTTCCTTGCGGCCGTAGCCGACGTTCACGCACCAGAGACCGGCCATTCCGTCGATCACCTTGTTGCCGTCCGAATCCCACAGGTAGACGCCGTCGGCCTTCACGATCACGCGGCTGCCCGCGCGGTTCAGCGCGCCCATGTCCGAGAACGGGTGGATGTGGTGCGCGGCGTCGAGCGCGCGGTATTCGGCGGTCGAGCGTGCCTGCGTCGCGCGCGGCGCGGCGGCCGGCGCGGCCGGCTGGATCCAGGCAGATTCGTTGCGGTAAGTCATGTTTCCTCCGTGATTCCGTATTCGGTTGTGCGCGCTCAGACGTGCAGCAGCAGATGGCGGCGTTCCCACGAGCTGATCACGCGGAAGAACGCTTCGTATTCGGTTTCCTTCAGCGCGAAATACGCCTTCAGGAACTTGTGGCCGAGGATCTCGCCGAGCGGTTCGCATGCGGCCATCAGCGTCAGCCCTTCCTCGAGGTTGCGCGGCAGCTGGTACGGCAGGTCGTAGCCGTCGCTGACGAGCGGCTCGGTCGGCTCGAGGCGTTGCGTCATGCCGAGGTAGCCGGCCGCGAGCGTCGCGGCGAGCGCGAGGTACGGGTTGCAGTCGACGCCCGGGATGCGGTTCTCGATGCGGCGTGCCGCCGGGCCCGAGTGCGGGATGCGGAAGCCGACCGTGCGGTTGTCGTAGCCCCACTGCACGTTGATCGGCGCGGCCATGAAGCGCGACAGGCGGCGGTACGAGTTGATGTACGGCGCGAAGATCGGCATCAGCGCCGGCGTGTACTTCTGCAGGCCCGCGAGGTAGTTGTAGAACATCGACGTCGCGCCGCCGGTTTCCTGCGACGTGAACAGGTTCTGGCCCGTTTCCTCGTCGACGATGCTCTGGTGCACGTGCATCGCCGAACCCGGCTCGTCTTCCATCGGCTTGGCCATGAACGTCGCGTACATGTTGTGACGCAGCGCGGCCTCGCGCACCGTGCGCTTGAACAGGAACACCTGGTCGGCCAGCGACAGCGCGTCGCCGTGCATGAAGTTGATCTCCATCTGCGCGGCGCCGACTTCGTGGATCAGCGTGTCGATGTCGAGGTTCTGTGCTTCGCAGTACTCGTAGATGTCCTCGAACAGCGGGTCGAACTCGTTGACGGCCTCGATCGAATACGACTGGCGGCCCGTTTCGGGGCGGCCCGTGCGGCCGACCGGCGGACGCAGCGGCAGGTCCGGGTCCTTGTTCATGTCGACGAGATAGAACTCGAGTTCCGGCGCGACGACGGGCTTCCAGCCCTTCGCCTTGTACAGGTCGAGCACGCGGCGCAGCACGTAGCGCGGCGAGATCTCGACCGGCGAGCCGTCGAAGTGCACGCAGTCGTGGATCACCTGCGCGGTCGGGTCGATGGCCCACGGGATCAGGCGGATCGTCGATGCGTCGGGCACGCACACCATGTCGGGATCGGTCACGCCGGTCAGCGAGCCGTCTTCTGGATATTCGCCGGTGACGGTCTGGACCATCACGGCCTGCGGCAGGCGCATCGACTCGCCGGACGTGAACTTGTTGCGCGGCGTGATCTTGCCGCGCGCGATGCCGGCCATGTCGGGAATGATCGCCTCGACTTCGGTGATCCGGTGTTGTTTCAGAAAGTCTTCAATGTCGTGCATGTCTGTTCTCGTTAGTTTGGGTCGGCGCGCTCAGGCGAGCGCGGCGGCGGCCGTGGCGCGCGTGCGGGCCGTGCGGCGGGCGCGGCAGGCGTCGCCGAAGGCGCGGAAGATCGCGCTCGACAGCGGGTCCTGCGCATGGCGCCATTCGGGGTGCCACTGCACGGCGAGTGCGAAAGCCGGTGCGTCGACGACGCTGACGGCCTCGATCAGGCCGTCCGGTGCGACGGCTTCGACGGCGAGGCCGGAGCCGAGCTGCGCGATGCCCTGCTTGTGCAGCGAGTTCACGTGCACTTCGTCGCGGCCGCCGGCGAGTGCGTGCAGCTTGCCGCCGGGCGTCAGCCGCACGACGTGCGCGGGGCCGTATTGCGTGTCCATCGGCGCGTCGTCGTCCTCACGGTGGTCGGCGAGGCCCGGCACGTCATGCACGTGCTGGTGCAGCGTGCCGCCGCAGACGACGTTCAGCTCCTGGAAGCCGCGGCAGACGGCGAGCACGGGCACGCCCGCAGCGATCGCCGCGCGCAGCAGCGGCAGCGTCGTCGCGTCGCGTGCCGGATCGTGCTTCGTGCCGGGCGCGCTCGGATCGCCGCCATACCGGTGCGGCTCGACGTTCGAATAGCTGCCGGTAAACAGCAGGCCGTCGACTGCGTCGAGCACGTCGTCGACCGGCTGGCGTTCGCCGAGTGCGGGCAGCACCATCGCGAGCGCATGCGCGCCGTCGACGATCGCGGCGACGTACTTGTCGCCGACCGTATGCGACGCGTGAGCGCCGATCTGGGTGAGGTCGGCGGTGAGGCCGACGAGAGGTTTCCTTTCCATGACGTCAATCAGTAATCCGTAGGGATGTGGCGTGCGCCGGGATGAATGCGGCAAAACGCAGGCACGACACGACCCCGCAGCCTGGCGCAAAGCGCAAGGCCGCTGGTGAGTGGGCGCAACGGGATGGCGTGGCGATCCGCGCTGCGCGCGACGATCAGGCCGTCGTTCGTTTCATTGCGATACGCGACGCGGCAACGAATGCGCGAACGCGTTCCGTCACCGCACGGACGATGCGGTTGGCGAATCGGCAAACAAAACGAACGACGTGAAGAAAGGAGAGGCGCTACGGCAGCAGCGACGCCACTTCGTCGGTATCGACGGCGACGAATGCGCGTGCGGAAACGGCGTTGTGGCGCCGAACGGAACGACGGGACAGGATGGTGTAGATCGACAGGTGAAGCAGGCGAGGACTATGCCAGCCGCAACTGCCGTCGGAAGCGGGAACGGCGCTGCGCAAACTTCGCACATCGCCTCGATCCCACCTCACCAGAGGGCCACGGACTCTCACGATTACACTCGACTGGGTTGTTGAAAGTATTGAACACCCGACCGTTTCAACGCACTGGGCGTTTAAAATAATCAAGGCGCCGGTCCTGCGCCACTTACATTGACGGGCATCAATTGTTGCGTTGCGATAACGCTTTTCGATGCCTGTGAAAGCCTGATGACGCTGACCTGAGAGCCAGCATATACGAGCCAAAAACGGCGTCAAATGTTTTTTAACGGTCCTGCATCAGGGGTTTCCCGAGCAGTGCGTATAAAAGATTCGTAAAACGAATAATCGACTTGGTGTTCATTATTTCGAACGCCTTTCAGGGTTTTCCCCGCTGATCTGCGGCATAAAGTGATTAGAATATTCAACGGCTGTCCACTGCGTCGTTTCACTTTGTCATCGCACTTATCGTGTCCGAAACCGAATCGATGTCCACCGAAGTCGCCGAGCGCCTGCGCTTCGTGCGCAACAAGCATGGCCTGTCGCAGCGCGAACTCGCGAAGCGCGCCGGCGTGACCAACGGCACGATCTCGCTGATCGAACAGGGGCGCGTGAGCCCGTCGGTCGGCTCGCTGAAGAAGTTGCTCGAATGCATCCCGATGAGCCTCGCGGAGTTCTTCACGTTCGAGCTCGTCGAATCGCGCTCGGTCGTGTCGCGCCGTGACGAAATGCCGAACCTCGGCAACGACACGCTCGCGTTTCATCTGGTCGGCGCGAGCGTGAAGGATCGCAACATGTGCATCCTGCGCGAGATCTATCAGCCGCACGCCGACACGGGGCCCGAGATGCTCGTGCACGCGGGGCACGAGGGCGGTGTCGTCGTGTCGGGCCGGCTCGAGCTGACCGTCGACGGCGCGACGTGGCTGCTCGACCCCGGAGACGGCTACTACTTCGAAAGCCGTTTGCCGCACCGTTTTCGCAATCCCAGCGCGGATCTGATCTGCGAGGTCGTCTCGGCCAATTCGCCGGCGACCTTCTGACCGCGCGTCACCGCATTCGCTGACGGCCGGCCGCGCGCGACGCGCGCGGCGTGCCGCATCGCGAATGTCACAACATTGAGGCATCCTGATGAACAAGTTGACTTTGGCTGACTGGCAGGACAAGGCGGCGTCGCTCGAGATCGAAGGGCGCGCATTCATCGACGGCGCGTCGCGCGACGCGCACGGCGGCAAGACGTTCGACTGCGTGAGCCCGATCGACGGCCGCGTGCTGGCGAAGGTCGCCGACTGCGGCGAAGCGGACGTGAACGCAGCCGTCGCGGCCGCACGCCGCGCATTCGACGCAGGCGTGTGGGCCGGCCTGAATCCGCGCGCGCGCAAGGCCGTGCTGCTGCGCTGGGCCGCGCTGATGCGCGAGCATCTCGACGAGCTGTCGCTGCTCGAGACGCTCGACGCCGGCAAGCCGATCGGCGACACGACGACGGTCGACGTGCCGGGCGCCGCGTACTGTGTCGAATGGTTTGCGGAAGCGATCGACAAGGTCGGCGGCGAGGTCGCGCCGGCCGACCATCATCTTGTCGGGCTCGTCACGCGCGAGCCGGTCGGCGTGGTGGCGGCCGTCGTGCCGTGGAACTTCCCGATCCTGATGGCCGCATGGAAATTCGGTCCCGCGCTCGCGGCCGGCAACAGCGTCGTGCTGAAGCCGTCGGAGAAATCGCCGCTGACCGCGATCCGCGTCGCGCAGCTCGCGTTCGAAGCCGGTATCCCGGCCGGCGTGTTCAACGTCGTGCCGGGCGCCGGCGAGCCGGGCAAGCTGCTCGCGTTGCATCGCGACGTCGACTGCATCGCGTTCACGGGCTCGACGGCCGTCGGCAAGCTGATCATGCAGTACGCCGCGCAGTCGAACCTGAAGCGCGCGTGGCTCGAGCTTGGCGGCAAGTCGCCGAACATCGTGCTGTCCGATTGCCCCGACCTCGACCGCGCGGCGCAGACCGCGGCCGGTGCGATCTTCTACAACATGGGCGAGATGTGCACGGCCGGCTCGCGGCTGCTCGTGCATCGCGACATCAAGGATGCGTTCATCGAGAAGCTCGTCGCGGCTGCACGCGCATACGTGCCGGGCAACCCGCTCGATCCGTCGGTGTCGATGGGGGCGATCGTCGACGGCATCCAGCTCGAGCGCGTGCTCGGTTATATCGACGCAGGACGCAGCGAAGGCCGGCTCGTCACGGGCGGTGCGCGCGTGAAGCAGGAGACGGGCGGCTTCTACGTCGAGCCGACGGTGTTCGAGGTGAAGCCCGATGCGAAGATCGCGCGCGAGGAGATCTTCGGGCCCGTGTTGTCGGTGATCGTGTTCGACGACGTCGACGAGGCCGTGCGGATCGCGAACGACACCGAATACGGGCTGGCCGCGGCCGTGTGGACGTCGAACCTGACGACCGCGCACGACGTGTCGCGCCGGCTGCGTGCGGGCACCGTGTGGGTGAACTGCTATGACGAGGGCGGCGACATGAACTTCCCGTTCGGCGGCTACAAGCAGTCGGGCAACGGCCGCGACAAGTCGCTGCACGCGCTCGAGAAGTACACCGAGCTGAAGTCGACGCTGATCCGGCTGCGCTGACGCGATGCCGGGCGCCGGCGCATCGCCGTTCGGCGGTGCGCCAGCCATCGTGCGCGCGTTATGCGCTGCGCAGCGCGGGGTGGAAGCCGGCGGCTTCGATGATCGACTGCACGCGCTGCGCGCCTTGCGCCGATTCGACCTTGACGATCTTCGCCGCGACGTCGATGTCGAGCTTCGCGGCGGGATCGGCGGCCGTCACCGCGCGCGTGATCGCATTGGCGCAGCCGCCGCAGGTCATGTCCTGGACTTCGAATTCCATCGTGTTCTCCTGAGTTGACGATTGACGAACACCGTCAGCATGAAGTTTGCCATGGTGGGAAGGTCAAGCGTTGTGTGCAGGATACCTTGCGGCCGATGATGCGTATGGCTGTAATCGGACGAATCGGCGCGCTGCCGCGCATGCCGGTCGGTGTTTGGCCCGATTGACCGCGGCCGTGCCGTGTCGCGCGCCGGGAAAAGCCTTTCCGGACAACGCTCGGCGAAACGGTATGAAGCGCGATCCCCATAGCGGCAACGCGGGCATTCAATGAGGAAATGCGAATCGCTCTTAGTATCGATTCCCCTCAAGATCCGTTCTCCGTTTCCGACCATGAATCGTTTTGCTTTTGGCTTCGCGCTGGCCCTGCTGGGCGCATCGGCAACGTCCGCATTCGCTGCCGACGACGTCGTCAACCTGACCCTGAAGGACCACAAGTTTTCGCCCGACGGCGTGACGATTCCCGCCGGCAAGAAGGTGAAATTCGTCGTGAAGAACCTCGACGCGACGCCCGCGGAATTCGAGAGCGACGACTTCAAGGCGGAGAAGGTCGTGCCGGCCGGCAAGTCGGTCGAGATCCTGGTCGGGCCGCTGAAGGCCGGTACTTACGAATTCCACGACGAGTATCACGAAGCGCAGTCGAAGACGCACCTGACCGTCAAGTAAGCCGATACCGACATGCTGTCTACTGCCCTGATCGTCTTTCGTGAAGTGCTCGAGGCCGCGCTGGTGGTCTCGATCGTGATGGCCGCCACGAAGGGCGTGCCGCGACGCGGCTGGTGGGTGAGCGGCGGGCTGGCCGGCGGCGTGATCGGCGCCGGCCTGATCGCGGCGTTCGCCGACGTGATCTCGCAATGGGCGTCCGGCATGGGGCAGGAAGTCTTCAACGCGGGCGTGATGTTCGTCGCGACGCTGATGCTCGCGTGGCACTGCATCTGGATGAGCCGGCACGGCCGCGAGATGGCGCTGCACATGGGTGAGGTCGGCCGGGCTGTGGCGGCCGGCAGCCGGCCGCTGACGGGGCTGGCCATCGTGGTCGGCGTCGCGGTGCTGCGCGAGGGTTCCGAGGCCGTGCTGTTCCTGTACGGGATCGCGGCGGGCGATCCGGGACAGACGCCGCAGATGATCGCCGGCGGGCTGCTCGGCGTGCTCGGCGGCGCCGGGCTCGGCTATGCGATGTATGCGGGCCTGCTGCAGATTCCGTTGAAGCGCCTGTTCTCCGTGACCAACGCGCTGATCGTGCTGCTCGCGGCGGGGATGGCGAGCCAGTGCGTCGGCTTCCTGCTGGCTGCGGGCCTCGTGCCGTCGTGGGGCGATGCGGTCTGGGATACGTCGTGGCTGCTCAAGGAATCGAGCATCGTCGGCAAGGCACTGCATACGCTGATCGGCTATACCGCGCGTCCTGCGGGCATCCAGATTGCCGCGTACGTCGCGACGCTGGTGGCGATTCTCGTGCTGGCACGGCTCGTCGGCCGGCCGCAGGAGACGGTGAGGCCGCCGCGCGCCGCTGCGTGAGTTTTCCCGGGTTCGAATGAAAGAAGGGGCGTCATGGACGCCCCTTCTTTCATGTGCGATGCGTGCAACCGGGTTCGGTCAACTGTGGTTGTCGATCCACGCGCGGGCCCATTCGAGCCCCGCATTGCGCGCGTCGTCTTCGGTGTCGAACACGCCGAGTACGCCGGACGCTTCCACGAGCCGGTTGTTCTGCGTGATCGTGCCGCTTGCCGCGAAGCGTTCCGGCTGCATGATCTCGTCCTGCTGCAGGATCGCGTGGCCCCAGATCTGGTAGCCGTGGTAGGTCTGCGCTTCCATTATCGAGTCACCTCCGCGGAGCGGCCGTGCGTGCCGACCTGCAGCACGTTGCCGTCCG
Organism: Burkholderia arboris; assembly: GCF_902499125.1. Classification (GTDB taxonomy): domain Bacteria; phylum Pseudomonadota; class Gammaproteobacteria; order Burkholderiales; family Burkholderiaceae; genus Burkholderia; species Burkholderia arboris. Next base: position 8,081 of record NZ_CABVPX010000062.1, read on the forward strand.
GCGTGTATTGACGCGGGATGTTGGAGAAGCTTAGCGCGTGCGTCTCGTCGGCGCCGGCAGGGTGCATCACCGTGAGACGGCCAGGCGCAGGTTGCGCGACCGGGCGCGGTGCAGCCGGCGTGTCGGTCGCGGTGGCTGCCGGGCGATGCGAACCGGCTTTCACGGCCTGCGCGACGCGGCGCTTGTGCGGTTTCGCGGCGGCTTTCGGCGTGGCGCTCGCGTGCTTCTCCGCGCCCTTGCCGGTGCGTACGTCGGCGCCCGTGTGCGGGGCCGGCATACGGGCATCCGGCGTACGGGCATCCGGTGTGCGTGCCGCGGGATGCCGCGCCTCGGGCGGGTTCCAGACCTCGACATAGTGCTCGGCGGCCCAGCCAGTCGACGCGAACGTCAGCGCCAGCAAGCCACATCCAAACAGTCTTACCATTGTCTCTCCGTCTGTCTTGTCAGCGCGCCGCGCCGACCGGCATTTCGCCTTACTCCACCGTCACCGATTTCGCGAGGTTCCGCGGCTTGTCGACGTCGGTGCCGCGCGCACACGCGGTGTGATACGCGAGCAGCTGCAGCGGCACGACGTGCAGGATCGGCGACAGCTGGCCGTAGTGCTCCGGCATCCGGATCACGTGCAGGCCGTCGTCGTTGACGATCTGCGTATCGGCATCGGCGAACACGTACAGCTCGCCGCCGCGCGCGCGCACTTCCTGCATGTTCGACTTCAGCTTCTCGAGCAGCGTGTCGTTCGGCGCGACCGTGACGACCGGCATCGCCTCCGTGACGAGCGCGAGCGGCCCGTGCTTCAGTTCGCCGGCCGGATAGGCCTCGGCGTGGATGTACGAGATCTCCTTCAGCTTCAGCGCGCCTTCGAGCGCGATCGGGTAGTGCAGCCCGCGGCCGAGGAACAGCGCGTTTTCCTTGCGTGCGAATTCTTCCGACCACGCGATGATCTGCGGCTCCAGCACGAGCACGCTGTTCAGCGCGGCCGGCAGGTGGCGCAGCTGCTTCAGGAATTCGGCTTCCTGCGCGGCGTCGACGTGCCCGCGCAGCTTGCCGAGCGTCGCGGCCAGCACGAACAGCGCGACGAGCTGCGTCGTGAACGCCTTCGTCGACGCGACACCGATCTCGGTGCCCGCGTGCGTCAGGAATTGCATCTCGGTCAGGCGCACCATCGCGCTCGTCGCGACGTTGCAGACGGCGAGGGTATGCGTGTGGCCGAGCGACTGCGCATGCTTGAGCGCCGCGAGCGTATCGGCCGTCTCGCCCGACTGCGAGATCACGAGCACGAGCTGGCGCGGGTTCGGCACCGATTCGCGATAGCGGTACTCGCTGGCGATCTCGACCTGGGTCGGGATCTTCGCGATCGATTCGAGCCAGTACTTCGCGGTGAGGCCCGAGTAGTAGCTCGTGCCGCACGCGAGGATCAGCAGGCTGTCGATCTCCGCGAACGCGGTGGGCGCGGCGTCGCCGAACAGCGTCGCGTCGAACGCTTCCGTCTGCGGCACGGTATCGCTGATCGCGCGCGGCTGCTCGAAGATTTCCTTCTGCATGAAGTGGCGATACGGGCCGAGCTCGACCGCGCCGCCGTACGCGCTGACGACGCGGATTTCACGTTGCACGGTGGCGCCGAGGCGGTCGACGATCGTCACGCCGTCGAGCGACAGCTCGCACACGTCGCCTTCCTCGAGGAACGTGAAGCGGTCGGTGCTGCCCGCGAGCGCGAGCGCGTCGGACGCGAGGAAGTTCTCGCCGTCGCCGTGACCGACGACGAGCGGCGAACCCTGGCGCGCGCCGACGACGGTGTGCGGCTGGTCCTTGTGGATCACGGCGATCGCATACGCGCCGTGCAGCTGATGCACGGCTTCGCGCACGGCGTCGAACAGGTTGCCGCGGTACAGGCTGTGCACGAGGTGGGCGATCACCTCGGTGTCGGTCTGCGACACGAATTCGTAGCCCTTCGCACGCAGCGCGTCGCGCAGCGGCTCGAAGTTCTCGATGATGCCGTTGTGCACGAGCGCGAGCGCGTCCGACGAGAAGATCGGGTGCGCGTTGTGCGTGACGGGCGCGCCATGCGTGGCCCAGCGCGTGTGCGCGACGCCCGTCGTGCCTTCGAGGTGCGACTCGCGCACCTGCGTGTCGAGATCGGCGACACGTGCGACGCTGCGCGCGCGCTTCGGTGCGCCCGGCTCGAGCACGGCGACGCCGCACGAGTCGTAGCCACGGTATTCGAGGCGCCGCAAACCTTCGATCAGCACCGGAACGATATTACGCTGCGCAACTGCGCCGACAATGCCGCACATGAAATCTACCTTCTATGTCGAAGCGGATGCCGTAGGGCACCCGCGTGATGTTAAGTTTTCTTCTTGACCGGGCGGACGTAACCGCTCTTCGCGGTCTGGGTCTTCTCGTTCAATGCGAGCAGGCCGTCGGCCACGTCCTTCCAGATCGTCGTGCCGGCGGCGATCGTCACGCCGCGGCCGACGCGCACGGGCGCGACGAGCTGCGTGTCGGAGCCGACGAACACGTCGTCCTCGATCACGGTGCGGAACTTGTTCGCGCCGTCGTAGTTGCAGGTGATCGTGCCCGCGCCGATGTTCACGCGCGCGCCGATGTCGGCGTCGCCGATGTACGTGAGGTGGTTCGCCTTCGAACCGTGGCCGATCACCGCGTTCTTCACCTCGACGAAGTTGCCGACGTGGGCTTCGTCCGCGAGCTGCGCGCCCGGGCGCAGCCGTGCGTACGGGCCGATCACGGTGTTCGCGCCGAGCGCGGCGCCGTCGATATGCGTGAACGCGTCGATGCGCGTGCCGGCGCCGACCGACGCATTGCGGATCACGCAGTTCGGGCCGATCGTCACGTTGTCGGCGAGCGTCACGTTACCTTCGAACACGCAGTTCACGTCGATCGACACGTCGCGGCCGCAGTGCAGCGTGCCGCGCACGTCGAGGCGCGCCGGATCGGCGAGCGTGACGCCGTCGACGAGCAGCGTGTTCGCGACATTGCGCTGGTGAATCCGCTCGAGTTCCGCGAGCTGCGCCTTGCTGTTCACGCCGAGCGTTTCCCATTCCTCGTCGGGCTGCGACGTGACGACCTCGAAGCCGGCCTCGATCGCGAGTTCGACGACGTCGGTCAGGTAGTACTCGCCCTGCGCGTTTTCGTTCTTCAGCGCGCCGAGCCACATCGACAGCTGGGCCGTCGGCGTGACGATGATGCCCGTGTTGATCTCGGCGATCCTCAACTCGTCCGGCGACGCGTCCTTCTGCTCGACGATGCGCGTGACGAAGCCCGATGCGTCGCGCACGATGCGGCCATAGCCGGTCGGGTCGTCGAGCGTGACGGTCAGAATCCCGTAGCGGCCTTCGCGCGCGGCGTCGACGAGGCGCTGCAGCGTCGATGCGCGCGTGAGCGGCACGTCGCCGTACAGCACGAGCGTCGGTTGGGCGGGATCGAGGAGCGGCAGCGCCTGGCGCACCGCATGGCCGGTGCCGAGCTGCTCGGCCTGCACCGCGAACTGGACATCGGGTGCGGCGACGGCGGCCTGGACCTGCTCGGCGCCGTGACCGACGACGACGACGAGCCGGGACGGCTGCAGCGTGCGCGCGGTGTCGATGACGTGGGAGAGGAGCGGCCTGCCGGCCAGGGGGTGAAGCACTTTCGGCAGCGCGGAACGCATGCGCTTGCCGGTGCCTGCCGCCAAAATCACGATATTCATGGCGCCAGCTTGTCAGAGGAGTTCGAAGCCGTCCATTTTAGCATGCGGCCCCCGCCGTTCCGGGCCTGTCGCGGCGGGGCGACAGCGCCGGAAAGGGGGCGCGGGCCCCGGTTCCGGCGGCGTTCCGGCCCCGCTTACAGGTCGTCGAACTGGACGATCGAGATCGGCCGGGCCGCGCCCGGCGCCGAGGTGTCGTCGCCCGATGCGCACGGTTCCTCGTCGAACGCGATGTCGCCTTGCGGATCGGCAACGCCTGTCGCGCGCAGCGACTGGAACGGGTGCAGCGTCGTATCCATCAGGTGCGACGGCACGACCTTCGCGAGCGCGTTGAACATGTTCTCGACGCGGCCCGGGAAGCGCTTGTCCCATTCGCGGATCAGCGCCTTCATTTCCGCGCGCTTCAGGTTCGGCTGGCTGCCGCACAGGTTGCACGGGATGATCGGGAATTCGCGCAGCTCCGCGTATTTCTCCAGATCGGTTTCCTTCACGTAGGCGAGCGGGCGGATCACGATGTTCTTGCCGTCGTCCGACTGCAGCTTCGGCGGCATCCCCTTCAGCTTGCCGCCGTAGAACATGTTGAGCAGCAGCGTCTGCACGATGTCGTCGCGGTGGTGGCCGAGCGCGATCTTGGTCGCGCCGAGCTCGCCGGCCACCCGATACAGGATCCCGCGGCGCAGCCGCGAGCACAGCGAGCAGGTCGTCTTGCCTTCGGGCACGAGCCGCTTGACGATGCTGTAGGTGTCCTGGTTCTCGATGTGGAACGGCACGCCGACCTGCTTCAGGTATTCCGGCAGCACGTGCTCCGGGAAGCCAGGCTGCTTCTGGTCGAGGTTCACCGCGACGATGTCGAAGTCGATCGGCGCGCGCTCGCGCAGGCGCAGCAGCACGTCGAGCATCGCGTAGCTGTCCTTGCCGCCCGACAGGCACACCATCACCTTGTCGCCTTGCTCGATCATGTTGAAGTCGCCGATCGCCTGGCCGACCTGGCGCACGATCCGCTTGAACAGCTTGTTGTTCTCGTACGCGTCCTTCTGTTCGCGGCGCGTCAGCACCGGCCGGCCGGCCGGGGCGGCGTCGTCGAGGGGGGCGGCATCGGCCGCCGTGTCATTCATGTGGGGGGCGTTCATGCGCGCTCCTCGTCCTTGATGCGAAAGACTTCGACGCCGACGGCGTCGCAGTCCGGATAGGCGTCCGGTTTCTCGGTACAGACGCGTACCGCGCGCACGGCATCGTGCGCCAGCAGGCGCGCGGCGATCGCGTCGCACAGCGTTTCCTGCAGATGGATGTGGCCGCGCGCCACGCATTGCGCGACGCTCTGCTTCATCAGGTCGTAGTCGACGACTTCATGCAGCCGGTCGTCGACGGGGGTGGACAGCGCGAGCGGCACGAACAGGTCGACGTTGATGACGACGCGCTGCTCGCCGCGCTTCTCGTGTTCGAAGGCCCCGATGTTGATGTGCACCTCGTAGTCGCGCAGGTAGAGCCTGCGGCAATCCGCGAGGCGGGGGTGCAGGAGAGCGGAAAACATGGTCGTCCCAGTCAAATTGGCGTGCGCGCACGCAAAGCGGCGCGGGCGGCGGCAGTCAGGCCGCGCGATCCGCGCAGTTCATTCATTCGGGCCGGCGGCAGGCGGCACGAGGTGCTCGCCGCCGTCGACGGTCAGCGTCGCGCCCGTCACGCCGGGCGCGCTCGCGAGATAGCAGGCGGCCGCCGCGATGTCGTCCGCGTGCGGCGCGTGGCCGCGCACGAGCGCCGCGACCCGCACCTTCGGCGCGAGCGCCAGCGCCAGCGCCGACGTCGCGCGGTTCAGCGCGGCCTGCATCAGCGCGTGCGACAGCTGCGCCGGCGCCGGGTGAAACAGGGCCTGATCCAGCACGTGGATCGCGCAGGCGCGCAGCGCTTCGTGCTCGCGCGCGGCGTCGGGCGTCGCGTCGGCGAGCGCACGGGCCACTGCGAGCGGCGCGGTCACGTTGCGCGCGAGCGCGCCGGCGAGCGATGCGCCGTCGACCGTTTGCGCGTCGTCGTCGCCCGCGCTGGCGCTGACGAACACCGCGCAC
>NZ_CABVPX010000063.1 GCF_902499125.1 Burkholderia arboris
CGGCCGCGGCGTCGATCGCCGCGGCCGATCAACAGTTACGAGCGCCGGCGCTCCAGCTCGGCTGCAACCTGCATCGCGCGCGCGATCGGCACAACCTGCGTAAAGCGGTTGTTGTAGCCGTAGCTCACGAAGCCCACGGCCTCGCCGGCCGTGTTCACGACCACACCGCCCGAGTTGCCGCCGATGATGGCCGCGTCCGTCAGCATGAAACGCGCCGTCTGGAACAGCCCTGTATCGAGGCCGTAGCGGCTCACGATGCCAGCGCTGACGCTGAACCCTTGCCCGTTGGGCGAGCCTATCGCCAACACGGCCTGACCTTGGCTCGGCATGATCGGCGCGACCGTGATCGGCTTGCCCGCCTCGCCATCGAACCGCAACACGGCCACATCATTCGCAACGTCGATGCCGGCGACGTGCGCGACGCGCATCTGTCCGTCTGCGAGCTTCACCGCAACCGCTTCGCTCTCGTCGACGACATGCGCGGCCGTGATGACGTGATGGCCGTCACCGACCACGAAGCCGGCACCGTCCACCGTCCAATCGCGATAACGATCCGCGTCGGCCCAATCGGCTTGCCACGCGCGAACGCGCGTCAGCAGCCGGGTAAAGACGTTGCCCTGTACGCCAGGAACAAGCCACGCCCGGTTTTGCTCGGCCAGGCCGTTCCGCCGATTTGTCACGTACACCATCGCCACGGCGGGCATAACACGCGGAATGATGCGCGGCCAGTTCGCCGGCTGCTCGGGCACTGTACGGCCGTCGTAGGTGGCGGCGTCGCGGGCCGTGAGATCGTTCATAGCCTGCCGATAGGACGCATAACGGCTGTCGGCGATACGCGTCAGCAGGGCATCAGTCGCATGCATGTTGGCGGCCGTGGTGCCAACCATTCCGCACGAAAAGGCGAGGGCAGCACCGGACAACAGCCACGCCGACAGAGACAGGGCGCGCAAGGTCTTAACGGTCATGGTGCGTACCCTCCCCAATCGCGGAACCAAGGCGCAGCATCCGCGTCCCCAGCTCGTCCCCCTTGTTCAGCAGCTCGATGTGCTGCCAGTACGCGAGGCCGCAAAGCACGACCGCTGCGACCAACATCACGCCGGCGGCCGCGATGACCATCCGATATTTCGTTCGTGCCCGCAGCTCGTCGCGGGTAAGATTCGTGTCAGCCATGATTCACCTCTCTTGCAGGTGGGTGGTGGTTAGGCGTTCAGGCCGGTTGCCGCCGACCTGAGCGCCGCTTAACGACTGTTGCCGCCTCGGCCCCTGTCGTTGTCCTCGCGCTCCTTCGCCTTCTTGGCTCGGAACTGGTCAAGGATCTCTTTCGCGCGCTCTTCCTTCGTTTTCTCCGGCTTCGCGCCCAGCTCGTTCAACGCCTTGGCGACGTTGCCGGCCTGCGTGCTGGCCGCCTGATCGACGTCGAGTTTCTGAGCCGGATCGAGTGGCGATTGCATCGCCGCTTGCCGGCCTGCGGCTTCCAGTCGATTCCGCTCGGCCTGCTCGTTGCGTGCGCGGTTCGCGTCGGTGCGCTGCTTCAGTTCTTCGATGCTCTCCTGTTTCATGCGGGTTCGCTCCTGTCGTTGCTGCTGCCGCTCCGCGATCTTGGCACGGTTCCGCTCGATGGCGGCCGCCTTCTCGCGCTCGATGACCTGGCGGAAGTTTTCGGCCAGCTCGGGGCGGGCCTGCTCGGCCTTCCGTTCGGCCAGTTTTTCGCCGCGCGTTGCCAGCTCATACGGGCCAGCTCGGCGCGTGTATTCGCCAATCACGTTCAGGCGGTTCCGCAGTTGCAGGAACCGCTTTTCGAGGCCGGCGCGAACGCCCTGCCATGCCGTCACGGCCTGCTCGAAAGCGGCCCGCTTGAACGAGGCGAGCAAGCCCGCCGGTTCCTGCGGCCGCGCGTGGTCGTGCGTCCGCATACGCCCCTCTTGGCGTTCCATCTGGCCCGCTGCGTGCCCCTGCACGCGCCGGGCCTTGTCCGCCACCAGCGCGAACTGGCGATCCTTCTCGACCTGCCATTCCGCCTTGATCGTTTCCGGGCTGACAACCTTCGCCGGCTCGCGTGCCGACTGCCCACTTTTCAGTGCGCGCAGCGTCGCATCATTCGCCGCACGCTGGATCGCCTCACGCGAAGCCTCCGGTGTCGCGGTCAGCCCATCGTGATTCCGTCGCAGAGCTTGATTTCGTTCGGCTCGACCGTGCTCCACGTCACCAGATACATCACGCGGCAATAGCACTTCACCTCGTCCTTCGAAGCGAACCACACCGAGTTCGGACAGGTTGCGCAAACGACCTCTCGCGAAGGGCGGCGGGACTCGTCCAACGCGGCCAATGTCGGACTCAGCGGCGTCTCGTCCACGCTCTCCGGTTCCGGCTCGTCCGGCGTCTTGTTCAACTCCGCGAGCAGCATGTCGATCTGCTCGGTTTCCGTCGTTTCGCTCATGGCTTTCCCTCCATGCTTCGATGCGCTTCCGCGCTTCGGCAAGGTCGATAATCGTCGCGTTGCGCTGCTGGATTTCGCGCATTGCGTCGCCGCGCTCGGTCAGCACGCCCTTACGCTCAAGCGCGATTACGTTTTTACCTAAATGGATTGTCGGTACGCGATCCCCGATCCGCTCGACAAACTCCGTATCGCCACGTGCGTGTGCCTGCTTGGCCTGCTCTTGGAGTCGCAAATGCCCGTGCGCCCAGCGCCCGGCCTCGACGCGCTCGCCGGCCTTTTCGAGTGCCTGCCCGCAAAGCTCGGCCCAGCGTGCACGCCAGTAGACAACCAGCTCCGCGCCAGTCGATTTGTCGTCCAGCTCACGCGTTTTTTTCTCGAAACCTTCCCGGCCTAGCCGGTGCGTCGTCATCAGCACGTGAACGTGATAGTTGCGCTCGCTCCCCTCGCGCCCAGGTTCGTGCATGGCGAAGTCAACGGCGCAGCCGTGACGCTCGACCAGCTCGCGCGAAATCTGACGAGCCATATCGCGGCGCTCGTCCAGGTTCAGGCTTGCCGGAAACGACAACAGTAATTCACGGTCTACAGTGCTGTTCTTGCGCGTGTTGGCCGCTTCCGCCTCATTCCAGAGGCGGGAGCGGTCATTCGCCCATTCGGGCGCATTCTCTGGCGCGATAATCTCGGCATGCTCGACGCCACGCTTGCGCGTGAAGTCGTGCGTGATACCGGTGCGCTCATCATGCAGACACGACGCGGAACGATAAGCAGCGGACGCGACGGCACTCTCTCCGCGTGAGCGGGAGTGAGTGCCGAAACTAGCGTGATATGCGGTCGCTGCCATCGTCCAAATTTTAGCGGCTAAAAAGCCGCGCGCTGTCTTTGCCAAGTTGCCATTTCTCCGATTGCTATGCCTGCGGAGTCAGGCGAGCAATCGGAGACATAGGCGACGCGGAGGGCAGAAGGCCCGGAGGGGTGCAGGGTGGAACCCTGCCGCACGCAAACTCGAAGAGTTTGCATAAGTGCGCCCTTCGCTTTGCTCCGGGTTGCGTTATACCACCGTCGCCGCTAGTATTCAAGCTCCACAACCCGGAGAATGCTATGGCTAGAACCAAAAGCGATAAGCTGGCCGAACTGCTCAAGAAGCAAGAGCAAATCAACCAGCAGATTCAGGCGCTGAAACAGCGCGAGTCGGCAGAAGAACGCAAGAAAGACACACGGCGCAAAATCTTGCTCGGAGGCGTTGTACTTGCCAAGGTCAAGCGTGGCGATTGGCCCTATCAACAATTGCTCGATCTGATCGATGGTGATCTGACCGCAGATCGGGATCGTGCGTTGTTCGATGGCCTTAAGCCGAAAGAATCGGACGCCAAGAAAGACAACCCAGGCGAACCTGACGGCGGCAACCGTCAATAAGCTGTTTTCTACCTGCAAGAGAGGTTCAGACAATGACGACGATGAACAAGAAAACGAAACATTGGGTAGGCGGCCTTGGGCTGCTACTCGCTGTGTCGTTCGGTTCGGCCGTGACCGCGCACGCACAAACCTTCACTACCTGCGTTCCCAGCGAGTTCGATTGGAACACGCTCCCGGCCGTCGATCAGCCGGCCGCGAAGGTAGCGGCGCAAAAAGCCTGCGACGCGGAAAACGTAACCTATGCGACATGGCAGAAGAAGCTAGAGGCTCTGTCACTCGCAGAAACGTACATAAGACAGGACGGTGAAAAGGGCGACTACAAAGCCGCGAAAGCGGTGTTCGATGAGGTTGCGCCCGTTCTGACCGAATTGAAGCAACAGGCCGACGCACACCTGGACGCGAACGGCGCGCAGAACATGCGCGACCTGTTTGGAACTGGTCTCGGTATGGTGTTTCAGAATGCCGGCCTATCGGCTCCCGGCCCCGGCGATCTCACCGCGCAAGTCAATGCACTGTTTGACGATCACGCGCAGCAGACGAAGGCCGTCAGCGTGGCGTCGTCGCTCGTCTATCAGGCTCGCGTGCGCGGCTCGGATTTCATTGTCGGCTTGGCGCGGTCGGCAAAAGAGACCGTAGCGAAACAGCGTCTGGCCGAACTGGATCAGCGCGCAGCGCAGAAACGCGATCAGCTCTACGGCGGTAGCGCGTCGGGCTACTTCGGTGGATTCGGTACGCGCATCGCCGGCGTCTATGCTCCGTTCTTCCTGTTCTTGTTCCTGGCGGCGATTGTCGGCGCGATGTTCGCTCGACGGGCGCGTCTCGATCCGTTCACGAGCGCGGTTAAGGCGGCCACGGCGGCGCTGCTGCCGGCCGCGTGCATGGCCGTGGTCTTGATCGTGCTGCCGTTCGTGCCAACGTGGCTCATTTTCGCGCTGACGACGGCCGCCACGGCGGCGTTGTTCACGCGCGGCGCGCCGATCCTGAATGCGCTGGCAGAGCGCGTGCCAGTTCTCGGGCCGTGGCTTCGCTTTATGGCTGGTTTCCTCGGCGCTCTGAGCCGCGAACAGGCGTTCGCGCCGGCTACCGTTCCGGCCGGCGCTGCCGCCTCCCCTGCCCCGGCCGGCGCAATGGAAAACGTAGTCGCGCAGAACACGCACGGTTCCTCGCGGTGGGGCACGCCGGCGGAAATGATCGCCGGTCGTCACCTCGTCAAATCGGGCGAGCTGCCGGATGGCAAAACGGCCGGCCTCGCACTCGCGCGCGCGCCGCTTGCACCGGTCGGAGTCGATGCGCGATTCCGTTACATCGGTCACATCGTGACGGTCGCGCCGAACGGTTCCGGCAAGGGCATCGGCGCGGTGATCCCGAACCTGTTGGAGTATCCCGGTTCGTGTCTGGTGCTCGACGTCAAGGGAGAGAATACGGCCGTCACGGCGCGGCGACGCCGCGAAATGGGTCAACGCGTGTTTGTGGTCGATCCGTTCAACGTAACCGGCCAGCCGTCGAACTGCTTCAATCTGCTCGACCGGCTCGATGTGACCGATCCGAACTGCGTCAGCGAATCGGCCGGCATCGCGGACAGTCTCGTGATCCCGGAGAAGCCGGGCGAGACGAACCACTTTGACGAGACGGCGAAGAATCTCCTGCAGGGCCTCATGCTGCACGTGGCCGGCTCTGACGATCCGGCCCGGCGCAACCTGCCGGAAGTGCGCCGGCTGCTCACGGCGAACGAGGAAACGCTAGAGGCGACGTTGGCCGAGATGGCCGCCGATGAGTCGGCAGCGTTCGGCATTCCGGCCCGCGCCGCTAACACGTTGCTCGGCACCGCCGACCGCGAACGCGGCTCGATCCTGTCCACGGCCCGGAAAAACACGGCGTTCCTTGACGATCCGCGCATCGCGGCCGCACTGCTGCATTCCGATTTCGACCTGGCGGAGATCAAGGGCGATCCGATGACGGTCTACCTCGTCATGCCGGCGAACCGGATCGGCCCGAACGCGCGGTTCGTGCGGGGCTTCATCGACTCGGTGATTGCGGCCGTCACGTCGTCGGCCAAACAGCCGCCGCATCGCGTCGCGTTCCTGCTCGATGAGTTCGCCCAGCTCGGCTACATGAAGGCCATCGAGGACGCGGTAAGCCTGATGCGCGGCTATGGCCTCGCGTTCTGGGTGTTCCTGCAAGACCTGTCGCAGCTCAAGGGCGTCTATCCGCGCTGGCAGACGTTCATGGCGAACAGCGCCAAGGTGTTCTTTGGGACGGACGACTACGACACGGCCAAGTACGTCAGCGACAGCCTTGGCAAAGCAACCATCGAGTTCGAAACGACGAACGAGGGGCAGAATCGCGGCGCGAACATGCACGCTGGCGGGGCCGGCATGAACCGGGGCAAGTCGAGCGGGACGAGTCAGCAATTCGCCGGCCGCGAACTGCTGACGCCGGACGAAGTGATGCGCCTCGGGCCGGAACGGCCTATCGTGATCGTGAAGGGTGAGTATCCGTACCAGCTCGCACGTCTGAACTACTTGGCTGACCGGGAGTATGCCGGCCAAGCTGACCCGAACCCCTATCACGCATGATGCTGTTCGGCCTCGCCTTCGCTATCGTGGTTGGCCTGCTGTTCGGGCGGCTGCTCATCCCTGCTCTAACGGCAGTCGCGATTGTCGTCGCGATGCCGTTTTGGGTCGGCCTGTGCCTCCTATGGGGCCTCGTCGTCGGGACGGTCAGCAGGGCGAAGGTAGCGGCAGCGCCGGCCGAACGGCCGGCCTCCCCTCATATGTCAACGAACGCGCCGGAAACGCCGGCACAGCCCGCCCGGTCGGCGCAAGTGATTAACCTCGAAACGACCCGGCAGCAGCGAAAAGATCAAAAACGCTAAAGTGTATTTACTTATATGAGTAATAAATTTTAGCCGCTAAAACTCATTAACCTGAAGCCGGGGACGTGCGCACGTCCCCGGCTTTTCCTTTGCTGGCACGGCCTGCGACTGCCGCACCGAGATCCACATTAGGCACCGCCCTTCTTCCGTGCCACCGGCTTGGTGGTCGCTGGCGCGGCCTCGGCCGGCGCGATCCGCGCCAACAGCGCGGCCGCCTGCTCCTTGTGGGTGTCGATCTGACCGGCGAGGCGGGCGGCTTCCTCCCGGGCCTGCCCGGCCTCTTTACGCGCCTGGTCGCGCTCGGTCTGAGCTGAGGTCAGCCGCTCTGCCGCTCGATGCGCCTCGGCAGCGGCCGTCTTGCGCTGCTCCTGGTGCGCCTCGCGCTCCGCTTCGGCCTTAGTCCGGACGGTTGCCAGTTCCTCGCGCACCTTATCGAGCTGCGCGGTCGTGGTCTGGTGCGCCTGCTGCTGCGCGACTAGTGCTGTGCGGGCCTGGTCGGCGTCCTGGTGCGCCCGATCCAACTCCGTGCGCAACTCGCCGGCGCGGCGCTCGATCTCCTGCGCGCGGGCCTCGGCGGTGTGTGCCTGCTCCTGGGCAGCGGCCAGTTGGTCGCGCAGCTCGTCGGCTTCGCTACGCGCGGCCGCCTCCGCGGCCTCGATCGACGCCAGGCGGGATTGCTGTTCCTCCACTTGGGCAGCGAGCCGGTCGGCCAGCTCGGTCGCCTCAGCGCGATCGGCCTCAAGATCGACGCGGGTCTTTTCCAGCGCCTCGCGCTCAGCCGCAAGGCGTGCGTTCGCCAAGTCGAGCGCGATCGTCCAAAGGTCAGCGCCCAGCTCGGCCAGGCGATCGGCGACGGCCTGCGGTGCAGGCTCGCGCAACGGTGCGGCGGCCGTGGCTTGGCGGGCTTTCCACTCGTTCAACGCCGGCGAAATGGTCGTGTAGCTGCCGCCGGTGATTTGCCGGATGGCCTCAAGGGTTGGGCGCTGCCCGACGGCGACGACTTGGTCGGCTGCCGCGAAAATCTGGTCTCTGCTGACTGCCATTTCCGCGCTCCTGTATGTAGTAGTAAGTTGTATGATACTACTACATACTACAATTTACAAGAAATACAGATTCCTTGCGGATCGACGGCAGTTCGGACGACGCGGGCACAACCCCACAAAGCGAATAGGAGGCCCGTAGCGCCGTTTTCTAGCGGTCGGCCGAGCCACGGGCCCCGCCGACCGCTGAAAATCGCTCCTGTACCGTTTCACGCGTCTGGTGAGTGCTTTTGAGCGATGGGATTTCCCCGGCGCCCTCTTCTTGGCGTTCAGACTGCCGGCCTTTCGTGTCTCGATGTCGCTTGATTTAGCCGACGTGGCCTGCGCCCCGCCTTTCTGCAAGCTCGCCTTTTTAGGCACTACTCGAGCGCCGGCGTTTGAGCTTGCCTCGAGCACGGATCTCGCGATGGCGCGGCTGTGCCGCGCCTTCGTTAAAGCTCGTCTGGCCGATAGGCCAGACACGATAGAGAAGGGGGAGGGGGAGCCGCCGCGAAGCGGTGGGGGAACCCCGCAGGGGTGCCCCGGCCGCAGGCCGCTTTTGGTAGAGCTATGCGACAAGTTATCCACACATTCAGGCCCTCAATTACCGGTGTAGACATAAAGGAAAAACTTATAGGCGACCGTTACCGGTTTAGGGGGGGGGTGATTTATCGAATCGAGGGGGGGCGATTTAACGACAAAAATGGCCTTGAGGGGGGGGTGATTTATCGAATCGAGGGGGGGCGATTTAACGTGGATAAGTGCCGCTATCCACAAGGTTTATCCCCAGGGCAGCCAGTGGCCACCAGAAGCGACACGGCCGCCTCAATCTCGGGCGGCCGCACGGGTTACAGGGGGGGCGATTTAACGGAGTTTAGCTAAACCATGTGCTACCCCTTGTAGGGGATCGGAGGCGGCGAGCCGATCAGCAGTACGCCACCGGTGACAGGCTTCACCTTCGCCTGTGGGTAGACGGCCAAGACCTTCTTGAGCGCTGGCAGAAACTCCTTCTTGAAATCCTTGTCCGGGTCTTTGCCCTTGTATTCTTGGGCGAACTGTTCACGCAGCGACTTCCAGTGCAGGGTGACACCTCGGCCTTCGATGCGGTGCAGTCGATGAGCCAGCCACGCATACACGTCGAGAGCGAGTGCAGATCCTTTCAGCGCGTGCAGTGCACGATTGTCCAGCGGCACGGCGCTTTCGATAAGCGAGCCGTAATAGTCCTCGGACAGCACCATGACCCCGGGCCACAGAGCGCGCTGCTGCGTGTCCCTGTTTGAGATCCAAGCATCAAATTGCTGTACCGGCTGACCGTTGTACGTGCGGCCCTTGAAGCCGAGCTGTAGTCGCGCGGCTGCAAGGGCGTGCATCTGCCGACGCAGCGTCGTATAGCGCGCGCCTTGATCATCCATGCCCATGAGACGCAAAAACTCGGCCGCGGTCTCCCCAATGGGAATTTCCCGCTCCTTGTTGCGCACAGCAAAGGTTGAAACCCACGCCAAACCGAGGCGAGGCATGACGCCGTAGGGAATCGGTTGCAACACTGGCCCCTTGCCCTCATCCAAGTAGCCGGCCTGAACATTGACCCAAGCCGCGCCGGACTGGCGCATGAACTCGCGGCCATCGACCTTGGCGCGAGGCAATCCGACCTGACAAAGCACGGCATGAGTGAAAGCCATGTCCTCACCAGTCGGCGGGGTCGTGATGATCTCTGTGCTGGCCTCGATGAGCCTCTGATCTTGCGCGGTCAGGTTGCCAGCGGCCGCCTTCTTCCGACCTCGCTTCAACTCGCCTGTCGGCGTTTTCTTGCCCTCATCCATACACTCCCCTTCACGTCATGCCTGCGGCCGACGCCACGGCGCGGAACCAACAGGCTTGAACCGACCTCCACCAAGCGGAACAACCCAAACGGAGTTGACCCTGAACGGGGCCGGCAATCCCAGCTCGGCGTTTTCCTTGGTCGCTTGGGCCAAGTTGCGCTCGATCCGTTGGATTTTAGCGGCTAAAATTGGTCTTTTACTCATTTACTCACAAAATCATTTACTCATCTGGGAGGCTGGTGACGTACTCGGTCAAAATGTCGGTGATCGTCTTGCCCTGCCGCGCGGCGTAGATTTTCAGCTTCGTGTGCAGCTCGGGCGAGAGCTGGAAATTGACCCGCTTCAAGCCGGCCTCGTCGGCCAGACTGGCAAGGGTCGCCGCTTTGTTCCGGCCAGCGCTCGGACGGCCGGCGCTCAAGGTTCCCGTCTTGCTCATTTACGTATTCCCTCAAAATCTCAAATGAATTTTTGCTTCAGTTCGGCGGCTAGGGCGTGAATCTCGGCGGCCGCGTCGCCGGCCGGCTCGGTGTCCAGTACGGTCGTGCCTGCGGCTGCGGTGCCGGGATAGCTCACGCGCTGCGTGATACGGGACGCCAGAATCGGCAGCCCGTAGCCGGTCAGTGCCTCGGTAATTTCTGATCCGATCCGGGTTCCCTTGATCGCACGCGACACTACAAAGGCCGCTTGCAGCTTCCCGTCCGTGACCTCAATGCGCTGCTTGACCAGCTCCACGAGGTCCGCCGTCGCCCAAATGTCATAGGGGCTAGGCTGTACCGGGATCAGCACGAAGTTAGCCGCCTTGATCGCAGACACGGCAAGATCGGCCGCCTGCGGTGCGCCGTCGATTACCACGAAGTCCTTACGCGCGACGTGCTTCAAATCGCGCTCGATGGTCGGCCGGTCGATACCGACAACCGTAACCGGCTGATCCTCGCGCACGGCCGCCCAATCGCGGGCGCTGCCCTGGGGATCAGAATCGACTAGCAGCACATCGGCCCCGCTGATTTGCAGAGCGCGGGCTAAGTGGGTGGCGATGGTCGTTTTGCCCGACCCGCCTTTCTGGTTCAAAACCGCGATCACGTGCATAAACGCTCCTTTGCAGAAATGATGTCCTACTCAACGCATCATACTGCAAACTGCAAATGAGTAAAAGAGTTTTTATCTATTTACTCTCGACATGAGCCTGTCGCCGGCGCTCGCGTTCGCGCTCGGCAATCTCGCCCGGCCAGTCGGCCAGCGCGTCATCAGAGAAGCCGGCCAGCACGTCGGCAAGGCGAAGGGTGCAAACGTGCTGCGGCGGCTCCAGCGGGCCGTCGTCGTCCAGAAAAGTCGGTTCGTCGGGTATGTGCGTATTCATCGCGTAGCGCCCTCCTGACCAACCGCCAAGGCGTCGGCCTCGGTCAATGCGTCCTCTGTGAATGCGCCGCGCCGGCAGGCCTCGGACTGGCTGACTTCCTCGGCCGCGATGGCCTTGTAGAGCGCCGTTTTCCCGACCTTCACGCGGGCGGCCGCCTCGCGCACGGTCAGCCCCTTGGCGTCGATCAGCGCGCGCGCGCGGGCGAGCTTGTCGGCCGTCACGACCGGCCGCCGGCCGGCGCTGCTGCCTCGGGCCTTCGCCACGGCAAGACCCGCGCGCGTGCGCTCGCGGATCAAGTCGCGTTCGAAGTCGGCCAGCGCCGCGAACAGATGAAACACAAGGCGGCCGCCCGGCGTGGTGGTGTCGATACTCTCGGTCAGCGAGCGGAAGCCGACGCCGCGCTGTTCCAGCTCAGCCACGGTCTGCACCAGGTGCGGCAGGGATCGGCCGAGCCGGTCGAGCTTCCACACGGTCAGCGTGTCGCCTTCGCGCAGATAGGCGAGGGCAGCCGTCAGGCCTGGCCTATCGGCCTTCGCGCCGCTCGCCACGTCCTCGAACACCTTGCCCGCGCCGGCGGCGTTCAGCGCCTCGCGCTGCATGGCCGCGTCTTGGTCGGCCGTCGATACACGGGCGTAGCCGATCACGTGGCCGGCCAGATCGCGTTTCAGCTCAGTCGTGTTCATCGTGGCTCCGGGTGGGAGCGGACGGATTGTCCGCTTTCTGTCCGAAATAGTGCCTTGTCCGCATACCCGTTTACAAGCGTTATTTGCGGACAGTTCGATGCAGGCCCGGCAAACCACCGTTTGACGGACACGGCGAGAACCCCGGGCAACTGGTCCGCTACACTGGTTCCCCATAGCCCAACATCCAGCAGGCACCCATGAGCACCAAGGCGACCCTTGCACATCATGATTCCGAAGATGGCAAGCCATCTTGGCACTTCTATGAAGAAGTGTTCGAAACAGGCGTTGTGTATCTCGAACTGGAAGGCGTCAGCGTCGAACTGCGCACGCGCGAGCAGGGCGGGGCTGATGTGGTCCTGCGCCTCCCAGTCGAAACCGCGAAGCAGTTGGGCTTGCATACCTGCGTACCGCCAGAACGATGGACGCTGATTTGCGACCAGCACAACGTTTGACGGACTCGCGCAAGATACTAACGCCGTATATACTTGGTTAGTATCTACTGCATGAACGAGGTGGCCCATGTCAAAAGCTGTTTTCACGATGAAGCTCGAACCCGAGCTGCGCGACGCCTTCATGGCCGAAGCCGAAGCTACGCACCGGCCAGCGTCCCAAGTGGTGCGTGAGCTGATGCGCGATTTCGTCCAGCGCCAACGCGAAACGCGGGAATACGATGAATTCCTGCGCCGCAAGGTCGAAGCCGCGCGCATTTCGATGCGAGCCGGCCGTGGCCGCTCCAATGAGGAAGTCGAAGCCGATGCCGCCGCGCGTCGAGCGACATTGCTACGCAAGGCCGACGAGGCCGGCGCGTGAGGATCATTTGGACGCCCGAAGCGGAACAAGACCGAGACGACGTGCGCGACTACATCGCGGCCGACAATCCGCGTGCAGCGGCGCGCATGGATCAGCTATTCAGCGATGCGGCCGCCAAGCTGGCCGATCATCCGAAGCTCGGCAGAGTAGGGAAGATCTCCGGCACGCGCGAACTGATCCCCCACGAAAGCTATCGCCTAGTGTACGAAATCGACGGGGAAACAGTGTGGGTGCTAGCCTTGGTGCATACAGCTCGCCAGTGGCCGCCGCCCCGGGAGTGATGCCAGCATGACCCAAGACAGCACGCAGCTTGCAGAGCTGCTACGAAACCAATGCCGCAGCTTGCGCGGCGATCCGGCGGAAGTGGATGCCACACATTTCGCGGCGGCCGCTGCTGTCGCTGCATGGAACGACTTTCAGGCCAACGGCCTGCATGTGACGTTCGAGGAAGCAGACGCCTGGCTAGCGAAACTAGAGGCCGGCGAGGATGCAGAGCCGCCGAAGTGCCACGGACGGACTAAACGCTAACAAAAAGGAGAACGAATGAATACCAACAGAAGAAGCGACGATAGCTGGATCATTTTTGTAATCGGTGGAATCGTCGCCCTTTTCGCCTACCTGGTTTGGCAGTTTTCGACACTCTTCGGATTGGATATGAGTACAGGTGCATCCGTATTCTTCCGTTTGCTGTTTCTTGCTGCTCTCGTCGGTGGCGCATGGTGGTTCGGCAACGATTTCGACATCATCAAGCTCAGCAACATTTGGCCCATCGTGCTTGCATTATTTTGGGCCTGCTGGTGGCCTGCACTCGATTACTGGTCGTCTCAAACAGGAGTGCGCTTTAGCGCTCTAGCCTATGATCAGTCGTCACCCAGTCTCATGGACTCGGATACTGTTTGGTGGGCAGCTTGGTACACGAAGGGGGGCATCTTTGCCGCTATCCTCGGCTTGGGATATTTGGGAAAAAGAATCTTCCAAAGCGACTACTAATCGCGGTCCGCTCCTAGCTCCGACCGTCGCAAGAAAGCATCATGACCGAACGGAAACCAGCAGACAGCACGCCGGACACATGGGCTGATCTTCGGGGCATCCTGAAGGGGAAGGGAAACGGCGCACGGTTGACCATCGAGGAAATGAACGAAGCCATAGCCGATGCGTGGGCGGAGGCCGGTATGTGCGGCATCACGCCGGACAATCGACATGCGGAAGTGGATTTCGGGCGACCGGTCGGCCGGGAGGTGTGGCCGCCGTATGAGAATGAGGACTCGCCGGCGCCGGCCGACGAGTGATCGGCCGCGGCGTCGATCGCCGCGGCCGATCAACAGTTACGAGCGCCGGCGCTCCAGCTCGGCTGCAACCTGCATCGC
>NZ_CABVPX010000064.1 GCF_902499125.1 Burkholderia arboris
CGTCGCGCGCTGCCGGAGCCGGACGACGATGCGTTCGTCCAGGCGCAGTACGAAGCGCCGCAGGGCGAGACCGAGCGAACCGTCGCCGCGTTGTGGTCCGACCTGCTCGGCATCGAGCGTGTCGGCCGGCACGACAACTTCTTTGCACTCGGTGGGCATTCGCTTGTCGCCGTCCAGCTGATCGAGCGCTTGCGCCAGATCGGGCTGACGCTTGCGATACGGGACCTGTTCGAGCAGCCGGCCCTCGCCGCACTCTCCGCCACTCTCGGTCAGTCGCGCGAAGTGGTCGTGCCGGAAAACCGGCTCGGGCCCGATACGCAGGCCATCACGCCCGATCTGCTGCCGCTCGCCGATCTGTCGCAAGACGACATCGATCGCATCGTCGCGCAGGTGCCGGGCGGCATCGCGAACATTCAGGACATCTACGCCCTTTCACCGTTGCAGGACGGCATCCTGTTTCATCATGTACTCAGCACGCAGGGCGACCCCTATCTGCTGAGCGCGCATCTGGCCTTTACCGATCGCGCCGCGCTCGATCGCTATCTTCAGGCGATGGATTGTCTCGTCGAGCGGCACGACATCCTGCGCACGGCCGTGCTGTGGGAAGGTCTTGGTTCACCGGTACAGGTCGTGCTGCGGCGCGCGCACATCGACGTGACCGAGCTGGCCCTCGACGATTCCAGCGAGTGCGCCGCGGAGCAGTTGCCGGGCCTCATCCATCCGGGGCGTGACAGGATGGATCTGACCCAGGCCCCGCTCCTGCGCTTCGTGATCGCCGAGGCGACGGGAGGACGCTGGCACGCGACGATGCTGCTCCATCACCTCGTCGGAGACCATTCCACGCTTGCGATCCTGAACGAAGAAGTCCAGGCGATGCTCGCCGGACAGATACACCGCCTTCCCGCGCCGCAGCCCTACCGCAATCTCGTCGCCCATGCGCGTCTCGGGATGCCCGCGAGTGCGCACGAGGCGTTCTTCAGCGAGATGCTGAATGACGTCGATGCGCCGACCCTTCCGTTCGGCCTCACGCTCCAGCACGACGACATGGCGCCGCTGTACGACGCGCGTCGAACGATGCCGGGCACGCTCGACGCACGACTGCGTACGCTGTCGAAAACCATCGGCGTGAGCCTCGCCACGTTGTGCCATCTGGCGTGGGCGCTCGTCCTCGCCCGCACGAGCGGGCAACGGCACGTCGTGTTCGGGACGGTGTTGTTCGGGCGCATGGCGGCCGGCGCCGGCTCCGACCGCACGTTGGGCCTGTATATCAATACGCTGCCGCTGCGCATCGACATCGACGCGACCGACGTGCGCACGGCAGTCCGCGATACGCAGATACGGCTCGCACGCCTGCTTGCCCATGAACATGCATCGCTCGCGCTGGCGCAACGATGCAGCGGCATCGGCGCGAACGCGCCGCTTTTCAGCGCGCTGCTGAATTACCGCCACAACGTACACGCCGATGGCCACGCGCAGTGGCCGTCCGATGTCGAACTGCTGGGTGCGCACGAGCGGACCCATTACCCGGTGACGCTGTCCGTCGAGGATGACGGCGATGCGCTTGAACTGGTCGCGCAGGTCGTCGCACC
Source organism: Burkholderia arboris (assembly GCF_902499125.1). Lineage (GTDB taxonomy): Bacteria > Pseudomonadota > Gammaproteobacteria > Burkholderiales > Burkholderiaceae > Burkholderia > Burkholderia arboris. The sequence goes on from NZ_CABVPX010000064.1 coordinate 1,590, forward strand.
GGCGCTGGCGGAACGGCTATGCGCATACATGCAGTGTGCGCTGGAGCAACTTGCGGACGCGCTCGAGGCGGGTTCCGGTTCGCTTGAGCACCTGCAGATCGTGCCCGACGACGAGCGGGCGCTGCTGATCGACACGCTGAACGCGACGGATGCGCCATATGACCGGCACCAGTATCTGCATGGGCTGTTCGAGGCGCAGGTTCGGCGTACGCCCGATGCCACCGCGCTGATCTCCGGCGGCGAGCGCCTCTCCTATGCCGAACTCAATGCGCGCGCCAACCGGCTCGCGCGTTACCTGATCGAACTCGACGTCACCCCCGATACGCCGGTCGCCGTCTGCCTCGACCGCGGCGCGCCGATGGTCGTCGCGCTGCTCGGCATCCTCAAGGCCGGCGGCGCCTACGTGCCGCTCGATCCCGCCTATCCCGGCGCGCGCCTCGCGCATATCCTCTCCGACGCCGCACCCGCCGTCGTGCTCGTCGATCCGGTCGGACGCCAGGCGCTTGCCGACGCGCTCGGTGAGGCGCATCTGGCGAAGCTCACGCTGGTCGATGTGAGTGTCGCGTCGCCGCCGTGGGACGGCCTGTCTCCGGACGATCTGTCGCCGCACGCGCTCGGGTTGACCCCGCGCCATCTCGCCTACGTCATCTACACGTCGGGCTCCACCGGCTTGCCCAAGGGTGTGCAGAACGAGCACGATGCGCTGATCAACCGCCTGACCTGGATGCAGTCGGCGTATCGTCTGGATGCCCGCGATGTCGTGCTGCAGAAGACGCCGTTCAGCTTCGACGTATCGGTCTGGGAATTCTTCTGGCCGCTGGCCAATGGCGCCACGCTCGTCATGGCCGCGCCCGGCGCGCACCGTGACGCCGATTATCTGACCGACGTCATCGCGCAGTACGGGGTTACCACCCTGCACTTCGTGCCGTCGATGCTCAGCGGCTTCCTCGAGGCGCCCGGCCTCGCACGCTGCACGACGCTCTCGCGCATCGTCTGTAGCGGCGAGGCGTTGCCGGTGGCCACCGCGCGGCGCTGCCTGGAGCGGTTGTCCCATGCTCAGTTGCACAATCTCTATGGTCCGACCGAAGCCGCCATCGACGTGACCGCCTTTACGTGCCCGGCAGATTTCGATGCGCCCTCCGTGCCGATCGGCAAGCCGATCGCCAATACGCGGATCTACCTGCTCGATGAATCGCAGGCGCCGGTACCGCTGGGCGCGGTCGGCGAGCTTTACATCGGCGGGGTCGGGGTCGCGCGTGGCTACTTGAACCGTCCGGAGCTGACCGCGCAGCGGTTCCTGGCCGATCCGTTCGCCCGTGCAGCCGGCGAGCCCGAAGCACGCATGTACCGCACCGGCGATCTGGCGCGCTACCTGCCGGACGGCAACATCGTCTTCCTCGGGCGTAACGACGATCAGGTCAAGATCCGGGGCTTTCGCATCGAACCCGGCGAAATCGAGGCGCAGCTTGCGTTGCACGACGCGGTACGCGAAGCCATCGTGCTGGCGCGTCCCGATGCGGAGGGCAACACCCGACTGCTGGCATACGTGACGCTGGAAGACGCGGCGCCGCGTGCCGAGCGCGTGCGGCAGTTGCGCGAGCACCTTCTATCCCGGTTGCCGGACTACATGGTGCCGGCGGCGTTCATCGTGCTCGACGCGTTGCCGCTCACGCCGAACGGGAAGCTCGACCGTCGTGCGTTGCCGGAGCCGGACGACGACGCGTTCGTCCAGGCGCAGTACGAGGCGCCGCAAGGCGAGATCGAGTGCGCCATCGCCGCGTTGTGGGCCGACCTGCTCGGTGTCGAACGCGTCGGCCGGCATGACAACTTCTTCGCGCTCGGCGGACATTCGCTTGTCGCCATTCGCATGGTCTCGCGCATCGTCAACGAAACCGGCAAGGTATTGCCGCTGCGCAAGGTATTCGAAGTGCCGACCGTCGCGGAACTGGCGCTGGCACTGGCAGATGCCACGTCGCACGAAAGCGGTCACGACATCGTTCGCATCGACCGCAATGCGCCGATGCCGCTGTCCTTCGCGGAAGAGCGGATTCTCGCGATCGAAGCGGGTGCGGCGCGCGGCACGATGTTCAACTCCTCGCGCCTCTTCGTCCTGTCCGGCCACGTACGCGACGATGTGCTGGACCGCGCGCTGCGCGCGGTCGTCGACCGTCACGAAATCCTGCGCACGCACTATGCGAGCGACGCCGCCACCGGAGCGTTCATGCCTGTCGTCGAGCGCTCCGAAAGCTTCCGTCTGGAACGCCGCGACGTCGCCGGAGAGGATGCGATGTCACTCGCGCAATCGGAGGCTGCGAAGCTGCTCGATTGCTTCAGCGGCCCTGTCTTCGGCGCGACGCTGTTCATCGAGTCGCCGCAGCGTTCGATCCTGATGATCTCGATTCACCACATCGCGATGGATGCCACGTCGTGGACGACGGTCTGGCGCGACTTCCGCCACGCGTATGCGGCGCTGGCCGCCGGCGCGCTGCCGACACTCACGCCGCTCGCGCTGCAATACCGGGACTACGCGGCGTGGTCGAAGCGGCACGTTGACGCCGGGCATCTCTCGCAATTGGAGCAGGTCTGGCGGGAACGCCTCGCCGGTGCGCCCGCGTGCCTGGATCTGCCGTCGGACCGGCCGCGCCCGGTGAGATTGTCGGACAGCGCCGGACGGACCGAACACGTGCTCGCGCCGGATCTCGTGCAGCAGATCCGGCAAGTCGCGGCTGCATACAACGTCACACCGTTCGTCGTGCTCGAGACGGCGCTCGCCATCACGTGCGCGCAACTCGCACGCAGCCGCGACATCGTGATCGGCACGGTGACCGAAGGCAGAACGCACGCGGCGACCGCAGAGATGGTCGGCCTCTTCGTGAACACGCTGCCACTTCGCCATCGGCTGGATCGATCCGCTTCCGTCGCCAGCCATTTACTCGCGGCGTCGCAGGAACTCCTGTCCGCTCTCGAAGCGGGCGAGCTGCCTTTCGCCCATGTGGTTGCCGCCGTCAATCCGCCGCGCAGCGCTTCGTACGACCCGATCTTCCAGGTCTTTTGTCAGTTCCAGCAAGGCCCGGGAGCGGAACGCGAGACGCTCTCCGGCCTGACGCTCGAGGCCGTTCCGCGCGCACGCGTCGGGCGCGGCGCCGATCTCGCCGTCGTGTTCCTGGATACGGGCGAGACCGTCAGCGCCGACATCTCGTACAGTGCTGACCTGTTCGACCCGGCGAGCATCGACGCGATCATCGCGCTGTTCCTGGCGTTCGTGACGGAAAGCGTGCAGCGACCGGATGCGTCGGTAACCGACCTTTGGGACGCCGGCGTCGCTCACCTGCGGGCCGGCGCATCGGGCCCGGACGTCGCGAGGCTGATCGACGCGCCGGCCAGCCCGTCCGGAACCTGGTATCCGCTGTCGCCCGCGCAGCAGGCGGTCTGGCTCCAGGAGCAGGCGTCGCGGCACGGGACATCGTTCTTTTCGATTGCGGCGATGCGCTGCGCGCCGGAGATCGATCGCGAGCGGCTCGTGATCGCCTCGCGCGCGCTCATTGCGCAGAACCAGTCATTCTGGCTCCAACTCTCCGATGCCGGCCTGCAATGCGAAGGGCCGATGCCGACGACGCGCTTCGAGCATTTCGTCGAACCCGCGACCAGGACGGACGCCGAGATGCGACAGGCGGTCATCGACTGGCACGAGACGCTCAACGACAACCTCGACGACAGGACCAATGCGGTCGCGCTATTCGAATCGCCCGGGAGCGTACTGGTCGCGTTGCGGTCGCACCATCTGCAGACCGACGGCTGGGCTGCGATTCGACTGTTCGAGCGCATCGGCAAGAACTATGCCGCGCTCGAAAAGGATCCGGCCCGCACGTTCGACATGGACCGGATCGTGCTCGATACGCTTGCGCTCGACGAGCGCTATCTCTGTTCGTCGACGTACGAGCGGGACGCCGCCTTCTGGCAGTCCGCGAGCAAGAAGATGGACGGTCCTGCATTGGTGACGCTGGTGGCCGACCATGCGCACCCTGTCGAGGCGCGCGGCGGCGTCGCGTCGATCCGCAGCACGTTCTCGCCGGCCTTGCAGGCGCGGCTCTTGCACACCGCGCAGAAGCATGCGCTGTCGCCGTCGGAATGCCTGACTGCGCTGACCGGCATCTATCTGATGCGTGTCGCGGGCCAACGGCATACGGTCGTCGGCGCGTCGTTCCTGAACCGGACGCGCGAAGCGCTCGACATCCCCGGGCAATTCGCCAAGGTCATTCCGCTTCCGGTGTCGCTCGAGCAGCCCGACATGCCGGTTTCGGCGGCGTTGGGCGAGATCTGCGAAACGTTCCGGGGCGTGATGCGTCACGGAAGATTCCCGTTGGGCGACATGGTCAGACGTTACGGGATCGATCCTCGTCATATCGACGTGAGCGTCAATACGTTGTTCCTGCGGCATCCCGTCGAAGTGGCCGGTCAGCCCACGCACGTCCAATGGCTGTCCGGGCCGGAGAACGGTCTGTCGTTCCTGTTTACGCAATTCGGGAAAAACGCGCCGATCGATGTCGAACTCCGGTACAACCGCAACGTGTTCGATCCGGTCGCCGTGTCGCGCCATGCAGCGCGTCTTCTCGACTTCATCGAGCGTGCGTGCGAGAACGACAGCGTCGCGGTGCGGGCAATCGATCTCGTATCGAGCGACGAAAAGGCGCTGCTGATCGACACGTTGAACGCGACGGATGCGCCATATGACCGGCGCCAGTATCTGCATGGGCTGTTCGAGGCGCAGGTTCGGCGTACACCCGATGCCACCGCGCTGATCTCCGGCGGCGAGCGTCTCTCCTATGCCGAACTCAATGCGCGCGCCAACCGGCTCGCGCGTTACCTGATCGAATTCGACGTCACGCCCGATACGCCGGTCGCCGTCTGCCTCGACCGCGGCACGCCGATGGTCATCGCGCTGCTTGGTATCCTCAAGGCCGGCGGTGCCTACGTGCCGCTCGATCCCGCCTATCCCGGCGCGCGCCTCGCGCATATCCTGTCCGACGCCGCACCCGCCGTCGTGCTCGTCGATCCGGTCGGACGCCACGCGCTTTCCGACGCGCTCGGTGAAGCGCATCTGGCGAAGCACACGCTGATCGACGTGAGTGTCGCGTCGCCGCCGTGGGACGGCCTGTCTCCGCACGATCTGTCGCCGCGTGCGCTCGGGTTGACCCCGCGCCATCTCGCCTACGTCATCTATACGTCGGGCTCCACCGGCTTGCCCAAGGGCGTGCAGAACGAGCACGATGCGCTGATCAACCGCCTGACCTGGATGCAGGCTGCCTACCGCCTGGATACGCGGGATGTCGTGCTGCAGAAGACGCCGTTCAGCTTCGACGTGTCGGTCTGGGAATTCTTCTGGCCGCTGGCCAATGGCGCCACGCTCGTCATGGCCGCGCCCGGCGCGCACCGTGACGCCGATTATCTGACCGACGTCATCGCACAGTACGCGGTGACCACCCTGCACTTCGTGCCGTCGATGCTCAGCGGCTTCCTCGAGGCGTCCGGCCTCGCACGCTGCACGACGCTCTCGCGCATCATCTGCAGCGGCGAAGCATTGCCGGTGGCCACCGCGCGGCGCTGCCTGGAGCGGTTGCCCCATGCGCAACTGCACAATCTGTATGGTCCGACCGAAGCCGCCATCGACGTGACGGCCTTTACGTGTCCGGCCAATCTCGACGCGCAGTCCGTACCGATCGGCAAGCCGATCGCCAATACGCGCATCTACCTGCTCGACGAATCGCAGGCGCCGGTGCCGCTGGGTGCCGTGGGCGAGCTTTACATCGGCGGGGTCGGGGTCGCGCGCGGTTACCTGAACCGTCCGGAGCTGACCGCGCAGCGGTTCCTGGCCGATCCGTTCGCCCGTGCGGCCGGCGAGCCCGATGCACGCATGTACCGCACCGGCGATCTGGCGCGTTACCTGCCGGACGGCAACATCGTCTTCCTCGGCCGCAACGACGATCAGGTCAAGATCCGGGGCTTTCGCATCGAGCCGGGTGAAATCGAGGCGCAGCTTGCATTGCACGACGCCGTACGTGAAGCGATCGTGCTGGCGCGCCCCGAAGCGGCGGGCAACACTCGACTACTGGCATACGTGACACTGGACGAAACCGCGCCGCGCGCCGAGCTCATCCGGCAGTTGCGCGAGCACCTTCTCTCCCGGCTGCCGGACTACATGGTGCCTGCGGCGTTCATCGTGCTCGACGTGTTGCCGCTCACGCCGAACGGCAAGCTCGACCGTCGCGCGCTGCCGGAGCCGGACGACAACGCCTTCGTCCAGGCACAGTACGAGGCGCCGCAAGGCGAGACCGAGTGCACCATCGCCGCGTTGTGGGCCGAACTGCTCGGCGTCGAACGCATCGGCCGGCACGACAACTTCTTTGCGCTCGGCGGACATTCGCTGCTTGCCGTGCGGATGCTGAATCGCTTGCGGGCCATGCATGAGGTCAGGCTGTCGCTTTCGGCGCTGTTCGATCATCCGACCGTATGTGCGGTCGCGCAGGTGGTCGGTGCGCGAAACCGCGACGATGCGCCGCCGATCGCCCGTGTCGATCGCGCTGCCCCGCTTCCGGTGTCGTTCGCGCAGCAGCGAATGATGTTCCTGAGCGGCTTCGAAGGCGCGGGCACGATCTATCACGTCCCGCTCGTGCTGCGGCTCGACGGCGGGCTGGACGCCGCCGCGTGGCATCGCGCGCTGGATGCGCTGTGGGCACGCCACGAGGCATTGCGCACCGTGTTTCCCGAGACGGCTGGCGCGAGCGGCGATACCCGCGCGGCGCTGCTTCCGGCCGGCGACGGCATGCCCTGGCGCGAAGACGATCTGTCGACGGAACCCGGTGCGCCGGAACATTGGCTGCGCCTGTGCGAGGAAGAAGCCACGCGCCCGTTCGAACTCGCACACGGGCCGCTCGTGCGCGCGCGCCTCGTCAGGTTGTCGGAGAACGCGCACGTCTTCATGCTCACGCTGCACCACATCGTCTGCGACGGCTGGTCGCTGTCCGTGCTCGTCAAGGAGCTGTGTACGCTTTACGGGGCCTTCACGGAAGGACGCCCGAACCCGCTTGCGACGCTGGCATTCCAGTACCCGGACTACGTTGCGTGGCAACGGCAATGGCTTGGCGCGGAACGACTCGAGCGCGAAGCAGGTTACTGGAAAGAAGCGCTGGCAGGCATCCCGACGCTGCTGACGCTGCCGACCGATCGCCCGCGGCCCGCGCATCAGCAGTTCGACGCGGCGCGGCTGCCGTTCGAACTCGACGCGGTGCTCACACGGGATCTGAGACGGCTCGCCGCGCGGCGCGGCGTCACGGTCTTCGCGGTCGTCACCGCGGCCTGGGCCGCGGTGCTGGGGCGCCTCGCCGGCCAGGAGGATGTCGTGATCGGCACCCCGGTCGCGAATCGCTCCGGTCCCGAATTCGAATCCATCGTGGGCCTGTTCGTGAACACGCTTGCACTGCGCATCGACCTGTCGGGCGTACCGTCGGTCGCGCAACTGCTCGAGCGCGTCCAGGGGGCCGTCGTCGCCGCACAGGATCATCAGGATCTTCCGTTCGAACAGGTCGTGGAAATCGTGAAGCCGCCGCGACGGCTCGGTCATACGTCGATCTTCCAGGTGATGATTTCTTGGCAGAACACCGACGTGCGGACATTCGAATTGCCGGACCTGGATGTCACCCCGGTTGCGAGCGCGTTCGACCGGGCGAAGTTCGATCTCGAACTCGACCTGGTTGACGATGGCTGCGCGGTGGCCGGTGCGTTGCGCTACGCGACCGCATTGTTCGACGAGACATCGATCGCGCGTCATGGCGCGTACCTGATCGCGGTGTTGCGCGCGATGACCCGGGACGACGCGCAGCCGGTCGGGCAGATCGACCTGCTCGATGCCGACGAGCGGCATCTGCTGCTACACACGTGGAATGCGACGGCGGCCACCTACCACGACCACCAGTGCATCCACGAACTCGTCGAGGCGCAGGCCCGGCAAACCCCCGAGGCCGTCGCGCTCGTCGCTGACCACGAGCAACTCTCCTATGCGGCCCTCAACGCCCGCGCCAACCGGCTCGCGCATTACCTCGTCGAGCTGGGTGTCGGGCCCGATACACTTGTTGCCGTGTGCGCCGAGCGCAGCGTCGCGATGGTCGTCGCGCTGCTCGCCGTGTTCAAGGCCGGCGGCGCTTACCT
>NZ_CABVPX010000065.1 GCF_902499125.1 Burkholderia arboris
GCGATCGCCGCGAGCACGAGCGCGCGATGACCGAAGAAAAGCCTTTCCAGGCGACTGACCAGACGATTGAGCACGACCTTACTCCTTCATGTATTGCGACGACGCCCGACGCACGATGCGCGCCGCCTGCCACCCGTCACCGTCAGAAATTCCGCGTGACGAACATCCCGACGAAATTGCGGTCCGCGTACGGCTGCCCGACCGTGTTGTGCCCGCCGAAGAACGCGGTGAAATTGATGCCGGCCTGCCAGGTCGGCGGATTCTGGTTGAACAGCACGTAGACGTTCACCGACTTCGCGCCCTGCAGGTAATTCGCGGTGAAGGTCGGCGTGTAGCCGTACAGGCCATCGGAGAACGTCACGCCGGGCGTGACCTGCCAGCCGTGGATCAGCGAGCCGTCGTAGGTCCAGTTGAAATCGATCGTCGCGCCCACCGAGCTCGCGGTGCCCTGCGCCATCGCGATCGGATAGCCGAGCCCCGAGCCGTTGTTCAGCCACGGCGCATAGCCGGCCTGCGGCGCCTGTGTGACGGTCTGCCCGCCGACGGTCCGCGTGACGCCGCTGGAACTCAGCCCCGGGTAGTAGATCCACGTGAGTTCCCAGGTCAGCGCGGCGGAATCGGCGCCGAGCAGCTTCAGGAACGGGTATTCGCTGCGCGTGAGCGCCAGCAGCCCGTTGAGGTCGTACTGGAATTTCTTCTTGTCGACCCATTGCTGGCAGTCGATGCCCGCCACGCCGTTCGTGATCGCATCGAGCGGGCCGCCGGGCCCGTAGCAGCCCGACAGCGCGACCGCATCGCGCGGCCGGTACGACAGCTCGGTGCCGATCGCCCACGGGCCGACGCCGAAGTTCGCGCTCGCGCCGAACAGCTGCCGGCTGCCGAGATAGGATGCCTGGATGCCGCCGTTCGCGAGCGCGGTCAGCACCGGCGACTTGTCCGTATAGTTTTCGTAGTAGAGCGCGAAGTTCGCATCGAACGAGCGCGGCGAGAAGTTGAACTTCACGCCGAACTGCGGCCGGTACTTCGCCGGCAGCGTGGTCGTGAGCGGCAAGCCGACGTCGTTGAACGGCGGCCCTGCGTACGTGCCGTTCACGAGCCCGTTCTTGATCGCGTTCAGCGTGTCCTGGTTGCCCGCGGCGTTCGCGCCGCCGATCGCATTCGCGATCGTGCCCGCGCTCGGGCCCGCGACGTTCGGGTTGGTCGTGTTGACCGTGTACGGTTCGGCGCCGCGCCCGACGATATTCGACGTCGACCAGTACGAGCCGACCGGCGGGTAGCGGTTGCCGTTCCACTGGAACTGGTAGTACGCCTCGGTGCTGAACCCGTGCGACAGGTCGGCCGCGAAGCTTGCCATCGGCGCGGGCAACAGCGCCTGCTTGAGTTGCGAGCCGGGAATCAGCAGCTTCTGCACGTCGATCGCGTTGGTCGCGTTGATGCCGCTCTGCGCGAACATGCTCTCGCCCCAGTTGATCACCTGATTGCCGACCCGCACGTGCGCATTGCGCCCGCCAATCGTGAAATCCTTCTCGCCCCACAGATCGAGCAGTTGCGCGTTGTACACGACCTGCGCGGCCGCCGTGCTCGACAACGGTGTGCGGTTCGTATTGCCGGCAAGGAAATCGTACATGCCAGTACCGCGCACCATGAACTTCAGCCCTTCACTCGGCATCTTCAGCAGCAGCTCGCTGGTCGCGCTGACGTAGGTGCTGAACGGCTGGCCCTTGCGGTAGTTCAGATCACCGTTGTCGCCAAAGCCCCATTGATTCGTATTCGCGCCCGCGCCGCAGCCGAACGCGTTCGGGTCGCCGGTGAGCGAACAGCTCGGGTTCTTGGTCCGGATACCGGCGCCGGCCGTCAGGTTCGTGACCCACGAACCTTGCAGGTCGCCACCCGCGGACGTGAACTGGTAGCCGAATGCACTCGTGGCCGTCGCGCTCATCACGGCGAGCGAAATTGCAGTACGCCTAATCATTATTCTTGGTTTCATGACCTGCCTCCTCCCCTTGTCGACGCCGGCGCGCGTCGCACGCGCGCCGGTTCTTTCATCCGCCAGCCGTCAGCCGGTTGTCGTCACCGTTCGCTGACCGAGCGCAGCGATTCCGCCGTGTAGAAGTCCGGCTTGAAACGCGGATCGTTCGCGCGTTCGTAGTAGCGGATGTCCTTGCCCTGCCCGATCGACGAGCCGTCGAACACATAGCGGCCGTTGTTCAGGTCGTACTGGACGAACGGCTGGTTGTCGCACGCGCCGCCCAGCTCGAACACCGGGATCGGATAGCTCTCGCGCACTTTCCAGAGCTTGCCCTGTGCGTCGTAGTCCTCGGCAGTCAGCGCAAGCCAGCTGTCCTCGTCGAGATAGAAGGTCTTCTTCGACGCGACGTGCCGCGCGCTCGGCTTGAGCGTCGCCTCGACGACCCACACGCGGTGCACTTCATAGCGGCGGTGGTCGGCGGAAATGCCGTTCGGGGTCGCGACGTCATGCAGCTTGCTCTTGTACGTGTACAGGCCGAACGCGTTGTACGGCACGATCATTTCCTTCTTGCCGACCAGCTTCCAGTCGAAGCGGTCGAGCGACCCGTTGAACATGTTCGAGTCGTCGATCAGATACTGATTCTCGAAGCCGATCAGCGGCGCATCGTGCGTATAGGCCGGCATGCGTCGCACGCGGCGCTGGCCCGGGAAGTAGTAGTACGTCTCCGAATCCTTGTCGTAGTACTGGCGCTGCACGAACGACTGTCCGGCGAGCGCGGCCGGCGAATTGATCGAGAAGTAGACGGCCATGTTCATCTGGTCGACGTCCTGCGGCGATGTCTTGCCGAGCCGGCCGGCCGGCAGGTACTCGGCCTGCGGGCCGATCCCGTCGATCCAGTCGCTGCTGCCCGGGCGCGGCGAGATGACGGTCGCGATCGGCGACCATTCGATCCCTTCGCCGCGATACCGCGTCTCGTAGTTCAGCATCGCCTCGGCGCCATTCTTCGGCTGCGGGAACGGTACGCCGGGCAGCGCGGCCGACTGCAGCGACTGGCCGTTCGCGGCCGGCTTCGCTGCCGTCAGGTTCGCTTTCGAGTTCTGCTCGGCCACGTCGGGCAACTGGCATTCGCGGTGCGACGGATAGACGTCCATCCGATAGCCCTTCAGTTGCCTGATCAGCTGAATCTGACCGGGCGACAGCTTGTCCGCGTATTTGTCGAGGTTCGCTGCGTCGATCGAGTACAGCGGCTGCTCGTTGCGGTGCTTCCAGAAATCGCCGCGGACTTTCCCGTACTCCCAGCCCGCTTGCGGCGCCTGCCGGCCGGCAAACGCCGGCACGAGGCCGTCCTTGCTCGGCCCGCGCTCCGCGCCGGTCGCCGTGAGGTCCTCGGCCGCCGCACTGCCGGTGGCCAGCAACAGCGCCGCCGCGACGGCGCTCAACGTTCCGATTGCATGCTTCCTGTTCATGGTTCTCGCTCCAAATCCCGCTCCGTTTGCCGGCAGCCGCCGGGCAACGCGAAGCTGTCTCCACCATCGGCTCGATGGCGCGTCCTGTGAGGGCCGGCGGCGGCGGCCCGCGTGTCGAATGTCGGCGCACACGTTCAGGCGGCAGATCGTCGGCGCGCGATCGATGCGCCGGCCCCGCGCCGGAAGGTGCAACGGGTCACGTCCGGGGTTTGCGATCTCGGCATCTTCGCCACCCCATAACTATGTCACATGACCTAGTTAACGTTATACGCATGGCAATTTTCGGTCACAAGTCGGGTGAAACCCTCGCATGCGACGGGACTGTATCGCGTTGTTCAGGCAAGACGATTCATGCGCTTTCCGCGTACTTATCGAGTATTTTTGCGGTCATGTGTCGCACCTCGACAAGTCGGCACTCGCCGTCGGCACGCGCGAAGGGTTCGGGTCGTTACTCGCCGGGCATCAGAAGATAGGTTGATCGACCTGTTTTTGGACGTCGCGTAAAGTCAAGTTGCGGCGACGGTGCCGCAGCGGGGGAAGCAACGCGTGGCGCGCCAACCTGATAAGGCCGCGAACACGCGTAGAATCTCGCACACCGGTATCTGGACCGGACCGGCACAAGGGGCCGCAGCCGGCGTTCGTCACGCCGGCCGGCAGACGGAAAAAGCTTGCCCGGCTTGAGACACTAGGTCGAATAACCTACAATCCACCTTACACATCTGCAAGCCCGGGCATGTGTTGCCCGCAGGAGGAGAAACTTCGATGGAACCGAAAGCGACGAGCCCTGACGACATTCGCGCAGAACCTGCGTCGCCCCGTCGATCGGAACCCGCGTCGGACGCCAGGGCAAGCGACAGCCCACGTGCGTTGACCCAGCGCGGCCGCCATACGGTCGGCCGCATTCTCGAGAGCGCGATCGAGATCTTCGTCGTCGACGGCTACGGCGGCCTGACGATGCGCAAGGTCGCGACCGGTGCGGGGCTCGCGCTGTCGAACCTGCAGCATTACTTTCCTTCGCGCGAGGATCTCTACGCGGCGATCATCAGCGAAACCATCTCCGAGTATTCGCGGAACTACGACAGCGTACGGACCGACGAAACGCTGTCGCCCGCCGCACGGCTGGAAAAGGTGGTCCGGATGCTGATCGAGGATGCGAAGCTGCCGCGCACGCAAAGCCTGTTCGTGAACATCTGGGCGCTCGCGCATGCGCACGAGTTCGCGCGGCAGGCCATGGAAGACGCGTACCTGTTCCAGCGCCAGATGATTGCCGGCTTCGTGACGGCGGTGAACCCCGCTTTGACGCCGCAGCAACTCGCGCGCCGGTCGGCGCTGATCACCGCGCAGATCGAAGGGCTGAGTGTCTTGATCCCGCAGCGCAACCGCTTCCCGTCCGATATCAAGGGCATGGAAGACGAAGCCGTGAAGGCCGTGCTCGCCGTGGCGTCGTTGCCGGGCTGAACGCCGGCAACGGACTGCCCCCACGGCAAACGGGCACGCCGGCGCGCGCGTGCGCCGCGTGGCGTTTCGAATTCGCGTCGAAGCGCGGATCGTCGGCGAGCGCGGGTTGCCGCAACACCTGTTCGCAGAACAACTTCCATTCACGCTCGTTCTGCAGCCCGAGCATCACGGTCTTGCCGCCGGCCGGGAACGGTCCGTACGGGCAGATCGTCGCGTGCGATGCGATCGACGGCGCAGGCGCGCTTTGCCCGTCGATCGCGTAGTAGAACCGATAACCCATCCACGCGACCATGCTCTCCGGCATCGACATGTCGATCCGGCATCCTGTACCGGTGCGGCCGCGCATCGGCAGCGCGCTCGGGATGTTCGTATGCACGGACATGCCGGCCGCGATGTCCGCGATCGAGCAACCGGCCTTCGCCGGTTGTCCCGGCGAACCCGTGATCGACAGGCAGCCGGCCTCGCTCTGGATCAGCAGGTCGTATGCCTTGCGGTCGCGATACGGACCTTCGTCGCCATAGCCCGAGAGATCGCAGGCGATCAGGCGCGGATGCGCGTCCTTCAGCGCGTCGTCGCCGAGCCCGAGACGCTCGACCGCACCGGCGCGAGGTTCTGCACGAGCACGCGGGCATCCGCGCATGGCACACGCCGGAATTACCGCCCGAGCGATTGATCTGCTCCATGATGATCGAAGCCTCGGTGAGCCGGATGCCCGAACCGCCGTATTCCTGCGGAATCAGCGCGGCCAGCCAGCCGGCGTTCGTCAGCGCGTCGACGAACGCATCGGGATAGCCGCGCGCGCCGTCGATCTTGCGGAAATACTCGCCGGAAAACGGGCAGCACAGGTCGCGCGCCGCTTTGCGAACGCCCTGATACGGGTCGTGCCGCGTCGTCCGCCTGCCCGTCGTCGATGAGTGAACGGAAGCGCGTTACGCGAGGGTTGCGGTGGCCTGCATCGTCAGCCAGCCGTCGCGATCCTTCGCCCACAGCTCGATCGTGCGACCGTCGTCCGACGGCTTGCCGCACAGCGCGAACGGCTCCGAGTCGAAGGTCGGACGCACCGCGCGGAACGCGAAGCTCGCGAGCGTCGCGTCGGGCCGTTCGCGGTGCACGAGATCGGCCAGCAGCGTCGCGATCAGCGGGCCGTGCACGACGAGCCCCGGATAGCCTTCTTCCTGCGTCACGTAGCTGCGGTCGTAGTGGATGCGGTGGCCGTTGAAGGTCAGCGCCGAATAGCGGAACAGCATCACGGCGTCGGCCGTGACGGTGCGCGCCCACGTCTCGCCCGTGGGCGCCGCGACCGGCTTCGGTGCGGGCGCGCCCGGCTGCGGCGCGTCGCGATAGACGATGTCGTGCTCTTCCTCGACACACAGCGCACCGCCGGATTCGATCCGGTGCTGCACCGTCACGAACACGAGCCGGCCGCTGCGGCCCGTCTTGTCCTCGAGGTTCGCGATCGTCGATTCGCGCGTTGCGCGCTGCCCCGCGCGCAACGGCGCATGGAACGTCAGGCGCCCGCCGGCCCACATGCGGCGCGGCAACGGCACGGGCGGCAGGAAGCCGCCGCGCTTCGGGTGGCCGTCGGGGCCGACTTCGGCCAGCGGCGCGACCGGCAGGAAGTAGAGCCAGTGCCACATCGGCGGCACGACGTCGCCGGGTGGCGGGCGGTCGAGCGTAGCGGCCAGCGCGTTCAGCGGGAACGCAGTGATGTCGTCGCCGAGCGTTTCGGTCTTGCCGAGCCACGCGTCGAGCGACGCGGGGGCGGCAGGCTGCGGGGATGAGGTCGACATGGGCGGCGTCTCCGGTGCGCTTGCAATGACCCTAATATGCACGCCGCGCGCCGGTTCGAAAAGTCGGCTTTCGCGAACCGGGGCTTCTGATTTGGTTAACGCGCGGCCCTGCTCCGTCCTGCGGGACGGTTCTCGTCTGACTATTCAGTCTAATCGCCGCGGCCGCTGCGCGCTGCTCCGGGCCGCCAACCTTACAGCTTGACCACCGCCGGCACGCCGCCTAAATTGCTTCAGACGGACCGGCCGCGCCCCGAGCGACATGTCATCCGGGTGACAAAAAACGATAGTTTGCTATCGAATATTTTTGCCCCTATCATCTCGCCCATGACCAATCTGCACGATCTCCGCCTCGCCGTCAGCAGCCTGCTCGTGATGTCCGCGCGCAAGTGGCGCCGCACCAGTGACGGCGTGCTGAACGCGTACAACGTTTCCGAAGCCTGCGCGACGCCGCTCCTGATCGCCGGGCGCCTCGGCGAAGGCGTGCGGCAAGGCACGCTCGCCGAACACGTCGGCATCGAAGGGCCGTCGCTCGTGCGCCTGCTCGACCAGCTGTGCGCGGCCGGCCTCGCGCGCCGCGACGAGGATCCGCACGACCGCCGCGCGAAGACGATCTCGCTGACGGCCGCCGGCCGCGCGGTCACCGCGAAGATGGAGGAAGACCTGCGCGCGCTGCGCGCCCAGGTCCTCAAGGGCGTCTCGCGCGCCGATCTCGAAACGACGCTGCGCGTGCTCGATGCGTTCAATGCATCCGAGTCGCACTCGCCCGCCGCGCGTCCCTCCCACGCCGACGACACCGCGTCATGACTTATCCGAGCCTTCGCGACTGGCTGTTCTCCGGCAAGACGTTCGCCGCGTCGATGCTGGCGCTGTACCTCGGCCTGTATTTCCAGCTGCCGCGCCCGTACTGGGCGATGGCGAGCGTCTACATCGTGTCGAACCCGTTCGTCGGCGCGACGCGTTCGAAGGCGCTGTACCGCGCGCTCGGCACCGCGCTCGGCGCGGCCGCCGCGATCTTCTTCGTGCCGCCGTTCGTCGAGACACCGCTCCTGTTCAGCATCATCGTCGCGACCTGGTGCGGCACGCTGCTCTACCTCGCGATCTCCGACCGCACCGCGCGCAGCTACGTGTTCATGCTCGCCGGCTACACGATGCCCCTGATCGCGCTGCCGACCGTGACCGATCCATCCACCGTGTTCGACGTCGCGATCGCGCGGACCGAGGAAATCGTGCTCGGCATCGTGTGCGCGAGCGTGGTCGGCAGCGCGGTATTCCCGAACCGGCTTGCGCCGACGCTGATCGAGCGCACCGATGCATGGTTCAAGGACGCCGCGTTCTACGGCCGCGAGACGCTGTCCGGGCACCTCGCCGGCAAGGCGCTGTCCGCGTGCCGGCAGCGGCTCGCGGCGACGATCACCGGCCTCGAGTTCCTGCTGAGCCAGTTGAGCTACGACCATGCGCACCCGCGCATCCTCGCACGCGCACAGGCGCTCGCGGGCCGGATGCAGCTGTTCCTGCCGCTGATGTCGTCGCTCGCCGATCCGCTGATCGCGCTGATGCGCGACCTGCACGTGCGCCCGCCCGCGCTCGACGCCCTGCTGGCCGACGCCGCGAAGTGGTTCGACGCGCCGCTGCCGGCCGTGAAAGCCGGCACCGACGGCGACATGGCCCACGATCCGGTCGCGGACAACCTGCGCGCGCGCATCGCCGCGCTGCAGCCGCCCGACAGTGCGCTCGCGAGCTGGGATGGCGCGCTGATGTCGAACGCGCTGTGGCGACTGCGCCAGGTCATCGACATCTGGCAGGACTGCCGCTCGTTGCGCGCACTGATCGCGAATGAAGCGGGCGTGTGGCAGCCGCGCTACCGGCACTGGCGGCTCGGCGGCACCGAGCGCTTCTTCGATCGCGGGATGATGCTGTTCTCGACGCTGACCGTCGTGCTCGCGATCGTGTCCGCGTGCTGGCTGTGGATCTCGTCCGGCTGGCACGACGGCGCGGCGGCCGTCACGCTCGTCGCCGTGTCGTGCAGCTTCTTCGCCGCGCTCGACGAGCCCGCGCCGCTGGTGTTCAAGTTTTTCCTGTCGACCGCCGCCAGCGTCGTGTTCGCCGGGCTCTACCTGTTCGTCGTGCTGCCGCACGTGCACGATTTCGCGATGCTCGTGCTGATGTTCGCCGGTCCGTTCATCCTGATCGGCACGCTGCTGCCGCGCCCGCAGTTCAACATGGTGACGATGCTCGTCGCGGTGAACACGGCGACCTTCATCAGCATCCAGAGCGCGTACGAGGCAGATTTCTTCGTGTTCCTGAACAGCAATCTCGCGGGTGTCGCCGGGCTGCTGTTCGCATACGTCTGGACCCGGGCGACCCGGCCGTTCGGCGCGGAGCTCGCCGTGCGGCGCCTGCTGCGCTCCGGCTGGGAGGACGTCGCACGCTCCGCGTCGACGCAGCCGCTCGACGACCAGCGCAACCACGCATCGCGGATGCTCGACCGCGTCACCCAACTGCTGCCACGCCTCGGCGCGTCCGACGACCACCGCCACCCGTCGATCGAAAGCTTCCGTGACCTGCGCATCGCGCTGAATGCGCTCGACCTGCGCCGCTCGCGCCGCCGGCTGTCGGGCGACGTGCCCGACGCGATCGACCGCGTGCTGGCCGGCGTCACCGATCACTACACGCGCTGCGCGGCCGCGAACGCGCGCCAGCCGGCGCCGCCCGCGCTGCTCGCGACGATCGACGACGCGCTGCACCGCGTGGCCGGCCGCAATCTGCCGGGCGCCGCGCC
>NZ_CABVPX010000066.1 GCF_902499125.1 Burkholderia arboris
GACGCCGCGCCGCGGCTGCGCTGGCCGCTCGCGGCGCTCGTGGTCGCCGCGAGCGCGACGCTCGTGCTGCATCGCGACGGGCTGTGGAGCCGCGAGCTCGCCGCGCTCAGCCCCGTACCGGCGCAGGCGCAGGCGCTTGACGCGCGGCTGCGCGCCGATGTCGGCGCACCCGACGTGCGCTACCTCGTGGTGATTTCCGCATCGACCGAACAGGCCGCGCTCGAAGGCGCCGAAAAAGTGGCCGCGCAATTGCAGCCGCTCATCGACCGGGGCGTGCTCGCCGGCTTCGAAAGCCCCGCCCGCTACCTGCCGAGCGATGCTGCGCAGCGCGCGCGCCAGGCGAGCCTGCCGGATGCGCACGCGCTCGCCGCCCGGATGCGCGACGCCGTCGCGAACCAGCCGATCGCGGTGAAGCCCGACCTGTTCGCGCCGTTCCTCGCCGACGTCGACGCCGCGCGCCATGCGCCGCTGCTGACGCGCGCGGACCTGCGCGGCACGTCGCTGGCGCTCGCCGTCGACGCGCTGCTGACCGAACGCGACGGGCGTTGGAGCGCGATGCTGCCGCTGCGCGCACCGGACGCCGCGCGCGCCACGCTTCCGGCGTCGGGACTCGATGCAACGCCGATTCGCGCGGCCGTCGCCCGTGCGGGCGTGCCCGATGCGTTGTTCGTCGACATGAAGGCCGAAGCCGATCGCCTGTACGTGAGCTACGTGCACGAGGACATCCGGCTGTCGCTCGCGGGTTTTGCCGCGATCGCCATGCTGCTGCTGATCGCGCTGCGCTCGCCTCGTCGCGTCGTGCGCGCACTGGCACCGCTCGTCGCGGCCGTGCTGGTCGTAACGGCCGGCTTCGCGCTGGCCGGCGTGCAACTGACGATCCTGCACCTCGTCGGGATGCTGCTGATCGTCGCGGTCGGCTCGAATTACGCGCTGTTCTTCTGCAAGCGCGACGACGCGCAGCCCGTGACGCCCAACACGCTCGTGTCGCTGCTGATCGCAAACCTCGCGACCGTCGCGGGCTTCGGGCTGCTCGCGCTGTCGCGCGTCCCGCTGCTCGAAACCTTCGGGCTGACCGTCGGCCCCGGCGCAATGCTCGCGCTCGCGTTCGCGGCGATTCTCGCGCCGCGCGCCACGGCAGCCGGCGATCGTCAGCGACGGAGTCCCGCATGACCGCGCCGTCGTCCATTCCATCGCATCAGGCCGGCGAAACACGCCGCTGGAAGCCGACGCCGCTGATCGCGGGGACGGCCGCACTGCACGTGGGTGCCGCCGCCGCCGTCATCGCGCAACCGGCCACGTGGCCGTGGGCCGCCGGTGGCGTGGTCGCGTCGCATCTCGCGCTGACGGCAGCCGGCCTGTGGCCGCGCAGTGCGCTGCTCGGCCCGAACTGGACGCGCCTGCCGGCCGCCGCGGGCCGCCGCATCGCACTGACGATCGACGACGGCCCGGACCCGGACGTCACGCCGCGCGTACTCGACCTGCTCGACGGTTACGACGCGCGCGCGACGTTCTTCTGCATCGGCGATCTCGCGCGCCGCCATCCTCGGTGGATCGAGGCTATCGTCGCGCGCGGCCACGCAGTCGAGAACCACAGCCAGCGGCACCGGCATACGTTCTCGCTGTCGGGGCCCGCCGCGCTGCGGCGCGAGATCGCGGCCGCGCAGCAGACGCTGACCGAGATCGCCGGCACGCGCCCGCTGTTCTTCCGCGCGCCGGCCGGCCTGCGCAATCCGTTTCTCGAACCGGTGCTGTGCGAATTCGGCCTGCAGCTCGCCAGCTGGACGCGGCGCGGCTTCGACACGCGTGCGCGCGATGCGGCGACCGTCACGCGCCGCCTGTTGCACGGCCTCGATGCGCGCGACATCCTGCTGGTACACGACGGCCACGCGGCGCGCGATGCGCGCGGCGAACCGGTCGTGCTCGACGTGCTGCAGGCGGTGCTGCGTGCGGCCGCCGATGCGCAGTTGCACTGGACGACGCTGCGCGCGGCGCTCGCGCCCGAACCGCCCGGCCCGCCGGGCATTCCGGCCCCCCCGTTTGATAAAATCTGACCTCGAACGGCGCGCCTGCCAGCCCTGCTGCGGCGCCCGTTCCGGCCACCGGATGCGACCCTCGTGAAACCTCTCCTGCTCTCGCACTTCACCGCCACCAGTTGCATCGGCCGCGGCCTCGACGCGACCCTCGATGCGCTGCGCGACGCACGCGGCGGGCTCGTGCCGTGCAACTTCGAACGCGCGGCGCTCGATACGTGGATCGGCGCGGTGGACGGCGTCGATGCGCACCCCGTGCGCGCCGACCTCGCCGACTTCGAATGCCGCAACAACCGCCTCGCGCAACTCGGCCTCACGCAGGACGGCTTCGACGCAAGCGTCGCGGCGGCCGTCGCACGCTACGGCGCCGCACGCGTCGGCGTGTTCGTCGGCACCAGCACGGCCGGCATCCTCGCAACCGAACGCGCGTACCAGCAGCGCGATCCGGCGAACGGCGCGCTGCCGGCCGACTTCCACTATGCGCACACGCACAACCCGTATTCGCCGGCTGCGTTCGTCCGTGCGTATTTCGCGCTGCGCGGGCCGGCGACGGCGATCTCGTCTGCGTGTTCGTCGGGCGCGAAAGTGTTCGGTTCCGCGCGCCGCATGATCGAGGCCGGTCTGATCGACGCGGCCGTCGTCGGCGGCGTCGATTCGCTGTGCCTGACGACGCTGTACGGCTTCAATTCGCTCGAACTGTTGTCGCGCCGGCCGTGCCGGCCGTTCGACGTCGCGCGCGACGGCATCTCGATCGGCGAGGCCGCCGCGTTCGCGCTCGTCGAGCGCGTGCCCGATCCGCCCGCGGCACTCGACGGCAACGCGATCCTGCTGCTCGGCCTCGGCGAATCGAGCGACGCGCATCACATGTCGTCGCCGCATCCGGAAGGTCTCGGTGCGCGCGCCGCGATCGAGCAGGCGCTCGCGTCCGCCGGCCTCGGTGCGCACGACATCGACTACGTGAACCTGCACGGCACCGCGACGCCGAGCAACGACGCGGCCGAAAGCCGCGCCGTCGGCGCGCTGTTCGCCGGCACGCCGTGCAGCTCGACGAAGGGCGCGACCGGCCACACGCTCGGCGCGGCCGGCGCGCTCGAAGCAGTCGTCGCCGCGCTCGCGCTGCGCGAGCAGTTCGTGCCGGCCGGCGTCAACACGACGCAGCCCGACCCGGCGCTCGTCGCCGACTACGTGCTCGCGAGCCGCGACACGCGCGTGCGCGCCGTCCTGTCCAATTCGTTCGGCTTCGGCGGCACGAATTGCAGCCTGATACTCGGCCGCGCCGACCACGCACGCCGTTGAGGCCCGTCATGACACTCACCGCCTTCATCGAAAGCATCGGCCTCGTCGGGCCCGGATTGAACGACTGGCCGCACGCGGCCGACGTGCTCGCGGGCCGTATGCCCTATACCCCTGCCCGCACCGAACTGCCGCCGCCGGCCGGACTGCCGTCGGCCGAGCGGCGCCGCACGGGCCCCGTCGTGCGCGTCGCGCTCGCGGTCGGCCACGAGGCCGTGGCCGCGAGTGGCCGCGACGCCACGACGCTCGCGACCGTGTTCAGCGCATCCGGCGGCGACGGCCAGAATTGCCACGCAATCTGCGAAACCCTGGCGGGCGACGATCGCCAACTGTCGCCGACGCGTTTCCACAATTCCGTGCACAACGCGCCGGCCGGGTACTGGAGCATCGCGACCCGCGCGATGGCGACGTCGAACGTGCTGTGCGCGCACGACGGCAGCTTTGCCGCGGGCCTGCTCGAAAGCCTGTGCCAGGTCGTCGTCGATCGCGTGCCGAGCCTGCTGATCGCGTACGACACCGACTATCCGGAACCGCTGCGCACGGTGCGGCCGATCGGTGACGCGTTCGGCGTTGCACTTTTGCTCGCGCCGGAGGCAAGCGAACACGCGCTCGCCCGCCTCGACGTGCAGCTCACCGAAGCGCCCGCCACGACGCTCGCGAATGCCGAACTCGACGCGTTGCGTACCGGCAATCCGGCCGCACGCGTGCTGCCGCTGCTCGACGCCCTCGCCGCGCGGCGTTCGACGCGTGTCGTGCTCGATTACCTGGACGATACGCGCGTGCAGATCGACGTCGCGATGCCCGAATCCTTCGCGGAGCGTGCGTGATGACCGCGACGCCCCCGCTTGCACCACCGCTCGGCCACGCGTGGATCGCCGCGCACATTCCGCACGACGGCGCGATGTGCGTGCTCGATACGGTCGATGCATGGGACGCCGAACGGATTCGCTGCACCGCGACGAGTCACCGCGATCCGCGCAACCCGCTGCGTTCGCACGGCCGGCTCGCGTCGGTCTGCGGCGTCGAATACGCAGCGCAGGCGATGGCCGTGCACGGCGCGCTGCTCGGTGCGCACGAAGCGCGCCCGCGCGTCGGTTATCTCGCGAGCGTGCGCAACGTCGACGCGTTCGTCGACCGGCTCGACACGTTCGAGCAGCCGCTCACCATCGAAGCGGAACGCATGAGCGGCGACGCCCGCTCGGTGCTGTACGGCTTCGCGCTGCGCTGCGGCGATCGCGTGCTGCTGTCCGGCCGCGCCGCGGTGATGCTCGACGCCCCGGTAGCCGCCACGTTTCAACCGGCGCCTGCCGGCAACACGAATCCTCGCTGAAGAGGTCAACCCCAAGGAAACCAGGTCGTGAAAGTTCGTCAGTTCATTGGCACCGCGCTCGTTCTCGCGCTGATCAGCCCGATCGCGCACGCGGACATGTCGGAAGTGAAGCAGGACATCAAGCGCGATTCGAAGGAAGCCGCGCACAAGACCGGCGAGGCGGCCCGCAGCTTCGGCCACGCGACCGCGAGCGCCGCGAAGGCGGTCGGGCACGGTGTCGCGCATGCGTCGCGCGAAGGCTGGGATGCCACCAAGCGCACGACGAAGCGGATCTTCCACAAGAACGACTCGGGCGAGTCGGCCGGCAAGAGCGACAAGAGCGATTGATCACGCATCCCGTGCGCATTGCCGGCGGCATGCGCACGGGGCGTGACCGTTCATCGATCGTGACGCGTCGGGGCTGCCGTCAACGCGCCCCGCGCATGCGGCGTGCCGGCTTTGTCGGCCTGCGCGCGAAGCACTTGCCGTACGCAACGAGCCAGCAATCGCGATGATCGAAGTTCCGCAGCAGCCGCGCGCGGCGCCGCTCGAGCCAGTAGAGCGAGATCGCCATCGTCAGCGCGACGGCCAGTGCCGAACCGCCGATCACGAGTCCCATCCAGGTGTCGCCCATGCGTTCTCCGGAATGCGAGGCCGAAGCGGCGCGCGTGCCGCCGCTCCGGGTCTGGATAGTGCGGAATGCGGCCCGGCACGTGCGCGAACGCCGTGCGGGCCGCCGCGCATCAGTGCATGTGCTGGCCGCCGTTGATCGCGATGTTGGAGCCCGTCACGAAACCGGCCTCCTCCGAGCACAGGTAGGCCACCAGCGCCGCGACTTCCTCAGGCTTGCCGAGCCGGCCCGCCGGAATCTGCGGGAGGATCTTCGAGTCGAGGATGTCCTGCGGGATCGCCGTCACCATCTTCGTCGCGAGGTAGCCCGGCGACACCGTGTTCACCGTCACGCCCTTGCGCGCAATCTCGAGCGCGAGCGATTTCGTGAAGCCGTGCATGCCAGCCTTTGCGGCCGCATAGTTGGTCTGGCCGACCGAACCCTTCGAGCCGTTCACCGACGAGATGTTGACGATACGGCCCCAGCCGCGTTCGACCATGCTTTCGCAGACGGGCTTCGTCATGTTGAACACGGAGTCGAGGTTCGTGCGAATCACCGCATCCCAGTTGACCTTGTCGAGCTTGCGCAGCGTCATGTCGCGCGTGATGCCGGCGTTGTTCACGAGAATGTCGACCGGGCCGACGTCCCGCACGATCTTCTCGATGCATTGCTGGCACGAATCGTGATCGGCCACGTCCACCGGGTACGCATGGAACTCGCGGCCGGCCGCATGCATCTCGGTCAGCCAGCGGTCCGCGCCGGCGTTGTTCGGCGAATACGTGACGACTACCCGGTGGCCCGCGTCGTTCAACCTGATGCTGACCGCTTCGCCAAGACCGCCCATTCCACCTGTCACAACTGCAATTCGCTTAGTCATCCTATAAATTACCGACAAAAAAAGTAATCGATGAATGCGGGGCGGCGGCGTCGCTTCTGCTGCCGCCCCACCGCTTCGATGCGCAACCGCCCGCGTCGCGGGCGCGGCACGCACCGGAACTTCGCGCGTGTTGTTGACTGCTTGTCGTGCGCGAAACCCGTCTGGTTCGCTGCGGCGCCGGCCGGCGCCGCAGCGAACCGAGTCGTCAGACCCGCTTCAGACGCGCTCGACCGCGAGCGCGACCCCCATCCCGCCGCCGATGCACAGCGACGCCAGCCCGCGCTTCGCATCGCGCTTGAC
>NZ_CABVPX010000067.1 GCF_902499125.1 Burkholderia arboris
ATTCCCGTGTGAAAGTAGGTAATCGTCAGGCTCCCTAAGCCAAGAACCCCCGCCCGAAAGGCGGGGGTTTTTGCATTCCAGCGACGGAAATGTGCGATGCCGGACACGCGAAATGCGCCCGGCGCTGCCAACGTCACCTTCCCGCCAATGCTATCAAGCAATAGCGGCGTCGAATTCTCTCCATTGCCGCTATCTTTCGCGATTCAATCGATTATTGATCGCATCTTCGATTAAGACCGCAACTCCTTCCCCGTAGACCACCGGCAAACGCAATCGTGTGACCAGCTTTTCGCTCGCCATGACCCGCTGTTTCCTCCACTGGATCTTCGGTCAGAGAACCGGGAATCGACGCGAAATGAGCGCTTTATTCGGCGCGTCCACGTAAAATTTGCGAACCCCCATCTCTGCATTCAAAACGATGAACGCCGCCATTCAGGTAGCCCGGGCCGTCTGCCCGCATGATTGTCCGGACACGTGCGCAATGCGTGTGACCGTCGAGAACGGCAAGGCGATCAAGGTCACGGGCGATCCCGACCATCCGCCGACGCAAGGCGTGTTGTGCACGAAAGTCAGCCGATATGCGGATCGCGTTCATCATCCCGATCGCCTCACTGTCCCGCTCAAGCGCGTCGGCGCGAAGGGCGAAGGGCGCTTCGTGCCGATCAGCTGGAGCGAGGCACTCGACGAGATCGGACGCCGCCTGGGTGAAATCGCTGCGCGTTCGCCGGAAGCGATCGTGCCGTACAGCTACGCGGGAACGATGGGGCTTGTGCAGGGCGAGGGCATCGCCCAGCGCTTCTTCCACAAGCTCGGCGCATCGCGGCTCGAGCGTGCGATCTGCGCGGCAGCCGGCGCGGCAGGGCTGCGATACACCTATGGCGGCAGCCTCGGCATGCACCTCGAGCACTTCGAGGAAAGCGAGCTGATTCTGATATGGGGCGCGAATCCAATCGCGTCGAGCCTGCACTTCTGGACGCGCGCACAGGAAGCGAAGCGCCGTGGCGCGCGGCTTGTCGCGATCGACCCGTATCGTTCGCTGACCGCAGAGAAGTGCCATCAGCACATTGCACTGAAGCCCGGTACCGATGGCGCATTTGCGCTCGGCATGATGCATGTGCTGATCACCGAAAACCTGCTCGATCACGACTACATCGCGGACCACACGCTTGGTTTTGATGCGCTGAAGGCCCGCGCGATGTCCTATCCGCCGGAACGCGTTGCGCAGATCTGCGGCGTCGACGCGTCGGAGCTGATCGATCTTGCGCGCCGCTATGGGGCGACCCGCAAGGCATCGATCCGTCTCAACTACGGCATGCAGCGCGTTCGCGGCGGCGGTAATGCCGTGCGCGCGATTGCGAGCCTGCCTGCGTTGACGGGGGCGTGGCGGGACCGGGCCGGCGGGGTGTTGCTGTCGTCGTCGGAGTCCGCGCCGGTCAACCAGGCTGCGCTGTTGCGTCCTGATCTGATGCCGGGCTGGCCACACAAGCTGCCGCGCATCATCAACATGAACGCGATCGGCGACGCACTGCTGCACCCGGGTGACGCGACGTTCGGGCCGAAAGTCGAAGCGGTGATCGTGTACAACTCGAATCCGGTCGCGGTCGCGCCGGATTCTTCGAAGGTTGCAGCCGGTTTTGCACGTGACGACCTGTTCACGGTCGTTCTTGAACATTTCAAGACAGATACGGTCGATTTTGCCGACCTTGTGTTGCCGGCGACCACGCAGCTCGAACACCTGGATGTCCATAAATCGTACGGCCATACCTACGTGATGGCGAACCTGCCGTCGATTCCGCCGGTCGGCGAGGCGCGGCCGAATACGGAGATCTTCCGTGGTATCGCGCGCAGCATGGGGCTCGACGAGCCCGCGCTGTATCACAGCGACGAAGAGGTCGCGCGTGCGGCGCTTCGCTGGGACGATCCGGCGCTCGATAGCGACTGGGACACGTTGAAGCGGGAAGGTTGGCTGAAGCTCAAGCTGCCGGAGGCGCCGTTCGCGAACGGCGGTTTCCGTACGCCATCGGGCAAGTGCGAGTTCTACAGTCCGCGGCTCGAGCAGATGGGCATGGACCCTGTTCCCGACTACCTGCCGCCGTTCGAATCGGCCGAAGCGGCGCCCGAGCTCGCCGCACGCTATCCGCTCGCGATGATTTCGCCGCCGGCCCGGCACTTCCTGAACAGCACGTTCGTGAACGTCGACAGCCTGCGGACGACGGAAGGGGAACCGCACCTCGATATGCACCCGTCCGACGCGGATGCGCGTGGCATCGCGGGGGGCGACGTCGTCCGCATCTTCAACGACCGCGGCTCGATGCAGGCGCTCGCCCGGATTACCGATCGCGCACGCGCGGGGCTCGTCGTCGGGCTGTCGATCTGGTGGAAGAAACTGTCGCCGGACGGCAGGAACGCGAACGAGGTCACGAGCCAGGCGCTGACCGATCTGGGTAATTCGGCGACGTTTTACGATTGTCTTGTGGAAGTTGAGCGAATTTGATCGAATATCACCGTATGATCAGACAAATCGACGCGGAAGTTCGAAGTGGACATCTAACCCTGTTGTCTCGGGGCGGGGGAGCCGTTACGATGCGTTTTAGCACGACCATTCGAAAATCTGTGAGGAGACGCGCAGTATGGACAAAATTTGGCTGAAATCGTACCCACCCGGCGTTCCAGCCGAAATTGACTCGTCTCCTTATCCCTCTGTCCCGGACCTGCTCGACGAGAGCTTCCGGCAGTATCGCGACCGTACCGCGTTCGTCTGCATGGGCAAGGGCATCACGTACGGCGAACTCGACAAGCTGTCGCGCCAGTTCGGCGCCTGGCTGCAATCCCGCGGTCTGGCCCGCGGCGCACGCGTCGCGATCATGATGCCGAACGTGCTGCAGTACCCGGTGACGATCGCCGCGGTACTGCGTGCCGGCTACACCGTCGTCAACGTCAACCCGCTCTATACGCCGCGCGAGCTCGAGCATCAGCTGAAGGACAGTGGTGCCGAGGCGATCGTCATCCTCGAGAATTTCGCGTCGACGCTGCAGGCCGTCATCGCCAATACGGCTGTCAAGCACGTCGTCGTCGCCTCGATGGGCGACCTGCTGGGTATCAAGGGGTGGCTCGTCAATTACGTCGTGCGCAACGTGAAGAAGATGGTGCCCGCGTGGCAGTTGCCGTCGTTCACGCGCTTCAAGGCTGCGCTGTCGGAAGGCGCGCGGCAGACGTTCAAGCCGCAGAAGATCGGCCCCGACGACGTCGCGTTCCTGCAATACACGGGGGGTACGACGGGTGTTGCGAAGGGCGCGACGCTGCTGCACCGGAACATCGTGTCGAACGTGCTGCAGGCTGGCGCCTGGCACCATCCGGCGCACGAGAAGTACCCGGACGTGAAGCAGTTCGTGACGGTTGTCGCGCTACCGCTGTATCACGTGTTTGCGCTGACCGTCTGCGGCTTCCTGACGATGCGCACGGGGGGCATGGGCATCCTGATCCCAAACCCGCGCGACATCGCCGGCATGATCAAGGAGCTGAAGGGCTACCAGATCTCGACGATTCCGGCGGTCAACACGCTGTACAACGCGCTGCTGAACCATCCCGAATTCAATCAGCTCGACCTGTCGAAGCTCGTGATCGCCAATGGCGGCGGCATGGCGATCCAGGAGGGCGTCGCGAAGCGCTGGTATGAAAAGACCCGTACCGCGATCATCGAAGGATACGGGTTGTCCGAAACGTCGCCGGTGGCGACCTGCAACCCGGTGACGGCAACCGAGTACAGCGGGACGATCGGCCTGCCGCTGCCGTCGACCGAAGTCGCGATCCGCGACGATGCCGGTAACGACGTCGCGCTCGGCGAGCCGGGCGAGATCTGCATCCGCGGGCCGCAGGTGATGGCCGGCTACTGGAACCGGCCGGACGAGACCGCGAAGGTCATGTTCCCGGACGGCTTCTTCAAGACGGGCGATGTCGGCGTGATGGACGCGCGCGGTTACGTGAAGATCGTCGACCGGAAGAAGGACATGATCCTTGTGTCCGGCTTCAACGTGTATCCGAACGAAGTCGAGGACGTCGTGGCGTCGCATCCAGGCGTGTTCGAGGTGGCAGCGGTCGGGGTGCCGGACGAGCATTCCGGCGAGGCAGTGAAGCTGTTCATCGTGAAAAAGGATCCGGCGCTGACCGACAAGGACATCCTTGCCTACTGCAAGGAGCGGCTCACCGGGTACAAGCGGCCGAAGCTGGTCGAGTTCCGCACGGAGCTGCCGAAAACGAACGTCGGCAAGATCCTGCGGCGCGAATTGCGCGACGGTCGCGCGTAACGAAGACGGTTGAACGAAAAAAGCCCGGTAGAAGCCGGGCTTTTTTGTTTGCGGCTACCGGCGGGTGTCCGGGAGCGGTTGCTTCCGTTCCTGCGGAGATCGGCAGCCTTGCATTTCAATCTGATGGCGGTCGCAGCGCGCATGCGCTGCGACCTGCTGACCTGCCGACCTGCCGACCTGCCGACCTGCCGACCTGCCGACCTGCCGACCTGCCGACCTGCCGACCTGCCGACCTGCCGACCTGCCGACCT
>NZ_CABVPX010000068.1 GCF_902499125.1 Burkholderia arboris
GGCTGTGGCTGTGGCTGTGGCTGTGGCTGTGGCTGTGGCTGTGGCTGTGGCTGTGGCTGTGGCTGTGGCTGTGGCTGTGGCTGCGGCTGCGGCTGCGGCTGCGGCTGCGGCTGACCGGATCGTCGCCTCTTCGCCTCTTCGCCTCTTCGCCTCTTCGCCTCTTCGCCTCTTCGCCTCTTCGCCTCTTCGCCTCTTCGCCTCTTCGCTCGAGCAAGTCACCTCATTGGGTATGTCGGTGCCGCGTCTCCCCGTTTCCCCCTCCGAATTGAAGCGCAAGATCTGGAACGCATCCGCACACGGACGCCGCTAGACTGGGTTCATCAACTTTCGTCGTGGATTCGACCGTGCGCAACCGCACGGCGCCACGTTGCGGATGAATCGAGGTGCACCTGTGAACATTGCCGATCTGCAACCTGCCGTCGAATCGACGGACATCGCACAACGCGTCGATGCGATCGACTGGTCGACCGTCGATACCGAACTCGATCGCTACGGATGCGCGCACGTGCCGGGCCTGATGCCGGCACGCGAATGCGATGCGCTCGCATCGCTCTATCCACGGGATGCGCTCTATCGTTCACGCGTCGTGATGGCACGGCACGGGTTCGGCCGCGGCGAATACAAGTACTTCGCGTACCCGCTGCCTGCGCTCGTCGCCGAATTGCGCGCGACGCTCTACCCGCATCTCGCGCCGATCGCGAATCGCTGGAACCAGGCACTCGGGATCGACGTCCGCTATCCGAAAGACCACACGACATTCCTCGATCGCTGCCACGCGGCGGGACAGACGCGACCGACACCGCTGATCCTGCAATACGGCCCCGACGACTACAACTGCCTCCATCAGGATCTCTATGGCGAACACGTGTTTCCGCTCCAGGTCGCGATCCTGCTGTCGGCGCCGGGCCGCGATTTCACCGGAGGGGAGTTCGTGTTGACGGAACAGCGGCCACGCATGCAGTCGCGTACGGAAGTGGTGCCGCTGATGCAAGGCGACGCGGTGATCTTCGCCGTACATGGCAGGCCCGTGCAGGGAACGCGCGGCGTCTATCGCGTCAACCTGCGTCACGGCGTGAGCCGGATCCGAAGCGGCCACCGCCACACGGTCGGCATCATCTTCCACGACGCACAGTAACGGCAGTCGAGACGGGCGCGACGCCGCCGCACCGCTCACCATGCACCGGGTGCATGCACGGAGCACTGCGCGCCATTGCTCGGGAAGCCTGCAATCGGGAATTGGCTATTCAGCGTGATCACTCGCACGCAGCGACGGCGATCGATTGCGTCGACCGTCGGACCACCGCGGCCGTGACGGCCCTACGTTCAGGTGAATGACGAGAAACAGCCGTATTCACCTGTCGTCACGCACATGCAGCCTGCAGTCCGGCCTACCCTCGCGCCACGATCGCCCGCAGCCGATCGCCGGCATCGGAAGCCAGCCGCGCATAGCCCGGCAACGTCAGCAGCGCGAGCACGCCGGCCGCGACGAACGCCCAGCGGAAATCGTCGAGCACGTAGTGCATGCCGGCCGCATCGCCGCGCGCGAGTGCCGCGAGACGCAATGACAATGCGCCGAACGCGATCCCCATCCCGATCGTCATCTGCTGCGCAGCGCTCCACAGCGTGCTGGCTGCACTCGTCTGCTGAGCCGGGATATCCGCATAGGCGAGCGTCGCCAGCGTCGTGAACTGCATCGACCGCGTGAGTCCGTAGACGAATACGACGAGCAGCGTGATCGCCAGCGGCGTCGACGCGGTCAGCCAACCGCACGCGATCGTGAAGAAGCCGACGATCGTCACATCGACGAGTGCAACGCGCCGGAAGCCGTATCGGTCGAGAATCCAGGACGTTCCCGCCTTCATCCCCAGATTGCCGAGTGCGCTAGCCAGCAGCAGCAGGCCCGACTGGAACGGCGACAACCCGAAACCGATCTGGAACAGCAGCGGCAGCAGGTACGGCACGGCGTTGATCGCCATCCGCGTGACCGAACCGGTGAGCACCGTCACCGAGAACGTCGGCACCTTCAGCGTCGTGAAATCGAGCAGCGGATGCGCGCAACGCCGCGCATGCAACCACGCGGCCATGCCGAACAGCACGCTCGCCCCCACCAGGACACCCGCGCGCGTGAAGTCGACATCCTGCTGCCCGGCCGCCTCGGTGCCAATCAGCAGACAGGTTAGCGCGCCACCGGCCAGCACGAAGCCGATCCAGTCGAGCGGCCGTTGCTCGTCGGCCCGCGTGTTCCGGACGATCAGCCAGGTACAGACGAGCGCAGCGATGCCGAACGGGACGTTCAACAGGAAGATCCAGCGCCACGACGCATAGGTCGTGATGAAGCCGCCGATCGGCGGCCCGACGACGGGCGCGACGATGCCCGGCCACGTGATTGTCGCGATCGCGCGCATCAGCTTGGCCTTGTCGGTGCTGCGCACGACGATCATCCGTCCGACCGGCACCATCATCGCCCCGCCGACACCCTGCAGCAGCCGCGCAGCCGTGAACGACATCACACCTTCAGACAGCCCGCACAGCACCGACGCACCGGTAAAGACGACGATGGCGCTCGCGAACACCGTGCGCGAACCGTAGCGATCGGCGATCCAGCCGCTGATCGGAATGAACACCGCCAGCGCCAGCATGTACGCGGTCATCCCGAGACTCAGCGCGTTCGGTCCGACGCCGAACGAGCGCGCCATTTGCGGCAGCGCGGTCGCGATCACGGTCGTGTCGAGGTACTCCATGAAAAACGTTGCGGCGACGAGATACGGCAAGAAGTCGGTCGTCCGACCACCTTGGGCAGGGCTGTCAGTCATGAACGATGCAGGAGACGGAATGCGGAAGACGCCGACCGCCGGCAGATGTGGACAAGCGCCGGGAATCGGGACGAATGGCGATATTAACCTGAAGGGCCTGCTTTCCGCTCTGCAAGGCACGTCGCGCAAATGGACTTTATGCGCATAGATTTTTACGACGATTTCGTATGCGTCCGTACAGGGCGCACACGATCAGGTCGACACAGCGTGTCGAAAGACAGATGGATCACGCAGGGAGTTTTTCGGCAGGAATCGGGATTTGTCGATCATCGTCGACAAACGTCGCTCATCATCGGCCATCATGTGATCGCTGCTGAGTGCGTCGACATTGGCAGGACGCCGGCTGACGGTGCGCTGGTGCAGCCCATCGACGAACGGACCGGGGATTTCAGAGGTGCTGGCGGTGGATCGCGAAGACAGCAGATACCTGAGAGGACACCAGCTTCGATAGTACCGACGCAAGTGAACGGGCAACCTGGGCAGGCGGAGCATCTTTATATGCCAAGCTCGTGGAAGCGGGATGGAAGGTGGTCGAATGTGGCGGGTGGCGTGGATGCGACCTCGGTCCGAATCAACGCCCATCGGCGCCGCAGCGCGGCCGCATTTCGCGTGTCCGGCATCGCACATTTCCGTCGCCCCAATGCAAAAACCCCCGCCTTTCGGGCGGGGGTTCTTGGCTTAGGGAGCCTGACGATTACCTACTTTCACACGGGAATCCGCACTATCATCGGCGTAGAGTCGTTTCACGGTCCTGTTCGGGATGGGAAGGGGTGGGACCGACTCGCTATGGTCATCAGGCAAAGAGGGTTGTTGCGCTGCTTCGCAGCACAACCAATCTTGGAAGAAGCAGTAATTTTGAGTTGTGTGTATCACACACGAGAATTCAACTTGTCGCTTTGGATCTTGCGGCCAGTGCTTTCACACGGCGCCGATCTACAAGGCAGACTTGTTATAGGATCAAGCCTTACGGGCAATTAGTATCAGTTAGCTGAACGCATTACTGCGCTTACAC
>NZ_CABVPX010000069.1 GCF_902499125.1 Burkholderia arboris
GGCCGCCGCGCCGCAGCCGGCCGCACCGGCACCGGCACCGGCCGAGCCGGCCGCCGCCACGCAGCCGCAGCAACACGCTCAACCGCAGCCGGCCGAACACGCCGCACCGGCCGCCGCGCATCACGACGACAAGCGTGCGCGTCCGGCCGCCGCGGCCGCATCGGGCGCCGAAGGCAGCTCGATCCGCGTCGGCGTCGAGAAGGTCGACCAGCTGATCAACCTCGTCGGCGAACTCGTGATCACGCAGGCGATGCTCGCGGAGACCGCGAGCGCGTTCGATCCGGCGCTGCACGACCGCCTGTTCAACGGGATGGCGCAGCTCGAGCGCAACGCGCGCGACCTGCAGGAAGCCGTGATGTCGATCCGCATGATGCCGATGGACTACGTGTTCAGCCGCTTCCCGCGCCTCGTGCGCGACCTCGCCGGCAAGCTCGGCAAGCAGGTCGAGCTCGTCACGTTCGGCCAGGCGACCGAGCTCGACAAGAGCCTGATCGAACGGATCATCGATCCGCTCACGCACCTCGTGCGCAACAGCCTCGACCACGGGATCGAAACCGTCGACAGGCGCGTCGCCGCCGGCAAGGACGCGGTCGGCCAGCTCGTGCTGTCGGCCGCGCATCACGGCGGCAACATCGTGATCGAGGTGAGCGACGACGGCGCGGGCCTGAACCGCGAGCGGATCCTCGCGAAGGCCGCGAAGCAGGGGATGCAGGTGTCCGACAACATCAGCGACGACGAAGTCTGGCAGCTGATCTTCGCGCCGGGCTTCTCGACCGCCGAGACGGTGACCGACGTGTCGGGCCGCGGTGTCGGGATGGACGTCGTGAAGCGCAACATCCAGTCGATGGGCGGCCACGTCGAGATCACGTCGCTGGCCGGCCGCGGCACGACCACGCGGATCGTGCTGCCGCTCACGCTCGCGATCCTCGACGGGATGTCGGTGAAGGTCGGCAACGAGATCTTCATCCTGCCGCTGAACTTCGTGATGGAGTCGCTGCAGCCGTCGACCGACGACATCTACACGGTCGGCAACGGCGAGCGCGTGGTGCGCGTGCGCGGCGAATACCTGCCGCTCGTCGCGCTGCACGAGGTGTTCTCGGTGGAGGACGCGCGCACCGACCCGACGCAGGGGATCGTCACGATCATGGAAACCGAGGGACGCCGCTTCGCGATGCTGATCGACGAACTGGTTGGCCAGCAGCAGGTGGTCGTGAAGAACCTCGAAACCAACTACCGCAAGGTGCACGGCATCTCGGCGGCGACCATTCTCGGCGACGGCAGCGTCGCGCTGATCGTCGACGTCGCGGCGCTGAACCGTGAAACCCGTGCGACGCACGGCGCCCGTGCCGGCGCCGAGCTCGCGATGTTCTGACTCTCGCCATCAACCGATTGGGGGCAACCGTGTCTGCTGAAGTCCAAATGATCAATCCGGCCGCGGCGAACGCGGCAACCAGCCGCCGCGACGCGGCGCAAGGCGACGCGACGGGCCAGGAATTCCTCGTGTTCACGCTCGGCGACGAGGAATACGGGATCGACATCCTGAAGGTGCAGGAGATCCGCGGCTACGACAGCGTCACGCGCATCGCGAACGCGCCGGAGTTCATCAAGGGCGTGATCAACCTGCGCGGGATCATCGTGCCGATCGTCGACATGCGGATCAAGTTCCATCTCGGCCGCGTCGAGTACGACCACCAGACCGTCGTGATCATCCTGAACGTGTCGAACCGCGTGGTCGGGATGGTGGTCGACGGCGTGTCGGACGTGCTGACGCTGCAGACCGACCAGATCATGCCGGCGCCGGAATTCGGCGCGACGCTGACGACCGAGTACCTGACGGGTCTTGGCACGGTCGACGGCCGGATGCTGATCCTGATGGACATCGAGAAGCTGATGTCGAGCCGTGAAATGGCGCTGATCGAGACGCTCGGCGGGTAAGCGCGCCGCGCGCGCAGTAATTTCGGGAGAAGCTGCAATGTTGCATAACTGGTCGATTCGCACGACGCTCACGGCGGTCGGACTCATCCTCGTGTGCCTGGCCGCTGCGGTCGGCGGGCTCGGCCTCTACGCGCTGAATCACGCGAGCCGCTCGCTCGACGAGATTGCGCACGTCGACCTGCCGGCGATCCATACGCTCGACGATACGTCGTCGTACCTGCTGCGCGCACGCGTGTCGCTCGACCGCTTCCGCTCGCTGACGGAAGCCGGCAACACGGCCGAAGCGGCCAAGGTGCTCGACCGTGCGCAGGAGCTGTACACGAAGTCGAACCAGAACTGGCAGGCGTTCCAGTCGACGCCGAAGCTCGGCGTCGAGCAGGGGCTCGTCGACGAGCTCACCGCACGCTATACGACGATCGTGAAGGAAGGCGTCGAGCCCGAGTTCGCGGCCGCGCGCGCGGGCGACATGGCCGGGTACCACGCGATCGCCGACACCAAGATCAGCCCGATGTTCGTCGCGTACGACCAGGCCGCGTCGGCCGTGGTCGCGTCGCTGCAGAAGCGCGCGGAAGAGCGCCAGGCCACGACGCAGTCGCAGATCTCGCTGATGGTCGCGCTGATCGCGGCCGGCATCGCGATCGCGTTCGTCGTCGTGATCGCGATCCGCTTCGCGCTGCGCGGGCTGATCGTGCAGCCGCTCGAGGACGCGATCGCGCACTTCGAGCGCATCGCCGGCGGCGACCTCACGCAGCCGGTGAACGTGTTCAGCACGAACGAGATCGGCCGCCTGTTCGGCGGCATCAAGCGGATGCAGGACGCCGTCACGACGATGGTGCAGGCCGTGCATCGCGGCACCGAGTCGATCGACGTCGGCGCGCGCGAGATCGCGACCGGCAACATCGACCTGTCGCAGCGTACCGAGGAGCAGGCCGCGTCGCTGCAGGAAACCGCGTCGAGCATGGAGCAGCTGACGGGCACCGTGCGGCAGAACGCGGAGAACGCGCGGCAGGCGAGCCAGCTCGCGGTGAATGCGTCGGACATCGCGACGCAGGGCGGCGACGTGGTCGGCCAGGTCGTGTCGACGATGCAGGACATCGCGGCGAGCTCGGGCAAGGTCGTCGACATCATCGGCACGATCGAGGGCATCGCGTTCCAGACCAACATCCTCGCGCTGAACGCGGCGGTCGAGGCCGCGCGCGCGGGTGAACAGGGCCGCGGCTTCGCGGTCGTCGCGGGCGAGGTGCGTTCGCTTGCGCAGCGCAGCGCGAGCGCCGCGAAGGAAATCAAGCAGTTGATCGGCGATTCGGCCGGGAAGGTCGAAAGCGGGTCGGCACTCGTGTCGCGCGCGGGCTCGACGATGGACGAGATCGTGCAGGCCGTGCGCCGCGTGACCGACATCATGGGCGAGATCAGCGCCGCGTCGGACGAGCAGTCGACCGGCATCGAGCAGGTCAACCGCGCGGTCGG
This sequence comes from Burkholderia arboris, assembly GCF_902499125.1. Classification (GTDB taxonomy): domain Bacteria; phylum Pseudomonadota; class Gammaproteobacteria; order Burkholderiales; family Burkholderiaceae; genus Burkholderia; species Burkholderia arboris. The sequence goes on from NZ_CABVPX010000069.1 coordinate 3,403, forward strand.
CCAGATGGATTCGGTCACGCAGCAGAACGCGGCGCTCGTCGAGCAGGCGGCCGCCGCGGCCGCGTCGCTCGAGGAGCAGACGCGCCAGATGAAGGCGATCGTGTCGGGCTGGCGTGTCGCGGGCGGCATCGTGCTCGCGCCGGCGCGCAGTGTCGCGCGGCCGGTCGCGCACGAACCGGCGGCCGCGCCCGCGTTGCCGCTGGAGCCGCGTTACGACGCGGCGCCCGTCGCC
>NZ_CABVPX010000070.1 GCF_902499125.1 Burkholderia arboris
TATCGGCTGTCGTTCTTTAACAATCTGGAAGAAGTAAGTAATTTGGATAGCGGAAGCGTCTATGAGATGGACGTGAAAACTATCCGGGTTGTGATTGTATCGATGTATCTCAAGATGATTCGAACTCTATGTTTGACTCAATTGGAATACGGCACAAATGCGAGAACTCAACCTGTAGCGACTGTAACGTCGAAAGATGAGACAGACTCGTTATAGGGTCAAGCGAACAAGTGCATGTGGTGGATGCCTTGGCGATCACAGGCGATGAAGGACGCGGTAGCCTGCGAAAAGCTACGGGGAGCTGGCAAACGAGCTTTGATCCGTAGATGTCCGAATGGGGAAACCCACTCCTTTTGGAGTATCCATGGCTGAATACATAGGCCATGCGAAGCGAACGCGGTGAACTGAAACATCTAAGTAACCGCAGGAAAAGAAATCAACCGAGATTCCCAAAGTAGTGGCGAGCGAAATGGGATGAGCCTTGCACTCTTTATTTGTATTGTTAGCCGAACGCTCTGGAAAGTGCGGCCATAGCGGGTGATAGCCCCGTAGGCGAAAACAGTATGAAAGAACTAGGTGTGCGACAAGTAGGGCGGGACACGTGAAATCCTGTCTGAAGATGGGGGGACCATCCTCCAAGGCTAAATACTCGTGATCGACCGATAGTGAACCAGTACCGTGAGGGAAAGGCGAAAAGAACCCCGGGAGGGGAGTGAAATAGATCCTGAAACCGCATGCATACAAACAGTCGGAGCCTCGTAAGGGGTGACGGCGTACCTTTTGTATAATGGGTCAGCGACTTACGTTCAGTAGCAAGCTTAACCGTATAGGGCAGGCGTAGCGAAAGCGAGTCCGAATAGGGCGTTCAGTTGCTGGGCGTAGACCCGAAACCAAGTGATCTATCCATGGCCAGGATGAAGGTGCGGTAACACGTACTGGAGGTCCGAACCCACTAACGTTGAAAAGTTAGGGGATGAGCTGTGGATAGGGGTGAAAGGCTAAACAAACTTGGAAATAGCTGGTTCTCTCCGAAAACTATTTAGGTAGTGCCTCGTGTCTCACCTTCGGGGGTAGAGCACTGTCATGGTTGGGGGGTCTATTGCAGATTACCCCGCCATAGCAAACTCCGAATACCGAAGAGTGCAATCACGGGAGACAGACATCGGGTGCTAACGTCCGGTGTCAAGAGGGAAACAACCCAGACCGCCAGCTAAGGTCCCCAAATATAGCTAAGTGGGAAACGAAGTGGGAAGGCTAAAACAGTCAGGAGGTTGGCTTAGAAGCAGCCACCCTTTAAAGAAAGCGTAATAGCTCACTGATCGAGTCGTCCTGCGCGGAAGATGTAACGGGGCTAAGCTATATACCGAAGCTGCGGATGCGTGCTTTGCACGCATGGTAGGAGAGCGTTCCGTAAGCCTGCGAAGGTGCGTTGAAAAGCGTGCTGGAGGTATCGGAAGTGCGAATGCTGACATGAGTAGCGATAAAGGGGGTGAAAGGCCCCCTCGCCGTAAGCCCAAGGTTTCCTACGCAACGTTCATCGGCGTAGGGTGAGTCGGCCCCTAAGGCGAGGCAGAAATGCGTAGCTGATGGGAAGCAGGTCAATATTCCTGCACCATTGTTAGATGCGATGGGGGGACGGATCGCGGAAGGTTGTCCGGGTGTTGGAAGTCCCGGTCGCTGCATTGGAGAAGGCGCTTAGGCAAATCCGGGCGCGGAATTCAAGGGTGTGGCGCGAGCTCCTTAGGGAGCGAAGCAATTGGAAGTGGTTCCAAGAAAAGCCTCTAAGCTTCAGTCTAACGATGACCGTACCGCAAACCGACACAGGTGGGCGAGATGAGTATTCTAAGGCGCTTGAGAGAACTCGGGAGAAGGAACTCGGCAAATTGGTACCGTAACTTCGGGATAAGGTACGCCCTTGTAGCTTGATGCCCCTGCGGGCAGAGGGTGAAGGGGTTGCAATAAACTGGTGGCTGCGACTGTTTAATAAAAACACAGCACTCTGCAAACACGAAAGTGGACGTATAGGGTGTGACGCCTGCCCGGTGCCGGAAGATTAAATGATGGGGTGCAAGCTCTTGATTGAAGTCCCGGTAAACGGCGGCCGTAACTATAACGGTCCTAAGGTAGCGAAATTCCTTGTCGGGTAAGTTCCGACCTGCACGAATGGCGTAACGATGGCCACACTGTCTCCTCCCGAGACTCAGCGAAGTTGAAGTGTTTGTGATGATGCAATCTACCCGCGGCTAGACGGAAAGACCCCATGAACCTTTACTGTAGCTTTGCATTGGACTTTGAACCGATCTGTGTAGGATAGGTGGGAGGCTATGAAACCGGAACGCTAGTTTCGGTGGAGCCGTCCTTGAAATACCACCCTGGTTTGTTTGAGGTTCTAACCTTGGCCCGTGATCCGGGTCGGGGACAGTGCATGGTAGGCAGTTTGACTGGGGCGGTCTCCTCCCAAAGCGTAACGGAGGAGTACGAAGGTACGCTAGGTACGGTCGGAAATCGTGCTGATAGTGCAATGGCATAAGCGTGCTTAACTGCGAGACCGACAAGTCGAGCAGGTGCGAAAGCAGGTCATAGTGATCCGGTGGTTCTGTATGGAAGGGCCATCGCTCAACGGATAAAAGGTACTCTGGGGATAACAGGCTGATACCGCCCAAGAGTTCATATCGACGGCGGTGTTTGGCACCTCGATGTCGGCTCATCTCATCCTGGGGCTGTAGCCGGTCCCAAGGGTATGGCTGTTCGCCATTTAAAGAGGTACGTGAGCTGGGTTTAAAACGTCGTGAGACAGTTTGGTCCCTATCTGCCGTGGGCGTTGGATATTTGAAGGGGGCTGCTCCTAGTACGAGAGGACCGGAGTGGACGAACCTCTGGTGTACCGGTTGTCACGCCAGTGGCATCGCCGGGTAGCTATGTTCGGAAGAGATAACCGCTGAAAGCATCTAAGCGGGAAACTCGCCTTAAGATGAGATATCCCTGGGGACTAGATCCCCTTGAAGGGTCGTTCGAGACCAGGACGTTGATAGGTCAGGTGTGTAAGCGCAGTAATGCGTTCAGCTAACTGATACTAATTGCCCGTAAGGCTTGATCCTATAACAAGTCTGCCTTGT
>NZ_CABVPX010000071.1 GCF_902499125.1 Burkholderia arboris
TCGTAAGCGTCAATCTGAGGCCGTCTTGACGATCAGAACTTGACCTCTGAGAGGCGCTGATTCGCGAGCACGAGATCAAAGGCGGCGGGATCGAAGCTGCCGCCACACCACTCGAGGAAGTGGTCGTGCTCCTCGTGCGTCGGATCGGTGATCGCTCCGAGGAAGTCGGCATATCCTGGCACTCCCCCGACGTCTTCCGGTGGACACGCATTCTGCCCGTCCAGGCACATCGGCCGGCGCATGTCTGGATCAGGCACCAGCGCCTTCTCGACTTTGATCCGATGCTGCCAGTTGTCACCGTAGTCGTAGATATAGGTAAATGACTTCAGCCCGCCGAGCGCCTTCGACAGTGTGACCCGTGCTTCATTGAGCATTGGTGGATCGCTCTGGAATCCGAAGTCATCAGGTTCACCATAGTTGGTTTCGCCGAAGACGAACTCGTGCAGGTGCCCGCCTTCCCAGCCCATGGCCAGTTGCAGCACGACATGCAGCTTGCCCAGCCGGATCGAGCCGGGAACGACGATTCGTCGCCAGATCGCCGGCTTGATGTACTTCAGCTCAACGCGCAGTACGTAATCGGGGACTGGCGCCTTGACCAGGCGCACGGCAGGTTTGCGGGGTTGGACCATCGGATTGATTCTCAGGCGGCTTGCTGTTCGATGTGTGCAGTCGGCATCAGGTGCCACGGCAGCAACTCGTCGATGCGGTTGATGGGATGATCGGCGATGCGCTCAAACACCGTGCGCAGGTAGGCAAACGGCTCGATGCCGTTCAGGCGCGCCGTACCGATCAGGCTATAGATCACCGCCGCGCTTTGGCCACCGCCGTCGGAGCCTGCGAACAGATAATTGCGCCTGCCGAGAACCAGCGGCCTGATCGCGCGCTCCGCCGTATTGTTGTCCACCTCGACGCGCCCGTCTTCGCAATAGCGTGTGAGAGCGTGCCAGTGCCCCAGCGAGTATCTAATCGCCTTCGCCAGCCCCGACTTCGCCGAGACCAGTGACAGCGTGTGTTCGAGCCAGGCCTTCAGCTCAGCGAGCAATGGGGCCGAGCGCTGCTGACGCGCAGACAGGCGCACGTTCGGCGTCTGGCCGCGAACCTCGCGCTCAACAACATACAGCGCCCCGATGCGGTGCAGTGCTTCTTCGGCAATCGGTGAGCTGTCCAGTTTGTATATGTCGTAGAACTTGCGCCGCGCATGGGCCCAGCACCCGGCCTCGATGACCGTGCCGTCACGATACAGCGCGTCATACCCGCTGAAGGCATCTGCCTGCAGGATTCCCGTGTAGCCCGCAAGATGTTCTCGAGGTCGCTCACCTTTGCGATCGGGTGAGTACCTGTACCAGACTGCTGGTGGCGCGCGGCTTCCCGCAGGGCGGTCATCCCGCACATAGGTCCACAGGCGCGCTGTGCGTGTCTTGCCACGCCCCGGCTCCAGCACAGGCACGGGCGTGTCGTCGGTATGAATCTTGTCTGCGTCGCGCACGTAACGGCCGAGTGCATCAGACAGCGGCCGCAGTAGCGCCGCTGCTTCACGCACCCACGAAGCCAGTGTCGCGCGATCCAGTTCGATGCCGGCGCGGCGATAGATGCCGGCCTGCCGGTACAGCGGCGTATGGTCAGCGTACTTCGCGACGACGACCTGTGCGAGCAGCCCGGCACCCGCCATCGAGCGCGCTATCGGTCGCGAAGGTGCTGGCTCCTGTACCACTGCAGCACAGCGCGGGCAGCTCAGCTTCGGACGTACGTGACGCAGTACCTTGAAGTAGCCGGGTACATAGTCGAGCACCTCCGAGACGTCTTCGCCGAGCGCGCGCATCTGTTTGCCGCATTCCGGGCATCCGCAGCTCGTTGGCGTATGAACAACCGTATCGCGAGGCAAATGGGCAGGGAAGTGCCGCGGTTTGCGGCGCAGCGAATTGAGGTTCGTAGTAGCCGATGTATCCGCAGTCGCGGCATCAGGCACCTTCGCCGGTGCGGCCATATCTGCTTCAGGAACAGGCAGCTCGCCGAGCGCGAGCTGCAGCTGGTCCATCAATTCTGTCATGCGCTCCGATGAGCGGCCGTACTGCCATCGCTTCAGCCTCGAGATCTCGGCCAGCAACTGCGCGATGGTCTCGTCACGCGAGGCAACGATGCGCTTGAGGGCGGCGATGTCATCGGGCAGATGGTTGGCAGGCATGCAGCCAGTGTAAATGAAGCCCACGCGCTTGTGGGTTCCCGCACCCGGCGTTACGCGGCGTGCGTCGGCTGCCACGTCCGCTCTGGATGCCGCCAGTCAATCCCCTCGAGCAGCATCGACAGTTGGGCAGCTGACAGATGGACTGTTCCCGAGTCCGCCTGCGGCCACACGAAGCGTCCTCGCTCGAGTCGTTTCGCGTACAGGTTCATGCCGTCGCCGCTCCACCATAAAATCTTGATGAGGTCACCGCGACGCCCACGAAACAGGAAGATGTGCCCCGAGAAGGGATCACGTCCGAGCGCTGACTGCACCAGCGTGGCAAGTCCATCCATGCCACGGCGCATATCGGTAACGCCCGCTGCCAGCCATACGCGGGTACCGCCTGGCGGCGCAATCATGCTGGCATCAGGCAGCGCAGCACGAGGCGCAACTGCACGGGGTCCACCATGCCCGTGACGCGTACACGGGCACCGTTCAGTTCGATCTCGATGCCCGACGCTGCCGATACGCTCTCGCGATGTGGCTCGACAGGCTGTAGAGCGAGCGACGCCAGTTCTGAAGTTTCGCCGGTCGGTGCATCAGGTAGCGCTACAGGCAGCAACACCGCTGTGCTGTGCGCCACGCCTTCAAACAGGCCCGCCCGCAGTTGCCGACGCCACTTGAACACCATATTGGGATTCAGTCCGTGCGCCTGCGCGAGCTTGGCCACCGAAATACCCGGCTCGCACGCCGCGACGGCAACTTGCCGTCTGTACTCCGGCGTGTAGTTCGGTCGGCCCTTGCGGTTCGACGCTCGCGCATCCCGTGTGTCCAAAGTAGTCCCCATCACTTGAAGTAACGGACATCACTTTGGACACCGGCTGCAGCTCTGTCCATGCGGCCACGAAATGACGCTTAC
>NZ_CABVPX010000072.1 GCF_902499125.1 Burkholderia arboris
GCTCCCAATGCAACCGCGCCCGTCCCGGTCGCGACACTAGGATCACCGATCGCAACTGCACCATTGCCGCTCGCAGTGTTGGCCACACCGATCGACACCGCCTTACCGCCCGTCGCCGTTGCCGTCTGACCAATTGCGACCGCGCCAGCGGAATTGGCCAACGCATTCGAACCTTGTGCGATCGAATTGCCGCCAATTGCCTGTGCGCCACCTCCGATTGCAATGTCGTTAACCAAAGTCGGATCAGACGATGAACCAGCCGTCGATGCCGCACCAATCGCTACCGAATTGGTGCCATACGCATCGGTAATCTGCGTATGCTTTCCATTTCCGCCACCAACCGCAATCGAGCCATTTCCAAAGGTCCGAGCATCATTTCCCAAGGCTGACGATCCGACGCCCTTGGCCCATGCTCCAGAACCCAAAGCCGTCGCACTATCGGCATTTGCAACCGCTTGATGACCAACAGCCACCGCAGAAGGTGCGGTTCCTACACCGTTCATTCCTTGCGTGGTGGCCAAATTCCCAATCGCGACACTGTAGTCTTCTGCTGCGGTAGCGCTATCCCCCAACGCTACGCTGCGAAGTCCAGTCACGTTAGCATGGTTGCCGATCGCGACCGCACCGAGCGACTTCGCGCTCGCGCCGTCACCGACCGACACAGAGCTTACGCCTGCCGCCGTTGCATTGGTACCTGCCGCCAGTGCGTTGATGCCGGTAGCACCGTTGTTGTTGTAGTTGCCCTGTTGCGTGCCATTGTCGTTCACGCTGTAGTAATGCGCCTTCGCTGCGTTGATCGCCGTCGATGTCGACGTTGACAAAGACGTTACCGTACTGTCGGTCGTCGACAGGCCCGTCGACAACGAGTTGACACTGGACGACGTCGAGGTCGACAGCGACGTAATCGAACTGGTCGCCGTGCTCAGGCCTGTCGATGTGGACGTCGACAGGCTGTCGATCGCGGTGTTCGTCGCATACAGCTGCGAGCCATTGATCGCATCCGTGCTCGTTGCCATTACCCGGCCCGCCGCCACGTTCGTGACCTGGCGCTCCGCGCCGGGCGCGCCCACGCTCACCACGCTCGACGGCGTCGTACCCGCGTAGTTGTACGTCACCCCACCGATCGTGCCCGTCGCCGTCGGATTCGCTGCCGCCGTTACGGAGTTGGAGCCCAGGGCGACATCCCCGGCGTTCTTCGCCGTGGTCTGCTGGCCGATCGCAACCGTCCCGTTCGCGCTCGCGTTCGCACCGTCACCAACTGCCACCGAGCTCGCACCCGCCGCAGTTGCATTGGTACCGGCCGCCAGTGCGTTAATGCCCGTGGCGCCGTTGTTGTTGTAGTTGCCCTGTTGCGTGCCGTTGTCGTTCACGCTGTAGTAGTGCGTCTTCGCCGCTTCGATCGCCGTCGAGGTCGAAGTAGACAACGAGTTGAAGCCCGTCGATGTCGACGTCGACAGCGACGTCACCGAACTATTCGTCGTGCTCAGGCCGGTCGACAGCGAGTTCACGCTGGACGACGTCGACGTCGACAACGACGTAATCGAACTGGTCGCCGTGCTCAGACCCGTCGACAGCGAGTTGACGCTGGACGACGTCGACGTCGACAGCGATGTGATCGAACTAGTCGCCGTGCTCAGGCCCGTCGACGTCGACGTCGACAACGAGTTGACACTGGACGACGTCGAGGTCGACAGCGACGTGATCGAGCTGGTCGCCGTGCTCAGGCCCGTCGATGTGGACGTCGACAGGCTGTCGATCGCGGTGTTCGTCGCATACAGCTGCGAGCCATTGATCGCATCCGTGCTCGTTGCCATTACCCGGCCCGCCGCCACGTTCGTGATCTGGCGCTCCGCGCCAGGCGCACCCACGCTCACCACGCTCGACGGCTTCGTGCCCGCGTAGTTGTACGTCACTCCACCGATCGTGCCCGTCGCCGTCGGACTCGCTGCAGCCGTCACGGAGTTGGAGCCCAGGGCAACATCTCCGGCGTTCTTCGCCGTGGCCTGCTGGCCGATCGCAACCGTCCCGTTCGCGCTCGCGTTCGCACCGTCACCAACTGCCACCGAGCTCGCACCCGCCGCGGTTGCATTGGTACCGGCCGCCAGTGCGTTAATGCCCGTGGCCCCGTTGTTGTTGTAGTTGCCTTGCTGGGTGCCGTTGTCGTTCACGCTGTAGTAGTGCGTCTTCGCCGCTTCGATCGCCGTCGAGGTCGAAGTAGACAATGAGTTGAAGCCCGTCGCTGTCGACGTCGACAGCGACGTCACCGAACTATTCGTCGTGCTCAGACCCGTCGACGTGGACGTCGACAGGGACGTCACCGTACTGTCGGTCGTCGACA
>NZ_CABVPX010000073.1 GCF_902499125.1 Burkholderia arboris
GTGAGCGCGGCCTCCTTGCCGAAGCGCCGGGTGAGATCGACGATGCGCACGCGCGGATCGCCGGCGGCGATGTCGATCAGCCTGTCCAGCGTGCCGTCGCGGCTGCCGTCGTTGATGCAGACGATCTCGAAACGGACCGACTCGACCGATTCGAGGATGGGCAGCGTGGCCGCAAAGAATGCGCCGATTGCTTCGTCCTCGTCATGGAACGGCACGACGAGCGATACCAGTGGTTTTCTGGCGTGCGCGGACATACGTCCCCCGAGAGATCCGGCCTGCGCTGCACCGTATGAATCCGGTTGTCGTCCGCTGCGGGCCAGACGACAGGCGTTCTGATCATTGTAGGCAGGAATCGGAGATTCGTAACACGAAATGACGCGGGTGCGGCGGTGGGCGTACGAGCGTCAGGATGACGGGCTGGACATCGAGACCGGCGGCGGCGCCGCGCTGCGCGGGCGCGATCCGGTGCGCAATCGTGTCCGGGATGACCCGGTTGGCTTGCCGCAGGACGGGAGGCGATGACGCGTGCGTGCACAACGGCGGCCCGATCGTCGAGCGGCTGCCGTTCGACGCGTTCGAGCGCGACGGCGGGTGGGGCCATGGCGTGCCGTGCTGCACCGGGCCGTGCCCGCCGCGGGCGAGCGCTACACGTTCAACTGGTCGGGGCCGATGCTGCCGGTCGACGCGATGCGAACGCGCGTCGCGTCGACGTTTGAAGGCGACCTGCCGGACCTCGAAACGATTTGAACGATGCTTATCGCCGCTCGGGGGATGGCGGGAGCGCGCATGCGCGCTGCAGCAGCACGAGCAGCGCGATCGCCGTGACGGCGGGCCCGATCTGCGGCAGCTTCATCCACGGATTCAGGAACTCGTACAGCGGCAGCGCCCACATGGCGACGACGATGCATTGCTCGCCCCGCCGCCAGCCGTGCTGCGATCCGATGGTGATCATGCATGCGATCGGGATGCACAGCCAGGACAGTTCGTAGTGCCATACATAGGGATTCGCGGCGAGCGTCGCGACGACCAGCACCGCGCCACGCAGCCGTGCGTCCCGGCTCCGGCGCCAGACGAAGCACGCCGCGGCGATCGCGATCGCCGCGATGACCGCTTGCCCGGCGAAGGCGAGTGCGGGCGACAGGCCGGCGAGCCGGAACGCCGCGAACGGCGTCGGCGACGCAAACCAGAACGGCACGCCATGCTCGATGATCAGCGAACGCAGCGCGCCGGCATTCTGCAGGAACAGCCGGACCGATTCCATGCCGCCCGTCGCGATGCCGAGCACGGTGAACGCGGTCGCGAATGCCGCGGCCCACGCGAACGCGCGCCATGCGCGCGCGGCAATCAGCACGAACGGAAACAGCAACGCGAGCTGCGGCTTGACCGACAGGAGTCCGATGCAGAAGCCGGCCAGGATCGGCCGCCGGTCGACGCAATACACGGCGAACGCCGCGCATGCGGCGGTCAGCATGGCGTTCTGTCCGTACATCGCGGTCACGAGCACGCCCGGGCAGGCAAGCAGCGCGAGCCAGCCGATGCGTGACGCGCCGGGCACGGCGGCGAGCCCCGACACGCGCCAGGCCGCCAGGCCGAGCAGCACGATGCCAAGTGCGATGAACAGCGGATAGCTGATCGCATAGGGCAGCAGCGCGAGCGGCGCCACCACCAGCAGATACGACGGCGGATACAGCCACGGCAGGAACGCGAAGCGTCCGGTCGACGGGAACAGCCCGGCGAGCACGCGCGAAAACGTGGGGACGTCGTAGGCCTGCCAGGGCGAGCCGTGGAGCATCAGATGGGACGCGGACCAGAACACCATGTATCCCGAGCCGGGGCGGAACGTGCCCGGATCGGTCGAGCGAGCGCCGATCCAGACCAGGATCGACGCGAACAGCACGCCGACCGCCAGCATGACCACGCTGTAAAGCGCGATGCGTCCGGGGGTGAGCCAGACGCGGACGGGGCGCGCGTCGCCTTGCATCGACGAACCGGAAATATCCATGCGGTGCTACTTGACCGACAGATTGCGCGGCGTCTGCACGGCGATGGCTGCCGCCTGCCGGCGCCGGGACGCGGCGACGCGCCGGACCGGAAACTGCAGCAGCTTCGAGCCGTCCGGCTGGGCGGCATGCCGCGCGGGCTGCTGGCCCGCATGGGCATCGGCGCGATAACGGCGCCGCACGAGATAGACCGGGCGCTGCTTCGATTCGTGATAGATGCGGCCGAGGTATTCGCCGATGACGCCGATGCCG
>NZ_CABVPX010000074.1 GCF_902499125.1 Burkholderia arboris
CGCGACTTCTGCTTCAACGGCAACCTGATCATGCGTGCGACCGGCGACCGGATGCTGCTGTCGCCGCCGCTCGTGATCACGCGCCAGGAAATCGATGAACTCGTGTCGAAGGCGAAGAAAGCCGTCGATGCAACCGCCCAGCAACTGGGTATTTCGTAACGGTTTTGCCTACAGGCGTGCGGCGGGCGCCGCACGCCGCCATAACCCAAGGGAATTCCACCATGCGTGCCTGCTTTCTTCGCCAAGCCTGTTCTGTTGCCGCCCTTGCCGCCGCGGCAGCGTTCACGTCGGTCGCCAGCCCGTCGGCGCATGCCGACGAGCTGAATGTCTACAACTGGTCCGATTACATCGCACCCGACACGATCCCGAACTTCCAGAAGCAGACGGGTATCCACGTCAAGTACGACAACTACGACAGCGACGACACGCTTCAGGCGAAGCTGCTTGCCGGCAGTTCGGGTTACGACATCGTCGTGCCGACGTCGAACTACATGGCCAAGCAGATCCAGGCCGGCGTGTACCAGAAGCTCGACAAGTCGAAGATTCCGAACCTCGCGAACCTCGACCCGCTGCTGATGAAGATGATCGCCGATGCCGATCCGGGCAACCAGTACGGCGTCCCCTGGGCCTACGGCACGGACGGCATCGGCTACAACGCGCAGGCAGTGAAGAAGGCGCTCGGCGACAAGGCGCCGGTCGACAGCTGGGCGCTGGTGTTCGACCCGGCCAACATGGAAAAGCTGAAGGGCTGCGGCGTGTCGTTCCTCGACCAGGCCGTCGACGTGTTCGCCGCGACGCTGCAATACATGGGCAAGAACCCGAACAGCACCAACCCCGGCGACTACCAGGCAGCATTCGAAGTCCTGAAGAAAGTCCGCCCGTACATTACCCAGTTCAACTCGTCCGGCTACATCAACGACCTCGCGAACAACGACGTGTGCGTTGCGCTCGGCTGGTCGGGTGACGTCGGCATCGCGCACCGCCGCTCGTCCGAAGCGAAGCGTTCGTACGACATCAAGTTCGCGAATCCGAAGGAAGGCGGCCTGCTCTGGTTCGACGTGATGGTGATCCCGAAGGATGCACCGCACCCGGAAGCCGCCATGAAATGGATCAACTACGTCTCCGATCCGAAGGTCAACGCGGCGATCACCAACACGGTGTTCTATCCGACCGCGAACAAGGCCGCGCACCCGTTCGTCACGCCGTCCGTCGCACAGGACCCGACCGTCTACCCGCCGGAAGACGTGCTGAAGAAGATGGTGCTGATGAAGCCGATGCCGGCCGACATCCTGCGCCTCGAGAACCGTCTGTGGGCCCAGCTGAAGACGGGCCACTGACCGTCATGCATCACGGCGGCGCAGGCATCGCGGTACGCCTGCCCGCCTGAGATCCGCGGACCTCCGTCCGCCCGCGCGCACCGCGCGCCCTGTTCCATCCGGCACGAGCCGTTGTCCGTGAGTCGCATTACGCGCCTCGCGCGGGGACGCTCACGCCTGCAATCCGTGAAGAACGAATGGTGACTCCCATGCAATCGATACCCTCTTCCGCTGCTGCACGACAGACCCAACCGGCCGCCGTGGCCCGTCCGCAAAACGACGCGTTCGTACGCATCGAAAACGTCGTGAAGAAATTCGGCGACAGCACGGCCGTCGACAACGTGAACCTGACGATCGCGAAGAACGA
>NZ_CABVPX010000076.1 GCF_902499125.1 Burkholderia arboris
GACATCAGAAGCGGTGGATCAGGCCGACGCCGAGGCCGATCTGGTTCTGCTTCGAACCTGCGCCCACGCCGTCGCCGATCGACGTCGTTGCCGCGATGATCTTGCCTGCGTTCAGCGTGTTGCCGCTCGAATGCTGGTAAGCCTCGACTGCGTACAGGCCCGTGCGCTTCGACAGGCTGTAGTACTGCGACAGCGTGACCTGGTGGTACTTGGCCGAGCTCGTGATGCCGTTCGACTGCGTTGCCGCCGTGTACGAGTAGCCCGCCGCGAAGTCCCACTGAGCCGCTGCCTTCCAGTGCAGCACGGCGCCTGCCGTGTTGAAGATGGCCGTGTTGCGGAACGACGAGCCAACGCCCGGCGTGTACTGCACGTTCGAGTACGACGCCGAAATGTCCCATGCCGGCGTGAACTGGTAACCCGCCGTCACGGCGATACGCTGCTGCGATTGCGCGGTCGCGTAGCCGTTGTTGATCGACGAGACTGCCGGCTGGTTGCCGTCGCCCGTTGCCGTCAGGCCGTTCTGGACCGTCGAGTTCGCGCCCCACACGCCGCCACCCAGCGTCGCGTTGTTGACCTTCTGGTAGCCGACGGCGATGCCTGCCGGGCCGTTCAGGTACTGGATCGCCGCGCTCCACGTCGAGCCGCGGTTCGTCGCGCCTGCGACGCCGCCGAACGAGTACGAACCGCCGACCGTGAAGCCGTAGAACTTCGGCGACATGTACACGAGCGAGTTGTTCGCGCGGTAGCTGGTATCCAGCGAATCGATATCGCCCGGGTGCGCGCCGTAATAGCCGGTCAGCCAGGTCGTCGGGCTGTACGGCGACAGCAGCGTGTAGTACGCGGTGTACTGGCGGCCGGCCGTCAGCGTACCGTACGTGGCGTTGGTCATCCCAACCCATGCCTGGCGCGTGAAGATGCCGTTGGTCCACTGCGACGAGCCGTTAGCCGTGTTGACGCCGGCTTCCAACTGGAAAATCGCCTTCGTGCCGCCGCCGAGATCTTCGCTGCCCTTCAGGCCGAAGCGGCTGCCTGCCCACACGCCGGTGGACATTTGCACCTTCGAGTGACCACCCGTCGTCGCGCCCGTGGCCGACGAGTTGTTCTGGTAAGCGATACCGTTGTCGACGATACCGTACAGGGTCACGCTGCTCTGGGCGTGGGC
>NZ_CABVPX010000077.1 GCF_902499125.1 Burkholderia arboris
GCCCGTCGACGTGGAAGTCGACAGCGAGGTGATCGAGCTATTTGCCGACGAGAGACCCGTCGAGGTCGAAGTCGACAGCGAGGTGATCGAGCTGTTAGCCGACGAGAGGCCCGTCGAGGTCGACGTGGACAGCGAGGTGATCGAGCTATTTGCCGACGAGAGACCCGTCGAGGTCGAAGTCGACAGCGAGGTGATCGAGCTGTTAGCCGACGAGAGGCCCGTCGAGGTCGACGTGGACAGCGAGGTGATCGAGCTGTTAGCCGACGACAGGCCCGTCGACGTGGAAGTCGACAGCGAGGTGATCGAGCTATTTGCCGACGAGAGACCCGTCGAGGTCGAAGTCGACAACGACGTGATCGAGCTGTTAGCCGACGACAGACCGGTCGAGGTCGAGGTCGAAAGCGAGGTGATCGAGCTGTTAGCCGACGAGAGACCCGTCGAAGTCGAGGTCGACAGCGACGAAATGGCGCTGGTCGCGGTACCGACCTGCTGGGCGACCGAATAAAGCTGGCTGCCGTTGATCGCGTCGGTGCTGGTCGCGGTTACCTGGCCTGCGGCAAGGTTGGTGCCTTGTCGTTCCTTGCCGACATCACCGAAGCTGACGGTGCCGTTCGGATTGGCGCCGGCGAATCCGCCAAACGTCACTCCGTTGACGGTTGCGCTGCTCGTGGGGGTTGCCGCGGCGGTCTTCGAGTTGGCACCGAGCGCGACGGAGTTGTTCGTGCTGGCGACAGCACCGCTGCCGATGGCGACGGCGTCGGTGCCGGTCGCGGTGCTGTCGGCGCCGGTCGAGTTCGCGTGGAAGTACTTGATGCCCTGGCTGTTGATGTTGTTGATCGCCGAGCCGACGCTGTTGGCGGTCGACGTCGTGCCATTCGCGTTGTAGGTCGTATATGCCGGCGCGGAGACCGTGCCGGTCGTCGGGTCGTACGTGGAGCCGCCGCCGAGTGCCGATGCGGTGCTCGTGCCCAGGTTGTTCGTCTTCGTCGTGACCGAGCTCAGGCCGGTGGACAGCGAGCCGATCGAGCTGGTGGCCGACGAGAGGCCGGTCGACGTGGAAGTCGACAGCG
>NZ_CABVPX010000078.1 GCF_902499125.1 Burkholderia arboris
GTTGCCGTGTGCGCCGAGCGCAGCGTCGCGATGGTCGTCGCGCTGCTCGCCGTGTTCAAGGCCGGCGGCGCTTACCTGCCGATCGATCCCGCTTACTCCGGTGCGCGGCTTGCCCATATCCTCGACGACGCCACGCCGACGGTCGTTCTCGTCGATCCGGTCGGACACAAGGCGCTCGCCGATGTGTCTTTGGCCACGCCCGCGCTTGTCGATATCAGTGTGGTCTCGCCGCCGTGGGGCGCGCACTCGCCGGACAATCTCCCACCGCTCGCGCGCGGACTGACGTCGCGTCATCTTGCCTATGTCATCTATACGTCCGGCTCCACCGGTACGCCCAAGGGTGTCATGGTCGAGCATCGGCAACTCGCCAATCTCGTGACGTGGCATATCGCACGGTTCGAGCTGCGCGCCGGTTCCCGCGTGCCGGCCACCGCCAGCCTGGCCTTCGACGCCAGCGTGTGGGAACTCTGGCCCGCGCTCTGCGCCGGCGCCGCGCTTCTGCTGCCCCCGGCGGGGCTGGCGTCCGATGCCGCAGCGTTGCTCGCGTGGTGGCGCCGGCAGTCGATGGACTGTGCGTTCCTCGTCACGCCGCTGGCGCTGCTCGCGATGCAGTCGGGCCTGCCGCACGGGCTGAAGTCGCTGCTGATCGGCGGCGATCGCATCACGACCCTGCCCGCCGGGTTGCCGCCGTCGCTGCGCATCGTCAACAACTACGGCCCGACCGAAACCACGGTCGTCGCGACCTCCGGCGAGCTTGAGCCGTCATCCGGCGAGGTAGTTCATTCGATCGGCAAGCCGATCGCCAATAC
>NZ_CABVPX010000079.1 GCF_902499125.1 Burkholderia arboris
TGCTTGAAGTTGCGCGCGCGATACAGCTCCGTGTACAGCCACGACTGCTTGAACGCGTCCGGGTACGCGTTGAGCTCGTCCGACTGGCGGCCGGCCTGCACCGCGTCGAACGCGGCGTCGGCGGCCAGCATGCCGGTCTTGATCGCCGCATGGCTGCCCTTGATCCGCGATGCGTTCAGGAAGCCCGCGTCGTCGCCGATCAGCGCGCCGCCCGGGAACACCGTCTTCGGCAGCGACAGCAGGCCGCCGGCCGTGATCGCGCGCGCGCCGTACGACACGCGCTTGCCGCCTTCGAGGAACGCGCGGATCGACGGATGCGTCTTGTAGCGCTGGAATTCCTCGAACGGCGACAGGTACGGGTTCGTGTAGCCGAGGCCGACCACGAAGCCGACCACGACCTGGTTGTTGTCCATGTGATACAGGAACGAGCCGCCGTACGTATCGGACTTCAGCGGCCAGCCGGCCGTGTGGATCACGAGGCCCGGCTTGTGCTTCGCGGGATCGATTTCCCACAGTTCCTTGATGCCGATCCCGTACGCCTGCGGCTCCGCGTTCGCGTCGAGCTTGAACTTCGAGATCAGCTGGCGGCCGAGGTGGCCGCGGCAGCCTTCGGCGAACAGCGTGTACTTCGCGTGCAGCTCCATGCCGAGCTGGAAGTTCTCGGTCGGCTCGCCGTCCTTGCCCACGCCCATGTTGCCGGTCGCGACGCCTTTGACCGAGCCGTCGTCGTTGTACAGGATCTCGGCGGCCGGGAA
>NZ_CABVPX010000080.1 GCF_902499125.1 Burkholderia arboris
GTCGACGTGACCTGCGTGATGGTCACGCACGACCAGGAAGAGGCGATGACGATGGCCAGCCGCCTCGCGGTGATGAGCGAAGGCAAGATCGTGCAGATCGGCGCGCCGGGCGAGGTGTACGAGTTTCCGAACAGCCGCTTCTCGGCCGAATTCATCGGCTCGACCAACCTGTTCGAAGGCCGCGTCGTCGAGGACGAGCCCGACCACATCTTCGTCGAGAGCGACGACCTCGAAGCGCGCATGTACGTGAGCCACGGCGTCACCGGCCCGCTCGGGATGCCGGTCGGCATCTCGGTGCGCCCGGAACGCGTGCACGTGTCGCGCGAGAAGCCGGGTTCGAAGCACAACTGGGCGCGCGGCGTCGTGACCGATATCGCGTACATGGGCAGCTACTCGCTGTACCACGTGCGGCTGCCGAGCGGCAAGACGGTCGTGTCGAACCTGTCGAGCTCGCACCTGATGAGCGACAACGCGCCGGCGTGGAACGACGACGTGTTCGTGTCGTGGTCGCCGGCCAGCGGCGTCGTGCTGACGCAGTGAGGACGACACGATGAGAACCTCTGCTTCCACGCCTTCCGCGCCGGTGTCGTCCGGCGCCGCGAGTACGGGCGCCGGCCGCGCCCGCCCGGGCCGCTTCGCCGCGCTGTCGCG
>NZ_CABVPX010000081.1 GCF_902499125.1 Burkholderia arboris
CGGCCGATCGGGACGATGCGGTGCGGGTCGTCTCGCCGGCACGTCCATGCGCTCACGTCGACAGCGGCCTCCGTGGGGCCGTAGAGGTTGTACAGCCCGACGTCCAGGCGCTCGAAGCAGCGCTGCTGCAGGTCGTAGGGCAGCGCCTCGCCGCTGCACACGACGCGGCGCAGCGACGTGCAGTGCGCGTCGAGGTCCGGATGGTCGAGGAAGGCGCGCAGCATCGACGGCACGAAGTGGATCGTGGTGATCCGTTCGCGCTCGATGAGCGCGGCCAGATAGTCGGTCTCGCGCTGTCCGCCGGGTCGGGCGAACACGAGTCGCGCACCGGTGACGAGCGGCCAGAAGAATTCCCAGACGGAGACGTCGAAGCTGAACGGGGTCTTCTGCAGGACGGCGTCGTCGGCGTCGAGCGAGTAGGCGTGCTGCATCCAGAGGATGCGGTTGGTGATCGCGCGATGGGTGTTGAGCGCGCCCTTGGGGCGGCCGGTGGAACCGGACGTGTAGATCATGTAGGCGAGGTTGTCGCCGTTCAGATCGGGCTCGGGGTTGGCTACCGCGTCGAGATCGAGGCCGAGTTCGTTGGAATCGACGACGATCAGG
>NZ_CABVPX010000082.1 GCF_902499125.1 Burkholderia arboris
CGCCGGCGCCGAGGTCGTCGCCGCGAAGCGCACCGACCGCATGTGCGATCCGCTGATGCAGCGCGTGGCCGCCGCACTCTATTACCGCGTACACAACCACCTTTCCGAAGTCGAAATGCCCGAGAACGTCGGCGATTTCCGGCTGATGGACCGCCAGGTCGTCGACGCGCTGCGCGCGCTGCCCGAGCGGCGGCGCTTCATGAAAGGCCTGTTCGCGTGGGTCGGCTTCCGCACCGAGATCATCGAATACACGCGCGCGGCACGCAGCGGCGGCCGCTCGAAATTCTCCGGGTGGCGACGCTGGAACTTCGCACTCGAAGGCATCACGAGCTTCAGCACCGTGCCGCTGCGCGTGTGGACCTACATCGGCCTCGTGTTCGCCGCGCTCTCGTTCGTCTACGGCGCTTACATCGTCATGCGCACGCTGCTGTTCGGCAATCCCGTGCACGGCTACGCGTCGCTCATCTCCGCGATGCTGTTCGTCGGCGGCATCCAGCTGATCGGCATCGGCGTCATCGGCGAATACCTCGGCCGCATCTATCACGAATCGAAGCAGCGCCCGGTCTATCTCGTGCGGC
>NZ_CABVPX010000083.1 GCF_902499125.1 Burkholderia arboris
TTCGAAAAGCAGATGCCGATCGGGCATGAATACATCCGCACGTTCCAGCAGTACCGGAACGACCTGCTCGGCGCGAATCGCATCACGGTGGTCGTGCGCGCGAAGCACGGCTCGATCTGGTCGAAGGAAGGTTTGACGCGGCTGTACGACGTCACGCAGGCCGTTACGTACCTGCCGAACGTCGACCGGATCGGCGTGCGCTCGTTGTGGACGCCGAACGCGTTCGTGAATGAAGTGACCGACGAAGGGTTTCGCGCGGAGCCGATCATTCCCGGCACGGTCACGCCCGGCCAGTTGACGCCGGAGCGCGTGCAGGGCATTCGCCGCGCGACGACGCTCGGCGGCTACGTCGGCACGCTCGTGTCGCACGGCGAGGACAGCGCAATGATCACGGCCGAGCTGAACGAGCGCGACAGCGCCGGCAAGGTGCTCGACTACGTCGCATTCAATCACCTGCTCGAAAGCAGGATCCGCAAGCCGTTCGAGGACGCCGGCTACGACATCCAGATCATCGGCTTCGCGAAGCAGATCGGCGATATCGCCGACGGCGCGACGGCCGTGCTCGGCTTCTG